>NZ_JAXOJS010000025.1:0-1095 GCF_036663875.1 Sphingomonas sorbitolis | reverse complement strand
ACACCTTCAGACTTGCCTTTGGTATCTTTGGATCAGGCTGAGATCGAGCGCCTCGAGTCCGAGCATCGGGGGGTGTCGGACGTTCTTCCTTTGTCTCCGCTCCAGCAGGGCTTGTTGTTCCACTCGCTTTACGACGATGAGACGCCGCACGTATATCTTGTTCAATTAGTCCTAGATCTAACGGGGCATCTGGATACGGAGAGACTGCGCACGGCTGCGCAGGCGCTTCTCATCAGGCATCCGCATCTTGCCGCGGCCTTCTTGCACGAGGGCTTCACGTCTCCCATCCAGACGGTTCCAAAGGCACCGGATCTTCCGTGGTCCTATGTTGATCTCTCTAGCCTCTCTGCGTCAAAGCGCGAGGCGTCACTCAATGCATTCATTGAACGGGATCGCTCGATAGGATTCACGCCCTCTTGTTCACCACTTCTGCGCTTCGCGCTGGTTCGGCTAACTGCCGGGCGGCACAGGTTAATTTTCACACATCACCATATTCTGCTCGACGGATGGTCCATCTCGGTCTTTTGGCAGGAACTCTTTATCCTTTACCGTGCAGGGGTAAGCAGGCCGGACCTGCCGACTGCAACACCATACCGTGACTATCTGGCATGGCTCCAGAGGCAGGACCGCTCTTTGGCAGAAGCCGCTTGGCGTGACGCTTTCGAGGGTCTGACGGAGCCTACCCGACTAGCGCCTTCGAGCACCAGCGCCCCGGTTCCGGCCGAGAGCGTGCAACTCGAACTATCACTTGAGCTGACCACGTCCTTGTCGGCTTTCGCTTGGGGAAATGGCCTGACACTCAATACGGTCGTGCAGTTGGCGTGGGCTATGCTGCTGGCGTCAGAGACCAAGCGAAACGACGTTGTATTCGGCATTACTGTTGCGGGCCGTCCGCCAGAATTGCCAGGTATGGAACGAATGGTTGGCCTCTTTATCAACACGGTACCTCTCCGGCTCCGCTTACGTCCCAAAGAGACTATCCTTCAACTCCTTGCCCGGCTTCAGGAAGAGCAATCGCGGCTCCTCGCACACCAGCATCTCGGCCTTAGTGAAATCCAACGCCTCGCAGGAGTCGGAGAACTCTTTGATACCCTG
>NZ_JAXOJS010000024.1:0-1124 GCF_036663875.1 Sphingomonas sorbitolis | reverse complement strand
GGGCAAGCCCTTCACCCGCAATGTAGAGTTCTCCTGCAACCCCTGCCGGGACAGGCCGCAGGAATGCATCCAGTACGTACACCTCAGTGTTCCAGATCGGACGGCCGATCGGAACGGTACCCTGCTCCTCGCCGCTGTCGAGCCAGTATGTAACGTCAATAGCCGCCTCGGTTGGCCCGTAAAGGTTGCTCAGCTTTATCCCTGTATGAAAGACAAGGCTATTCCGTATGTCGACCGGCAAAGTCTCGCCACTGCAGATGATCTCGCGTAGCGAGCCGAAATCGCCACTGGACCAGTTGTCGAGTATCAGGCCTAACATCGAAGGAACGAAATGCGCGATGGTTACCTTCTCACGCTTGATCAAATCGACCAGATACGTCTGGTCCCGGTGGCTCCCAGGCTGGCTCACGACAAGTCGGGCGCCCACGACCAGCGGAAGGAGAAGCTCCCAGACCGAGACGTCGAAGCTAATCGGCGTCTTCTGAACGACACTGTCGCCTTCATCCAAGCGATAGATCGATTGCATCCAGTCGAGACGATTGACGATCGAGCGATGCGAGGTGACAACGCCCTTGGGGCGCCCCGTCGAACCGGACGTGTATATGACATAGGCCGGATTGCACGTCCGCAGTGGTGAGGCCCGATCTTCATCGGTCAGGTCCGTGCCTGCCTCACCTTGGAGCGCGGCCTTCGTTTCAAGCGCATCGAGCCAGATGCAGTCAAGTGTGTCGCTAACAAAATTTGCAGCCATGCTCGTGCTCACCAAGCAATCCGGCGCTGCATCCGCCACCATGAATTGAAGCCGCTCGATTGGGTAGTCATGATCCAGCGGCAAGTATGCCGCACCCGATTTTAGGATACCGAAAAGACCCACCACCATGTCGAGCGAGCGGGGAACTGCCAGCGCAATCACGCGCTCTGGGCCGACGCCACGGGCAATCAGTATACGTGCGAGCTGATTGGAACGCTCGTTCAACTCTCCATAGCTGAGCGTGAGATCGCCAAATACTACCGCGGTCGCGTCCGGCGCCCGTGCTGCCTGGGCCTCGAACAGTTCGACCACCGTAGCGTCACGAACTTGATGACCAGTCTCGTTCCACGTGACGAGAAGACGGTGACGCTCC
>NZ_JAXOJS010000023.1:0-1234 GCF_036663875.1 Sphingomonas sorbitolis | reverse complement strand
TTCGCGAACGCGCGGTACGTATGGTTTTCGACCACGAGCGGGATCACCCCTCGCGATGGGCAGCGGTGGTGTCGATCGCGGAGAAGATCGGCTGCGTTCCGCAGACGCTGCATGAGTGGGTGAAGAAGGCTGAGGTCAACAGCGGCAAGCGTGCCGGTGTCCCGACCGAGGTTGCCGACAAGGTGAAGGCGCTCGAGCGCGAGGTCCGTGAGCTGCGGCAGGCCAACGAGATTCTACGCAAGGCGTCGGCATATTTTGCGCAGGCGGAGCTCGACCGCCCGTTCCGACGATGATCGCTTTCATTGACGATCACCGCGATGCCTATGGGGTCGAGCCGATCTGCCGTGTCCTGCCGATCGCCCCATCCACCTATCACGAGCGCGTCGCGCAGCGACAGGATCCGACACGTCTGTCGGCGCGGGCGCGGCAGGATGTGGCCCTCAAGCCGGAGATCGCGCGCGTGTTCGCCGAGAACTTTGCGGTCTACGGCGTGCGCAAGGTGTGGCGACAGATGATACGGGAAGGTTTTCCGATCGCCCGCTGCACTGTCGAACGGCTGATGCGCGAGATGGGCTTGGCAGGCGTGATCCGGGGCAAGCCGGTGCGCACCACGATCAGCGACAAGGCGGCGCCGTGCCCGCTCGATCACGTCAACCGCCAGTTCTACGCGCCAGCGCCGAATATGCTGTGGGTGTCAGACTTCACCTACGTCGCGACCTGGGCGGGGTTCGTCTACGTGGCCTTCGTCATCGATACCTATGCTCGGCGGATCGTCGGCTGGCGGGCCAGCAGGACGGCTCATGCCAGTTTCGTCCTCGATGCCTTGGAACAGGCACTTCACGATCGTCGGCCGGCCCATCGGGGCGGCCTCATCCATCATAGCGACCGCGGGTCGCAATATGTGTCCATCAAGTACACCGAGCGCCTCGCCGAGGCCGGGATCGAGCCCTCGGTTGGCAGCGTCGGCGACAGCTACGACAACGCTTTAGCTGAGACCATCAACGGCCTCTACAAAGCCGAGGTCATCCATCGCCGTGGACCTTGGCGATCCTTCGAAGCGGTGGAATACGCGACGCTCGAATGGGTCGACTGGTTCAACCATCGCCGGCTGCTGGAGCCCATCGGCAACATCCCGCCTGCCGAAGCTGAAGATCAATATTATGCTGCCGCGGACAATATCGATATGGCAGCGTGACTCACAACCCAACGCCTCCGGTAGACCCGGCGCGGTTCA
>NZ_JAXOJS010000022.1:0-1603 GCF_036663875.1 Sphingomonas sorbitolis | reverse complement strand
AGGTGACGTCTTCCGGCACCCCACCGCAGCTGCGCTCGCCAGCCTCGCACGCCCCCTTAAGGACCTTTCCAGGACAACCATTTCTCCAACGGGATTGCTGACACCAACTCCAATAATCTCTTGGTACCTCGACGGATTGAAGCTTGGCGAACGCTTTACCCAGTCTGTATTTCTGCAGACCCCGAGGTCTGCCACACGAGAAAGTCTAGAGTCTGCCCTCCAGGCCATTCTTGATCATCATGACGCGCTCAGACTTGCACTGACCGAGGGCGAAGACAAAAAGAGTTTAGTACTCGATGTGCTTCCCCCCGGCAGAATCCTTGCCGAAGCCTGCTTGTCCTGCATCGACGTGAAGGGGATGTATGGCCCAGAGCTTGAGGCGGCCATGTTGGATGCCACCTACCTGGCTGAAAGTAGTTTAAACTTGGCAATTGGAAAATCAGTCCATGCTGTGTGGCTTGATGCTGGGACAAACGACGCTGGCCGCCTTTTGCTTGTAATTCATCACTTAACCGTCGATGGAGTTTCCTGGCGTATTCTGCTACCTGATCTACAGAGTGCATGGGAAGCAATATCCGTTGGAGGGCAACCCGCCCTTGAGCCTATCGGTACCTCGTATCGTGAGTGGGCACACATTCTTAACGAGGAAGCTCGAAATGGGGAACGCGAAGCGGAGCTACCTTTCTGGAAAAATGTGTTGTCGGGGAATGATCCGCTCATTTCAAGCCGGCCTCTCGATCCGGCGAGGGACACCGCAGCGACTCTGCGTTCCCTCAGCTTATCGGTACCACCGGATGTTGCGAGTCCCTTACTATCGAAGCTTCCCTTCCTTTTTCACGCGCGCGTTAACGATATCCTTTTAACGGCGTTTGTAGTCGCGATTGTCTGGTGGCGCAGGGAAAGAGGCATTAGCAACGCGAGTGACGTACTGCTCGACCTTGAAGGGCATGGTAGGGAGGAAAATCGACGCGCGGATCTGTCACGTACCGTAGGATGGTTCACCAGCCTCTTCCCGCTCCGTCTAGACATAGAAGATTTGGATCCTCAACAGTTAGCGGAGGATGGCCCGGCGCTCGGGGCGGCGCTCAAGCGCATTAAGGAACAACTTAGGCAACTGCCTGACAACGGCATAGGCTATGGCATATTGCGATATCTGACTGACGATGGCGGCGATCAACTACAAGCAAAATCACAGTTCGGCTTTAACTATTTGGGGCGGTTCGATGCTCCATCCGGAGTCGACTGGGCACCCGCCCCAGAGGCAAGCGTTCTGGCGGGAAGTGGTGATATCGCAAGGCCGCTTCCCCATTCCGTCGTCCTGAATGCTCATACCGCCGACCGCGAAGACGGTCCGACCATCTTTGCAAGCTGGTCGTGGGGGGGGGAACTTTTTGCCGAGACCGATATCAAAGCCCTGTCCGAGAAATGGCTACTTACGCTCGCAGCCCTAGCGCGCTGCGCAAACCGTGCCGATGCAGGAGGCTTCACACCTTCAGACTTGCCTTTGGTATCTTTGGATCAGGCTGAGATCGAGCGCCTCGAGTCCGAGCATCGGGGGGTGTCGGACGTTCTTCCTTTGTCTCCGCTCCAGCAGGGCTTGTTG
>NZ_JAXOJS010000021.1:0-1640 GCF_036663875.1 Sphingomonas sorbitolis | reverse complement strand
GAGATCACCTTGCAATGCCTTCTCGTCCAGCACTGTGCCCGTCTCAGCTACTAAATAGGCTGCCAAGCGCTTATCGCCCGGCTCGTCTTCGCGGGCGATCACCGCCGCCTGCGAAACACCGGGCTGGCGCGACAGCACTGCCTCGATTTCGCCTAGCTCGATCCGGAAGCCACGAATTTTTACCTGGAAGTCGTTGCGCCCAAGAAATTCCAGCTCACCATCGGTGCGCCAGCGCGCAAGATCACCGGTCCGGTACATACGCGAGCCAGGTGCTTTGAACGGGCATGCGACGAACCGCTCCGCGGTCAGCCCGTGTCTGTTCAGATAGCCACGGGCAAGCCCTTCACCCGCAATGTAGAGTTCTCCTGCAACCCCTGCCGGGACAGGCCGCAGGAATGCATCCAGTACGTACACCTCAGTGTTCCAGATCGGACGGCCGATCGGAACGGAGCGGTCGAATGTGTATTCAACGTTGAGGGACGCAGTTACGACATGGGTTTCGGTCGGACCATAATAGTTGTGTAATGATGCACGCGGTGCTTTGGCAAGAAGCTCGCGGACGGAAGAATTTATTCTGAGCGCTTCTCCTGTCTGGATTATATTCTTTAGGGAAAGGTCTTTTGCAGGAAGAGGCCCTATTGCATCTAGAACTGACTGGGCGCAAAACACGTCCTCAATTTGGCGTGATGCAAAATCCTGCAGGTCGCGTAGCAACCCGAACCGTTCCTCCTCTGAGACTATGACTAGCTCTCCACCTGAAAATAGTGAAGAAAGAATTTCTAGGGCAGATTGGTCGAAGCCGATGGATGCGAACTGTAGTATCCGCCGGCCATGTGACACGGTTGAATGCCAATCCATGAGGTTGATCAGGCCTCGGTGAAACATCCCGACACCTTTTGGCTTCCCCGTGGACCCAGATGTATAGGTAACGTAGACGAGATTAACAGGGTCGATAGGGATATGGAGGGCGGAACCGGGGTGGGCCGAAATGAGCGGCCAGTCGCGATCGAGGCAGATTGTCTCGGCGCGCGTTGCGGGAAGTCGCTCAAGCAGACGTTCCTGCGTTAGCAAAATCGGGGCTGCCGTATCATCCAGCATGAACAAAAGACGCTCAGCGGGGTATTCGGGATCGAGCGGTACGTAGGCGCCGCCCGACTTAAGGACTGCAAGAAGACCGACAACCATGTCGAGCGAACGCTCTATACAGATCGCGACGAGCTTTTCCGGTCCGACGCCAAGGTTGCGAAGATGATGGGCGAGCTGATTGGAACGCTCGTTCAACTCTCCATAGCTGAGCGTGAGATCGCCAAACACTACCGCGGTCGCGTCCGGCGCCCGTGCTGCCTGGGCCTCGAACAGTTCGACCACCGTAGCGTCACGAACTTGATGACCAGTCTCGTTCCACGTGACGAGAAGACGGTGACGCTCCTCCTCGCCGAGTAAATCGAGGTCGCCCAGACGGGTATCGGGAGACGCCACTACCTGCTCCAGGACTCGCACAAGATGCGCCGCGAAACGCTCGGCCGTCGATGCGTCGAACAGGTCCGTGGCATACTCCAGCACTCCGGAAAGACCGGATTTATCCTCGCCTAGTGATAGGGTAAGGTCAAACTTGGAACTGATCCACTCAAAGTCTTCTT
>NZ_JAXOJS010000020.1:0-3139 GCF_036663875.1 Sphingomonas sorbitolis | reverse complement strand
TGAAACAGCACTGCTAACTCACCCGGCCGTCCGCCAAGCCGTGGTTATCGCCCGTGAGGATGCACCCGGAGATAAGCGATTAGTCGCCTATGTTGTACCGGAAATTGCAACCCCGGATTTGGGCGAGTTGCGTTCGGTTCTTGCAGCTCGACTTCCAGAGCATATGGTTCCTCGTGCTTTTCATATATTGAATGAGTTGCCGCTAACGTCGAATGGGAAACTTGACCGTAAAGCATTACCGATACCGGAAATGCGGCCCGACGAACTCACCTATGTAGCCCCGCGAACCTCGATGGAGGAGGCGCTTGCGTCAATCTGGAGAGAAGTGCTGCGGTTAGATCGGATCGGGGCAGACGATAATTTCTTCGACCTAGGCGGCCACTCTTTGCTGGCGACGCGAGTAATTGCGTTAGTCCGCGATCGGCTAGAAGTGGAGGCGACCCTGCGAGTGCTGTTTGAGGCGCCCACGGTAGCGAAAATGGCTCGCAAACTGGAAGAAGTGCCCGGTGATACGGTAAACCTTGCAGCGCCGATGTTGCGGGTGCAAGCACGGCCCGCCACCCTGCCCTTATCATATGCGCAAGAACGGTTATGGTTTCTCGAGCAAATGGGCTTAGCAGGGTCCGCTTACAATATGCCTTCTGCGTTACGCATCGAGGGCAAGCTAGATGCAGTTGCGCTTGAGGCAGCGTTGAACGAGTTGATACGACGACACGAGAGCTTGCGAACCCGCTTTGAGGTGCTGAACGACGGTTCGCCTGCACAAATAGTCGATTCGCCTAGTAATATTCGCTTTCATCAGCACGATATTAGTTACTATGAGCCAGCGCTGCGGGAAGCCGCGCTTACACGCACGATACATGAGGATGCCGAAATTTTATTTGATCTTGCAAAAGATCAACTATTTCGTGCGGGACTAGTTAAGATTAGCGATATAGATCATGTTCTATTGCTGAATATGCATCACGCTATTTCTGACGGATGGTCACTTAGCATACTTATACGAGAGCTTGGTGAGATTTACGCTGCATATGTCGAAGGCAACCCTTCACCGCTTCCTGAACCGGAATTGCAGTATGTCGATTACGCCTTGTGGCAAAGAAGCTGGCTACAGGGAGAGGTCTTGGAGCGGCAACTCAGTTACTGGCGCAACCACCTAGCTGGCGCGCCGTCGGCCCTAGAGCTTCCTACTGACCACTCGCGACCTCCCACCGCCAGCCACAAGGGAGCCGTGCTACCGTTCTCAGCTTCCGCCGAACTTGTTGACAAACTGAAGCAGATCGCGCGCGAGCAGGACGCAACACTACATATGGTGCTGCTAGCCGGTGTTAAAACAGTGCTCGCCAGTTGGAGCGGGCAGGATGATATTGTGATAGGTTCTGTTATTGCTGGCAGAACTCATCGACAGCTGGAAGCGCTAAACGGCTTCTTTGTAAACACCTTAGCGCTGCGCACCGACCTTTCGGGCGACCCAACCTTTGCCGAGTTGGTAAGAAGAAGTCGGGAATCTGCGTTAGGCGCTTACGCTCATCAAGATCTACCTTTTGAAAAGCTAGTGGCCGAGCTTGCACCGACCCGTGATCTTAGCCGCCACCCGATATTTCAGGTGATGTTTGCGCTTCAAAATGATGAACTAAGAGCAGATCACTTAGGAGGACTGAAGCTCAGAGGCGTCGACACAAGCTTTGCAACCGCGAAATTTGATATATCTTTTTACGTTAGCGAGGTCGAAGATGGTTTGTCCGGCCTCATTGAATATGCAACTGATCTATTCGATTCTCCTACGATAGAACGCCTAGCTGCACAGGTATCTAATGCTCTAGAACAAGTGGCAGCCAATCCTCATTTACACCTGAGCCAAATAGAGCTCTTAAGTCCTCTGGAGCGGACCCGGCTACTGGTGGAGTGTGGGAGAGTAACAAATTTCTCGAACACGCCCTGCGTACACCAGCTATTTGAGGAGCACGCACGCATTAACCCAAATGCTACTGCGCTTAATTTTGGATCCGAAAGTATGAGCTATAGTGAGGTTAACGAACTGGCTAATAGGCTGGCCCGTTACCTCCGGAGCCTTGGCGTAAGAAGAGAGAGCCGGGTAGTCATTCTCATGGAGCGCTCCTTCGATCCGATAATTAGCCTTATTGCTACCCTTAAGGCTGGCGCCGCTTATGTTCCACTAGACCCTCAGAATCCTGTAAATAGGCTTGTGCATGCGATACTAGACTGTGAACCAGCCATTGCTCTAGGTCATTCGCTAACAATGAACTTGCTCAAATCCGCGATTGACCAAGCAGGTCTGGTTCTCCCAGTCCTCAATCTCGACGAGGCGACCGCGTGGCGTGGCCAGTCATCTGCGAATTTCGCGGTCGGAGGGCCGCTGGTGCCACAAACACTTGCATATGTTATTTACACCTCGGGATCTACGGGACTGCCAAAGGGGGTGATGGTCGAACACGCCAACATCACCCGATTGCTCAATGCTACAGATTCTCTTTTTAAATTTAGCTCAAAAGACGTCTGGACTCTATTTCATTCTTATGCTTTTGATTTCTCTGTATGGGAGATCTGGGGAGCTCTAAGCTACGGTGGACGCCTAGTAATTGTCCCTTACACGACTACGCGATCTCCTCCAGAGTTCTATGAATTGGTATGCCGTGAGGCTGTTACGGTTCTAAATCAGACACCAAGCGCATTCACCGGCTTATTGACGGCGGGGAACGCAAGTCGTCTAAATAATTGCTTAAAATACATAATTCTTGGCGGCGAGGCCCTAGAAGAAACACATTTATCATTGTGGCGACAAAGTCGTACTAATTATAATGTGGACTTAGTAAACATGTATGGTATCACAGAGACTACTGTACATGTTACATACCGCTTCATTACTTCAAAAGACAAAAATCGAACCGGGAGTATCATCGGGCGTGCAATACCCGATCTTGCTGTCTACCTCCTAAATGGGAGAGGGGAGCCGGTGCCGTTCGGCTCTGTTGGCGAGATTTATGTCAGTGGTCCCGGGGCTGCTCGCGGTTATCTCCATCGTCCTGATTTAACAGCGGAGAGGTTCGTGCCATGCCCGTTTGGTGCTCCAGGAACCCGAATGTATCGTACAGGCGACATGGCGCGCTGGCGCGGAGAC
>NZ_JAXOJS010000019.1:0-4049 GCF_036663875.1 Sphingomonas sorbitolis | reverse complement strand
TTCGTGGAACCCCGATGCTCTGCCTGCTTCCCGTAGCGCTCAACCGATGCGCTACACCCGCGATGTCAATTCAACCGCGCCCCGCACGACCCTCCCGCGCAGCGGGTTCGTGCTTCCACCAAAAACGGCCTTTCCGCTTCCAAGTTTCGAGCGCTCGCACCGCCGCTGTATCGCACGCGCGTTTCACGTGCGTGGGTCCCTCGATCCTTTTGCACTGGATGCTTCGTTGGAGCTGCGAGACTCTGGTTCGACGATGTTAAGGCGTGCTGATCAATGGTGGGCAGGCGCATTTAATCAATCGTCAGCATATGCCGAGTCAGGCTCCGTGGACGAACGGAGACAATGATGGGTACGATTGGCAACAACAACGCTGGCGTGAAGGAGCCGACGACGTCGGCGAAGCTGATGAAGACGGCGGCAAGCATCGCCTACGCCTACTTGTGCAACGCTTTCGAAGATGCTCAGGATGACCCGTCCGTTGACTATCGTCTGACGGGCCGAATTGCCGCCGGCATTGCGCGCCAGATCGACGACGGCGCTGTACATGCGGCGAGCACGCTGGATGGCGCGCGGATGGTGCTGGCATCGTGGCGCATGACGATCAAGGAAATACGCGACGATCCGGAGCAGCCAGTCACTGGGCAAAGCGCCTATCTCGCTCATACGATAGCTACCGCACTAGGTGTACCGCACCTGCTACGCGGTACGACCTACAATTCGCGTAATTACGATGTTCGCAACTGCGTGGCGTCGGCGGCACTGCGGCAGGCGATGTTCGACGGCGATACGTGGCTCGACCGGGAACTGGCCGGTGTGGCAGGCCTGCCAGACAGCGGTTCTGCGAACCAGCGCGCACTTGCTGCGCGCATGGCTGATGTGGCAGCCGGTCGCATCATCGCGCCCTCGTCTTGCTCGGATGGCGAGTGGTGGCGGCGCGCTGATGCAGCAGAGCGCGATGCATCGACGCGCATCTTCCCACAGAAGAACTTCGAACGGGTGTTCGAGCCGTTGCTGTTGGAAGAGTTGACGTCCACCGGCGTAGCTCAGCTGGACCGACTAAGCTCAATGAAGACGTCAAACAGCCGCGCGAACAGCTGGGAAGAGCAGGCTGTAAATCTGACGAGCCAGTACATCTGCGACACGGTGAGCCAGCGTGGCTGGCGCATGCAGCTTGAAGGCCTCGCAGGCGCGGCAGGCCGCCACTTCGATGCCATGGCGGCTGGAGAGGAACACGCAGCGACGGTCGTCGACAGCGCGCGCATGATTCTCATCGACTGGGCGGTTGGATGCGACCGCACTGCATCAGCCGGAGATGTCCGAGTCCTCATGGTAACCCAGGAGCGCGCGTTGCACGCGCTGGGAGACGTCGGTCTCGCGCACCTGAGCGCCCGCAACGAGCCACAGCTGCGCCCGCAGGCGCTGCACGATCAGGTGCGCGATGCGGCGCGGCGCGCTGTATCGGCAAATCGTGGCACCAAACTCGACCTTGATCTGCACCGCTTCAACGACTCGTTGGCCGACGGCCAAATCGCTGCAAGCAGCCGTCTTGCCGTACAGCGCGCAGCGGACCGTGGCTTCGCGCACCCGCAAGGCGGTACTGCGACAGATGCGGTGAGGTGGTTGGAGCGCCAGGCCCGCGAAGACTTGATCAGCGCCGCGCTCGAACAGGCCGTGTCGGCACTGCAGCAATACCGAACCCATTATACTCGACCGGCGCCGCCAATAATCTATCTTGGTGCTCGCGGCCGCGCCGGTTTCGAGCCGAAGGAACTTGCCGCGTTCGAGCCACAGGTCGCGCATCCGGGCGAGCGAGTGCGGTTCCGCCCGTCCCAGATCGACGCCGACGGTGCGATGACCATAGCGGAAACGCTCGCGCTCCGCGGATCGGGAGGCCGCCTTATCGCGCGGTACCGGGTGGACGGTGATGACCGTGATTACGGCGATGAGGATTTGATCCGCCTCGGTCGTCGGCATGCTGATGGCCGCGCCTTGTTCGACCGTGCAACGTGGACCCCACCAAAGACGAAGTTGAGCCTGATGGCGATGCGAGCCATGAACGGCGGCATGGGCATGTGACGCTATCGGACCGACGGCCGATTTCGGCTGCTGGTCCTGCGTTTTCGGCCACGACTCGCGTGGGTTGATCGATGCTTTTTTCGTTTGGGCTGTTGGATGGAACACCATCCCCGCCCTACTCCGCCGCTCCTCCCTGCCGAACCTGCCCGCCAGAAGGCGGCACTGGCGCTGGCACGGCTGCTTGCGCGCGACCTCGCCCGGACTCATCTTGGCGAGCACAGCCGCACCGATACGGAGATGAAGAAATGAGAGTTGCGCTCTACGCCCGTTATTCGACCGACATGCAAAAGCCAGAGACCATCGCGGTGCAGAACGGCAACATGCGGGCGTATCTTGCCAAGGCCGGCTGGCAGGAGATCGGTGCGTGGGCCGACGAGGCCATCTCTGGCGCAACGTTGAACCGTCCAGGCATTCAGGCTGCTGGCCGCCTGCGAACGGCGTGAAGCCGATGTCGTGCTGGCGGACGAACTCGACCGCTTATCGCGTGGACAATCACATACCGCCAAGGTTTACGAGCGGTTGCAGTTCCTCGGTATCCGCCTGGTGACGGTAGCGGAAGGGGAGATCACGCGGCTGCACGTCGGCATGAAAGGGACGATGAACGCCGAGCAGATCTCGGCGACGTCGCGCAAGACCCGCGACGCGCTTGCCGATAGGCACATGAAAGGTCTCAATGCCGGTGGGCGAGCATATGGCTACGTACTGGATTTTCAGCTCGATGCACGCGGCGATCGCATCCCGGGGCACCTTAAGGTCAATGCGTCCGAGGCAGCGCACATCGTGTCGATCTTCGAACAATATGCCATGGGCCGCTCTGCCAAGGCCATCGCAGCCGACCTCTATCGTCGCGGCGTACCCGGCCCACGGGGCGGCAAATGGTCTGCCTCCACGATCAACGGCAACAAGAAACGAGGCACCGGCGTCCTCAACAACCAAGCTTATGTCGGTTGCCCCGAGCATCAGCGTCAGACCTTCCGTAAGGATCCGGAAACCGGCAAGCGACACGCCTTCGCGACGGCCGAGGGAGTGAAGAAGACTGCCGAAGCCCCGCATCTGCGGATCGTGAGCGACGAGCTATGGGGACAGGTGAAGGCGCGCCAGGAGCAAACTGCATGTCCGCACGGCTCCGATGTGACGCCCATCTGGGCCAAGCAACGCCCGAAGTACCTGCTTACGGGTAAGGTTATGTGCGGAGTGTGCGGGTCGAACTATGGCAAGGTCGGCAAGCTCCGTTCGGGTTGTCACGCGAACACCAACTACGGCGACGCCGGCTGCACCAACAAGCTGACGATTCGCATCGGCGAACTCGAAGAGCAGGTGCTGGCAGCGCTGAAGGACGACATGTTGCAGTTTGACGTGGTCAAGCGTTCGTCAAGGAATATGTCGCCGAGAGCAACCGGCTCGCCCGCGTACGCGAGCGTGATCATGGTTCACACCGCCACGAACTTAAAGGCATCATCGCGGGCATCGACCGGCTGACCGCCGCCATCGTCAAGGGGGTCGATGCATCGCTGGTACGTGAGGAGCTGAACCGTTTGGGCCAACGCAAGGTAGCGCTGGAGGAAATTCTGGGCGCTAGTGCCGAACCGTCTGGACCCGTGATGTTCCATACGCGAGTCGCGCAGATCTACCGGCACAAGGTCGAGAATCTGTTGTCTGCCTACACCAACGAGGCCAGCCGCACGGAGGCGCAGGAAGTAATCCGCGGACTTATCGAACGCATCGTGCTGACACCGGTCGATGGGGCATTGCAGGTGAAAATGACCGGTGAGCTCGCAGCGATGCTTCTGATCAGCCAGCCGACCAGACAAAAGAAATCCTCGGGAGCGGATGCTTCCGAGGTTCGACAAGTCAAGATGGTTGCGGGGACAGGATTTGAACCTGTGACCTTCAGGTTATGAGCCTGACGAGCTACCGGGCTGCTCCACCCCGCGACGTTCGCTTTCGCGAAGGGGGTATGAGACATGGTGAAT
>NZ_JAXOJS010000018.1:0-5498 GCF_036663875.1 Sphingomonas sorbitolis | reverse complement strand
GGGGTCCTCAAGGCTCCGGAGTATCGTTTAAAGCTAAGTCGTTCTCATATGTCCTTCACATATTCCATATGTAATGGACACTCTGTCTGGCTTTGGTCGGGTAGGGTGTCTGAATGATATTGTGCAGAGCGGCTCCTTGAGATGAGCTGGTTGATCGTGGAATTCCACTGCGATTGGCTGGTGACATAAACTTGAGAGTTTGATCATGGCTCAGAATGAACGCTGGCGGCATGCCTAACACATGCAAGTCGAACGAATTACCTTCGGGTAGTTAGTGGCGCACGGGTGCGTAACGCGTGGGAATCTGCCCCTTGGTTCGGAATAACAGTTGGAAACGACTGCTAATACCGGATGACGACGTAAGTCCAAAGATTTATCGCCGAGGGATGAGCCCGCGTAGGATTAGGTAGTTGGTGTGGTAAAGGCGCACCAAGCCGACGATCCTTAGCTGGTCTGAGAGGATGATCAGCCACACTGGGACTGAGACACGGCCCAGACTCCTACGGGAGGCAGCAGTGGGGAATATTGGACAATGGGCGAAAGCCTGATCCAGCAATGCCGCGTGAGTGATGAAGGCCTTAGGGTTGTAAAGCTCTTTTACCCGGGATGATAATGACAGTACCGGGAGAATAAGCTCCGGCTAACTCCGTGCCAGCAGCCGCGGTAATACGGAGGGAGCTAGCGTTATTCGGAATTACTGGGCGTAAAGCGCACGTAGGCGGCTTTGTAAGTAAGAGGTGAAAGCCCAGAGCTCAACTCTGGAATTGCCTTTTAGACTGCATCGCTTGAATCATGGAGAGGTCAGTGGAATTCCGAGTGTAGAGGTGAAATTCGTAGATATTCGGAAGAACACCAGTGGCGAAGGCGGCTGACTGGACATGTATTGACGCTGAGGTGCGAAAGCGTGGGGAGCAAACAGGATTAGATACCCTGGTAGTCCACGCCGTAAACGATGATAACTAGCTGTCCGGACACTTGGTGTTTGGGTGGCGCAGCTAACGCATTAAGTTATCCGCCTGGGGAGTACGGCCGCAAGGTTAAAACTCAAATGAATTGACGGGGGCCTGCACAAGCGGTGGAGCATGTGGTTTAATTCGAAGCAACGCGCAGAACCTTACCAGCGTTTGACATGGCAGGACGACTTCCAGAGATGGATTTCTTCCCTTCGGGGACCTGCACACAGGTGCTGCATGGCTGTCGTCAGCTCGTGTCGTGAGATGTTGGGTTAAGTCCCGCAACGAGCGCAACCCTCGCCTTTAGTTGCCATCATTTAGTTGGGCACTTTAAAGGAACCGCCGGTGATAAGCCGGAGGAAGGTGGGGATGACGTCAAGTCCTCATGGCCCTTACGCGCTGGGCTACACACGTGCTACAATGGCGGTGACAGTGGGCAGCAAGCACGCGAGTGTGAGCTAATCTCCAAAAGCCGTCTCAGTTCGGATTGTTCTCTGCAACTCGAGAGCATGAAGGCGGAATCGCTAGTAATCGCGGATCAGCATGCCGCGGTGAATACGTTCCCAGGCCTTGTACACACCGCCCGTCACACCATGGGAGTTGGATTCACCCGAAGGCGTTGCGCTAACTCGTAAGAGAGGCAGGCGACCACGGTGGGTTTAGCGACTGGGGTGAAGTCGTAACAAGGTAGCCGTAGGGGAACCTGCGGCTGGATCACCTCCTTTCTAAGGATATCGGCAGAAAGCGCTGACAGGCCCGCATCTTATGGTGCCACCCTGTCGGAAGAGCTTCTTCCATTCCAAAGAACATTAGCCGCCGTCCTCATGTCCCTTCATCACTAGGTTAGTCCATAAGACGAGACAGCATCTGTTGTCTTGGCTGTGGGCAAGCTCGGCCAGCGCGCGAAGCGCGCCCCTGGGTCCCATCAAAGTACTACTTTGATGGGGGCCCTATTAGGCGCAGTTCTGCTGCGTCTGACGGGCGCAGCGGGTGTGGGGCCTGTAGCTCAGTTGGTTAGAGCGCACCCCTGATAAGGGTGAGGTCGGTGGTTCGAATCCACCTAGGCCCACCACACACAAGTGCGTTTGGGGCCTTAGCTCAGCTGGGAGAGCGGTTGCTTTGCAAGCATCAGGTCATCGGTTCGATCCCGATAGGCTCCACCATTTCGCAGTCGAAGAGACGAGGCAGCAAAGCTGCCGCGCACTACGACAAGAACGGCCAGCGCCGCAAAGCGCGCCCACAAGGCGAGGCCCCGTATCGAGTACGGGGTGCGACGGTCGAGTTCGCGAGATACGCACCATCAGCCACAACCTAGAGATGAAGAGAAACGGTTCGCCGTGCGAGAGCACGGTGATTGGGTCGAGACGACCCGTATTTGACATTGTGAATGGGTTTTTTAAAATCGATGCCGTGAGGTGCTCGATTTTGGAGACGAGGATTGCTTCGGCGGTTCGCAGGGCACTTCTGTGCAAGGCGATCTGGACGAGCGGTTCGAGGCTCCAGATATCGACATCATCATAACTAATAATCTGGCTGAGATTATAATCATCCGCACCTGACAAAAGCTAACGCGCACTGCTCTGCCGAGTTGGTGACCTCTTCGGAGGCACCCAGTGATGTCGTTGGTGGTGTGGACTCTCAAGCGTGAGGTAAGGGCAATTCGTGGATGCCTTGGCACATACAGGCGATGAAGGACGTGGCACGCTGCGATAAGCGTCGGTGAGCTGTGAGCAAGCTTTGACCCGACGATTTCCGAATGGGGAAACCCACCTATCCCGATTAATTCTACCTGCGCGGTAACGCACAGGTCGAGTTAATTAGGTTAGGTATCACTTAGCTGAATACATAGGCTTCGTGAAGCGAACCCGGCGAACTGAAACATCTCAGTAGCTGGAGGAAAAGACATCAACCGAGATTCCGTTAGTAGTGGCGAGCGAACGCGGACCAGGCCAGTGCCTGAATTTCAACTAGTAGAAGTCTCTGGAAAGTGACGCCATAGCGGGTGACAGCCCCGTATACGAAAGTGAGAATTCAGGACTCGAGTAGGGCGGAACACGTGAAATTCTGTCTGAACATGGGGGGACCACCCTCCAAGCCTAAATACTCGTATGTGACCGATAGCGAACTAGTACCGTGAGGGAAAGGTGAAAAGCACCCCGATGAGGGGAGTGAAACAGTACCTGAAACGGATTGCCTACAAGCAGTTGGAGGGCTTTTATGGCCTGACAGCGTACCTCTTGCATAATGGGTCTGTGACTTAATGTATCAAGCAAGCTTAAGCCGATAGGTGTAGGCGCAGCGAAAGCGAGTCTGAATAGGGCGCCAGAGTTTGATGTATTAGACCCGAAACCCGGCGATCTAGGCATGACCAGGATGAAGGTGCAGTAACATGCACTGGAGGTCCGAACCGATTAACGTTGAAAAGTTACCGGATGAGTTGTGTTTAGGGGTGAAAGGCCAATCAAGCCGGGAAATAGCTGGTTCTCCGCGAAAACTATTGAGGTAGTGCCTCGCACGAACACCTTAGGGGGTAGAGCACTGGATGGGCTAGGGGGTCGCGAGATCTACCAAACCTAACCAAACTCCGAATACCTAAGAGTGATATGCGGGAGACAGACGGCGGGTGCTAAGGTCCGTCGTCAAAAGGGAAACAGCCCTGACCTACAGCTAAGGCCCCCAAATCGTATCTAAGTGGGAAAGCATGTGGGACTTCCAAAACAACCAGGAGGTTGGCTTAGAAGCAGCCATCCTTTAAAGAAAGCGTAACAGCTCACTGGTCTAAACAAGAGGTCCTGCGGCGAAGATGTAACGGGGCTCAAGATACGTGCCGAAGCTTAGGGTGTGCCACTGATGTGGTACGCGGTAGCGGAGCGTTCCGTAAGCCTGTGAAGCGATCTGGTAATGGGTCGTGGAGGTATCGGAAGTGCGAATGCAGACATGAGTAGCGATAAAGAGGGTGAGATGCCCTCTCGCCGAAAGACCAAGGGTTCCTGCGCAAGGCTAATCCGCGCAGGGTGAGCCGGCCCCTAAGACGAGCCCGAAGGGGGTAGTCGATGGGAACCACGTTAATATTCGTGGGCCTGGTGGTGTGTGACGGATCATGTGTGTTGTCATCCCTTATCGGATTGGGATGGCTTCGAAATGGTTCCAGGAAATAGCCCCACCGTATAGACCGTACCCGAAACCGACACAGGTGGTCAGGTAGAGTATACCAAGGCGCTTGAGAGAAGTGTCCTGAAGGAACTCGGCAAATTGCCTCCGTACCTTCGGAAGAAGGAGGCCCTCACTATGCGCAAGCACTTTGAGGGGGCACAGGCCAGGGGGTAGCGACTGTTTAGCAAAAACACAGGGCTCTGCTAAGTCGGCTTCAAGACGACGTATAGGGCCTGACGCCTGCCCGGTGCCTGAAGGTTAAGTGGAGGGGTGCAAGCTCTGAAATGAAGCCCAGGTAAACGGCGGCCGTAACTATAACGGTCCTAAGGTAGCGAAATTCCTTGTCGGGTAAGTTCCGACCTGCACGAATGGCGTAACGACTTCCCCACTGTCTCCAGGACATGCTCAGCGAAATTGAATTCTCCGTGAAGATGCGGAGTACCCGCGGTTAGACGGAAAGACCCCGTGCACCTTTACTGCAGCTTCAGAGTGGCATTAGGAAGAAACTGTGTAGCATAGGTGGGAGGCTTTGAAGCATCGGCGCCAGCTGATGTGGAGCCATAGGTGAAATACCACCCTGTTTGTTTCTGATGTCTAACCTCGTTCCGTAAGCCGGAACAGGGACCCTCTGTGGCGGGTAGTTTGACTGGGGCGGTCGCCTCCTAAAGAGTAACGGAGGCGCGCAATGGTGGGCTCAGGACGGTCGGAAACCGTCTGTTAGAGTGCAATGGCATAAGCCCGCCTGACTGCGAGACTGACAAGTCGAGCAGAGACGAAAGTCGGTCATAGTGATCCGGTGGTCCCTCGTGGAAGGGCCATCGCTCAACGGATAAAAGGTACGCCGGGGATAACAGGCTGATAACCCCCAAGAGCTCATATCGACGGGGTTGTTTGGCACCTCGATGTCGGCTCATCACATCCTGGGGCTGGAGCAGGTCCCAAGGGTTTGGCTGTTCGCCAATTAAAGTGGTACGTGAGCTGGGTTCAGAACGTCGCGAGACAGTTTGGTCCCTATCTGCCGTGGGCGTCGAAATTTGAGAGGAGTTGACCCTAGTACGAGAGGACCGGGTTGAACATACCTCTGGTGTACCAGTCGTTCCGCCAGGAGCGCAGCTGGGTAGCTATGTATGGACGGGATAACCGCTGAAAGCATCTAAGCGGGAAGCCTCCCTCGAGATAAGATTTCATAGAGCCGTCGGAGACCACGACGTTGATAGATCGGATGTAGAAGTGCGGTAACGCATGGAGCTAACCGATACTAATTGCTCTATTCGCGCTTGAGAGTCTCACACCATCAATGACAACACTGGGCAACCAGCTAGCCATTGTTACGGTGCGGATGAAACAAGTCGAACGCCAGATTGCCAATCCCCTCGCCGTCGAGGGATTGGT
>NZ_JAXOJS010000017.1:0-19297 GCF_036663875.1 Sphingomonas sorbitolis | reverse complement strand
CAAACCGCGTCAACAGTCCCAAGCGAAGAATGAGTGAAGGGCACGCTTATACGTTGACGAGTGTCAACGTGCGTGGTCTCTAGGGGCTATGCCCCGCCGACGGCTCCCCAAGCGCTTTCGCGCTATGAGGCTCCCGCCTCAAACTCCGGCCAGCATCTTGCTGCTGGACCACGTTTCGTAAGTGGCGATCTTCCGCTTTGCCGCAACCGTGATTTCGCGCTCCAAAGGGCGCTCGTCGGTTGCAGCTGCGGCCTATCGCGCAGGTGCAGAATTGCTGGATGAGCGGACGGGCGCCGTGCATGATTACACGCGCAAGTCCGACATCCAGCATAGCGAAATCATGGCGCCAGAGGGGGCGCCAGATTGGTCGCTGGATCGCGCCGAGCTGTGGAACGCGGTCGAGGCGGGCGAGCGGCGCAAGGACGCCCAGCTCGCCCGCGAGGTGCAGCTTGCTCTACCGCGCGAGTTGGACGCGGATCGGCAGATTGCGCTGCTTCGTGGCTTCGTCCGCGACGAGTTCGTGTCGCGGGGGATGGTGGCGGATTTCTCGCTGCACGATCACACCGGCAGCGACGGCCAGCCTCAGCCGCACGCGCATGTGATGCTCACCATGCGGTCGATCGACGAGACCGGGTTCGGACTGAAAGTGCGCGACTGGAACAGCGACGAGCTGCTGGTCCACTGGCGGGAGCAGTGGGCGCATCAGGCGAACGCGCAGCTCGCCGAGGCGGGTGAGGACACGCGGATCGATCACCGCACGCTCGCCGCGCAACGAGCGGACGCACAGGCTCACGCGTCGGCCGAGCCCGAAGGCGAGCGGCGCGATGCGCTGGAGGTGCGGGCAGCGGAGATGGATCGCGAGCCATCGCCTTACCTCCGGGCGTCCTGGTACATGGAGCAGAAGGCGCGCGCGTCGGCCGAAGCGGCAGGGACAGCGTATGAGCCGGTTACCGATCGCGGGGGCTGGCTAGCGGAGGTGCGGACGATCGCGGCCGAGCGGCTGGAGGCGGTGCGAGTGTTTGCACAGGACCTGGCGCAGCGGGCCTCTCAGACGTGGCGGCATTGGACAGGGCAGCAGGAGCCGCCGGGGCGCAGCGCTAGCGGCGATGCGCCCGATCGGTTGCAGCGGGGCAGAGAAGCCGCTCAGGTTGCTCAGGCGAGCCAGGACGGCGCTATGCCCACGTCTGCGGCCGAGCTGCTTCAACGTGCCAGTCAGGTCGCTCAGGCCGGGCAGGCGACGTCAGGCGCTGATCGTCTACAACGTGGCAGAGAGATCACTCAGGCTCAGGCTCAGGCTCAGGCGCCATCGCGCCCGAGTGACGGGCAGGGGCAGGAGTAAGGCAGCTGGGGGATAGTGATCGAGCTATTCTGAAGGAGGCGCCCAAAACTGGCGTTGCTTCCGCGCCGGCGTCAACGGCCTTCCATTCAACGAGTCCTTCGCCCGCAGCCGGCACATGAAGAGGGTGGGGCCACTCCTCCTTATCGGGCAACCGTCATCGAGGGGTGAACGGCACCTCGAATAGGCTGCATTGGCAGCGATGCCATTCACAGGGCGATCCTCCCTTGGCAATCCCTCCGCCACCGCGTCACCATATCACCCGCATCACGGCACCACCACATCACCGCATCACCGCATCACCGGAGAATGGCTAGAAAACTACTATATATCTGATGTATAGCATCACCTAAGTTTTGAAAAATGCGAACTCACTATGTGAGATCGCTTTTAAAACTCTTCTCAGTATGTAAATCGTTCCTATATACAGCATGGTCAACCTGAAAACGGTTGCCGTATGCACTTGAGTCGTTTTTTAGGATGTGAGACAAAGAGCCATCGCGAGACCAAGTGAAGACCGGCTTCCACCCCCGGACTTGATCACTGAAGCGCCTGTGTGATGCGACGGGCGTGAGGTTGAGCGAAGGGGGCGGCGTCCATAGCCGCCCCCGAATTAAAGGGCCGGTGTCCAAAGCTGGTGCTCGAATGCCTACCAGGGCTGGTGTCCAAAGCCAGCCCACCTTCGAAAGGGAATATGTGGCCAAGACACGGACCATTCTAGCACGACAGTTGGAAGCTAGGGCCAAGATATGGCCCGAAATCACCAATCACATGCTTTGGGATCGAACGGAGCGGGATGGGTTCGCTACCGTCCCTCGTGCCATGCCACTGATCATGAGCATCATGGACGGCCTTTCCGAAAAGGGTTTCCCCGTAGGGCAGACCTATTTCGAGATGTGGTGCCGACTGTACGACGAGCTGTTCCTGACTTTAAATAGGCCAGAGGAAATGGCTTTCTATGCGGGGTTTACAGGACAACGAGCAGTTCGCACTTGGAGAGATCGCGTAAAGCGCTTGGCCGAGCTTGGTTTCATCGACCTAAAGTCTGGTCCGCTGGGCGATATGTCCTATGCCGTGTTCTTCAACCCGTATCATATCATTAAGCGTGCCTATGTCCGAGGCGACGTTGCCGAGGACAAATATCGAGCGCTGGTTATTCGGGCCAATGAGATCGGAGCCTTCGATCTCGATGACATTGACGACAAAGGGGAGTTGATCCCTCCGCCGGTCGGTGAGGACGATGAAGAAGAGAAGCCAGCTCCTAAAAAGCGGATTCGGCTGAAGCGACCAGCGAAGGCCGCTTGATGACGCGAGAACGTAGCGGCCCTTTCGAGTTCGGCGAACTGCCAGTGGATCTTATAAACCGAATTCTCGACTTGGAACTCGATCCGGGAGTCGTTGTGATGCCTATCAACGCGCAAAAACATGCCTTGAAGCGGCATCCAGAGGAGTTTCCGGTCTATTTTCCGCACGTTGCAGCAGTCGTGCAATCCCCACTCTATGTCAGGGACGATTTTAAGAACGACGGCAAAATCGAGCTTGTAGGACAGCCGCTGGGGGCCCCTAACGCGCTTCTCGTCGCGATCGAGATCACCCTCGACGCGGCGGGGCGGTATAACGTGACGTCCTTCTATCCAATCTCTGAACAGAAAATCGCGAACCGGAGGGAAAAGGGAACCCTCAAGCTTATGTTCTGAGCGTATAAAAAGGGCCCCCTGCGCTAGCAGGAGGCCCTTGAGGTTTCTGGTGGCGTCAGCCGGGGTGCCCAAACCCGGATCACTTCACCCCCGAAGGAGCTACTGTACCGCACGAACCGCAGCCCATGTGGTGTGTGAGGAGGCTGTTCTCACCTCTGAAGCCTTACCGTCCCTACATGGCGGCCACTTGATAAAGAGTCAACTTACAGTTGAATGATAAGATCCTGACAGCGGAGATCCAGCCACAGCCTTCCCAGCTTGTTGCGATCATATCGCGTGCGCCCCCGGCCGTGACCACGCAGAATGCGCTAGCTTACAGTCTAACCGAACGAACCGAGAACAACATTGCTGAGCCTTTTTAGGAGTGCTACTACATCTAGTTCTATGTACGCCTGTTAGGGACAATCCCTGGTGATGAAGCACGTATCTACCATCATCGGCGCTAAGGCAGCTCAGACTAGCTACTATGCCGAGGAACAGGCTCGTCGCATCGGCCTGCCGTTCACACATATGGTGACGATCAATTATGCTCGGACGGCGATCAGCCCTCGCGAGGCAACGGCATCATTCTCCCGACTCAGGCGCTCGCATTTCAATAAATGGGCCACGCGTCCAAGTCGTACTAGTGGGATGGCCTTTGCTCCGACCTATGCCTTCGCCTTTGAAAATGTGCGGGACGGTCGAGCCTTCATGACCATCGAGCCGGGCGACCCGCACAATGTGCATGTCCACTGGGCAGTCCACATTCCAGCAACGCGATTTGCGGATTTCGAGCGCCGCATCTGGTCATGGGTCGAGGCAACCGCAGGAGGTATTATCGGCGGAGCGGAGACGATTAACATTACCCGCAGCCGGGCGCACTTGGGGGGATACTTGGTGAAAGGCACGACAGCAGCCCTTGCCGAGTTTTACGCCCGTGGTCGGGAAGCAGAGCCTCAGGGGATCATCATAGGCCGGCGGGCGGATACCAGTCGCAATCTCGGTCCCAAGGCACGCAGGGCGCTCGATCGCGAGTTGGGTATAAACCGTCAGATGCCATCGCGGCGGTAAGAGTGAGCCAGCGTGGCAAAACGAACGATTGCACCGTTGCGACGGCAGCGTCTTACGGCTTTCCTAGATCGGGGCGGTCTGGCACCCATGACGAATGTATGGCTGGGGCTATCATCGTGTCACGCTCGATAATCTAATCGCGTTTGCCTGGTCGGCGCCGATGCGTGAGCTTGCAGCGCAAGTGGGCCTGTCGGACGTGGGCCTCAAGAAGTTGCTAAAATCGCATGGCGTATTTGGTCCCCCGCAAGGCCACTGGAACCGCGTTCATGCAGGACGATCGGTACCAGAGCCACCTGCGGCGCCGGCCCGTGGACCAGGAAAGCGTCCCTATATCCAAGTTGATCGTCGACTTGCCCATTTGCCCGAAGCCGCTTTTCCGTCGTCGGCTGGTCCCTTTGCATCGGCCAAGGTTCCTGAGAATCTAGAGGAGCTGCGCGCCAAGACATTGAAGGCGGTCGGCCGTCCTGCCTCTGCGGCGAAAATTACGAATCCGCATCCCGCGATCCGGATGTTGCTGGCGCAGGATGAAAAGGAGCAAGCGAAAGCAGCTGAGAACCGATGGCATACAGCCAACATCCTTTATGGCAGCCCGTTCGAGAAGCGGCGCCTCCGCATCCTCAACGCGTTGTTTCTGACACTCACCCGCCAGGGTCATGACGCCGGTTCTGATCGGCAGGACCATCACACCGAATTCTCGGCCTTCATCGGTGACACTCGCGTATCGGTGAACCTCGATGAAGCTGGCCGGAAAGCCAGCATCTACAATCGCTACACCGCGCCTCGTCCCGACCCGAAACGGTCGGCTTCTGTGAAGCTCAGGCTGACTGTAGGAAATGCGTCCTGGCAGGATGACGCCGCTGGTACGCTGGAGTCCAAAATCGCTGAGATTACGGCGGGTCTGATCGTCGAGGGCGAGCGGGCCTACCGGGAGCACTTACGCGAACTCGAGGAGCAGGCGGAGCGCGAGCGTGTCGCAGCCGAACGGCGCAGACAGGAACGACTGGCGAAGGCCAATGCTGATCGAAGTGCAGCCTTGATCGAGAGCGGTCGTTTATTGGCAGAGGCGGAAAACCTACGGAGCCTGACCGCGCGAGTGGCCATGGCTGTTGCCGACGGTCGGTTGGATATGTCAGCAACCCAGCTAGCTGAATGGCGCAATTGGGCCGACCAAGAAGCTGACAAGCTGGATCCGGTGATATCCGGGCAGGTTGAAGCGCACCTCTTGCCGCCAAATTGCGACTGACCTTACGTAGCGGTCGGTGTCAGACCACTCGGTTGTGACACCAAACGAGGCCTACCGGCATTATAGCGGCGGACTTCTCGCGCATCCGCAACGTCAACTTGGGACGGTTCACGATTGACCGGCTTATCTCGATTCTCGGCGTCTCGATCAGGAGGTTGAGGTGTCCAGTGTCGGTTCGACCGCGACCGCAGGAGATGATGCGGCTTGTAGCCCTGCCGGCTTAGCCCAGGATGTTCATGAAATATTCCTTGACCATCCCAGGCCGCACGCTCACAAACGAGTTTGAAAAAATCAACATGGGTGCATGATGCCGGTCTTAGTCGAAGCGTTGGCAGTACAGACGAGACTTGAAGAGATCGGCGTGAGCGTCGCCGATTTGATCGCCATTGCCCGATCGGCTGTCGGCGCTCGCCGTTCAGCGACGCTCGACCATCCAGCTACCGCCGCTGGTTTGCTCTCTTGGATCGAGGGCACCGGAACCATGCGCAATATTCTTGGCAGGAAGCGGTGGCAGCGTAGTCGTGAAAACGGGATCGAGAGCGTTTATAACCCTGAGAGCGGGGTGCGCATTGCCTTCCAGAATGCCGATCGTGCTGGCGAGGAGCATTACGATCCGCTCGCAACGTCAGACAAAGGGCCAGCGTCGGCACACTATGTCGCCTCCAACCAAGGCGAGTTGTTTCCCGAGATGGCGAAAGCAGAGGAGCGGCGTGCTAAAGCGGCTTGCTACTACCTGTTCGTCCAAGCGTGCGGGGATGATGTCAGGGTAGAGCTTTCTTTCCCGTGTGCGATCGAGGAACGCCAGTTTCTCGGCTTCCACGAGCGCATCATCATCGTCGGGCCGGGTGGTTGGGATATGGTGCAGATGCCTGATGACGAAGTCGGGCCTGATTTTGACGTCGATGTAACTCGCAGAGCCTAGTGACCGTCTAAATGTTCAATCCACAGCGCCTCATAATTGCGAGGCAACGGCGCCGTTTGTCGGCGAAAGAGCTCGCCGGACTCATCGGGCGGGTACCGCTGACCATCACGCGCCTTGAGCAAGGCGAATCCGAGCCGGAGCCAGAAACCGTTGACGCGCTCGCCCGTGTTCTAGAGTTTCCAAAGTCGTTCTTCTTTGCGGATGACTGTGAGCGCCTGACGGAAGGCGCGAGCTTTCGGAGCCTTACCGCCATGACCGCTCGCGAGCGCGATGCAGCTTTAGCGGCGGGGTCGATTGCCTTCGGCTTCTGTGACTGGATCGCGCATCGTTTCAACCGGCCAGAATGCCAGATACCGTTGCTCGATCCTGAAACACGCCCTGACCAGGCTGCCAGGATCGTTCGGCAGGAATGGGCTTTGGGCGAGGCGCCGATCTCCCACATGGTGAAGATGCTTGAAGCGAAGGGCGTCAGAGTTTTCTCTCTGGCCGAAACGACGCGCAGCATCGATGCTTTCTCGTGCTGGCGAGGGGACGTGCCCTACGTTTTTTTGAACCTCAACAAGTCGGCTGAGCGCACCCGCTTCGATGCAGCGCACGAGCTAGGCCATCTAGTGCTACATCGCCACGGGGGCGGTGTCGGCCGTGCAGCCGAGGTGGAAGCAAACACATTCGCATCCGCTCTTCTCATGCCGGAAGCGGATGTGCTCGCTCGGGTGCCGGGGGTGACAAGCCTTCAACAGCTAGTCCGGGCCAAGCAGCGCTGGAAGGTGTCCGTTGCGGCGCTCGCTTATCGCCTCAACAAGCTGGGACGCGTTTCCGACTGGCAGTATCGTGGCCTTTGTATCGAGATGCAGCAGAAGGGCTATACCAAGGTCGAGCCTGAGCCGATCGAACCCGAGCAGTCCGTGCTCTGGCAGAAAATTTTTGCGCAGTTGTGGAGCGAGCGTACGACCCGAGATCGGATTGCAAGCGAACTTGGACTTCCGATCGCTGAGCTGGATAACCTCGTGTTCGGCTTGACCGGAGGCGCTGCCCCCATTGCCGACGACCAGAAAGTATCAAGAGGTCCGCGTCTAGTATCGAGCATTCTATAGAGCTGCGGCAGCACTCATCGATCTTCAGCCTTAGGGATCGACGTCGTCGTTCATCGTTTTTAGCATTCCGAAATAGAAACGGACCCGGCCTACTGCCCTGAGAAAGGTGTATATACTTTCCGCGAGCAAAAATATGAGCACAGCCAAGCCGAAAGAGCGTGCTATCCATTTAGACCAACTAAGCGTCTCAGCAGTAATACTTGTTCGAGATTGAATGAATTCCGAAATCTTATGAAGATTAGCGTTTAAACCGTCTGATCCGATGAGCAACAACGTTAGAGATACAACTGCCGAGCCAATCGCCACAAGATTGAAGTAGGTGACGTTGTCGAACACCTCATCTGATAACTTAGACAGTCGCTTGAACCGAAGTTCATGTTCGATACTAGCGTACGTGGCTGGCTTCGTCAGACGATTTGCTACGAGATAGAACAATACGTTAAAGCTGAAGCCGACAAGAATGGCTTCCGCCGAAAGCGCACCTGCTAGAAAGTCGTTCGATGCCTCGCTTACTGTAGCACCTATAAATAAACCGAACATAACAAATAAAATAATAGTTCTAGCACGCCCGACACGATTGCTGCTCTCATACTCATAGTATGTAGAAGCGTCTCGACGGAATATCTCCGAAATGCTAAACATTTTCAGACTTAGCTAGGATCTCATCCATTAACATATTACGCATTGCAGTTTGCAATTGTGTAGGTTCAGGATGACCATGTAGGTCCATTCCTACAGAAACGTGAAATTGTGTGGCGTAATTACTATCATTTATGAAGTGATATCTGCGTTCCGCTCCGTCTATCTCAGCCAGAACAGTACAATTAATAACGTCACTGTCTGCAATTGACGTCAATCTATTTTCGCGTAAAATCTTAGCTACCTCTGTCTTAATTTTATCCTTTGGTCCATCAAATATAGAAAATAGACGTTTGCGTGTAGCTTCGGCGAAGTCATTTCCATCACCACTGCGCTTTAAAACAATCGTTGCCACGTTTCCGAAAGAATTAGCTGTTCCAGCATCTGAACCAGATTTCATGTATTCAACAGAAATCTCCTTAGCTTTTACTTTTTGAAAGGCCGTTGAGTTGTTCCTAAATGAATGGGACTCTACGCCTTTTTTATTTGAAAATGCTCGCGATATCGTATTCTTCAGGCCCGTATAGTCACCAAACTGACCCAGATATTGAGTAGCGACGTATACTCGTCCCTTAGGTTTTGACCAATACGCCATGAAATAGAAGGTTCTAAGGCTGGCGCTGTTATACGGTATTTCACCTTTTGCAGTGTTCTGATAAGTGTGACCGGTGTAAATCCCTTGATACGTTCCAAAGTATAAATTTGGTTCAATCTCGGTGAAATTATCTATTGGAACTGTTGGACTGAAACGTAGCTTGTCTACACCCTCTTGTGTTGACGTGTCGATCTTCGGCGTAGCTACGATTCGATCCATCGCCTCTTTGAATTCTGCGACAGAAAACGGCATATTCATGGGTTCGCCATCGCTATCTTCGACAACGCGTGTGAGATAGTGAAACGATACCGTCACTTTGTCTTTGCGATTTCGCCGCGCCAAATCAGCTTCTCCCCTGCTCCCGCTCAATAGCAGGCTAATGCGATCCTACGGCAAGTTCCATAGGGCGGAGCCGATCCGATTGCGGTGCAACAAAAGGTTGAAAACCGCCTGACCCGGCTGCTACCGCCTTTCCACTATTCCATATGTACGATAATGTCCTTTATCGGATATAGAAGGGGGTACGATGAAGGGCATGATAGATGGACCCGTTGTGATCGATCGCGACGAGGCAATCCGTGGGATGGTGGCGGGCAGCATCACCGTTCGGTCCGGAGGCGCGCTTTCGCTGCACGGCATGGTCAACGGCGACGTGACGATCGAGCTGGGTGGCCGGGCGGTCATCCACGGCATGGTGAATGGTGCGGTGGTCAACCAGGGCGGCCATGTCGAGGTCCACGGTATGGTCGATGCTGTGCGTGATGCTCCAGGTGCGAGGACGATGATCGCGGGTGGAGCATTGGTTAGGCAGCGGTAATGAACCAGCTTGTCCCCCTGCGTTCACCCGTGTCCGTGCTGCCGGCGCTGGTCGCGACGGCCGACGATCGTGCGCAGCTCCGTTTCCTGGAGTTTTTCGGGGTTACGATCCGAAACGCGCATACGCGTCGTGCCTATGCGCGGGCGGCGGGCGAGTTTTTGGCATGGTGCGAGATGCGCGGCGTGGCGTCGATCGCGGAAGTGGCCCCCCTCCATGTCGCGGCCTGGATCGAGCAGCTGGCGCTCGAGGTGAGCGTGCCGACCGTCAAGCAGCGCCTTGCCGGGGTCCGCCACCTGTTCGACTGGCTGGTCACCGGCCAGGTTATCTCGACGAACCCGGCCGCATCGGTGCGGGGCCCCGCGCACAGTGTTCGGCGCGGCAAGACGCCAGTGCTCGCGCCCGACGAGGCGCGGCGCCTGCTGGACGCCATCGACGTGACGACGCCGGCAGGCTTGCGGGATCGGGCGCTGATTGGGTTGATGGTCTATTCGTTTGCGCGGATCGGTGCCGCGCTGGGAATGCGCGTTGAAGACGTGTTCGTACAGAATCGGCGCCTTTGGGCGCGGCTGCATGAGAAAGGCGGCAAGCGGCACGAGATGCCGTGCCACCATAATCTGGAGGCATATCTCCACGCGTATCTCGACGGGTGCGATCTACGCGAGGATCGCAAAGGGCCATTGTTCCGAACGATCGGGCGCGGGACCGGGCGACTGAGCGAGACCCCCCTGCCCCAGGCCAATGCCTTTCAGATGGTGCGGCGCCGTGCGGCCGCAGCGGGAATCCAGACAGCGATCGGCAATCACTCGTTCCGAGCAACCGGCATCACTGCCTATCTCAAGAATGGTGGCACGCTGG
Source organism: Sphingomonas sorbitolis (assembly GCF_036663875.1). Taxonomy (NCBI): domain Bacteria; kingdom Pseudomonadati; phylum Pseudomonadota; class Alphaproteobacteria; order Sphingomonadales; family Sphingomonadaceae; genus Sphingomonas; species Sphingomonas sorbitolis. The sequence goes on along the minus strand of NZ_JAXOJS010000017.1, from coordinate 9,049 downwards.
AGAAGGCCGCGGTGATGGCGAACCATGCCTCAACACGCACTACTCAGCTCTATGATCGCCGTCATGACGATGTGACGCTGGATGAGGTCGAGCGAGTATTGATATAGCTGTCGCACGGAAATGTGTCCCTTTGCCGCTTTAACCTGCCTCGACGGCTCTCCTCCGGCTGACCCGCCGATTCTGCGCGGCAGCGGTGCTGCCCATGGGATCGATCAGTCGCTCATAACGGCCGAATAGGTGTTCAACGCGATCCCGGTCTGACGAAAACGGTTCGGAACGGTAAAGCTTGTCCACGGCCGTATCGAGTTTTGAATGAGCGGCCCGAAGATTTGGCGGCATGAACGTCGGATCATACAACGTCTCAAGGCTCAAGTTTGGCCATGCTCCACGCGCATCGAGCACGGCCTGTCCAAGTGACTCCAGCTTCGCAATTGCAGGTCGGGTCAGGTCGGGCCACGGGAAGGTATTGTAGACAAGGCCGATTGAGTATCGGAAGTCGCTCTTGATGCGACCGCCGATGTGGCTCAACCACGCCATGTGCATCTTGCTGGTGAGGATCGCGAAGTCGCTGACGGTCGCGTTCGGGATGAAGTTGCAGCTATCGTGCGCGATGTTTTCGGCGTCGTAGAAACCGAATGGCACGTAGTCGCGGCGTTGCGCTGAGTGCCTCGGCACAAGGATGAACCGATCCTCAGTGTGACGGATTTCGCCAAACAAGCCGGGATAGGCAGCCAGCTTGCGAGTAGCAGCGCGGGTGCTCTTGCCTCGATACTCCATGTTCTGCTTGATGCGCTCGGCGATGGGCACAATGTCGCGCAGCAAGCGCGGATCGGCGTCCTTCAGCCATAGGCAGTAGCGTGTCCCGCCGGAGATGGAGTCCTTTGAGCCCAGCAAGCGGCGGATTAGAGGAGCGGCTTCCGGGTGGGTGACGATCAGGGCAGACCGCTCCTCGGCCGACAGGATCAGGTTGCCATCGTCATTCGGCATGTTCCCGAACACGATCTCTGCGCGTGGCGTCAGGGGTGTTGTCGTCTCGACGACCACGAGATGCCGATTGTTGACGGTGCGCGCATCAAATAGGTAGGCGGTGAGGGCACGGTGCTCGGTCTCGACCGGATCGCCATTCGCGTCTGGGTAACTAAACAGGCGCTTCACCGGAGGCTCGACGTTCCGGTGAGTCAAGCCGACGATCACGACATGGACGTGGGCGGTGCCGCGCGCTTCGGTCTTCCAATTGAATGTGCGGTGAGCGAAGGCGATTTCCAGCCCGTGCCTATCAAATAGAACCGGCCAAAGCTGTGCCACTTGCTCGCCTTGGCAGATCGAATTGGTGGCGACGAATCCCATGCCGGTGTTGCGTCCACCGATATATGCGCCTGCCTTCACGAACCAGGCGGCCACATAATCGAGAGTACCGCCACTACCACCGAGGCCGGTAACCCGGTGGACTTGGGCACGCTGCTCGGGCGATTGCTTCTTAGCGCCGATGAAGGGCGGGTTGCCCATGACATAGGTACATTCGTCGGCTGGCAGTAGTTTTTCCCAATCCGTTTCCAGAGCATCGCCGTGCTGAATGTGCGGGCTTTCGGTGAGTGGGATGCGGGCGTAGGATTGGCCGAACGCCAGTGACAGTTCGTTGTTCGCTAGGTGATCCGTCATCCACATCGCGACCTCCGCGATTCGTGACGGGAACTCCTCAAGCTCGATGCCATAGAACTGGCTGACCGTGACAACGCTCAACGCGGCGATATCCAGATCGGTCTGCTGAACCGCCTCAAAATCGATCACGCCGGAGCGTTTACGCAGAGCTTGCAGCACATCAAGCTCTAGCCGCCGCAACTCGCGGTAAGCGATGACAAGGAAGTTGCCGCAACCGCATGCAGGGTCGAGAAACTTCATCGAACCAAGCCGTTCCTGAAACTTTCTCAAGAGCGTCTGTCGGTGCGTCTTGCGAGCCATCACTTGGGCGAAGTCGGCGCGCAGCTCGTCCATAAATAGCGGTCCGATGACCTTAAGGATGTTCGTTTCAGAGGTGTAGTGCGCGCCTTTCTTCCGACGCTCTTCCTTCTTCATCACCGACTGGAACAGCGATCCGAAGATGGCCGGGGACACCTTGGTCCAGTTGAACCGCGCCGCCTCAATCAGCGTAGCGCGCATCTTCTTATTGAAGGTCGGGGTACGAATATGACCGTCGAACAGACCACCATTAATGTAGGGAAATTGCGATAGTTCCAAGCGCAGGTTGGTTTGGCGCTGCGGAACGGCAGTATCGAGGATGTCAAAAAGCTCTATGAGCGCGCGCCCGGTGTCGCTGCCGTCTTCCTTGGTATCCTCCTCAAGCAGGTTGAGGAAAATATCCTTCGGCTCAAAGATGCCGGTATCGTCCGCGAACAGGCAGAACAGCAGGCGGACCAGCAATCTTTCAAGATCATGCCCGATGTACCCGCTCGCTTGAAGCTGGTCGTGCAAGCTACCCATAAGCTCGGCTGCATCAAAATCGACATCGGCCTGAACGCGGAACTGGCGCTGCCGCCCTAGCACGAACGAGAAGGCCTCGATCTTTTCGTGAAGCTCCGCCAGTGTGAAGTTGTCCTCCACGCCCGTTTCTAAATCGAGCAGCTTGAATGTCTGAAAGTCGCACGCGAGGATGTAGCGAGGCTGCTGATCCACTCGCAGCGCGTCGAAGTAGTCGAGCGCCTGCCCTTGTGCGGTGATCAGGTTCTTGCCCGCGCTCTTTTGTTCAATCAGTAGCGTTCCCGGCCAGAAAAGGTCGATGAAGCCATGCTTCGAGGAGAGTAGCTTTACGCGCTGCTCGTAGGTCGCCACCTGCTTGCGCCGGAGACCAAAAATTCCGAAAAACTCGTTATAAAACGTCTGGGTCTCGCCCTTTTCGTAATGGGCTTCCTTCCACTCCTCTGCGAACGCCTTTGCTCGTCCTTTGATTTCCAACCAAGTCAGAGCCATGCGGTCGCCGTCCCCCTAGACGATGAATGTGATAGCCGTGGGGTGTGCCGGCCTAAAACCCCGCTGTCTACCAACACGATCCTAATCGGAACGGACGCCGCCGCCCCTTCTCAGTCGAGCACTGTTCGAGACCCGCTTATAGCTCGCAGGGCTGGGTTGGTAGTGGATGGTGTATACGCCTATACGATATGGGATTACGTCGTTGTTGGAGCGATCAGGTACGGCGACAGCTCCCGTGTACGAAAGCCCCTTCCCTATCCATATATATTTGTATACGAGTATACCCCTATACTCGTAGGAGCGTATATGAAGGTTCTCGCCATTCTGTCGCAGAAGGGCGGTGTCGGTAAGACGACGCTTGCGACGTGCCTAGCCGTTGCGGCGGAGCAGGCCGGCAAGGAGGTTGCGATCATCGACCTAGACCCGCAGGCGACGGCATCGTTCTGGAAGGACGTGCGCCAGCTCGACACGCCGGCGGTCGCCTCGATTCAGCCGGTGCGGCTGGCGGCGATGCTCAAGGCTTGTGCCGACGCCGGCACCGACCTTGTGGTGATCGACGGCGCGGCCGTCGCGCGCGACGTGGCCTACGAAGCGGCGCGCCACGCCGACTTCATACTCGTGCCGACCAAGACCGCCGTGTTTGACACCATGAGCATGACGCACACGCTCGACGTGGTGCGTCAGCTAGATCGCGCCTTCGCCGTAGTGCTGACGTTCGTGCCGCCCCAAGGTCAGGAGACGAGCGACGCTATGAAGGCGGTAGAGGAGCTGGGAGCTGCGGTCTGCCCGGTGACGATCGGCAACCGCAAGGCGTTCTTCCGCGCGCAGGCGGTAGGGCAGGCGGTGCAAGAGTTCGAGCCGCACGGCCCGGCGGCAACCGAGATCAAGAAGCTATACGAGTATACAGCTATACGCTTGTACGACAAAGCGGGGGTGGCATGATGGCAAAACCGAACGCACTCCAGGCCGTCCTTGATCGCGCGAAGGCGGGCGGCGACACGCCGGCAGCGTCGGGGCCAGAAGTCACGGCACCCTCCGCCAAGCCCACGTCGAGCGGACGGCAGGGAACGAAGCTGATCGGTGGACATTTCGCGCCCGAGGTTAGCACCCAACTCCGCATTCTGGCGGCCGAGGAAGGGACGACGGTGCAGAATCTGCTCGCCGAGGCGCTGGATGATCTGTTCGTCAAGAAGGGCAGGGGGCGCGTCGCACGAAGCGTATAGCCGTATATATGTATACGGCTATACGCTTTGATATGGCCGTAGGTGGCGGTTTCGAGACGGGTAGCTTTCGGAGGATGAGGCCCTTGAGTAGAGCCTACTGCCGTTGCGCATAACGGCTACCTTAAGCGACTCCTGCTGTAGGTCGTGCTTTAAAAGTGAGTTTTGGGGTAGGGGCTCACCTTTTGGTCGGCGTGCTGAAAATCAACTAGGACCGGCAACTCGGGGATACCGCCGCGCAGCTTGGCGCGGCGTACAATGCTGTGCTGGTCGATCAGGTTCTGGGCGTCGCGCTTGCCGCTGGACGTTTTCGGGAACCAATGGAGCGCGACGCGCTCGACCTTGCGGCCCTTCTTGATCGGCGTGAACTCAACATAAAAGGGACAGAGCTTGTTGATTTCCCCGACCGCGACCTTGAGGCAGTATTTGTTAAGATCGGCGAAGCGTTCGAGCTTGCCTTCCGGCACGTTCAGCAAGCCGCGCAGCTCTTCGATCGTGAACTCTTCCTTCTGTTTGTATTCGAGGCCGATGCGGCGCTCGATCATTTCATAGAGGCAGAGAGCGTATTTCGATTCGAAGCAGTACATTACCTGCGTCTTGAGGCGGGCATAGACCTCACTGTTCCGCAGTATTTCGATTAGCTCCTCGGGAATCCGGTAGTGGAGGAAGCCGTCCTTTTCGACGCTTTCGTCACTGGGGCCGAGAAGCTGGACGCGGCGCTTGTAGCTCTTTCCGGCCTTGCGGATCGTTACGATCGCGATAGTGCCCATTAGACGCAGCAGCGAGCTTTCCACGCGCTCGTTGCCCTGGTGCGTCCCCTTCAAGGCCGTTTTTGTGATACGGTGAATGACGGGTTCGCCGATGCGTTCCCAGGCGTTGGCGATCAGCAGATTATAGATGCGGCGATCGGCGAGGGTGAGAGGACTTAGCTCGACGATGTCGACCAACTCGCCGGGCTTGACGATTTCGCCGTAATTGGCGGGATCAAACGGGTTGCCACGACCCTTCTGCGTCAACGTGCGGAAGGTCAGATCGACAGCGGCGGGCTGGGACGACATATGGCAAGTCCGGTGAGGAGGGGCGGATTAGCGGCTCACTTTAGCGTGAATTGTGAGCTTGGCAACTTCTCTAGCTCGCCGACGGGCAGGGAGACGGATACCCCAAAGCTCACCGTTGATCGGTCAAGACCAACTTCCTACCCAAAAGCTCACCCGACTCTGCCCCGACACTCACTTCAACCGACCCAAAAGCTCACTTTTCCGTACCCCAAAGCTCACGCTAATCCGCCCCAACACTCACTTTTCGAGGCTGTTTCTGGCGGAAATCCGGGGGTTTCGGGACCCTGAATCTTGAATCTAAGAAGAATATTAGAATCTGAACACGAAAGGTGAGCTTTTGGGTACCAAAACCTGTGGATAAGTCAGAGCCTTATTGATGCTTCACCGGCACATCTGTCGCAGCGTGGCAAACATCAGAGAGGAACGTCGAAAACGGAATCGGCCTATGGCCGATGAGCCTTTATTGGTCAGCGGCTACGCCGTCGACACCAAGGATGACCGGCACACCGAACCATATCCACCATCACCAAGACGAACCGTGCAAATGGCTTTTCAGTAGCCAAGTTCGATCGGCAGCTTATCCTTGCCTTACGACACGTGAAACCAAAGGTGAGGCGATACCCCAAAACTCACCTTTCGCTCTCCATCTGCATCAATTGCGGCAGTGTATAGGCGTATACAAAAGCCCACCGATGCTATCGGCCGACCGAAAGATTGACTGGCATGACGCGATTGATGCCGGCAAACGTCACGAACCCGGTGCGAGTGGGCAAGTTGCGAATTTCGGTCGCGAGTTGGACAGGTGAGCGGGTGTATTGGCTGGATAGCGAGGTGTTCTCGCCCTTGGACGTCCGGTTCTGCGACTGGCGATTAAGACTGCGAGCGGTTTGGGTGCGGGTTTCCTCGAACTCCGCCTCACCCAGCTCCTTAGCGACCTTCTCGGCAAGGTCGCTGGCGGTGCAACGTAGGAAGAGCCGGTTGGAGAAGCAGCCGAACAGGGTTTGCGCGGTTTCCCGACCGTAGCGTTCGACGAGCTGGCTCAAATCCTGGATCGCGGCGACCACCGCGACGTTGCTCTTGCGCAGGCGTGTTACCGCTTCCTTCAGCCCGACGATGGTGCCGATCGAGTCCAACTCGTCGATGATGATCCAGGTCCGGTGTGTGCCCGGCCGTTCGGCGCGTTCCAGCCCCGCTAGAACAAGCATATCGACCCAGGCAGCGATGGCCGGCCCCTGCGTGCCCTTTTCCATGTCGCGATAGGGAAGCCACAGCCAACGCCGATCGTCGCCGGTCATGTAGCTGCGCAGCGAGAAATCTCCGGACTTCCCGTATTTCCAGCTCGCCAGACGCTCGCCGAGATTGTTGCGGACGCTGACCAGGTAACGGTCGCCACCTTCCGCCAGCAACGAGGCGGCTGGCGTGCCTTCTAGGATCGGGGCAAGGGCAGTGGCCGACCAAGCCGTCGCGATCGTCAGCAGTTCTTGGTTGGTGGTCTCCGTGCCGACCTGTTCACAGATCGCGGTCAGGAAGGCTTGTGCTTTGCGAACCCACTCGCCCGACTCTCCGCTACCTATCGCCGGTACGCTAGCCGCGACGAACCGCGCCCATTCGGAAGGGCGGCGGACTTCGTTGCGCAAATCCCAGCCCAGCGAAGCGTCGTCACCAGACGACAGCACCAGGTCGTCGTCGCGGCGAAACGAGCGCGAGAGATCGTGACCGGCATCGATGACGATCGCGCGCTCCCCCCGGCGTCGGATGTCGCCGAGAAGCTGGCGGAGCGCCACGGTCTTGCCGGTTCCGGTGCTGGCACAGATTAGGCTATGCAGGGTCTCGACATCGGGTGGCATCGGCAGGCTGCCGAAGCGTATCAGGCCCAGGCGAGCGGCCTCGTCGCCGATCAGGTTCATGCGGGCGTCGGCAACTGCCTCCGCCTTCGTCAGTTCACGATCCTGTTTGCGAGCATCATCGAGGATGAAACGGACATCGGCACCACTCGGCTTGATGGCGGCGAGCGCGCGTTCGTCGCGCCGTCGTCGGCGATCGTCGGCCGGGTTGAGCGCGCGAGCGACCAGGGTAGCGGTGAACGCCGGCATGTCGGTGCGGGCGATGAGGGTGGTGCCGCGCATATGCCGACGGGTGACGGCCGGTTGTGGCGGCCGGGCAAACCAGAGGCTGTAGGCTACCCCCAGGGCGCAGAGCAGTCCCAAGGCTCCCGCAAGTGCCAGGGTGACGGTAACGGCTCTGATATAGGCTGGAGCGGCGGTATAGGCCCCAGCGAGGTAGAGATTCAGGTGCGACCAGAAGGCGAACCAGTGGGCGGGCTGGCCCTTGGCGCCGAAAGCGAACCCGATCCAAGCGGTCAGTGATCCAAAGCCAGTTACACCGGGTGCCATGCCAAGCTTGAGAAATCCGGCGACGAACGGGAAGATCAGCGTCGCCATTCCGGCGATGAGGAGCAGCGCCAACACGACCAGCCTGGCGATCCGAAGGCCCAGGCCCGGGCCGCCGGTCATCGGTCGTTGCTATCGGCTTGCGAGGGAAAGGGTATCGGGTCTGCCTGATCTTTTCGATCGAGCGGATGGCTACGAACCCACGACCAGCGCCAGTAGTCAAACTCCAGCAGAAAAGCCCTGATTTCGGACGCCTCCGGTTGCTCTTCCCAGTCCACGAGATCGCGGCAGCAGCGCAAAAACGTCTCGGCCGTCGGCTCACGATCCGATCTCATCAAATCCAGGACATCGTGAATGTAGTTGCGATATTGGCCAATTCCCTGTGGGCCATAATCCTTGAAATCGTCATAGCGACTGGAGCGTTCGAGCAATCTTTGCACGAGTGCGTCATGGCCATCGGCAAACCGGGGTCTGATCTCCTCGGGGTTCAGACCGATGGCCTGGCAGAATTCGAGAAATTCCGGTGTGCCCCAGTGATAATATCGCGTGACCTCTAGCCGATTGTAGGCGTCCGTTGCGGGGTGCGCAGGCAGATTGATCGGGTCAAACGTCGCTCCCTGCCTTCTCAGGTCGTGGAAAATGACCACCGGCTCGTTGCGCCATGGGGTAACCGCGACGCCGATACGATGCTCGCCAATCTCGAACTCGCGATATTGCCCATAATAGGGATCGGTGACGGGCGGGGTTTCGTAATTCGGGTGTTCCATGGCATCCAGTCCCCTGTCGAGAGCTTCCCGGATGATGCTGGACATATCCCGCAAACGGCTTTGGGATACGGAACAAACCTTTTCGTAGAGGTCATCACCGAGCCGTACGGAGATCGTATGCAGTTTCTTTCCGGTCATGGCGCTATCCTCTCGATGCTGCATCCGAGCGCAATGAAAGTCGCGTATTACACGAGGTTTTTAGCGTCTTACGCCGGTAGAAGACCGTTATGAGGTACCGTGGTTGCTCTCCTCGGCAGCCTTGGATTTGAGCCTTTCGATAAGGTCCGCGACCGCCTTTTTATCATGATCGCGCAGCGGTTCGGCTTCGAGGATAGCTAGGAGCCTACCTGCAAGGCTTGAGGATCGTAGCGCCTGAGAAATTACTGCTGCACCGACGATGATCTTCTGCCGAGTGTCTTCCGAGCGTGCCTTGTCTTTGAGGCGAGCGAGGTTTGCCTGAGCCTCGGCGATTTTCTGTTCGAGCGTAAGCGCCATATGCAATCTCCCGAGGGGTACAAGCTGTCATAGAACCACAAACCGCGTCAACAGTCCCAAGCGAAGAATGAGTGAAGGGCACGCTTATACGTTGACGAGTGTCAACGTGCGTGGTCTCTAGGGGCTATGCCCCGCCGACGGCTCCCCAAGCGCTT
>NZ_JAXOJS010000016.1:0-28994 GCF_036663875.1 Sphingomonas sorbitolis | reverse complement strand
GCTCTACAATACCTGATAGCGCAATGGCATCAGGCTGGCACATCGCAACTTCCGAGAACACCTCATGCAAGCAGGATTCGGATCGAAATGGCCGAGACGTATCGTTCCACTCCACCAATAGCCGGGTCCGCTCCAGAGGACTCAAAAGTTCTATGTTGATCATTAACGAGCTCCTTTCGCCGCGGATGTCGGCCATCTACTGTCCGCCGCGTGCTAGGAAGCGGCTGTGGCAAAACACACTGCAGGAGCAGCGTAACGTGCTTGTGCTGCGGTTCAAGGCCGACGTGCTCCCCAAAGCTCGACCCGCCATTATTGCGGTTCGAGCGTGGTATGACGTCTCCGGCGCCGTGTCTAAACACTGGCGGGGCAGCATCCGCAAGTGGTCGGCCCGTATGTTAGCTGTACGACCGCACTTGGTCGTATTCGTCGCGCCAGCTTTACAGCACCGAGCGGGCATGGCGAAGGAACACTAGGCGGCGTGGACGAGCTGGTTGCCGCTGGATCGAGTGGTTGAATCAAGGCTTCTTTTGGTGGTGTGATTGCGCTGGGGTGGTCTTAGCTCGGCTTTGTACGTTTTCGTCCGGTCTAGATCCAGAAGACGCTGTTGTTTTGCGATGTGGTCGAGGGCTTGATCGAGGGGCAAAACGCATCCTCAAGCACGCGCTGAAGGTCGTCGATGACGATGCGACTGCGTTCTTGCCGGACGGCACGGCGGGCAGCGACTTTGCCAGATCAGCCGCAAAGGTGGGGTCGCTGAGGCTATGCGCTATGCACTGAGCCACTGGGACGGCCTCTGCCGCCTCCTAGACGATAGACGCATCGAGTTGGACTCCAACACTTACGAGCGCAGCATCCGGTCACGGATGCTCGACCGAAAAAACGCGCTCTTCGCAGGATCCGATGATGGCGGAGACAACTGGGCGGTCATCGCCTCGCTCATCGAGACCGCCAAATTGAACCGCGTCGACACACAGGCTTGGCTCGCTGACACTCTGACGCGCCTCGCCTAGGGTCATCATATCAATGCCCTTGGCGACGTTATGCTATGGACTTACGCCGTCCGCGTGGTGGAATAACAGCGCTTACCCTGTTCCCAACGCTGGCTGCGGCGAGACGTATCATCGTGGTATGGCGGACGGACTACAATACCGTGCGTCCACACAGCAGCCTTGGCGGGTTGGCACCCGCCGAGTTTACGAACCGCCCCCGCCAAGGGCATATGGACACCAGAACTGAGTTATCAGCGGCCTGAAAACGGGGAGCACGTCAAATGCCATCGACGCGCGTTTGTCGGGCACGTCGTCGGTAATTGCTCACGGGTTGGCGCGTGGTGACCTGATCAGGCCAGGGCGAACTTACCATCGACAAGGTCGCTCACAGCCGCGAGCGCGGATTTGCCGGTGAGGTGGGCGGTCCCGGTGACTGAGCGGTATCCGGCGTGGATCTGGGCGCCCCAGTCCGAGCGGAAGCCATTGGTCACCTTGCGGAACACGACCGAGGGGCGGATCTCGCGCTCGGAGATGTTGTTGATTGCGGGCACATCATGATTGGTAAGGCAAACAAAGAACTTGGTTCGCCAGGCCTTGACCTGTTTGAGCAGCGCCTTGCCCGCAAGGTGCGCGACAGGCGCATGCATCAGCCGGGACAGTTTCAGATCGGCTTTTGCAGCGTAGCTCACTAAAGTACTGTCCTTGAGGTTGTCGTCGCCTGCTGACCCCGATCGCCCATCGCAGATGGTCGCGGATCGTGGGGGCAAAGATCGTGTCACGGCAGTCAATGGCATATTGAACGTCACGCAAAACATGAGCAAGGCATACCTGATGCGCGCCTGCCAGATCCTGCTGGATAGCGGTCGGACACCCAGACGTCGGGCCGGTGATCTTCGAGCACTTCTGCGGCGACACGGCGTGCCTGGCTTGGCGCGACCTTGTGCAGCACCGCCTGGTCCGAGATGAACACCCACTGCCATTGGATCACGCCGCTGGTCTGCGTCGTCGTTTCGTCCGAGGCGATGATCCCAGCGCCACGCAGTTTCTCACGGATCACGTTCGTCGCGGTAGCCATGTCCTGACCCATGGGCGTGAAGATGTTGGCGATAGCGCCTTCGGAGATGGTCAGGCCGAACATCTCGGCCGCAAGCCGCGACAGACGCTCGAACCCAACATGGTGGCTGTGGTGCAGGTAGGCCAGCAGCGAGCGAATGCCGAGCCCAAACGGCATACCCGGTTGCCTCCCTGCCGGAGCCTCGGCGCGGTAGCGGCGACCATAGCCCCCGCAGGGACCACGGATCAGTTCCACCCGCGTCACGACCGGGCGGATCGGTGGCAGGTCAATATGATCGTAGCAACGCCGGCAGCGCTGCTACTCTCTCGACGCATCCGTCCCGCAATGACCGCAGGCATCTGCAACCCGGCGCTCGGTCTTGCCCGGCGTCTCCGTCAGCGGTCGGGTCTTGCCTTCCCGAGCAGGGCGCAGCCCACCCAAAAGTTTGCGCCGCTTCCTGTCACGACAAATCCCGTCTTTCGATGTTGGACAAGCGAACTGGTCGACGTCTTGCGAGGCTTGCCTACGAGTGCTTTGAGGTCTGTGATCCGAGCGTCCAGCCGCTCGAGCATATCCTCCTGCTGCGCCAGCATCGCATCCTTGTCAGCGTCACTCAGACCAATGCGCGGAGGAAACGGCATCTGTAGGGTGAATCAGAAACCCACGCCCACCGCAACCCTTTCCGCCACCCCCGTGAGCAATTACCGTCGTTGGACTGATCGCTCTGGAACAACGGTGACCGGGCTAGATGACCGCCGGCACGAACACCGGCGCTGCCGCCTCCATGGCTTTGCGTGCCTCCCGCCGCCAGGTGAACAGTTGCGATGGACATATCCTGTGGCGTCGGGCCGGCGCGCTGACGCTTTCAAGCCTTGCGTAGCTTTCTGCCAAAATTCGAGCCCGGGTCTCGTCTGCCCATTTGCGACGTAGGCCCACTCCCCGTAAACAACTCGAACCGGCCCGGTTTAGAGCCAGCATCGTCACATAACATCGTCATGGCTGTAAGCCTTCCTCCTTTTCAGAAAGACCAACCCGTTCATGCTTCGCCGCCATCCACAAGGTGCCAGCGGAACACCGCTTACCCTTGTCAGCGACATCGCCGGGACGGCGGCGCGCATGCCGCTATTGACCTCGGCCCTCTTTACCCAATCATGAAACGTCTGCGGTACGCAGCCGATCTTCTCCGCAATCGATACCACCGTCGCCCATCGTGATGGATAATCCCGCTCGCGATCGAACGCCATCTGTACCGCTCCCGCGCAAATCTCGCGCGCAGACTTGTTTGTCGCTTTGCGCGCCATGGTTCCTACTTCTGGAGAATTGGAGTCTTTGGAAAAACTCGGGCCGGCCCAAATTTGCCAGCCGTAGCACCAATATGGCCAGTATTAGCTAGCAACCATAGCGCGTAGCGTAGCTATAAAGTAGCCTCGGTAGCGTTCCACTGTGGATTCATCGAAAAGAGACGTGGCGTAGCCGAGACTTCCCGAAATTATTCCGTTTCGTTCTCCCAGCATCAAGTCCAGATCAAAGTTGACCTTATTCGACGTAAGCGGGTGATAATGTACCTCCAAACCGGGCAAGCTTGGGGGGGAATCCTCGCGACCCTGCCATCCAAACATCACCTGGAATAGTGGTGAACGGTCCAAGCTCCGCGGAGGCTGGGCGATCTCAACCACTTGCTCGAAAGGAATATCCTGACAGTCCTGAGCCGCTAAGGCGGTTGCACGCGTGCGCCTCAAAATTTCGGCGACGGTAATGTCCCCCGAGAGATCAATCCGTAATGCTAGCGTATTCACAAAAAGGCCGACCAGATTTTCAACTTCGTGTCGGCCGCGATTGGCAGTCGGCGAGCCAATCACAAGGTCTTCTTGTCCCGAAAGACGCGAGAGCACCGTAGCCCAAGCTGCCAGGAGTGTGACGAACAACGTTGTATCGTGTTGACGAGCGAGCCGCCTCAAATCCGCTGTAAGGTCGGCGTTCAGTTCCACAGCCAAAAATAACCCCGTGAAATCCTGCTTGGCAGGGCGGGGGCGATCAGTGGGCAACTCTAGCAGCGCCGGCGCGCCAGCTAAGTTATCTCGCCAGTAATTCGCTTGGGCAGCCAGCCGATCACCAGCGAGCCATTCCTGCTGCCAGACAGCATAGTCGGAATATTGAATTGGTAGGGGCGGTAAATTGGGTTGCTGGCCATCCAAGAGCGCAGCATAGGCAAAGCTAAGCTCTCGCATCAGCACGTTCATCGACCAGCCGTCGGAGACAATATGGTGCATGACCAAAATAAAGACGTGTAGCCTTGCGTCTAGCCTTATTAGGCGCGCGCGGATCAATGGCCCCTTGGTTAAGTCGAAAGGCGGCTGTATCTCCGCTTGGGTGATCTGAACTAACTTGATCTCGGCGTCCTGAGATCTCCTAAGATCGCTAAACGAAAGAGGTATGCCGGTCTCAGAAGGCAAATATTCAGCCTCGGGCTTCCCCATATGCGCAACAACTACTGAGCGCAAAGGCTGATGGCGGGAATATAATTCATTTAAGCTGCGTTGAAAGGCAGGTATATCCAAAAATCCTTCAAAGCGGAGCGCAATAGAAGTGTTATAGGTCGCGTTCGAACCTTCGAGTTGATCAAGAAACCATAGCCGCTGCTGGGCAAACGACAGAGGCGATGGCCCAGAGCGTCTTATGGGCAAAATCGGGGAAAGCTTCCGATCTTCATCTTCGGCAAGCACCTTCGCCAATCCCGTAAGGGTTGGATAGGCGAATAGTCTTGTCAGGAGTACTGATGTGCCCAAGCTAGCCTGAATTCGACTAATAAGCCTTACTGCCAGCAAAGAGTGGCCACCAAGTTCGAAGAAATCATCGTGCCGACTAATTTTTTCAATGCCTAGAAGATCGGACCAAATTGCCGCAAGCGCGTGTTCGACCTCGCCTCGAGGCGACTCATAGTCCCGCCGGGCATAGGCATCGTACTCGGGCGCAGGGAGCGCCTTGCGGTCAAGCTTTCCGTTCATGTTAAGCGGCAACCGGTCTAGGACTACATAGGCTGCAGGCAACATGTAGCTTGGAAGAAGGTCGCCGCAAAACTTGCGAAGCACAGACGGAAGATCCTTCTTCCTCAGTTGTGAGACGGGATTATTAAAGTATAACTCCAGCGGAACTAACGCCTCATCAGCAGGGATAGTTTGTGGAATACATACCTCACATAGTCGAAATCTGGTGAAAAATACTTCCAATAATTCACCGTTACTTGCTGGTTCATAAGAGATGCAGACCTGAAATCCCTTTGCCTCACCAAGCTCCCAGAAGATGCTAGCGTCTGGAGCTCCTAAATCTAGAGAATGAAGCACCTTCCTGATTTCGCCTACCGAAGCTTTCTGATCACCCTCAGTCAATAAACGTACCAGTTCCGCGTCATGGGAAATTCGCGAATTAGGCACATTTCTCAGCCGTAACGAGGTTGCCTCAGTACTTGACAGGATCGATTCAAGGCTAACGAGGTCATTAGCCACAACATCTTGAAAATCTGGTTCCGCTACAATCATTTTGGTTTGCCCAACATGAATTATAACGTCATATCTAAACCTAGTAAGTTCGTTATCCGAAGGGTCACGCTTAATTAAGATTTTGACATGGTTTATACGGGGAAATACGTCTTTGAGACGGTAAAAAAACAGCGGATCAATCAATAACTCTTTATCATCTCCGGCCGCTCTTTCGGTACGTTCACGAAGCTCTCTCACCGTCAAAGCATCCGAAGCTTTGAAAAGTTGAGTAGAGCTATGAAATGCCTTTAATAGTCCTAAATGCCGAATATCTCCTAAGAATATGTTCCCCCCATCAGAGGTTAGTCTCAGGCAGTCTTCCAATACCTCGATTAGATAATCCTTATCCGGAAAGTATTGAGCGACAGAATTTAAAACGATGGTGTCGAACTCTCCGCGGGGGTATTTTGGCAATCCAGCGGCGTCCCCCCGAACCAGCTCGAGGCACTTGTAAACCGGATCTTCGCCAGTCCACCGGCGTAGTTTACTTAACGCCGCTGACGAGATGTCTGTGCCTACATACCTCTCACATAGCGGCGCTAAGTGCTGCACTACCAACCCTTCGCCGCAGCCAATCTCCAGGATTTTTTTCGGAGAACAGGCGAGGATTCGTCCTACCGTCTCGCCCAGCCATGACTCCATCTCGCCAGCGGCGATGGCCTCGCCTGAATAGCTACTATTCCAGCCGGTAAAATCCGGACGCCCATCGGGATTATTCGTGTGCGACGCCCCGTCAAACAAGACAGTCCAATTATTTACTTCCTCGGCTCGGGCATTGGCTTTCGTGGCGGCTTTGGGTTGAGTTGCCACTATATACGCGACTAATCGCATGTCGCCGCCAGCGCCTTCTCTTGCCTGAACCACCGCCGATTCCACATCGGGGTGCTGAGTCAGGCGAGCCTCGATCTCGCCAAGCTCAATTCGAAAACCGCGAAGTTTTACTTGTTGATCGTTGCGGCCTACGAAGACAATATTGCCATTCGACAAGTACTGAGCCAGATCTCCGGTTCGATAAAGGCGGTCTCCTTTGATGAAAGGGCTGGGGACGAACCGCTCCTCCGTCAGTTCAGGTCGGTTAAGATACCCCCGTGCAACCCCCGCGCCGCCAATGAAAATTTCTCCTACTGCACCCAGCGGTACCGGTTGGCGATGCCTGTCCAATAAATAGATACGTGCGTTTGACAGGGGGCGACCGATGTGTGGTCCGTCGGTGAGGTCGATTTCACCAACTGTCGCTACAACGGTAGTTTCTGTAGGACCATAACTGTTCTTGACAATGTATCTGCGCTTATGATTGGTTGGAAACGCCCCTAACGCAAGTTTATCTCCGCCTATAATTATCAGGCGTAGGCTTTCGCCGACATCGATCTCGCTGCCCAACTCGCACCCAATTTTGGTAGGTAGGGAAACGACCGAAATCTGGTATAGATTTATTAATGAATTTATTTCCTCGGATGAGAGCGCATCTTTATCTCCTCTAATAACCGTTGTACAAGAATTGATTAGAGGAGCAATCAAATCCTCTACGTGGGCATCGAAGGAGATCGAGGAGAAGCTCAGGACGACATCAGCCTTTACTAACGAGTAGGCAGCTACCGCCGAGGTTATAAAGCTCACAACGTTGCGATGTTCGACCATGACTCCTTTCGGTGTGCCCGTTGAGCCGGAGGTGTAGATAACATAGGCTAAATGGTGGGGGGCCAAGTTTAATCGCGCTGGATCTAGGTTGGCGCTGGACTGGCTTGCCCAAGAATATGCGTCACCAGAAATATCGATGGTTGGTGGAGGGGTGATTAGACCGTTGGTGGCATGCTTAAGGGCTTCACGCGCGCGGCCATGGCTCAGGACCATTTGAGGATTGCTGTCAGTCAGCATATATGAGAGACGATCAGTCGGGTAGTCTGGGTCAAGCGGTACATAAGCGCCGCCCGCCTTAAGAATGGCAAAAAGACCGACAACCATTTCAAATGAGCGCTCAACGCAGATCGCCACCCGCATGTCCGGGCGCACGCCAAGGGTGACAAGGTGGCGGGCAAGTTGATTGGCGCGAGTATTAAGCTCGCCATAAGAGAGCGTTTGGCCATTATAGATCAACGCAACTGCATCCGGTGAACGAGCGGCCTGCTCTTCAAACAGCTGATGCACGCACATCTGGTTCGGATATGGCGCATCCGTCTGGTTCAGGCTGTCGAGCAAAAAGGTACGCTCATCAATGGGGAGAATTTTCAACTCCTGGACCAGGACCTCCGAGTCACCTTCGAGAGCGTCAATTAAGCCTGCCAGCGCCTCCTCCATGTACATACAGATACGCTGCGGTGATAGTGAACCAACGACCTGTGCAATCATAGTAAAGTCACCGCCATGATCAGCGACTGACAGGCCGATTGGATAATTTGTCCGGTACTCGCCTCCAATGTAACCTGTCTTGGATGGAGTTGTTGCGTTTGGCAGTGAAATCTGTTTGATCTGTCCGTAGTTCAGAATAGCAGTAAAAAGGGGGGCCGGTGCCGGTATTCCGCTGCAGCGCTGCGCCAGTGGGAGAGAAGCATACTGATGATGTAATAGCTCACTCAGTGTCTTGTGTGTAGCGTGTATGCAGTCTTTGACGCTTGCGCCGTTAAGCTTAATCCGGATAGGAAGGGTATCGATGAATATACCTAAGGTGCTATCCACACCTTCTAGACCCTGCATTCTACCGAGAAGAACGGTTCCAAATACTACATCGTCACGGTAACAACTACGCGCAAGCACTACGGCCCACGCCACGTGGAAAAGACTTGCCGGGCCGACCCGCAGAGCGCGAGCGTGTGATCGTAACTTGGCAGAGGTGGCGGATCTAACCATGGAACGGTGTTCTAAGGCATCGCTACCAGAGCGGTGTACATCGTGAAGTCCGAACGGGATTGTCGCGTCGGTAACGTCGCCGAGCATATTCGAAAAGAAGGCTTCATGCTCCTGCTCATCAACACCTAAACGAGCGTGAGCAACCACGGTTCTGAATGGAATTGGGGGTGTGAGTTCAGATGACCGCGCCTCTAAATGTAGACGAACCTCTGCGTCAATTACACTCAGGGAAATACCGTCGTCGACGATATGGTGAATCAACTCCATTAAAAGCCAACGCTCATTCAAAGGATCATGTGCTGCAATTATACGCAGCATAGGTGCCTGACGTATATCAAGTCGATAGTGTCGCGGATTGAACATTTCTCGTAGCTGATCCGCAATTTCTCCCGACTCGGAATCAAGTACTACAATATCGGGGTTAAGAGTTGTCTTTCGCAATACTACTTGGACTGGCGTGGAGATATTTTCCCAGAAGATCGAAGTGCGAAGAATATCATGTCTATCTATCACTTTGTTTAGAGCGAGGGTATAGAGAGCGATCGATTCTCGAGTTGGGAAAGAGCGCATATTCCATACCAAATAAGGATCCCCCTCCTGCTCAAGAATATGATGAAATAATAAGCCCTCCTGTAGGGGAAGCAGGGGATAGATATCTTGTATGTTAGAAGTCCCGCCTGGGACATGTGAGGCAATAAAATCGATCTCGCGCTGAGTGATCTTGATAAGAGGGAAAAGGTTGGGCGTGAGTGACTTGCAGTCGACAGTTATAAGGTTTGGTGGCACGGTCACCAGCCGGCGACCTCGCTGCAAGGTGGTGGCGAATTCTTCCAAGGTCGCCTCAGAAAAGACAGCCCGGACGTCCGCTACTAGATTTTGCGCTTGGAGGCGTTCAAGGAGTTTGATAGCCAATAGGGAATGCCCGCCGAGTTCGAAGAAATTATCGTGTCGGCTGATATGTTTGATACCAAGAAGCTCAGACCAAATCGACGCTAGTGCTTGTTCCGTTTCGCCTCGGGGCGGTTTATAACCTTGGCGAACATAGGCATCAAACTTAGGCGGAGGAAGCGCCTTTCGGTCAAGTTTGCCGTTGGACGTAAGAGGCAAATTGTCCAGCAATACATATGCCGCAGGCCGCATGTAGTCGGGGAGGTGGCTAAGAAGATGAGCACGTAGTTCGGCGGTCTTCTCGCTCTTATTAGTATTTGGGCCTTGCAGCACTATATACGCAACTAAACGCTTCTCGTCATCAGCGCTTTCGCTCGCCGTCACTACAGCCGACTCCACATCGGGGTGCTGAGTTAGGCGAGCCTCGATCTCACCGAGCTCAATTCGAAATCCACGTAGTTTCACTTGATAGTCGTTACGGCCTAAAAATTCGATATCACCATCAGGCAAGTATCGGGCGAGGTCGCCCGTCCGATATAGACGGTCTCTTGCAACGAATGGATTAGGGGCGAATCTCTCTGCGGTCACCGCAGGTCGGTCGAGGTACCCCCGTGCGACGCCCGCACCGCCAATGTGGATCTCTCCTATTGCACCAAGCGGTACCAGTTGGCTATGCTTATCCATTAAATAAATACGCGTGTTTGGTAAGGGGCGGCCGATAGATCTTCGTTCTGTTGTTACATCATATACACAGGCTGTACTGATGATTGAAGCCTCAGTTGGTCCATACAGCTCTATTATCTTTTTTCCAGGAAACTGTACCGCTAAATCATTTAGCAATTGAAAGGGTACGGCCTCCCCGCCAACTAAAATAACTCTCATATGCGGGTAAAATGCTGCTGCATCTACATCAAGATATTTTCGCCATAGCTTCATTAAACTAGGAACCGCATGAAATACAGTTACACGCTGGGTCTGCTCAACGAGAATATCTATGTTCTTAGGTATGTCAGAACCAAGGAGCTGGGATGCCGCTCCATTTGATAACGGTAAGAGAAGCTCGAGGAGCGATATATCAAAGGCCAAAGACGCAAGGCATGGCATCACATCTTTTGCATCGAGAGTCAGGTGAACCTGAATTCCTGCCAAGGTGGTGACGAAACTCTCGTGTTCGACCATGACTCCTTTCGGTGTACCCGTTGAGCCGGAGGTGTAGATAACATAGGCTAAATGGTGGGGGGCCAAGTTTAATCGCGCTGGATCTAGGTTGGCGCTGGACTGGCTTGCCCAAGAATATGCGTCACCAGAAATATCGATGGTTGGTGGAGGGGTGATTAGACCGTTGGTGGCGTGCTTAAGGGCTTCACGCGCGCGGCCATGGCTCAGGACCATTTGAGGATTGCTGTCAGTCAGCATATATGAGAGACGATCAGTCGGGTAGTCTGGGTCAAGCGGTACATAAGCGCCGCCCGCCTTAAGAATGGCAAAAAGACCGACAACCATTTCAAATGAGCGCTCAACGCAGATCGCCACCCGCATGTCCGGGCGCACGCCAAGGGTGACAAGGTGGCGGGCAAGTTGATTGGCGCGAGTATTAAGCTCGCCATAAGAGAGCGTTTGGCCATTATAGATCAACGCAACTGCATCCGGTGAACGAGCGGCCTGCTCTTCAAACAGCTGATGCACGCACATCTGGTTCGGATATGGCGCATCCGTCTGGTTCAGGCTGTCGAGCAAAAAGGTACGCTCATCAGTGGGGAGGAGGTCGATACACAATGCTAGCTGTAGCGGGTCGGCAACCATAGCGTGTAGCGTAGCTATGAAGTAGCCGCGGTAGCGCTCTACCGTAGATTCATTGAAAAGAGACGTGGCGTAGCCGAGACTTCCTGAAATTATTCCGTTTCGTTCTCCCAGCATCAAGTCGAGATCAAAGTTGACCTTATTCGACATAAGCGGGTGATAATGTACCTCCGGACCGGGCAAGCTCGGGGTGGAATCCTCGCGACCCTGCCATCCAAACATCACTTGGAATAGTGGTGAACGGTTCAAGCTCCGCGGAGGCTGGGCGATCTCAACCACTTGCTCGAAAGGAATATCCTGACAATCCTGAGCTGCTAAGGCCGTTGCACGCGTGCGCCGCAAAATCTCGGCGACGGTAATGTCCCCCGAGAGATCAATCCGTAATGCCAGCGTATTCACAAAAAGGCCGGACAAATTTTCAACTTCGTGTCGGCCGCGATTGGCAGTCGGCGAGCCAATCACAAGGTCTTCTTGTCCCGAAAGACGCGAGAGCACCGTAGCCCAAGCTGCCAGGAGCGTGACGAACAAAGTTGTATCGTGTTGGCTAGCGAGCCGCCTCAAATCCGCCGTAAGGTCGGCGTTCAGTTCCACCGCCAAAAATGACCCCGTGAAATCCTGCTTGGCAGGGCGGGGGCGATCAGTGGGCAACTCTAGCAGCGCCGGCGCGCCAGCTAAGTTATCTCGCCAGTAATTCGCTTGGGCAGCCAGCCGATCAGCATGCGGAGCGGGGGCGGTTACGGTACCTTCCAAAGCATCACCTATGCATCGAGTAATGACCTTGTTTTAATCGCCGTAAGGTAACTTACAACGCCTAAACGAGCGCGATATTCTCTGCCCCCGCTTGCCATCAGAGACCCGCGAGGGCCCGATTTATGATTTACATAAAGGTCGGCACGGCTTTGCGTGTGTTTTATCGGGCCGTGACCCTCGTAGCTCGCATTTGGAATGAGGGGTTCGAAGGGCGTATCACCAGTATAGCTAGCCGCATTTGAGGGTCCCCCGGTTTCTCATCCAACCTGAAGGTGAGTTTCCGGCGTTCATTCGGCCGCCTTTGTGGCCGCTGCAGCAGCATATTCGACCGGCGTCATCCAGCCAAGCGATGTGTGAGGACGGCTCTCGTTATAGTCCCGTCGCCAGGCCTCGATCTTGGCTCGGGCGTCGGTCATGGACAGGAACCAATGCGCGTTCAGGCACTCGTCGCGAAGGCGGCCGTTGAACGACTCCACGAAGGCATTGTCAGTGGGTTTGCCCGGTCGGCTAAAGTCCAGCGTGACGCCGTTCTCGTACGCCCAGCGGTCGAGCGCCTTCGAGATGAACTCCGGACCATTGTCCACGCGAATGGTCTTGGGCACGCCGCGGATAGACGAAATCCGTGCCATCGCGGCGACGACCTGTTCGCCCTTGATCCCCTGGTCGACGTCAATCGCCAATGCTTCGCGGGTGAAGGTATCGACGACGGTCAACGCGCGTAACCGCCGGCCATCGAACAGGGCGTCCGAGACGAAATCCATCGACCACATCTCGTTCGCCGCCAACGCCGCGGGTTGCCGTTCGCGGTTCGCAGCGCTGACGTTGCGCCTTGGCCTCTTGAGCCGAAGGCTCAGTCCATCATTCCGATATAGCCGATAGACGCGTTTGTGGTTCACGACCCATCCTTCCCGGCGCAGCAGGATGTAGATCCGGAAATAGCCATAGCGCGTCCGCGTCGCCGCCAGAGCACGGATGCGCATCACCAGCGGTGTCTGGTCCGGCTTGTGCGAGATGTAGCGCACCGACGACCGCTCGACGCCCAGCGCCGAGCAACTGCGCCGTTCGCTCACGGCATGGGACGCCTGGACGTACGCGACGAGGTCGCGTCGTCGTCCAGGCGTCAGAGCTTTTTTGACAGGACATCCTGCAAAATGTGCTTGTCCAGACTCAGATCGGCAACCAGCTGTTTTAACTGCCGGTTCTCATCCTCGAGCTGCTTCAGGCGCCTCAGCTCGCCAACCCCGAGACCGCCGTACACCTTCTTCCAGCGGTATAACGTCTGCTCCGAAATCCCCATCCGCCGGATGACTTCGGCAACCGGTGTGCCGGTTTCCGCCTGCTTCAGCGCGAAGGCAATCTGCTCGTCCGTGTACCTAGATTTCTTCATTTCCAGTTCCTTGCCCGAAGGCTTCACAAGGCCGGAAAACTCTCGCTCAAAATGGACTAAAAAACAGGGGGGACGTCAAAATCGCTAAGACCCGTTGACCCGGAGTCTATGGCGCCGCCCTGAGGTAGACCGATTATTCGTAGACATTGTTCATAGCGGCGGCGTAGACGAACGTTAACGTCGATACCCGAGGGCTCGCACATAATGCTCAATTTTCCCCGCTGGAAAATTATATCCATAACCGGTTTACTGTTAGCGCTATGCTTACTGGCCATCCCTAGTTTTCTACCAGAAAGGGTTACGAGCAGGTTGGGCGGTATACCGAACCCACATGTCAATCTGGGGCTTGATCTTGCCGGAGGTAGCTACCTGCTGCTCGAGGCGGACACTGCCGACCTTGCCGCAACGCGGATCGAAGCGATGCGCGACAGCGTGGCAGGCATGATGCGCAACGGAACGCCGCGGATCGAGATCGGCGACATTTCGACACGCGGTGGTCAGTTGACTTTCCTGCTGCGAGATCCGTCACAGACACAGGCCGCGCAGACGCGTCTGCTGGCGATTACCGGCGGTGGCTCCGAGGTAAGTGGCCAGCGCGAGTGGAATGTTAACGTCATCGACAGGAGCCGCTTCGTGCTCAAGCCGACAGAGTCGGGCTTGGCTCAAGCCGTGGACACAGCAATGAAGGACGCAACCGAAGTTGTGCGCCGCCGTATCGACGAACTTGGGACGAAGGAACCAACGATCGTTCGGCAGGGCGCTCGGCGAATTGTGGTTCAAGTGCCGGGCTTGAAGAACCCCCAGGCACTCAAGGAATTACTTGGAAAAACAGCTAGGCTTGAGTTCAAGCTGGTTGATCAGAACGTAAGCCCAGCCGACCTGATAAAAGGCTTGGCTCCGTATGGTAGCGAAGTTGTTCCTTATCCGGACAATCCGACTGGAATACCATTCGAAGCACTTAAGCGCTCCGCAGTTATCTCTGGCGACCAAATCGCGGATGCGAGGCAGGAGTTTGATCCTCAAACTAATTCACCAAATATCGGCATTACTTTCGACGCCGTTGGCGGACGGCGTTTTGCAAAAATTACGACAGAAAACGTTAACAAGCCATTTGCTATCATCCTCGATAATAAAGTTATTTCGGTAGCTAACATCAATGAACCAATCCTTGGTGGCCGCGCAGCTATTACCGGAAATTATACCATTCAGACCGCAAATGATCTTGCTATTGCGCTGCGTTCGGGCAAGTTGCCAGTAGCATTGAAAGTTGTCGCCGAGAGCACGGTCAGCCCCGATCTGGGCAAGGATTCGATCCGTGCCGGCGTGCTCGCGTCGATCGTCGCCGCGCTGCTCGTAATCATATTCATGTTTGTCACCTATGGCCGGTTCGGCCTGTATGCGAACCTCGCGGTGGTCATCAACATCCTGGTCATCGTCGCCGTCATGGCGATGCTGAACGCGACGCTGACACTGCCCGGTATCGCCGGCTTCGTGCTGACGATCGGTACCGCGGTCGATGCCAACGTGCTGATCAACGAGCGTATCCGCGAGGAACGGCGACGCGGACGTAGTGTCGTCCAGTCGGTCGAACTCGGCTACAAGGAAGCATCGCGGACGATCTTCGAGGCCAACGTGACCCATGCCATCACCGGTGTGATCATGCTGCTGCTCGGCTCGGGCCCCGTGAAGGGTTTCGCGGTCGTGCTGCTGATCGGGATCTGTACGTCGGTGTTCACCGCCGTCACGTTCACGCGGATGATGGTCGCGCTGTGGCTGCGGAAGAACCGCCCCACCACGATCAATATTTGAGGCGGGAGATTACCATGCGCCTGCTGAAACTCGTACCCGACAACACCAACCTGAAGTTCGTGTCGCTCCGCAAATGGGCGTTCGGGCTGACCCTGCTGCTGTCGTTGCTGGCGATCGGACTCGTCGTCACCAAGGGCTTGAACATGGGCGTCGACTTTGTCGGCGGCGTGCTGATCGAAGAGAAGTTCGCGACCCCGCCGTCGATCGACGCGGTCCGGACCGAAGTCGACCGGCTCGGCGTAGGCGAGGCCTCGATCCAGTCGTTCAGCGACCCCAAGACGCTGTCGATCCGCCTGCCGATCCCGCAGAGCAACGACGAGGGGGCGACCAACCGCCTCGTCAAGAGGGTGTCGGACGACCTCGCGGCCAAGTTCCCCGGCGCGACCTTCTCGAAGTACGACACGATCTCGGGCAAGGTATCCGAGGAACTGATTAGCAAGGGTCTGCTCGCGGTCGGTCTCGCGATCCTCGGCATCGCGCTGTTCGCGGTGGTGCGGTTCGAATGGCAGTTTGGCGTGTCGACCGTCGTCGCGATCGTCCACGATCTGTTGATGACGCTCGGCTTCTTCGCGCTGACGCAGTTCGAGTTCGACCTGAACATCGTCGCGGCGGTGCTGACGATCATCTCGTACTCGATCAACGACAAGATCGTGATCGACGACCGTATCCGCGAGAACATGCGCCGCTATCGCCAGATGGACATGCGCGATATCATTGACCTCTCGGTGAACGAGACGCTGCCGCGTACGGTGATGACCTCCGTGACGATCCTGCTCGCGTTGATCGCGATGTTGGTGCTCGGCGGCCACGTGCTGCGCGGGTTCACCGCTGCGATGATCTTGGGCATCGTCGTCGGGACGTATTCATCGGTTTACGTGTCGTCGTCACTGCTCATAACGTTGGGCTTGGGGAAAGATTCAAAGTTGCCAGAAGAGGGGAGTCATGGAAGCCTCTAGCAATCCAGACAGGATGCCTAATGTTAATTATTTTTAATGTGGACTATCTTGCATGTTCATACTTTGAAGAATGCTTTTGGAGCTCAGTGTTCTCCTGCTAAGATCTGTCGAGATCATGTAGAGCTGCTGTTAATATAGACTGGCGCTGCAGAAGCCATTGCATATTGTCTCTTCCCGATGTATGTCGTCAAGATTGACCCGATTTGATACAGTGCTAAAGAGGCGTTTTGGCGTCGGCGTATGTCAATCTTGTTGGAGTCTGATTTCTACAGCAAGGTGTCGAAAGTTGCGGCTGCTGCAACACGGCGGCAGTCCTTCAGCCGTCCGAACATGATCTTGATACGGCTACGGCGCCTGTATCGGCGCTTGTCGTATCTGATCGGCTCGAGCCGGGACCTCCGACCTGGGATGCACGGCTGGATGCCCTTGGCCTGTAAGGCATCCCTGAACCAGTCGGCATCGTAGCCGCGGTCGCCGGGCAGCCACTGTGCCTTGAGCAGATCGTCCAGCAGCGCGGCTGCACCGGTGTAGTCGCTGACCTGTCCAGCGGTCATGAAGAAGCTGAGCGGGCGGCCGTTTGCGTCGGTCGCGGCGTGAAGCTTCGTGTTCATACCGCCTTTGGTGCGACCAATTAAGCGCCCGAGATCCCCTTTTTAACTCGCAGGCTCGATGCCATGCGGTGCGCCTTCAGATACGTCGCGTCGATCATGACGGTCTTCGGGTCGGCATCAGCGGCAGCCAAGCCCTCCATCATGCGGAGGAACACACCCATCTCGCCCCACCGTTTCCAGCGATTGTAGAGCGTCTTGTGCGGACCGTAGTCGCTGGGCGCATCACGCCAGCGCAGCCCATTGCGGTTCACGAAACCGATGCCGCTCAACACCCGCCGGTCGTCAACTCGCGGCTTGCCATGGCTCTTTGGGAAATATGGCCGCAGGCGCGCCATCTGCTCCTCCGTCAGCCAGTACAGGTCGCTCATCCTCAGTCTCCTCACGGAGCCTGAATCAGATCGCGCCTTTTAACATCAATGGGTCCTGACCCTAGGCGACATCGCCGTCGCAAGCATGGTAATCCAAAATAGATTGAAGGCGACGGCCATTGCGAGGGCTACGGCTGAGACGAAGTTGACGACGAGTTTGTCGTATCGGGTAGCAACGCGGCGGAAGTCTTTTAGGCGGAAGAGGGCATTCTCGACGAGGTGGTGGCCGCAGTATCGTGGTTTTTCGTAGCGAATGGTTCGCCTCCGGTTCCAGCGTCCAGGAATGACGGGGATGGCGTCTGCCTCACGGAGAGAACGGCGTAGGCTATCGGTATCGTAGCCATTGTCATTGAGCGGATATCGCATGCGACCGACCTGTTCGAGAAGGGCGGGCGCGGCCTTGATGTCGCTGCCGTTACCTGACGTCAGCATCAGCGCATAGGGACTACCGATGACGTCAGTGAGGCATGGATCTTTATGGTCCAGCCATCCCGGGACCGATCGCTTGTGCGGAGCGCCCCCTTTTGAGCCAAATGCAACGCGCTGGATCTTGATGTACGTGCTGTTGATCGCGGTGCCTCTTGTCACGACGCCCGCGTCGACCAGCGCAGCGAGCAATTTTACCCAAAATCGCCGCTGCAACCAGCGGTGAAGCGATTATTGAGGTGGCCCCCTAAATGACCTGACAGGGCCCCGCTCTTAGATAAGAGTGAGGCATATGACTAACGGTACGACCAGGCGTTACAACGATGGCGAGGTTCTCTCCGGTGTTCAGCGCCGGAGGCGGTGGACACCGGAGGAAAAGGTCCGGATCGTCGAGGAAACGTATCTGCCGGGCATGAGCGTGTCGCTCGTCGCCCGTCGGCACGGCATCGGTGGCAATCAGATCTTCACCTGGCGGCGCCTGAAGGCGTAGGGTGCGCTGACCGCCGCGACAGCGGGCGAGGAAGTGGCGCCAGCGTCCGAGTACCGTGCGCTCGAGGCGCAGGTGCGCGAACTACACCGGCTGCTCGGCAAGAAGGATATAGAGAACGAGATGCTCCGCGAGGCCGTGTCCCGGGCCGCAGGCCCAAAAACGTATGGCCCGCCCCGTCCGCAAGATGATTTCTAATGGCATGATGGGTCTGCATCAACGTATCCGGTCTCGAGGATTTTCGCCCCGGCCAAGATGGGTTCCGCGCGCTCCGATCCTAATAAACTGCGCGGTGCCAAGCACCACATTTTTGGCCAGGATCTCGGAACGCCGGTTCGACCGTTATGCCATCTTTCGTCACCTTCACAGACATCGTGAGCGCCCGAGTTCTCCGGCCGCTATTCCAGAATCAAGCCACGGTAGCGGCCTGATGATCAAATTTCTCCTCATGGCGCAGCACTGCCCATGCGATGCGTGCTAGCTTGGCAGCCAGCGCAACCATCACGACATTGGGATGCAAGCGCGCGAGCATGCTCTGCAGCCATTCACCCAATCGATTTGGTTTGGCCGCCAGATGCGGCAGCGCCGCCCTTGCCCCGTGAATCAGCTGAGTGCGCAGGTATTTGTTACCTCGCTTGCTGATACCCAGCATCTTTGTTTTGCCACCGGTTGAGTGCTGACGCGGCGCCAGCCCTAGCCAGGCAGCAAGATCGCGCGCTTTTCCGAAGGCGCTAGCGTCTCCGACCGCTGCGACCAACGCTGTCGCGTTAATGATGCCAATCCCCGGTATTGTTGCCAGCCGTCGCGCCATCACATTTTCGCGGGTCAGCGCCGCGAGTTCGTCATCATACGCTGTGATCCGTTGATCGAGACTGCTCCAGTCGGAGCTTAGATCCTCGATCAGTCTTCGCGCTCTGTTACTGATCGCTAGTTCGTCCTCGATCAGCTCGCCAAGGCGTAGCTTAAGGGATGCCCGCCCCTTTGGCAGGACGATCCCGCGCTCGAGCAGCACTGCACGCAACTGATTGATTAGCGCAGTGCGAGCGCCAACCATGCGCTGGCGTGCACGGTGTAACACCTGCAGATCGAGCTGTTCCTCGCTCTTGATGGTGACGAACCGCATCGTTGGTCGGGTCGCCGCTTCCGCGATCGCTTCGGCGTCGCGGTCGTCGGTCTTTTGTCCTTTTACGTACGGCTGAACGTATTCGGGTGACATCAGCTTTACCGTGTGCCCCTGCGCTTCGAGCGTCCGTCCCAAGTAGTGCGCGCCACAGCAAGCTTCCATTGCGATGGTGCACGCGGGAAGCCCTGCAGCAAAGGTTACCACCGCGTCCCGGGTCATCCTTTTGCGCGTTAACAACGCCCCGGTGTTATCGAATGCCGCCAAGCTGCAGCTGTTCTTGCCCAAGTCGATCCCGAGTACTGCGATATCATTCTTCGTCATCGGTCCTCTCCTCGTGAAGCAGGCTTCAAAGAGCTTCAGATTATCAGGGGCGGGCCATCCCATAAACTCCTGTTGCGCTCGACCTCGTTGCCGCGGGATGGACGGTGAGCGCGGTCGCAGAGGCGGTCGGCATCACTCGCCCACAGCTGTCCGCGATGCGCCATCGCCCAGCGTCCCGACCACGCGGACGACCGCCGTTGCCGGATGCCGAGCTGGTCGTCGACATCCGGCGGCTCGTTGCCGATCTGCCAACCTATGGCTATCGCCGCGTTCATGCTCTGCTGCGCCGGGAAGCAGAGAAGACCGGGCGCGAAGCGCCTAATCCGAAACGCGTCATTATTACCAGTATCACCGACGGCAGCGCGATGACGGCGGCGAGCGCGATCAACTGCGCCGCGGACGGCCGGCTCAAGTGGCGCAGCACGAGCGCAAGAGGCTCGGGCGAATTGGCCAGTTGCGTAAACGGCAAAGCGCCAATCGCAGAGATTGCCACCGCCATGTAGATGACCGTGCACACCAGCATCCAACCCATGATCCCGACCGTCAGGTCGCGCTTCGGGTTCCTGGTCTCCTTGGCGGACGTTGCGACGGCGTCGAACCCGTAAAAGGCAAAGAACACGATCGCCGCTGCCGCCATCACCCCGCGCTTGTGACCGCCGGTATCGGTCGAGCCGAAGCCGTAGGGCATGAACGGATGCAGATTGCCGCTCTTGAACGCGGGCAGCGCGTAGATGACGAAGATCGTCAGCGCGGCCAGTTTGATGACGACGAGGACGATGTTGAGCGTCGCGCTCTGCCGCGTACCCAGGATCAACATCCCCATCACTGCTAGCGACACACACACCGCCGGCAGGTTGATCAGCCCCCCGCCATGCGGTCCGACAAGCAGCGCCGCCGGTAGATGAATGCCCGCCGCCTGGATCCAACCGATGAGCTACCCCGACCAGCCGACCGCGACCGTCGAGCACACGAGGGAGTATTCGAGGATCAGACTCCATCCAACCACCCACGCGACAGTTTCGCCGAGGGCTGTGTAGCTGAAGGTATAGGCGCTGCCGGCCGCCGGGATCAGCGTGGCCATCTCCGTATAGCAAGCGCGGCGCAACCGCACACGACGCCGCACACTATGAAGGCAAGTATCACCGTAGGCCCGGCGCGTTCCGCACCCGCGCCTACCAGCGTGTATATGCCGGTGCCGACGATCGCGCCGACACCCAGCGCGATCAGATGTGGGCAACTGAGGGTCTTGGCCAAACTATGCTGTTGGAATTGGGCAGGCATTCCAAACGGTTTCCGCGGTCCAAACATGTACGCACCCCCATAGGTCGAACTTAGTTGAAATTGGGCCCGAGATGACTGCGCAGATCGAGCAACGTCGATCGGAAGCGGCTGGCTAGCAGCGTGCTCAACTGAGCGTCGTCCCGCGCCAGCTAGGTATCAAGGAGTTCGCGGTGTTCCAGATACGCGCCACCTTCATGTTCAGCGAGTTCAAGACGCGCGACCACATATAGCTCACAGATCATGTCAACGCTGACGTGCCCCCCGGTTTTTCATCCAACGTGAAGGTGAGTTTCCGGCGTTCATGAGGGTCCCCCGGTTTCTCATCCAACCTGAAGGTGAGTTTCCGGCGTTCATTCGGCCGCCTTTGTGGCCGCTGCAGCAGCATATTCGACCGGCGTCATCCAGCCAAGCGATGTGTGAGGACAGCTCTCGTTATAGTCCCGCCGCCAGACCTCGATCTTGGCTCGAGCGTCGGTGATGGACAGGAACCAGTGTGCGTTCAGGCACTCGTCGTGGAGGCGACCGTTAAACGACTCTACGAACGCATTGTCGGTGGGCTTGCCCGGTCGGCTGAAGTCCAGCGTGACGCCATTCTCGTACGCCCAGCGGTCGAGCGCTTTTGAGATAAATTTCGGCCCGTTGTCCACGCGAATGGTCCTGGGCGCTCCGCGGATCATCGAGATCCGTGCCATCGCCTCCACCACCTGCTCGCCCTTGATTCCTCGGTCGACGCCGGTCGCCAGCGCTTTGCGGGTGAAGGCGTCGACGACCGTCAGCGCCCGTAATCGCCGGCCGTCGAACAGGGCATCAGATACAAAGTCCATTGACCACATCTCGTTGGCCGCTAGTGCCGCGGGTTGCCGATCCCGGTTGGCAGCGCTGACGTTGCGTCTTGGTTTTTTGAGCCGAAGGCGCAGTCCATCATTCCGATATAGCCGGTAGACGAGTTTGTGGTTCACGACCCATCCTTCCCGGCGCAGCAGTATGTAGATCCAGAAATAGCCGTAGCGCGGCCGCGTTGCTGCCAGATCACGGATACGCATCACCAGCGGTGTCTGGTCCGGCTTGTGCGGGATGTAGCGCACCACCGACCGCTCGACGCCCAACGCCGAGCAACTGCGCCGCTCACTCACGGCATGGGACGCCTAGACGTACGCGACGAGCTCGCGGCGTCGTCCAGGCGTCAGAGCTTTTTGACAGGACATCCTGCAGGATATGCTTGTCCAGGCTCAGGTCGGCGACCAGCTGTTTCAGCTGCCGGTTCTCATCCTTGAGCTGCTTCAAACGCCTCAGCTTGCCGACGCAGGGACCGCCGTACACATTCTTCCAGCGATAGAACGTTTGCTCCGAGATCCCCGTTCGTCGGATCACCCCGGCCACCGGTGTACCGGTTTCCGCCTGCTTCAGCGCGAAGGCGATCTACTCGTCCGTGTACCTAGATTTCCTCATTTCCAGTTCCTTGCCCGAGGGCTTCTCAAGGCCGGAAAACTCCGGCTCAAATTGGACTAAACGTATGGCTCGCCCCGTCGGCAAGCGGTTTGTATCTGACGTTCTGAGCAGTCTGCGAAAACGTATCCGGCCTTTCGACACGAGGTCGTTGGCCAAGATGGAGATCCGCGCGTCCTGGTCCTCATAACAGGGTCGGCATCGAGTGCCATTTTTAGCCATAGGGTTCCAAGACACCGGTCGACTGTCAGGCCATCTTTCACTTACCTCCCGCAGACATCATCCAACCGGTGCATATCGCATCGGCCGATCTCATTCACGCCGCTTGCGCGACCGGATCGTAGGCGCGCTCGTGCCGCAGCAGCGCCCAGACAATACGTGCCATTTTGGCCGCCAGTGCCACCACGACCGTGTTCGGATGGGAGCGCGACAGCAGGCCGCGCAACCACGCGCCCAGCCGTGTGTCGCTCTTGCTCATTGTCGGCAGTGCCGAACGAGCGCCCTGGATTAGGTTTTTGCGCAAGTACCGGCTTCCGCGCTTGGTAATGCCAAGCAGCCGAGGCTTGCCCCCGGTCGTTGCTTGGCGCGGCACGAGCCCAAGCCAGGCGGCAAGATCCCTGCCGCGTCCGAAGGTTCGAGCGTCGCCGACGGCCGCAACCAGCGCCGTCGCGTTCAGTGCGCCGATGCCCGGAATAGTCAGGAGGCGACGCGTTCGCTCGTCGGTGCGCGCCGCGCTGGTGAACTCGGCATCTAGATCTGAGATCCGCTCGTCGAGGGCAATCCAGCGCAGGCGCATATCGCTGACGAGCCGGTGGATGCGAAACCCTAGCACTGGCTCGTCGCCGTCGAGCATCTCACCCAGCCGGACCGCTAGCTTTGCTCGCCCTTGCGGCACGATATAGCCGCGCTCGAGGAGGAGGCTCCTGATCTGGTTCATCAACGAGGTGCGATCTCCGACGAGCTGGTCGCGAATGCGGTGCAGCGTCTGCATGTCGAGTTGCTCCTCGGTCTTCAACTCAACAAACCGCATGGTCGGACGTGTCGCGGCTTCCGCGATCCCTTCGGCATCGCGGTCGTCGTTCTTCTGCGCCTTGACGTAGGGACGAACATACTCCGGCGACATCAACCGTACAGAGTGGCCCTGTCGTGCCAGCGCCCGCCCCATGTGGTGCGCTCCGCAGCAGGCCTCCATCGCTACTACGCAGGCCGGCAGCGCGGCCGCATAAGTGATGACAGTCTCGCGTCGCATCCGCCGGCGGACAACGACCTTACCGGTTGTATCCAAGCCGACCACACTGCAGCTGTTCTTGCCGAGATCGATTCCAAGAACTGACACGTTCATGACCTTCGCTCCTTCCTCAAACGACCCGCTGTCGTGACATGACAACGTTTCAGATAAGGGGCGAGCCATCCATAATAGGGGGAACGTCATGGCTAGATGCCCTTAGCTTCCAAGGCATCCCTGACCAGTCGGCATCATAACCGCGATCACCGAGCAGCCACTGCGCCCTTGGCACGGCGTCGGGCAGGGCTGCCGCGCCAGTGTAGTCGCTGATCAGGCCCACGCTTACCTCGTAACTACTCGTGGCTCTCCGGCCGCCTTGTTATTGTGCGCGGCTCTTCATGGTATGCGCTTGCCAGCGTAACGGCCTATGCGACGACGTCAACAGCGCGGGGTGAGGATCGTTCTTCGATGTCGTCGGCATTGTAGGGGCTGCCATACCATTCGCGCAGGTGGTCCTGCTCTACATATGTCGGGTCGGCGATGGCGCCGAGGAACATCTCGAAGCCGAATAAGCCACCGATATCCTCGGGCGGACCGTGCCGTTAGCTATTGACGAAGCGGGGGTATTTCACGTCGGCTTCGCCGGAGCCGAATGTCTCGATGGTGATGGTATGCCGGAATTCGTCGCCCACTCATGCAGCGTCTGCGGAACGCAGCCGACCTTCTCGGCAATCAATACCACGATCGCCCATCTGGGCGGGTGATCCCGCTCGTGATCAAAGAGCATCCGTACCGTCCGCTCACCTTGGGTACAACTGGTTCGTCGCTTTTCTCGTGGCTCCAATTTCTCAGTAGTTGCAGCTTTAGACAAGCACGGGGCGTTTCACTTTCAATGATTGATATATCATATATCTTATTACAATGGCACGTTATTTTTAAACAATTTGTACTAGGCTTGGGTCTTGGAAGGAAAGCGCTCAGCGCAATCATCAATCGATGATTCATCAGGTCGGCCTATTTTTCCTAATGCCCGCGCTTTTCTACCATAGACTCTTTCGAAGAGTGGCGTTGTCATTAATGTTGTAACTATCGCCATTACAACTAATACAGAGAACAACGGAGCACCGATAATACCCTTTTGCAGGCCAATATTTATCATAATCAACTCCATCATTCCACGAGCATTCATGAGCGCGCCAACAGCCATAGCGGTATTGCTGTCTTGCCCCGTAGCGCGGGCTGCCGCCCAGCATGCCATTCCTTTGGAGGCAATTGAGCCAACAAGAACTACCGCGGTAATCACTGTCAGGTTTAAGCTATCGACGACCGTCAGTTGCGTATTCAGCCC
Organism: Sphingomonas sorbitolis; assembly: GCF_036663875.1. Classification (NCBI taxonomy): domain Bacteria; kingdom Pseudomonadati; phylum Pseudomonadota; class Alphaproteobacteria; order Sphingomonadales; family Sphingomonadaceae; genus Sphingomonas; species Sphingomonas sorbitolis. Next base: position 4,345 of record NZ_JAXOJS010000016.1, on the reverse strand, counting down.
TGAGAATGTAAAGAATATTGGTAAAAGCAGTACCGCAGTAAATGGTTCAACCTGTTTTTTGATCTCAAGTGATAGTAGGCCTCGTGGCATTGCTACTCCGAGCAGGAATCCACCAAATACTGAATGTAGTCCAGCAGCATCCATCGTCCATGCACTTAGCCCGAAGAGAATTATGCTGATGGCCAAGATCGAAGGCGTGACCTTGCCTTCACGCTCCGCCCTTTGGGCGAGCGGCGCCATAAGCTTTGGTCCGAGAAAAATCATGAAGGCGGCAAACAATCCGCCGCCTACTATGGCTTTCAAAGCTATGTCAGTACCGCCGCCAAAGCTTGCTAGCACGATCGCTAGCACGGCCCATGCGCATACGTCGTCGATTGCTCCAGCAGACAAAGCCAGCGTGCCGAGTGGCGTCTGGTTGAGTCCACGTTCCTGAATAATACGCGCGAGAACGGGAAACGCGGTTACCGAAATGCAGGCTCCCAAAAATAGCGTCGCTTGGAAACTGGTGACGTTCTTTCCAAAAAGGTTGTGGCTCAAAAGCCACGGCGTAAGCACGATTGAGAATAGGAAGGGCGCGGTCATACCGGCGAGGGAAACCGCAAACGCACTTTTAGCACTTAGCCGGAAATCGTGGATGCGGAAGCCTAAGCCAACGGAAAACATATATAACCCAATACCAAGCTGAGCGCAGACATACAGCACTGGCTTGGTTTCTGTTGGGAAAACCATATTCTGAAAGTTAGGCGAAATTAGCCCTAATAGCGACGGCCCTAGTATTACGCCGGCAATCATTTCACCAATAACGTGGGGCTGACTGAAGAGCCGCTTCATAATCCAGCCAACGACTTGGCATGTGCCCAGAATCACAGAAATCTGCAGAAATATCGCCACACTGAGCTCGGATAGAGCCATATTCAGGTCCCTGTCATTATACGGCCACGGGCGTTGCGTATCATGTACGCGGTAACCTATTGGTGGAAGAAGACTTAGCTGGGGAAGGAATCAAGTGAATTTTACTCATAACGCCATTATGATTGTCTCATCAACGTGTTAGCTCGTTTTTGACGTCCCCCCTGTTTTTTAGTCCATTTTGAGCGAGAGTTTTCCGGCCTTGTTGAAGCCTTCGGGCAAGGAGCTGGAAATGAAGAAATCTAGGTACACAGATGAGCAGATTGCCTTCGCGTTGAAGCAGGCAGAAACCGGTACGCCGGTGGCCGAAGTCATCAGGCGGATGGGGATTTCGGAGCAGACGTTCTACCGTTGGAAGAAGGTGTACGGCGGTCTCGGCGTCGGCGAGCTGAGGCGCCTGAAGCAGCTTGAGGACGAGAACCGGCAGCTGAAACAGCTGGTTGCCGACCTGAGCCTGGACAAGCACATCCTGCAGGACGTTCTGGGAAAAAAGCTCTGACGCCTGGACGACGGCGCGAGCTCGTCGCGTACGTCCAGGCGTCCCATGCCGTAAGCGAGCGGCGCAGTTGCTCGGCGCTGGGCGTCGAGCGGTCGTCGGTGCGCTACATCTCGCACAAGCCGGACCAGACGCCGCTGGTGATGCGCATCCGTGATCTGGCGGCGACGCGAACGCGCTATGGCTATTTCCGGATCTACATCCTGCTGCGCAGGGAAGGATGGATCGTGAACCACAAGCGCGTCTACCGGCTATATCGGAATGATGGACTGAGCCTTCGGCTCAAGAAGCCAAGGCGCAACGTCAGCGCTGCCAACCGGGATCGGCAACCCGCGGCGTTGGCGGCCAACGACATGTGGTCGATGGACTTTGTATCTGATGCCCTGTTCGACGGCCGACGATTACGGGCGCTGACGGTCGTCGACGCCTTTACCCGCGAAGCGCTGGCGATCGACGTCGACCAGGGGATCAAGGGCGAGCAGGTGGTCGAGGCGATGGCACGGATCTCGTCGATCCGCGGCGCGCCCAAGACCATTCGCGTGGACAATGGGCCAGAGTTCATCTCGAAGGCTCTCGACCGCTGGGCGTACGAGAACGGCGTCACGCTGGACTTTAGCCGACGGGGCAAACCAACCGACAATGCGTTCGTAGAGTCGTTCAACGGTCGCCTTCGTGACGAGTGCCTGAACGCACATTGGTTCCTGTCCATCGCGGACGCTCGAGCCAAGATCGAGGCCTGGCGACGGGACTATAACGAGAGCCGCCCTCACACATCGCTTGGCTGGATGACGCCGGTCGAATATGCTGCTGCCGCGGCCATCAAAGCGGCCGAATGAACGCCGGAAACTCACCTTCAGATTGGATGAGAAACCGGGGGACCCTCAAACACCGGTCGGTCTCTGGTTGCCGCTGGATGAAAGGCGGGGGTCACGTCAGTTTCATTATGCTGATCGACACTAGCACCATTTGGCACGTTCAAGGAGTCCGGGCGCAACGAGGAGTCGGCGGACCGCCTTCGCAACCGGCCCTGTCTTGCTTTCAGACAAGCGATCATTGACCGGCTGCAAGAGGGCCACCCACGTACTACCCGCACTGCAATAGCTTGCTGACGCCCGCAGATGAACCAACTCTACCGAAGTGATGGTAGATATTTCGGCTAAAGCAAAGTTCGCTAAGATATTTGAATAAACTAACTTATATAACTTAAATCAGAATGCCGTAACCTGTATATGCTATAAACAATAATTAGAATAATTAAATAGTGTAACATTATTCGAAGTATGACTCTATATCATCTATCTCAGATTGGGTCAAACTAACAAGGGGCGAGTCAGACGGCGTCATGCCGCCTAGATTATGAGACTGACTCAGCTTTGATATATCTGTTAGGGCTGCAAACCAGTATTGAGCAAGCTTTGTAATGGCAGTCTCATCAAAGAGCAAGCCAGCCCAGGTCCATTGCGCCTCTAAGACCGGATGCCCATCCTCGTCAATGGTGACAGCATCGACTTCAATCGGGTGCTCAATGGGAATCCTGTTCTTGGAAAGGTCGTGTTCAGCTACCTCACTGGAAAGATGCCAAAAACCTGTATCGTCTGGCCCGACATCAAATCTGCCGAGATAATTGAACCCAATTTGGGGAATTGTTTTAGTTGTAAGCGCGTTCTTGTGCGCGGGGCTTAAATTACAAAGCAATCCGTAGCCGATGCCGTTGTTTGGGACTGACCGAAGTTGTTCCTTGATCGACTTTATATTGCGGTTAACTATAGAAACATCTGCAGCCGATGTTGTATCGACACGCAAGATAACTGGAAACTGAGTTGTGAACCACCCTACTGTTCGCGATAAATCAATATCCGGGCGAATATCCTCCCTGCCGTGTCCCTCAAGATCAATAACGACTTCCTCATAATCGCTGTAGCCGATCTCGTTTCTCCATTTCCGAACGGCCATCGCAAATGCGGTCAAAAGCACGTCGTTGATGCGAGCGTTGAACCGCGAAAGTACGTTAGTCAGGATCGGAGACGTCACTTCTGTGGGAAGTTTTAGGACAATCCGGCGTCGCGTCGCCCAAGTGTCTACTTTAGGGTTGAAAGGCCGAGACGATACGAGCGGATCCTCGGCAGACGTTACGTTGTTCCAGAAGGTCAATTCGGAATGACGCTTGTTACTTTGGCCCTCCTCTTCGAGGATTTTTGCCCACTCACGGAATGACATACCGACAGGATCTAGGGCCGGCTTCTCGTTAGATGTAAAGGCTTGGCATGCAGCTTCTAAGTCAGGCAGGAGGATGCGCCAGGAAACTCCGTCCACCGCCAAGTGGTGAATCACGATTAGGAGTCGCCCCGCTAGCTCAGGGCCAGCATCAAGCCAGACGGCATGAAGAACCTTACCTGCCTCCAAATTAATTTTTGAGAGCGCAAGGTTCATGGCATCGTTTAATAATGTATCAAAACTATTATTTTGGCAATGCAACATGTCTAACAAAGTTACAAAGATACCGGTATCGGTACCACGTTTATCTACAAACAACTCTGGGTGAGCGTCACCAGTTTTCTTTAAAACTCTTAAGCGCAAAATATCATGGTGATCAACGATAGTTCGGAATGCTTTCTCCAAAATATCTAAACCTAGCAAGGGTGGTACTTTAACAACAATAGACTGGTAAAACGTGCTAAAATCATCAGCTCGATGGAATAGCCGAGCCATTATTGGAGTTGGTGTCAGCAATCCCGTTGGAGAAATGGTTGTCCTGGAAAGGTCCTTAAGGGGGCGTGCGAGGCTGGCGAGCGCAGCTGCGGTGGGGTGCCGGAAGACGTCACCTGGTGAGATAATGAGCCCTGCGCGTCGTGCACGACTTACCAGTTGGATCGACCTGATGCTGTCGCCGCCCATTTCGAAGAAGCTGTCGTCGATTCCGACTTCTTTGAGTCCCAGCAC
>NZ_JAXOJS010000015.1:0-31386 GCF_036663875.1 Sphingomonas sorbitolis | reverse complement strand
CATTCACCATGTCTCATACCCCCTTCGCGAAAGCGAACGTCGCGGGGTGGAGCAGCCCGGTAGCTCGTCAGGCTCATAACCTGAAGGTCACAGGTTCAAATCCTGTCCCCGCAACCATTCCAGTCACAACTGGCCCGCCCCTTACCGGGCGGGCCGTTTGCGTTTCTCCGCCTGTCGTAACAGCTGCAATGTCAAGCATCCGGTACAGATCGCCGTGCAGTTGGATAGTGCGGCGCTTGCCGCCGCGCGCGCTACCTGACTGCACCACGATCTTTTCGATGAGCGGGCGGATCGCCGCGCGCGCCGCCATGGCATCGCCCGAAGCCAGATGACCGTCGAGATCGACGACCGCCCGTCGATAGATCGCCTCGTAATTGGCCGGGAGGCGCACGACCTGCCGGTCGGGCGCCATGAGGACCGCGCGCTCGAGTGCCGTCTCGTCCTGTTCCAATTGCTTGACCCTCGCACTCAGCGCGCGGGGCGCATCAGCATCCTCCTCGATATGCGTCACCAGCGTGGCGATCCGGGCGCGAACGTCGCGCAGGTCCGCCTCGAGCCGGTGCCGGTCGGCATTGGCGGTGAGGGCCGCTTCCTCGAGCTCCTGCTGCAGGCTGGCGGCGAAGCGGCGGATAAGGTCCGGCGTGAGCAGTCGCTCGCGGATGCCGGCCAAGGCGCGCGTCTCCAACTCGCGCGTGGTGATCGAGCCGTTGTCGCATGCGCCGGCGCGATGACCCTTGCACCGCCAGCGGCCGCCGCCGCTCGCCAGGAATGGCTGGTCGCAACAGCCGCACCGCACCAGGCCTGACAACAGATGACCGGCTTCGCGTCCGCCGGCCAGCTTGCGCCCGGTCAGCGTGAACCGCGCATCGCGCGCCGCGCGCGCCGCCGTCTGCCGTGCCTTGACTGCATCCCACAGCGGCTGGTCGATAATGCGCAACCCCGGCTCGTCGCGGACGATCCATTCGGCTTCCGGATTGAGGCGCGGCTGCCGGCGGAAGCCGCGCTGGTCGTTGGGTACCTCCATCCAGGTGCGTCGGTTGAAGATCCGCCGGCCGATATAGAGTTCGTTGTTGAGAATGCCCTCGCCAAGCGCCGGGTCACCTGACAGGGTCGTCGGGTTCCAGATGCCGGCATTGTACCGGCCGCGCTCGCGGGCGCGCGGCGATGGCACGCCCTCCGCGTTGAGAATGGCGCAGACCTGCTTGAGGCTGTGGCCTGAGGCATAGAGCTGGAAGATGCGCCGGACGAGGCCAGCCTGCTCGACGTCGATCGCCAGCCGGTCGCGCTCGCCGCCTTGGGCCTCGTCGCCGATGATCTCGCGCCGGTAGCCGAGAACCTTGCCGCCGGTCGCGCCGCCGCGCATCGCCTTGCCCTTCAGCCCGCGCCTCGTCATATAGGCGATGCGCATGCGCTGCTGCTCGCCGATGATGCCCTTGAACGCCATCACCAGGTCGTCGATCCTGCCGGCTACCACCGTATGTACCGCCACCCGGTGCAGCCGGAACAGTTTCACCATGTACATAAGATGCTCTGCGTCGCGGCTCAGCCGGTCGACATCCTCGATGATGAGGACGTCGACACCGCCGCTGGCGATCAGCGCCAGCATGTCGCGCAGGCCGGGCCGTTCCATCGTCGCGCCGGTGATGCCGTCATCGCCGTGAAAAGCGATCAGTGCCAGCCCGTGGCGCTCGGCATAGCGTTCGGCGAACACGCGCTGGTCGGCGACCGAGGCGGTACGGTCGTCCGGGTCGTCGAAGCTCTTGCGGCCATAGGCGACGGCAGCGTGCGTCATGGGTGCGGGCCTTTCGACATGTCAGATTCAGGAAGAGTGCGAATCGGGGCTGGCGGAATCAAGCGGGCGGGAAGAAATTTCCGAGCGTTCCCGATCGATCGTTCCGACGGTCTCGTTAAGCAGGGCGTGCGCGAGCCGCTTTGCCAGGAGGATGAGAAGGGCATCGTCGAGCGACGCCAGCCGCTCACACAGGTCGGTTCGCGATGCGGGTACGGCATCGGTCCGATGCGGTGGTATGATGGCGGGATCGACCATATCGGGATTGTAGGAAACGCAAAATTTGACCTGCAAAAACCCGACATTGTGCTGACATTTATTTTTCAATGGCAGTATATCGGCCGTCATGACCGTACGAAGCCAGCCCAGTCGCCTGCTGCTGCCCAAAGGATCGGGACAGCTGCGTGGCGACCTGGGCGAATTTCTCAAGCGTCGTCGTCAGGGCCGGCTCGACAGCGAGCCGTTCGGCACGCAGGCGCAGATCGCTAGGCGCGCCGGGATCACGCGGCAGACGCTGTCGGAGATCGAGCGCGGCGCTGCCTGGCCCGGTCCGGTCACGCTCGACGCGCTGCTCGACATCCTCGACCTTGGCTGGGACCATGTCGCGCATCCAATCGCCTCGGGCGCCGATCCGCGCACCTTCGTTAACGACATGCCTGGAGGCGAACGGCTGGCGGAACTGCCGGCCGCCTCGGCACCCGCTCGCCACCGAACCTTCCTCGAAGGTGCATGGGGTAATCGGATCATCGCGTTCGGCGAGGCGATCAGGGACGCTCGGCAGGGTAGGGGCATGACACTGATTGAGGCCGCCGCCGCGGCCGGCATCTCCGCCGCACTCCTCTCCCGGCTGGAGCGCGGCCAGTTGGTAACGTCCAGCGTCTTTCGGTTCGACAATGCCGATGACGGGAGCGGCGGGCCAACCCTTGTCGTCACCAACCCCTGGATTAAGCAATTATGGTTGGCCGCCACAGGGGCATAGTGGCAAAGTTGCGATAGCCTGCCAGGATGGGGCAAAAGGGTATTTGCAGAAGAGCTACATCATGGACGAGGCGTTCACACCCCCCGGTACAAGGTTGCTTGCTGACCTCGTCGCCGCCACAACGCCCCTGCGGCCATTCGACGCGGACGGCGATCGGCAGCGTGGTTCCTGTCCGTTTCACGCCGATCTCACGCATAGTCTCTTCGTCAATTGCCGGACCTGGTACTGCTTTGCCTGCCATTGTGGCGGCAACGCCGTGCAATGGATCATGCTGCGTGACGGGGTCGATCGTGACGAGGCCATCGCCGCGCTGCAGCGGAACCTTGATCGGCGCAGATAACGCCGCGGCTTCCAGGGGGCACTGAGATGGGCCATCCTGTCAACGCAGAAGGGCGGCTCTCTCGTGGCAAAGCGGCCCGTCTGCTTTCGGGCGGCGATCCTCGTAAACGGACGTTCGTTTAGAAAGCGGGGCAGGGGGCCGAAGGGCCGGTTCCTGGCCAAAAGTGATCCGGTCAGCGTGAAAGGTTGCCGGACTTCATGATGGTTCGCGGCGTTCGGACGCAGTTCACATACGGGACGTCGCAGTGACCACTTACCCCTGGGACGCCTGTTCTGTCTTGCGGATACGGTAGCATCGGCGGCGTGAGCGCCGCGCCTGGCGCGGTGGTTTCGCCGGAACACCGGGACCGAACAGCGCAGCGAGACGCGAGCAGTCGGGGTGGGCAGGCGTGGTCACACCGACCCGGTAAGGACTGGCTGCCGCGATGCGCATGGGCGAGGGCAGCTTCTCAAGCCAGCGGCTATGCAGGTGCTCACGCATTGCAGCGCCAGACCAGCTGGCCACGGGCAGGCCGTGGCGTGCGTGATGGCGCCACACCCGGGTGGTGAGGAGCAGGTGCGCGTGCGGCGGGATCGCCCAGCCGTCGGCACCGTCGCCACGGGCATGGATTGCCCATGCGACGACCGGTCCCGCCACGGCGATGGCGGTGGCATAGTCCCGCACCATGGCCACCCATTCGTCGGCATCACCTTCGGGCGGAAGGCTCACGACGACGTGCCAGGCGCGGACCGTATCGGCAGGCATGGTGGCGGTGGCCGCGTCGAGCTCACGCCAGATCCGCCCCTCGTCGGTCGCCCAGTTCGGATGGTTGGCGGGGAGTTCAAGACCGTAGCCGACGAGATCGTCACGGTGGCTAAAATCGATGGCCCCCTGGTCATCTCTGCCGACGGTGCGGGTGATGTAGTGGTAGCTGGCGGTGGCACTGGCGTGGGTAGCGCGGCGGTCGCCGCTCATGGCGGTCCATCCTTTTGCGGAGACGGGGCGGATGCTGACGACGCGGCGGGCGTGCAGCGGCAGATTGGTCATGGCGTTCATTATGATATGTCCTCGAATTACTGTGGGGGTTGCAGATCAGGCGTCAGCCAGCGTCGGCGATACGGGCGGCCGACCAGTCGCGGGCGGCGGTGAGTGCCAGTTGCGCAGGCGAAATCGCATCGTCGAAGTCACGAAACAGGCTCGCCCATGTCGTCCAGCCGCGCATCGACTCGTCGATGAGGGATCGTTCGGTAACGGCAGGATCGGGGAGCAGTTCGGCCGGGAGGGCCGGGCGGCAGGGCGCGGTGTCACCGGTCGGACACAGGCAGGGCATCGCCGCAGCCCGGGCATGGCGCAGATGCCAGGTCAGCGATCGCGGCAGATCGCGCCAGCGCGTCGCAGTGCCGGCGGCCGCGGTGCGGGTGCGGGCGTGACGATCATCGGTCAGCGCGATCAGGCGGGCAGGCAGGGGCCACCAGTGATCCCAGCTGATGACGGCGCCGTCGGCCGGGACGCGTTTGTCCAGCCAGCCTAGAAGCACGTCTGGCAATTCGCCGTCGCGGATCGCGCGTGCGTCCGCGGTGAAGCGATAGCCATCATTCAGCGGGATGACCGAGAAGACGGCAAGACCGATCAACGGCCGGGTGTCTGGGTAGTAGCACGCCTGATAGCAGCCGCCGATCGTGCGGGCGGCGATGGCGGTCGCACGCGGCTCGAAGCCGCGTGCCATGATGGTATCGAACATAAGAATGGCTTTCGTGAATGAGGGAGTTCAGCTGCCGGTGCGGGCGAGGCTGTCGAGGTGGAGAGCGGCGGCAGGGCTGCCCTGACGGCGCAGCCAGTCGGCCAGATGCCGTTCGATCGCTGTGTTGACGCGGTGACCGAGCGCACTGCGATCGGCGATGCGGCTCATTGCGAGCCGCCAGCAGGCGATCGCATCTGTCGCCAGCCGGTCGGCAAGCAACGCCTGACGACCGGTCATCCAGGCGTTGAACGCGAGGTCGTTGTCGGGCGAGGTGCGGGGAATGCCGGCCGATAGCGCAGCTTCGACAAAGCCGATCGCCGTGTGATCCGGACCGCGCACGACGGTATCGATGATCCGCTGATGGCCGTGTCCACCGAGCAGGCGAAGCGCAGACGACCAGCCCGCATCCGGCAAGGTCTCGAGTGCAGCGGTCGCCTCACCCAGATCATAGCCGGTCACTGTGGCATGCTCATCGTAGAGCGCCAGATCGAGCCATGAGAGCAGGCAGGCGGAGGTGTCGGTCGGCGCCAGCACGAGGGTGTCGAGCTCGAAGTCGACCTCGCCGCGATCAACGCGACCGGTGAAGACGCCGGCACCGATGACGGCGGGCAAGGGGCGGGAGAGGTGATGGCCAAGGTCGATCGTCAGGATCGAGACGGCGGTGAGGATGTGGTGGGGAAGCATAGGCTAATGCTTTCGCAGGCACGGCAATGCCTCCGACCCACCGTCACATGGTGTCGGTGGGGTCGAATGGTGGCCGGGCGGGATGGTCGGGAACCTCGCGGTGCGAGGTGACGGGGATATGAAGAACCTGAAGGGGCGAAGCTGGCTTTCGCCGACCTCTTTTTCCCCTCTTCGGGTTCTTCTCTTCACTCTTCTGAAGAATTCCGGCGGTGGGCTGCTGCCCACTGCCATCACGGCTTTTCATTGCCGGCGTGAGAGATGTCGGTTCAGGCAGAGCCATGGAGCTCGGGTTGGTCATCCTTCTTCTCCTTTTTCGATGTTCCGTAGCTGTCTGATCCTGCCGGTTCCGGGGCCGTAACCTGGCGGCCGATCAGGCGGTCACGAACCTCAGACGGTCGGCAGCCACGGTTTTCCGGCTGTTGCCATGGCCACGTTCAGTTCGAGGGACGGGCGATGTCTGCACGCGCATCGTCAGGCCAGCCCCTGGACCTGTCATTCATGCGCCGGGTATGGAGCACCGTCGGGGATATCGAGACAGGCAATGCGATCCACGAAGACCCGAGCGACGGTCCTGCAATTTGCAAGGGACCCGGACGATCGGGAGATCTGGCTGTCGGGCCGCAATCCGCGCACCTTACATTTCGTCCGCGCATGCGCCGGGCATCGCGATTGGACGATCATTGCGGAAAATGGTCTCGTCGCTAGACGATGCTCTCGAGATTGAGGCGATCGTCAAGTCCGCCTTAGATCCGGCCCACATCGACAAGGTCGGCGCCGGTGGAAGCGACATCGTATTGCTGCCGGAACCGACGCTTGCCGACAAGAAGATCGCAGGCCTTCACCCGCTTATCCGCGACCTCTGCAAGGCCGCCCGCTCGCGCATGCATCGCCCGCCACGCGAGCGTGACGACCCCTAAGTCACGGGTCATCAGCGTGAGGTTCAGCGCGACATCGACCTTTACAATTCCGACCGTCACCATGATCGGGATGAGAATGAAGGCAGACAGGCTCGTGTTCAGGATGATGGCTGGTATTACTTAGACTGAAGTGTCCGTCTCGGTGAACGGCCTATCGCCGGCTAAGGCGCCCTTGCCGATCCCATCCGTTCGGCACGAACGCGTCCTTGACCATCGGCACGATATAAAATGACCAGTGAAGGCACGGCTGATCGACATAAGCGGCCAGACTGGAACGGTCGATGGCCTGTGGTGAAGCAAATAGGCATGGATTTCCCTCGCGTCGTCGACGGCCTTCTTCTCAACCGATCATGGCCGACACGAGCCTCCCACAGTTTCGCGCCGTCGATCCGTCAGCCGATACAATTTCTGCATCGACCTTAGGGTCGATGGGCTCGATCTAGGTAGGGCAGACCTTGCACGTCCTGGAACCCTGTACATGCCCCTGCATTGGCTGCGACGGGATCGCCGGGCAGGCATGCCTGACCGTCACGATCGCCGCGGCGCCGCACCACGCGGGCGTAGTTTCGCTCGCCTGCGAGGCACCGATGGCGTACGCGCCGCACCGGGCATGGCCGCGGCGCTTCCCCGGTCGTCGGTGCTCCCGGCGTTCGCCTGTGACGCGGCAAACCGCTCTTCCAGCAGGCGCAGAACGACGGGTGGGTCGCCGGCGTCGCGCGCGATTTCGAGCGCACGCTGCTGTGGATCGGCGCACCGCGAGACACGGGCAACTGCCGTGGTGATAGCGAGACTATCGGGCCCGGTGTCCAGGTAGAAATCAGGATCGTCGTGCCAGCGTGAGAAAGCGTTCGTAAGCGTCGGCGGCACGGCATGCGGCGTCACCACTGGTCGCACTGCACCGGCTCCCGCGGATACCAGCCGGCGCTCGATCCGGACGGTGCCGTTCGCGATGGCGGCGAGGCACTGGGTCCTCTCTTCCTGCTGGTCGCGGTAGCCGGCAAGGAGGTATTCCTGGACGCTTGGATAGAGCAGCCGGACGAGGTCGGCATCGTCCCACTGGGCAATGTGGCGGACGCCGGGAACCACAATATCACCCACCATCTCGAGGATCGGCGAGGCAGGGAGCGAAGGCTCGACGTGCTGCCGGAAATTCGCATCGTCTCTCGCCCAGCCAGCGCGCGCGATAGTCGCGGCGCGGTGCGCGTAGCGGCCTGCCTCATACGGCCACATCCCGTTCGCGAGGTCAGCCGGCCATGGTCCGCCGGGCGAATGGGCTTCACTGAAAAGCTGAACAATCTGCCGGCGGACGGCAGGGTGTTGCATGTACACCGCGAGGCGATCGGTAAACGCCGTGTCGCGCCCCGTCGCGACCGGCGCGCGGCGCTTGCCGCCCTTGTCGAGGTCCCAACGCAACAGCGTCGGGTCGTCGCGGATGGCAAGCAGGAAGGCTGCATATTCCGGTGTCGGCGCACCTGTATTGCCGCGCTGGAACAGATACTGGTCGAGGAGTTTTCGGCGTCTGCCGGCGAGCGCTTCGCGCTCCTTTTTCTGCGCGGCAAGCAACTCGAACAGCAGCAGCGCATCGTCGACACCGGTCGAACCGGCGTGCCGCACGGGCGTGGCGGGATGCGCCGGCAACGGCAGCGCACGGCGTTTCCAGGACGTGTCACCGGGCGTGATATCGAGCGACGGCAACGCCGGTGCCATGATCGATTGCGCCGCAAGGGACGGCATCGCGACGAAAGGCACGGGCGGCATGGGAGCGAACGCCGCCAGGATTGAGCGTCCGGCGTCGTCCGTCGGCAGGCGGGGAGCCCCGGCCGCGCGGAAATGTTCGCCCGGGGCGGTATCGAAGCCCGTCGGGACGGGGCGGGGGATGATGACTTTCGACAGGTTGGTGATGCGCGAGAGATGCGGAACGTCGCCGCCGGATACGGGGCGGGCGGGGGTCGGCAGACTGGTTCGGCGGGGCGGCGCGACCGGGTTCGGCGTTGCCGGCTCGACCATCGTGACCGGGGCAGGCAAATGTGGGCGCGGCTCCTTCAGGGTTGTCTCCGGCGCCACCGTCGGCAGGGCGCGCGATCCCGTCAGCTTCTCCTTCAGCCACTGGCAACGCTGCGCCGCATAGCGCTTGAGATTGTCGGCGATGATACGGATATTTTCTTCCACCACACCGACATATTCGCCGCGTCGATACGCTTCGGTCTGCTCGCGGCCGACCTTCTTCAACGGCTTGAGCGCGAGGCCTCGCTCCTGGTTGGAGAGCGAGCTGTAGGTGTGCTGGCGCCCCTCCTTCCGGCAGACTTCGGTCATCGTATCGGCGACGACGGCACGCAGGAGGCGCATGCCCTCGGGCCGCGACAGATCGGTTCTGAGCTCGGTTCCGACATCCCATTCATGACCGCCGATGTGACGCATCGGGCGAAAGCCGGCCTGGATATGACCGTGGAAATTACGATCGTCGCTATGCGGATCGGGCGGATGGACAGCCGCTGCATAGGGCAGGCCGTTGCGTCCGAAAAAGTCCTCGCAGACCTGATGGAGGATTGTGAACCGGGCCTCTGGACCGATGTCGTCGGGCAGGCGGACGATGATGCGGATCTCAACGTTGGCGTTCGCCCGCGATGCTCGCGCTACATCCTCCTTGAGGTCCATGGCGGCCGCGACCTGATCGGGCGTATCGCCCATGTTCGAGCAGCGCGATAGCCCACCCTTCGGCAGCTGTTCGACGGCATTCTCCGCCCAGATATAGTTCAGGTGCATTCGCGCGCAGCCTGGGCGATAGCGCGTTTGATTGGCGCCGACCGAGGTCACCTCGACGAAAATTCCGCGCCTTCCCGCCCGGTCAACGATGGTGATGCCCATCGCCGGCAGGCGGCGCTGCGGCGGCAGATCCACGCGCTTGCGGCGCGTCGTCGGCACAGCCTTCTTGCCCTCGTGGACTCGGGCAGCAAGACGAAAGGTCACACCGGCGAGTTCACGCTCGAGCTTTGCCATGGCAATGACGTGCCGGCGTACCGCCCGGTCGCTTTTTGCGATCGCGGCCAAGCGATTCTTCTCGATCCGCATGTCGCGCAGCTGCGCGCGTTCGGCATTCTGGCAACGGCCGAATTCCGCGCGTAGCCGCGCCGGCGTCGCGTCGATCAGCGCGCCGTCGGCGTTGAACGCCGGACGGGAAAGTTGAGGAGAGGAGGGGGCAGGGGGGTGGGATCGGCGGCGGGGGCGCCGCGCTTGCGTTTCGTCGAAACGCTTATCTCGCATCCCACCCCCCCAATTCACTTGCCTTGAGCCTTGGGAGATCGTGCCGCCTTGTCGCAGGTCTGGGTATGCTAATCGCTGGGGATCGAAAATAAATTGAGCCATTAGCACATGCAGGCAGCCGCGGGTCTGACAGGTTGCATCCATGACCTTATGGAACCACCCGGACGCCGCGATCAGGCACCGCAATGATAACCGTGATGCCGCCCGGTTGCAAGGGGTACGGCGTCGCGACATGGAGGTGTCGCCCTCATCCTCTGGCGATGATCCGGTCCCGGTAGCGCGCTGGGATGCCCCGGTGGTGGGACATCACCATCGCAGTCGCTACGCGCTCGGTGGGATCGCGACGGCTGCCGGCATGTCTGGCGACCATGTCGTCGCGCTGGCTGGCTGGCTGGCTGCACCGTTCGACGATGCCTGCGCGTGGCTCGTCGAGGCGCATGACCTGTCCGGCGAGCGCTACGCACTGCGCGTCGTCCGGCTCGCTATCGAGCGGCGTCAGGATCGATGCGAGGCGATCGGACGGCGGATCATCGCGGCCCGAAAGGATCCGGCATCGCGCAGCAGGGCTCGCGATGGCAGTGACGGCGTCAAGTTCGCGCTCGGCACACAGTTCTACGCCTATGGCTTGCGGTACACGCATGCCGCAGCGCTTGCGGGGCTGTTCACCCTCGGCACACCGGCGATGATCGAGCGGCTCGGCCATGTGGCGGGGCGGCGCAGGACGCCGGGCGGGCGGCTGGTCGGTGCGCTGCGGACCGACTTCGCCGAACTCGATCGCCGCGGCCATATGTCTGCCTTCAATCGTGGCGCCGCCGCCTATGCCGTGCGCTGCGATCGCTTCGCGGCCCGGGAGTTGGAAAGCGACGATCGCTCGTGGCGCGATGCGCCGGTCACCCGCCCGCAGCGCTGGACGATCCTCGACACCGCGCGCGAACTCGGGCTCGAGGTTCCTGCGTGCAGCACCTGCGGGGAGGCAGCCGACTGGCTGCGCGATCACGGCGCCATCCTCAAATACCGCAAGGCGGGTCGATGACGCAGCGTCAGGACGAGCAACCGGAGGGTCCGGCGTTTAAGGAAACCGAAACCGCTGTGCTGGCAGACCGTCATGGCCGGCTGCTGGCCGCGCTGGAGCGGGCTGACATCGAGATCGTGCGGATGAAGAAGACGCTGCAATCGTCGACCGCGGAGCAGCTGGAAGGACTGCTGGTCGAGGCGACCGGACTGGTGGATCGTCGCGCCACGATCCTGGCGGATCTCACGTCGGTCGAAACCGCACTGAACGCTCGCCGACGCCGCGAACTCGAAGCAGCGCGGGACCGCTGGGTGGAGGCGATCGGGAAGGAGCAGGCGGGCGGTCATCTGCCCGCCGATGACGAGGTATGATGATCGAGGCATGGACCACGCTGATCGAACGCCTGAAGCTGCGGCGCGATGACGCCGGACAGCCCCGTGGCACCGTATCCGGTACGGCCGGGGCACACGACGCACAGGCGCGTGACAGGGGCGCACGGACACTGGCGGGTGTCGACCTCGAGCCGAGCGATATCATCAAGGAACAGGCGATCCGTAACGCCGGGTTGCCGGCCGGCGTCAGGATGCCGCGGATCGCCTTCGATGTCGGTGTCCAGGCGGCGGCTGGCAGGCGGGACATGCACGTCCCGGCCGGGCTTTTCCATCTGCCCGACAACAAGGGGGCGCTTGTCGCGTTCCTCGCCAGCCGGGCAGGCCTGAGCGGCGAGCCGGCGGGGGCCGGACCGGGCGAGGAGGTCGAGGCCGCGATGCACCGTTTCTACGGCTTTCGGATCGATGACGTCGCCGATGATCTGATGACGCTGCGGACCGTCGATCCGCAGGCTTGGGTCCTGCTGCTTGGCCTCGACTTCGATGCGGCGCTGGCGCAGCGTCCGTCACTGGACGATGGGCATCCGCGATATCCGCGGCTGGCGCGGGGGCTGCTCGATGCCGTCCTCATCCTGGCCGAGCTCGAGCGCCTGCGCACGATCCTGGGCAGCCTTGCCGCGCGCCTGCATGTCGATCTGCGCCAGAAGCGCGGGAAAAGGCCGTTCGACAGCAAGACGCTGGCTCGCATATTGATGTCAGGCGAGACTATGGCGGACATGGCTGACGATGCCGTCGTGGCGCATCTGTCCGATAGCCTCTTCCACGTCGAGACGCTGCTGTGGTGCGTCGAGGATGGTCCGGCCAGCATCGATCCCACCGATGCGCTGCTGGCGATGCTGGCCGATGGTGGCGGGGTGCGCGAGGCGCTGCGCCATCCCGAAGGTCGTGGGCGGCTGGCCGGACGGCTGAAGGCGGCGCGCAGCGCCAGTCCGAACGGCCAGGGAAGGGTAATGCCCGTCGGCCTTGCCAGGTTCATGGGGCTGGGCCTCCTCGACACCGCCAGCGTGGGTCTGATCGAGATCGGTCTGGGCGTCGCCAGGATCGGCAATGCCCGAACCGGAGCAACCTCGCGTCCGACGTCCGAGGCGGCGTTCTGGTGCCTGTTCATGACGATCCTCGGCGATGTCGATGCGAGCCTGCCCGATAGCGCCGTGGCGAGCTCGAGACGCGGCCCCGCACGGTCGCAGGGGCATGCAGAGATATACGCCGTCTATGGCAAGGCGCGCATGCGCCGGACAAAGGAGCCCGGAGGTCTGCTGCACATCTATCTGCCGCCTGCCGGCACCCCTGTCGGAGCCGCGCGGTTCGTGCCCGGTCACTGGCTGAGCCAGGATCGTCATGCGCCGTTCTGGCGCGGCATCGTCGCGGCGTATCGTGCCGGCGGGTACGGTGGCATATTCGATCGTCTTCCAGCCGAATGGAGGCCGGCGATGCTGGCACGGGTGGCAGCGTTGCGGCAGGTTTTGCGCGCGGTCCACGACGGGGTGATCGCTGACGATGGCGAGGTCGATCTGGCGCTCACCGCCGCGGTGCTAGCGGCGCTGTTCACGGCGATCAATCCGCTGACCTCGGACCCCTTGTTGCTGTATGTCCTGACGCAGCACTCCGGCGGCTCGCATCGGGACTGGCATGACGCGCGTGGCGACGCGTATCGGGGGGTGGGTGCCGGCCAGCGAGCGAGCGCGAATGGATCAGTGACGACGGACGGCGATGCAGGGGCGATAGGGACGACATGACGACAGTGAAGCATCTTTCCCGACCGCTGGCCTCGATGCTCTCGGTGGCCGGCATGAGTGCCGCCGGGATCGACGCGGCGATCACGGCAGAGGCGGCGCGTGGCCTGCCGCCGCTGTTGCGCCCCGCCCATCCTGCCACCCAGCGCCTGCGCGATGTTACCGGTCTCGACGTCGTGTCGCTAGCGCGGCGCTATCACCGGCTGCTCGTCGAGGTCGAGGAGAAGCAGGATACCGGCATCTGGTGGATCTATCGCGAGTGCAACCGAGCGAGTTCGCTTTTCCTGTGCGGTGGCATCGTTCCCGATACGGTTGCTGCCGGCCTCGCCGGCAAACCGCTGAGCGTCCTGGCCGACCCGCCATATGAGATCGGGACTGCGCTGATCCAGACCGTGAGCATCGTTGAGAACAACTGGCTGTCTGTCGCCGTCACGCCGCAATGGGTCGCAATCTGACGATGTCGGCTGGCAGGTAATATTTGCCATCACGTACCCGACATAATCGGACATTATGGTAACTACAGCGATGTGCTACGAAGCCGGAATGCAGGGTAAATCGGACCAGCGGGCAGGTGCCGCATGAGCGAGATCGTCGTTCATCGCACCGACGGAGAGGGGCTTCCGGTCCGGGCACGGCGTGGGATCGTCGAGCCGATCGATGTCCGCGTTACCCGGTTGCTGGGTCTTGCGCTGCCGGCTGAAGGTGTGCCTGTCAGCGAGATCGGCTTCGCCGCGCAGCTCGGCGCTATGGCAGCAGCGAGCAAGGCGGCACTGGCGTCGGACCTCGCCTGCTATCTGCGTTGGTGTGAGGACATCCGTGTCGCCCCGCTGCCCGCAGAGCCCGAAAACCTGGTCCGCTACATCGCCATGCTCGAGACGCGCGGCGCCAAGCCCGCGACGGTCGCTCGGCGGGTTGCCAGTCTCGCGACGGCACACGGCCTGTCAGGCCTGCAGGAGAGGGGGCATGCGCCCACGAGCCACGTCATGGTCCGCGCCGCGCTCAAGGGCCTGCGCCGACGTCGTGGCGCCGCGCAGCGCCAGGCGGCCCCGTTACGCTTCGGGGCCTCGCTAGATCCCGGGGCACACGCGGCACTGGCAGGAGAAGCTCAAGGGCAAGAAGGCCGAACCGGCGCGGACGGTCTATACCGTGGGTACCGCGTCGCTGAGTCGGCAGGGCGTCAATGGGATCTATCGGCGTGTGGCGTTGAGCGCCTTCGATCAGGGGCTGGTCGAGATGCCGATCGCTGAGGTCGAGGGAGCGGCGAGGGCACTGTCGAGCCACTCGCTTCGCGTCGGGCTCACGCAGGACCTGTTTGCGGCCGGCGAGGACGGCGTCGGCATTGCTCAAGCGCTGCGCTGGTCGTCGCCGTCGACGGCGCTGCGCTATGGGCGCAAACTTGCCGCGAGAAGCAATGTTGCGGCCCGAGTACTGTCACAGATCCGAAAATGAACTCGAGAGACGTATGCCGGCTACGTCGCCCGTAGTCGGCTCAAACAGGCGCATTGCTCTGAAACCTAAACGGCAAAATGTAAGGCGCCTTTGCCGTTTTGCTTTGCGGTATACATGGCGCGGTCCGCCTGCCCGGAAGCGTTGTCCAGGTCAGGGCTGGCGGTGGCACCAAGACTGCACGTCGATGGTACCGGCGCCAATCGTAACGCAAGGGATACACGGTCAAAGATGTCCTTCGCCTTGCGCTCTGCGCTGGCGGCATCGCGCACGAGAAGGCAAAAGGCGAGCTCGTCACCACCGACGCGCGCTGTCGCGTCGTACGGTCTGACGGAGCCTTCGAGCGCGCTCGCAGCCGTTTGCAGGATTTGGTCTCCAACCGCGTGACCATGGCTGTCGTTAATCGCCTTGAAATTATCGAGGTCAATCAGGCCACACAGCAAGATCCGGTTATCGCGGATGGCTGCCAGCGCCAACTTGCGACATTCGATAGCAAACGCACGGCGGTTACCGAGCCCTGTCAGCGGGTCGATACGGGCGTGTAGCCGCTCGCGATCGAATGTCCGCCGAAGGGCGCTAACCAGCAGGATGAGGAATGCGACTGCGGTCATGCGCATTGCAGCATTCCACACAGCAATCGGCAGCGGTACGCTTGACGCTTGCGCGGAGAGGCCATCGCCAAACCCGTTGATCGTCAGAGTGAGTACTGCCGAAACAACCCCCGCGAGTAGTCCCCAGCCTCGCCCGAAACACCATGTCGTCAGGCACAGCGGAACCATATACAGGGCGCTCAGCGACACCAGGCGTCCGCTTAAAACATCGAGCAGGATAACGCAGGCCCAACCTGCTGCCAGCCACGGCAGTGCCTGCGGCGTCGACAGCGCCGCAGACCATTCCAACGCTCGCTCGATAGGGGAGCGCACGTCGCGGGGCGGCGGGCCAGAGCTAACGAGAAAAGGCATTGTGTACCGATATCGCTCAACGGTTAAAGAATGACGTGCCGACAACCCAACGCATCATTTATTAAGAACCGATATACAAACATTGATCAAAATCACGAGCTGCCGGCTTTTGGTATGCTATCGGTTTTACATGAGTGATGAGAAATATCTGCGTCTGGACGGCCTGACCGTGATGTTTGATGTGCAACGTGGCGGGCAGTCAATCGGGATAGTCTGGGAGGACAAGGGGCGATGGTACGCCGATCCACAAAGTATGGGCTCACCCCAGATCTGTGAGGCCACGCGAGAAGCCGCTGCCGAGAAATTGTAAGCGCAACGTAAATTAGAGGGCACGGCCTGCCCGTCCATATCTTCTAGTTACGACGTTACGCAGGATGTGAGATGATGGCGCCGATGGGATCCGCTCCAACGAGGGCGGCAAGGCTGTAACCAGCGAACCATGCTTCGGTAGCCTCCCGCTCCTCAAGCGGCCACGGACATTCCACTGGGATCACATTTTGCAATCTTGCCGCGCGCATCCCTTGCAAATGGGCGACTGCTACCGGGTGAATTTATTCGAACATCAGACATCTTGTGTCAGGACTTTCGAGTTTTCTCAACACCATACGCCCGGCTAAGCCATGACGCGCCTGTGGCAAATTTTTTTTCGAACGTTCGTCATCGAGTCAAAACCCAGCACCAACCAAGTGGTGAACACAGAAGAGGCTTGGCAAATCCGGACAGGCTGCTGAGATGGAGGTTCAGCCTAACTTCCCACCGGCGTACCGGTCTCAGCCCGCATCGGCGCCAAGGCGATTTGCTGGCTTGCGGACCCCGAGTTCGTCACTTTTGATTCTTGCCCGAGGAGTTCAATGGCAGGGGGCCGTTTATCAAACTCGGCGAAAAACTTAGGGGGCATCAGCCCAGAAGGGCTGATCCGAAATTAAGACATAAGCTTTAAACATTATCGAATGTTAATCTCAAACGAGCTATCAGGAGCGACGTCATTTGAGAATGTAGATGTTGCTTAGGCCTTTCCCGCTACCCTCAGACGAGCATCGTCGCTTACGCTGCTTACCCGGCTATGACGTGCCCAAGAGCATTTCCGACCCCGGTTATGACCGGATTGTGGAGCTGGCAGCACAAATATTTGACGTTCCGATATGTCTGGTTTCGCTCATCGGGGATGATCTTCAATGGATGCCTGGCCGCAAAGGCCTTGACGCGGCCTCAGTGCCTCGAGATTTGGCATTCTGCACGCACACGATTTTGTCGGATCAACCGCTGATCGTACTGGATGCAGCCAGTGACCCTCGCTTCAATCGTAATCCCTTTGTCACGGGGCAGGATCATTTTCGCTTTTACGCTGGCGCGCCACTGATCAGCCCGGATGGCGTTCGGCTAGGGGCTTTCTGCATTCTCGATCGCGTTACTCGGACTGACTTTTCGTCGGTCGACCTAAAACGTCTCGTCGACTTTGCGGCAATCGTATCGGATCGCCTGGAAAAGGATCGGTTGGCGCGGACAGGTCGTATCGTGACAATGCTCTCCGAGGCCACCGGGGTGGCCCATGTGACCTGCGACCAAGATGGAGCAATCACGTGGTGGAATGCCGCGGCGAGCAGCCTGTTCGGCTACTCTGCGTCAGGCGCGATCGGGCAACCACTCGATTTGATAATTCCTGTCAGGTTTCAGCACGCGCACGCAGCCGGCGTCGCCCGCCTCGTAGGCGGCGCTACATCAACCTTGAACGGTAAGAGGGTCGAAGTCATCGCTCGGCGCAGCGACGGATCAGAGTTTGCTGCCGAACTTGCGACATCGATCTGGCAGGGGCCCACTGGCCTCGAATTTGGCGCACACATCCATGACATCACGGATCGGCGGGCACGTGAAGGCCGACTGCGTCACCTTGCAAGCCATGATGCGCTGACTGGACTGGTCAACCGCGGCGAGTTTCGCGCCCGAGTTGAACAGTGCTTCGTGGACAAGGCGCCTGCAGCGGTCATCACACTGAATCTGGACGGATTCAAGAGGGTCAACGATGCCTTCGGGCATGATGCCGGCGACGCGCTATTGCAGATGATTGCTGTGCGAATGATCGCGGCAACACAGAGCGACGCCGTGTTGGCGCGGGTTGGTGGCGACGAATTTGCATTACTACTACCTGGTTGTGCCGATCTGCTCCAGATCGTTG
The DNA here is from genome assembly GCF_036663875.1 of Sphingomonas sorbitolis. Taxonomy (NCBI): domain Bacteria; kingdom Pseudomonadati; phylum Pseudomonadota; class Alphaproteobacteria; order Sphingomonadales; family Sphingomonadaceae; genus Sphingomonas; species Sphingomonas sorbitolis. The sequence continues at coordinate 13,981 of NZ_JAXOJS010000015.1, read as the reverse complement.
CCTCCGCCAAGCAGTTGCTCGATGCCTTTATCGGTGCGTTCGTCATTGGCGATCATGAGGTCACAGTTGGGGCTAGTATCGGGATCGCACTCGCGCCGCTGCACGCAAGCCATTCCGATGAATTGCTTGTTTGTGCCGACCTCGCCCTCTTCAAGGCCAAAAAGCAGGGCGGACGATCCTATTGTCTCTTCAATGCCGCGATGGCGAGCGAGCATAGCGCACGTCGGGCGTTCAAGGACGAAATGCGTCAGGCCTTTGAACGGGGCGAGTGGCGGTTACACTATCAGCCACAGGTTCGGCTGCGAGATGGCGCGCTTATCGGGGTCGAAGCGTTGTTACGGTGGCAGCACCCGCTGCGGGGCCTGCTTAATCCGGCTGCGTTCATGGCAATTCTTGAAACGCACCTAGTCGCTTATGAGGTCGGCTGTTGGGTACTAGACGAAGCGTGCCGCCAACTCGCAAGCTGGCGCGATCAGAGACTGGTCGTGGACCGCGTTGGAGTAAACCTGTTTGCCGCACAGTTCAGGGCCGGAACACTGGAAACGATAGTCAGCAACGCGTTGATGACCCACGCTCTTCAGCCGTCCGATCTTGAACTTGAAATTACTGAGACCATAGCTCTTAGCCATGATGACGAAGCACTAGGTCCCTTGCAAAACCTTCACGAGGCCGGGGTTGGCATCGCGCTCGACGATTTTGGTACCGGCTTTGCGTCGCTGAGTACGCTCCAGCGCTTTCCACTGACCCGCCTCAAGATCGATCGTTCTTTCGTTCACGGCATAGAGACGAGCCCACATAATGCAGTCATCGTAAGAAATGTTGCCGCTATTGGATGCGGGCTGGGTTTGTCAGTCATCGCAGAGGGCATCGAAACAGCTGAGGAGGAGCGCTTACTACTATCCCTTGGATGCAAAGAGGGACAGGGGTTTCGGTATGGTAAGGCAATCGAAGGTCGCTATATGCGGAGCTGGATTGAGAATTTAACACATGATGCGGATCGCAAGCTAAAAGGGACTCCACGCATTTAGAGCGCCAAAACTTAATCGGTGTATGGCTAACTTTTCCATTACCCTATTGATCAGTGAGGCAGCGCCGGCTTCACCAAGCATTCTGCCCATCTTGATCGCAACGGCGGGGGTCATCGAAACGATTTCGCCGTCATGACCTTCGAGAAATACGTGCCCATCCTCAACCCACACCTGCCTTGGATCGCCATACTCTTTCGAACATGCCAGATTGGCCGCCACTTTGCCTCTTTCGGCAGAGGTCAACAGGTGCTTCGGTTTGTCTAAGCTCATCTCACGTCCAATTTCGCCGGGTATCCAGTTATAGTATGGATCTGAATGACCTGTGTCCATGAATGGAACCGAGAAGGTTTCGTTGCTCAAGCCGCTAAATTGGGCTGCCAGCTCGTCCCTTTCGGGAGAGGAGCTTGTTCGCGTCAACGGCGGATAGGGGCTTGGAGTAAAAGTAGCCTTGTATTGCCGTGCAACCGATTGCCACAAGCCGGTCCGCCTGCTCTTCAGTCTCGACCCCCTCTGCGATGATGTTCAGTCCCAACGCCTTTCCAAGGCCCATTATCAGATCGACGATCGCGTATGTGGTGCCACGTGTGCCGATTTCATCGATAAAGGACTTGTCGATCTTGATAGTGTCGATCGGATAGCGGCTGATGTAGCTAAGCGATGAGAAGCCTGTTCCGAAATCGTCCAGCGCAATGCGCACGCCAGACCGTCGGATCGAAGCGATTATGCCAGCGATCTGGGGTGAGGGATGGAGGAAGATGCCCTCGGTAATTTCAAGCTCAAGACATTCTGGCGGCAGCCCGCAGGACGCGAGAGTTGTCGCTAGGTCGTCCAGGAATGCGGGATCCACGAACTCCGCCGCTGACGTATTTACACTGATACGAAGCGTCGTTTGCCCTTGAAGCACGTGCCATTTTCTAAGCTGCCGACAGGCCTCAGTCATAACGTAGCGATCAATCTCACGGATAAGCCCGATCTCTTCGGCGACAGGGATAAAGTCCGTCGGCGCGATCAGGCCAAGCCGGGGATGTTCCCAGCGCAGAAGGGCCTCAAAACTCAAGATCATGCCTGTCGTTGGGTCAAAGATTGGCTGGTAAGCAAGGTGAAAATCGCCCTGCTGAACCGCGAGCCGAAGTTCCGTCTGCAGGGCAAGGCGAGCAACTGCCGTTTCGTGCATGGACGGATCGAAGATCGCATAGTCGCCATGACCTGCGTGTTTGGCCGCGTACATTGCGATGTCGGCCTTACGTAGCAGGTCCTCCGGCGAAGTGTTCGGGCGTAGCGACTGGGAGATGCCAATGCTAACCGACGGAAATACGCTTTGATGCGATAGCTGGATCGGCGTCCGCATGACCTCAAGTATTCGTTTGGCGATCTCAACCGCTGAAGGCAAACCCGAAGTATTCTCGATCAGGATGGCAAATTCGTCACCGCCGATCCGGGCAAGGGTATCTTGGGGCCTTACGCAGCGCTTGAGGCGCTGCGCTACATCGCGGAGCAACGCGTCGCCATGAACATGCCCAAGGCTATCGTTTACAATCTTAAACCGGTCCAGATCCAGAAAGAGGATGGCGCAGACGTGATCACCGTTTGCTGCTTCGCGGTCGAGGGCTGCCTGCAGCTGGTCCATAAAGTACGCGCGGTTTCGTAAACGCGTCAGTCCGTCATGGAACGCCGTGTATAGCAACTCGGCTTCGATACGCTTTCGTTCAACGATTTCCGTCGCCAGAGCAGCGTTTTGCCCTTCCGCAACGCGAACGCGGATCGCGAGCTCTTCTGCGTCTTTCCGCTCCGATATGTCACGCTGGACTGATACCCAATGCGTATACCAGCCCTTCTCGTTAGCAACAGGTACAATGCTAAGTTCAACCCAGAACCGGCTACCGTCCTTATGATAGTTGACGAGCTCGACCTCGATAGGCTGCCAATTCTCGAGGGCGTGTCGCAGCTTGGCACGCGTGACGGGATCAGTATCGGCGCCCTGGAGGATGCGAGGGGTTTTTCCAATGACTTCGACCGGTAGATATCCGGTGGCTCGCGTAAAAGCGGCGTTACAATAGATAATCCTTGGGCCGGGAAGGTGGACGGGTTCGGCCTCTGTAATGATAATTGAGTCACGGGCATGCACAGCCACTGATTCCAGCAATCGAAGTCGCTCGATGTCAAAACTTTGCCCGTCTGGGTGATTAGCCGCAGGATCTACCCTGCGGAACTTCAGTTCCAATACAGTTGATAAATGGGCAGCGTGCGCCTGTACGTTGTAGACCTGAGCAAGGCTGAGGTTCTTACGATAGCGTCTATCGACCAGAATAAGATAGCTGGGCACATCCCGAACGATCGTCACAATGGCGGCAAAGCGGACGCTGGACCCTTCAGCTCCTGAGAACGCCACGGGTAATGCCGGAGGCAGCCCGATCTTTTGTACGACGTGGTCACCCAAGATGGATAATCCGGGAGACAGCAGGATTGGAAACGTACGAGACGAAAAGTCATCCGAACTTACGGCTACCACCGATATCGTGTCTCCGTCGATCTCGCATACGAACGCTCCTGATGCGTTTGTTGCGAGTACGGCATCATCCACGATCTGACGAAGCCTGTCATGTTCGGACGATTCCAACCCCTGCAATCGTACTGCGTCCGGAATTACAAAGTGATCAACCATATTGTCTTTCAATTTGACTTCCCGGTCGGGTGACCTTTCAATCGGTTGGGAACAAAACCAAGTCTGAACGCTCGGTTATGACGTGCTCGGGAATATTTGATCTAAGTTCCGATCTATAACGGCATCACGGAGACAAAGCAGCAGCGGGTGCCTTGATTCACACCGTAGGTTATCGAAATTAGTCAATGAATTATTAACATAGATTTATAAACTACGCCGCCTAAGTGAGTTTGCTAGGAAGCGCGAATGATTCGTAGCCGGTTACATTTGATTAAACCTGGGTTCGATGCACCTAGATCAAATCCTCTGACAGGCTGAGCCAAGATCTCGAGTGATAGTTATTAACGAATGTTTACCTGGGTCATTTTGACGGACTTACCATATGTGTCACGTGTTAAGGCTGCCGTATCAATGAAAGAGCTGATTCAACTCTTGACTGAACTAGCGACGAGGGGGGGCGGGCTGAAATCGATCACGGACGGGATCGATCGGGGCCACAGCTGGCAAGCTTGTTTTCCATATTATACCGGCAATGGCTAAGATGGAGCGTGATCTCGTACGCTAGCGCACAACGGCTGCGTTGATCGTCGCACGGCGTGAAGGCAGGGTAGGAGGCCGCAAGACAGTAATGACACACAAGCACCTCGAGGCCACGAAAACTTGTAGCTTCTGGCATGCCCGGGAAAATGCCCCGACGCCGAAGCCCTGGCAGTATTCGGCAATCAGATTGTGAGTCTGACTGAAGGGCTGCGCGCCATCGCGTAGCGACTCGATTGCGTGTTCCAAGCCTCGACCACAACGGAACAAAAAAGGAACGCTAACTCGATTCGGCCGGCGCTTTTCCTCGCGCCTCAATCAGAGTGCGCAACTGACGTTGAAGGCTGGTGCTGCTGAAATGCGACTGAACGTGAGTGAACCCTTCCCGTCCCAACTGCTTACGAATGTCACCGATTGTTCGGGCATTGCCGTCTCGCGCGATTTCGAATGCTCGCTGTAGAAGCGACATTCCCGGTCCATCAAAGTTCAATGCTGCGTTCCTGCATCGCTGCTGCCAAGGCATCAGTCCATGGGATACCGGGTATGCCATCGGTAGCCTGATATGTGTGCCGAACCGCCTCATCGGACATGGTGGCGATGCGTTCTCGAAAATCTAGCGCAGTCGCTTCGTTCTCGTGCGTCACTTGCTTACCCTTTTGAGATGAACCGATGTTTGTAATCGTGCCCGAACGGACTTCAACGCCAGATTCTAGAAGCGACAAATGCGTGATCTTTTGTCTCTGCAAGGCTCCACGCCTGATCCGCACAGCGCTCCGCTTCTATGTGGTGCTGGTCTTGTTCGACCTCACTTGTCGCCACATCCGATGCCGCTCGGGCGACGGTTTCTTCATTAAGCCATTGAGCGATTTGTGCTTTCTCAGTCGATGTCGATGGCATGACGGCTCCAGTAAATTAGGAATACACTCCGAACTAGTAGAAACGCGTGAGCCCTGGACTTGGACTACGAACACCGGCCGCCATGACACCAACATATGTTATGTAAATATATGTTAACGAAATCGGATCAGTTTCTGACGCCCTGTGTTAAACTTACATGTCGCAAGATCTCTTACGCGCCGCCTACGACGCGGGATTGAAAAGCGGCTTGGATAAGGGCTTTCCGCATGCCTGCCCGTTTGCAATCCACGAAGCCATGGATCAACGATTTGCTTGGTTATCGGGGTTTAGCGTCGGCAAACTGGTTCGCCTCAGAAAAACATGAACACTATCTTGTGTTAAGTTCCGCGAACTTATTTCACTAAGCCAAGTTAACCATTTTCTCTGTGTCGTTTCGGGCGGTTAGCCGTTTCTAGCGCATGCAATCAAACCCAGATAGCCGCGTAGCCGAGATGCAAACCGTCGTTCGCCTTTTGCGATTGGCGTTGCCGCTAGCCGATAAAACGAAAAGCCACGCAACCGCCGCAACGATAGACACCGCCATCGATGTAGCGACCCGTTGCCTTGTAGAACTTCAATCCGGGGAAGCTGCCTGCTGCTAGAGGTATGCGTCAAATCGCACTCGCGTCCTCCGTTTAATCAAGGCGTTTCACGACGCTTTGGTCAACCAAGTTCGCGGCCCGTCCCTAATAACGGGCAGCGCCCGCGACGTCGCGGCTTCGACCAGTGCAACCGCGCCAGCGCCCACGCCACGCCCACTGCCGAACGCTTCGGTAAGGCCCGTGATATGCTCGAAGGCGTACACCCCCAATCTGACCGTCCGCTTAGCTGCGGCAAGCACGGAAAGCGAACCACGCCATTCGGCGTTCGACTGATGAGACAGCGGCTTTCAGCCCAGGAACTCCATCGGCAAAAGGACTGTCTGCCCTGATGAACGAGTGTCATCGTAGCAGACAACATCGATACTCATGTAGTCCTCAAGCTACGGGGTCGGCTGGCATATCGATCCTGTCAAACATATCACCCGTTATGAGGCCCTGTATCCGGCGCTCGTTAAGAACCGTGTACGGGTAGACAGGCGGGATCGCGCTCACCGCATCAAGCCGGGTGATATGCTCGGCCGACAGGGTAACGTTTGCCGCGGCGAGATTGGCTTCGAGTTGAACAAGCGTGCGTGGCCCAATGATTGGCAGCGAACCCTTCACAGCGACCCAGGCGATAGCAATCTCCCCAGGAGTCACGCCTGCTTCGTCAGCGACCGCGATCAGCGTATCCAAGATGGCCGTACGCTGCGGGCTGTTCTCGGGCTGGAAGCCAGCACCAGCCCAGGCCTCGTCGCGCCTGTCTTGCGCCTTACCGGCACGGTATTTGCCGGTCAGCACGCCGCCACCTAGAGGCGAGAAGGCGACGACGCCAAGCCCGAGCGCCTTCGCGGCGGGAATCAACTCTTGCTCGGTCGCGCGCTGGACAAGGCTATGCTCGACCTGGATGCCCGCAATCGGAACGGCGCCACGAAGCTCAGCGATCGTCGCGGCGCGCGCTACCCGCCATGCGGGGAAATTCGAGAGCCCGGCATAAAGGATCTTGCCCGCCCGCGTGAGGTCGTCGAAGCCGCGCACTATTTCTTCCAGCGGCGTCACGCCGTCCGAGACATGAACCCAGTATAGGTCGATCCGATCAGTCTTAAGCCGTTTGAGGCTTGCCTCGACTGACGACACCATCGCCTGCCGACTGTTGCCAGTGACGAGGATGCCCGAGGCCGCGTTCGTCTTCACGGCATATTTGGTAGACAGCACAAATTCGTCACGCCGCCCGGTCAGCAGGTCGCCGATGAATTCCTCGGACTGACCGTCCTGGTAGCCATTTGAGCTGTCGAGGAAGTTGCCGCCCGCATCGGCGTAGGCGTCGATGATGCGGCGGGCTTCGTCAGGATCGGTGCCGTGGCCCCAGGCCGTCCCGAAATTCGCGGTGCCGAGGACCAGTTCGGACACGCGCAGTCCGGTGTGCTGACCAAAGAGTTTGTAGCGAAGGGCATTTTGCATAACTGTTCCAATGACCGAGAATACGAACTATATAAGCGTAGCAGTGCTACACATATCCGTAGCAGTGATCCGTTTGTCAAGAAGTGGCTTATGCGCGCCGACGCCCAGAAGAATTACAATCACCTGCTGACGGTCGCGCGCGGCGTAATTGCCGAGCAGGGTGCGGATGCATCGCTGCGGGATATTGCCAGACGGGCAGACGTAGGATTAGCCACGCTCTATCGGCATTTTCCAACGCGCGAGGCGCTATTAGAGGCGCTGCTGCGCACAAGCCTTGACGAACTGACGCGCAAGGCTGCCGATCTCCAGAACGGCATGGCGCCCGATAAGGCCTTGTCACTCTGGCTTCCCGACGCTGTCGCGTTCGTCCGCAGCTATAACGGCGTCGTTGCCGTGATGGCGGCCGCGTTAGATGATGACGGCTCCGCGCTCCACGCTTCCTGCACCAGCTTACGTGCTGCCGGGGCGCGTCTGCTTGAACAGGCGCAGGCCGAAGGAACGGCGCGCGTCGATCTTGATGGTATCGATCTTTTCGGAATCATCGGCGCGCTGGGCTGGCTTGGCGATCAACCCGCCTTTGCCTCGCGGGCGGACCGCTTGGTCGGCATTGTTGCAGATGCGATCCTGCAAAGCTCAAAGTAGAAGCTAAACTCTGCGAGGCGTCCCGATTGGAAGCCAGTCGGTTTACCGGCGCGCTCGCAAACAATCCTTTCCAGGAAAGCGGCGGAGGAGCGGTGTCCGTAAACAGCCGTTTTCTGAACCGCCAAGGGACCAGCGGGTAAAGGTTACCCCCTGATGCGTTGGGCCTATGCGAGACTAGAAACCAATCAGGATGACGCCGTGACAGCAGAAACGCCAAAGGGGCACGAGTGGCAACAAGAGCACCTTCGTCGTGCCATCAAGGCAGCAGGTGTGGCCCCGTGGGCATGGAACGTTGAAACCGATCTCTTGACCATGGATGCTCACGGCTTTGAGTTATGGGGAATGCCCTGGAGCGACACCGTAAAATTTGAGGACCTGTCGGCTCATATTCACCCCGCGGACCGCGATCGTGTCCGGGCAGCGTTTGCGGCGACGCGGGCACTCGTTGGCGACTATGAGCATGATTTTCGTATATTGGTCGGCGATGAGGTTCGCTGGGTTTCGGCGCGGGTGAAAGGCGAAGATGTCGGGATAGTCGGCCGTACGATGTTCGGCATTTTCCTCGATGTTACCGCACGAAAGCAGGCCGAGGAGGGCAACGAGCTTCTGGCCGGTGAAATGAGCCACCGGGTGAAGAACCTCCTAGCCATCGCGTCGGGGCTGACCGCCATTACATCTCGATCGGCAACTAGTTCAGAGGAGATGGCTCGCGAGCTGACAGGGCGCCTTACGGCGCTGGGACGCGCCCACGACCTGGTCCGCCCCACGTCCGCTGGTGAAGCAGCTGCTGCGCTTCTTGGTGATGTGCTCTCTATACTGCTTGCCCCCTATGACGATCTTGGAGCTTTCAAAGGACGGATTCGGGTCGGGGTGGAGCGCACGGCTGTAGGGGAGGCCGCGGCTACAGCGATCGCGCTTGTTTTCCACGAGCTCGCCACCAATTCCATGAAGTATGGAGCGCTGTCGGCGCCGACCGGTACGCTTGACGTTACTAGTGCGTCAGAACCTGATCAGATCGTCCTGACCTGGGTAGAAAGGGGTGGCCCGGCCGTACAGGCACCCGATAATCCAACCGGGTTTGGTAGCCAGTTGATCAAGCGTAGCGTGTCCAGCCAGTTAGCCGGATCGATCGACTACGACTGGTCGAAGAGTGGGCTAATTGTAACGCTTCGCATCAAACGGACCCGGTTAGCGTCCTGAAATGACTACCGCCGCGTTTGCTCCGCTAAGGAGAGCGGCGTGCCACATTTCTATTTCCACACTGAGACGGATGTTCGAACGACTGACACCGAGGGGATGGAGTTTTCCGGCTATGAGGAAGCTAAACACGAAGCGATGCGAACTGCTCATCAGCCAGATCGCGTTTGCCGATGCGGTGGGACTGACGCCGGTCCACGTAAATCGCGTGCCACGAAAGCTGCGTCTCCTGGGCGTCATCGAAAAACACGCCCGGTGTCTTATTGTGACGGACATCACAGAATTGGGGCTCATTGCCGGTTTTGATAAAGCCTATTTGCAACAAAGGCTAAGGCGGCACGAATAGCGTCAACGCGTGACGTAAGACTGAAGAATCAGCAACCGAATAATTGGTAGTTCAGTCTCGGGGCGCGCAGTTAAATATCAAACACGGGCCCTCAGATACTGGTTTTCTCATGTGATCTCTGAACGCAATAATTCAAATACGATCAATTGCTTGGGCGTGTAGATAGCTCGGATCAAAATCAGCGATCCGGACAAGAGCGCCCTGATCGAGCACTTTCACCTCGCCCCGATGTATTTTAAGAACCTTTTCAGCTAACAACTGCCGGACGACCCGGTTGATATGGATCGGCGTCAGTCCTAGGGCTTCAGCAAGATCAGGTTGCGTCAAAGGCATATTAAACTGTCCGTCACTTACGGCGTCGATATTTCTCATCCTCTCTCGAAGTTCGCAGATAAGATGAGCAACGCGTTCTCGCGCGCTTCGCACGCCAAGGCTGACAATCCAGCTTCGTAACACCCCTTCGTCGACGAGTGCGGCCCACCAGAGAGCGCGGAGAATCGCTGGCCGTGTTCGTGTCAGCTCATCGAACTGGGCTCGGTCGACATAGGCAAAGGTCGTCGCCGAGAGAGAAGCGATCGAATGGTCCATTTGGTCAAGCATGCCAACGTGCAAGTCGCAGAAATCGCCGGGAAGCAGCAAGGCCGTGATTTGGCGTTTGCCGTTCTTCAAGATTTTGTACCGGCATGCCCACCCTTTGAGGATCAAATGAACCCGGTCAGGTCGATCCCCGTCGCGAATTATGTCGCGACGCACGCCGACCTGCCGAACCTCACTGCACATGGCCTGAAGCGCGGTACGGTCGTCAGCGGAAAGCGTCATCACGCGGGATAGCTTTGCGATGAGCGGGTTATCGCCCTCGAAGGTCCCCATCCTGCTCGAAGGACTTTGGTGGAGCACATCGGCGCTGGCGTCCGACGTGCGCTCGACGGCATCGGAACGCGGTTCCAGATCTTCCAGTACCGAGGCCAAGTGCGCGACGATAAATGGCTTATCGTGGTGTACGCTCATATCGAGCAGATCGGATAACTTCGTCCGCACGTGGTGCAGCTTTTGATGTGCAGGCTCGATCAACATTAATACCCCCAGCTGCGAGAAAAAACGGTGCGCTCTGAGAGATCTATAAATGACCTTAATATTTATTTAGTAACATAGATCAACATAACGAGTTGAGCGAAATCAGGTTCTCTATTCGTTCATGGTAGTCTTGATCGGCGCCATGATGTCGACCCGAAGACCACGTCCACATGCCCCTATTGTGCGATTTAGAACTGCTCCGGCAACCGCACTAAGCTGTTGAACCAACCCGCTTCCTTCTCCGGTCGATGAGCTATCGCTTAGACCTACGCCATCATCTTCCACTGTCAGGTGGATGTACGATCCGTCAGTCAGCATCCGCACGCTGATCACCCCTCCTACGCCAGATGGGTATGCGTACTTCAAGGCGTTGATGATCAGCTCGCTGCACAAAAGGACGAGCACCCGCCGGAGGGAAGGCGCGACCAGGACTGAAGGTACGGCAGTCTTAATCGAAACACCGCGTATCTTGCCAAATATGTCTGTCAGGCAAGTGGCGACCTCCGTCAGCAATGCAGCACAGGGGACCTGATGCTGCCCGTCATCCACCTCAGCGAGTGCATCATAGGCGCGCGCAAGGCGTCGGACCTGTGCGGCGGTTTCCGGCCGCAACCATTGCCTGGACGGATGATCTGCAACAGCTGCAAGCGATACCGCCATTTGTGCCAGATTTTTGGCCCGGTGAATGGCATCCGCGTGCCAGAGGCGAGAGTTCTCACGACGTGCTTGATTTTGAACCGCGACTGTAGAACGCGGCGTTTGCGAGAATAGCTCCAGCAGCCCAGATGCTGACGGCGTTGATGGCGACTGCCGTTGAATGGTAGGCTGTGAGGTCAGTTGTCCGCTCATATCTGCCCCCGAAGGTAGCGCACAAACCACCTGCGCGTTACGCAAGCGACGTACGCCCAATAAGGCAGCTTTTAAGCTATCCTGATCCGCTGTTGTTCATGTATGTTAATATCGACCTTAATCAGGCAGAATCTTATGCAGATGCACCCTGTAACCGTTATGTCGCATTTGTAGTCAGATGTCGTTGTTCGTGCCGAGCGGCGACGGGGCGGCCCTTTCGTTCTATCCTACATCATGGCTGAGACTGTGCAGGATAGCCGAGAGAACAACGGTAGTCTGGTCCGTGGGATCTTCGAGCTCACCACGGTCGGCAGCAAGCTCCTCATTGGCATCGATCGCGACGGTAATGACGTCCAAGACATCTTCCACTTTTAGAGCGGATCGCTCGATCAGAGTATGAAGCAGGCTTTCGACAAGGAGTAATGCTGCTCGACCATGAGGGTCCCGCAAATTCGTCTTTTGAAAGGGGATAATGGCGTCGTTGTCGTTTAGCTGCTGGGTCATTAGGCGGCTCCACATGGCGCGCGAGCATCTTGCATGTTCACAATCGCCAGATACGGTTTGCCTGGCGATCAGGACGGATTAGCAGATTCTTAGGCGCCATCCTGCACCGAGGTTAACTTTCGTGTATAACCACAGACAATATCGCAGCTGTCGCTCCTGTGGGACAAGGCCGGATGGCAAATCGTTTCACGGATAAATTATGTGGTTACGCCACGTTGGACAGCGAAGACGTTGCCTTGCTCACTGACGCGACCACTCGTTCGAGAAAATTCGGCGCAAAACACGATTTGATACGGGAGGGCGACCGGCCTGGCCCGGTCCTCGTTATGCTTGAAGGCTGGGCGTGTCGGTATAAGGTGCTCCCGAGTGGTACGCGCCAGGTCCTCGCGTTTCTTATGCCGGGCGACGCCTGCGATCTGCATATCGGTCTGCTGGCGGAGATGGATCACAGCATCCAGACCATCACCCCGGCGCGCGTTGCCACCATTGAGCGTGTCCAAATGGATACGCTTATGGACGATCGCCGCAACATAGCTCGAGCGATGTACATCGCTCAGCTGATCGACGAGGGCACGATGCGGGCCTGGATTACCAGTATGGGAAGACGAACAAGCTCCGAGCGGGTCGCGCATCTCATGTGCGAGCTATACCTACGGGCGCGCAATATCGGCCTGACCGATGAGACGACGCTTTCCCTGCCAATTTCGCAGATATTGTTGGCCGATGCGCTGGGAATGACGAGTGTGCACATCAACCGCGTGCTCAAAGAGTTGCGGCTTGCTGGCGCCATGGACCTTCGTCGAGGCAGCCTCGACATTGTCGATCCCGATATGCTTGTGAGGATCGCGGGCTTCGATGAAGGCTATCTCCACCGTAAGCTACGTGTTCCCAAATAATTAGACCCAAATAGTCAGGTCGTCAGCTGGGATTTTTTTGCGCCATAACATCGTTCCGCTTCTGAAGAATTTCGGTCTCGACAAGATGCAGCGGGTAGGCGATTGCGGCGATAAGGAGCGTATTCCCCTCCTCGATCATCATGTTCATCGCTTGGTTAAGGGCGTTCAGACTATCGGTATACCGTTCCATGGCCGCTCTCCTTCAACGGCCTAGCATGCGTAAAATTACCGATCTCATATTGCGCTATGTTAATGAGATGGAAGCCATGGGAAAACTCCGCATTCGATAGGGATGATACGGCTCCCGGTGGCAAAGAATGCGTTTCAGGTTCCGACGGATATCAGCCAATGCGGTCACCTTGCTTCGTCGGATTGAGGCATGTGTAAGTAGCGGCAGTTAAAATCCGCAGCCTTGATCAAACGGTCCCAGTCGGGGAATATGAGGAAGCGTTTGTCCCTCACAATCAGACCGTCTTCAACAAGGGCTCGAAGGGTTCGATTAACGTGGACCGGCGTAAGCCCTACCGCGTCCCCGAGGTCCTCCTGCGTCATTGGCAGTTCGTATCTCTGGCCCGGCGGTAGGCTTGGTGCGTCCAGACGGACCGCGATCTCACAAAACAGATGGGCAACACGTGCCCGCGCGTCGCGCCTACCGACGTTCAGCATCGATTCCCGGTATCTCGATGCCTCCAACAAGGTATAGGTAAATAGCGCGGTCCCAACCGTTGGACAGCGTAAGACAAGATCTCGCAGCGCCTTTGTCGAGACGGTCGCAATGCCGCACTGCGTTAGCGTCTGAATATTATGATCTGCTGTATCGATAAACATGTGATGTAACCCGAGCAGATCACCATGGGTGTGGATCGAAACTATCTGGCGAAGGCCCTCCCCATTAATTTTATGCCGTACGGCAAAGCCTTCGATCATGAATCTGCATTGATCCGACGTATCGCCTTCGCGAACCAGATAACTCCCCGGTTCGAAACTCCGAACAGAGTACGGTAAACCTAGGAGAGCCGCGCGATCTTCGACGTCAAGCGTCGTGTGGACCGCGAAAGCATCGACCATATCCGCGAGCGGATGGATGACGGCTGCTGACAATTAAGTTCTCCTGCAAAATGCAGAGCCCGATCGCGTGCACTTTTACTCAGATGCGGGAAACATCGCTCAGAGGCTAATGTAACGCTGGGTTTGAACCGCGCCGGGTCTACCGGAGGCGTTGGGTTGTGAGTCACGCTGCCATATCGATATTGTCCGCGGCAGCATAATATTGATCTTCAGCTTCGGCAGGCGGGATGTTGCCGATG
>NZ_JAXOJS010000014.1:0-36433 GCF_036663875.1 Sphingomonas sorbitolis | reverse complement strand
AAACCATACGTACCGCGCGTTCGCGAACTTCCGGCGCAAACTTGTTCGTTGTCTTGCTCATACAGGCTCCACCTTCTCAGGAGTTGGAGCCTCCGACAAACCCGGTGCGGTTCACACAGGAGTAAACACAGTCGCCTTAGAAAACTGCGATCACAGCCGGAAAGTTGATCATGGACTTGGCACATGACCGCCGGGCTTATAGGCATGGGCGCGTTAATCATCGACGCAATCTCGAAAGTCAGGTTTCATGCAGGTCATCGTCCGCGACAACAACGTCGACCAGGCTCTTCGCGTTCTGAAAAAGAAGCTGCAGCGCGAAGGCGTCTACCGCGAGATGAAGCTGCGCCGCCATTTCGAGAAACCGTCGGAGAAGCGCGCTCGCGAACACGCAGCGGCCGTTAGCCGGGCGCGCAAGGCCGATCGCAAACGCGCCGAAAAGGATCAGTAAGCCTCAGGGTTTGGTTAGACCGTCACCGTGTGGGTGCGTGCTGCTTGCTCAGGCGGCGGACAACAGAGACGAGCTTCGCCATCGCGGGATCGCGGATCGGCTCGGCGAGCCGCATCTCCCGGCTTCGTCCATCGATCGTCAGGCCAACCGTATACGTGCGCGCATCCGGCTTCGCGATATCGGTGGAAGGTTCGCAACCGAAGAAGTCAGCCTGATCGGCAAGGCTGGTGAGTTCCTGACGCTCGGGCGTTGCGAGGTCGCCGAACGAAATGGCCTGTTCCTTCGCAAGCCCCGGAAAATGGGCAAGGCCTCCCTCGATCCGTACCCGGGCTTCGCCCGTCACGGTCTCGTCGCAAGCCTTGCCCATCTGCATCAGATCACTCCAACCGTTGTCCATGCTTCGGCGACGGCTGTCGTCTCGGCACTGTCCGTACCGTGCAAACGCCCCGCGACGTCTATCGTGACGCGGGCAAAGCCGGCAAAGTCCGTGTTGGCCCGCGTATTGGGGTCCAGCAGCGCATTGTACCATATCCGCCCGGCGCGGTCCCATGCGTTTCCACCGATCGTCGTCGCGGCCAAATAGAAGGCCCGGTTGGGGATACCGGAGTTGATATGAACCCCGCCATTGTCCTGATTGGTGCGGACGAAATCGTCCATGTGACCGGGCTGGGGGTCCTTGCCGAGGACAGGATCGTCATAGGCCGTGCCGGGTTCCTTCATCGACCGCAGCGCGACGCCTTTGACCGCAGAGGTCAGCAGTCCGGCACCAATGAGCCAGTCCGCCTGGTCGGCCGTCTGGCCAAGAAGCTTCTGCTTCACCAGGCTGCCGAACACGTCGGAGATGCTCTCGTTAAGCGCGCCCGACTGACTGAAGTAGGCGAGCCCAGCTTCCCTCTCGGTGACGCCGTGCATGAGCTCGTGACCAATGACATCGAGCGCGATCGTGAAGCGGTTGAACAGCTCGCCGTCGCCATCGCCGAACACCATCTGCGTGCCGTCCCAGAAGGCGTTGTCGTAGGCCTGATCGTAATGGACCGTGGCGTCGAGCGGCAGCCCGGCATCGTCAATCGAGTTGCGCTGATAGGCTTCCCAGAACAGCGCAAACGTTGCACCCAAGCCCTCATACGCCTCGTCGACCGCGATATCGCCGGTCGGTCCCTCCCCTTCACGCCGCACGACCACAGAACCAGGCGCTTCAGGTTCGCCGCCAGCGTCACGGATAGTTCGAAGTGGACTGGGCACAAGGAGGTTGCCCGCAGCCGACCGCCGTCGGGCGAGATCTCCGGTGACGGGCCCCGCCGTGCTGGCCCGGACGATCCGGATGGTCGGGTCGATCATCAGGCTGTGCATTGCCATGGCCCGCAGCGCAGGTGAGCCGTTCTCGGCGATCTTGGAGAGGATGTAGGGCGGCAGGATGCAGTGAAGCGAATGCCGATGCGTGGACATGCACATGATCGTGTCTCCTTATCGATTAGCGGCGGGAGTGGCGAAGCGCGAAGGGTACGAGCGCGACCCACATGATGGTGATGAACGCGAGAAACTGGCTGGTCTGCGCCGGGCCGCCCGGGAGGTAGCCAAACCCGCCTAGCGAGGCGGCGTAGAGCTCGAACGAAATGACCGACACGCCGATCGCCAGCACATCGGCATCTCCCCCACTCTCCTCCTGTGTTCCGAACCAGCGCAGCGCGATGACGAACAGTGTGATGGTGGCGATCAGGATCAAGCGTATGACGATGTCGGTGCCAGCAATGCCTATGGCGAGCGGGTAAAGCGTTACCGCTTCAACCGGGAATAGCTTCACAAGACTGGTGTAATATGGCTCGGGGGTTGGACCGGGCCGTTGCCCGGGTCTTACCAACGACGTTGATGCACGTCGAAGCCGCAGCGTGCCGCGCAGTGCTGACCGCGAGGACGACACCGCATCATTGGCAAATGCCGCGATCGCGCGCTGTACGGCTGCCGCGTACCGCGACACCTCGGCATCGCCGGGAGTAAGCGCGGCGCCGATCATCGTCGCCTGTTCGGAGCGATCCAGGATCGTGGCGAATGCCGGTCGGTCCACGGCCTCGGAGCTTTGCATCGAAGCGAACCGATCCCGTTCGTTACCGAGCGCCGTGCGTAAGCCGAATATCGTATCGAAGAAGCGCGGGAGGTAGCGGGGGTTCTCGGTCAATGCCTGAAGCTGATCGATGAGCGCGTCTGCAGCCTCCACGGCCTCGGTAAAGGTGGTCATCGGATCCTCCTCAGACGGGGGTGGCAATCGACGCGATCAGTCCGAGCGCGCGGGTGATGCGATCGATGTTCAACCGGGCCGCAGCGCGGCGCTGCTGCGGCGATAAGCGACCTGCCAAGGCATCCCTCAGCCCGGCCTGGGCTTTCGCGGCGAGATCAATGGCGTCTGCGACTTCAGCCGCTCGTACGGGTCCCTGCTTTGCGGCCTCGCGGGCGGCGAAAACACGGGCGGCAAGCTGCTCTCGCTGTTCGGCCGTCAGACTGGTGCGATTGCGAAGGTAGGTTCGGAACAGCGCGTTGCCGTAGAGATCGTCGGCGTTGCGCGCCGCCCCCCTGCCCCAGGTCGTGACCTGTACGGAGAGCGATGCCAGTGCGCGATCGACGACGGCGCCGCGTTCGACAACCAATGCACGTACATCGCCGGTTTGCCGCGCTTCGCGCGCGAGGTCGTTCGCAAACGCGATCAGTGCGACGACGCTCTGCCCTTGTCCGCTGGCGACAGCCGCGTTGACGTTTGGCAGGTCAGTGCCTGCGACAAAGTTCGTGAACCGGGCCAGCCGGTCGGCTTCATCGGCAAACGCAGTGATCTCGGCCGATACGTCGGTCTTGGGGGCGTCGAGAATGGCCGCCAAAGCATCAGCGTATCCGCCAATTGCGGCGAGCAGGGCAACACGCGGCTCCAGTATTGCGCGTGGACTGCTCCCGATGTCGATTTCGAACGCCGTATAGCCGGGGGCGGGTGCCTCGTTCGCAAGGCATAGAGGTGCGGGCGGGACGCTTGGTGCCGTAGGCACCTGGATACGGAGCGGGGTCGCCGGCAGGCAGCTTGGATCGCTCGCAACCAACGCTGCAGCAGCCTCCCGACGGCGCAGCTCTATCGCGTCGAAATAGGCCGTCGTGGCTACGACTGCCTCTCGGCCTCGGGCCTGAACGGTCCCGGCGGTTTCGAGCTGGATTGCGTTTGTCGCACATCCCGCCAGAAGAGGCAGGCCCGTCAGTAGGGGCAGAAGGGAAATGACGCAGCAGCGCATAACGGTCTCCTTCGGGCTTTCGGGCATCATGCGCCTAAACTGCGATTCTCTCTTCTCTTTCTACGCCGCGGGATCGTCCGCACACGCGAACGGTCCGCTGGCCGATCACGCGTGCGAACAGCCGTAATGATGTTGACGACGCTGGTAATGAGCGCTGCGATACCTACGAGCATGGGGCCGTCAATCATGTCGGTCATTGTCCGACTCTCCTTGTTGATCCGACCGCCGATGTTCCATATATGTTCTTTGTAGGACAGCGCTATTTGCGGCCGTTACAGCCTAATATCTTCGGCCTCGGTAATCAGCACCCGGACAACGTCGCCGGTTGCCTTCTCCTCGTTCGAGAATCCGTCAAATTCCCGCAACGAGCCAAAGTCGAGGTTCGTCAGGCCTTCTATCGTCAGGACTGATCGCTGATAGGTCCTGAACGCTCCGAACAGGAGCGACTGCGCGTCCAGGTCGACATCATGATCGATCAGATACGCGGATGCCGATGGACGACCGTCGTCATGGATAAAGGCCACGACCTTCCAATAAGCCAGCGGGATAGCGACGCCGCGGTAAACCGGATCACTGCCCCGGAAGACTGGCCCCGTAAAAACGGTTGCACGTTCGCCGACCCGGCGCGTGTTGCCGAGGATATAGTCCTCGAGGCTCAGCCAGGATCGCTGATTGAAAACCGAGAGCTGTGGCGCACAGTTGGTGAAATGGAAGGTATCGCGGTTGGCTACGCTGGCGGTCTGGCCCCAGTTCGGATCTTCGCGCCGCACAAGATGGCCGCGATCGAAGTCGTTATCGGCATATAGCTCATCCCCCGCCTGGGCCTCTTCGGGAATGCGGCCGTCGAACGCCCACGGATCACCGCCGCGCGGTACTGATACGCTGGCGCTTCCATCGATATTGACGGCGGTGAAGAGGGCAAGACGCCGACTTTTCGACATGTGAATCGAGAAATGCTCGTAGTCGAGGCGGTCACCCTCGCTGCCCGTAACCGGCAGCACATCCCCGGCAATGGCCCCGGTATCGGGGAGCGGCACGGCAAAGCCGGGGAGAAAATCTGCGTCGTAACCTGCCCGCCCCTGGAACGCGCCAGCGTCAGACGTCCTTACTCCTTCGCGTTCGAAGGGCAGTAAGCCGAGACTTTCAGGTGAGAGCGTCCGAAGGTCGGCCAACCGGGGTCTATATGACAGGTCGATCATGATGATCAGCTCCTCAGAGTTTCACGGCAGGTGCGCTCGATACGTCGTGTTATGATGACATCCGCGTCGCGGACAAACGCATAGGGACGCAAGGTGGCAATCTCGTTGCATTGATGCGCCGCTACCTGACACTGTACAATCCAGGGCAGCCGAAGCTGTCGGTTACGACCCTTCCCGTGATTTCTTCTCGAACGAATACGAAAAGGCCGGGCGATCGCTCGCCCGGCCTTTCATTCAAGCAAATGGGTAAGATCAGCGCGGCGGAGTGGTGCCGGGCGTTCCTCCTGTCGTGGAGCCCATCGTACCACCGGTCGTGCCGCCCATCGTGCCGCCAGGGTTCGTGCCACTCATTGAACCAGCGGTGCCGTCGGTCGTACCGCCCATCGTGTTCGCACCAGACGTGCTCCCGGTCGTACCGGACATCGTGCCACCCGTCGTGCCTGATGTCGTGCTGCACGTCTTGCCACGGGCCTTCGTGCCATGCTGTGTGCGTGTCGTTGCGGTCGATCCTGATGTACTCGGCGTCGGATTAGTCTGATCCATAGAACCGGTCGACGCTTCCCCGCACATGGTATTAGTCGTTGATCCGCTCCTACCGCCGCTTGTCGTGCCACCGGTGGTGGTGCCCCTCGTCTGCCCCGTCGCTACACCCGGAATAATCCGAGCTGCCGCTGTTATCGATGTCAAAATCCGCATTTCATCTCCCTCATATTCTGAAAGAACAAAGCGATCTCGGTTAGGTATGATCCGTACAAACACCACCGCGGAAGGTCGCGGATCTCCTGAGGCTGGTTCGCGATGCAGACCAAACACGCAAACTTGGGCGGCACCGGCAGGCCTTCGGCTACGATCCGAGCGGTGCAGTCGGCCCAGTCCCATCCCCATTCACGCAAGGGGTACTCGCAGGCATAAAGCGGGTCATCGATCGACCTCGACCAGCAGCGCAACCGGATCGTTAGCGCGCATCATATCGTTCGCGATCACACGTCGAATGGCGTCGGCGTTGTAGTGGGTAATCGAGCCGTAGGTCGTCCAGACGGGAAGCTGTGCTTCATGGCTGCTGGTCGACGCGTAGGCTTTGGCCATGTCGAGGGTGAGGTCGCCGCTCGCCAGCTTGGCGAAGATTAGCTCGGACAGGTCAGCTAGGCGGAGACCGCCTTCGATGAAGCGGCGTGTCACGCCGAACCGCTTGGCGACACCGTCACTGTCGGTGCTGCCGTTGAGAAAATGCTGGAAGGCGCGGCATTCCTCGGCGGGACTGAGCTTCATGTGCTGGAAGCTGACCGCGAGCGAGGTTTCGGTCAGTTCGGCATCGTCGCCCTTCATGATCCGGACCGGCACTTCGTACTTGTCGGGATCAATCACGCCGCGCTCAACGAGGAGATTGAGTGCCCGCCAGCGCCGGCTGCCATCGAACACCTCAAACATGCCCCATGGCCGCGAGACAGCCGTAACGAGCAGGTTCTGCAGGACACCGGGCTTCGAGATCGGCGACGAACGGCTCGATCTGCAGCGTTTCATCAGGAGCGGTGCGAACGTTGCGGGCGGAGAGCTAGCCCCCATTATCGAACAGCGCGGGCTGCCGTGCATTGTGGTCAGCGGCAATGGCATCGAGTTGATGGGACATGCCATTTGGCTCGGTGCCACGACACTGGGGTCGAATGGCATTACATCGCGCCCGGCAAGCCCCAGCAGAGCGCCTCTGTGGAATTATTTATTGGTCGCTTTCGCGACAAGTGCCTGAACATGAGGTAATCGCGGGAGCGAAGCTTTAACGTTCATGATGGAAGCCGGTGGCGCATCTGGCTAAGTTCAGGTTCTACAAGGAAGATCGGGTCAAGAGCTTCGACAGCATACTGACGCGCACGCTGGTAGCTGCACGGACTCGCCTCGTGCGGATTGGCACGAAGATTTCGAACCAGATCCGGGGCCTGATGAAGACGTTTGGTCTCGTCGTTCCCGCTGCGATGGGTAGCAAGTTCTAACATCATGTTCATGCGCTGCTCGCCAACAATAGAAATTGGGGCCAGATCATCCGTCCGCTGCTTGAGGTCCCGCACACAGTTCGCCTCCGCGCCGCAGAACTCGGACGCAAGCTTCTCACGGACACGTCGTTCGTTAGCGCAATCGAGGTGCCTGCCAACCTCAAACATTCGAGGTCGGTGGGAGGGGTCGTCGGGCTGACGACGCGGCGCTATCAGTCTGGCAAGATCGACTATGACGGGCATATTTTCAGGCGCGGCAACAGCCACCTGCGCGGGCTGCTTTACGAGGCCGCAACAGTCCTGCTCACGCGCAGCCGATCCGAATGCGATCTACACAAATGGGGGCTGCATCTGCGAGAAAGGCTCGGCTTCAAACGCGCCATGGTCGCAGTCGCCCGCAAGCTCGCCGTCAGCACGCACAGCATGCTGATCACCGGTGAACCGTTCAGAGAGAAATCTGCCGCAGCTTGAGTTTCCGAGCTCGTCCGCGTCGCAAGGCGCCACGAGACGTCCTGCCGCAACGTAGGCCGTTCATTTCGCGACGTTCGTTGCACCTTATGCCTTCATGGCATTGAAGTGAGTCCTCAACCTTGGAAGGGTCGCCCCCGAAGCCCCATCCTGCGGCGGCTTATGTCGACCGCGAAGACGACCATGCTCCTAACAACGGCATCTCAGAAACTTCTTGCAACCAACGCCGATAGACGACGAACACCTTTTCCCAACCCTGACTGCGGCGAGACGGATCATCGAGGCACGGCGGACGGACTACAACACCGTGCATCCGCAAAGCCTCGGCGGGTTGGCACCCGCCGAGTTTACGAACCGCCCCCGCCAAGGGCGTGTGGACACCGAAGCTAAGTTATTAGCGGCCCGAAAAGGGGTAGCACATCACAAACCACATTATCGCGGTGTCTGCAGGAACGCCAGCAGCTAACCTCGGTTTCTACAATTCTAACTCTGATTAGCTTTATCTTACACCAAATTAAATATAAGCCATAAGCAAGAACGATGGTTGTGGAGAAGCAGATTGACTAAGGATACTTGCAACGACCTGTCATATGAAGCACCCCGACAGAGATTTCCGGATGTTGACGCGAGTAGTTTGTCATTTCCCTTAACTACAGATGTAGGCGCGTTAGCCCAAGGCCAACGATCTTTTGAATATGAAGATTACACTATAGATAACCTTCACGCCCTACTAATTAGTCGTACATCAACCTGCCGCAATATTATCGAACGATACCTAGATCGGATAGTCAGTCACGACATGAACGTGGAGCGTGGACCTGCTCTTAACGCTGTTGTTATGATTGCCGAGGACGCTTGTCAGCAAGCTGATGCTCTGGATGAGGAATTTGAACGAACCGGAAACCTGCGACCGCTGCACGGCATTCCTGTTCTAGTCAAAGATACTATCGATGTATTTAAGCTTCCTACTGCCATGGGCACGTTAGCTTTAAAAGATTCCTATCCGCCAGATGACGCGTTCATAATTGCGCGGTTACGCGATGCCGGCGCCGTCATCATTGGCAAGGCAACGATGGACGAACTAAGCAGGGGCTCCTCGGGTAAATCGTCGCGAAGCGGGTTCACCCGGAACAGCTACGACTCAACTAAGAATTCCGGAGGTTCAAGCGCAGGCTCTGCCGTAGGGGTTTCCGCGAACTTTAGTGTCTTGGCCATCGGGGCCGACTCTCAATGCTCGATACGTTCACCAGCTTCGTACAACGGAATTGTCGGGCTGCGACCTACTCCCGGGCTCGTCAGCCGCGATGGAACAAGTGATGGCTATCAAATTGAAAATGTTTATGGGCCAATGGCACGAACAGTCACCGACTTGGCTCGTCTGCTCGATGTTATTGCTGTACCCGACCCTGCCGATCCGTTGACGCTGGAACCGCTACTCCGACGACCAACCAGTTACACAAGCTTTCTCGACAGTAACGGCTTGAAAGGGATGCGAATTGGGATCTTGCGCCATTTCGGCACGATCCACGCATGGGGCGATCCAAAAAGTGCTTTGATCACCGACCTGACGCGTACAGCGCAGGGAGCAATACTTGAAGATATTGCAAAGCTGGGTGGGGAAATTGTAGATCAAATCAGCTTTCCAGACTTCGAGTTTCTAAGAGCGCAGGACGCGTCAAACCAAGCAGTAGACAACTATCTTAGCTCTTTCTCCGCACCATATAAGTCTTATTTTGATGTTATATCATCAGGCCGAGTTTTGCCGCAGAATGAGATGAACGAAAACTCACGTCTAATGCATTTTATATCCTGGATTCATCAAAGTTCTTCGCTATCTGTTAATGATAAGCGGTTGGCTATCGATATAGCAACAAAGTCATTTGTATTATCAGTTTTTAACATATCCCCATCTGACGAAGAAAGGATTTGGCAGATAGTAGCCAAAGATCCCTACCTAAACTCCATACATATAGGATCTGAGATTGCGACCAAGCACAAAGAAAAAATGCGGTCTGCCTTGGAGCAGATCATGACATCCAATCGACTTAACGCGATTGCTTATCCAGAATCTCCCTTTGGCCCCGCCTATGCCTGGTCAGAGGCGAAAAATGAGACAGTCGCTGCACAGAATGCTAGATTATCGACCGTTACCGAGATGCCGGCAATTGTTGTCCCCGGCGGATGGGGATCAGTGGCCGAGCCATTTGCAACGCCTCAAGAAACCCCGCGTCCGTTCGGAATCGAATTTATGGCGCGCAAATATGATGAGGCGACCCTCATTCGCATCGCTTACGCATTTGAACAGGGAACAAATCACCGAAAGCCCCCACGATATAGTTTTACCACCTCCACGCACAATGGTAGCGTAAACATACCTGGTTTTAATGCACTGAAGCTGGAGGCTGCCGAGATATTTTTTAGCATATGTTCTAGCATCGATGAACAAGACAATGATACTCAATTAAATTACTTCACTAATATCGTAAAGCAGATATTTCCCCGGTGATGCGGCTACATGGTAATACCGTTTATAGTGTAAACTCGATCAGCCTATTTACCAGGCAGAGCTTCGTGATTCGTAAGCGACCTGGCGTGGAAGCGGTTGATGGCGTCCTGCGGGTTGTCGGGCGCAGTGTAGGCGGCGATCGAGCCGCATGTGCCGAAGAACCAGCCTAGCACCCCGCGGGTTGATGACCGGCGAGCAATTTCGGGCATTATCGACGTGCTCAAAGTTGGCTCGCGGCGGCGCGACTGCCCAGCGGAACGCGGTCACTCGGCCCGCGAACACTTAAGTAAGCAACGGCGGCCACCACTTTCGGCGCAGGCATATAACAGCCTCTCGTTCGCCAACCCCATCGCGGCTTCCACCAACACCGGTCTGTATGTGCTCAGATGCCATTCCACATAATCAGATTGCATTTTTTGAGAGTCCGGCCGAATCCAGGCACACTGAATGCGATTGTTGCGCAGATCGGCTGAAGGAAGGAAGACAATGTCTCAAGTGATCGCCAAGCTGCTTGATCCGGCTCGTCGTATGCCCCTCGTTATCACCGCCGTCAGAAAGTTTCCTATTGGCGAGCTTTTGGATCGTTACCGTCCTAAGTTGATGGATCAGCTGATTAGGCATGGGGCGCTCGTATTTCGGAATTTTGATGTCGTTCATGAAACGGATTTCGCTGATTTCATAGGGGGCTTGGGCTTGGAGGGCCTCGAGTACAAATACCGCTCAACTCCCCGTCGCCAACGCCAAGGCGCCATATACACAGCCACGGAATATCCGCCGGAACGAGAGATCCCATTGCACAATGAGAATTCATATCAGCGCGTATGGCCTCGTAAGCTAGCGTTCTGCTGCCTCAAGCCGGCGGAGGCCGGAGGCGCTACGTCAATGGCAGACATTCTTGAGGTACAGAAACGTCTCGGGTCTGATATATTTGGGAAGTTCAAAACGCTAGGCGTGCGCTATGACCGAGCTTTCCATAACTCAGTTGACCTGCCTTGGGAGGAGGTATTTCAGACAAATGATAAGGCAGAGGTGGAGAGATACTGCCGCGAAAACGGTATCTCTTACTCTTGGCATGATAACGGTGTACTGAAAACGTCACAGCTATGTCCTGGTATAGTAATTCATAACGAGACTGGAGAGGAATTTCTTTTTAATCAGGCCCACCTCTTTCATCCGTCATCTTTGGGAGAAGATGTATGGGCTACCATGGAGGAGGTATTTGGATCTGACCTTTTGCCGCGCAACGCAAGATTCGGCGATGGTAGTCCGCTACGGGCGGCTACTCTTAAGGCAATCCGATCCGCTTACGAGAACTCCGCTGTTGATCTTGAATGGCAAAAAGGCGATATCGCGCTTCTCGATAACGTCCAGGTTGCGCACGGCCGTCGTGCTTACCAAGGAGATCGGGTTGTGCTGGCGTCTTTGTTAGAGCCGGGCCGGTCGGGGCCGGTCCACATGGCTTCGGGGGAGATGCAAGGCACTTCCTAGGATGCCTTGGGGTGCCGTCCACATCTTCCGCGATCAGACTTAACGCCAGTTTGCATATGCCGGCGAACACCGCGTCGTTACGGACGCGTACAGTAAGAAAATTCAATCGTTTGACGTCCCCC
Organism: Sphingomonas sorbitolis; assembly: GCF_036663875.1. Taxonomy (NCBI): domain Bacteria; kingdom Pseudomonadati; phylum Pseudomonadota; class Alphaproteobacteria; order Sphingomonadales; family Sphingomonadaceae; genus Sphingomonas; species Sphingomonas sorbitolis. Next base: position 24,954 of record NZ_JAXOJS010000014.1, on the reverse strand, counting down.
TGCCTTCGTGTTGAAGCGGGCGGAAGCCGGTACGGCAGTGGCCGAAGTCATCTGGCGATTGGTGATATTGGAGCAAGCTTGACCGCTGTGAAGGGGCGTACGGCGTTCTAGAGGTTGGCGAGTTGGGGCGTCTGAAGCGAATCGAGGATGAGGGCGGACCGTGACCTGCTCCCAATTTTCAGGCCGCTGATAACTTAGCTTCGGTGTTCATATGCCCTTGGCGGGGGCGGTCCGTAAACTCGGCGGGTGCCAACCCGTCAAGACTGCTATGCGGACGCACGGTGTTGTAGTCCGTCCGCCATGCCTCGATGATCCGTCTAGCCGCAGCCAGCGATGGGAACAGGTGCTCGTTCAGGCACTGGTCGCGCAAGCGACCATTAAAGCTTTCGACAAAGCCGTTCTGCTGCGGCTTGCCCGGCGCGATGTAATGCCACTCGACCCCGGTGTCCTGGCACCAGGCGAGGACGGCGTGACTGGTGAACTCGGTGCCATTGTCACTGACCACCATGCACGACAGCCCGCGACGTTCGGCGATGGCGCTCAGCTCGCGGATAACGCGCCGACCTGACAGAGAGGTATCGACGATGCACACCAAGCACTCCCTGCTGTAATCGTCGATGACGTTCAGCATACGGAACCGCCGGCCGCAGGCCAGTGCATCCGATACGACGTCGAGCGACCAGCGCTGGTTCGGCTCCTGCGGGATCGCCATAGGCGCTCGCGTCCCAAGCGTGCGCTTGCGGCCCCCACGCTTGCGCACCGTCAGCCGCTCCTCGCGATACAGCCGATACACCTTCTTCAAGTTCATGTCTTTCCCCTCGCGTCTGAGCAGGATCGCCAACCGCCGGTAGCCGAACCGACGACGCTACTTTGCGATCTCGCGCATCCGTATGCGGACAGCATCGTCCTGCCCGCAAAGCGGCTCATATTGGCATGCCGACCGATTGACCCCGATCAGCCTGCAGGCACGACGCTCGGAGAAGCCGTGATCGGCCATCAGCTTCTCCACCGCAGCGTAGCGCTCTGCAGACCGGGTCGAGTTTTTCCGAGCAGATCCTTCAGCGCCGACACGTCAAGCATCGACTCCGCCAGCAGTTTCTTCAGCCGGCGGTTCTCGTCCTCGAGCGCCCGCAACCGCGCCGCCTCCGATACGGTCATCCCGCCGTACTTCGCCTTCCAGTTGTAGAACGTCGCGTCACTGATCCCGTGCTTCCGGCACAACTCGGCGGTCTTCACGCCGGCCTCATGCTCGCACAGCACGCCAATGATCTGATCCTCGGTAAATCGGCCTCGACGCATCACTCTTCTCCATCTGACGAGCTAACTTACCAGTGGCATGATTTCTGGGGAGCACGTCAGAATGAACAATGGTTTGTCTGCGGAAGCTTGAACCTCCGCTTTAAATATACCGCGGAGCCGACGCAATCGCCCCTTCCCTCCCAATTTACCCCGCATGCAAATCAGCCTGATGGAACCTTGACCGACATACGTCTCCCACATAACATTGATTATATCGCTGCCAGCAAAAGGAAAAAGAATGGACCAGACCACCAATAAGCTCGACGTGCATGCCGGCATTGTCGCGCTTGATCACGTCGCTATCGCAGTGAACGATCTTGAAGCGTCCGTACGTACTTATACCAATGCATTGGGCTTCGTTGAGGTCGAGCGGCGGACGACAAATGGAAAGTTCACTGGAATGGTTTCCGCTGTACTTCGGTCAGGCGAAGCTACCGTTGTCCTCGTCCAAGGGCTGCAGCCTGAGTCGCAGGTCAGTCGCTTTGTCTCGCAATATGGTGAGGGAGTTCAGCACATTGCTTTCAGGGTCGAGGATATTGATCGCGCTATAGCTAATGCAGATAGAAGCGGTTTGGCGACCGAGACCGGCGTGCTGGCAGAGAGCGGAATAAGGCAGACTTTTCTTAAGCGTGAAGCTAATACTGGAACACGTATAGAGCTGATTGAACTTCGCGGCGGCAGATTTTCTGACGCTAGCGTACAAAAGCTTTTCAATGTACTTGAGGAGCAGGATGTCTATTAAACAAATATCAGGCTTCTTTATCGCTTAGCTTCAGGAGCCCGGACATTGATTAAAGATATTTTTTTTGAAGCTGACCATGCAAGCGACTCGCTCGCGCGGCGAGCGAGCAAAAGCCTCCCGAAAGCAATTTTCGATTTTATCGAAGGAGGAGCCGGGCGCGAGCTTACTTTGGCTCGAAACAGGGCCGTATTTGACAACGCAGTCATTAAACCTAGTTTGTCACTGCCAATCACAGCTGTCGATCTGCGGTCGAAACTGTTTGGAACCACGTACGCCGCTCCAATAGGCATTTCGCCTTTTGGCATAGCCGGGCTTGTGCACCCCAAAGCGGATGCCGTGCTCGCGGCCGCGGCTTCTAGAAAAAACATTCCATACGTCCTCAGTTGCGCTGCCTCCACCCATATTTCCGTAATTGCCGAATCTGCCGGACGCGCGCCGTGGTATCAACTCTACGCCCCCCGCGATGACACGAACGTATCAAAACTGACTGCGCTACCACGGACATACGGCTGCCCGGTGCTAATTCTAACTATCGACATGGCCACGAGTGGATTACGGCTTCGAGATAAAAATAACCGCTTCACTCCACATTTCAGCCCAGCACAATTACTCCCGATGTTGCTTTCGCGGCCGGCCTGGGCGATGGCGCAACTTCGAAACCGATTAACACCTTTTCCGAATATGATTGAACCGGACTTACGTTCTAATGTAGGCAATTGGCCGCGGCTCGTCGAGATGCAGACCGGCGGAAACTTCGACTGGGCTACCATCCAGAGATTTCGCGACGCTTGGCCCGCCACACTTCTTCTAAAAGGTGTCCTGACCCCCGAGGTGGCGATACGAGCACAACGTATAGGCATCGACGGGGTGATCATCTCCAACCACGGTGGAAGGCAACTCGACTCTGCTCCCGCGAGCCTTGATGCACTGCACGACGTTGCTAACGCTATGGTAGATAGCACCTCTCTCCTCCTCGACTCCGGAGTGCGATCCGGGGAAGATGTACTGAAGGCAATAAGCGCAGGGGCCGCGCTAACGATGGTCGGCCGGCCACTTCTGTACGCAATTGCGGTCGGCGGAGCGCCCTTGCTTGATCGAGTCCTCACCGATTTAATTGACGAGACGGTCCGCGCCTTTGCGATAGCCGGGCGACCTCTAGTAGATATTCACGGAATAGGGGCTGATATTGCTAGCAGCTAGCCTAGACTTCCATCAATGTTCTGAGCCAACGCCCAAAGTCAGGATTGCGAGATAATACGATACACAGAAGAGGGTTCCCATAGACTAGATGAAAACTACAGGGGTACATTTGCCTCGTGGCCTGCAGCAATCAAGCGCGCATAATATCCGCCGGGTATTGCCAGCAACTCCTCAGGGCTCCCATCCTCGATAATCGAGCCACCTTCAAAAACTAAGATACGATCTGCATTTTTAATAGTCGATAGCCGGTGCGCGATCATTATTGTGGTGCGGCTGTGCTTAGCCTCCTCGAGAGCCTCGTGAACAAGACGCTCACTCTCGCCGTCAAGACTGGACGTTGCTTCGTCAAAGACTAGCATCGATCGCTTGGATATAAGTGCCCTTGCAATCACGACACGCTGCCGCTCCCCTCCAGATAGCTTCACGCCTCGTTCACCAACAAAGGTTTGGTATCCTGCCGGGAGGCTTTCAATCAGGTTCTTTAGCTGAGATTGCTCCGCAGCCAGTACGATCTCGCTTTCTGTTGCCACATCCACACCAAAGGCGATATTCTCACCAATCGATCGGTGAAATAGTACAGGGTCTTGCGGTACCAGCGCAATGGACTCTCGTACACTAGAGGCGGTGCACTTTGAAAGGTCTTGTCGATCGAACAATATTTGGCCGCTTATAGGCCGGTAAAGCGCTAGTAGAAGCTTAACGAACGTTGTTTTCCCGGAACCCGATGGGCCTATTATGGCCGTAGTTTGTCCAGCATGAAGTGTTACTGAGAGTCGATCAAAAACCAGCCTACCAGAACCTTCATAGGCAAATATTACATTTCTAAACTCAATCTTACCTACGGAAGGGACAAATGGTAACTTACCGCGGTCTCGCTGCAATTCACATTCACGGTCAAGGAGTGCGACGTATTCGGCCATATCAGTGGCCGCTCTTTGGCACTCTAGCATCCCTCGAGATACAGCGCTAAGCCAACCCCTTAGAACAAATCCCGACCCGATCACGACGGCCACAATCGACGGCTCCATACGCCCCGCCCTGAACTCAAGGACGCCGACCGCGGTCGGCACCAACAAAATCATGGCGGAAAGTAGTTGCTGAAGTTGCTCGCTGTTGACGCTGACATTCCATGCGATGGCCATTCTCTTAGACCAAACGTCAACGGTGTTCCCGATACGCTGTCGCTCCCGTTCTTCCGCGGCCCAAGATTTGACTGCCATGCTATTCGCCAGTAAGTCAATCAGCTCGCCAGAGACACGTGAGTCCTCCGCAAATACCGCAAACATGTGCGGAAGTACTTGCGTCTGGTTGTATCGCCAGACGGCTAGGTAATAAGCCAATCCGGCTATTATAAACGAAGCCGCAGCAAGGGCAGACTGGGCAACGACGGCAGCAGATGTTACAATAATTAACAAGGCAGACGGAAGCAAGTTGAGAAATAGACTTCCCATAAGGATCGCATATGCCTGCGGTGCACGCGTTATGACTCTCCCGCTAGAGCCTGACATGTTGTCAGTGTGCCAGCCAAAGTCAAGATTCTGGACCTTTTTAACGCCAATCTTTACTATTTCCCCCATGGCGTGCGTCGTATGCCTGGTAAGTGCACGATCTCCGATTCTACGGACCAGCACAGTAAGTGCAATTAAAGCGAATATTAATAATAACTGAAGATATATCTCTGTCGATTCAGTTCTTACTGCAGCTGACGCTACTAACTTTCCGATCCGAGCCGTAAATGTTACCGTCAGCAGTACATAGCAGGTTACGCCCGCCACGCATACCAGAAGCGGAGCCGCATCTGCTCGAGCCCGAGAAATAACAAATTTCGCAACTCTCGAAATCGTCGCTAAGTGAGTTTCGCTAGCTTGGGGGGGCACCAAACTCATAAATTTGGAACCTGTGTAGCGTCTGACGCTACTGCGGTGTCGCTGCGGCGCAACATTCGATTCGGCACAGTGACCTCGCGGAAGTGCATCATCAAATGCTTATCAGCCGCATCCCAGGGCATCGGCGTGGGCGAGCAACCCATAGACAAAAGATCACTCCAGATGATTCGGGCTTAGCCCTCAACAAATCATCAGAATGGTGGCAAAGCAAGAGGTTCATTCCGGTTCCCTTGATTGCCGCATATAGATAGACGCAAAGTTCGCCGGAGCGGCAAGCGTAATATCGAAAAATGCGAGGTTACAACCTAGTGAAGGCGGAACCGTCTTGATACCATCTCACGACCTTGATATCCACTAGCCAAAGAGGGCAAGCCTCACGAGCTTTTCCAGAGGAAGCGCGGATATTCTATGTCAAAAACTCATGATCAGCTATCGCCGTTACATGCTGTGAGTTGCTGTCGACACGTAGCGATTGGATTCCCTCATATATTTTTCGACAAACGTCTGAGATCTGGGAAATGACGCTCGCCAGCGAATTTGCATGGGTCAATGGAACGTTGCTGCCGAGGGAGCAAGGCGCGCCGTCGCTCGCCAGCATTTCATTCCATCTTGGAACAGGAGTTTTTGATGGCATCATGGCGTACTGGAATGGCGACCATTACTATCTCCACGAGATTGATGCCCATCTCGATCGCTTCAAAGCCGGAGCCGCCCGGATGAGTCTGCCGGTTCATTGGTCAAAAGCGGAATTGCTCGCGGGCATTGAAGAACTACTAGAACGTGGTCCGAAGGAAACTCAGTACATTAGGCCAATCGCTTACAGAGGCGCTCCGGAATTGTGGATAACGGGAAACACGAGTCAGCCGCCAGATGTCAGCATTTTCACTGTTCGGCTCGGCAAACGCCGCGAGCTCGGGAGCCTGCTCTCATGCCATCTGTCGCCCATTGAACGAACCTCAAGCAAATCGACTGCAGCGCAGACAAAGGTTTGCGGTTCGTATGTCAATAGCTTTTTAGCAAGAAGTGCTGCTGAGGCTTTGGGGTTCGACGATGGCATAATGCTCGACCGGAATGGGCTAATTGCTGAGGCATCGGCTGCAAACATTTTTCTCATATCAAAAAACTCAATCATCACTCCGCGGTTATCACCTGAGATTTTCCCTGGAATAACTAGAATTGTTATACTTAATCTCTGCCGTAAATTGGGAACTGAGGCGGTCGAGATCGATATTACGCCTCACGATCTCCGGGGTGTATCAGGCGCCTTTCTGTGCTCCACTCTAATGGAGATGCGCGGAGTAAGTAGAATCGGAAACCAGCTGCTTGATACTTCCCAAAGTGAGATCTATCAGGAACTGATTAGCGCGTTTTCCAAACATACGTCACAGTAAAATGTCTTATAATCTCGGAACGGTTTGTCGATTGCAAGATACCTATTTGATTGCAAGTTGCTTCATCAAAGCTTTCTGACACTCTCGTATCGTGGGTTGGTCGCTGGCATATTGTAGCGACGAACTGCCGATTTTCGATTGATCGAGGTTGTATTCTCTGATTGCGGTTGCGAAACAAATTGCCAGTGTTACGGTACGATATGATATTGAGGGGAGTAAATAAATGTCTAACCCGTTTGATGCTGAAGATGGCGAATTTTTCGTTCTTGTCAATGAAGAAGGGCAACATTCACTTTGGCCTACTTTTGCGAAAATCCCTGATGGCTGGGAGAAACGCTTCGGCCCCGATGACAAAGCAAAATGCCTCGATTATGTGAACAATTCGTGGCAAGACATGCGGCCAGTGAGCCTCATCCGGCAAATGGATGCGGATTCAGCCAGTGAAGCACCGTTGGAGTAGGTGACGTGGACGAAAGGCAGCATCAGCGTAACTGAAGCAAGCGCTACGAAGCCGAGGCAGGACTCTGCGGTCTTGTCAGAAAGCGTCGTCACGGCGTCAGTTCTTGAACTGGTGCACCGAGCCAGACAGAAAGTGTAGGCCGCCTAGCGAGTTTATCGAGGATTTCAGCAGCGGGCTTGGTCCAGACGAAGGATTCAGGGTCGGCGTTTGTGTTCCTCGAGGTAGCGTTTGATGGCAGCCTGAAGGTCGACGATGCCGCCGAAGGCGCCGCGCCGCAGCCGCTCTCGAGTGAGGATTGAGAAGAAGCCTTTAACGGCATTGAGCCAAGAGGGCGAGGTCAGTGTAAAGTGGAAGATCCACCGCGGATGACGAGCAAGTCAGGCTCTGACCTCAGATTGCTTGTGGGTGCCGTAATCTTGCATAATCGCGTGAATATCCTTCCCGGCGGGGACTTCGCGTTCGATGGTGTTGAGGAAGCGAGCGATGTCCTAATGGCGGTGCTGCTGCATGCAGCGGCCAATCACCGCGCCTTCGAGGATATTGAGGGCGGCAAACAGAGTTATGGCCCATGTCGCTTGTAGTCGCGAGTTATGGTGCTGCATGCGCCGGGCTTGAGCGGCAGGTCCGGCTGGGTGCAGTCGAGGGCCTAGATCTGGAACTTCTCGTCGATCGATAGCATCAGGGCATGGGCCGGCGGGTGCACGTAGAGGCCCACGAGGTCTTCCACCTTGGCGGCGAAAGCCGCGGCCCTCAAGCGCTTGAATGTGCGGATGCGGTGCGGCTGAAATCGGTTAGCAGCCCGAATCCGCTGGATCGTGCTCAGGGACACGCTCATCACCTTCGCCATGGCCCGTCCGGTCCGATGCGTGGCCTGCCCTGGCGGCTCAGCACAGGTCAGTGCCAAAACCTTGGCTCCCATAGCTGTGCCGGGCGGGTGTGTCTTGTCGCGCAGCAACCCTTCCACCCCTTGTTCGGCAAAGCAGGCCTGGCAGCGCCAGACTGATGGTCGACTGGTACCGGTCCGCCGCGCCACCTCCTGCAGGGTCAACCTCTGGGACGAGGCTAAAACGACCCTGGCGCGCTGGGCATGCTTAGCGCTCGACTCCGATCGGCGATGGTCGCCTCCAACCGAGCGACCTCTTCAGAATTCATGATCACGCATATAGTTTGGGTCATCCGCCCAGACTCGTACGCCGCAGCCCAATTGTGAATCACCCGCGACGATCAGTGCACTAGCTGAAGAGGCGCTCGATAAGGTTACGCCATCGGAACTTTTGGCGGTCGTGCGAGAGCGGCGCGCGACGATTGCGCGTGGTTGGGATCGCTGCATCGACCTCGGCCTTGGTGAGTGTTTCGTGCATGGAATCTGTATCATAGCCCTTGTCCGCAGGCAGCGCCTCGACCAGCTCGACCAAATTCTGGAAGTCGGGCCAAAGCCTTACACGTCGTGCTTCCGGCCGGGCGTCAGGACGAAGCAGAGCGGTCGCGTCTTCCTATTTGCGATCCGGTCATCATGGGCAATTTAGCGGAGACACATATCGCCTACGATCCGGGTAATGCGAGAGCCTGACGCTGACTTATCGCCCTCAAGCATCTTTACCCAGCCGGACAGCGAGTTAAGCGCGCCCTGAGGGACGATGAACGGCGCTTCAAGAGAACACTCTAATCTTATTCAATAGCGAGGCGCGATCACCGACGAGTTGGGCGCGGATGCGGGGCAGCGTCTGCATGTCGAGTTGTTCCTCAGTCTTCAACTCGACCAATAGCATGATCGGTCGGGTTGCCGCTTCCGCAATTGCCTCGGTATCACGGTCGTCCTTCTTCCGTGCCTTGACGTTTGGACGGACATATTCCGGCGACATCAACCGAACGGCATGGCCCTTGACCGGCCAGCGCACCTCCCATGTGATGCACTCCGCAGCAAGCCTCAATCGCCACGACGTACGCCGGCAGCGTTCCCGTATAAGTGATGACCTGTCGCACCGCATCTGTCGGTCGACGACGACCTTGCCGATCACATCCAGTCCCACCACACTGCAGCCGTTTTTGCCCAAATCAATTCCCAGAACCGATCCGCTTATGACCTTCGTTCCTTTCTCAAACGACCTGCTGTTGTGGGACAACAACGATTCAGTTGGGCGCTTTGCCCACGCTGCGCTGAACACCCGCGATACGGCTGCTTTGATACCCTCGTGTGCATCCGAGCTGACGAGTTTCACGCCACGTAAGCCCCGCCTCGTGAGGCTGCGCAAGAAGTCAGTCCAGAAGGTTTCCGATGGCCATGCCGAGAACCCCGCGCCGGCCGTCGCCGTTCACGCCGACCGCGACGGTGACCGTGACCGTGACCGAGACGATGCGACCGGCCTGACGGACCTTCAGATAGGTGGCATCGACCCAGACATACGACCAGTCGCCTTCGATAGTCCGCTCGAGGAACGCCTTGACGCGGAGTCGATCTCCTCGCGCAGCGGGTTGACCTGGCGTATCGAGATGCCCGACGTTCCCATCGCTTTCACCAAGTCGTCGACCGACCGGGTCGAGATGCCTTGGATGTGCGCCTCCTCGACAATCGCGGTCACCGCCTTTTCGGTAAACCGACGTGGTTCAAGGAAGGCCGGGAAATAACCGCCCGTCCTCAGTTTGGGGGGCCGCAACTCCACCGTGCCGGCGTGCGTCTCCCAGTCGCGCTCGCGGTAGCCGTTGTGAACCGCCCCGAGTTTGTCGGGGGCTCCAACTCCTGAGAAGGTGGGGCCATGACGAGCAAGACGACGAACAAGTTTGCGCCCGAGGTGAGTGAGCGCGCGTTACGGATGGTTTTCGATCACGAGCGGGATCATCCGTCCCGGTGGGCGACCGTGGTATCCATCGCTGAGAAGATCGGCTGCGTTCCGCAGACGCTGCATGAGTGGGTGAAGAAGGCCGAGATCGATAGCGGCAGACGCGCCGGCGTCCCCGCCGAGGTCGCCCGCAAGGTGAAGGCGCTGGAACGAGAGGTTCGAGCTGCGACAGGCCAACGAAATTCTACGTAAGGCGTCAGCATATTTTGCCAGGCGGAGCTCAACCGCCCGTTCCGACGATGATCGCGTTTATCGACGATTACCGCGATGCCTATGGGGTCGAGCCGATCTGCCGCGTCTTGCCGATCGCCCCATCCACTTACCACGAACGCGTCGCGCGGCGACAGGATCCAGCACGCCTGTCGGCGCGGGCGCGGCAGGATGTGGCCCTCAAGCCCGAGATCGCCCGCGTGTTCGCCTAGAACTTCGCGGTCTACGGCGTGCGCAAGGTCTGGCGTCAGATGATGCGGGAGGGCTTTGCGGTCGCGCGCTGTACCGTGGAACGGCTGATGCGCGAGATGGGGTTGGCAGGGGTAATCCGCGCGAAGCCGATGCGCACGACCATCAGCGACAAAACTGCGCCGTGCCCGCGCGATCACGTCAACCGGCAGTTCTACGCCCCGGCGCCGAACATGCTGTGGGTATCGGACTTCACCTATGTCGCGACATGGGCGGGGTTCGTCTACGTAGCCTTCGTCATCGATACCTACGCCAGACCGATAGTAGGCTGGCGCGCCAGCAGGACGGCACATGCCAGCTTCGCCCTGGATGCGCTCGAGCAGGCGCTTCATGACCGCCGGCCGGTCCATCGTGGCGACCTGGTTCACCACAGCGACCGCGGTTCGCAAGGCGGATTCAACCGGTCGTCGCAACGCGCTGTTTGTCGATCTGCGCAAGGCATTGGTCAAGCGCCTCGGCCGGTGTTTTCCAGCCCAGCGTTTTGCGCGGTCTGCCATTGAGCGTTGCGGCAACGGCCGCGAGCGTATCGGCGCTATGCGGGCTGAGATCGGTACCTTTCGGAAAGTACTGGCGGAGCAGCCCGTTGGTGTTCTCATTGGTGCCGCGTTGCCAAGGGCTTTGTGGGTCGCAGAAGTAGACATTCACCCCCGCGTCTACCTTCAAACGCGCGTGCTGGGCCATCTCCGCGCCCTGATCCCAGGTCAGCGTCCGTCGCAGTTCTTCCGGCAAGGTGACGATGGAACGCGTGATGGCTTTTCGCACGGCTTCGGCGCCGTGCCCCGCCAGCGCTGGCCCATTCTTGACGCCCGGCGCGACACCGTGACCTTCCATACGCGGCAGGTGCAGCAGCATCGTGAATCGCGTGGTGCGTTCGACCAACGTGCCGATCGCCGAGCTGCCGAGCCCGAGGATGAGATCGCCCTCCCAGTGACCCGGTATGGCCCGGTCATCAGCTTCGGCAGGACGCTCACTGATGAGGATCTCGGACGACACGAAGCCTTTCCCGCGCTGGCCGACCCGCGCCCGCGGCACCCGCAGAGCCCGTCCGCTTCGCAAGCACGCGCTAAGGTCGCGGCGCAGTGCGCCACGGCCCTGCACAAACAGCGCCTGGTAAATGGCTTCGTGACTGATGCGCATTCTGTCGTCGTCCGGAAAGTCGATGTGCAGACGGCTTGCAATCTGCTCCGGGCTCCATGCCTTTGACCAGCGCCGGTTCTGACGAGGCCCGTGGCGCCGCCCCTTCCAGGATACCGTTGGGCCGGTGACGGGCGCATCGCCGGGTTTGGCAACAGCTCCGCTCAACCGGTCCTCGACCCAGCGGCGTAGCGTGTCGTTGGTCGCCAGCTTGGCAACCTTGGGACGGCGCGCCGCGCGCTCGGCATGCCACTGAGCAGTCGTTGCTCGATATTCAAAATTGCCACTACGGGTCGCCGCGTTTCGTCGGATCTCGCGGGAGATTGTCGAAGCAGCTCGACCGAGCCGACGCGCGACCTCGCAAACGCCATGACCTTGGACCAACAGCAACGCGATCTCTTCGCGTTCTGCCAAGGACAAATATCTGCCCGACAAGCGTTTCGCCGAGCGCCTGAACTCCGCTGGCGGCATACCGCCTGCCTCCCGAAACCAACGGCCGCCACCCGGTTGTGACGCTCCAGCCTTCACTGCTGCTGCCTCGCTGCTCATCCCGGCAGCAACATACTCCCAGAACATTGCACGCTCATGCCGATTGGCGACCGGGGGCCTCCCTGGCGACCGCAGTTGTGATCGTGTGCACCGGTTAGATCGTCGCTTTCTGATATCCATCGCCCGCCTCCATATTCGAAGCGTTGCAACGACCGGTTGAATCCGCCCAATACGTGTCTATCAAGTACACCGAGCGGCTCGCGGAAGCCGTGATCGAGCCGTCGGTCGGCAGCGTGGGCGACAGCTACGACTGTGAGAGTATGTGGGCAGTCTGGAGAGCCTGACCCGAGCTTACGATTGACCACGTGTCATGGTGTTGATCTGTCGGCACTCCAGGCTGCACCCGAAGGGTGTGAGCCGTGACTTCATAGGAGCCTGAGGGAATGCCGTCCCGTCACAGTCCTGTCCGCTCGCATATCGCCTTCGGGTTCCACCTGCCTGGAGGACCTGTATGCCTGATATCATACCCGGCGCCATCGTCATCGGCGTCGATACTCACAAGGACGTTCACGTCGCGGTTGCCATCAACGGACTGGGTGTCCGGCTCGACACCGCATCCTTCCCGGTGACCTCCCAAGGCTACCGGCAACTCGCGGAATGGGCCACCAGCCACGGCGAGGTGCATGCCTACGGCATCGAAGGAACCGGATCCTATGGTTCCGGCCTCAGTCGGGCACTCACGGCTCAGGGCATGCGCGTCATCGAGGTCGGCCGCGTTAACCGGCAGCTCCGCCGCAGACACGGCAAGACCGACACCGTCGATGCCGAGTCCGCGGCGCGCAGCGTGCTGGCGGGCGATTCCGGGGCGCAACCCAAATCCGGCAACGGTCCCGTCGAGATGATCCGCCATCTCAAGATCGCCCGTGATGCCGCCCTTAAGGCCCGGACTCAGGCGATAGTTACGCTCAAGACCCTTCTGGTGAACGCGCCCCAAGACCTGCGCGAGCGGTTCATCGGCATTACGGGCAAGATGACGCTCGTGCGTGCGATCGCGGCACTGCGCCCGGGCATACCGACCTCGACCACCGCCTCCGCGAAAATTGCGCTGCGGGCGTTGGCCAACCGCTGGCTGATGTTGGACGCCGAAATCAAGGAGCATGAGGCCGTTCTCGAAAAGCTGGTGCGCGCTCAGGCACCGGCGCTCATGGAAGCGCCTGGCGTATCGACCGGCATCATCGCCGACATGCTCGTAGTATTGGGTGACAATCCGCAGCGGATCCGATCGGAAGTTGCCTTCGCGAAGCTCTGCGGTGTTTGCCCGGTGCCGGCATCGAGTGGCAAGACCAGCCGTCATCGCCTCAACCGCGGCGGCAACCGCCGCGCGAACGCAGCCCTCTATCGGGTGGCCTTAGTTCGCATGCGACACCATCGGCCGACCCGCGAATATATTGAGCGCCGAACCGCCGAAGGCAAATCACCCCGCGAAATCCGGCGATGCCTGAAACGTTATATCGCGCGGGAAATCTATCATCACCTCTGCGGTCGCCAGGACTCGGCCCGGCCAATATAAAAGCGCCTTGACCAACATAGGAGCATCAACGCTTTGGCCGAGACGATCAACGGTCTATACAAAGCTGAGGTGATCCACAGACGTGGGCCGTGGCGCAGCTTCGAAGCTGTCGAATATGCCACGCTCGAATGGATCGACTGGTTCAACCATCGTCGGCTGCCCGAACCCATCGGCAACATACCGCCTGCCGAAGCCGAAGATCAATATTATGCTGTCGCAGAGAACATCGATATGGCAGCGTGACTCACAACCCAAGGCCTCCGGCAGACCCGGAGCGGTTCATTGCGCTGGACGAGGCGATCACTACTCTTCTCGCTATACCCTGCGCCGGTTAGGCTGCCGACCTCCCGGTCCATCAGCAAGTGCACAGCAAAACCGATCATCTCGCGCAGGAAATCTGCATCCGCGCTCTTTCTCACCAGCGCCTGGAGGTTCGTCGTATCACTGGTCATCGAAGGTCTTCGTTGGTTGAGTTTCGCAACCCCAAACTACCCGAAAATCTACGATGGCCACCCCTCAGCTACACCACGTCGCGGGACACAACCATTGAACATCTCTGGATCAGAAAAAGAGTTCAGGATGCGAAGCGCGGCAGTTCGCCAATGATATTTGGAGATGATCCGCGGTTCACCATACCGGCCAGCCGCTTCCGAATGCCGTCTGCAAAGGCCTTAGAAGACCGCACTCGATCACTAACGCACACGATGAGAAACCTCTTGCATCACGAGCGGCAACCGCAGAATCCCGGACTAGGGCTACGTTCGACCCGAAATCACGTGGAAACGATCGCCGCTGAAAGCACCGCCGTGAATACGTAGCTTTCCGTCCGGCACCATGACCCGAAAACTCGCTGTGCCAATCCAAAATTCGGGACCGCAGGAGCCTCGATGGTGATCGAAAACGTGCCACGTTTTCCGGGTTCAAGCGTGCAGAAACGCACACTTACATCTCTGAATTCTAGAAAGTGGTCGGTAATAGAACTGAAACATTTGTAAAAGGCTTCTTTGGCACTGAACGTGAGGAGAGGCCAAAGGCCGTCGTTCGGATCGGATAAGGCCGCAATGTTCTCCATCTCGTTTGGACGACAAATCATCCTCACAACATCAAGGTCGAGGGTCGTTAACAGTTCTGCATCTATACCCACTGCCTCCACTTCCAAGGCTGAGGCCGCCACGGCGCAACAGATACCTTGTGAATGGGTGATGCTTCCGACGTAACCAGACGGCCAGATTGGCGCCCCGTTCGCGGAACGCAGTAGCGGAACGGCGGGGCCGCCGATCTGTCGCAAGGCCTCTCTCGCGCAGGTACGACCGGCCGTGAAATGGTGCCGTCGGATCTCCGCGGTACCAACGATGAGAGCCTTCTCTTCCAAAAATAATGGTCGATTGCATCCTTCAGGAACCAAAGTCGCGACGCCCACACCCGGTGGGAAGTGAGAAGCGATCTCTGTTAAGACTGCTGACCGGCCCGTTCCCTCAAAATCAGGTCCGGCATACCGGTTTGCCGCCGGATCCGCTGTCGACTCTTTGTTCGTGCCGCGTTCGCGCATACTCTGAACCACCGCGGGTTAATAGAAAGCGTTAGAGAAAGACAATGGTAATTGTCCGGATCCATAATAGCAAGAGGCAGGGCGCCCTCTTTATCGGGCAGCCCTGCTACTAACAACGCCCTCTAGCACCAACACACTAAATTCGGGATTCGTTTATTACATATCATCAGAAATCATTAGTTATCGGTCTCACGATAACATGCGATCTTTAGCAAGCGAGCGGCTAATTTGCTTCATTCTCAACTATGAGCACAGGCAGCGTCTAATCGTAATTGCCTTGGTCGGACAAAGTCGTTTGCAATTGCGCATTTACATGCACCTTTAGTTCACGCAAATCCGTATCTCATACGTGTAGAAACCGGTTGATCAGAAGGCAGGCCTCTTCGGATCCACGAAAGCTAAGCATCTCGTCGTGATTCTGTGAAATATCGTACTGCGTAAAAGTCCCAGTGATCCTTCCTTTCCAAGCTTGCCGCGGGTCCTTAGTCCGATCTGCTGCACCGATAAATAGTACCTCGCCATGGAAAACATCGGAGGAATTTTCCTCCATCAGAGCCATGTTTCGCATAATGCTAGAAAACAGATCATCACGCGTGATCATTGTAGGTGCGAGTTCGTGAACAAAATCGGTCATGATATTGCAGCGTCGCTCTTGCTCGTCGTCAAAAACGTAGGGCTCATTGCTAATTGGATAGGAATCGAGCATTATCAGCGTTGAAACTTGGTCGCTTCCTAGCGCACATGCCACTTTGTGCGCAATCGCACCGCCAAGTGACCAGCCTAGGAGATGGTAAGGTCCGCTGGGTTGAATGCACTTTATGCTGGCAACATGAAAGTTGCAGAGGGCCTCTAAGGTGAGACACTCCGGTGCGCGAGTTGACTGCAAGCCAATTATCTTCACCTCGTTCAAACCACGTGAGATCGGAACGTAGCTCCAGGCGACGCCTCCGATCGGGTGGAAGCAGAACAGGTTTTGTTGAGCCCCCCTCCCTCCCCCAAGTGGAACGATGTTCGCATACGCGTCATCAGCGGCATGACTGAGTAATGCAGTGGAGAGAAGTACAGCGGTTGGATTTTCTTGCAAGGTGGCGTGGCTCACGCGATAGCCGGTTTTATCGCGAAGAGCAGTGATAATGCGCTTTATATCTATGCGAGCGTTTGGCAGCTCAAATATGTTTTGCTCGATACTAAGTTCGGGCAATCCTAGTACGGTGCATAGTAGGTCATGCACTACAGATAAATGTGGACTGTATAAAACTGTAGACTCAATGTTGGGTTCTGATGCGTTTTGCACAGCACCATTGCCGATTACACCTATCGCCTCAAACCATTCGCATGCAAGGCTTTCTATATCGCTCGTTGCAAACAAGTTGCCCGCCCAAGTCCAGGTCGCCGTGAAAGTCGGACCGTTCTCTCCATCGGCTATAACGCTATTTACTTCCATGGCATACAGAAGCGGCATTCGAGAGTCGTTGCCGCCGCCAATTATACTTGCGTTAGCCGTAGGCACCCAGTCCGCGTCATAAGACGCATCAAATCGACCAAGATAATTGAATCCGATCTGGGAAGTTCTTGCGTGGGCCAGTTCATCGCGAGTTGTTGCATTTAGATAACGCAGCAGGCCAAAGCCGAGACCATTATCGGGGATCTGGCGGAGTTGCCCCTTCACCTTGTCGGTCGCGCTTCGCCATCCTTCAAGATTTAACGTATCGACTCGCCCTGGGTCGAGCAAAGCAGGGTACACGGTGGTGAACCAGCCAGTGGTTCGAGACAAATCAACATCGGTCGCAAAGTGCTCCCGCCCATGCCCTTCGAGATCGATGAGAACCGATGTGTCGCTTGCCATACCCATGCGCAAACGCCAGCGGCTGATCACGACGGCGAACGCTGTAAGCAGAATCTCGTTCATAGTCGCCTGTAGCAGGGCAGGCGCGCGACTGAGCAGCGGAGCGACAATTTCAGAAGGAAGCGAAAATGTAAGGGATTGAGCCGTCTCGTTAGTGTCAATCTTTTCGTCCAGCGATCGGTAGCCTAAAACAGGTTCATCTTGTTCGAGCATTGCCTTCCACATTGGTAGTTCACCGAGACGAGCGATCGAGCGGGAATTTTCGACCAACAACTTGGACCATTGCACTAGCGAAGTCCCAACGGGATCAAGCTGCGGCAACCGACCGGCGACCGCGGCTTTCCATGCGCTCTCTAGGTCAGGGAGCAGGATCCGCCATGAGACGCCGTCTACCGCCAAATGGTGGGCCACGATTAGCAACCACCCCGCCTCAGCAGTTCCGCGATCGAACCATGTCGCGAACACGTTCTCTCCAGTCATTGGGTTGAGCCGGTCCGTAGCGATGCGCTCTGCTTCTTTTACGGCCTCCTTCATTTCGATTGGGTTTGTGCATTCGTGAACTGCGAGTAGCCTACTTGCGTCGATGACCCCAACGGGCATGATTTCAGCAGTCGGAGTCAGATCGTAATCGTAAGCCACTTTGATACGTAAGCTGCTATGATGCCGCATAAGCGCATCCAATGCAGCAACAAGATCCTTCCTCTTGATGCCACTTGGAACTTTCAAAAAAACAGACTGGGTTGATTTGATACCACCGCTCCGTGCAAAGAGCCGATGCAAAATGGGGGTAAGCGGCAGCGGACCGGTTTCTCGGCCTACCAGTCTGTTGGAAACGCCGATCGGCTGTACGACAGCCGCGATCTGCCGAGCGGTGCGATATCGCAGCACGTCGCCTACATTCGTTGCAAATCCGAGCTTGCGTGCGCGGGCTACAAGCTGGATCGAAAGGATGCTATCTCCACCAAAGTCGAAGAAGCTGTCTGAGACGCCAATTCTAGGCAGGTGTAGTAGTTCACGAAATAGATCGGTGAAGATCTTCTCCTCTTTCGTTACCGGCTCGGAGCCAACATGCACCGGGATGCTTGCCGCTGGCAGTGACGATCGGTCTAGTTTTCCACTTGGCGTCAGCGGAAAACTCTCTAGCGCAACGATCGATGCTGGAAGCATGTAGGCAGGAAGTTCGTCCGCGAGCCCGATCCGGACCTCTTCGATGTCCGGGCAACGCCCCGCCTCGCCTACAACATAGGCTACGATACGCGGCGGTGATGGCGCATCGTGTCGGACCACGGCCACGGCTTGCCTTACTGTCGACTGTCGCTGCAGCGAAGCTTCTATCTCACCCAATTCGATGCGGAAGCCACGTAACTTCACTTGGCTATCGGAGCGCCCCAAGAACTCTAGTTGGCCGTCGTGACGCCATCGAACGATATCGCCTGTCCGATACATCCGAGTTCCGGGGGGCCCGAACACACACGCTACGAACCGCTCGGCAGTGAGGTCCGGTCGATTATGATAGCCGCGGGCGAGTTGGTTGCCGGTGATGTAGAGTTCCCCCTGGGTGCCCGGGGGCACCGGACGAAGCGCTGCATCCAGAACATACGTTTTTGTGTTCCAAACTGGACGCCCGATCGGTACCGACGAGGTCGCGTCACCTTCACCCATCCAGCAGGTAACATCTATTGCGGCTTCGGTTGGTCCATATTTGTTGCTAAGACGTGCCTCTGAGCGTTTACCGAAATCTTCGTATAGATCTACTGTCAAAGCCTCGCCACTGCATATCACCTCTCGGAGCATGGAGCCTCTGAAGTCGCCTATCTCATTGAGATATTCGCGTAGCATCGACGGCACGAAATGGGCGATCGTCACCCTCATCTCGTTGATAAACCTACGAAGGTAAAAAGCATCCCTGTGCCCCCCGGGACACGCCAACACGAGGGTTGCGCCTGCACTTAGTGGTGCAAATATCTCCCAAACCGAAACATCGAAGCTTATAGGTGTCTTTTGAATTACTCGATCTGCACTTGTCACCCGATACGTAGACTGCATCCATTCGAGACGATTTACGATTGCTCGATGACTAACGGCCGTCCCTTTTGGACTTCCGGTAGATCCGGAGGTGTAGATGAGATAGGCAATATTATCTTTGTAGACTCGTCGATTCCGGCTTTTTGGATCAAGTGGAACGCCGGGCATCATTGCAAGTTTTTCCTCTACCTCCGGGTCATCAATCATCAACCAAGGCAAATTGAGGCTGATATCCCTGATCGACGACGAAAGGCCGATCACCAGTGGCGGCCTAGCGTCGTTGATCATGAATTGAAGGCGCTGCCGAGGGAAATCTGGATCGAGCGGCAAATAAGCAGCGCCTGTTTTGAGAATTCCTAAAAGAACGACGATGAGCTCAATCGACCGCGGTACAGCCACCGCCACCAAATCTTCAGCGCTGATGCCACGATCCGCGAGGAGGTGAGCCATCTGGTTCGATTGAAACTCTAGTTCGGAGTAGGTAAGCGAGCGCTCTTTAAACACTACCGAAGTTGCATGAGGCGTCCAGGCGGCTTGCCTACAAAACATCTCGTGCAAGGAAAGATAGTGCGCGCCGTGTTGAGGGCTCCTGTTCCATACTTCGAGTTCTTCGCGCTCTTCGGCTAGAAGCAGGCTTATGTCAGCAGTTCTACGGCTCGGGTCCTGTACTAGCATTTCGAGGAATAGAGTCATCCGCCCTACAATCCTCTCGATCTCACGGAGAGATAGAAGGTCTGAACGATACGACGCAGAAATACCGATCAACGATCCAGGGGACACAATAATGGTTAATGGGTAGTTTGTAACATTTCCGCCGAAACCCGCGGCTGGATTGACTTGAAGCTTTTCAGCACACCCGTTCGCATGCGTGCCCACGGGGTAATTTTCGAACACCATAAGAGTATCGAAAAGTTCGCCTCCTCCCGAGAGCCGTTGAATGTCGCGAAGCCCGACATGCTGATGGGGGAGAAGTGCAACCTGCTCGCTTTGCAGCCGTCGCGCCATTTCAAGCAGGCTCTCGGTCAGGTCAAACCGAAACCGAAGCGGGATGGTGTTAATGAAAAGACCAAGCATGCGCTCTACGCCTTCGATTTCCGGAGGCCGTCCCGCAACAGTAATTCCGAACGTAATATCTGATTTTCCCGTCATGGTCTGCAGCGTAGCAGCCCAACTTGCTTGGAAGAGAGTATTAAGCGTCAGACCAGTTCGTCGCGCGAACAAATTGAGGCTTTCGGAGAGTTTGGCAGAGATGGCAACCTCATGAACAGAGGGCATTTCTGCGGCTGCCCTTTTTTCAGTGAAAAGCAGGAAGCGCTCGAACATATCCAACGCGCCCTGCCAAGCGGACTCCGATGCGTTTCGGTCCTGATTTTTAAGCCATGCAAGATAGTTGCGGTATGGGAGCGGTGGTAGAAGTTTCACTCCTCCATCCTCGTATAGATCTAGCAACTCATCCACTAAAATCGAAAACGACCATCCATCCAAAAGTATATGATGATATGTGATTAATAGCTTGTGCTCTTCCGAGCCTAGCCGTATTAGTAGAAATCGTATATTATTGGGAACTTTTAGATCAAACGGTCGACAGGCTTCATCTTTTTGTATCCTTTTACAATCTTCGCCTTTATATGACGACAGCGAGATATCGACAGTTCTCCATTCTGGCTGCGTCTCGCTTAGTACTGCTTGGACGGGCTGGCCGGAGATGCTTTCGATGAAAGCAGTGCGAAGGATTGAATGTCTAGAGACAAGGGCTGTGACGGCCCCCTTCAGGCGAAGGCTATCAAGCGGACCGGTAAGATCGAGGCCGGACTGAACATTATACAGTTCCGCCCTAAGCTCAATAAGTCTATGATAAAGCAGGCCCTCTTGAAGCGGGGTAAGGGGGAGGACCTCCTCAAGCTTTCGGGTCACATTATTACTCCCGCCAATAGGCTCGTTATGATTCGACTTTTTTTCGACAGCGGCAACACAATTAGACTCATTTTCGACGATATTTAGGATAATCAGTAAAGGTCCAATGCGACGCCTCTACTAAGTCCAAAATACGTTTGATCCAATGCGCTCTCCCGATCCGGAGACCCGTCATGTGATCGCGGGCGACGCCGCAGTTGCGACTGAAGCGCACCGCTGCAAGGGACGTAACAAGCGCTAATATAGTGCTGTTAAAATAGCTGTGCTTTAAAATCTTTTTCCTGGGTTGTCGGCCACATCTGTCATGCATCGATTTTGTCCGTACGAGGTTTTTGGCCGCATCCTTGGCCCAACTCTCCAGCCACGGACCTGTGAGTCGTGCAGTTGGTTGAAGAGTTGGACGGTAGGTATGTGGCGTAGATAGATAGGCGGTAGCAACGCTGGCCGCGGATCAGTGGGCACTGGCTTCGCTGCGGCGATGTTGGTTGTGCGCTAATCTAATCTTGATCCCCAATCGCACAGAGAAAAGCTAGACATTCGGCCGATGGAACGGCACGATCGAATTGTCCAAGGTAGCGCAAAGTGCCTGTTCGTTTCTTGGATGAAGCGGTACGTTGCTTACTTTTCTAAATACATTAGCAACTAATATTCTCACCGCCTCGCTACGGTTCGGCTGTGAGGCGTGAAGATTACGCGAGTCCAACAGCCAGACTGTTCCTGCCGGACCTACCAAGTCGATCTTTTCATATTTTTCATCATACTGGGCGATCTTTTCCGGCCTGATTTGCAGTGACAGGTCAGCTGAAGTATCGTCGTTGTTACTAGCGTTGTCGCGATTTGAGAAATCCGTTTCGTCTCTCAGGTCTTCGATGGTCATATCATGTGCGCCCAACCATGTGTAGGTGGCGCCGTTTTCCTTCGTCTGGTCGGTGAGAGCTATAAACACAGACACCATCCCTTCGGGGTCGGGGACGCCATCTAAGTAGTGCCAGAATGTAATACCTCTATGGGGGTCCCATTTTTCCCCTTTACCGTGTGCCGCTTTCGGGTTGTATTTTGTTTGGTGAAAAACAACGTCTTCGCCGAGGACCGATTGAACAGGTCCAAGTACGCGGATGTCGGTCGCGAATTCCCTGAGGCGGAGCGTTGCATTTTCCCAGCCCATTACGCTGCGGGCCTCGTTCGATCCAGACTCCCCAATAACCTTCACGTTTGCAACTGGCGATTGAAGAAGAGCGCTGAACTCAGCGACGACGGCGGAGACCTCGTCAGCATCAAATAGTACCCCAAGATTGACAATGCTGTCACGGCGAAATGTACTAAGCTTATCTTTCGTTAAGCCGTATCGAGAATTGATATCCTGAGTGTGGAGGCCGCCTTCAAACTGCGCTGTATTAGATTGTGAGTGGACCACGTTATCTCCATTACAGTTTCTAAGCAGACTGCCGCTGTTATCCGGCAACTCTACCCTAGATCGGTTCCCAAAGCCGAAGCCGTTCTGATTGACCTCGGAGCTTGTAGCTTAGATTTTGGGGATGGCGGAAGTCAATGGGGATGCTCTCGGTTGTGTGGGCCCCGGGATGCTTGACAATAGAGGCTCTTTTGCGAGGAACCCTACGAGAGGTATCAGCTCATTTAAAACGGTCTAAAATAATATATCAAGAGGTTGTGCGGGACCAATAGCGGAGTCTTTTATATCGGCTTTGTACGATCAAGTCGCGCAGCACAGCTGGAACCGCCCCGGGTTTGTCGGAGGCTCCAACTCCTTACATGAGGGTTTAGGGTCAAGGGGTTTCAATAGCCTCTAGTTTTCTAGATGCCTTCAATCCAAATTTTTCAGCCAGGAGGCGACGATGGGGAAGCTCAATCTCGGCGGTGAGTTCACGCGTGACGCGGTGGTGCAGATCACGGAGCGGGGTTACCCGGTAGCGGAGGTTTCGCAGCGCCTCGGCGTCAGCCCGCATTCGCTGTATGCGTGGAAGAAGCAGTTTGCGAAGGTGGCGTCGGGCGATGCCAGTAAGGACGCCGAGATCCGCCAGTTGAAACGCGAGTTGGCTTGGGTGGCCGAGGAGCGAGACATCTAAAAAGACCACCGCGTATTTCGCCAAGGATGCCAATTGAGATACGCCTTTGTCGCCGCGCATCAGAACCAGGTTGGTGTCCGCGCGATGTGCCGGTGCCTGGCGATCCAGCCCAGCAGTTTCTATGCCTGGCGCAAAGCGCCGCTGCGCCGGCGAGCGCAAGAAGATGCTCGGCAGATTGCATTGATCCGGCAGGCCTCAAGCGACAGCGGCAAGGTCTATGTAGTCGCTGACTTGTCCGGCGGTCATGAAGAAACTGAGCGGACGGCCGTTTGCGTCGGTCACGGCATGGAGCTTCGTGTTCATGCCACCTTTGGTGCCACCAATCAGGCGCCCGAGATCCCCTTTTTAACCCGCAGGCTCGATGCCGTGAGGTGCGCCTTCAGATACGTCGCGTCGATCATGACGGTCTTTGGATCGGCATCAGCGGCAGCCAGGCCTTCCATCATGCGGAGGAACACACCCATCTCACCCCATCGTTTCCAGCGATTGTAGCGCGTCTTGTGTGGGCCGTAGTCGCTGGGCGCATCACGCCAGCGCAGCCCATTGCGGTTCACGAAACCGATGCCGCTCAACACCCGCCGGTCGTCAACTCGCGGCTTGCCATAGCTCTTTGGGAAATATGGCCGCAGGCGCGCCCTCTGCTCCTCCGTCAGCCAGTACAGGTCGCTCATCCTCAGTCCTCACGCAGCCTGAATCAGATCGCGCCTGTTACATCAATGGGTCCTGACTCTAGATGTTTAGTCCCGACATCTAGTGGATCGGATCGACGATGAACCTGTCCGGCTCTGACGTTCAGATCTTGGCGGTGTATTCGTAAGACGTGAGGCCACTGAGCGTCTTGAGCCGACGGGCAAAATTATAGGCTGCCATTAAGTCTGCGAGGTGCACCCGCAACTGCTCGTGGCTCTCGTAATGGAAGCGTTTGACCGTTGCCTCCTTGATGTGCGGTTCATCCGCTCGACCTGCCCGTTGGTCCACGGGTGGTTCGGCTTGGTCAACCGGTGCTCGATGTCGTTCGCTTCGCAGATCATGTCGAAGCGCATTTGACGCGACCAGGCGGTGTTACGGTTGACGGCGTGCGTGGTCGTGGCGCGCCCGTGACGTACTTGTCCCATACGGCTTCCTTGCATTCCAACGAAAGGATCGCACCATCAAACCGTGGGATCAAACACATAGGGTTGTGACCGAGCTTAAGCGACTTGACAGGTTAGTAGAGTAGCTGCGAGCTTGCGCACGGCCATGAAATCGCAGTCGTATCGGTCGTTTGTAGTTTCCTATGGATTCTCGAATCTTGGCTTCACACGAGAGATGGGTCGTGGCGGCGGTGCACCCAATCTCTCGGCACGACCTTTCACGACTGCAGCATCGGGGAAGCAGGTAGCATGAACGAGCAGTTAGATAGTGCGGGTTTGTCCTCCCCCGGCGCGGAGAGTAATCGCAAGAAATTGCTTAATCTTTGGTTGCGTCGCGCAGCTGGTACGATCGCGCCTCCGATTGACGTTGCGCAACGCCCCTCGACGCTTTTGCTATCCTATGCGCAGGAACGGCTGTGGTTTCTCGAAGAGCTGGGTCATGCGGGGGCGGCATACAACATGCCGCTCAGCTTACGGCTGACCGGTGTGCTGGATACCGACGCCTTAGAGGCAAGTCTAGCCGAGCTGGTTCGGCGTCACGAGAGCCTTCGTACGGGCTTCGGCTCTGAAACGGGTAAGCCGTTCCAGTGCATTGCACCAGCGGTTGAGATGCCGCTTGCAGTGGTGGACCTGACATTGCTTGTCGCAACCGAACAGGATGCCGAAGTGCGCCGCCTCGTGCAGGCAGAGGTGGACACACCGTTCGATTTTTCTGCTGACAGCTTGTTTCGAAGGAAGCTGCTGCGCCTGTCAGGCGAGAGCCACATACTCTTGATGACCATGCATCACATTGTCTCGGATGGCTGGTCACTGGGCGTGCTCGTCCGCGAACTCGGGGCCCTGTACGAGGCCTATTCGCAAGGCCGTTCCTCACCGTTGCCCGAGCCGCGGCTGCAATATGCCGACTACGCGCTGTGGCAGCGCGACTGGCTTAAC
>NZ_JAXOJS010000013.1:0-38079 GCF_036663875.1 Sphingomonas sorbitolis | reverse complement strand
TGAAACAGCACTGCTAACTCACCCGGCCGTCCGCCAAGCCGTGGTTATCGCCCGTGAGGATGCACCCGGAGATAAGCGATTAGTCGCCTATGTTGTACCGGAAATTGCAACCCCGGAGGTTTGGCCGTCAATCGCAGAGTTCCACATTTATGACGACCTTGCCTACCACACGATGGCCGCTCACGAACGGCGAAACGACGCCTACCTTTCCGCTTTTCGCCGGGTACTACAAGGCAAAACGGTGCTCGAAATCGGTCCAGGTCGAACCGCAGTCCTTTCAAAATTAGCGGCGCAAGCCGGCGCAAGTAAGGTGTATGCGGTTGAAATACTCAAAGAGTCATATGAGGCCGCTAAGGCTGAGGTACAGCGCTGCAACCTTGATAAAACCATTACAGTTATCCATGGCGACGCGATGACAGCTGATTTACCTACGGACATTGACTATTGTATTTCAGAAATAGTTGGAAATATTGCTGGCTCTGAAGGGGCCGTCGAGATAATAAACTCTATTAGACCTGCGCTTGTAGATGGCGCCAATGTCCTACCTCAGAGAGCGCGTACATACATAGTTGGTTTTAGCTTGCCAATCAGCAGGCTTTTACTAGGCTTTACGCCCACTGGCCTACACTATGTCAGTAAAATATTCGCGCAAGCTGGTGGTCCTTTTGACTTAAGAATTTGCTTAAAGGGTATGTCAAGTGACTCGATTATTACGTCGAAAGACGTTTTTGAGGATCTAGATTTTACCAGGAATTGTTCATCCGAATCTTCACATCGAATCGATCTTGCTGTGGAGAAAGATTCTGTTCTGACGGGCTTCGTGCTTTGGCTTAGACTCGATGTAGATGAAAACAACTCTATCGATGTACTGGATGATCAAGCTAGCTGGCTTCCAGTCTATGTTCCCGCCTTTAATCCGGGAATCTCTGTAACAAAAGGTGATAAGATTGAGGCTGCAGTCGCTCGAACGATTTCAAAGGACGGAAGGTCTCCTGACTTCAATATTTCCGGCATACTTCGTAGGTCCGGTGGACACCACCTCCCATTCGAGGTCTCCGTGCCGCACCAAAGCGAAAAATTCAGATCCAACTCGTTTTATGAAGGTTTATTCCCCAATGGTCGCGCCGCAAAACGAGAGTCTATGGATTCGACAGAGGTACGATCTTCCCTTCGAACCCATTTTCCTGAGTACATGGTTCCCTCAGCTTTTGAGATATTGGATGCACTACCCCTCACGGCGAATGGCAAACTTGACCGCGAAGCCTTACCAGTTCCAAGCGATGACTCCAATAACTCTGACTATATAGCTCCGCGAAACCCAACAGAGTCCGCTTTAGCCGCGATTTGGGAAAATGTTCTCGGAAGGGAGCGCGTAGGCATCGATGATAACTTCTTTGACTTAGGAGGACATTCACTGCTTGCCACGCGTGTGATTGCCCTAGTTCGAGACAGACTAAATGTTGAGGTCAGTCTGCGATTAATTTTTGACGCTCCAACTATAGAAGACTTTGCTAGGTTTTTGAACGCCCGTCCTATTGTCGGGAATGCCGAAACCTTATCAATGGCGACTCGAGGTTCTCTGCGCGCGGAAATAGATGCCTTGTCCGACGAAGAAGTAGCCACGCTTCTCGCGCAGTTCCTCCCTCTGCCGATCGGGGGTGACGCGTTATGATCGTGATTGTCCGTATTTTCAAAGTGGTAGGGTCGAAGCTGCTGGCCTCTCAAGGCAGTGGACACCCTTGCCAAGTCGTACGGGTATGCGGGTGCGAATTCCAGCGTAGGCGGGCCGGGTAAACCGACGCGAACCGGTCCGATGTTCTAACGTAAAGTGGTAACGTGGGCCCCCATTCCGAAGTGAGGTGGCCCACCATTCCGGTGGTGAACGGGCCGAAACAAATAGAGAACGTCTCCGGTTTCATCCTTTTTGTCAGGTGAGACGGGCAAAACAAGCGTCACACGCCGCAGTACGAGTTTTCTCGTCTGAAGACAGCGGTTCGCACGAGAGACGTAATTACCCACCCCTTGCGCTTGAGCGGGACTACTGATTCACGGGGGGCATGGGCCGTGCCGATCTCGAGCGCCTGAGTCGCGAGAAGTTTATCAAACTGGTGCTGGGCGTGCAGCGCAAGGCGAAGACGTCGCAGGCATCGTCGAAGCCGCCATCGACCAACCGCAAGGAGTTCCGCGACGCATCGCCTCCCCGTGGTGAAAGACAGGCCAAGAGGGACATAGCTGGATACTCAGCAAAGCATTGGATAGCGTGCTTGATTATTGTTCAGACACATGCACCGGCTGTTGCGCGGCGCTGCCGGCCGATCTGGCGGCCGAGACGATCAGCGAGCACGATACGGTCGAACTGCCGCCAATTACGCGGGTGCCGGAGCGTCGCAGGCGGCGGACGGTTCGTTGCCCATCTTGCGGAATCCATGTGATGGCCGCGCTGCCGGACAGCGCGAAGGGGAGGCCGTTCGGGGCGCGGATCCATGCGATCGCAACTTATTTAAAGCCCTTACAGGCATTGTCCTACCGACGGCTTCAGCAAGGGGCGTTTGCCGACCTGAAAGGTGCCTCGGTTCATCTGAACAGCCTAGCGCAATTGCTAAGTGGAGCGTCCGTCGGTTTCATGCCGCTGCGAGAAGCGGCGGGTTGAAGTAGACATGGTCGGGCGTCCTGCGGTCAAGCGAAGAGTGCGGACGCCGTCCGTTGTAGAAGGCCAGGTAACGGCAGATCGAGGCACGGGCCTCGCTGACCGAGCCATAGGCCCGCTGGTAAACCCCGCGTATCTCACAGGGCGCCACAGGCGCTCGACGAACACGTTGTTGCGACCTTCTCGCGGAGCGGGATGGCGGTGAACGCCGTGGTGGTAAATTGGCTGCCTTGATCCGTGCTGAAGATCTCCGGCGCGCCGAAGCGCGTTAGCGCTTCTTCCAAAGCCTCAATGCAGAAATCGGTCTCCAGCGTCAACTCCCCGATCTTGGCGTGCAACGTCTTCATTTCGATAGTAGGCTCGGCCGTTTCACTATGGCCGCCCGACGCGAAAACTCCTGCCGCCCCTTCCAGCAGCTGGCCACGCCACGTCGTGATCTGGTTCGGGTGAACGTCGAACTGCTGCGCCAACTCGGTCAGCGTTTTCTCGCCCTTCACGGCAGCCAACGCCACCTTCGCCTTGAAGGCCGAGCTGTCGTTCCGGCATGTTTGTTTCGTCATTTGATCTTCTGTTCGGCACCATGCTGGCCGCCTTCAGACAAAAACTCCACTTAGCAGCCTGTCCAGATTGCCGAGCCACCTCTCTGTTCTGTCTGACGATCAGCTCGGGCGGTCTGATGAACACGCTCCGCCGTGCACAGGCACATCTTGCAGACGGCCGAGATGAAGCGGTATTGAAGCTACGTCAGGTTGGCGTGGTGAGTTCGGATGAGACCGGGATGCGCATCAATGGTCACCGCGCCATGTGGACGGCTGAGGGGGAAGCTAACATCAGGACCGTCGTCGCTACATCTTGCCTTACGCCTGGGACCGACATCTTTGGCACCGTCGCCGCTACCCTAGGCATATTAAACCTCTCATATGGGAAGTGAAGATTTCGGATAACTTGCTCTGCTTCAGACCAGATCTCTTTGTCCATTCCAATCTCGTTACAAAATCTTAATAATTTTAGATAGCCGTGCCATCGCAATAGTTTCTATATCGCCTATTTGATCAGTTAATATCCGGATTATTAATAGGAACAAATTTTGTGTCTCAACATCCATCTATATCTTTATTATTGCGCAAAGCACTCTCGATA
The DNA here is from genome assembly GCF_036663875.1 of Sphingomonas sorbitolis. Taxonomy (NCBI): domain Bacteria; kingdom Pseudomonadati; phylum Pseudomonadota; class Alphaproteobacteria; order Sphingomonadales; family Sphingomonadaceae; genus Sphingomonas; species Sphingomonas sorbitolis. The sequence continues at coordinate 34,292 of NZ_JAXOJS010000013.1, read as the reverse complement.
AACTCGGCTATTATTGAAATGATGTGGTCGTTAGACTTCAAAATGCGCACTTTAAATCACAATCTTCTATACAATGGCTCACCGAGCGATCTTTTCATTGCATCGTATCCCAAGTCGGGAACTACATGGTTGCAGATGATAGTTCACCAGATCCTATCGGGCGGTGTTCACACGTTCTCTCATATAAATGACGTGGTCCCCTTTTTTGAAGATGTATGCTTGTCAAATGGCATGACCGCAGACGAAATCGGCAAACCTCTCAAGACGCATCTAGGTTACGATACGGTTCCGAGAGGCTCCGGAAAATACATCTACATTACTCGAGATGGTAAAGATGTTGCGGTATCTTACTACCACCATTATCGCCGCTACATGAACTATAAAGGCGACATTTCCAGTTTTATCAATCTATTTATAAGTGGAAGAGTCGCTTATGGCAGCTGGTTTAAACATGTTTCGGCATGGTCTAATAATGAGCTCAACCTCAATCTTATTCTAGTAAGGTATGAGGATTTAGTCATGGACCTACGTAGCTCCATCCTCAAAATAGCCGATTTTCTAGGAAAGGAAATAACCTCACACGATATATCACGAATTAGCTATATTTGTTCATTTAGTCAAATGAAGGAGAACGAGCGCAAATTTGCTCTTGAGTACGCAAATATTAAGACTTTATACAATAACGAGGATTCATTTATCAGAGAGGGAAAGATAGGGGGCGGTGCTCAGTTCTTTTCAGAAGATGCTCAAGTACGATATGCAAATATGCTATCGAAGTATAATTCCGCAAACTATAACCAATCTAGTATTTAGACATACTCTACAATTTGGTCATGGCCATCCGATTGTAATTGCTCACGGGGGTGGCGGAAAGGGTTGCGGCGCACGTCGGTTTCACCCTACAAATGCCGTCGTCTCCGCGCTTTGATTTGAGTGACGCTGACAAGGATGCGCTGCTGGCGCAACAGCAGGATATGATCGAGCGGCTGATCGCTCGGATCACAGAACTCGAAACACTCTGAACCGCCCCGGGTCTACCAGAGGCCTTGGGTTGTGAGTCACGCCGCCATATCGATGTTGTCTGCGGCAGCATAATATCGGTGTTCGGCTTCAGCAGGTGGGATGTTGCCGATACGCTCGAGTACCGGATACGAAACCTGACGGGAATCCATTAGGCAGTTTTTGGACGGTCTGACATGATTTCCGATGGCACCGTCGAAAGTCACGGACGGGCTATTAATCGAGGCTCAGCCCGTGCGATAAATCCTGTCGCTTTGCCCGAGTGCGCGGAAACCCGACTTTGGGGGCTTTACGTCACCGCTGATCGTTAGCGTGTAAATAAGGCCGTTCTATACACTGACCCCACCTAGAGGTCCTTGCCAAGCTCGACCGCGTTGGCACGATCGCAACGCGCAGCATGGCCGCCCTCCAATATCTCGGGTCGTTCGCCTAATTCGATGCGGTTGGCCAAGTCGCGGTGAAGCATCGTCAACTCGGGTTGAACGGCGTCTCCTGCAACGGGATCGAGCCTGCTTTCCAAGGCGTCAAACAGGTCGATCGCGCCCGCCAACTCAGGCTCAGCGTAAAGGGCGGCACTTTCTCCGGCCCTCCATAGCTCAGCGAGTTCCTGCGATCGTTCAAAGCAGGTCACTGCCGATCGATCCTTCGCTCGTGTCGTGGTCGGCCGCGCAGGCGGCACGGCTCCGCGCTCCTCGATCTTCGCGCGCGTGATCGCGGCGAGACGATACCGGAGGATGCGGGTCTGTGGGGTGTCGGTTGGCGATGGCGTCTGTTGCTTTTGAAGAAGCGTGATGAGCTCGGCCGCGCTGGCGGAGGCGACAGCGTTCCGCCAGTCGACGAGGGCGCGGTCGGTCGCAGTAAGGTCGGCTGGCTGGGCGAGGATGAATCGCTCCAGCATCGGATTGTCTTCGATATGGACCGGCAACGGTAGAGCCTGGCCCAAGACAGCCGCACGGGTGTAGCTGATCAGCTCACCTGTGGTCGCGAAATCGGCGCTTTGCTTCCTGCGGCTCTCGCCGATGGCCGCGGTCAACTGCTCCGCGATTACCTCCAGCCCAGAGGCGATACCAGCGGCGCGTTTCTGACCTGTGTCGCAGACCCCGTGGATCCGGGCGACATCCTGATGGAGCGCGCCGATCGCGTCGCCTTGATGACCGGACTGATCCGCAATCCTGTCCAGGACCGGTGCAAGCAACCCAAGCCATTTATGCGTGGCGGCGTCACCCTCGACGGTGCTGGCGAGGATAGCTTCCTGGAAAGGCAGGAGGTCCGCGATCGGCGCCATACCGGTGTCGATCACGTCGAGGCGACGTTGCATCTCGAGTTGCGTTTCCTCCACGCGCGCGTTGCTCCTGGCGAGCGCTGCGATCTCGCCCCTGAGCAAGGTCACAGCGTCCATCAGGGCCGTCAGCGCTACCGTAGACCCCTCGGAACTCATCGGCTGGGCCCTTCCCTATCCATTGTGCGATCGCGATCGAGCCGCTCGCGGTTTTGCTCCTCGGCTTTCCGAATGACCTCGTGGGAACGCGTGAAGTCAGTCGGTTCGCCAGGCCCGCTGATCTTCTCGGTGATGGCTCGCAACCGATCGCTCAGCGTTCCGGCCTGATCTGGATCATCATGCTTCCCCGAGCCGCTTCGGCTCTTCTCGACAATATCGCGGATACGCTTCGCAACGTCGTCTGGTGGATCAATACCCTGCTCGCGCTGATCGGCCGGCGACTTCGGCGGAACTGCCGACTTGGTCAGCCGGTCGTGCAGCGCCTGGAGTCTGTCGATGCCGGTATCAACGCGCGGCGCCGACACATCGGGTATACGAACGGGCGATCGGACAGGCGTGGAGACGGATGACTTAATGTCTTTCTCGCGAGCCAGGCGCATCGCCCGGGCAGAGTTGGCTTCCGGCGTCGGCATCGTTGCCATGAACTTTTCGAGGCTCCGGGCGACCGCCTGGTCCGCGATCGACGGTGATGCGGAAAGCTCCGTAATCGAGCGCGCATAGGTCCCACGAACTGCCGCTTGTCGTTTCGCCAGGACTGCCTCGACGGGGTCGGCAACACCCTGCTTGCTAAGCCGCTGCGCGCGTTCGGTGCGGCGCACGTCGATGCGTGGGACGAGCCCCTTGTCGCGCATTTTCTGCACGGCGATATGCTCATGCTGAGGATCGACCCCGCGTGCTTTTGTGGGCGTCGCGTTCGCCTCAATTCCCCGATCGCGCAGCTTCTGGGCAAAGCGTTGGCGCCAGCGAAACAGGTCGTCGCGGTTCGGATGGAAGCGGCGTCCGTCATGATCGCGGCGCGCGATCGTCACGTGAACATGCGGATGATTGCGGTCGACGTGAAGCGACGCCACCCAGGATCGGTTCGCGAACTCCTCGCGCGCGAAGTCCAGCGCGGCGCCTTTTAACCGCTCCGGATCGGTCCCGGACGGCATCGACAGAATCATCGAAAGCGACGTCGCGCCCTTGCGCCGCGCGTCGCCGTCGCTCTCATATTCGTGCCATTCCTTGGCAAGTGCCTGCATCTCGCGGCCGTGGTGAATGACCTCGCCGTCGCTGGTTTCAAGCCCCAGTTCCTTGTCCTCGCCATGCCCTAGACGGCTGATATAGGCGAAGTTTGCAAGGACGTGGCCTCCCCCATGCTGACGACCGGTGACCCTGACCATCACCTCGGGAACACGCCGCGATGTACGCTCCGCGGTCATGACAGCGCGACCGCTCATGCGGGTCTGCGATCCCCCGCCAAAGGCGTGCTTGGCCTGCACGCTTGGGCGCGAAGAGCCGGACGACTGCGCCGGTTTGGGAAACATCGACGCAACGGCCATACCGAGCATCGTACCGCCAACATTCGGGCTCTTCGGGCTGCCACCCCCGCTTCCCAGTCGGTACTTTTGGGGGGGTGCAAACACGCCCGCCATCGAGTCCAGCGTACCAGGGGAGAACCGGAAGCTCACGCCTCGGCCCCTCCGCGCGCACCGACCCAGTACCCGATTTCACCCCCGATCGACGACGCAAGAACGCGTCGGGTCTCGATCAGCAGCCTCTGCAATTCCGAGCATTTCTCGATGAACGGCCCGGCGATTCGAGCGATGTCGAGGGAGCTTTCCGGCATGTTCGCCGCGTTCATCGCGTGAACGGCCTGGTTGATGTTCCGGCCGATCAGAAGCACCTGCTTGCGGACCTTCCCAATCTCCGTCTGGGTTGACGGCGCGAGACGGAGAAGCGCAGCCTTGTCCCAGAGCTGCCAGCGGATCGTGCGCTTGATCCACTCATTCCGCGTCAGCCGCATCGGTGCGGCAACGCTGTCGATGCCCTCGATTTCGCTCCGGTTGAGCCGCACGGTCACGCGGATCAGATCGTCGGGATGCCCCCTGCCCTGAACCGGTGTCACGGGAAGATCGTCGTTCTCGGGAGCGACGGCCGCACGCGTCAGCGCGTTGGTGATCCACCCGCTCCGCGTCTGTCCATTCGCGGTGGCGATGCGGTCGATCTCCGCGACCAGCTCATCCGTCAGTCGAACCGTCACTTTCATTTCAAAAGCCCCGTGCAGCGGCGCCCTACAACCGATGTCCGACATTGGTGCCATATGGCATATCCTGCCATCTCTTACCTATACCAATTTAGCCTCTAAAGCAGTTCTTTACAATCATATTTATTTCAGGAGACGCGGAGTGGGATGTTCGCGCTACGATGCAACGTTAGGTGCTAGCAGCAGCCGATCGCGAGAACGGCTATATTTCAATAAGGTATGGGCTATTGGAATATGCCAAAGGTTTGCTTCGGCTCATCGCATTTAGCCATGGCTGATCTAGATATTAACGCAGCTCGTTGCCACAATCCGCACGTCTTCCATGAACAATCTGAAGGTATTCCGATGCCCCGACCATCGTCAAAACCGGCGGACCTTTCGACGATCGAAGCACGCCGCGAGGCACTCAGGGCCGAACTTGCAGCACTCGATGAACAGGCTAAGGCAGCAGAACTGGCAGCTAGGGACGCAGGCCGACCAACCCTCTTGGCCGCCCTTGATCGCGTCAAGATCGCGGCGATCGACAAGTCTGACGCGCGGGCTATCGCTGCCGCAATCGGCCACTATGGCGGCAAGGCCGTAGCGGGACATCTTGCAAAACTTGAGACCGCATAACTCGACCGGGATGTTCGGCCTTTGAAGAAGCTAGGTCGATATGTCCTTCCGTTAATTACTCGCGCGGCGATCGGTCGGAAGCCACGAACGCACTGGACAATGATGTCTTTTAGAGGCGGCTACCAGCGTTGGCGGGATAGAGGTTGGGAAACCAGCGTTCCGCGACGTCGGCCGGGAAGGCAAGCCTGAGCGGCGCGCGGTGGGTCGTGGCGGTCAGCATGCCCCGCTCGACCAAACCGGCAGTGACGAGGCGCGCGGCCCGCTCTTCGTAGCCCGTGAGCGACGGAACTTTGGAACGCTCGACCTCGCCCGATAACACCGCTTCGCGCAGCACGGTGAAGCTGCCTCGCTGAAGGCGCTTCATCCGGATCTCTTCCTCGACATGGATCTCGATCCTCGTGAGCAGCATGTCGGGTTCCACGAGTCCCGCCATAAATCGGACCTGGTCGATCGCTCGTTCGAGGAAGAAGCGGGAAAATTCGATCAACCCGCGCTGGGTGAGATTGCCGCGCCCATCCCGACCTCCTTCGCGCGGTCCGTCCGCTTGGATCAACAGATTCTTGTACGTGCGCTCTTCGCGGGCGAGGCCGCGTGCAACGGACCAGAGGCTAGTACCGATCCCTAGGCGCTTGAGCAGGGCATGGGACATGAGACGGGCCACGCGACCATTCCCGTCGAGGAAGGGATGGATCCACAAGAATCGATGATGCGTGGCACCGACCGCCTGAACCTGCCGGGGCTTGGACAAGGGCGGCGACTGATAGGCACGATCGAACCGCGTCAAAAATCGGGGCAGATCGGCAGGTTCGGGTGGCAAGTGTCGCCCGACCATGACGTCGTATTCGCGCCAGCGCCCGGGCACGACCGGGATCCGCTCGCCGGAGCCCGGGTGCGTGACGATAAGCATTTCAGCCGGGAGCCGCGAACAGAATTCTCGGTGCAGCCAGGCGGCATAGGCTGCAGTAGCAGGCCAGATATCGGGGTCCTGACCACTGTCGATCAACCGCTGGACATGGATATGGGCGACGGCCTCTTGCTGTAGCTCTCGTCGCTTGGGCTCTTCGACAAAGTCATTGGCAAGCGCGCGGTCGATGTCACGGGGATGTGTGTCATGGCCTTCGATCAGGTTCGAATAATAGCAGTTCATCGATCGGACGAGATCCCCGATCGACGCTCGCAAGATGGGGTGAACCCGTCCGGCGAGCTGGTTGGCCTCGGCTGTCAGCGTGAAGGCCTCATCCTCCAAAGCATGGGAGGCCTCCTCCGGCACCATGGGCTCCATCGTGAAGATATCCATGCCAGATTATATGCCGGTTCTTATGCCGGTTACAAGATTCCAAAAACGGCGGTTTATCGCCATATTTAGTACTATCTTTGCTAATATCTAGTTGCTTCTCTGCCGGTTACCGAGGTGGTTTGGTTTGGTTGGAGCGAAACCGGGCGCCTCAGATCAATCGACGGCGAAGCGCTTTGCCAAGCGCGCGCTGGCGCCACTTTTTGCGGCAAGTTTGGCGCCGTAGCGCATGACAGTGTTGGGATCGCGCCAGCGATAGGCCTGCATAATCGCCGGAAGTGCTTCGCCCGCGGCGAAATTGTCCTGCGCCACGCCCACTCGGATCGAGTGGCTCGAGACCGCCGCGATCCACCGCTCGAGTTCGCTCTCGCCCATGGCGCCGAGCAGCTTCTTTGCAAACGCCTGGCGGACGAGCCGCTTGTAGATAATTCCGATTGTTCCTGGATGCAGCGCGCCCGGTCCGACCGATCGCACAGTGCCATCGAAGTAGGTCTCAACTCGCCGGAACAGCGCCCCCTTGTCGATCCCGCCTTTGTCCCGCCAGCGATCGATCGCGCGCATCGTCGCCGGCGACAGATAGGCGTGTGCGCCCTGCCCTTCGCGATCGGTCTTGCTCTTGGGGATGAGCAGCGTTCCCGCCCCTTCCCCATCTGGCCCATCGATGTGCATCACGTCGATCGCGACCAGTTCGGAACGCCGGCAGCCGGTATCGTAGGCAACGCGGAGGAGCGCCTCGTCGCGGGCGCCGAGCATATCCTTGCGGCAGGCTTTTATCAGCGCTGTGAGCGACACCCCGGCCGCAGGCCCATCGAGATCGGTAACATCGCCTTTGAAGCGGATCGCGCGCGCCTGGGTCTGCCGCGTCCCGACTGCCTTACGAGCGGCTTTGAGTTCAAGGCGCACGAGCGGTGCGGCCGTCGGGTCCTCCCGACCGGCCATACGGTAGGCCCACCCGATGTGAACGAGGTAACGACCGATCGTCGCGGCCGAGCGCGCCTCGGTCGCGCGCGCAGCCTCGGTACTGACATCTTGGCCGGAGAGCGCGCGGACATAGGCGGCGACGGTCTGCGCGGTCGCCGCGCCGGTCTGCACATGCGACCGTCGGCACCATAGATCCCACAGGCGCAGGTCCGAAAGGAATGCGCGCACTGTGTTTGCCGACCAGGCGCGCGAAGCTGCGGCAACGATCTGCGGATCAAGAAGGCGCCGTTGCGGCGCGAGTGCAGTAACTTCGCCCACAATGGCATCGAGGCTGCCGCTAGAGCCAACGCGAACGAGAAAGGGCGGGTAGTCAGCCATCTTTACGACGTTACCGCGATCCGCTCGAAACGGCTAGGGTCACGATAACCATTTATTATCATGGCTATGCACATCCTCAACGTGGACGGATCATGCCGTTTGCGGATATAACCTCCAAGTGGACGCTCCTCCAAACTCTTCAGATGCAGGTCCGGAAGCGGACACAACGGACTACCTTATCGAACGTGCCAGCGTTTCGATTGGCCGGCTCGACGCCCTGGTTTCCGCCAGTTTTGTTGCTCGGGCCTGGACTTTGCGGGCGTCATGGACCGGGTACGCCCGCGCACTGCGGCTTCAGGGTGTAGAGATTGACGATATAGATGTATTTTCCTGGGGCTCTGGCGTCATTGTGCCTGGCAGACCCCGATTTCAAACCACCATCGATCATTTCGCTGCCTTTGCACCGTGGCGTAATCAACTTGACCAGATAGGGCGTCATTGGGCCGAAGAGCTTCCTTTTAGGGTGACGCCTGTGCCCGTACGAAGCCGGCTGCCGGTACTTCGCCGAGCGCTCGATCTGTTGACGGCCTTTCTACAAGCCGACCCATCGATCATGGCGTGGCTGGCTTTGCCCGTCTTGTTACACCGGCTTGGTCTGACCGAGGCCCCTCTCCCTTGCCTCGTTGCGGGAGATCGACAGTTACTTAACGCTTCCAGGGAGCGCGACCGCGGTGCTGCCGTCCGGCGGATCCTGAGATCGCTCGAGGCCGCTGCTATTGCAGGCCGTCAAAGTCTGAAGGCAATCGAGGATGCGCGTGCGGTCAGCATCGTGGCCTTGGTTCGTGAACGTCGGCCCAGCTCGCTGGCACGTCTTGCGACCCTGCTGATGGTCGCGCCGGTGCAATCGCCTGAGGCGGTTGCGCGGCGGTTAAAACTGACGCTTTCCGGAGCGGGAAAATTGCTCGCCCGTGCCGCTGCCGTCGGCTTGGTGGTGGAAGTCAGCGGACGCCTGGCCTGGCGAGTCTACGTTGTTCCAGACCTTGCGATCACCTTGGGCTTCGTGGCGGCACCGAAAGGCCGCCCCGCGTTGCGGCCTGGCCTTCCCTTACCGGACCGCGATCTCGCAGACATCCTGGCGCAGTTCGATAGCGAACTGGCGGCGTTTGACTCGCGGTTTCCGAGCGCATCCGAGTAGCCAAGCTCCCATTCCGAGCTAACGGAACATTCGCTTTCGGCGCCCAGCCTCGACGACATCACCGCTTCTCGGCTGCCTTCCGCTGCTCGTCCGCCTCAAGAAGGTCGAGCATGATGCCAAACACCTCCCCCTTTGCCATGCGATGACGGTACGCATATTCGTCGAGCCGATCGCGATCGCCTTCGCGAAGTCGCAAATTGTAATGATCTGGGTACTGCGACGGCTGACGAGTACGTTTCTTAGGAGTTGCAGGCGCTTCTGGCTGTGTCGGCTTGTCCGATTGGAAGCCAAGCAACTCCCCCCCAGCTTTGGCCTTGTCTCGAATGTCCCGCGGTGGCGGAGCAATATAGTCGCTATCGTCGAGGCCGAAGCTCGTTACCCCCGCAAGCCGTGATGCGGGCTTTGCTGCCTTGTCATTCATGCGTTGGTCCTCGCCGCTTTCAGAGCCTCAAGAACATCATGGGCAAACCCCGCGGCGTTGACGCGCGCACTCTCAATCGAGGCGCTAGGCGTACCTTGGAGACCTGCCAGAGTACCTCCTTGAGCGAACAGGCTACGATAGACGGTCCGTTCGGCAATCGACGTCGGGAGCGTTGAAATCCCTGCCCCCTCGACGCCGTCTGCGATCTGCTGCGAGACCCTCGACCGGATGCGCGAACTAGCCGGCGTGCGCGTGAACACGCCAGCAAAGGCTATGTCGCGACGCGCGGCAGTCGATGCGCGTCGGATGCTTTGGAAAGCGCGGGCGGCTTGGTCGCTGTCCAGCACAGATCCTTGCATCGGCACGATCGCCAGATGGGTCATTAAGAGCGCGTTGGTTACGCGCGCCGACGCCCTGCCCTCAAGATCGACGATCACGAACCGCGCACGCTTTTGTGCCTCGTCGATCGTATCGATGATTGCGTCCTCGTCGACCTCTTGAACGACCTCGATGTTATCCGGCTTGCCTGGCAAGCCTGCCCACTTCACAAGTGGGAAGTTCGGATCGGCATCCACGATGACGACCGAAGCGCCGCCTTCCGCCAGTTCGATCGCCAAGAGCAACGCGGCTGTGGTTTTCCCCACGCCGCCCTTAGGCGAGAGCAACGTTATAACCGGCATCGCGACCCTTTCGTTGTTGTGGTAGCGGTATTACCGCTACCACAACCCTGGGTTGTGATATCGGTAATCCAGCGGGCTGGCTTAGCATACAGGTATTCGACATAGTAGCGGTATTTCACGCAGTTCGCGTACTCGCGGTAAGCGAAATAATGCGGGTAATCTCGGTAATCGACGTAATCGACGTAATCGACGTAATCGACATAATCGACATAATCGACATAATCGACATAATCGACATAATCGACATAATCGACATAATCGACATAATCGACATAATCGACATAATTTCGGTAATCGGAGTATTCAAGGTGATTAAATGTTTAGCGGCAATCGTTGTGTGCGCTGTAATTAGCGTAATATCAGCACTCGCGGTAATACACCAAACAGCTGCCCCACCAACCGAATATCGGTATTACCTGTAAGTCACATATTACTGATGTTTCCAGTCCTATCTGCACTAAAGGTAATACCGTTAGCGCTAATATTTGGCGACGAAACGCGCGAGCCAGCGCGTATTGGGCTCAAGAGCCAACATGCGCATAGAAACAATGAAAAACACGGTAATGCCAATAATAGGCCGATTATCGGTGCTACCTGTATCACCGATAATACGGCGAACGAGCTGCTTTTGAGGCCTAGAGCATTTGCGGCGCTTTATACATCGACCTTCGAATGGGAGTTATGGCCAAGCCGGCAGGACGGATCACCAATCTATCCGTCGCCATATACGGATCCAAACGGTTCAGACCTCGAATAAGCCGAGGCCGCCTACGTCTCTGGCGTAAAGAGCACTTATCGAGCATCATGTTGAAGTGGATGCTAAAAGTATCTGCAAGCGCCGCAACTGATTCCTGCGGCGTTGCTGACTTTGAGATTCCGGGCCTCACGGGTCGGGGCGGAACCGTTGCCGAATTAGCGCGCCATAGCGTCGTTGGAAAACATATTCGCTAACGCCTTAACGTGCATACCCCGGTGAGTATCCGCCGACTGCGGCTCAAGCCCAACCTTCATTTTTCGATCAACAATCCGTCGCTGATTTTCGTCGGCGCGGGTGCGGTACGATCCATATCCACCGGGCATGCAGCACTACTGCGTGGAGTCGTTGAATCCGAGACCACGCTTACTCGTATCCTGGCGAATAAACCCAAACCCAGTATCTCAAATAACGAGGCGCATAGGTCAGACACCGTGCGCTTCTCAGGTATAGTGCATGAGTTGAGGGGCAGGGGGGGACGCAAAGCGACGGAGCAGCCGATTGATACCAGCACCGCCGTGCCAGGACGTTCCTCGACATGCTCAGCGTGTTTGCCGAGTTTAAGACTAATCTACGCCGCGAGCGTCAGAACGAGGGCCTCGGGGCCGCTAAAACCCGAGGCGTCTATCAACGCGAGAAGGGGCGTATAGACATGATCTGTGAAGCAAACGACATCGAGCACCGGCTGACCAAGCCGAACCACCCGTGGACCAACGGTCAGGTCGAGCGGATGAACCGAACCATCAAGGAGGCGACCGTCGAACGCTTCCACTATGAAGGCCACGAGCAGTTACGGGTGCACCTCGCAGACTTCAGGGCAGCCTATATTTCGCCCGACGGCTCAAGACGCTCAGCGGCCTCACGCCTTACGAATACATCCCCAAAATCAGGTCGTCAGAGCCCAATAGGTTCATCGTCGATCCGATCCACCAGATGCCGGGACTAAACACCTAGGCTTAACCTCGCCAGTCGGTTTCATAGGCGGTACCCCCGCGTTCGCGCGCAGGACCGCCAAATTGTCTGGCTTGTCCGTCGATTCTTTTCCCCGCCGTGCGACACCAAGCTTTTCCATTTTCATGTCATGCAAAGATCTGCAACATGTAAGCTAGGGAAGCGTGGCTTCTGTCGGCCGTGGAGGGGCACCATAGTAGAGGCCGATATTGAGCGCCTGCACGCATCGCTGACCGCGCGTTTCAGCGAACTACGCGCTGTGAAAGCTGATACGCCAGTCTATCTCCTCGAACACGGGGTGGAGGGTCTGGAGCTAGAGTTGTTGCTGACCTCAGTCCGGTCTGCCCTTACCCAGCACCGGATTGAAAGCGGTTGGTGGAGATCAAAAGCGCTACCATTGCTCGTCGCTGCAACTGAGGTCGGCTACGTCTATCATGGCACTGGCACTGACTTCTGGCCGCTCTTCGCTGAGCAATTGCACGAGGTTTCGCTTGCGGATCGCGCAGCGCTATCGAGCTTATTCGGGCGGTGGGCGGTTGAAATGGGCTTGGCCCAGCCACCCCACAGTCCGTGGAACCTGGCGTTCTGCCATATCGCCTGGCCAGTACTTCATGCAATCCTCCCGATCGAACTGCACCGGCCGCTTGCCCGGGCGTTGCGCGACGTTCGTGGCCATCTTGACCTAAGCGCAAGCGAAGCCACGCTGCTCGCGCCGATCCGCCACCGGGCGCAACTCGCTGGCGGCGTGCGGCTCATCGGATGGCTGGATGACCAGCATACGGCCGCTGCAGTCGTTCGAGAGTTCCTCCACCCCAGCGGCGAGCATGACATTGCCAGTTCCGCGCTCAAGCGCATTGTGATCGATCTTGCGCGTGATGAGACAGCCAAGGCGGCGCTGCGCGAGGCGCGCAAACGGCAAAATGCCCTCCAGGCCCTGCCCAAGCAGCGGCAGCGTCGGCGCGCCGAGATTGAACCGCGCTACGTGCCGATGGTCCTCCGCACAGTCGAAAAGCGTCTTGGCCTCGGGCTTAAGGTTCCGCAGATGGAACAGTCCATGCGCGATGCTGCCCGAAGTGCGCTGGATGCGATGCGGTGGCGTGCTTTTCTTTGGGGCGACGGCCGACCGGTGCCGGGGCGTAATATCTTCAGCGACTTCCCGTTGCCGTTACAGATCGATGCTCTCCCATCGCCCAATCTGCCTCTGTTCAACGACATTGACGGCCTGCCGCTGGGGCAGGATGCGAAAGATTTCTTGGGTAGCTTGCGCGTGGCGACCGCTGCGCCTTTGCTTTTCGGTAATTTTGCCGAGGACGGTGATGCGCTGCAACGCAGTTCGGGCACAATCGCTGATAGCGGGCACTGCATTGTTCTGGTTGACACCACGCCGTCACCGCCCAACGCCGAGCATCTTGGCCGTATTGCGGGCTTGCGTGCGTATCGGCTTGATGCGGCTGACCCGATGAACCAAACTTGGCTTTCAGCGCTTGGCTTTGCCGTGCGGCAGACCAGTCGCTTCGCCTGGATTGGTGACGCTGAGACCGAGCAGCATCGGCCGGTGCGCCGGTTTCGTGCCGGAAGTTTTATCGCATTCGAAGTAAGCATGCCGAGCGGCGCGTGCGATGTGCATCTGACCGGCCCGAACGGGAAACAGTCCGCATTGTCGGGCACAGGGAGCCTCCTTGCCGGTCTCACCGCAACCGAACCTGGGGTTTACAGGCTGCGCTACGGGGTTGGCGAGGAGCAGGCGTTCGAGGTCATCGAAGTTGATGACGATCTTCACCTGCTGACGATCAACATCGACGCCGGAAGCGGCGCGACGACTGATTTGGCCGATCGGCAGATCACCTTGCGATTTGACAGCGCCGCAATGGTCCAGGAAGCCGAGTTGCAGTTAACGCTTCACTGCGATGGCCGGGAGATCAAACAGGTCCGTGACATCCTGCCTGACACGCCGTGCCGCCTCGGGGGTGATCATGCGATCTGGGAGAATCTCCTCGACCATGACACGGTCGATCGGCTGCTTACCGCGCGGCACGCCGAATTGTCCGTTACCGTCATTGGTTTGGCGGACATATCCTTCGCCTTCGAGCAGGTCACCGCACCGTTCGCCTGGGTACGCCAGTCCAATGGTCGGCTGATCGCCAGCGACGAACGCGGCGATCTCGCCATCTTTGCCGTTAGTCCGCAACAACCGCTGGCGCCGGTTACCGCCGATAGCTGGGCGACCGGCAATGATATTCTGCTGCTGCGCGCTGGTGATGAGCGGCCGTTTCAGACGGGCGGAATTTGCGTCGGCCCGCGTGTATGGCGAGCGGGCGACGCACCGGTCGTGCGCAAGCCAGATCGGCTACTGCGCCAATTCAATGGGGCGCGGGGCGGCGAAGCTGATGGTCGCGCCGTAATTGATTCACTGATCGGATGGGCCGCTGCGGGTGTCGATCACCCAGTGACGCAGTTCCGGCGCGGCCAGATCGTGCGCCAGTTGGAAGCATGGATGGTTGAGCAGCTGTGCGGCGATGCTTGGGCCGAACACGAAGCCGCGTTGGCTCAGCGACGCGGTAAAAGCTTCGTTGGAGCCTTCCTTAGCGCCTGCGAGCGGCTTGGGATTGGATATAGCGACGTCGGCCTATCTCGTGCTCAACGTGCATTGCTCGATCGTATCCTGACCCGCCTCATAGACGCGCGAGGCTTGCCTGTTTCGTTGGAGATGAGCCGCGAGCCAATTGAGGAGGATTTGGCGATCGCCCTCGATGAACTGTTCAACGACGCCTATACCCTGCTTTACGAAGACATTGAATCGATCGGGGACGGTTGCCCGTTCAATCCTGATGACGATATCGACGTGGGAGAAATCAGCGATAATTGGGACCGCGCTCTGCGAGCGGCGGCAAGCGAAGCCGCGTTGATTGGGCTGGTTGACCTGTTGAGGCCGCTGGATGCCGGCGACGCGCTCAGTCTTGCAGACTTTGAGACCATGCTGCCTGATGACGTAGTCGATCTGCTTCATGATTGGATCGTCAAGAACCGCCCGGCTCATCATGTCCGCCAGTGGAGCCGCGACCTGGTGGAATCTGCCTACTGGCTATTTGCCAGACCTGCGGTTGCGGCGCGATTGTCCTGGAAAGCTGCTAGCGAACGGCTTCTTGCCGATGGTTTCTCCGCGCGGGCAATACGCTATGCGGCGCTACGCGCCGGCGCTGCGAAGGGAAGCGAATGAGCGATCCCTATATCGATCTTTGCCTCGGGGTGCAGGCGGTCCGTCGGCGGGTCGAGCGCGAAGTGGCTGGGCTTGGCGGAGCGACCGGCGTTGCTGCTGCACCGTATCCGCACCAGTTGGCCAATGTGCAGAGGATCCTGTCCGACAGCCGTATCCGACATCTGATTGCGGATGAAGTGGGTCTCGGAAAAACCGTCCAGACGCTGATGATCCTCAATGCACTCAGGCTTCAAAATCCCCGCCATCGCGCGCTCATCCTCGTGCCGGACAATATTGCGCCGCAGTGGCTGATCGAATGCCAGACGCGCGGGCACTTCACGCCGCTTGGTCGCGCCCCGGAAGAAGAAGAGAACGGCGCTCATGTCCGGCTCGCTTATTATGACCAGTTGGGCTCCGTCACCGAGATTGATCCCAATGTGTACGATCTGCTTGTTGTCGACGAGTTGCACCGGCTCCAAGCCAATGCCCGCCAGCGTATTGCCGATGTCGCGGGCGATTTTCGGCAATTGCTGCTGTTGTCAGCGACCCCGAAGTTGGACGATGTCGAGGCGTTCCGCCAACTGCTCTCCATTCTAGAGCCAGAGCGGATGGCGGTGGCGGCGCGGACTTCAGACACGCCTGAGACCTTGCTTCGCGAGCGAGAGGCGCAGGCCGCCGAACTGCTCAGGCAAGGTGTGAGCGCCGACTGGGATGCCGCTGGCCTCATGCCGCCGCCCGAACGCGCTCAGGCATCCACGCTCGCCGTCACCCACAGCATCCTGCGCCGCGTGACCCACAGCAATCGCCGTGACTATCCCGATCTACTGCCGCAGCGCGTGCTCCATCGCATTGCAATCGAGCCGACCGCGGACGAGGTGGCGCGCCAGGATCAGGTCTGGCAGTTCATCGGACATGCCGACCGCGGCGCGGCCTCGACCGATCTGGCACGTCTTGGCCAGGTTGCGCTTCGCTCGCCACGCGCCTTGAGCGAACGCATCAACATTTTGCGCGGACGCGACCAGCGCGACCCGCACGGTTTCTTGGCTGCGGCCGGGAAACATCTCGAAGCAGCCAACGGCGACAGCCGCATTGAGGCAATGGTCGATCTGCTGGTCGATATCTGGAACGACAATCCGGACGAAGCCGTGCTCATCGTTGCCGAAGACAACCCGACCGTCGATTATCTCGAACGTATGATCCCGCAATTCCTCCCGGCGATCGGCCCCAGAGGCAAGCGTCGCCCGCTGTCGCTCGCGGTCAATCGCAACCGCGACGCCTCTGCAACGTCCGACTTGGTTGACCTGTTTGAAGAATATGATGACGGAATTGGCGGGTTCGTCGACGGCGATGATCAGTTGCTGATCGCTGCCGATGTCGCGCAGGTCGGGCTCAATCTACAGCACGCGCGCAAGCTCATCTTCTTCAGCATGCCATGGTCGCCCGTCGCGGTAGAACAATGGATTGGCCGGCTGGATCGCCTCGGCAGCGCCGCGCTCGCCGACCAGCCCGGCGAACGCACGCTCGACATCTATGCCATCTACCAGCGCGGCCAGGTCGACGAGCGCGTGATCACGGTGCTCGATGACTTCGCCGTCTTCAGGCGTAGCATCCGGCTCGACGGCGAGGAAATCAACGTCGTCGAGCAGCACATCATCGACGCGGCGCTGACGCCGCACACCGTGAACTGGCAGGCGCTCAGCCTTGAGGCACGCAGCATCACCACCGACGATGGCGATGCGCTGGTGACGCCCTTATCCGGCGCCCTCCCATGGTCGGCCGAGTCCGCGCGCGACCTGGCCGATCAGTTCGATCGGACAGGCGCGCTGGGCCCACTGCTGGAGCAGTCCACCGCAAGCCGGGCGATCGTCCGCATCGAGACGGGCCTGCGCGGGTGGATGCGGCTGATGGGTCGCGCCAACGGACTACGCATGTGGAAAGGCAAGAACCCGGACAAGCCCGGTCGGAGGTTCCGGATGCTGCATCATTATCGCTCGCCATACGCGACGGGGCCGGCCGAACCGCGCTTCCCGCTGCCTGGGCTGGATCCGCGGGATGGACAGCGCTACGCCTATCTCGATAGCCGGCGGTCGCTCGAATCTCCGCCGGTACCGACCGTGCATCTCGACGACAATCCAGCGGCACCGCTCAACTTTCTCGATCATGGCGCCCCGCTCCATGAGGCGCTGGTCAATGAGTGGAGTAAGATCGGCAAGGCCGTTCCGGCTTGTCTGAGGGTGCGGTTTCCCGAGGGGCATATGCTCGCCGGCGACACCGGACGCGGCACCTATCTGCTGGCAATCCTGGCCTGGGTGCCGGGCGATCGGAATCTCGTCGAGCTCGATCGCAGTCATATCCTGCAACTCTTGCAGGAATCGCGAACGCGGCCCGAGCAGAGGCCGTTCCGGGACGCCATTCAGGCGATGGAAGAAGAGTTGCGCGCAGACCGCCGTTGGGTGAACAGCCTGTTCACCGCACGCCTCGACCTGCTTGCCGCGCGGCACGAGAACAGTGCGTGGTCGCTTGTCGATCAGGAGATGGCGGACGCCCTGTTCGTGCCGTGGGATGTGAGCGCGCGAGGCGAGGGCGTCGTTCTCGCCACCGGCCAGCGAGGTCCGCTCGCCCTGGAGATCAAGGCGGTGAAGGACGCCGGCGGCGCGATGCTGCTGCAGGAGTTCGCGCGGCGCCATCAGGATTCACTCAGCGAATGCCCAGACCTGCAAGCGCGGATCGCTACAAGGCGTTATCTCGTCACCAGCGAGGCCGAAGACCTGATCGCGACACGGCAGGCCGTGCTCGATGCGGCGACGGCGCAAGGCATGGAAACAAGCGAGCAGGGCTTTGCCCGCAGCCGGTTTCGCGCGATCCGCAACGCGCGCGACATGGCGATCCACGCGCGAGACGTCCGGCTTGCCCGGCTCGACGAGTTGGCCGCGGCGCCCGCCGATGGGCGCTACGACGAATACAAGTTCATGGTGATGACGATCGAATAGACTTCAGAGCGCGACGGCGCGCCAGCGCGAAAAGGCGGCATTGGCGCTCTCCGTCACGGTCCATGACCAGCGCGCTACACCCGGGGCACCGAGCAGCTTGAGCGCGCGTTGAAATTGTGCAGGCACTGGATGCTCGAAGGAGAGCATCCCCATCCTCCAAATCGCGCGCTCAGGCGCACCGATCGCTAGCCCTCGCGCCAGCAACGCCCAAGTCCATTCGTCCCAATCGAACAGATCGAGGGACCGCACGTCGTCGCCTGCCACCCGGATCACGATCGGATGCCATTCGTTTGGACTGCGTCCTGGACGGACGGCGCACCAGGTACCATCGGGCGCCGCGGTCCGCCACCGACCCTCGACGGTTGGGTGGTTGTGGCGTCCGAACCGACCCTTGTGAGTACCCGGCGGATCGATCACCGCGCGCAACTGAGTCGCGTCGAGCGGTAATCCGTCATGGCACAGCGTTTCGCTCAACATCGCCCAGAATTCAGTGAGAGTGCCGTCGCCCGAGCCACCCGTCCTGCGCGCCAGATGATTGCGATACCCGTGGCGGCCCATGAAGGCGGCAAAGTCGATCGGCGCGACATGCGCCGGCGGTGCGGTGCCGCGGCGGACATAGCCGCCAGCGGAACGGGTCGCCGGGGTCTCGAAATCGTCCTGCCCCAAGAACACGAAATCGTTTTCGGCGATGGCGATCCATCGCGGCCGCGACAGGACGAGACTGGGCTTGCCGTCGAGCCGCACCGGGGTCAGGTCACCGGTCTCGATCAGCGCATCGATCACCTCGCCGACCCGAGCGCGGACCAATTCTTCCTCGAACCCGGCGGCCAGGAACTGGCGATGGAGGTAAAGGGTGACGCGCGCTCGGGCGGGCGATCGCCACGCCCCAACGCAGGAGCGCGCCGCATCGGCGACCGAATGAAGGGCAGGGCCGCCATCCAGCGTCGCCGCGAGCCGCAACCGGTCTCTGAGGGTCTCGGGCGTCAACGCCTCAAGCATCGTTGCGACTGGCCACTTCGGCCTGCTCGAGTATGCCGCGGATGCGCTCGTCATGTGTGATTAGGATCAGCACGTGTCGCGCGCGGCTGCACGCCACATACAGATCGGCGGGCGTAAAGCCGGGGCTCAGCGCGGCTAGGTCGTAGGCAATGACGACGTCAGCTTCAAGCCCTTTGAACGACCGCGCCGTTGAGCAAAGGATACCCTTGCCAGCGCGCCAATCGGCAGCAGAGGTAACGATGCGCGTCTCTGCGACTTCGGTCAGCCCTTTGAGGCTCCCACGGTCCTTGGAGGCTGGACCGATCAGCACGATCTGGCGTGGCGACAGTTTCTCCGTTTCGATCAGGCGGCGCAGTTCGTTCGACACAAGGCCTGCCTGTTGGCTTGGTGCTGCCGCCCGCAGCATGCGCACATCGACCCCGGTCGGCGCACCTGCCGGCGAGAGGGTCTCCAGTGCCACCAGATTGGCGCTCATCCGGGCAATGCGCTTGGTGTTGCGGCAATTGATGTTGAGCGAGAAGCGCGCCGGGAAGTCGAACGGCGGCGGGCTAGCCTGTTCGCGCAGGCTCTGCGCCAAGTCCATGAAAACAAAGATTAGGCCCTTGTCACCGTTCTGCACCAACGGAAACAGCGCGTACCACCAGAGTTCCGCGAAATCCTGCGCCTCATCGACAACGAGTGCGCCGTAGCGTGGCTCCTCCATCGCGAAAAGACTGGCGCTGGCGGTCTCGAGGATCGTTGCGGCTTCCTCGTCCCAAAATTGGCGCTGCTCGGCGGGGGCCGAGGGTATGTCGAACGGCAGACCGGCTTCACTCGCGAGTTCGGCAGCCAGAGCGTGGAAGTGGTAGACATCAACCAGCTTCGCCGCCTCGGCTCGGTCCAGATCAGCGGCGAGTTGTTCCCGAATCCACTGAGCCAGTTCCTTATTGTAGCACAAGAAAAGGCACCGGATTCCCTGACGGGCGAAGGCGAGCGCTCGTTCGACCGAGAGCAGGGTCTTACCCGAACCGGCGACCCCTTCGACCAGCAATTGCGGGTTGGCGAACAGGCCACGGAAGGCGAGCGCTTGGTTATCGGTTAGTTCGATCAGTTTCTCGCGCCCTGCCGCGATCTGCGGCGAGAGCGGCCGCATGATCTGGAACCGTGGAAGCAGCACATCGAGCATCTCGATGAACTCGTAGCGCTGAAGCTTGCCGACTTTGCGCGGGAAAGCTTTGAACGCTTTTTCAAGCATACGCTCCAACTCCGGCATGCGATCTACGTCGATCAGGATCTGGTCGGCGACATCTAGGGGGAGCCCGCCAACCGCACGGCCGTGTGGAAAAACGACCGCATAGCCGTAGACATATTTGTTCGATGTGAGCCGTCCGCCGGTGCGCTCCTCGACGGCTTCGGTCAGTGCATGCATGTTCCGTCGGGCCTGCTCAAACGGATTAGTGATCGGTTTGTCGCGTTTGGATAGCTTACGGAACCATTGGTGGCCCCGGGCGAACATTTCTTCGCCGCCCTTCACTTCCAGCACAAGTAGTCCGTAATCGGGGTGGAAGATAACAAAGTCCGCCTCTCCCTCGCGCAGTGGCGAGTCGGCATCATCACGGTTGGGGCGCAGCCACGGCAGCGAATGCACGACGCGGTAGGCGTCAGGCAATTGGTCACGCAGCGCGATGTAGACGTCGCGTTCAGATCCGTGAATGATCTGGTCGGGCGCGACGTCAGGGATCATGATAGCCATGGCTTAGGCTCCCAGCACTTTATGGAAGGTGCCGAGAAACTCGACCACATCGGTGTTGACCTGCTCGGCACGGGCGGTCGGGCGAAGAGAGGCGTAAACCACCCGGTAGCGCTCCACGCCAGTGTCCTTCATGCTCGCGCCAACCATCCCGAACGTGACCCCGCTTGAAGACGCCTGGAACGCCTTGTCGTCCGTCCGCCGTATAAGCGTCGGCAACTTGGACGGCGCGATCGTACGGGTGAAGAGATGCCATGTGCCGCGAGAGAATGGGCGAGCGTCGCCCAGCTTCGCATTCTCCATCGTCTCAACATCTAACCTGACGATGAAGCTGCCGTCTGGCGCGCCTTGGATGTCGGCAAACTCAGTGGTGTCTGGCAGGTCGGCACCAGAGCCGCCCAAGGCAGATAGCGAGCGGTAGGCCGGAACGCCGTGGTCGGCCCACTCAAATGGGGCCTCATCGTTGACCGAGCCCGACGACGCATCAAGCGCCTGAATGATAGCGGCAGGCAGTGCGCGGTCGACGAGCAACTGGTCCAGATAGCGATCGGATGCATGGCGCCCGAGACCGTGCGCCCGTTCGGAGCCGGGCTGTTCGCGGATCAGCGGATGGCTAATGACGAGGCTTCTGCCGCCGTAATTGGGAAGGCGTAGTTCACCGGCTTGCGGACGCTCCACCGTCTCGCCCTTGTCCTTGAGGTCGGTTGCGAGAAGGTCGAGCAGCCGGTCCTCCACCTTCTCCGGCACGAAAGGGCGCTCGCCAGAGAGGATGTGGCGAAGGAACGACGCACCGAGATGCCGGTCTAGATCGGCATGATCCCAGCGATTCTTGTGCGACCGGAGGCAGGCATAACAGGAGGAGGAGCATTTGCAGTCCTCCAGCAAATCGAGCGCAAGCTTGAGCAGCTTCTCAGGCTCGCGCGCAGCTGCGCGAACGAAGCCTGCGCCACCAGGCGCGGTGTCGTACAGGAACACCTCGACTTCGCTGCCCCGCGCGCCGCCCTCGTTCAGCGCCGCGCGGTGGCCACCACCAATGTCCGCTGCATCGACGTCGAGCAGCCCTGCGGCTGCAACACTTAACGCTTCAGCGATCGTCGTCAGGACGATGCGACCAGCGGTCGAACCGGCAGGGACGTGCAGTTCGGGCCCCAGTTTGAAAGAGAATAATGCGATGTCGGTGAGAAATTCGTGGCCGAGCACGATCGCTCGGCCACGCCCGTCGCATAATTCGGGCTGCTTGCCATGATCGGGATAAGGGCGAGGGTGGGGCTTGCTGCTGGCTAGCTTGCCTTCCGACCACCCGGTCGGCTCGGTGCGGCCGCATGCCGGGCAGTAAAGGAAGCCAGTCTCGGCGGTGCCGGCTTTACGTACGCCGAGGTTTGTCACCATCAACGTCTGTTTCGACGCCCAGGCAGCGAACCCGCTGCCATCGGCCCGGTTGAGCTGCCCGAGTTCGTGCTGCTGGTCGAACTGCGGTGCGCTCAGCTTCGCTCTGGTTGGCCGGGTCGGCAGCGGGTTCTCGTCACCGGCGAGTTCGAAGGCTTCATCTTGGGGATGCGCAAAGCCGACCGGCTTTATCCAGCGTTCAGCCGGGCCCATGCCGGCCTTCTTTTTACAGGCCGGACAATCTTCGGTGTCGCCGCGCCGGTGAGTCTCGTCAATGTCTTCGAGCTTGGCATACCCGCATCGCCCACACTCATAATAGAGGCGCTGTGCCCGGTAGGCGTTGATGCGGTCCTTCTGGAACCCTGAATAGATTGCCATCGAGCGGAACTTGCGGCCATCGACCCAGACCTCCCGGCCTGGAGCATATTGGCTGAGCGCCTGGGTCAGACTTGCTTGCGGCGAATAGGCGATTTCTGCGCGATAGGGCGTGCTCGATGGATCGAACACGGTGAACGACACGACATCGGTCGGAAAGGCGTAGCGCGGCAAGACGGCCTTGGTGAACAATCGGTCGAGCAGGTTCTGCGGCTTAAGCGGAGCCTCTGGATTGATCTCCCCCGTCTCGTGCGCTTCCTCCGCCGGTTTCTCGTCAGCCGGCGTATCGAACATGTCGGCGTCGCCACCGTAGTCGTCGATACCGAAATCGAACGCGGGACCTTCTTCGGCAGCGATGACCGGATCAGCGGGTGCCAGTTCGACGTCGCCGATGCCAGCGCCGACCTCCTCAAGCGCAGCGAGCAAGTTTTGAGGTATCGCGGCGAAGAAAGCCTCCGGATCGCCTTCAATGGCTGCATTCGGAATGACATCGCGCAGGGCGTCGTCGATTGGGCCGGCATTGGATTTGAGCCAGCCTTGAAGGCCCGCAAAGGTGAAGCCCTTGGGATTAGGATCGCGGAAATCGTTCAGCTTGCCGAGCGACTCAAAGATGTTCGACGCCTGCGCGTCGCCATCGGTAGGCGGTGTTTCGATCCGCTCTTGCTGAAAAAGCGAAAGAATTAGTGCGAAGGCATGCCGCTGGACGATCTCGCGATTGTCGAGGTTGAGCACCGGGTCGGGGACTGGTCCGCCAACCATCTCCTGCGGATTCGCGAAGAAGCGCTGATCATGACTGTCCGAGCCGGCGAAGGTCAGCACGGTCGAAAGCGACGAGCCGCGCCGACCAGCGCGACCGGCGCGCTGCTGATAATTGGCGCGGCCGGGCGGCACATTCCTGAGCGCGACAGCGGTCAGGCTGCCGATATCGATGCCGACTTCCATCGTGGTCGTACAACTGAGCACATCGACCGCTCCGGCACGCTCGCCGCGCGGTCCCGGCACATCGAGATCTTGGAAGCGCAGCTCGTACCATTCAGCGCGTGAGAAGGCCTGGTCCTGTCCGGCATCATTGAGCTGAGCAGTGTGCTCTTCGGCCACGAAGGGATAGGGCACATAGCCTTGGTCGCCTTCGGCCTCGAGCCGCTCGACCAACTTTCGGTAAAGATATTTCCGAGTCCGGAAGACCGTGTCTTGCCGCGGATCTAGCGGATCGGTGTCCTTGCCGCATTTGATGCATGTTACGCCCATAATGGAGTTCCACGGCTGCGCGAGGGTACAGTGACCACACCGACGCCATTCGACCTCAATTTCCGGCTTCAGACGTACCTTGGCTGCGCTGACGAAGAAGCCCTGCGCATTGTGATTCTGAGCGAAGGTCGTGGCGAGGAAGTCGATCCAGCTCGCATCGGGCTTCGCGTTCGCCCCGAACTGGGCGCGGTGCCATCTTCCGGTCAGCAATTTTTCTAACACCGTCGTATACCGACCGCTGCTGCGCTTAAGCGCCGGGCCATCCTTGGAATCGATCCATTCACTGGGCGTGCCCTCGACAAGGACGGAGCCGGCTGAAAGCGAAAGGTTCAGCCACAGATCCAGCAGGGCGCGGCGCTTCTCGTCATCGGTGCCCGTCCCTGCCGGCGGCACGGGCAGTGCGGCCAACCGCTTGCGCTGATTTTCTGTCAGCACGGCCTCTGGTGCGGCGAGCGCTAAGGGAAGCAGACCAGTATGGCGATTGGCCAGAACGCGAGCTAGCGGCGCTCGAACCGACTTCACATGCGTCTTGTTCAGCGTCGCTGCGAGATCGCGAAACTCGGTGTAATCGCCCTCGTCGCGAATGAAGCCGTAGAGCTTACGCAGGTCGCGTGCGAACTCCTCATGCTCGGCCCCAGGCAGGCGGAAGTTCACATCGAACTTGGCGCAGGCATACAGGATCGCGGGATAGGCGTAGCCCAGCGGCACCCGCTCTCCAAACCGCTCTTCCAGCATGCGCAGGCCCGCCAGAAGCAGAGGGCGAATGCTGTCCTGCAGCGAGAAATTCTTGAGCTTACCGGACAACCGCGAGGCGGCCTGTCGGCCGTCGGAAAAGATCAACGACTTACGGCCCTTGAGCGGCGATGTTGCTTCGACGCGAGCCGGTTGATCGAGTAGTTGGACGCTGATGAGTTCCTGAAACGGCTCATCGCCCTTGGTCTGGTGATCCATGATCTGCGAGCCATTGGTCTCGCAGTGCGGACACTTCTCGAAATGCCCCGGCTCAACATCCTTGGCCGGCCGCGGCAGCCAGATTTCGCGCGCATCCCGCGATTTGGATCCGACACGGCCGGTAAGCGGATCGAGATAGCCGCTCGTGCAATATTTGTCGGCGTCGAACCCAGGGTCTTGTAGCAGTATCTGCACCGGACGGACCACACCGTCCACGTCGTCGATGTCGCCGATGTCTTCGGCCCAGAGGAACTCAGGTTGGCTGGGGTTAAGCGCGAAGGCGTTGAAGTAAGCAACGCCGCAGTCGCGGCAGGTGTGAACCTCGAAGACGCGCGCGCGGCACGCGCATTCGCGGGTAGATTGGGAATAGAGCATCCCTGTCGGACCAGAGTCGGTGCCCTCCGGGATATGAGAGCAGGTTTCGTCGGCGCAGCCCCACAGACCGGGAAGACCACGAAACAGGGCATGGACCCGCGCCGCTAGCAAAGGCTGACCATCAGGTTCGGCCTTTGCGTACGAAGCGAGTTCCAGCAGCGCATCGGTCGCCTTTACGCGCACTGCAGGTGGCATTTCGCCATCGAACAGCAAGTCACCCATCGCCGCCAGCGCGATAGGTGCCTTCGGCTCCTTGGTGACAGAGTCGCTGTCAGTTGTCGCGCCGCCCGTCAGGTTGACGAGCCGTCCGATCACTGGAAGGCCCTGCAGCGCGGCATAGACCGCGCGCTGCAATCCGTCGCGAACAACAAGTACCTGACCCTCGGCGATGGTGATGTCGGGCCGGTCAGATGACCGGCCGACGTGGATTCCATTCGCGCCCGCAACTTCCGTCAACGCGAGATAGGCGTGACTTGTTTCGGCCAACCCATGGGCTTTGACCGACAGTGTTTCGCTGATTGGGTTGAGGGTGGCGTCCACGCCGGTCACGGTTACTTCGACCACCTTTGACGTCGACGACGCGACGACCATGCGCTGCGCCGTCAGCGTGTCGCGCCGGAAAGACAACAACGATGCCAACGCGTCGATGCGCTGGCCAGGATCGACATCCTTCAACTGTTCCGTGCGGCAGCCGGCCAATGCCGTGGCAAGTGTCTGGTCACCGGCAGCCGACGGAAGGCGAGCATGCTTTTTGCCGCGCAGCACTTCGATCATATCGACATCGCGTCCCACGAGCCCACCAATAAAACGCTGGGCCGCCTCGCCGTCCGAGAACGAGGCACTAGTCGCGATGACCTGCATCCGGTCAGGTGTAAGGCCGAGCCGATTGCGCAATCGACGGATGAGCAGCGCGACCTCGGTACCGCTAGCGCCGCGATAGAGATGGGCTTCGTCGAGCACAAACAAAAGGCGCTCTTGCGGATTGGCCTCGAAATAGGCCCGCGTCCGCTCGAAGATCGAGCGTTCGATCGGCCGCAGAAGCATATATTCCAGCATCGAGTAATTTGTGATGAGCAGGTCAGGTGGCTGATCCTGCACCTCGTGGCGCAGCAGCAGTTCGGGATCTTGGACCCGCTCGATCGCCCGCTGAAACTTCTGATCCGGCCCAAGCCAGCGTTTGCCGCTGCCGAGCCACTTGGTCATCCCGTTCTCGCCGTCGGCATCGGCTGGCTTGGCTGGCCATCGACCGAGCGAGCGCAACTGATCGATCTGGGCGGCGGCACCTTCGTCGATCTGCGCGTCTCGCTCGAGGTCCCGGTAGAAGTTGAGGCTTTTGAGGCGCCGCTTGTTACGGTCCTCGGTACGCTGTCCGGGATAAAGCGACCGCCCCGTATAGCGTGCGAACTTTGCTGGCCGCCCCGCATGCTCGGTAAACCAGTCTCGCACCGGTGCCGCGCCGAGCAGTCGACGAAGGCGACCGAGTTGATCGTTCACAAGAGCGTTCATCGGGTAGAGAATAATTGAACGAACGGCGCGCTGGGAAAATTGCTCGGGCTTGTTAGCCGCTTCGTCGGCGAGCTTCATCAGGATCGGAAGGAGGAAGGTCTCCGTCTTGCCCGAACCCGTGCCGGTCGTGGCTAGCAAGCAACGGCCGACCGGATCAGCGATAATTTCGAGTGCCTCGGCTTGATGAGGATATGGCGGATCAAACACCAATCGGCCACCGGCTTTCGTGCCAAGGTGTGTCAGAAAGTTGCGCGCGTCGTCGGGGATGGCGAGGTCAGCGAACTTCTTATCGCCTTGGTAGATCGGTGTGCTCTCAATATACGCCCGCTGTGAAATCGTGCCCTGCTGATCGAGGATTAAGCGTCGCAGGTCGACGAGGCTCGGATTGGAAATATGATATGTTGCCTCGATATAGGCGCTTAAAGCTCGATGAAGGTTACTAAGTTCGCTAAACATCCAGCCCCCAACTCAGGCATTTAGCTGCCTGTCCGTGGCTAAGGCCATAGGGCCGCTCGCGATGCAACTACCAGTGACCCATAGCGCGCCGAAACTAGCGCCGTCCGCAGATGAGGTGACCCCTTGATGACCTGACAGCGTCTCGCTTTTTGGTAAGAGTGACGCATATGACCGACGGTCCGACCAGGCGTTTCAACGATGGCGAGGAGGTGGTGCCAGCGTTCGAGTACCGGGCGTTGTAAGCGCAGTTTCGCGAACTGCAGCGGCTGCTGGGCAAGAAGGCCATGGAGAACGATCTGCTGCGCGAGGCCCTGTCCCGGGCTGCAAGTCCAAAAGAATACTTCCGTGCGCTCGACCTCGTTGCCGGGGGACGGTTTGTGAGAGCGGTCGCCGACGCGCTCGACATTGTCCCGCGATCCGACTTGCGTAGACGGCCGGCTGCCGGTCTACGTATGGAGCAAAGGGGGAGATGAGGATGAAGGGCGCGGACTTTATTAACAACATTCGCAAGCGAATGGAGAGTGAGCTCGGGAAAGCTCCAACAGACAGAGCTGTCGCCGCCCGGCTCGGAATGACCGTCCAAAGCCTTTCCAATTGGCAAGCTCGCGACGACGTTAGCGCGGATCAGTTGGCTGGTATGCTCTTCAAGGTGGAAGCGGCGGCGGCCGAACGGATGCAATCCAGCGCGCTCCGCCCAATCGTGGAGTTCTTCGAGCTTTCGCCCGCACAAGTGGGCTCGGGACAGAACTTCTGCATCTTCCAAGCTAAGATGGACGGTGTCGAGCACCCCTACCTGTCCGGCTTAAAAGCTGAGTTGGAGGCGCGGCACGGCATATACATCTTTCACGATAGCCGCGGGCGGGCGCTCTACGCGGGCAAGGCCCGCAGCCAGTCGCTTTGGAAAGAGATTAACCTAGTCTTCAACCGAGACCGGCAACTTCAGAATATCCGCCGGGTAAACCATCCGGAGCGCCGACAGGACTTTCGCACCTCTGACGAGTTGCGGCGGCAGATTCGGACCGTTACCGTCCGGCTACATGAACTTGCTGCATACGTCAGCGCTTACGAGGTGGCGGACGGCATGATTGGCGATTTGGAGTCCCTCCTCATCCGAGCCTTCGCCAACGACCTTCTTAATAAGCGGATGGAAAACTTCACTTGATGGCACTGGGATGAGCGACCAATCCAAGATCTCGAATAATCAACCCCTGTCAGAGGTAGACAAGCGCCTTGCCGCGTGGCGGAAGGAGCATTCGCAGGTCATGACGATAATGCGCAGACTGTCGTGGCTAGTCCTGACAGTGGTGTCGCCCACCTTCCGGATTGCCTCGTGCCTGAAGCCAGTTGACGAGGGCAGGCGATCTATCTGGATCGTCACGCTCAACGTCCTTTATCTGGCGACGGCACTACTCACGGTTGCCGGCTTGACCTTCGTCTTGGCGGATAACGCGGCGGTCCTGCGCACGCACGACTTTCCGCTCTGGTGGTTATGGGCCTGGTTCCTCTGGTCGCGATGCGCCGAGGTTTTAATCGCGTTTTATCGCGACGCGATAGAGCAGTTGATCTCGAAGACTGCCAGCAGCGACCTGACTGCGGCCTGGAGGGTCAAACTGGCGCTGAACAGCTACGTCGAACTCATCGTAAACTACGCGTTGATTTACACCCTTCTGCCAGAGAAAATGTGGTGCTCGGCCCCTGCGCGGATCAGCGAGTCCCTGTGGATTAGCGCTTCGACCATAACCACGAGCGGCAACGCTGGCTTCGCTCCGGCGTCTCCGCTGCTGCAGTTCCTAATGACGTGCGAGATTGTGGGGGGCGTCATTCTGCTCGTCGTTTGCTTCGCCCTCTATGCAGGCGGGAAGGCGGATGAACGGAGGCCTGGGGCAAGGTGACGCGACGCCTCAGGCAATTGGGGTTGACCGTGCAGTCCCTCTTCTTCCTCCTGCAGAGGAATGTTAGGGTCGAGGGTGAAGTGAAACAGCGCTTAATGGCTAAATCTGGGTCGGCCGCACAAGCATTCCTATAAGCAGTACGAGGTGATAGGCCTTGATCAATGGCCGGCAAACTTACCTTCGTCCACGCGGCGGACATACACCTAGACAGCCCGCTGCACGGCCTGTCGCGCAGCGATGAGGCATTCTCGCGCCTAGTGCGCGGGGCAACTCGAAAGGCGTTTTCCAACGTCGTGGATCTCGCAATTGAGGAAGGCGCGGCTTTTGTCGTTATAGCGGGCGATCTCTACGACGGGGCCTGGAAGGACCAATCGACCGGCCAGTTCGCGGTCGCGCAGTTGGCGCGCCTCACGCGAGCCGGCATCCGCTCAGTAATAGTCTTCGGCAATCATGACGCCGAGAGCCGGGTCACTCGGCACCTGACGGCGCCCGAAGGGGTCTACAAGCTTAAGAGTGCAAAGTGCGAGAGCGTGCGGTTCGATGACCTTGGCGTCGTTGTTCACGGCCGCAGTTACAAGGAAGCGGCCACGACCGAGAACATCGCGTCGACCTACTGCCCGCCGGTGCCGGGCATGCTCAACGTCGCGCTGCTCCATACCGCGCTCGATGGCCATGAGGGGCATGCGAACTACGCACCGTGCAGTCTCGGCGAACTACAGGCTGCTGGCCACGACTACTGGGCGCTGGGCCATGTCCACGATCATGCCATTCGATCCGATCACCCCCATGTCGTCTTCGCCGGCAATACCCAGGGGCGACACATTCGAGAGACTGGCGCCAAGGGCGCTGTCCTGGTCCGTGTCGAAGAAGGCGCCATCGTCCATGTCGAACACCGCGCGACGGATGAGGTCCGCTGGGCGCATGCCCGGGTAGATGCGATCGGCGCCGCGGACCCGATGGAGGCCCTCGCCGCGATCCAGGCGCAACTGCGTCCTGCCGTCCTGGGTGCCGATGGTCGCCCTTTGGCT
Organism: Sphingomonas sorbitolis; assembly: GCF_036663875.1. Lineage (NCBI taxonomy): Bacteria > Pseudomonadati > Pseudomonadota > Alphaproteobacteria > Sphingomonadales > Sphingomonadaceae > Sphingomonas > Sphingomonas sorbitolis. The sequence continues at coordinate 4,468 of NZ_JAXOJS010000013.1, read as the reverse complement.
GCGCGGGTTTCGATAACGGTCGATGGTCCGCTCGCGCAGCGTTTGCGCGCCGATCCCGCCTGGTTCGAGGCAGAGGTCCGCGGGCATGCCGCGGGTGTCGCCGACGCGCTCTGGATAGAGCGGGTGAAGATCATCGCCAAGGACGGAGCACTGCCTACCGGACTGCCGCCCGAGTTGCTGGAGATGCTGACCCAGGCACTGGACGATCCGGACTGCCTCCGAGCGATCGAGAACGCCATCGCGCCGCTGACGGCCAAACTGCCGGCCGACATTGGCGATCCGGATACGGCGCCGCTGCTTGCGTCCGCACGGGGCCGGGACGGTGCAGCACTAGTCCGCGCAGCTAAAGCGCTTGTCGAGGCTCGGCTCGGCGAAGGCGCTCACTGATGCGGTTTCGACGGCTAGAGTTGGTCCGCTACGGTGGCTTCGCAGATCGCGTATTCGACTTTGGCCGTGACGGCCCTGACCTGCACCTAGTCATCGGCCCGAACGAAGCGGGCAAGTCGACCGCTCTACAGGCGATCGGTGACTTCCTGTTCGGCATCCCTGCGCAGAGTCGACAAAACTGGCGCTACGAATATGGGCAACTTCGCCTGCGCGCATTGATCAAACACGAGGGTGACGTGCTCGACATCACCCGGCGCAAAGGCAATCGCGACACCCTGCTCGCCGCGGACGGCACGCCCTTCAAGACCGATCCGTTGGCACCGCTGCTTGGCGGCATCGATCGTGCCGGGTTCGAGCGCATGTTTGGACTGGATCATACCAAGCTGCGCGAGGGCGGGGCAAGCATCATCGGAGGTCGTGACGATGCGGCACGGATCACGCTCGAGGCGGGAACGGGCGTCTCGCATATCGGCAACGAGCTTGCCCGGCTGACCGAGGCAGCCTCAGCGTTATTCAAACCGGGTGGGCAGAACCCGCCGGTGAACCGATTGATGCGTGAGCGGTCCGAGGCGCTGGCGCAGGTGCGACAGACGTCGATCAGCGATGCCGACTGGACACAGGCCCGGCAGCGCCGTGCCGATGCCGAGGCGCGCCGCACCGCGCTGATCGACGAGGCAGACGCACTCGACCGTGAGCAGGCCCGCCTGGACCGGGTGGGGAGAGCGCGGGTGCCCTTCGCCCGTCTGAGCGCCGCGCGGACCGAACTGGCTGGTCTCGAGGAACTACCTACGCTGGCGTCAGATGCGGCGACACAGCTGGCTACTCTTCGCGCCGATCGCGTTACGGCCACCGAACTTGCGGCTCAGGCGAAGGGGGAACTCGCGCGCGTCGAAGAGGCGATCGCCGGTATCGAGCAGCCCGGCATCATCGTGTCCGAACAGGATCGGATCGAGGCACTGGAAGAGCAACGACCGGTTATCGCCAAGGCGACTGGCGACTTGAACCGACGTCGCACAGAGCTGGACCGGATCGATACCAAGCTGGCCGCTGCGCTGGCGGAAGCACGGATCACTCCGGGACAACCAATCCCCTCTGCCGGGTGGCGCAAGCGTGCAGCCGCGCATCTCGATGCCGTTCGGGAGTTGAAGACGCGCGAGATCGTAGTTGAGAAGCAGCAGGTCAAACTCGCCAGCGACCGCGCTGCGGTTGAGCATGACCTCGGGGCGGTCAGCGACGCGATCGACCCGGCCGACCTGATCGCGACGCTTCAGCTCTTGCCTGCCGATGCGGAAACGCGGTTGGCGGACGCTACCCTGGAGGCCGAGCGGAAGCGGACACTTGCAGCGGAACGGCTATCCGATCTTACCCCGTGGCAGGGATCGATCGCGAGTCTGCGCACGCTTGGCGTACCCACCGAGGCGGAAGCAGCCGCGGTCCGAAGTGCTGGCGAGACGGCCAGGAATGACGCAGTTGGTGCGTGCAAGGAAGGCGAGACCGCGCAAACCAGCGCTATCCGGGCAGATGCGAGGCTGAAGGGTTTGATCGCCGGTGGGGCGCTTCCGACACCTGACGTAATTGCAACTGCCCGACAGCAGCGCGATGCTCTCGTTAACGACGTCCGCGAGCGGCTGGCAGCGCCATATCCCGGAGACCACGATCGGATTGGCGACGCACTTGGCCATTCGATCACAGAGGCCGATCAATTGGCTGACCGACGCGATGCTGAAGCAGCTCGCGTCGCCGAATATGTCCTCACGACCGTCGCCTTCGATGAAGCGAATGCACTGGTGGCCGCGGCGCATCTGCGAGAGGCCCGATATCAAGCGGCGTTGGATCTGGTTGAACAAGGCTGGGCCGAACGATTGCAGACGCTGGGCTTCGAGCGGGTCATCGCACCTGCAGACCTCTCCGGATGGCTAACAAAGCGCTCGGCAGCGCTGGAAGCTGATCGGGACGCGGCGTCCGCGGAACTTGCGCTTAAAGCCCTGACTACCCGGTTCGGGGAGGCACGCAACGCGATCGTAACCGCTCTTTCGGCAGTGAAGGGACAGGTTGCAGCAGCCGACGATCTGAAATTAGTGCCGCTGGCTCGCGGTCATGCTGCTGCGCTGACGACCGCCGCAGCCGATCGCGATCGGCTGCTGGCTGCCCTAGCCACGATCGAGCGTGCATCGGGTGAGCTTGCAGTCGAGGTTGCCGAGCTGGCGCGCGCGCGCGCGTCCCTCCATAACGAACGGGCAGTGCTGGCAGGCGAGGCGGCGCTTCCCGCCGATGCGAGCGAGACCGTCCTTGCCGACGCTCTCGTAGCTATCGCCCAGGTCACTGAGGAAACCGGGGTACGGGATTCGATCACGCGGCAGATCGAAGGCATCGATCGGGACCGATCGGCGTTCAACGCCGAACTGGCAGCCGTGCTTGCTGTGCTCCAAGTTACCGGCTCTGCCGACACGGTCGAGCACGTGCGGCGACTGGCGACTTCGTTGCGCGCAGCAATCCGCGCACGTGATACGTTAGCGAGCCTAGAAAAGGATCGCGCCCGCATCACCAGCGAGCTCTACCAGGCGGAGCGTCGGCTTGCCGGCATTGCCGTCGCGATCGATACCCTGATGCAGGCGGCCGGCACGACGGATGAAGCCAGCTTGGACGGCATCATCGCAAGCGTGGCCCGACGAGACGTTCTTCGATCGGCGGAACGCGAAGCGCTCGACGAGCTTGCAGGTACTGACAACGGCGCCGGGCTTGATACGCTGGCCGATGAAATTGCCGGTTTGTCGGTCGAAGACGCCTCGAGCGCACGCGCTCGAATCGACGACCGCCGGCGCGAAGTGGCGGCTGAGCGAGAAATCGTCGGACGAACGCTGAACGCGGCGGACGAAGTGGCCGGCCGAGCGGCAAGCGAAAGCGCTGCTGCTGACGCACAACAGACGGCTTCCGAGACGACTGCGGCACTGGCGCAGGCGGCGGAGGAACACATCCAAGCTGCGAGCGCGGCCGCGCTGCTTCGTTGGATGCTCGACCGGCATCGCACAACCAATCAGGCACCGCTGATTGCGCGGGCCGGCGTGCTGTTCGCAGAGGTGACGGGCGGTGCCTTTACGGGCCTGACCGTCGGCTATGGTGATAACGACAGTCCGATCATCCTCGCGCAGCGCTCGGACGGTGGTGAGGTCCGCGTCGAGGCACTCAGCGAGGGAACGCGCGATCAGCTATACCTCGCGCTCCGGCTAGGCTCGATCGAAGGACGCGCCAGCGCGGGGTCCTTGCCGATCGTCTGCGACGATCTGCTGATCACCGCAGATGATGATCGGGCAGCGGCACTCCTCCGGGTGCTCGCCGCAGCGGCAGCACATAGCCAGGTGATCGTCTTCAGCCATCACGCACATCTCATCGACGTCGCGCGCAACGCGGTGGGATCGGATGGCTTCCGCCTTCATACGATCGAACCGATCGGCGCGATCGCGGCGTAGCGAAGTGCGTCGGAAAGGCATGATTTCCACGGCAAGCGGATGTCGCAGCACGCTGTCATCCGCCACTACGAGGCTTTCCTGCCCAAAAGCACGAATGCCATGCCTTTAACGCTTTCGCCCACCGCCGATCACTCTACCCGCATCAACTGCGAAGGGTAGGGGGACACCGTCTCCTTCACCTCGTCCCAAGATGCGGTGAGCCAACGTTCGTAGTCATCGTCATGCAGGATGACGGGCATGGCTTTGGGGTGGATAGGAGCAACGATTGCGTTGGGCTCAGTGGTTAAGAAGCCATAGGCGTTGCCGCGTTCGGTTGGTCGCCAGATGCCTGCAAACGCAAAGATTGGACGGCTTGGCACGTCAAACCAGTGAAGGGGCTTCTTGCCGTCTTCGCCGGGTGCCAACCCGTATTCGGAAAAAGCGGTCACCGGGACAAGGCAGCGTCGTGCTGGGGTAGTCAACATCGAGCGCCAGAAGCTTGAGTTCAGGTTGCGCACGTGACGTGACCCCCGCCTTTCATCCAGCGGCAACCAGAGACCGACCGTTGTTGTCGCGCAGGAGCGCGGGTGAAGCAACGGTGGGGTTTAAACCCCACCGTTGCTTTTCGAGTTCGG
>NZ_JAXOJS010000012.1:0-45201 GCF_036663875.1 Sphingomonas sorbitolis | reverse complement strand
AGACCGGCCGGAAACCGAAAACCCCATAGCGCATCGCCTGCGGCCCGCGGGTTCGGGCTTCCAAGACTTTCGTACGCCTGCCGGCATCCGAAACTCTTCAGGAAAGCGGACCGGCCGCTATTGGGAAGGCAAACGGCGTTATCGGACGTCCCTGACGCAGCCGCCCTTTCCCCAAAAGGATGGTCGAGCGGGAAAGCCGGATCAGAGCGTGCGAGACAGCGGCAGAATGTAATCGCGGGTCGAGGGCGCCAAAGGCATCCCGGCTGCCGTAACGTGATCGACCCAGACAGCTTCCTCGATCTCCGATCACGTGGCAGGGGTGTACCGCATCCGCACATGAAAGATTTCGGCTTCGACGGTATGATCGGGTTCGTTCGCAGCCGGCGAGGAGTAGCAGCCAAGATGGCGTGCATCGCCGTCAACCAGCGTCAGCCCAATCTCCTCGTCCAGCTCGCCGCGAAGCGCGCTGACGGGGGTTTCGCCGTCCTCGATCTTTCCGCCTGCCTGCATGAACCACTCTGTTCCTGCCTTGCGAACGAGCAGCAAACGGCCCGCACCATCGTCGATCAGCGCGGCTGCGATCCAGATCGTGCGAGAGGACTTGTTGCTCATGCCGCCATGCTAGCAGCCGTGATCTATCGCTCAACCAGCTTCCTGGTAGGATCGACTTTCGGGAATCGCTGGCGACGGACCTCGTATACTGTCGAGGTGGTAAGCTGCTGCCGGTCCCATGGACACCAAGTTAGGCTACATGAGCCTGCTTCTCGAAAGTTATGGGGTGCGCGAAGCATCCCCTAGGTACAATGGCGGCAATGATTGAACATCGAATCCGAAATTCATCTTGAGTAGATTGTCTATATAAGCCTTACGGACCGCACCCAGGCTGACAGGACTCTTACCCCCGAGATAGTCAGAGTCTTCTTTGCCGCGACGCACTGCGATCTCACGGAGGTACTGAAATTCGTCTTCAGAATCTAATCCGGTGGTTGGTGTAAATCCAATCTCGTCATGAAGACCACGTCCGTGGTAGCGCTCCATGTCCAGCATCACGTAAATATAGGTTGGTGGATCTTCCACTTCGTCAATTACGCGTGCAGCCCAATCGGCAATTTCGCTCCTATCGACTGTGTCATTTATCAAAGCGGCGACTGCGAAGCCGAGGTCGATTGAGTCGTTAAATATCACGCGCACGCTACTGATCCTCTGAGATATGCAAAAATCTTGATTATTGCATTATGAGCACACCGACTGTCTCGCAAACGATCAGGATATGGGAAAGCCAGCGCGGCGATCGACGTTTGCACGATCTGGCTGGCTCGAACGGGCTAGGTTCGTGCCCAGCCGCCATACGAGGCAGCGCCGGTCGTCATATCAATCACGAAAGTGTCACCGCCGATCCGGCTCGCATAAAACCTTCCGTCGATATTGCTAATGCCGGAGAAGCTTTCGGTCGCGGGGCGGGCCGTATCGAAATTTCGGTGCATGTCGTCCGTGGTGCCTGGTTCAGGCGCGATCTGCCACACCAGTCGGTTACCGTCGTCGAACAGGAACACCTCCCGCCCCCAGATCTCTTGGTGAAGGACATCCCTCGACGGATGCGCATCGAAAAGGATCAGACGCCCGATGCCGGGCACCGGTAGGATCATGCCGATGGGGTAAGATCGCAAAGATTTGTCGGATAGCCCCGTGGCGTTTACTAAGCGGTCGGGGGATAGCCCTGCCCCCTGGGCGTTTACGAGGTCGATCATCGCTCTCATATCCTGCCCCGCCTTCTCTTACGCAACCAAGCGCTACCGGCCATTGCTATTTCCGATGGGGAGGAAGTTCTCGCGACCGATCGAACTTCGGGAATGTCTGGGTTGAGAGGAAAGCGGACGGACTGCTTTCGGGACGGCGGGTAGCAATAGCCGAAATTGCGGGCTGCTGCTTTTTCTAAAAGGATGGTCAATTCGGAAAGCCCACAACGGCCTTTGGCGAAGTGGCGCATATATCTGTGTAGCGTGTCTAATGATGGATCGATTGCTCTCAAACGGATCGCAGAGGTTACCGAAATCGGATCCAACATATAAGGTGCAGCCTTCTGCGCCTGCATGGTTTTCAAGGGAACAAATCAGATTTATATCGATATGCGTCTATGGCCGGCTTTAATATATCCCGGATCTCGACATATTAGTTGAACGCCCTCTTCATGTTATGTGTTAATCGATTTATCTCGATTCCAATTTTACATTCTATTTATCAAATTTACTAAAAAGCGTGTGCTCACGAGTTTTTGCAGATCGATACCAAATATTTGGAGATAAGCCATGGTTCGATTAATCGTTGCCACGTTGACTGTCTTCATGCTTAGCTTTCCAGTGTTGGCGCAGGTTACGCCGTTCCCGTCGGCCTTCCGAACCCAGGAAATCGCAACAAATGGCGCCACGATCCACGTGCGCGTAGGCGGTAAGGGACCCGCCATCGTATTGCTTCATGGTTACGGTGAAACTGGTGACATGTGGGCCCCCATGGCTGCAGAGCTCGCACGCGATCACACCGTCATTGTTCCAGATCTTCGCGGTCTTGGCCTTTCGTCAAAGCCCGCCGGTGGCTTCGACAAGAAGACGCAGGCAGGCGACGTTGCAGGGGTGATGGACGCTTTGAAGGTCCCGAAGGCCGATCTTGTCACCCACGATATCGGAAATATGGTCGGCTACGCGTTCGCCGTTCAGCACCCCCAGCGCGTGACAAGATTCGTACTGATAGACGCGCCGCTTCCGGGCGTCGGCCCTTGGGAGGAGGTTCTCAAAAACCCTTTGCTCTGGCATTTCCGCTTCGGTGGACCGGATATGGAGCGGTTGGTAGCAGGACGCGAGCGCATCTATCTGGATCGATTCTGGAACGAGTTCTCGGCAACCCCTGCGGCTTTCACGGAAAGGTCGCGCGCGCATTATGCCAAGCTGTACGCCATGCCGGGTGCGATGCACTCGGGCTTCATGCAGTTTGCCGCGTTTGATCAGGACGCAATCGACAACAAGGCGTTCCTTGCCGCCAACGGCAAGCTGGCCATGCCGGTACTGGCCATTGGTGGCGAAAAATCGTTCGGGCCGATGATGGCAACGGTCATGCGCTTCGCCGCAAGCAATGTGCAGGAGGGGATCATTCCAGGGTCAGGGCATTGGATCATGGAAGAAAACCCCAAGGCGACCAGCTCGATCGTCCGCGCTTTCCTTGAGCAAGGCAAGTGAGCGCCCGGAAGCCTATGCTCGGCCTAAGCTTGGCACTGACAGCGACCTCTTCCGCATTCGCTGCACCACAGGTCAGCGAAATCCGCCTGACGCCACTGCAAATCGCGGCGATGGCAAAAGGCGGCGCTGGCGTAGGTACGTCGGGCGTCACCGGTATACAGACGACCACCCTGTACGGCGACCCGGCCGTTACCGGCCCCTATACGATCGCGCTGCGTGTTCCAGCCAACACGCGGATCGCTGCACACTTCCACCGCGATCAGCGATCTGCCGTAGTCGTCTCGGGAACTTGGTATTTCGGGTATGGCATCATGGCCGAAGAAGCGGCCGTCAAGCCTCTCGGCTCTGGTAGCTTCTATACCGAACCGGCGGGCGCACCGCATTTTGCGCTGACCCGTAATGAGCCAGCCGTCGTTTATATCAGCGGGATTGGTCCGACCGACACACATTATATCGAGGTGGCGTCCGATCCAAGAACGTCGGCCGCTGGCCGCCCCATCGCCAATTGAAACTAATACCGCGCCTGACGCATCTCACTGCGGACAGCGTCAATGCCAGCCAGGCTTTCCCGATAGCGAACCCATAGCGAGACAGTCGCCGTAGCGATCACGGCGAGAGCCGTCCAAGGCACCCCGTTTCCCAAAATCTGTTCCCGATTGCTCTTTCCCGAAATGGCCTTTCGGAGACGGAGAAACGGGAAAGATCGCGCTTAACGAATGGCCAGTCTTGGAAGCCCGGATCGCCAGCCTGAACGTCCGTGTGCGGGCGAAGACACCCTGCCTACAGCTTCCGGCCAGACCCAGTGGCGGACACTCGCGACCCGTCTTCGGCAACCTAACTTCGGTCATTCATTCATGTCGAAGCTGGCGGTGATGCCGGCACCCATAACCTTCTCAAAAAAGGATCGAGAAATGGGAATGGCTGGATTTGGGTCGTAGTCGTAAAGCTACCGCTCAACCCCATCACTGTTGAGGATATCCCATGAAGATCAGCGCCCGCAATCAACTCTCAGGCCGCATCGCCAGCATCCAGCCCGGTGCCGTCAATGGCTCAGTCAAGGTCGATATCGGCAACGGTATGATCATCACCGCGAATATCACCGAGGAGGCCATCTCCGACCTGGCGCTCAGCGAAGGCGATCAAGTGACGGTGCTCATCAAGGCAAGCGACGTCCTGATAGGAAAATGACGTTGCCCTCAGAACTGACGCTGGACCATTGTCGCGGTCTTCGCAGGAGATGCCAGCTTGGCTATTGATGGACCATTGAAGGTCAACGTTCAGTTTCTCAGAGGCACGGAGCCGGCGATAGGACCGGGCAAGGCGCTCGTTCTTGATGCCATCGGTCGTACCGGCTCTATTTCAGCCGCGGGACGCGATTTAAAGATGAGCTACCGACGTATCTGGCTGCTCGTCGACAGTCTCAACCATGCCTGGACCCAGCCGGTCGTCGAAACCCGCGTTGGGGGAGGAAAGGCTGGCGGCGCGCACCTGACAGCGTTTGGTGAGCAGGTGCTTGCCAGCTACCGCGACATTGAAGCGCGCATGGTCGCCGCTGCCAAGGGAGCAGACTTCGACTGGCTAGTCGACGCGCTCAAGCCGGAAAGTTGAGCCCGCGGCGCGTCACGGCGTGTCGTCCACCCATGCGTTGCCCGGGCTGAACGAGAAGCCACCGGCATCCATCGACAATTGGCGGGACCAAACGGTTTCGATACGTCGGTTCTCGATAGCATCGTGTCGGCAGGACGCTCTCTCATATCGGCGAGGAAGCGGGCATAATCATCGGACCATGCCGGCGAAATTACGCCTGCTTCATTCTCCGTCTTCCTGCGCTGCCAGGCGCGATACGTGGCATCATGGCGGTGTTGTGCACGGTACCCATGTTGAGTGAGGCGGGCGGCGCAGATTTCGCGGTGCAGGCAACCACAGCTCGCCGTGCGTCCTGATCGGACGTTACCTCCCGCTGCTACAAGCTCAGTCCCGCAATCGCACTGGAACAGCCAATGCGCGTGCCCGCTCCGGCTTTTGTGCGCGAAGCAGATGCCAATGAGCCGACCAAAGCGCATGCCCGTCATGTCGATCCTGATTTTCATGACCACGTCCGTTCTGCAGTGCACATCTATATTCAGACGGATATAGTTATCGGCACAAGGCTAAAGTTCATTCTGCAAGCCGGTCGAGGCACCGACGTCAGGTGGAGGGCACGCGCACGATCATCAGCGAAAGTGTCGGAGAAGCGTTACCAGTCACCTGCAAAAGGTAACGCCCAGGCTTCAGATCGAAGTCGACCATCTTGCGAATGCCCGTGCAATCAGGCCCGTGGCTGTGTGCCACGGATGTCGCTGGCGATGAGCCACTTAGGACGTCGATCCACGCGGCAGCTCCCAGCGCGACGCGGTAGCGCCCGGAGGCAGGCACGTTGAAGGCGAACATCCCGCCGCTGTTGGCGGGTGTGCCGGGCTTCTCGGGTCGGACAGCATAGGTAACGGCCGGCATCGGCAATAGCATGGCCGTAATGCCGGCGCCGAGCGGAAGTGTAGTAGCCGCCTTGACCCTCGCTCCGGCGCGAACAGGCCGCCTGCGAGTCCAACCCTCAAACTCCGCCGGTAGCGGCACCGCCTTCGCCGGGCAGGCGTCGGGCGCGTGATCCATCTCCGGCATCGCCTGCGGGCTGGCGGCAAGAAAGAGCAGCGGGATCAGGATTATAGCCGGCAAGGTCTTCTCCAATCGAGATAGGTCTGTATATGGCCGGATATAGATCCGGCATAGCCCGCAATAGCGGGGTGTTGGACGACAAGGGGAACTTCCGATGCGTCACCTGCTTTGCGCTGCCAGCCTCATTGCGCTTACGACTTCTGCCTATGCGCAGGACCGCGCGGTCCCGCCTGCAGATGCGGCTACTGCGACCAGTGCCAGTGACGATGGAGGTCAAGTCGCCCTGCCCGAGATCACGGTAACGGCACGTCGCCGTGCCGAGGATGCGCAGCGCATTCCCGGTTCGCTGTCGGTCGTTGGTGGCGAACTGCTGGACCGGTCCTACACGGTGAATACGCAGCAACTGTCGCAGCTAGTGCCGTCGCTCAATTACAGCTCGGCGAACCCTCGCAACACCGCCTTCACGATCCGGGGCTTGGGCAGCAGTGTCGTCGCGGTCAGCCAGGCCAATGACGGCCTGGAACCGGGCGTCGGCTTTTACGTCGATCAGGTCTATCACGCGCGGCCGGCAACCGCCGCGTTCGATTTTAGCGATATCGGTCAGGTCGAGATCCTGCGCGGTCCGCAGGGGACGTTGTTCGGCAAGAACAGCACGGCGGGCGCGATCAATATCACGACGCGCGCACCAACCTTCACACCTGAGGCGACCGAGGAAATCACCGTCGGCAGCTTCAACTTCGTCCAGGCCAAGGCTTCTGCATCGGGTCCCATCACCGATACGCTCGCCTTCCGTATATCAGGCGTCTCCACACGCCGTGACGGGGTGATCGACAATATCCGCACCGGCCGGGATCAGAACCAGATCGGCAACCAGGCCGTGCGCGCCCAGTTGCTGTTCAAGCCGTCCGAGATGTTACAGGTGAAGCTCAGCGCCGACTTCACCAGTTTCCAGAGCAACTGCTGCACGCAGGTCTATTACCGCGTCGCCACGCGTGACGTGCCGCGCACGGCAACGCGGCAGTTTGCCGGGCCGACCGGCCTTGCCGCGCAGTTCAACTACACCCCGCCCAGCACCAACCCCTATGACCGCGTGACCGACATTGACGCGCAACTCGGGGTCGATACCAACGAGGGGGGTGTCGCCGCGATCGCCGACTGGAACATTGGCGGCGCGACGCTGACGTCGGTCAGTGCGTGGCGTTTCTGGAACTGGGATGCGGCCAACGACCGCGACTATACCGGCATTCCGATCCAGATCGAACAGCACATCCCGTCGCGCCAGGATCAGTACAGCCAGGAACTGCGCCTCGCCTCGAACGGCGATCACGCCCTAAGCTACGTCGGCGGGCTGTATTTCTTCCGCCAGCGCATCGAGGGACGGCCGATCTCGATCTACGGCCCGGCAGCCGCGCGCTATTTGATCGGCACCTCCGTCACCACCGGCACTGCGCCCAATCAGGTCGTCACGCCGGTTCCTGCGAACCTTCTCGACGGCTACGGCACCGATGGTCGCACCGATTTCCAGTCGAACAGCTATGCCGCGTTAGGCGAGGTCAACTGGCGGCCGGTTGATCGCCTGACCCTGACCGGTGGTCTGCGCTACACCTACGAGCACAAGACCGGCACCTACGACACGTTCGTCTTTGGCGGTCCGGCCACTACCAGCACTGCGCTGATCAACGCACGGCTCGGCATCCTGCGCGGCCAGACCTACGCCGCAAAGGTCAATGACGGTGCGCTGACCGGTCGCGCCAACATCGCCTGGCAGGCGACCGACAACGTACTCGGCTACGCGAGCTATGCCCGCGGCGAGAAGTCGGGCGGCATCAATATGTCGGGGCTACCGCTCAACGATCAGAACTTGCCGGCAGTCGGTACGGCCGTCGTGCGACCCGAAAAGAACACGGCTTATGAGGTAGGCCTCAAGACGCTGCTGTTCGACAATCGCCTGACCTTCAACATCGATGCCTTTTATACCCGCGTCACCGACTTCCAGACCAACGTCAGCGACACCCGCGCCGCAGCAGCGCTGCGCACGTATCTCTCCAACATTCCAAAGGTGACGTCGAAGGGCGTGGAGGCCGACGCCGTTGCGGCCGTCACACGCGACCTGTCGCTCCGCGCGTCGGTCGCTTACGCCGACGGCAAGTATGACAGCTACCCGGCCGGGCCGTGCCCCATCGAGCTGATCGGCAACACAGCCGCAACCTGCAATCTGAGCGGCACGGGACTACCCGGCCTTCCGAAATGGTCCTCGACCGTGGGCGGCGACTACCTTGTTCCTGTGGAAGCCCTGGGTGGAAGCGTGTTCGCACATGCCGATGCCAACTACCGCAGCAAGCAGTTCGGCGATCCGACCGGTTCGCGCTTCACGACGATCGGCAGCTACACAGTCGTCAACGGCAGCGTCGGCTATCGCAGCAGTAAGGGCTGGGAGCTGGCAGTGTTCGCACGCAACCTGTTCGATCGGGACTATATTCAGAACGTCACGATCCAGGCCGGAAACTCAGGCCTGATTCTCGCTACGCCAAGCGACCCGCGCACGATCGGAGTGACGTTCCGCGCACATCAGTAAAGACCCATAAAGCGACATTGAAGCCCCCCGAGTCACGCCCCAAGACCCGACACTTGTTCAGGTTCGCTTGCGGCTTTGCCACTAGACGACTGTCAGGTATCAGAAGGCTGTGACGGCGAGTGTCAGTGCGCCCGATATGAACCCCAGCGCGTTCTCCTATCGACACCGACTGGTCAGGAAACGCGATGACGACATACCCCTTGAGTGAGCCGGCGACGATTTATTCGGTCGATGCGTCTGGTGACGTGACCTCAGACGCGCTCGGACAAGGAACGCTGGAAGACTGCGTTGAAATTATCGCCGGTCTGTCCACAGATACACAGAAAGCCATATCCATTCGTATGGATGGCCTTGCCATAACGTTTGGACCGAAAGAAGTTGGCGAACTCTTGCACTTCCTGCACGAGGAAGGCGCGGGTCTTTCGAACAACGAAATTACAGACATCAAGAGTACCGAACGGTGATTGCCCATTTTGGGGGTATCGCACGGCTTCGCCATAGCGGTAGGCGGATCCTATGATTACCGGGTCAGTCGACGTTCGCGCCGACCCATAGTCGGACGCTGGGGTCGGCTTGTCGTTCCCCAACTTCGCCCGTTTGTTCATGTAGGCAAACCGTGGCCGACGGGGCCGTATTGATGGCGGGAATTGGGACGACCCTCGAGAGCCTGGCGATGCGTACCCCCGCTATGGTCGGCGCAATTGCGCACCGTCAGATGAAATACGCCGCGGCGCGCACCGACCAGGCGCTGACTTTCGAGGGTGATTGACGGGCGTTGCGCATGGCTGACGCCACGGCGCGATTTGCGAGTGAAACAGGCCGGGCCGACGCGTTCAAGAGTAGCGACGGCGATCGATTTAGACCAGCGATAGCAAGCCGAACGGCACATTTATGCTGCCACCGGTCGTCGTTCTGGTCCACATTGCCGACTGGCTCGTTAGATCGGGATGCGCTATAAGACATTGTACCGATCCACGGTCCCGCTGCTGATCCTGCTTACCCACGGAGCGGCGCACGCTCAGATCGTTCCGATCGACGCCGTAACCCGTCCAGACCCCATCGCGATTGCGATCGACAAGGCCGAAGTGACGGACCCCAGACTTCGGACGTTGTACGCCAAGTCGAAATGGCGAGCTTTGTGGTCCAAGCAGAGCATCACGGCATTCCAGTCCGCGCTCGCCGACCGCGGCCGGCACGGTCTCGACCACCTGGCCTTCGCCGCCGCGGACGCAATGGATGCAAGCCCCGCCGTCGCCGACGTAGCGCGGTCGCGCGCCGCCCTCTCCTATGCCGAAGCGTTGGCAAGAGGACACATCGATCCTGTCGCGTTGCACGAAGTCTATACCCTGCCCCGCCCGAAAACCGACGTAACGGCCGGCCTCGGCGTCGCCCTTGCGACCGGTAAACTCACCGAGTGGCTGGCGTCGCTGGCACCGCAGGACGCAGAATACCGGGCTTTGTCCGACGCCTATCTCCGCTTCAGTCAGGCTGCGGCCGCGGCCGGACCAGCCCAGCCGATCACCGGTGGCCTGATCCGCGCCGGCGATCGAGACCCGCGGGTAGCGGCCATCGCCGATCAGCTGACGCAAAGCGGCTATCTGGCACCCTCCGGTTTAGCGACCGAGCCGTTGCAACTCGCGCCTTCCCCCATGTCGGCGCTCTACACGCAAGCGCTGGCGGACGCGCTGAAAGGGTTGCAAACCGATTACGGGATTGCCGCCGACGGCGTCGTCGGGCCCGAGACGCTGAAGGTGCTCAACCTTGGCGCCGGCGACCGTGCCCGGGCGTTGGGCGTTGCGCTGGAGCGCCGGCGCTGGCTCGAACGCATGCCACCGGCCACGCGGATCGACGTCAACACCGCGGCGTCACAGTTGCGCTATTACCGCGACGGTACGGTGGCGGACGAGCGAAAGGTCGTGGTCGGAGAACCCGGGCACGAGACCCCGGCGCTTGCATCGCCGATCTTCAGGTTGGTCGCCAACCCGACCTGGACCGTGCCGAAATCGATCCAGAACGGCGAGATGGCGAATGTCGACGACGCGTATCTGCAGGCGCACAACATGGTGCTGCGTGACGGCTGGATCGTCCAGCAGCCGGGACCCGACAATGCGCTCGGCCTCGTCAAGTTCGACATGGCCAACAACCAGGCGATCTACCTGCACGACACCTCGGCGCCGGCCCTGTTCGAGCGCAGCCAGCGCCATCTCAGCCATGGCTGCGTCCGCGTCCAGGACGCGCTCGGCTTCGCGCAGATGCTCGCCGAGGACGAGGGCGTCGCGGACGCCTGGCAGGCCGCGCAGGCGACGGGCGAGATGACCTTCGTGCCCTTGCCGCGTCGTATTCCGGTCCGGCTGCTCTATCACAATGTCTATGTCGGTGCCGACGGGGCGATAGCCTTTCGCACCGACCCGTACGGATGGAACGATCCAATCGCCGAGCAACTCGGTTTTGCCAAGTCGTCGGCGCGCCGGGCGGAAGCGCAGGCGATCGACATCGGCCCTTAGTCACAACCCTTCCCCTTGCCCGCGAACGCGAGCGCATGGGTTTGGCCACTGGTTTCTGCCTATTGAGGGATCGCTTAGACAAAGCATTGCTGGCCGCTGGGCAGCCATGCCCCACCAAGCGGATCGGCGTTGAATTCCAACCGCCGTCGTGTATCCGTACCCCACCACAATAAGGGTTGATCATGAAGAAAGTTTTTTCTGTCGCCGTCGTTACCGGTCTGCTCTCGCTCGCAGCCTGCAATTCCAGCCCGCGCGAGCAGGCGGCCGATAAGATCGAGTCGAACACTGAAGCCGTCGCCGATAACCTCGAAGACGCGGCCGACGCCACGGGCAACGAAGCAGCTGAAGCGAGCCTGGAGAACAAGGCCGACGCAGTGCGCGCCACAGGCCAGAATCAGGCAGAAGACATGCGCACCAACGATCCGGATACCAATCTTTCGAATGGCATCTAAGCGACTGAGCGCTTAGAGTTGCAGGCAGGTTGCTCCCAAGCGGCTTGCAAAATTAGGGCATTCGAGGCGACTCGGATGCCCTTCTTACGTCTTGGAGTAAGCGCCAGGGCTGTTGGCAGCTGTAGTCCTCCGATGCACCATGCATGATCGAAAGGCTGCCCCCGAACGTGGCGACTTCACCGGCGCTTGGCGCTTCTTCCTTGGTTGGGGACAGGTTTGGCTGACGCTGTTGCGGAACGAGTCGCTCCGACAGCAACTGGTCAGCTCCCCGCACTCGCGGGGCCAGATCCACGCGGTGAACCCGCTACGCAACGTGGATGCTAGGTACGCCGGGTGGAGGATCGATGCTAGCCAGAGGCAGTATCTCGCGCCGGCCGACCGCGTACGGATCTGGCTACAGTGTCATCCGCCAGATATCTACGCCGGGCGGCAAATGGGGAGTTCAGGATTGAGGTGACTTGCTGCCCCTATTCGTCCGCCAGCGCTACTCATCCGCGCGAAAACCCACTTGTGGACATTCAGATCGCCCTTTCCGGCCCCCAACGTCGGCCGTTCGTTAATGTGCTTTGAAGCGGTTTGAGACGCGCGTCCCAGGCCTCTCAAAATCGAAAACTTGCCCATAGAGCTGCGTAAGACGAGTCCCGGTAACCCGCAGTCTCCAGCCCACTTTTGGCGAAAGCGTGTTCCAACCGTCCGGTCAGCGACAGGCGAGGACTGACAGTCCAGATCGCTTGTAGCCGGGCGACGTCGACGGTCCGTCGACCGCCGGTCTCTGCCGTACCGACAACCTACCTGCCGCGGACAACATCGCGGTCGGTCGCATCGAGGCGCGCGGCGATCGCGAGCGGATCGAGGCAGCAGCGTCCGCCGCGCTCGCCGACAGCGTTGTTGCCAAACTGCCCGACGGCTACGACCAGATGATCGGCAAGCGGTTCCGGAACGGCGTCGACCTGTCCGGTGGCGAATGGCAGAAGATGGCGATCGCTCGCGCCTACATGCGCGATGCCCAGGTGTTGATCCTCGACGAACCCACTGCAGCGCTGGATGCGCGCGCCGAGTACGAGGTGTTCCAGCGCTTCCGTGAACTGAGCGCGGGACGCTCGGCAGTGCTGATCTCGCACCGATTCTCCAGCGTGCGCATGGCGGACCGCATCTTGGTGCTCAGCGATGGCAAGGTGGAGGCATCAGGTACCCATGACGACCTGCTTGTTGCCGGGGGCCGCTATGCCGAACTGTTCGAGCTTCAGGCCGCGGGCTATCGATGATCCGCGGGCGCCCAATGTCGTCCTCACGAGAGAGAGAGAGAGAGACGCATGGGCTTGTAGGGCCGATCGACGTGCGGCAACGCCTACATGTCCATCTCACCCGCCAAGAGCTTGCGATCGCGCTCCGCAAGCTCGGTCTCGTCGGCCGGAAACATCATCGCCAAGCCGTTAGTCGCGGCGCGCTCCTGAACCTCTTCGACGAATGGCCGCAGTTCGTTTTCGTAGTGGCGAAAGGCCGCACCGTGATCGTCGGGATACCGCTCGAGCGCGTCCGCCAGCCGGCCTGCACCGATGATCGCCATCGAGCCGCCGAACCCTGCAAGCGGCGAGACGCAGTAGCCCGCGTCGCCGACCAGGGTCACACGACCGCGCGACCAGCAGGTCATCCTGATCTGATTGATCCTGTCGAAATAGAAGTCGTCGTCCCCGTCCATGCTGTCGAGCATCGCCGGCACTTTCCATCCCAAACCGTCAAACTGGTCGTGGATCAGGCGGCGTTGTTGAGCGCGATCGCGGTAGTTATAGTCGATCTCGCCGATCGTCCGAAAACCGAAGCCGATGTCGGTTCGATCCTCATAGCCGTTCAGCATCGCCATACGCCCAGGCACGCTGAAAACTTGTGACATGTTGGCGGGAAGCAACCCGATCTGCGGCACCACCTTCAGAAAGAAATAGCCGCCCATGAAGTAGGCGAATTGCTCGCCCTCGCCAAAAACGAGCTTGCGCGTGTTGGACCGGTTGCCGTCGCACCCGAAGACCAAAGCATAGTCGCGCCGGTCGCCGTTGCTCAAGCTCACCGACACGCCGTCTCTGCCCTCATCCAGCTCGACGATCGATTGGCCGAACAGGATTTCGACCTTGTCCTCCACCGCGGCAGAAAGGATATCCAGCAGATCATCACGGTGAATCTCGTATCGTTCGTGCGCCTCTGGTTCGTTGCCGATACCGATCGATCCCAAGGTGGCGTCATCCGCGTCCTTGAACTCGAAGCCACGCGGGGGCAGCGCTTTGGCGCGCACCGCATCTGCAAGTCCCATGCGACCCAGGATTTCGATCGTCTCTCCTTCGATATCCACCGGCGTGCCGCCCCGCCGCAGTTCAGATGCCGTTTCGACAATCGTGACACTGTGTCCAAGCCGGTTCAGCCAGTAGGCGGTAGCGAGGCCGGCAAAGCTCGCGCCACTGACGAGCGCCGATTTGTGGCCTGCTTTGATCGCTGCTGGCATGACGGTTGACGAAGGCATAGGAACATCCTCAGAATTGGATACGCTACATATCTATACCGAGTATATATTGATGTTCAAGCCATGAATGGACCGAACCCAGACCGTCGAACGCGCAAGAGGCTCGTGACCCGACAGGCGATATCCGATGCTGCCACGCGCCTGTTCATGGAGCGTGGCTTTGACCGGGTGACGATCGACGAGATCGCGGAGGCGGCCGATGTCGGACGCATGACGGTCTTCAATCATTTCCCGCGAAAGGAAGACATGTTCTTCGACCGCGAGCAGGAGGCCCATGATGTCGCTTTCGAGGCCATCAGATCGCGCTCACCGGGCACGTCGCCAATCGGGGCCCTTGGCGAGCTTGCCCATCGCATGGCCGACCAGCGTGAACCGGCCTTCCCACTGTTTGCGGATACCCAGGCCTTTGTTGAGACGGCACAGGCAAGCGAGGCGCTGAAAGCTCGCGCACGGCAGATGCGGGACGACTTTATCCGCGCTCTGGCCGTTGTTTTGGCGGAAGCTGTAGATCGCCCCAGCAATGATGCCGATGCCTACCTCGCTGCCGCGCTCATTACATCGGCGTGGAGCACTGCATTCGTACAGTCGCATGCCGAAATGAGCGAAACGGGCGACCTTGATGCAGCGAAGGGCACTTTCCTGGCCTTGGTCGACCGAGGCGTGCGCGGTACGCATGCTGCCCTGTATGATACACCTTACGCCGCAGGTTCTTGACCCACAATCGGACGCTCACGCCCCTTCCTTCGCTTCCCGACTTCGTTGGGGTGGACGCCCCCTGACGGCATTGATGTGCCATAGTGGAGGTGTTGAAAACACCACGGAGGAGGCGTCCATGGGTGAGGTTAGCACAGTTGGCATCGATCTGGCCAAGTCGGTTTTCCAGGTTCACGGCTCGGATCCGACCGGTGCTGTCATCTTTCGCAAAAAGCTTCGGCGTGATCAGGTTCTGTTCTTCTCGACTTTGCCACGATGCGTAGTGGCAATGGAGGCCTGTGCGAGCGCCCATTACTGGGCTCGCGAGATCGCCGCAGTAGGTCACGACACGCGGCTCATTCCACCGGCCTACGTAAAACCGTTCGTGAAGCGGCAGAAGAACGACATGGCCGATGCCGAAGCGATTTGCGAGGCGGCGCAGCGCCCGACGATGCGGTTCGTGCAGGGTAAGAGCGCCGAAGCACAGGCCTCCGGAGTAATCTTCCGTACGCGCGATCTGCTCGTGCGCCAGCGCACGCAGCAACGCCCTACGAGGACACCTCACCGAATAGTCGCAGATCGCTCTTCTGGATCGCGAAATCGCGCACCGGGCCAAGACTGACCCCGTGTGGCGAAGCGGCTGATGACCATTCCGGGGGTCGGGCCGGTGATCGCGACTGCGCTTGTGGCGCTAGCGCCTGCTGCCAACACGTTCCGACGCGGGCGTGATTTTGCAGCCTGGCTTGGCCTCGTACCCCGACAGCACTCTAGCGGCGGCAAGGAGCGGCTGGGGCGCACAACAAAGATGGGCGAGCGTAGCTTGCGGAGGCTTCTTATTGTCGGCGCAAGTTCGGTTACGAAGGTTGCGGCGCGTGACCCCGATAAAGCCGGCGCATGGCTGGCCGGCATGCTGGCCCGCAAGCCGCGCATGCTGATCACGGTGGCGTTGGCCAACAAGATGGCGAGGACCGTCTGGGCGCTGATGGCGCATGGAGGGTCCTACAGAGCTCCGGCCGCGGCGGTGTAACCGCCAAGGCTTGAGGCGTCAGGGACGCAAGGAAGGTCAGTAGAGAGGTATGGCGCAACGGTCAGAAACGGGATTGGGAAAACCAGGGATGTGTCCGAGCGCCTCGAGCGCGCAACTTCGGTCTGGACCCGATCCGCGATCTCCATACAGGCCAGCAGCGGTGATGATGCTGCATCAACAGGCCGGACACACGGCAGCACCTGAACCTGCGCGAACAAATCTCTCAAAAACCCCCTTGTATCCAGCGGGGCGTCCACACATGGACGCTGGTTCTTCTTTGCGAATGACCGATTTTGAAGCCCGGCTATCCACTCGCGAATGTCGTGATTGGGGAGGAAAGCGGACTGGCGGCTTTGCGGCGGTCAGGGTTAAAAGCGGACACAGTTGCCATATTGCTCCAACGTGGGCAGTTTCGATGAATGAAGGCCGCTCCATCTTTCGCGCTCGCGACGTTGCTTCTGCTATCCGCGTGTAGCAGCACCGACTCGGTGCCGTCGTCGCCGGAGATATGCCGAGAGTCTCCCCCGGACGACTACCGCGCTTATGATGCGTGGATCGCTCAAGCGCGAAAGGCAGGGTGCCGAATTATTGATAACGACGGGGAAGCACTGAGTATACGCAATCAAGCAATTGCCTCCAAGGCAAGGGCTTGGCCTTGACTAAACTTTGTCTGCTTTTGGGTATCCGCGTAAAGGCGCGGAATGACCGGAATTGGGCGTGAGCGGAACGGCCGGAAGGGGAGCGAAAGCGGACACCAAGCGACGGCTGTAATCTAGCGCTTCTTCTCTATCGCAGCGGCGGCACGCCCAAGCTGATTGGCAAGAAAGAACGAGCCTATTCCAGTCAGAATAATCAAGATGACAATATCAACCAATGCTGCGGATTTTCCCAGACTTTTCAATACACTGAAAGCATAAAGCGGATACCCGACGTAAATAAAATACCGGGCAAATTCGCCTAATCCATGGACGGCAAGATTAGCTAACGCTTTCATTCGGTCGTCGCTCCCTCGCCGCTACTTGGCATCCTACAAGCAATTTCCCAATGTCCGCAATTGGGCGCTAGTTGTCGAACCACGCCAAACGTTCGACATCGACCGAACTGCTGCCCATGTGGCGTATGAACGCGTCGCGAAGCCCGTCGATGTGCTTTTGCCATTTTGGGAGATCTTCGCTCGGATCGACGCCATCGGCTTCGAACAGCCACCCGACGAACTGATCGACCGTAACCATTCCTTTATCAGGCAAGAAATCGGTGACGAGCATCGGGCGGTCATCGACCACCGATCCGCACCAACCGCGTTCTACGCAAACCTCTGTCATTAAGGCATAGAAGGGCTCTCGATCCGTCATCGAGCAATGCTGAACGAATGACCGCATTCGAGCAAGCGCCTCACGGTTCGGAACGGCAACAACTGGGCGAAGGCGCCCTGCCCTACAGCTTCCGGCAAACCCAGAAGCTGACACTCACGGATACTTTCTCGGCTCCCAGTTCCGGTCTAATCGGACGCTGGGAGACTCCTCTCTGCTCCCCAACTCCAGTCACTCGTTCATTCTCAAACCCGACGTGATTGGATCGAGTCCCCTTGCCCAGTTACAGCAATATCTTTCTCTGCTACCGCACGGTTCTATGCGTAGGCTCTTACCCTTCCTTGCCTGTCTGATGCTCGTCCTGACCGCCTGGGTCGGGGTGGTGCATGCGGCAGAGATCGGCGGGTGCATCGAGACTAGTCAGTACGAAGCCGCGTCGCACGTCGATGGCGACGGCGATCAGGTCGCTGCCGATACCGACAAAGGGTACCCGCACCATCATGGCAGCTGCCATGCCCACCATATGAGCGCGCCTGACGCCGACACGCTTTCCTGCACGAGCGGCCCGGCCATAGGCAAGCTCGCGTCCTTCAACGACGCTACGCTCGTCGGGAGCGATGCCGACACCGCTTTGAGACCGCCGCAGGACTGACGCGTCGATCGGGTGCGCCGTGCGCGCCCGCGTCCTCGTCGTCAGGAGCATTCCAATGCATCGCATCATCGCGGCCGCCATGGTCGCAGGGGCCTGCGCATCGTCGTTGCAGGCTCAGACCAGTCCGCCAGTTTTGGCGGAACCGGTCCTCACGCTCGCCGAGGCGCTGGCCCGTGCCGGCGCATTCTCGCCCTTTCAGGATGCAGCATCCGCCGGAGTCCGCGCTGCCGAAGCGCAGCGCCGCGTTGCCGCGCTGCGTCCGAACCCGTCGATCATCGCCGAGGCCGAGAACGTTGCCGGCACCGGTATCTATCGGGGGCTGCGCTCGTCCGAGACGACCGTCGGCGTCGCCCTGCCGCTCGAACGCGGGGGCAAGCGCGGCGCCCGGATCGCGCTCGCCGAAGCGCAGATCGGTCGCGCCAGTCTCCAGGCCGACATTGCGCGCGCCGACCTGCGTCTGCGTGTCACGCAGACCTATATCGTCGCGGTCGCTGCGCAGCGTCGCATCGGGGTCGCCCGCGATCAGCTTGGCATCGCCACCGAGGTCCTGCGTGCCGCCAGCGTACGGGTGCGGGCTGGTCGGGCGTCGCCGCTCGAGGAGCAGCGCGCCGACGTCGCGCGCGTGGCCGCCGATGGCGCGGTGGAGCGCGCGGAGCGTTCGGCCGCCGTCGCCTCGACGAACCTCGCCCGGCTTCTCGGCATACCCGTTGGCATGCTCGACGAGGCCTGGTTCCAGCGCGTGGATGCGATTCGCCAGTCGGATGCTTCCGGTACCGCGAGTACGTTGACCGCGGCCGCCGCGCGTGCCGATTTGGACACCACCACGGCCCAGGTCCGCCTCGCGCAGAGTCAGCGCGTGCCGGACCTGACGCTTAGCGCCAGTGCCCGCAGACTCGAGCAGACCAACGATGTCGCGGCGGTCTTCGGCGTCTCGATCCCACTCACCGTGTTCAACGGCGGCCGTTCCGCCGTCGCCGTGGCGGACGCCCAACGCGACCAGTCGGATGCATTGCGCCGCGTGGCGCTGCTCGACGCCGAACAGGGCATCGCCGACGCGCAGGCGGATGCAGCGAACGCCGCCACGACGGCGCGCAACGCGGCCGGCCCCGCGCTCGACGCCGCAAAGGAGGCCGCGCGGATCGCACGCATCGGCTACCGCGAAGGCAAGTTCGGCCAGCTCGACCTGCTCGACGCCGAGCGGACGCTTCTCGACACCCGGACGGCCGCGATCGACGCGCTGGCCGCCTATCACGACGCTCAGGCCCGTCTCGAGCGGCTCACCACCGCCGCGCCTACGCCCAAGGATACAGATCGATGAACAGCCTCATCATACGGGCGATCGCGCCCGTCGTCATCGCCTTGGCCATCGCCGGCTGCGGACAAATGCCCGAACAGGCGACCAATGCCAGCGCCGAAGCGCGTGACGAAACGGGCAATAGCGCGGGCGATCCTGCGGTCGCCACTCTGTCGGTCCAGCAGATCGCGGACGCCGGCATCGAGGTAACCCGTCCGACGGTGGGCGGCGTAGCCGGCGCGATCGAGCTTCCGGCGACGATCGAGGGCGATCCGCAGGGCGTCCAGGTCATCTCCGCCCCGATCGGCGGCAGGCTGGTTTCGCTCACCAGAAATCTCGGTCAGTCGATCGGCCACGGCCAGACGCTGGCGATCATCGAAAGCCGCGAGGCGGCGTCGCTCAATGCCGAGGTGGAGGCGGCGGGTGCACGGTCCGCGCTTGCCCAGTCGAACCTCCGGCGGGAGCAGCGACTGTTCGCCGAGCGCGTGTCGCCCGAGCAGGATCTCGTCGCCGCCCGAACCGCCGCGACCGAAGCCAGCATCGCGTTGCGTCTCGCGCGGCAGCAGCTGTCGGCCACCGGCGGCGGCGGCGGCGGCGGTGGAGCGCTCAATCGCATCGCGGTGCACTCGCCCATAACCGGGCAGGTGATCGCCCGCTCCGCCACGCTCGGCCAGCAGGTCGCCGCCGACGTCGAGCTTTTCCGCGTCGCCAACCTCGCCAAGGTATCGGTCACGATGTCGCTCGTCCCCGCTGACGCCGGACGCGTGAAGCCCGGCGCGCGCGTCGAGGTGACATCCGCCGGCCGCCGTCAGGACGGCCGCGTCACCTTCGTATCGCCGATCCTCGACGAGACCACGCGCCTGGTCCCCGTGATCGCCACGATCGACAACGCGACCGGCACATGGCGTGTCGGCGAAAACGTCGGCGTCTCGGTCCTGCTGCCCGCCAGTGGCGACCGCAGCGTCGCCGTGCCCTCCGCCGCCGTGCAGATGATCGACGACAAGCCGCACGTATTAGTCCGCACCGCGACCGGCTTCCGCGCCACGCCGGTGACGCTCGGCCGCACCAACGGCGGTGCGGTCAGCGTGACCGCGGGCCTCACGGGCGAGGAGCGCATCGCCTCCACCAACTCGTTCACGCTCAAGGCCGAACTCGGCAAAAGCGCCGCGAAGGACGAGGACTAGACCATGCTTTCCCGCATCGTAACCTTTGCCGTCGAGGAGCGCTGGCTCGTCCTGCTGCTGACGCTCGCGGCGGCACTCGCCGGGGTCTTCGCGATCCAGCGGCTCCCGATCGACGCCGTCCCCGATATCACCAACAACCAGGTCCAGATCAACGTCGTCGCGCCCGCACTCTCGCCCGACCAGATCGAGAAGCAGGTCGCCTTCACGGTCGAGACTGCGCTCGCCGGCATCCCCGGTCTCGAATACAGCCGCTCGCTCAGCCGCAACGGGTTCGCGCAGGTTACCGCCGTCTTCAACGAGAAGACCGACATCTATTTCGCGCGATCGCAGGTGGCGGAACGATTGCGGACCGCCGAAAGCGATCTGCCGGAAGGCGTGAAACCCGAGATGGGTCCCATCGCCACCGGCTTGGGCGACATCTTCATGTGGACGGTGGAATATCGCGAGCTCGATCAGGTCAACCACCGGAACGGCGAGCCCGGCCTGCAGAAGGACGGCAGCTACATCACGCCCGAGGGCGACCATCTCGTCAGCGAACCCGACAAGGCGACCTATCTGCGCACCGTACAGGACTGGATCGTCACGCCGCAGCTGAAGAGCAGTGCGGGTCTAGCCGGCGTCGACAGCCTCGGCGGCTACACCAAGCAATATCTCGTCGTCCCCGACATCCAGCGGATGGCGGCGATGAAGATCACGCTGAACGACCTCGCCACTGCGCTCGAGCGCAACAACACGAGCGCCGGCGCGGGCATCGTCGATCGCAACGGCGAAGGTCTCGCGGTTCGCGCCGATGGCCGCGTTCGCAACGCCGACGAACTCGCGCGCACCGTCGTCGCGACGCGCGAAAGCGTGCCGATCCTGCTCAGCCAGATCGCCACGGTCCGTACCGGCCAGGCGCTGCGCATGGGGTCGGCCTCGGAGAACGGCCACGAAGTCGTGGTCGGCACCGCGGTCATGCGGATCGGCGAGAACAGCCGCACCGTGTCGACGGGCGTGGGCAGGCGGCTGGAGGAGATCGGCCGCGCCCTGCCCGTCGACGTCGTGGTGAAGCCGGTGCTCAACCGCACCGAACTAGTCAATTCGACCATCGCGACCGTCGCCCGCAACCTCGCTGAAGGAGCCGTACTGGTCATTGTCGTGCTGTTCGTGCTGCTCGGCAACTTCCGCGCCGCACTTATCGCGGCACTGGTGATCCCTGTCACGATGCTGCTGACCAGCATCGGCATGCTGAAGGCAGGCGTGTCCGCGAACCTGATGAGTCTCGGCGCGCTCGATTTCGGGCTGATCGTCGACGGTGCCGTCATCATCGTCGAGAACGCGCTGCGTCGTCTGGGCGAGGCGCAGCATGGCAGGGACGGACCGCTGCCGCTTCGGGACAGGCTGGAACTGGTCGCCGCATCGGCGCGCGAGATGATCCGACCATCGGTCTACGGCCAGGCGATCATCATCCTCGTCTACGCCCCGCTGCTGACCTTCACCGGCGTCGAGGGCAAGATGTTCGAACCGATGGCGCTGACCGTCATCATCGCGCTCGTCTTCGCCTTCGTTCTGTCGATGACGTTCGTCCCCGCGGCCATCGCGATAGGATTGAGCAGGCCGGTCGACGAGAAGGAAAGCCGCATCATCGGCTGGCTGCGTCGCCGCTACGAGCCAGGGCTTGGCAAGGCGATGGGCCGACCGAGCATGACGCTCGGGATCGCGGTCGGCGCGCTCGCGATCGCGGGTGTCGCCTTCACCACGCTCGGCCAGGAGTTCCTGCCGCAGCTCGACGAGGGCAACATCCTCGTCCAGGCGGTGCGCATCCCCGGTACCTCGGTCGACCAGAGCCAGGCGATGCAGTTCCAGGTCGAGAAGATGCTCGCACGCCAGCCCGAGGTCCGGTTCGCCTTCTCGCGCACCGGCACGTCCGAGATCGCGAGCGATCCGATGCCGCCGAACGCCACCGACACCTTCGTCATCCTGAAGCCCAGGGCCGAATGGCCCAACCCGAGCCTAGCCAAGGAAGCGCTGGTCGGACGGATCGAAAAGCGGCTCTCGACGCTGCCCGGCAATGCGTACGAGATCACCCAGCCGATCCAGATGCGCTTCAACGAGCTGATCGCCGGCGTGCGCGGCGACATCGCGGTCAAGATCTTCGGCGACGACTTCGGCGGCATGAACGCCGCCGCCGACCGCATCGCCAAGATCCTGCGCAAGACTGAGGGCGCCGTCGACGTCCGCGTCGAGCAGACCGAGGGGCTGCCGATGCTCGACATCCGTCCGAACCGGATGGCGATGTCGCGGATCGGCGTGACCGCGGGCGATGTGCAGGATACGGTGGCCGCCGCGATTGGCGGGCGCGAGGCTGGCCTGATCTTCGAGGGCGACCGCCGCTTCCCCGTCGTGATCCGCCTGTCCGAAGCGTCGCGCTCCGACCTGACCCAAGTGGCGCAGGTGCCCGTGCCGACGTCCGCCGGCGGTTTCGTGCCGCTATCGACGGTCGCCGACATTGCGGTCGTCGACGGCCCCAACCAGATCAGCCGCGAGAACGGCAAGCGCCGCGTGGTCGTCCAGGCCAACGTGCGCGACCGCGACGTCGCCAGCGTCGTCGCCGATGCGCGCACCGCGATCGATGCGCAGGTGAAGATGCCGCCGGGAACCTATGTCGAATGGGGCGGGCAGTTCGAGAACCTCGCGTCCGCACGCGATCGGCTGCTCCTCGTCGTGCCGGTCTGCTTCGCGGTCATCATGCTGCTGCTGTACGGCGCGCTCGGCTCGGTCCGCGATGCGGTGATTGTCTTTACAGGCGTACCGCTCGCGCTGGTTGGCGGCGTGCTCGCGCTCGTGCTGCGCGGCATGCCGTTCTCGGTGTCGGCCGCGGTCGGCTTCATCGCGCTGTCGGGGATCGCCGTGCTCAACGGTCTGGTCATGGTGTCGTCGATCCACGACCTGATGGCCCGCGGCATGGACCGGGTCCGGGCCGCGCACGACGGCGCGCTCGCCCGATTGCGCCCCGTCGCGATGACCGCGTTCGTCGCCAGCCTAGGCTTCGTGCCGATGGCGCTCGGTCACGGCGCCGGCGCCGAGGTGCAGAAGCCGCTGGCGACCGTCGTCATCGGCGGCCTGATCTCGGCGACGCTGCTGACGCTCTTCGTCCTGCCGACACTCTACGCTCGGTTCGGCGGATGGAGGGGCTCGGAGAATATGATCTTCGGCGACGTGCGCGATCGGGGACAACCTAGTTAAGCGAAGACCACGACGACCCATGCTCGGACATTCACAACCCGTTTTCCGTTCCCCCAACTTCGGCCATTTGTTCATCTTTGCTGCAAAGCCGAAATCAGCTCTTCAAGCCCTAGTCACATCATATTTTTTTCAGAGCCAAGAGTTTAGGGATATGCCGATTTGAATCAGGACCTTGCGACGACGTTTGCGGATTTCGATGTCTTGAAAGCACATCCGGATATCAGTCGCTTCCTGCGCTGGATTGCCGACAAGACTGCGGATCTTCACGCCCCCACTCGCCGTGCCGAGATCCGCTGATTGCATCGGCCTCGACGATGGATCGTCATCGTCAACGGACTTTTATGGCGGCGGCACTTAACGATCGGATGACCGTTCCTCCAGCGACCCGAATAGCAGGACGCTTTCCATGACCGATGATCCGCGCACCAGCCACCCGACCAGCTTTCCCGGCGAACCGCAGCAGCCGCGCCCCGGGCTTGTCGCCAACATGACGACCAAACCCGACCACGGCGAAGAAAGCTATGTCGGCAAGGGCTTGCTGCGAGGGAAGGTCGCGCTGATCACCGGTGGTGATTCCGGCATCGGCAAGGCCATCGCCATCGCTTACGCGCGTGAAGGCGCGGACATCGCAATCTCGTACCTCGCCGTCGAGCAAGAGGATGCCGAAGATACACGCGCCTGGGTCGAAAAGGCAGGACGGCGATGCGTATTGCTGCCGGGCGACATTCGCGACCGCGATCACTGCGTCACGCTGGTGGAGCGCACCGTCAGTGACCTTGGCGGGATCGATATACTGGTCAACAACGCCGCCGCCCAGACGATGAACGAGGATCTGGACAGCATCGACGACGACGAGATGCAGGGTGCGTTCTCCGCCAATGTGTTCGCGATGATCCGTCTGGCGAAGGCCGCGGCGCCGCACATGAAGCCGGGGTCGGCGATCGTGAACACCACGAGCGAACAGGCCAAGGTCGCGACCAAGAGTATGATCGTCTACGCCGCAACCAAAGGCGCGATCTCCAGCCTCACCGTCGGGCTTTCGAACCTGCTCGTAGCGAACGGCATTCGCGTCAACGCCGTGGCGCCGGGCCCGATCTGGACGCCGATCCAGCCGATCGCGAAGTCGCCGGAGGAACTGGAAAAACTCGGTCAGGATACCCCGATCGGTCGCGCAGGACAGCCGGCCGAGCTTGCTCCGGCGTATGTCCTTCTCGCGTCGTCGGAGGGAAGCTACATGACCGGTGCAGTGATCGCGGTCACCGGTGGTGTGCCGATCAACTGACGGAAGAACGGGCACTTCGGCGCTCGTTCATCGGCCCGCCTAGGAGTTCGCCACTTCAACGCGACGCGCCGCCCGCGCATGCTCTTTCGTGAAATCGCCGACGCCGCGGTCGGTGTTGCACAGCCTGTCCCAATGGCGGAAATACAGGCCGTAGTTGCAGCCATAGAGTTCGTGGTGCCGCTGATGATGGCTGGCCGTGATCAGCCATCCTCCCAGCGGGCCCGACCACATGAAACGCGGGAATATTTCCCATCCCATGTGGTTCGTGACCCCCATTACCGTCATGATCGTAAGCACGATACCGAGACCGGCGATATGGATCGGAACCAAGAACACCAGCAACGGAATGACCACCGCGCCGGTCAACGCCTCGATCGGGTGAAACGCCATCGCGGCCCAGGCCGTCGGCGGGCGGCTGGCATGATGCAGCGCGTGCGCCAGCTTGAACGGTTTGGGACGATGCATCCAGCGGTGCGTCCAGTAGAACCAAGCATCGTGCAGCAGCAGATACAGGAAAACCGAGACCGGCAGGTACCAGAGCGGATAGGCGTGGATGTCGGCGTACACCTGCGTCCAGCCATGATGCTGCCATCCCCACGCGACCACGCCAGCCGGGATTCCGTAAAGCGCTGCGGACGCCAGGCTCCAGATGATTTCGCGGCGGACCTGCGGGTCCAGTCCGAGGTACAGCCCCGGATGCTTGCGGACCGTTATCCACGCGAACGCGCCCGACACGAGGAGATAGCGGACGCCGACGATGACGGTCATCGCGACGGCGGAGAGGATGATGGCGAGCGTCATGCTTGATCCTCGACGACTCTGCGATCGGCGGCTCGCACGGCAAGCGCACGACGACGCGACGGAAGCCCCCACCACGGCGTTCCCGGCGAGAGATGATGCTCGTGATGATACCCGCCGAAGTGGAAGCAGGTCAGCAGCGACAGGACCGGGCCCACATCGATGCTGTGCGCGCGGTGCGAATCGGCAAAGGGAGTCTCGCGCTCCCGGTGCGGCAACCACGTCCCGAACACGAACAGCTGTGCGACCGCACCCAGCGCCGGCAGAGCCCAGAAGATGACGATGTTGCCGAGCGGTGCCCCGAGCAGCAGCGTATAGATCAGCGCGACCACAGTGATCCGGATGATCTGCCCGTGCGAATAATAGGTCTTGAAAAACTGGAGGAACCAGCCGCCGAGACTTGCATCGCCACCGTGAAAATCGGGATCCCCCGCCCTCCCCGTTTCCTTGTGATGCAGATGATGCTGCGGCAACAGTGATGCATAGGACAGGCAGGCATAGAGCGACAGGCAGGTAGCACCGATCGCGCGGTTCAGGCGCGGCCGATCGGGTGCCAGCGCACCGTGCATCGAATCATGCGCGACGATGAACAGTCCGGTACTCAGCCAAGTCTGTACGATGACCATCCCGATGGCCAAGGGAATTGTATCCGCGCTCCACCGCCAGAAGAAGATGCCGGTTACGTGGATCGCCAGCCACGCCACGACGATCGCGGCGGACAACGACACGCCGACACGCGTCTGGTGCCTCAGGGCCTCCGCTTGGCGAACCGTACCGCTCACTTCTTCGCGTCTGCCGAGACGAGGTTTCCGGCTTTGTCGGGACGTACCGCACGCCGCTGCGGATCGGCGTTCGCGCGCAACTGCGCCTTCAGCACCGACGGCTTGCGCGCGAACAGGAAGCCGTGGCTGACGGTACCGTCCTTGCCCTCGACCGCGTGGTGCAGGCGGTGCGCTTGCAGCAGACGCTTGAAATACCCCTGCTTGGGTACCCAGCGAAAGCCGCCGCGCTGATGCACGAGCATGTCGTGTACGAAGGCATAGATGCCGCCGTACACCGTGATGCCGAGCGCTGCCCACCACAGCGGTTCCCACCAGAGCCCGACGACGAACAATACGATCGGCACGATTGCGAACACGATTGCGTAGAGGTCGTTCTTTTCGAACCAGCCGTCATGATCTTCGTGATGCGACTTGTGCCAGCCCCAGCCCCAGCCGTGCATGACGTAGCGATGCGCTGCCCACGCGAAGCACTCCATGAACAACACCATGAAGACGACGATCGCGAGTTTCTCGAACCAGGTCACTGTGCTCGATCGCACGAAATGACGATGGCCGGGTGCAACGAATTCAACATGATGCCTACATAACGGTTACCGGCGTTCGATGCGAGGGCGCGCCGCCACAAAATCTCGGGTCGGTGACGGCTGCGGCCGGCCTTTTGTCGTCGCCGTTTGCAGAACGCTGTCATGGGCCTTCGCGACGAGGCGTGCCGGTAAAATCCCATCACCCTGGCACCGGAGGGTGACGAGCCGCGTTCGACCGCCATGATCGCCCGAGTCTTACACGCCGACCACCGGGACACTCCCTCCTGGCTGTTGATCGCAGCCATGCTGATGAGTTTTCTCGCGGCCCAATATCATCACCGCTTCTCGGTGGATCCGATCCGCGCGGCCCCCGCGATCGCATCATTGATGGCACTCGCCAGCGCGCTGGCGATCGGCAGGTACACCGCGCGACCCCGGCTCGCGGCCGGCGCGACCGCGTTTCTTCAGATGACGCTGTTTACGCTGCTCGGCGTCGTGCTGGCGTATGCGTTGGCGGCGAATGCCGGACAATTGTGGGACGCGCGGCTGGCCGCCGCCGACCGTGCAATCGGCTTCGACTGGCCGGTTGTGCTCGCCTTGCTGGACACATGCCCTCCCGTGATCTGGCTACTCGGATTAGCGTATCACAGCCTCACCTTGCAGATGATCGTCGTCATCGTCGCGTTGAGCGGCATGGGGAAATTCGACACGCTGAGGATAATGGTCTGCGCGGCGATCCTGTCCGGTTTCGTCACCATATTGATTTCAGGCCTTACCCCGGCGATGGGCAACCTGTTCGATCCCTCCCGCTATGTGCATCTCTGGCCATCGATAGCCTGGCTGGAACAGGGGCTGATATCCGGGCTTCGCGACGGATCCCGACGCGTGCTCGACCTCTCCATGCTCATGGGGATCGTCAGCTTTCCCAGTTTCCACGCGACGCTCGCCGCCATCTTCATATGGGCATTCGGCGCGATGCCGCGGGTTGCCCTGCCGGGCCGGACATGGGCCATACTGACGATCGTCGCGACGCCGGTCTTCGGCGGTCACTATGGGGTGGACGTCATCATGGGGCTTGTCCTCGCACCGCCTGCCCTCCTTGCAGCCCGCCACCTCACGCGGCAAAGGCAGTTGTTCCATCGGCTGGACTCAGCTCTGCCGGCCTGACGTCGGTCTCACGGCCGAGCGCCGCGTCGACCATCGCCGCCGCCTCGGCTGCGCCGCCTGCCGCCGCCATATCCGTCGCCATCTTGCGTGCCGCACGACGGTATTCCGGATCGCGCAACACCAGCCGCAACGCCGGTTCGAGGCCTCCCTTGCCCGCGTCGGCAGCGGAGACGACGCGGGCAGCTCCGATCCGCTTCAGACGCGCCGCCGTCGCCGGTTGTTCGAATGCCAGCGGCACGGCAACGATCGGAACACCGGCCGCCAGCGCGTCCAGCACCGTATTGAACCCGCCATGCAGGATCGCGGCAGAACATAGGGGCAGGATGCGGGTCTGCGACCAGAATGCCTTCACCAACGGGTTTCCCGGTAGCGAGTGGGCTTCGCGGTCGCTCAGCCCGCCGCCGTGCGCCACCACTGCACGGGCACCCATCGCGGAACAGGCCGCCGTCATCGCCGCGAACAGCGATCGGCGCGCCCCCTGCAACGACCCCAGCGAACAGAATATGAGCGGTCGACCGTCGTCGTCCGGCAGGTTTTCCTCGGGCTCGTCTCGCCGCCAAGGCCCGCCGTATCGAAAGCTCTCCGGCAAGGCCAAGCGCGGAAAGTCCAGTCCTTGCGGGCATTGCGCGATCTGCAATCGTTCGGACCATTGATATCGGGGGTCGGGATCGAGCTCCCAACGCCGTGCATAGGTCGCCACCATCGTTGTGATCGGCCGCATCAACAGGTCGCTGACTGCGTACCCCCCATTGTTGCGATTCCGCCCCACCGCATCGGGACGATACGCCCACCCGAGAAAGGGTGGTGGTACCGTCGGCTCCCTGAGCAAGGGCAATCCGGTAACGGCGGTCACGAACGGCAGCCGGAGATGTCGTGCCACCAGTGCTCCGGCTGGCTCGACCGAGTCGGCGACGATCGCATTGACTCCCAGCCTCGACAGCGCCGTCGGGAGAGCCCTCAGAAGCAGCTCCGTCATCGATGCGGTGCCGCGGATCATCCGCGGTAGTCCGATAGGCCCCGATGGCTGCGCCAGCTTGCGGTAATACTCCGCCAGCAAGCCCTGGCCGTCGGCGGGATGATCGAGCGCCGCAAACCCAACACCGCAGGCGGGCACCAGCGACGCGACCTCGGCCAAGTGGAGTATCGTGACTCTATGCCCCGCTTCAACAAGCGACGTTCCCAATGCTGCTAGCGGATTGATGTGGCCCGCCGTTGGCGGCGCGATGATGGCAATATGCCGCCTTTTGACCGTCAATGCCGTGGAGCTTTCCGTCGCCGTCGTATTCGGTCGGTTACTATCAGCATGCGAGGGAAGAGCGATAGCGCAATAATTCGGAGGTAGTACCGCCTCACCAATGACCGCGACCGGCGAATTCTAAAAGGGAGGTTTGATGCGAGCGAAGCCGACCGGCGCCTTGACTTCCAAGCGTGTAACGGGCCCGGAGCTAGTTAAGGATCGGTCCGAAGCACCAAAACGATCGATATAGCTTCGCTTCCGTTAGCGATACGCGGTAAATCACCCGAGCATACCGATGAACTATCGGCCGTTGCTAAAATACGGGCTCGGGCGTTCGTAACCGCATGAACGCCAACCCGCTATCGATCCGAGACCAGACCAAGAGTAGCATCGTAAGGCAGGTACGGACCCTGTTTAATGATCGGGCACGCGGCGAGGAGCCGGTGACGCGCAGCGACGATGCGCTGTTTCCGCCCGAGTCGATGATCTGGCGCGTGCACGGCGATGTTGTCAGCATGATGGTAGGCGGCGTCACCGCGCTGCTGCTTCAGATGCTGCATCCTGCAGTTCTGGCAGGCGTCTGGGACCATTCGAACTTCCGAACCGACATGCTCGGCCGGCTGCGGCGCACTGCCCGGTTCATCGCTGCGACCACCTATGGTGAGCGGACCGAGGCCGAGGCAGCGATAGCGCGAGTCCGCGCGGTGCACGCGCACATCGGCGGCACGCTTCCTGACGGTACGTCCTACCGGGCCGACGACCCAAACTTACTGGCGTGGGTCCACATATCCGAGGCGTGGTCCTTCCTGGCTGCCTGGCAACACTATGGGGATCGTCCCCTCACACCCGCGCAGGAGGATCTTTATTATGCCCAGTTTGCCACCATAGGCGCCGCACTGGGTGCCGACGCTCTCCCGCGGAACCGTGCAAGCACACATCAGGCCCTTCGCACCATGCAGCCGGTGCTGGTCGCAGACGGTCGCACGCGCGAGGTGGCGCAGTTGGTCCTTGGTCAGACACCGAGCAACCCTCTGGCGATACCGCTGCAACGGATCGTCGCGCAGGCGGCGGTGGACCTTCTCCCGAACTGGGCACGTCGGATGCATTGTCTGAAGACTTCGCCGATATTTATGAAACCGGTCGTCCGGTCCGGTGCACGACAAATGGCGAAAACGTTGCGCTGGGCCTTCGACGGGACTTCAATCCGAATACCCGGATGTGGACGCTTCTAAAGCGCATGGTGGTCGTGCGGTTGGGGTCATTGGCCCGCGGGCGAAGGGCAAGGTCTGGGCGAGCCGGATTATCGCGAGCCGCGCATCGAAGTATTGCAATGGCCTGGCGGACCTACGGCGGCCGACCTGCCCCTCCCAATCCTGACCGAGCTACCAGATAACGATATTCGTGCAGTATGTCAGCCGAGATAGCAAACTCATTGATCCAGATTGAGATGGCCAGGATCGCTGGAACATTGCCCATCCGTGCCGGTTCGGTTTGTAGCGGTGGGTTGAACGCGCCGCAGGCCCCAGGAGAATGTCATGACAAAGCTTCTTACGCTCGCAGCAATGATCGCACTGCCTGCCGTCGCGGCGGTCGCGCAGGCCCCCGCCGCCTCGACCTATGTAACGAAGGCGGGTGCCGGCGATCAGTATGAAATCCAGTCCAGCCGTTTGCTGCTCACCTCGACCAAGAACGCCAAGCTGCGTTCGTTCGCATCGATGATGGTCACCGATCACACCAAGTCGACCGCGGATGTGAAGGCGGCTGCAATGCGCGCTGGCCTGCACCCTGCGCCGCCCAAGCTCGATGCTATGGGCACGAAGAACGTCGCGGCCTTGCGCGCAGCCACCGGGACTGCGCGCGACCGGTTGTATGTCGAACAGCAGAAGTCTGCGCATCAGCGCGCGCTGACACTGCACCAGACCTATGCACAATCCGGAACGGCGGCGCCGCTCAAGACGGTCGCGGCCTCGATTGCGCCGGTCGTGCAGACCCACATAACCGAGCTGTCCACGATGTGACCGACGCGCGATGGCCGGCGATTGCACCTGCGCGCCGGCCATCGCTGCACCAGGACCTGGCGCCGCGCGCATCGACAGGAGATCAGACATGAACGATACCAACCCACATAGCGACGACGCGCCGCCAACCACTTGGAAACGCGGCGATTCTCTCGGGGCGGCTGCTATTTCAGCGCGCAAGGGCGATGCGATCGTCGCGCGTGCGGTTACTATCAACCGGCCCGTTGCCGAGGTGTTCGCCTATTTTCGCGATTTTGCCAATCTGCCGACGTTCATGGAGAACGTCGAACGGATCGACATTCTGAGCGACACGCGGTCGCACTGGGTCGTGAAGGCACCCGCCGGCAAGACAGTCGAATGGGACGCGGTCGTGACCGAAGAGGCACAGGACAGATTGGTCGCCTGGACGTCCGAGCCTGGTGCCGATGTCGCGAACAGCGGCCGGGTGGAGTTTCGTGATGCCGGCGCGCGGGGTACGGTCGTCACCGCGACCATTGCCTATGATCCGCCCGGCGGAATCGTCGGCAAGCTGATCGCCAAGATGTTTCAGCGCGAACCGGCGATCCAGGCACGCCGCGACCTGCGCCGTTTCAAGCAATTGATGGAAACCGGCGAGATCGCGACCGCCGCGATGAACCGCAAGCAGCATGAAGAGGAACTCGCCTGATGCGCGCTTTGGCCTGGCACGGTAAACACGACGTGCGCGTCGATACCGTCGACGATCCCGAAATCGTCAATCCGCGTGATTGCATCATCAAGGTCACCGCAACCGCGATCTGCGGCTCCGACTTGCATCTGTACGACGGGTACATCCCGACGATGCAGGCGGGCGACATTCTCGGCCACGAATTCATGGGCGAAGTCGTCGAGGTCGGCGCCAAGTCGACGCTGAAGAAGGGGCAGAAGGTCGTCGTGCCGTTCACGATCGCGTGCGGCAGCTGCTATTATTGCGGCAAGCATCAATATTCGGCGTGCGACAACGGCCTGCCCGCCGACAACCAGGACATTGCACAGGAGCTGTACGGTCAGCCGATGTCGGGTTTGTTCGGCTACAGCCACATGACCGGCGGCTATGCGGGCGGCCAGGCGGAATATGTCCGCGTGCCGTTCAGCGATGTCGGTCCGATCGTCATTCCCGACGGCGTCGAGGACGAGAAGGTGCTGTTCCTGTCGGACATCCTGCCGACCGGCTGGATGGCGGCGGAGAATGCGCAGATCGAGCCGGGCGATACGGTTGCGGTCTGGGGCTGCGGTCCGGTCGGGCTGTTCGCGGTGCAGTCGGCGTTCCTGATGGGCGCCGAGCGCGTCATTGCCATCGACCATTTCCCGCATCGTCTTGAATTGGCGAAGAAGTTCGGCGCAGAGACGATCAATTACGAGGAAAGCGCTGTCTACGAGGCATTGATGGTGATGACCGGCGGGATCGGTCCCGATGCGGTGATCGACAGCGTCGGGCTGGAGGCACACGGCTTCTTCGTCGACAACGTGATCGACCAGATCAAGGCGTCGACCTTCCTCGGTACCGATCGTGCGCACTCGATCCGCCAGGCGATCATCGCGTGTCGCAAGGGCGGACGCGTGTCGATGCCGGCGGTCTATGGCGGGTTCATCGACAAGTTCCCGCTCGGTGCGCTGATGGAGAAGGGGCTGACGCTCAAGACCGGCCAGACGCACGTCCAGCACTACATGCCCGCACTGCTCAACGCGATCATGGAGGGCAAGATCGACACGACCTTCCTGATCTCGCACCGGATGGACCTGGAGGACGCGCCCAAGGGCTACGACATGTTCAAGAACAACCAGAACGAAGTGACCAAGGTCGTGCTCAAGCCCGGCTTCAACTGAGGGGATCTGACGACATGGCCGATAAATTCGCGATCATCACCGGGGCCTCGACGGGCATCGGTTTCGAACTCGCCACGCTCGCGGCGAAGGACGGCTACGACATCCTGGTCGTCGCCAACGAAGCGCTGATCCAGTCCGCTGCCGCCGACTTCAAGCAGTTCGGCACCGACGTGACGGCGGTCGAGGCGGATCTGTCGACGATCGAGGGCGTCGATGCGCTGCTGGCCGCGACCAACGGGCGGAAGGTCGACGTGCTGTGCGCCAATGCCGGACACGGTCTCGGCCACGGATTCCTTGACCAGACAGTCGACGACTGGCGCAACGTGATCGATACCAACATCACCGGCACGCTGTACCTTCTTCAGAAGGTGATGCCGGCGATGGTCGCGCGTAATGACGGCAAGGTGCTCGTGACCGGGTCGGTCGCAGGCTACATCCCCGGCGCGTTCCAGGCGGTCTACAATGGCTCGAAGGCGTTCATCGACAGCTTCACCGAGGCACTGCGCAACGAGATCAAGGACGCGGATGGCGTCACGCTGACGACGCTGATGCCGGGGCCGGTCGATACCGAATTCTTTGACCGTGCCGACATGAACGACACGTCAGTGGGCACAGATCCGAACAAGCGGGATCCGGCCGATGTCGCCAAGGACGGCTGGGATGCGCTGATGAGCGGGAAGGCGTCGGTCTTCTCGGGCTTCATGACGAAGGTCCAGGGCGTACTCGCCAACGTCATCCCGGGGTCGGTACTCGCCGAACAGCACCGGAAGATGGCTGAACCCGGCAGCGCCAAGGACTGATCGGCGGGTTGCCGGACTGCCTTGCAATGCTCGGTGGTGCCCAGCCTCGATAGGACTGGGCACCACGTCGATGAGGGGGAAGTTACAGATGGCGGCACCGTTGACGATTCGGCGATCGGTCGTCGTCATCAGCGACTGGGTCGATGGCCCGCATCCCGAGCACGACCGGCCGTCATCCTCCCTGCTGCCGGCACACGCAGCCGCCCCGGTCAGTCAGCCGTGGACCGACGATCTTGCCCCCGCGGAGGTGATGGGGGGATATCTGGAACGGCTGCCGCTCGCGTTGATCGCCGCCGGCATCGTCGAACAGGCCGAAGTCTGGCATCACTGGCGCGGCGAAGACGAGCCTCCATTCCGCAGGGATAACGCGGTTCTGGCGCGCCGCGCTTTCCGGATCGACGGCGAGCATGCCCCTTTTGCTTCGTCGCAAATGCATGCGTTCGTCGAGGCGTTCGGCGCGCCGCATGTCCTCGTCGTGTTCGGTTTGGGCGTTGCGCCCGACCTGCTCGAACTCTGCGCGAACAGCATAATTCTCTACAACTCGATCGACGCGCCATCGCTGCGCGTACCGCCCGAGGTCAGCGAGCATTTCGATCTCGTCATCACCGGCGCACAGTGGCAGTCGGACGAAGTCGAGGCGCGCCACCCCGGCATGCGCACCGCGATCCTGCCGGTCGGGCCTGAGTTCGCCGCGATTGACCAGTTCCGTCCGCTCGGCACGCCCAAGGATTTCGACCTGATCTACGTCGCCGCAGCGCAGCCGTACAAGCGCCACGACATCCTGTTCGACGCCCTCGCGCAACTTCCGCGCGACGTCCGCGCGCTCTGCGTATTCGGCTATGGCGAGGATGCCGACGCACTCCGCCAACGCGCCTGCGATCAGAACCTTTCGATCGAGTTCGTCGGACCGCCGGGCGTGCCTATCGAAGAGGTCAATCGCCTGATGAACCGCGCCAAGTTCGGCGTCGTCTGCGGCATCGACGACGGCGCGCCCGCGATCCTCACCGAATACATGCTCGCCGGCCTGCCCGTACTCGCCAATGCGGAATTACGCTGCGGATTGCAGTTCATCCTGCCCGAGACCGGCATGACGGCTTCGACGAACGGGTTTGCCGATGCGATCCTTACAATGCGCGAAACCTACGAAGAATATCGGCCCCGCCAGGCCGTATTGGAACGTTGGACTTGGCAGCATAGCGTTGTGCGTTTGGGTGCGATTATCCAGCAAATACATGATGCAAAGCAATTACATTTGCATAGTCAGGTCTGAGGCGTGGGCTTAGGTTCGATCGACAACGCGGATAACCGCGGATTTGTGGATTGGAAGAGCGTGCACGGTACCGGACCTATTCTCATGCCCTCGAAGTCCGACGATGCCGCCCCGCCGCCGCTGATCTGCTTCTCGCACCTGCGCTGGGATTTCGTCACGCAGCGCCCCCAGCATCTGATGAAGCGGTTTGCGCAAGCCCAGAGCGTGTTCGTCTGGGAAGAACACATCCCCTGTGACCATCCGCTGCCGTTCTTGGAACACCACCCGTTCCCCGCCGACAACGTGATCGCGCTACGCCCGCGCCTGCCGCATTGGTGGAATGCCGAGCAGGTCGAGGCGGGCTTGCGGCAACTCCTCGACATGCTGGTCGCGACGAGCATTCGCGCCAAGCCTGTCCTCTGGTTCTACACGCCGATGATGTTCCCGTTCGCCGAGCATCTCGAAGTCGCTGCGATCGTCTACGACTGCATGGACGAACTGTCAGCGTTTCGCTTCGCCGACCCCGCCCTGCTCGACCGCGAAGCCCGGTTGCTCGCGCGCGCCGACCTCGTCTTCACCGGCGGCTACAGCCTCTACGAAGCCAAGCGCGGCCGCCACCCCGACGTCCATGCTTTCCCCTCGGCCGTCGACGTCGCGCATTTTGCACAAGCCCGCACCGGCAATGTCGAACCAGAGGACCAGCGCCACATCCCCGGCCCGAAGCTCGGCTTTTTCGGCGTCATCGACGAGCGCATCGACTTAGCGTTGCTCGACGCGGTCGCCGTTCAGCGACCCGACTGGTCGTTCGTGATGATCGGCCCGGTGGTGAAGATCGACCCCGCGCACCTGCCACGCCGCGCCAACCTCCACTGGCTCGGCGGACGCTGCTACGACGAACTCCCTGCCTATCTCTCGGGCTGGGACGTTGCGCTGATGCCGTTCGCGATCAACGCCGCGACGCGCTTTATCAGCCCGACCAAGACGCCCGAATATCTCGCCGGCGGCCTGCCCGTCGTCTCGACGCCGATCGTCGATGTGATCCGCCACTATGGTGACGCAGCGGCCGTCTCGATCGCCGCCGACGCGCCCGCGTTCGTCGCCGCCTGCGAGGCAGCCCTCGCCCTCCCCCGCGAAGGCGCATGGCGAGACGAAGCCGACCGCCTGCTCGCCACGCAATCCTGGGACCGCACGCAAACCGCCATGGCAACCGAGATCGACCGCGTCTTAAACGGGAAAAAATACGCTCCCGCCCCGAAGCGCGAACGCTACGACACGCTGATCGTCGGCGCAGGGTTCGCCGGCGCGGTCCTCGCCGAGCGGCTTGCCAGCGACAGCGGCCAGCGCGTGCTGGTCGTCGACCGCCGCCCGCACATCGGCGGCAACGCCTATGACGAACACGACGCGGCCGGCGTGCTGATCCACCGCTACGGCCCGCACATCTTCCATACCAACTCCGCCGACGTGTTCGAGTATCTGTCGCGCTTCACCGAGTGGCGCCCGTACGAACACCGCGTCCTCGCCAGCGTCGACGACAAGCTCGTGCCGATGCCGATCAACCGCACCACGCTCAACGCACTCTACGGCCTGTCGCTCAAGGACGACGCGGAAGCCGCCGCCTTCCTCGCCAGCCG
This sequence comes from Sphingomonas sorbitolis, assembly GCF_036663875.1. Classification (NCBI taxonomy): domain Bacteria; kingdom Pseudomonadati; phylum Pseudomonadota; class Alphaproteobacteria; order Sphingomonadales; family Sphingomonadaceae; genus Sphingomonas; species Sphingomonas sorbitolis. The sequence continues at coordinate 8,564 of NZ_JAXOJS010000012.1, read as the reverse complement.
CGCGGAATCGGTCGCGGACATCCGCACATCGGAAGACGTCGTCGTCGCAGCGGTCGGCCGCGATCTCTACGAGACGTTCTTCCGCGGCTACACGCGGAAACAATGGGGCCTTGACCCGTCCGAACTCGACCGCGCCGTCACCGCGCGCGTGCCGACGCGCACCTCGACGGACGATCGCTATTTCACCGATACATTCCAGGCGATGCCGGCGAACGGCTACACCCGGATGTTCGAGGCGATGCTCGACCACCCCGGCATCACGCTCGATCTCGGCGTCGAATATCGCGACGTGATCGACCGCATCGACGTCGACCACATCGTCTTCACCGGCCCGATCGACGAGTATTTCGACTCCCGCTTCGGCAAGCTGCCCTATCGCAGCCTCCAGTTCCGCCACGAGACGCACGACGTCGCGCAGTTCCAGCCGGTCGCGGTCGTCAACTATCCCGACGAAACCGTGCCGCAGACGCGCATCACCGAATACAAGCATTTGACCGGCCAGCTCCACGCGAAGACCAGCATCAGCTACGAATTCCCGAGCGCGGAGGGCGACCCGTATTACCCGATCCCCCGCCCCGAGAACCAGGCGCTGTTTAAACGCTACGAGGCGCTCGCCGATGCGGAGGAAGGCGTGACCTTCGTCGGCCGCCTCGCGACGTATCGCTACTACAATATGGATCAGGTCGTCGGGCAGGCGCTCGCGACGTATCGCCGCATGGTCGCCAAGTCCGCCGTCCTCGAAACCCCCGTGATGGCCGCCGAATGACCCGCATCTGCCTGCTGACCGACAGCCTCGCCCCGTCCGGCGTCGGCGCACACATGATGACGCTCGCCGAAGGACTGGACGGAGACGAGATCGTCGTCGCCGCGCGGCCCGGCACGGGCCTGCTCGAACACGCCGCCGCCAAGGGTTATGCGGTGAAAGCGCTCGACGATGATGCAAACCTCGCACGCTGGCTCGACCGCGCGGCGCCCGATATCGTCCACGTCCATGCCGGTATCGGCTGGGAAGGCCACGCCGCCGTCCGCGCCGCGCATGCCGCCGGCGTGCCGGTGATCCGGACCGAACACCTCCCCTACCTCCTCACCGACACCGCGCAGTGCGACGAACACCGCGAAACCTCGGCCGCGCTCGCATGCCTGATCTGCGTGTCGGACGCCGTCGGCGACAGCCACCGCGCAGCCGGCGTCGATCCGGCTCTCGTCGCAACGATCCACAACGGCGTCGGCGCGCACAAACCCTCTCGCTCGCGAGAAGCCCTCCGCAGCGAATGGGGCGTCGGCAATGCCCCTGTCCTGCTGATGGTCGCGCGCTTCGCCGAGCAAAAGGGCCACGCGCTCCTGCTCGACGCGCTGCCGGCAATTCGCGCTGCGCACCCGGACGTGATCGTGCTGCTCGCCGGCGAAGGCCCCCTCCTGACGCAGACCGCACGCGCCGTTGCCGCCAAGGGGCTGGCCGGTACCGTCCGCATGCTCGGCACCCGCAGCGACGTCGCCGACCTGATGACGCTCGCCGACCTGCTCGTCCTGCCGTCCGCATTCGAAGGCCTGCCGCTGGTCGCGCTTGAAGCGATGTCCGCGGGTCTCCCCGTCGTCGCCACCGTCGCACCCGGCAATGCCGAAGCGATAGAGGACGGCGTCACCGGTCGCCTCGCCGCCGCGGACCCGGCCAGCTTCGCCGATGCGATCGTCACGTTGCTAGCCGACCGCGACCGCCTCAAGACAATGGCCGGTGCCGCGATCGAACGCCAACAAGACCTCTTCTCGGCCGATCGCATGATCGCCGACACGCGCGCGGTCTACGTCGCCGTGCACGACCAGACAGACACCAAACATAAGGGAGACGGCGTGGAGCGGACACGGATCGGGTTCATCGGCGCGGGCGGCATCGCCAACCGCCATTTCGGCGTGCTGGAGCAGTTCGACGACGTCGCGATCGTCGCGGTCGCCGATGTCGACATGGCCCGCGCGACCGAAGCCGCCGCCCGCTTCGGCGCTCGCGCATTCGACGATGCCGCGGCGATGCTGGCCGCGGTCGAGCTCGACGCGCTCTACATCTGCGTGCCCCCCTTCGCGCACGGCGAACCCGAACGCCTGGCGATCGAGCACAAACTGCCGTTCTTCGTCGAGAAGCCCGTCGCGCTCGATCTCGGCACCGCGGAGGACGTGGCAGCCGCGGTCGACCGGCTCGGGCTCGTCACCGCGGTCGGCTATCACTGGCGCTATCTCGATACCGTGGACGAGGTGAAGGCGCTGCTGTCGGCGACCCCCGCCCGCCTCCTCTCCGGCTATTGGCTGGACTCCACGCCGCCGCCGCGTTGGTGGTGGAAGAAGGACGCATCCGGCGGCCAGATGCTCGAACAGACGACGCATCTCGTCGATCTTGCGCGTTATCTCGTCGGCGACGTCGTCCGCGTCTACGGCCAGTCGGGCCACATCGACCGCGCCGCCTTCCCCGGCCTCGACGTCGCGACGACCAGCACCGCGATGCTCACCTTCGCCAGCGGCGCGATCGCCAATTTCGCGTCCACGTGCCTGCTCAACTGGAACCACCGCGTCGGCCTGCACCTGTTCGGCGAAGGCCTCGCGATCGAACTCACCGACCGCGACGTGATGATCGACATCGGCCGCGGCCGCCCGGTCCGCGGCACCGGCAGCGATCCGGTCGTGCTCGAGGATCGCGACTTCATCGACGCGGTCCGCGGTGGCGAGAACCGCATCCGCTGCCCCTATCCCGCCGCGCTCGAAACGCTCCGCCTCGCGCTGGCGATCGAACGCTCCGCCGTCGAAGGCCGCGCGATCGACGTCCGCGAGCGGGAGGTGATCCATGTCTGAGTGGCGCCACGTCCGCTCGCTCGGCGTCGAACGCCCCGGCCAGGCTTATTTCTTCGGCTATGACGAAGCGCCTCCGGGTGACGGCCAGGTCCGCCTCGACCTGCTCTACACCGGGTTCTCCGCCGGCACCGAACTCACCTTCGTCAAGAACAGCAACCCGTATCTCCACTCGCGCTGGGACGCAGGCCGCGGCGTGTTCGTCCCCGGCGAACCGAGTGCGCACTATCCGGTGCCGTTCCTCGGCTACATGGAATGCGCGCGCGTCAGCGACAGCCGGGTCGACGATTTCGCGAACGGCGACGTCGTCGGCACCGTGTTCGGGCACAAGACCGGCCACACCGCAGACCCGTTCAACGACCTGCTGACCAAGCTCCCGCCCGAGCTCGATCCGATCCTCGGCATCTATATCGGCCAGATGGGTCCGATCGCCGCCAACGGCATTCTCCACGCGGACGCCGAACTACTAGGCCCCAATGTCGTCAACCTCGGCGACGGCATCCGCGGCCGCCCCGCTTTGGTGATCGGCGCAGGCATCGTCGGCATGCTGACGGCCCTGTTCGCCCAAGCCGCCGGCGCGAGCGAAGTCGTGATCGCCGACCCGTCCCCCTTCCGCCGCCTGCGCGCCGAATGCCTCGGCATCACCGCGATGACCGAGGACCAGGCCTGGGCCTATGCCAAGGCACGCTGGCTCCACGGCGGCGACGATCGCGGCGCGGACGTCGTGTTCCAGACCCGCGCCGACGCCGCCAGCCTCCACGCCGCGATGCGCGCGCTGAGACCACAAGGCACGATTATCGACCTCGCTTTCTACCAGGGCGGCGCGGACCGGCTCCGGCTCGGCGAGGAGTTCCACCACAACGGCCTCAACCTCCGTTGCGCGCAGATCAACCGCGTCCCGCGCGGGCTAGGCTTCCAATGGGACCGCCGCCGCCTCGCGAACGAAACGGTGAAGCTGTTGCTCGCCCGCGGCCCCGAGATCCGCGCGCAACTCATCACGCACGTCGTGCCCTATGACGACGCCCCCGCCTTCATAGCGCGGCTGGTCGGCGAGCGGCCCGAATTCCTCCAGATCGTCTTCAAGGTCGGCGATTGAGTACCGCACTCACTGCCGACGCCCGCCCGATCCGCATCCTGTTCGTCTTCGCGTGGCTCGTCGTCGGCGGCGAGGAGACGGAAGTGCGCCTGCTCGCCCAGGCGCTCGACCCGACCCGCTACCGAATCGAAGTCGTCGCCTGCTTCCGAAAAGACGGCATGCCCGAGCAGACACACGCGCAGTTGGAAGCGATCGGCGTGCCCGTCGATCGCACGCCCTACGCGCTCGGCTTCGACGAGACCGTCGCCTACCTCGCGAGCAAGCTGCCCGCGTACGACGTCGTCGTCTCGTGCCAGAACGTCGCGGACATCTATCCCGCGCTCGAACGGATGCACCTCCGCCCGCCGTTGATCGAGCATGGCGGCCTCGTCTCCGAAGCGCTTGCCGGTCCCAAGCATTTCACCGCGCGCTATGTCGGCGTCTGCGCCTCGATCCGCGACGCCGCCGCCGGCCGCATGCCCGGCCGCGACCACCACGCGATCGAGATCCCGTCGATGGTCGACACGCGCGCCTTCGCTCCTGCGCGTCGCACCCCCGTGCGGGCGGCACTCGGCATCGCCGAAGACGTACCACTGATCGGCTGGCTAGGCCGGCTCGACCCGAAAAAACGCGTCGAGGATTTCATCGAAGCCGCCGCGCTCGTCCATGCCCGCCACCCCCGCGCGCGCTTCGTCGTGATCGGCGGACCGGACGCCTTCATCCCCGAATACGCCGTCGCCCTCCGCAACCGCGCGCACGCGCTCGGCTTGGATACCGCCCTGACCTTCCTCGGCGACCGCGACGACGTGCCCGACCTGCTCGCCGCGCTCGACATCTTCGTCTGGCTCTCGCGCGGCGAAGGCATGCCGCACGTCATTGCCGAAGCCGGCGCCGCCCGCCTCCCCGTCATAGCAACGCAAGACAACGGCTCCGAACAACAGATCGTCGATGGAGTGAGCGGCCTGTTCGTGCCCCACGAGGATCCCCCCGCAGTCGCTGCTGCGATCACGAAACTCCTCGAAGACCCGGCACTCCGAACCCGCCTCGGCACCGCGCTCCGCGCCAAGGTCGACGGCGAGTACGCCGTCTCCGCCGTCGGTCCCCGCTGGGAAGCCCTGTTCGCCGAAGTCCTGTCCGACCGACCGCCCCTACCTCGCCCGACCGGCCTCTTCCGCAGCTTCCTGCAAGGCGGCTTCGAATCCTCCACGCACCGCCGCGCGCACGACCGCAAGCGCGTCGACGTCATCGCCGCCAGCCATCACGACACCCTCGCCGCGCATGATTACAATGAACTCGCCAAGCTCGGCATCCTGACGGTCCGCGACGGCCTGCGCTGGCATCTGATCGAAGGCGAACCCGGCCGCTACGACTGGTCCAGCCTCGACCGCCAGCTGGAAGCCGCCAAGGCAATCGGCACCGAAGTCATCTGGGACCTGCTCCATTACGGCTGGCCCGACGACATCGACATCTGGACGCCCGCCTTCGTCACCCGCTTCGCCGCCTTCGCCGCCGCAGCCGCGCGCCACATCGGCCCAGCCGCCCCCGGCGAAACCCGCTTCTACGCCCCCGTCAACGAGATCTCGTTCTTCGCGTGGGGCGGCGGCGACGCAGCCTATCTCAACCCGTTCGCCCGAGGCCGCGGCTACGAACTCAAGGTGCAACTCGCCCGCGCATCGATCGCCGCGATGGAGGCGATCCTCGCGGTCGACCCCGCCGCGAGGTTCGTCCACGCCGACCCAGTCATCAACGTCATTACCGACCCTGCCCGCCCGAACGATGCCCCCGCCGCCGAAGGCCACCGCCTCGCGCAATACCAGGCCTGGGACATGATCGCCGGAAAGGCGTGGCCGCAGATCGGCGGCCGCCCGGCATTGCTCGATATCGTCGGCGTTAATTTCTACCACAACAACCAGTGGATCCACGGCGGCCCCCCACTCGCCTACGACCACCCACTCAGCCGCCCCCTCCACGCGATCCTCGCCGACGCCTATGCCCGCTACGGCCGCCCGATCTTCATTGCCGAAACCGGGATCGAGGGCAGCGCCCGCCCCGCGTGGCTTCGCATGATCCTGCGCGAGGTGAGGATCGCCCAATCACTCGGCGTGCCGGTCGAGGGAACATGCCTCTACCCGATCCTCGACCACCCCGGCTGGGACGACGACCGCTACTGTCCCAACGGCCTCCTCGCCTGCTCGCCGATCGTAAGCAACCGTATCCCACATGCCGCACTCGCAGACGTCATTCGGACTCGGCCACTTTTAGTAGATCCAGAGAGTGCCTGAACTAAAGTACGCTCGTATCTTCAAGGCAGACCTTCAGCATGTTTAGGTTTTTCAGCAAAAATTCGAGTCTTGTGCAGCAGACTGCCGGCAGCTCTCTTAAAAGTATTTCAAATATACAATATTATCTAAGTCGACGCTGGGATAGCTCAGCACAACTGCTCATGCTTCAGATCAAGAGGTAATTCCTATATTTTGCGAAATTTCACTTAAGCTGGATTTTGAACTCGAACGTCGAGATGGGTCGCATCGACACCTGCGATGTTCTGAGGACGGCAGATCGTAATTCCAGTAGCACGCCACCTTTCGAATCGGGTTTCAATTCCTTTTTCGTAATAGGTATTACTCGAGCGGCTTCGGCTGCCTTGCAAGCGGAAGCCTTCTCTCACTTACCCCACTCCAAAGCGACCGATTCGCAACCCAGTGGGACGAGCGTTCAAGGCACCAAACGACGCGTAAACAAACGCCTATTTGTCTTTGAACGCTTAAAGTCTAACAGCGGACGGGGCTTTCTACTAACAGCAGCCTGTTGGGACCATGCCCCAAAGCCTGAACGAACGTTTGCTTACGATCATCGCCTTCCGTAAGCAGCCGGTCCGCTTTCCACCAGTTTTGAATGCGGACGGTCGTGTTTCGTCACGGCGATCCGCCACACAATTGATATCCGCACGCCCGATCGATCAGACAAGGCCCCGTGCGCGTTGATGCTCTTGGACGATGCGCCGCCACGACCGACTTCATTGCTTTGAACGGCGAAATTCCTGAAATCTTTCCTCCGCTTGTCTCTTGTCCACCGCGTCCCGCCTCATGTTCCAATCGACGGCATCACCACCAGCGCGGCAGGCAAAGCATTGCCATGCCGTGTCAGTCGCGTGGAGGCTGCGGGTTGCATCGGGATGCCACGGACAGGCGCCACGGAGCCGGTCATCTCCATCGACGAATGGTTGCAGCTAAACGGTCTGGCTAATCAGCCCGACCACCGCATCGCGCGTTGATCCGTCGCGCGATGAGAACGTATTGTTCTCCATATTCGCCTGCCTCGTCCAGATCGCCGACGCGCTCGACCGGCTGGGTGTCATCAACACGCTCCATGCCAGCGCCCTCTACGAACGCTGGTGCCTGATCAAGATCATCGCCGTGCTGATGCAAGATTTTAACTTCGTCGCCCAACCCGACTGGGTTGAGCATGTGGTGGCGTCGGCATGTCGGTCCGGCAGGCCGGACGTCAGCGGGTTTTCGCTCCGCTTCAGGCGGCGTCAGCCGAACATGTCGGCGATCCTAGACGTCGAGCCTGTGCTGGCAAATGGCCGCCGGCCCGACTTCCGCCTACGCTTCTCCGTCGACGACGCTACACCTGCGCCTAGTTCCGAACGAACACCAATTTGGGAACGCTCCCGGTCGATCTTTAAGGATATAACACGACGACACGCTGGGCTGGTCATGGATGCCAAGTTCCGCACGCGGTGGAAGAAGGACGAGCATGCCGATATGCTCAGGCTGCTGGTCGAGACGAAGAAGTACGGACAGGACGGCGATCGGGTCTTCATCCTGCAGCCGGCCAGAGAGGCCATCGATCACATCACCTCCCCGCTCGCTTGGGGAAGAGACTGCGACTATGGCCAGGCATCCCCGGTGAAGCATGCCCGTGGCAGCATCCAGCTCGCGGCGGATCCGCTGGCGAACGGCGCCTCGCTGACCAACCTGCGACGGCTGATCGCGCTTGAGCTTCAGGACGTGTTTCCGGAGCCGCTGGCCGAAGAGGTGAATCTTCCGTCCGGGCCGGTAGAGGTCTGCACGTCCACTGCCAGTTTCTGCGTCAGCTGCGGCCACGTTCACGAATCGTCCGACGTGAACCCTGCGAAGACCGAAGCGGGTAACCGGAAATGGTATTTTAAGTGCTCGGAATGCGGTGCAGGAACGATGCAGACGCACTGTTACAGCTGTGGGACGACCATTCACAAGAACGGGCTTCAGATGACCTATCACCTGACGGTCGCCGATCAGATATCGAACGTGGTCTGCCAGGACTGCAGCTCGGGGTTCTGACCCTAGACCGCCGACGCGTAGATCGTCGACTCTCAGATATAGCGCATCAGCCGATGATAGATGAAATTAAGCGAGCCCGAACGGCGTTGAAATCAACCAAATAGCGGAACGCTCGACCGCCTGACCAGCGAGAGCACTTAGGCTGATTCTGCGGGCTCGAATCGGCTGAGCGCCCTTCGATCTGCTCGAGGTCATTTTACATGGTTGATGCTAAATGAACCGCACCGGGTTTGTCGGAGGCTCCAACTCCTGAGAAGGTGGAGCCTGTATGAGCAAGACAACGAACAAGTTTGCGCCGGAAGTTCGCGAACGCGCGGTACGTATGGTTTTCG
>NZ_JAXOJS010000011.1:0-66035 GCF_036663875.1 Sphingomonas sorbitolis | reverse complement strand
CCCATCGGCAACATCCCGCCTGCCGAAGCTGAAGATCAATATTATGCTGCCGCGGACAATATCGATATGGCAGCGTGACTCACAACCCAACGCCTCCGGTAGACCCGGCGCGGTTCAAAATGAGGTCGATAAGGATATGTTTTTACACATCAACTAGGCAAATTTTGGAGACATAAACAATCCCGCTAAGTCAATGGACTTGCGGGCTTTTGTGTATGGTTGCGGGGACAGGATTTTACCGCTGCAGAACTCGTTTTAATTTACGCACCGCTCGCTGTGAGGTTGCATCAAACCAAGTTTAGAAAGATTTCCGGCGCCGCGCAGCTCCATAGATGAAACTTTTAGTTACCCATCACACTCACTTTTAATAGTGGCACTGACCCTCGAGAAGGCGTTCGGCCGTTGCCAAAAAGGCATCAGCGATTGCCGTCACGCAATGCATTAAAAGGATTCATAATGATCTGCGACGAGATGTGGAATAGCGTTACGCTTTACGGTCGACAGGCTGAAATTGATCGCTTCAAGGAGTGTTCATCGACGTACCTGACGACGATGGCGACGAGACGCTCCTGGCCTTTGATGCCATCCTTCCGATCGCTCGAGCGGAAAGCCTTGAGCTTTTCGGAAAAATCGCAAGATGTGCGGGGTTCCAAACTTGGAATTTTCGCGATTCTATAAAACAAATCCTCGGAACCTACTATTTCGCGTTCGATACCGGCAATCGTTCCCCGTTCCGGTATTTAATTATCTTGCCATACTATTTCCTGAACTAGCGTTCGACTGCTATTGCATTGCTGACAACGATTCATCGATGGGCTTCGGCTGGTTCAATCCTCCACCCGGAGGGGAGGATTTTTGTGATGAACATAGCGTACCGGTAGACCATTGGGAAGGAAACGGCCGTTATCGCATCGATCCAATAGCGCATGAGCAACATGAAAGATTGCGGGCTCTTGTGGCAAAGCAGGCCTACGATTTGAGCGTTGGCAATTAACCACCTCCCGTATCGTAAACTGGTTGGATGAGGCGCGCCGTATCCTGGCGTTGCCATGGAAACGATCGAAGCAGCCTCCCATCTAACGGCTCATGACCAATAGCATTCTGCATCTCGGCCTCATGGAAGACGGGGAGATCGAACTCGATCTGGCCGCCCTCGAACTCGCAGCGCTCGATCACCCCGGTATCGATCTCGATGAATATCTCGACGAGCTCACGGACATAGAAATAGCCCTCCGCGCCGCTGACGGCGACGCAGTGAGTAGCGTCGCGCAGGCTCAGGCCCTGAGCAGCGTGATGGTCGAAGAGTTTGGGTTCTCTGGCGACCGGGTGCACTACGACGATCCGCAGAATGCGGATTTGATCGCCGTCGTCGATCGACGGCTCGGCCTGCCGATCAGTCTCTCAATCATCTATGTGGCGATGGCACGGCGTCTCGGATGGTCGGCGATGCCGCTCAATACCCCCGGCCACGTCCTGGTGCGCCTTGGCGACGCATCGGATGCGCTGATCATCGATCCCTTCAACGATGGTCGTATCGTTGCCCCTGCACAGGTGGAAGCCTTGTTGGAGCAGATGACAGGCCAGGCCCGGTTTTCCGACGGGATGCTTCCCCTGTCGAACCGATCGGCGCTCGTTCGATTGCTGCTCAACCAGGCAACCCGTGCCGAGCAGGCCGGGGATCCCGCGCGCACGCTGGTCCTGTACGACCGCATGACGATCGTGGCGCCTACGCACGCCCATGGGTGGTGGGAGCGCGCCAGGCTTCAGTTGGTCGCAAGCGATGTGGCCGGCGCCCGCAGCAGCCTCAGCGCGATGCTGGAAATTACCCGGGATGACGATCTGCGCCTGCAGGTATCCGCAGCGCTCGATGCCCTTCCCCGGCCAACGCCGTCTTGAACGTCGTAGTGGACTGGCTCTCGCCGTAACGCCTTATCCGAAGCGCATCCACCGTCGCTCATGCCAGGCCCGGGACTGAACGATGTCTCCAAACCGCCAGAACCGGGTTTCCCGCGTGTGGGGACCTGCACGAACGAGGGTCCAACATTCGCCCGTCGGCAGCTCGGCGATGCGGTGAATGTGCGTAGCGTCGACGTGGTAGGTTTCGCCAGGGGGTCGGTGAACCAGTTCGCTGTGCCAACCGCCGTTTGGATCCAGGTGGAACACCTCTTCGACATAGCCGCCATCAACGATCTCGGTGTCGAAGCTCCAGGGGTGATCATGCGGGGTCGCATGCGGCTCTTCCATCTTGAACCGGTGCAGCGCGCGTCCGTCATCCAGATGATATTTGGTGAAAGCCCGCGACATGCGTTCGACGCTGACGATCCGCGTGCCGTCGGGAACGCGAGCAATCGCTGCTCGCGGTAATCGCATACTCACGGCTCAGACACCTCTTCATAACAGCCGGCGCGGCGCAGCTGGCGGACGATCCCGTTGAACGCCGCGGTCACACCCTGTGCCCTGCCGATCTCGTTCTCCTGCCGGGCGGCATCCCAGTAGAGCTCGAGGGGCCAGCGTTCCGGGCAGTGCGGGAGCAGGCAGCGCAGCGCCAACCGGATCTCGACGACATCGACGCGAGCGTCCGAGCAGCGCGCAACGCCGCCCCGCAAGATATGCACCGATAGCGCGATGACAACGCGTTGATGACGGACAAGCTTGGCCATCAATGGAAGTCGTGAGATTTGAATTTCACGACAGCTTCCGGATCCATGCCGTCCGCATGGGGCGGCCAGTAGGAATTGCGAGGGTTCGGGCTCCAACCCTTGTCACCGCGGTCGGGGGAACCGGCATGCTTCGCGCCATCACCGCGGCCGGTCCGGTGCGGGAACGACATCTCGCCGACCCGGTGCATCAGATCGCCGTGGTCGATAATCCGATCGCAGATGACGTGGATGACCTCGCCCTCCTTCTGCACCCTGCCCTTCATGCCGATCATCGACGCGGACATCACAGTGCGGCGCTGCCGCTCGAACCGATCGGGCCACAGAATGCCGTTGGCGATCCCGGTCTCGTCTTCGATCGTGATGAATAGCACGCCCTTGGCAGACCCGGGCTTCTGGCGAACAAGGATGATGCCGGCGACCTCGACATGGCGTCCGTCGCGAATGGTCGCCAGGTCCGCACACTTGGTCACCCCACGGCGCGCCAGCTCGTCGCGCACGAAAGTCAGCGGATGTGCGCGCAGCGAGAGCTGCAGCGCCCGGTAGTCCTCGATAACCTCACGACCATCGGTCAGTGGGCGCAGTTCGACATCGGGCTCGATCCCTTCCGCGCTGACGGCCTGGTCCGCGCGGTCGGCCGCGGCAAACAGCGGCAGCGGCCCTTCGCCGAGCCCCCTCACCTTCCACAGGCCCTGCCGACGATTGGCACCGAAGCTATGAAAGGCGTCGCCGTCGGCGAGCTTCTCGATCGCCGCGCGCTGGACGCCCGATCGTCGCCATACATCTTCCACGCTTTCGAACGCGGTCAGCTCGCGCGCGCCGACGATCTTGGCGCCGTCCGCATTGGACAGACCGCGGATCTGCCGGAGTCCCAGCCGTACGGCGAGGTACCGCCCGCCATACGGCTCCAGCGTGCAGTCCCAACGGCTTGCGTTGACGCAAGGGGGGCGAACCACGACGCCATGCTCGCGCGCGTCGCGAACGATCTGGGCGGGTGCATAGAACCCCATCGGCTGCGCGTTCATCAGGCTCGCGCAGAACACGTCCGGGTGATGATGCTTCATCCACGACGATGCGTAGGAAATCTTGGCGAATGAGGCCGCGTGGCTCTCGGGAAAGCCGTAAGACCCGAAGCCCTCGAGCTGACGGAAGGTGCGTTCGGCGAACTCACGCGGGTAGCCGCGCTCGACCATGCCCCCGATGAGCTTTTCGCTGAAGTGCGACACGCCCCCTGTGAACTTGAACGTCGCCATGGCACGGCGGAGCTGGTCGGCTTCGGCCGGCGTGAACCCCGCGCCGACGATCGCGACCTTCATCGCCTGCTCCTGGAACAGCGGCACGCCGAGCGTCTTTTCCAGCACCGCGCGCAATTCGGGCCGCGGGTATTCCGGCTTCTCCAGCCCTTCACGCCTACGCAGATACGGGTGAACCATGTCGCCCTGGATCGGTCCCGGTCGTACGATCGCGACCTGGATCACGAGATCATAGAAGCGCCGCGGTTTCATGCGCGGCAGCATGCTCATCTGCGCGCGGCTTTCGATCTGGAAGGTGCCGAGCGTGTCGGCCTTTGAGATCATCGCATAGACGTCGGGATCATCGTCCTGCAGATCGGCCAAACCGACCCGAAGCCCCTTGTCCACCTCGAGCATGTTGAAGGCGCGATTCATGCAGCCGAGCATGCCGAGACCCAGCACGTCGACCTTCATGAACTTCAGCGCATCGATGTCATCCTTGTCCCACTCGATGATCTGGCGGTCTTCCATCGCGGCGGGTTCGATCGGGACGAGATCGTCGAGACGGTCATGGGTGAGAACGAAGCCGCCTGGATGCTGAGACATATGGCGCGGCACGCCGATGAGCTTGCGGGCTAGCTCGAGCGTGAGGCGCAGGCGACGATCGCCGATGTCGAGGTTCAATTCGTTGACCTGCTTTTCGCCGACGCCTTCGGCCGACCAGCCCCATACCTGGCCGGCCAATGACGAGGTCAGGTCCTCGGGCAGGCCAAGCGCCTTGCCGACGTCGCGCACCGCGCCGCGCGCCCGGTAGCGAGTGACGACCGCAGTCAATGCCGAGTGGTTGCGGCCATAGGTTTCATAGATCCACTGGATGATCTCTTCGCGACGCTCATGCTCGAAGTCGACGTCGATATCGGGCGGCTCGCGGCGCTCGCCACTTACGAACCGCTCGAACAGCAACTCATGCTTGATCGGGTCGATCGAGGTGACGCCAAGCACGAAGCAGACGCAGGAGTTCGCAGCGGAGCCCCGGCCCTGGCAGAGGATACCGCGCCGGCGGGCTTCGCGGACGATCGCGTAGACGGTCAGGAAATACGGCGCATAGCCAAGCTCACCGATCAACCGCATCTCGTGCGCGATCTGCTCGGTATAGGCAGCCGGCACCGCGCCGTTGAACATCACGTCGACGGCGTCTTCCGCCAGCTTCTGCAAGGCCTCTTGCGCGGTCAGCCCGTCGATCAAACGCTCATGTGGATACTGATAGGCCAGTTCACCCAGATCGAACGTGCACAGACGGGCAATGTCGACGCTGGCGCGCAGCGCATCGGGATACGCCTTCAACCGCCGGACCATTTCGTCGGGGGATTTGAGTGCACGATCGGCATTGACCTCGCGCCGGTAGCCGAGTTCGTCGACGGTGCATTTCTCGCGCACGGCCGTCACCACGTCCTGGAGAAGCCGGGCCTCCGGTGCGTGGTAGAGGACATCACCCGTCACCACCGCGCGAACGCCAGCGCCGCCTGCCTGCCGCGCCAGCGCATCGATCCGCACGGCGTCGTCCGGCCGGCGCCGCTGGAACAGTGCCATATACCCGCGACGGCCATAGAGTGTCTTCAGGTCGGCGAGTGCTGCCAGGTTCTCCTCGTCCGCCTCAAGCGGCAGCAGGATGGCGATCATGCCTTCCGACCAGGGCTCGAGGTCATGCCAGTGGAGAAGACACCCGCCCTTCCCCGCCCGCTTCTTGCCCAATGTCAGCAGACGCGTCAGGCGCGACCAGGCGGGGCGGTTGGTCGGGTACAGCAGCAACTGCCGGCCGCAGGACAGATTGACACGCGTGCCTGCGATCGAGCGAACGCCCGTCGCCTTCTGCGCTTCCCAGGCGCGCACCACGCCCGCGACGGTGCCGATGTCGCTGACCCCGATCGACGGATAACCAAGCAGCGCGGCAGCCGCAAACAGCTCTTCAGGGCTCGAGGCGCCGCGTAGCAGCGAGAAGTGCGTGAGGACCTGAAGTTCGACATAGTCCGTCATGCGAACACGCCGTGCATCCACCAGCTCAGATCGCCGGTGTCCTCGACGAACCCGTCGCCACGCCGGAACACCCAGTAGCGACCGCCGGTCTCGTCCTCGACGCGGTAATAGTCGCGCACCGCCCAAACTTCCGCGTCACGGCGCCACCACTCACCGTGGATCCGCTCGGGGCCGTCGCCGGCCACGACCTTGTGCGGACGGCCACGCCATTCGAACCGTCGGGGTGGCTGATCGGGCATGAGCGCTATGACACCCCATAGCGGTTCGGGCCTGGCCAACAGGCGCGTCGGTCGTCGCCATTTCGGCCAGCCCGCGGGCGCCACCACCGGGTCGGCACGCATGACGGCGCGCTCGGGCACGTGGCTTTCGACCGGCGCGATCCGGAACACGGCGTCAGCGCCGATGCGACCGGCAACGACGTCGACGAGACGGGCCGGATCACGCACGAGTACCTCACCGGCGAGAACCGCGCCAAGATCGACCGCGTCGAGCGGCTCTGTGTGCGGTGCCGCCAGATAGAATTGCTCGAGCCCCAGGCCCGGATCGATCCGCTCGATCCTGAGCTTCATGAGCCGCAAAAGGTGCGAGACCTCGCGCGTCGGGCGTGAGGTGCCGACGGCCACGACCTGCTCGGTGCCATCGACGCGTAGGCCAGCGAGCCGCAGCGATCGTACGCCGAGCCCTTTCGCGCGCAGCAGCTCGGCCATGTCACTGAGGAGATCCTCCATGACCTGCGCAATCGCGTCTGCGGTGACGATCGGTTCGAGCAGCCGGCGTTCGACGATCGGCATGACCTCGTCGGTGCGCGGCGTGATGGGTTCGGCGACCGCGCCGAGTGCCTGATCGAGCCGCGTGATTGCGGCCAGCCCGAGCCGGCGTGCCAAAGGCCCGCGCGCGACCGGTAGAAGATCGGCGACGCGTTCGAAGCCGAACTTGCGGGCGGCAACGAGCGCGGTGCCTGCCAGGCGCAAGGCCGCGACCGGTAGGCCGCTGAGCGCGTCGACCGTCCGCCCTGTGGGCACGATCGCGATGTCGGCAGGCCCGAACCGGGCAATAGCGTGTGCCGCGCCCGGTGTGTCTGCAACCGCCACGCGCGCGGTGAACCCGGCACGCTGGCAAAACGCGCGCAGACGCCGGCAGAACCGTTCTTCCCCGCCATGGAGATGCGCGCAGCCGGTCAGGTCGAGCCACAGCCCGTCGGGTGGTGTGGCGGCTGCGATCGGCGACCAGCGGCGCACCGCGCGTAGCGCGAGCTGATCCAGCATCGCGGCATCCGCCTCCGTCTCGGACGGTCGGATGTCGAGATCGGACACCAGCGCACGCGCATGGGTCGCAGCCATCCCGATCGTGATCCCTAACGCGGCAGCGCCATCGCAGGCGGCAACCACCTCTTCGCGCCGGCCGACCTTGCCCACCAGCGCGAGCGGCGCCCTGTGAAACGCGGCAACGGTCGCCGCGACCCTGTCGTGACTGTCGGCTTGCGCTGGTCCGTGAAACGGATGGTTCGCCGCCTCCGATCGTCGGCCGAGTTCACGCATGGGCAGCTTGGCATGCGCGGGCAGCGCTGCGATCTGACCTTCCACGTCATGCCTGGTCGGCATATCAGCGCGCGCCCACCGCGCACCCGGCCGCCACCCGCCGCCCCGCGGTACCGAACACGCACCGGGATCGTCGTCGACGGGAAGCTGAAGGGCGGGCCGCTCAGGCGGCCGCGTAGCGTGCCGGTCCAGCCGTCTCAGCCGCTCGATGGCCAAGTGCGGCAGGAACAGCGAGACAACCCGTCTCATCGCAGCCCTCCAAAATCATCGAAAATGCTTCACCGCCACGCTGCCGTGCGACCTCGACCTGCCACCGCGATCGGCCGACACCCGCGACACCCAGCCGTTCGGACGACGCACTGGCGATGCGCCAGCGCGTCCAGGCCGCAGACGGTTCGGCAAGCGGATCCTGGTCGCGGTTACGTCTGCGTCGCAGGATGAGAACGGGAATGTCGGCGTCGGCCGCGACCAGTTGCAGGCGCCGGGTCGCCACCATCGACATCCGGCTTACCTCGGCGATCACCGCCGACGGCGTTCCATCGCGCACCGCGTCCTCGACAACGGCCAGTAAGGCCGCATCGTCACGGGGTTGCGCATGGATTAAGTCGGCAGGCGCCAGCCCTGCCTGCTCAAGGCCGGGTGCATAGAGATCGTTGCGACAGCTTACCCACAGCACCGGTCCGCCTGTATGCGCCGCCTCGCGCGCGGCGATGCCTGTCAGGAACAGCGTTGCTGCGGCATCGTCGACCATCGAACAGCTTTGCGCGGCGACCTCATGCAACGCGCCGGCGCGAAGGCCCCTGCTTGCGAGGCGATCGTCGAGTACAGGGATACCGAACGGCATGATGCGGTGATCCACCACCGGCGTTGCGATTGTCCGCAGGTGGGCGATGGTTGTCGGCAGGGACTCGAGGGCGGTGATCATGATTTCTAGACTCTACCTGTTCCCTTTATGTTCCGTTACCGGATGGCGTTGGTCAACTGGGTTTATGTCCCGCAGTTCAGACTCTTTGCTCTTGACCACGGCTCACCGCCGTACGGAACGGTTGCGCAACGAAACGTAAACAGGACGGAACGAATTCGCTTTCGTTCTGAACGCGGCTGACTCATAGAATCGTCATGCCGATCCGCCCCGAGAACCGCTGGCTCTACCCGATCGACTGGCGGCAGCTGTCGCAGACGGTCCGGTTCGATCGCGCGGGTGCTCGGTGCGAAGGATGCAGCAGGCCCCATCTGCGCCGTGTGGTCCATCTCGGCGACGGACGCTGGTGGGATGCCGATGTCCGGTGCTGGCGGTCGGACCGGGGCAAGCGTATTTCGATGAAAGCCGGGTTCGTCCTGGCGTCGGTCCGGGTGACCTATGTCGTCCTGGCCTGCGCGCACCTCGATCACGATCCGGGCAACAGCGCCTCTTCGAACCTCAAGGCGCTATGTCAGCGCTGCCATATGATCCACGATGCAGCCGAGCATCGCTGGCAGCGCTGGTGGAATGTCTTTCGGCTTCGTGCGATCCGCGATCTCTACGAGGATCCTCGCGTCACGCGCGAGCGCATCGCTGGCCGTTAGAGATCGATGTTTCGGGCACGCATTGCCTTGGGCGCCAAATCTGCGATCGGCCCCCGCCCTGCGGCCGCCTCAAAGATTTCGGCGACGTCATGATCCGCGAGGTTGTCCAGCGTGAGGCGAAACGCCGTAACGCTCGCGTCATCCAGTCCGGTCTTTGTCTCGTCGTTCGCCATGGCTAAGGTCCCGCCGGTCTTTCCATTGGAGAACGAATAGCATGAACGTAAGTGACCTGGCCAAGGGCGTCGCTGAGGCGACCGGTTCGAACGAAGCCGATGCGAAGAGGGCGATCACCGCCGTATTCGACCAGATCGCGGCCGCAGCCGTGAAGGGTGAGGAGGTTTCGATTCCAGGGTTTGGCAAGTTCACCGTCAAGGATCGTCCGGAGCGCGAAGGCCGCAACCCCGGTACCGGCGAGGCGATCACGATCGCCGCTTCCAAGAAGGTTGCGTTCACGGCCGCCAAGGGGCTGAAAGACAAGATGTAAGCCGCGCGCGCCGACGGGATCATCTCGTCGGCGCCAACCCTAGGAATACGCTTCGTGTGCAACCGGTATCGTATGACGGCGAAGGAAGCTGACCTTGCGGTCACCTTCGGTATCCGGCCTCCTTATGATAGGGACGAGGAATACCCCGTCGGTGACATCTTTCCGACCGGAAAGAAGACGCCGTTCTACGGCAAGGTGATCGTACAGGACGGCGGTGAGCGTAAACTCGAGCGGATGGAATGGGGCGTACCGACGCAGGTGCCCAGCGCGCGCGACCCCGCGGTTAAGCTCACCAAGTACGTGACGAACGTGCGCAACCTGAACTCGAGCTTCTGGCGCTCGATGTTGATGACGCCTGCGCGACGCTGTCTCGTTCCGGTCACAGCTTTTTCCGAATATGGATTGGCACCCGGCGAAGACGGCAAGAAGCCCCTTCACTGGTTTGACGTGCCGAGCCGTCCAATCTTTGCGTTTGCAGGCATCTGGCGACCGACCGAACGCGACAACGCCTATGGCTTCTTGACCACTGAGCCGAACGCGATCGTGGCGCTCGTCCACCCCAAGGCCATGCCGGTCATCCTACACGACGACGATTATGATCGGTGGCTTACCGCCCCCTGGGACGATCTGAAGGACTTGGTCGCGGCCTACCCCTCGCAATTGATGCGGGTTGAAGGCTTGGTCACGGCAGACGCGGACCATGCCCGATCGCCTGTGCTATTCTAGCCGTTAAACCTGTAAGGTGACTGACAATGACAGAAGCGACATGGGGCGAAAGCGCCAAGACTCCGGACATCAACTGGCGGAAGAGTGCGTCATTGGAAAACGTGCCCCGTGGTGAAACTGATATTGCCGAGGTGACGAACCTTGAGCGCGCGGTGCGGGATTGGGTCAGGCTGGATCCTGAACATAGAGACACGGCTACCTTGACCACGGATCATCCCGTTCAGATCGAAGGAGTTTCCAGTACGACGTTCACTGGCGAGGCTATCGCAGCAATTGCCGAGCACCTGCCACCTATCCCAAGCGAAAAGGAGTAATAGCTATGGCGAAATCCAGCGTCCGGTTCGAGCGCGGTGACGGATATTGGGTGGCCGAGCGTGACAGCATCGGCTTCACCGGCGCGACCGACTTTGGCCCCGTTGAGTTTCTGATCACCAGCGAAGCGTTGGCCGAGATGCTGAACCCAGAGCTGGAAGGAATTGACCCGGAAACTGCGGTCGAGGTCTTCATCGAATTTGAAAGCGACATTCATCGCATCGCCCAGCGCGAATTTGTGAAACGCCTCGGTGGTGAGCCACCAATCCTGCTTACGACTGCAGATGTAGCGCTTTAGTGCCAAAAGCACGGTTGCAATCCGAGCGGGCTATTGGCCCGGGGCGGCTAACGCTCCGGGCCTACGTCGGCTACATGCTTATTTTAATATAAGCCGCCTTCTTCTCGCTCTTCCGCGCCTTCCTTCTGCGCTTCCTCAAGATCGCTTGGCTTTTGTTCGTCAGCGATTGACTTATCCTCTAAGGTATCTTCCGGCCCTTTGTTGTCGTCCGGAAGTTCATTGACGTCGGTTTCAAAACCAGGGTCTTCCGATTTCGGGGTGGTCATCATGCTTGCTCTCCTTCACCACACCGAACGATCCAAGAAACCGCTCGGTTGCGAACCGGCGGACGATACCCGACACCCGCCCGCAAGCGCTCGCGTTACCGCTCCTGACGAATTCGATGATGGCGTAGCGTCAGAGGACCGATAGTCGAATGGACCCACAAGCGGACACTCACGAGCCATTTCCGCTTTCCCCATGTCTGCCATTCGTTCAGCTTCCAGCCTGCACACGCGTCGCCGATTTTCGAACCCAAAGGAGGCTTTGTACGGGCAAACCATGCCGCGCAATGGTCATGCCTCAATGAGATGAACTCGATCTCTAAGCGGAACGGAAAACGATCAAAACGATTTAGTCCCGGCACGGAGTTCGGCTGGTCGGCACGCTCCACGGAGGCGTGATGAAACAGCGGGACGATTGGCATCTGACGGAAGCACTCGATTACGAGCACGGACGAGCGGACCCCTTTGCTGCGGCTGTTCGGGCTACCCGAATGCCTATGGTCATTACGGACCCCGCGCAGACCGATAACCCGATCGTCTTCTGCAACGAAGCCTTTCAAACGCTGTCGGGATACGACCGAAGTGAAATCATCGGCCGTAACTGCCGCTTCCTGCAGGGTCCCGACACCGACCGAGAGCAGGTGGCTAAGGTGCGTCAGGCAATCGACGCCCAGACCGACATTGCCGTGGACCTTCTAAACTATCGAAAGGATGGATCTGCGTTCTGGAACGCGTTGTATCTGAGTCCTGTACGCAATGACGCTGGCAAGGTTGTGTTCTTCTTCGCCTCCCAGCTCGATGTTACCGACCGCGTCAAGGCGCAGGCTATCATTTCAAAGCAGAAGTTATTGGTCGAGCAGGAAGTCGAGGCGCGCACGTCAGACCTGGAGGCCGCATTAGATGCAAAAACCCTACTGCTTCACGAAGTCGACCATCGCGTAAAGAACAACCTTACAATGATTGGTTCGCTTCTGCGTTTGCAGGCGCGTAGCGTATCAGACCCGGCCGTTTCATCAAAACTTGAAACCATGCTCGAACGGGTTGATGCTCTGGCGACAGTGCATCGCCGTCTTTATCAGTCGGACGACGTCACCCGGTTCGATGTCGGGGCGTTTACCGAAAATCTAATCAGCGACGTCGTTGGTGCCAGCCGACGCAACGACATCAAGGTGGTTTCGAACATTTCGCAAATAGAGGTGCCGTCCAGTAAGGCGGCATCGCTTGGGTTGATCCTCAACGAGATAGCGACCAACGCCATCAAGCATGCATTTGCCGACGGGCGAGCCGGTACGATTTCTGTCCGCACCGCCCTAGAAGACAATCATGCTATGATCGAAATCACCGATGATGGGCATGGGCTAGCCAGCAATGACGTTCAGCTGGGCGGCATTGGCAAAATGCTTATCTCCCGCCTCGCCAAGCAAGTCAGGGCCGACGTCGTGTGGTCCGACGCCGCCCCCGGTGTTCGGGTATCTCTCTCATTCCCGGTGGACGATTAATGAGTGTACGTGCCCAACCGCCGTTGAACGTGCTGATCGTCGAGGACGAAGCTCTTTTGGCGATGGATATTGAAGCGATGATCGAAGACGCCGGTCACCGTGTCGTCGGCGAGGCCGCGTCTCTCTACGAAGTTGAAGACCTGGCAAGCGATCTCCATCCGGACTTGGCTTTTGTCGACATACAGCTTGCGAAAGGCACCAGCGGCCTAGATGTCTGTGCACTGATCCGGAAGCGATGGGCGGACGCAATAGTCGTCTTCGTCACTGCAAACCCACTTAAGATCCCAGCCGACTTTGCCGGTGGCCATGGCGTCATACCCAAGCCCTTCTCCCGGAATGGTCTGATGTCCGCAATGCGCTACATCGAAGAGGGTGTCTGCGATCCGCCGCCCGTATCCCCGCAGCCAGCAAGCTTCATTGCGGCGCCCGCGTTTGCCGCAGAGTGGTCCCAGACCAGTCCCTGATTTCCGGGTGATAAGCGACAATCCACGGCTTCACGAAGTGGCACGACAGATGACAGAAGTTATACATAAATTCGATTACGTTGATCCATCAACGTCTTACCGCTAGGACGTTCCCGCTTTGGACCGTCAGCCACTCCCACCTTCGCCTATTCGACCGCACGATGCCTCAGGTGTCGTACGCGAGGCTGTCGACGCCTTTGCGTCCCGCCTAAACGAGCATGACCCCTTCGTTGCGGCGTTCGATCACTGCATTACGCCGATGGTCGTCAGCGATCCAACGCTACCGGATAACCCGCTGGTTTACGTCAATCGTGCGTTCGAGGCTCTGACGGGGTTCTCGGCGGTCGAGGTCGTTGGCCGGAACTGCCGTTTCATGCAGGGACCGTTGACCGATCAGGCCGACGTCCAACGCATGAAGGACGCAATTGCTCTCCGTAAGCCGATCGATATCGACCTCCTGAATCACCGTCGTGATGGCACGCCGTTCTGGAACCGCCTCATGGTCGCGCCCGTGCATGACGCGACCGGCAGCCTACGCTACTTCGTGGCATCTCAGCTCGATGTCACACTCGAGCGGCACGGGCTGTTGCAGTTGGAACGCGACCGCGACACGCTGAGTGCCGAGCTTGCGAAGCGCGAAGTTGCGCTAGCCGAACGAGAGGCCCGCCTGGCACTTGCGCTCGATGCTGGCGGACTGGGCACTTGGACCATCGACCTGCCAGAATGGCGGCTCAGCTACTCGCCAAGTTGCCTGACGAACTTTGGCCGGCCTCTCGGCGAAAAGTTGTCGATGGAAGGTATGTTGGCATGCGTTCATCCAGAGGATCGAGACCTCCTCACGAACTCGCTGAACAGCGCTGTCGAGCATGGCACGCGGTATAACGTCGAATACCGCATTCTAACACCTGAAGGCGAGCAACGCTGGATCCATTCCCAAGGCTCGCTGCAGCGTCGCGCGGATGGCACACCGTTGGCGGTTTCGGGCTTTTCGAGCAATGTTTCAGCGCGCAAATTTGCCGAGGAGCAACGGTCGGTTCTAGCACATGAACTGACACACCGCGTGAAGAACACGCTTGCGACAGTCAGTGCCGTCGTCAGCCAGACGCTACGCGATGCTGCGTCCCTCGCTGAGGCTCGGGATGCTGTGTCGGGCCGCATCGCCAGCCTAGCGTCTGCCCACGAACTTCTGCTGAAGGACGAGATCGAAGGCGCGGCAATCGGTGAGATCGTCGAGCGGGTGCTCGCGCCCTTCATGGACAGCAACGGTCGACGTTTTTCCGCTGTCGGCCCGACGATACGGCTGACCCCGGAAGTGACACTTGCGTTGTCGATGGCGCTGCACGAGCTGGCGACCAATGCGATCAAATATGGAGCGCTCTCGGTACCGGAGGGTCAGGTGAGCATACGCTGGGACCTGAACGGCAATGCGACGGAACGTCGACTTACCTTCTCTTGGGCAGAGCAGGATGGTCCTATCGTTGCTATGCCAACACGTGTTGGATTTGGTACGCGAATGATTGAGCGCGTCCTGTCACGCCACATCCGCGGCAAGGCGGAAATCCAATATTTGCCGGAAGGTGTTCGCTTCGCAATCGAAGCGCCGATCTAAGCTCTCGACCTTGTCTGACATTTATTAACGCCGTGGCGGGCCCATTGCGTGACCACATTGGTTAAAAGCTCAGCTTATCGGGATCTGTCATATGTGCCATGTGCTCGTCATCGAGGATGATTTCCTCATCGCCGACCACATCATCCAGCTGATCGAGCGGGCTGGCGGCACATCCTTTGACCAGGCTGCCTCGCAAGATGAGGCAATCGATGCTGCGAGATTGAGGCCTCCCTCCATCATCATGTCCGACGTCAATCTCTCAGCCGGTACCGGTCCTGCCGCTGTGGAAGCCATTATCTTGGAGCATGGGCCGACGCCCGTGATCTTCGTGACCGGCACGCGCGAAGCATGCCATGTAAGTCGGCCATCGATGATCGTTCTCGACAAACCGATCAACGAACAGGCTCTTATCGCGGCGTTCCAAAGTCTGGCGCCCGCCTGAGTCAGCAATCGCCGACGGTCAGTGAAGCAGTCGCCCCATCGGCCTTACCGCTAAGACCGGGTACTTCATCAAGTTGTCTCAGGTCACTGAACCCGCCACGTTCCTCACGATAGCGGACGATCTCGAACCCGTGCCCCGCTAGCGCCGGGATGGCGTCCAACTCCGCCGCACTCGCCGCGTTGACGTTGATCGGCATCTCGTTCCTCATAGCTCTTCCTCTTTCGTACCCTTGGTGACGGAATGTTGGAAAAGGGCTTTGCTATCGATGACCGCCCTAGCCAGCTAGGCGGAAGGTTTGATTGATGTCCGCCTTCGGCGGATAACTGCTTGTTTGATAAAGAAGATCAACCATCGCGGAGGGGCTTTCCAGTATCCGTGCGTTTCACCCACTCGATCAGGAGAGGGTTCGGCATGGATCAGAAGAGTGCGCCGTTGGCCGATGCGTTGGCGGCGATCGAGAAGAGGCCGGTCATCGGATTTGGAGCGCCGGGCCACAACCAGGGTGCAGCCATTCCTGGCGGGATGAAGGCACTGCTCGGCAAGCGCGTTTTCCAAGCCGACGTGCTGACGCCGAAGGGGCTCGACGACCGTACCGAAGGCAAGCTGGCCCTTCAACGTGCGCACGAGATCGCGGCGGAGGCCTGGAATGCCGACTTCTGCCGGTTTGTAACCGGCGGATCCACCCAGAGTCTTCACACGGTTATGGCCTCGGTCGCCGGACCAGGTGACACTATTCTGGTCGCTGCGAATGCCCATAAGGCCGAGCGTACCTACGCGCTCGCGACGGGGCTCAATGCCGCCATCGTGCCGGTCCAGATCGACGGGGAATGGGACATTGAGCATGGTGTTGAGCCGCAGGCGCTGAACGCCGCCTTGGCGGCCAATCCAACCGCCAAGGCGTTCATCGTCGTCAGCCCAACCTATTACGGCGTGACGAGCGATATCGCGGCACTCGCCACTGTCTGTCACGATCACGGTATTCCCATGATCGTCGATGCCGCTTGGGGTGGTGCGTTCGCATTTTGTGAAGGACTGCCTGACGATCCGCTGACCAAGGGGGCGGATGCCGCCGTCTATAGCGCCCATAAGACGATGGGGGCCCTCGCGCAGGGATCGGTAATCGTCGCCAAGGGCGACCTGATCGATCGCCAGCGATTGTGGATGGCCTATGAGCTGTTCGAGACCACCAGCCCATCGGTACCGATCCTAGCAACGCTTGACGCGACCCGGCGAGATCACGCGTTGAACGGAGAGCAGATGTGGAACGGCGTCATTGCGCTGGCGGAGAAGGTCCGCAGGAAGATTGCCGGTATCGCCCCCCTGCGCGTGTTCGGTCATGATCATTTGCCGCCAGATGCCAGTCTGGACGTCACGAAAGTGCTGATCGACGTCTCGGCGCTGAGCGTATCGGGGTATGCTATCGATGACTGGCTCTACGAGCATCACCGGATCAGCATGGGGCTGTCCGACGCCCGGCATATTCTGGCTGTTCTGTCCTTGGGCACAACCAGGTCCGATCTCCGCAAACTCGTCCGTGGTTTGCAGGATCTCGTGAATCAGCTCAGTTCCGATCCCTCCATCCTGCCGGCAATCCCACCTGTGCCCGGGATCGGCACCCTTTCCGTTGACATGGCGATGCCTGGGCCTGCGGCACTCTACGGCTCAGCCGAGATGGTTGCCTACGAGGCGGCTGAGGGAAGGATCGCAGCCGAGATGATCGCGCCCGCGCCGCCGGGCGTACCTCGACTGGTGCCGGGCCAGCGCATCACTGCCGCACACGTCGCATGGCTTGTTGCGAACCGTGATGCCGGGGCTTTCGTGATGGATCCGGTCGATCCCACAGAAGCGACCGTCAGGGTGGTTCAGAGCTGACGCAGCAACCGGATCGACACGCCAAATCTAACAGCAACTGCAATCAGGTGGAAACGCAATGCAGACCGATACCGACGAACACTGGATGCAAATGGCGATAGACGTCGCGCGCTCCAAAGGGTTCGATCCCTCGACCTCCCCGCTTGGATGCGTCATCGTGTTAGACGGGAGGGTGATTGCCGCCGAACACAATCGGACCAAGGAGTTGCCTGATGCAACCGCTCATGCCGAGATGATGGCGATCCGTCGGGCTTGTGAGCAAACCGGAGAACTGGAGCTGCGCGGGGCGACGTTATACTCGACACTCCAGCCCTGCGGCATGTGCACGATGGCATCGATCTGGTCGAAAGTCGGCCGCGTCGTTTACGGCGCTGGTCGCAACGATGTGCATCCGATGTATTTTGAGGCAAAGCACGTCGACACTCTCGGCTTCATCGGGGACGCCTATCGGGACGATATCGAGATCGAGGGTGGCTGCCTGCGCGACGCGCGCGCTGAACTCTATTACGGTCCCGATGCTGACTTAAACAAAGAGGAACAGGCCAACCTATAAGCACACAGCACGTCATAGGCGTCGACTGTTTGCGGCTGTAAGCGCGAGGGTAACGCAAAGCCTCCTCGAAGCAGCCCCGACGACCCAACAAGTGGACGTTCAGGCGCCCTGCCCCGCCTCCCAACTTCGGACGCTGGTTCATCCTTGGGAATGACCGATTTTGAAGCCCAGCTATCCGCTCGCAAATGTCGTGATGAGGCAGGATTGCAGACGGTCCGCTTTGGGCGATGCAGACGTCGATAGCCGACATTGCACGGCATTGCCGTCGTTGTCGAAAAGGATCGGGAGAAGAAAAAACGCCAGCGTTCTCGCAACCCGCCCAGCTTCGTATTTCGAGAACCATAGCGCCTCCGCCTGTCAACCTCGATCACCTATTGACGTTGTCGATGGGGCGGGGCTGATGGTCATGTGAGCATCGGTCCCATGTCCCTCATCCTCGGTCTGTTCGAGGCACAAATGCTTGTGCTGGCGACTGCCATCATCAGGCGGGGCGGGATGGCGCGACGCTCTCTCGGAGCGTTGCTGATCGTCCTGTGCGGCGTGCTGACGCCGTTCACTATCGGCTATGCAGGTTTCTACGATCGATGGCCGTGGCTTTCGTTCGCGCCGTTCGCCGTTCCTCTGGCGATCGGGCCATTGCTCTACGCGCACCTGAACGGCCTGATCTTCGATCGCCCGATACCCCGTTGGCACGCCGCGTTACCGGTGGCCCAGTTCGCTTATCAGGCTGTCGCTTTCTGCCTGCCGCTCGATCTGCGCGGCGCGTTCGACCGACAGGTGCAACGCCCCTGGCTTGATCCAATCCTGGCGGCGCTGCTGCTCGCGTCAATGGTCGGATATGCCGTCGCAGCCCTGCGTGCGCTGCGCCGGCATCGATGCTGGCTCGTGGCGCGCCGATCCGACCTCGCGGCGGCAAGGCGCGTGCAGGCCGTGCTGATCGCCTATGCCGCGATCGTGACGGTGCGGACGGGATACCTGATCGCTGATGCGTTGATCGCGCCGCTCTCTTACTTCGATATGTTCGGTTTCTACGTCGTGCTGGCAGTCGTCGGCAATTACATGGCGATCGAGGGCTGGCGGCAGGCGGACGCCCGACCGCAGCCGATCGTGGAACCGATCGAGCGCGACTGGCGGCCGATCGCGGCCGGGTGGATGGGCCAGATCGAAGCGCATGGATGGTGGCGTGATCCGGACCTCGATCTTGCCGAGCTGGCCCGCAGGCTTGGGACCAACACCGCCTATCTGTCACGCGGTCTCAACGAGGGACTGGGGCTAGGGTTCGCCGAAGCGATCAACGGGCTGCGCGTCGAGCATGTCGCCGCGCGTCTGCGGGACGGCGCCGATGGCGATATCCTGACGCTCGCGATTGATGCTGGCTTCGGATCTAAGGCGACCTTCAACCGCGTCTTCAAGGAGCGGTTCGGCGTCACACCCTCGGCCTATCGTCGCGTCTCAACCAACAAAAATGATGCGGAACGCCCGGATTTGCAGCGCACCACCTGACTGGCATCGGCATCGGCTTGGGGCACATCCGCTCGGAGCAAGACCATGATACATCTCGATCGCCGGCACCTTCTGACGGGAGCGTCTGGCTTGGTCGCAACCGCCTTTCTGCCCGCTCCCGCCAAGGCGAGCGATACGCTGCTGTCACCTGCGGCTATGCGATCAGATATCGCCATCCTGTGCGACGCCTATGCCAGCCTGCATCCCGGCCTCTATCGCTATCTGACCCCGGCGAACTTCCAGCGCCAGCGCCAGCGCCTCGATCGCTTCGCCGCGACGCCCCATACGCTGGGAGACTTCTACCTTGCGCTGTCGTCGTTTACCGCAAGCGTCCGGTGCGGTCACAGCTTTCCTAATCCCGCCAACCAGACTCCGGCCGTCGCGTCGGCGCTGTTCGGCAAGCCCGATCGCTTACCGTTCGCCTTCAGATGGCTGGACCGGCGCATGATCGTCACTGCCGATCTCGGCAGCGGGCATCATCTGCCGATCGGAAGCGAGGTCGTCGCGATCGACGGTATCAGCGCACGCGACATGCTGGCGAAGATGCTCTTTTATACCCGCACCGACGGCAGCAACGATGCGCGCAAGGTGGCCGACCTCGGCATACCCGGCGATGCCGATCAGCCGACATTCGAAGTGCTACGGGCGCTGCTGTTCCCATCGTCCGCCCCCTCGGCCCGTGTCGTGGTGCGGATCGCCGGCAGAGCCGAGACGATCGCTTGCCCCTTGATGACAGCCGCAGCGCGCAACTCGGCGTTGCGCCGTCCCTCCAATGATTCCCCCTATGACTGGGTGTTCGTGGTGCGCGGCCAAGTCGGCATCCTGACCATGCCGACCTGGGCGGTTTTTCACGAAAAATGGGATTGGCAGGGCTTCATCGACGCCAGTCTGGACACCGCGGTCGATCGCCAACTCTCGGGCATCGTCATCGACGTGCGTGACAATGGGGGGGGACTCGATTGCGGGGCGGCAATCATCGCTCGCCTGATCGAAGCGCCGCTGCCCGCCGACATCTATTCCCGCCATGTACGCTATCGCAAGATACCCGACCGGCTTGCCCCCTACCTCAAAACTTGGGATCGCAGCTTCAAGGATTGGGGAGCGTCGGCAATTGGTCCTGACGCGGCCGGCTTTTACACTCTCACCCGTCCCGGCGACGCGTCCGACGTCGACACTATTCAGCCCAAGGGTCGCCGGTTCGCCGGCAAGGTCGCCGTTCTCGTCGGCCCGAAGAACGCTTCGGCTACCTTCGGCTTCGCAGGCCTCATGCAGCGCCAGCGGCTGGGAACGCTGGTTGGCGAGCAGACCGGCGGCAACCGCCGTGGCATTAACGGCGGTGCCTTTTTCTTCGTCAGGTTGCCGGCATCAGGCGTCGAGGTCGATCTGCCTCTGATCGCCTATTGGCCTGAGACGCCGCAGCCGGATGCTGGAATCATGCCCGACATCACCGTGTCGGCCCGGAATGCCGATATTCAAGCCGAACGGGATACCGCGTTAATGCGGGCGGTCGTCGTGGTAAGTTGAACGATCAGCCTTCCCGATGGTGAAGCGGGAAAACGTCCGCCGGCCCATTAACGGGCTGGCGGCTGCATAAGCTCTATCGTGATATGATCTGGGCCTGAAACGTAGGCCACCAACGTTCCCTTCCTTGGCCCACCCGCGATCGGCAACGGACTACCCTTCGCCTTCCATCCTGCTGCCTCGACGCGGGCAATAGCGGCATGGATATCGTTTACGGCCAGAGCCAAGTGGGCCGCACCGATCGCCCCCGCGCTGTTGGGCACCGCACCGTTCTGGTGCCCTTTTGAATATTGCAACAGTTCGACCACATAGCCGTCCGGTGCCCTGACGATCGCCGTTTTGACATTAGGGTTATCGACACCGGTTACCTGATGCAGGAAATCGCCCCCCATCTCCGATTGCCGCTCAAGTGTGAAACCGAGCGCTTCCGTCCAGAAGCGAACGGCTTTGTCTAAAGACGATACGGCGAAGCCTGTGTGGTCCACGGCAATAACGTTTGCGGCGTCTGTCATTACTTCACTCTTACTTGGTCGTGCTTGCGATGTCAGGGCCTGCGCTGGCTTCAGCCGACACCAACAGCATGGCGGACATGATCTTCATGGTGACGCTTTAACGCTTGAGCTTCTTCTCGAAAAGGAACCCGTATTGCGAATGCGTCCGCGACAATCACATCGATGGAAGCCCTGCGGCCCTTTTTTTCAAAATCTGTTGCCGATTGCTCTTTCCTGAAATTGCAGAAAGAAGTTGGAGTTATGGGAATGTTTCAGCATTCCCAGACAGCGAGGTGTTGGGGGGCCTCACGACCTATAGTCGGCCATTGGCGCGCCCTTCCCCGTTTCCCAACTTCGGCCGCTCGTTCATCTCCGCGTTACGACCGCTTTTGGCGCCTGACCCTGCGAACTCGAATGTCGCGACTGGGCAATAGTTTAGGAAGCAGGCTGTCCAAGTCCGAGTTTTGTGCCCGATGAGCTGCGGACGGCTTTTGCAGGTGGCTCAGGCACGGGATGAGCGGTGACGCTACGTCGAACCGTAGGTGCCAATCCGGATTCCTCATTCCACAGAACCAGGATTGTAGCGATCGGTGCGGCGGTGAGGATAAGCAAGAAAAGACCCATTAGCCATTCGTTGGGCTGTAGCGGTTGCGAGACGCTACCGCTGGGCTGCATCGACGGGCTAGGTCGCATCTGGCGCCTGCCGGCTTTCCTGGGGTGAAACGGGCGGTCCGTAGTCGCTCGGTGGGCAGACGTCCTGATCTGCGACCGATCATAGGCGGCGCGTGCTTCCTTCTTCCCCAAAACGGAATACGCCTCGTTGATCTCTTTTGCGCGAGCAGAAACGTCCGCACCATGATTGGCATCGGGGTGATATTGACGGAGCAGCGCTTTCCACGCGGCGTGGATAGTGTCGCGACTTGCCGTCGAGGGCACCCCTAGAACAGAATAATAGTCGGGTGAGAGAGCCATCTAGCCGTTTCTTGCGGCTAAAACGCGAAAAAGAAAAGTCCGCCTGGTCCGTGATCTTACCCAGGCCTTCTCGGTGATCCAAAGGGCGGCTTTGGGCGCCAACAGTCAGGCGGCTACCATCCCCATCCACAACTTCCTGCTTTCGATGACACGACGCCCCCCCGGGCGCTAACCTTCATCCGTATGCATAGGCGGCCTCGCCCGCTCCCAAACTTCGGACATCCATTCATCTCGGCACCATGACCGCCTTGCGTGCCCCCGGCATCAGGCGCACCGCGCCGGGTCCGTTCGTCGGCTGCACAACTGTCGCTTTCCTCAACAACAGACCACTTCGACACATTGCCCATACTCGTCAGACTCGGGACATTCCTTCGGATTTCTCTCGAATGATAGCTTGCCGATCCAAAGGCATGCCGATCAACATTTCGTGGAACGCTCCCCATCGTCAACGCACTCTACCAAACTGTGAAATCCGATTCATAGAAGCTTTAACATACTGTCATCTGTGGTTATTTCTTACGAATATCGGTCCACTTCGGAACTTGTATGAGCTCCGAAACGATATTGCTCAGCTAATCCGGCATGCTTCAAGCCATTGCAAATCGAACCTGAACGGCATCGTTCAGGCTACCGCCTCTGAAGCGCTTTACTGCGCGGTTCACCTTTCTTTACGCGAAATCTGGAGACACCCGATGGCCTCTGCGGCAGCCATCCCCGAGACGAAAGACCCGGCGCAGCGCAGCGTGCCTACCGGTGCGCTCGACGCGCTCAACTTCTTCTTGGCGGACGTCCGCGACGGGCTCGGGCCGTATCTCGCAATCTATCTGCTGGTCGTACGTGGGCCTTCGCATGGCTGGAACGAGGCGACGGTCGGCCTCGTGCTGACCATCGCCGGGATCGTCGGCCTGTTGTCGCAGACGCCGGCGGGCGGGTTGATCGACCGGGCGAAGAACAAGCCGCGCATCGTCATCGCCGGCGCCCTGCTGGTGACGCTGAGCAGCCTGTCACTGCCGATCGTCTCGGGCTTCACGATGGTAACGATTACCCAGTCGATCGCGGCTGCGGCGGGCGCGATTTTTGCGCCGGCCATCTCGGCGATCACGCTGGGGCTGGTCGGGCCGAAGCTGTTCGCCAAACGGGTCGGTCGCAACGAGGCGTTCAACCACGCCGGCAATGCCGTGTCGGCAGCGCTTGCCGGCGTCCTTGCCTGGTCGTTCGGTCCGGTCGTCGTCTTCTGGCTGATGGCGGGGCTAACGGTCGCCAGCGTCGTCGTCGCGGGGCGGCTGAAGAACGACGACATCGACAATGCGGTCGCGCGCGGCTTGGACTGCGAGCCGGAGGAAGGCTGCGAGGAGCCGAGCGGCTGGAAGACGTTGATCGAGAATCGCCCGCTGATGATCTTCGCGGCGGCCGCGTTCACCTTCCATCTCGCCAATGCAGCAATGCTAACCTCGGTCAGCCAGCTGCTCGGTCGCACCGTCGGCACCGACAAGGCGACGTCGCTGACCGCCGCGTGCATCGTCGCAGCGCAGCTCGTGATGGTGCCGGTCGCGATCGTCGTCGGGCGCAACACCGAACGCTGGGGCACCAAGCCGATCTTCCTGGTCGCGTTCGGCTTCCTGGCGGCGCGCGGAGCGCTCTACACCGTGTCGAACGATCCGTGGTGGCTGGTCGGCGTACAAGCGCTCGACGGGATCGGCGCGGGGATCTTCGGCGCCCTGTTCCCGGTGATCGTCGCCGACCTGACCAAGGGATCCGGCCGGTTCAACGTCAGCCAGGGCGTCGTGTCGAGCGTGTTCGGCCTGGGGGCGGCATTGTCGGCAACGCTGGCCGGATCGATCATCGTCTGGGCCGGATACAGTGCAAGCTTCCTGACGCTAGCCGGAATCGCGGCGGCGGGGTTCGTGCTGTACCTCACCGCCATGCCAGAGACACACAAGTGACTTACCCTTCCTCCATCACGTGGGTGCACATAGGCGATCTGCACATGGACGAGGCGAACGGCTGGCAGACCCGCGACCGGCTTGCCGCGATCGTCGCGGAGATCAATGCGCATATCGGCGACGCTGCGGACTTCGTCTACCTGCCCGGCGACAATGCCAATCACGCGACGGTCGAACAATACCGGGTCATCACCGATACGCTCGCCCCGCTGCGCCTGCCCTACCGGGTCATCCCCGGCGATCACGATTTTGAACTTGGCGATCTCGCGCATTACGACGCCGCTTTTGCCGGAGCGAACCGGCCCGAGGTCGAGGTCATCGCCGGGCATCGCTGCATCTTCCTCGACATCATCTCGGCGGGTGCGGGCGGCCCCGATTTTCGGCTGACGATGCACCACCGCAATCGCTTGCTAGAGGAACTCGCGCGCGCCGAGGCGGAGCGGCAAACGCCGCTCGTGTTCATGCATGCCTATCCCGGCGACCTTGCCGCGGATGGCGAGGATATCGCCCGCATTTTCGCCGACGCCCGCGTCGCCTTTGTCGACACCGGGCATACGCATTACAACGAGTTGCTCAACGACGGACGGGTCGTCTACGGCGCAACGCGTTCGACCGGCGAGATCGAGGAGGACGGCGGCAAGCCCGGTTTCTCGATTGTCACGGTCCACGGCCGCGTGCCGAGCTGGCGGTTCAAGGAGACCAGCAGCAACTGGCCGTTCGTCCAGATCGTCGCGCCTGCCGACATCCGGCTGGTAACGCGGCCAGCCGATGCCACCCAGGTCCCACGGCCGGGCGAGGTCGAGATTGTCGCCAAGCTGTTCGGCGGCACGACACAGCCGGTGATGCTGTCGGTCGACGACGCCATCGCCCAGCCGATGCTCGCCGTGTCGGGCACGGCGCTCTGGTCGTTGCGCATCACGCTCAACGCCGGCCTCCACCGCGTTGCGGCCAGCGTCGGCACCGACCGCGACAGTGTCGAAATCCTGGTCCGTGGCGAAGCGGATATCCCGCGGCGCGGCGTGCCGATCGCGCCGGGTCGCGATCTTCACAGCATCGGCGCGTGGCTCGAGCACGGCATCGCCGGCACGCAGCTCGGCCCGAACAAGAACGGGAAGCACTGGTGATCCTCACTACCGGCGCCACTTGGGGTATCTGCGCTGCCTCGACCGCTGCGGTGATCGCACGACCGTTCCGCTGGCCGGAGGCGATCTGGGCGGTGGCAGGGGCAGCGTTGCTTCTGCTGTTCGGGCTGATGCCCTTCCCCGCAGCGCTCCATGCCGTCGAAAAGGGTATGGACGTCTATCTGTTCCTGATCGGCATGATGCTGCTGAGCGAGGTGGCCCGCGCGCAAGGGCTGTTCGACTGGGTCGCGGCGACCGCGGCGATCCACGCAAAGGGATCGACCGCACGGCTGTTCGCGCTGGTCTACGTTACCGGGATCGTCACGACGACCTTCCTGTCGAACGACGCGACTGCGGTGGTGCTGACCCCGGCGGTCTATGCCGCGGCAAAGAAGGCGAAGGCCGACCCCCTGCCGCTGCTGTTCGCCTGCGCGCTGATCGCCAATGCGGCAAGCTTCGTCCTGCCGATCTCCAACCCCGCCAACCTCGTCCTCTACGGTGGCAAGATGCCGCCGCTCGGCCAGTGGTTCGCGTCGTTCGCGCTGCCGTCGCTGGCGTCGATCGTCGTCACCTTCGCCGTGCTGCGCTGGCTCGAGCGCACGCGGCTGGCAGGTAGCTGCACCAGCGCGGTCGAGCGTACCCCGCTGACGGCGGGCGGCAAGGCCGCGTTCGTCGGGATCGTCGCCACCGCGATCGTGCTGCTCACCGTATCCGCGCTCGATATCGAACTCGGCCTGCCGACCGCGATCGCCGGTATCGTCACGACGCTGGCGGTCTGCACGATCGCCCGGTCGTCGCCGGTCGCGCTGCTGCGCGATATCTCGTGGAGCGTGCTGCCGCTGGTCGCGGGACTGTTCGTCCTGGTCGAGGCGCTCGACCTGACCGGCGTGATCGCGTGGGTCGCGCACGCGATCCGCACCGCGTCGGCCGATCCGGCGCAGGCGTCGGCGGTATCGGGGACGATCCTGGCGTTCGGATCGAACCTGATGAACAACCTGCCCGCAGGCCTGGTTGCCAGCACCGCGGTTGCTCAGGCCCAGCCGCCGAAGCTGGTCGTCGACGGCTTGCTGATCGGCGTCGACCTTGGCCCCAATCTGTCCATCACCGGCAGCCTGGCGACGATATTGTGGTTGCAGGCGATCCGGCGGGAGGGTGAGGACATCGGGTTCTGGCGGTTCCTGAAGGTCGGCGCGGTGGCGATGCCGCTGGCGCTGATCGCTGCCCTTGGTGTCAGGATTGCCCTCGGATGACGCGCGATCGGCTGTGGCGTCGCCTGCTGATCGCAATGTTCGTCGCCCTGGTGGCGTTCACCGGCTACCATGCGGCGCGCACCGTCAGCGACGCGATCTACTGGAACGCGCACCGCGACGAACCGATCGAGCGCTGGATGACGATCGGGTACGTCGCGCATTCGTACCACGTGCCACCCCACGTCCTGCACCGCGCGCTGAACCTGCCCCCGGCACCCGATCGCCGTCCGCTCGGCCGCATCGCGCAGGACACCGGACAAACAATGACGCAGATCGACGGCAAGCTCACCTACGCGATCGTCCACGCCCGGCCGCCCTACCCGCCCCCCGCCCCGCCTTCACGGTCTTCCCCGCCGACGAGCGCGAAGCCGTGACCGACCAGCTGCTCGAACTGCTGACAACCTACGGCCTGCCCGCCCTCTTTGGCGCGATGGTGCTGGCGGCTGCGGGGCTTCCTTTCCCCAGTTCGTTGACGCTCATCGCAATGGGATCGTTCGTTGCGCAGGGCGAACTGAGCTTTTGGCCGGTCGTGCTTTCCGGTGCGGGCGGCGCCGTGCTCGGCGACCAGATCGGCTATGCATTTGGTCGTTACGGGGGCCGCCCGCTTCTTGCTGCCGTGACGACGCGGATCGGGGGCGCTGACAAGGTGGCGCAAGCGGAGACCTATTCGCGCAAATGGGCAGGCTGGGGTATCTTCTTCAGCCGCTGGCTGATCGGCCCGCTCGGACCCTGGATCAACGTGACAAGCGGCCTCACGCAATACCGCTGGGGATGGTTCATCCTGCTTGACGTTGCCGGCGAACTGCTTTGGCTTCTCATATACGTCTCGCTGGGACGCCAATTTAGCGATCAGGTTCAGACCGTGGCGAGCTTACTCGGCAATCTCACCTGGGTCGTCGTAGGCCTTCTTGCCGCAGGATTTCTGGGATGGAAGCTGTTCGGGAAAAGAAAAGCAGAAGTAACTTCGGAAGTAACGGTTTGAAGACCGATTATCCACGGTCGGTCTAAACGGCTCGGCGAAAAACGTCAGACGACCCAGATGCGGACATTCGCGGCCAGTTTTGAAATCCCCAACTTCCGACATCCATTCATGTAGGCGACAGGGCTGCGTGAATGTCATGGAGCCCTGTCTTTCCGTCATTCTCTCCCCAAAACGTTTTAACAACGAGACGCTAAGCGCCGCTGCCAGTCAGGCGGTCCCAATTGCGATGCGCGAACCCTTCACGTGCGGCATCGTCGAGGGCGGAGCTCTCAAGGAAGTGCCGAGGTGCCCGGCCTTCCCGGTATTGATAGGGGAAGTCGGTCGAGAACAGCAGCCGCTCGGGCCCGACGATCTCGAGACAGCGCTGCAGATAGGTCTCGCTCCACATGCCGCTGCCGGTCACATACAGATTGTCGCGCGCATAGTCCGCGAGCGGACGCCGCAGGTCGAGCGCGCGATCAAAGACGGTCGAGATGCGCTCGAGATAGAATAGCACTACCTCCCCCCAGTGGCCGAGGATGATCTGCAGATCGGGCAGTTCGTCGAACACGCCAGCTGCCGCCATGCGGACCCATTGAAGGCCCGCCTCATAATGCCAGCCAAGGCCGAAGGCGGCGAGCGCGAGGTCGGCGCGCTCGTTGATCCCGGAATAATTGGCGTCGCGCACCGCAGGCAGCGGGGTCTGCGGATGGATGAAGAGCGGCACGCGCAGTTCCGCTGCTTTGGCTAGCATCGGGCGGAAGAAGGAATGGTCGAGGTGCCGGTCGCGCGTCCGACCGCACAGCAACGCGCCCTTCAGGCCAAGGTCACGTACAGCGCGCTCGAGTTCGCGCGGAGCAGCCTCGGGATCGGGCGTCGGAAGCGCCGCGAACCCCTGGAAGCGATCGGGATGACGGGCGCAGGTCTCGGCAATCCGGTCGTTTACCCTGTACGCCACTTCGACCGCGACGCCGGGAGCCAGATTATGGAGCCCAGGTGTAGTGAGTGAAAGGACCTGCACGTCGACGCCTTGCTCGTCCATCAGCGCGAGGCGGCCCTCGCCGAGATCGGCAAGGCGGGCTCCATTCTCGCCGCCATCTGCAAAGGCCGAAACCGGATCATGCGGCAACGGCGCGGCGCTCCATGCGTCGCGCACCTCCTGCGGTAGGATGTGTTCTTCGATTGCGATCAGGCGCATGGATTTGCTCTCCGGACGGTGACGAGACGGGAACTGGCCGGACACGAGTTAGGTCCACTCGCGTTTACGCCGTACCAGTTTCGAAGCGCGACCTGTAACGCGGCCAGCCGCCTTCGCGCCTCTCACAGCCGCGGGTTTGAGTGACCTAGATGTGGACGCTCAGAGGGCCTCTCCCCCTACCCAACTTGGGATGCTTGTTCATCGCGGGCCAGATGAGATTTGGCGCCCTAGCAGCATTATTCGATTACGGCTCACCATCGGTTTTCGTCGCTAGCGCGGCGCTCTCGCGCTTAAGGGGGCGCGACACCGGGCAGACCTCTTGGACAAAGCCGTTGAGTGTGTTGGCGAGGCTTTCAGGCACGAGCCGGTAGAAGACGAACTGACCGCGCTTTTCGCTGACGACCAACCCGGCAGCCTCAAGAACCGAAAGGTGCTGCGAGATCGACGGCTTCGACATTGAAAACCGGGAAGCGATATCTCCTGCGCTCAGCTCCGTGTGGGCTAAATAGGCGAGAATTTTGCGTCGGACGGACGACGACAAGGCTTCAAACACGCGCTGCATGATTGGCATTTAGGCAATAAGCTAAGCGTTGACAAACTCCATCCTTCATTTAGGTATTGTCCTAATTACCGAAGGGTGAACCTATGGCCTGCTTGTCGACCGCCCGCATGATCGCGTCCCCGCTTAGCGACGCTCTAGTGGGCAAAGTGCTATGGTCACCGATGCGCTCGCTCTGGATGCTCGGGATGACGATAACTGCTCTGATCCTGGCGCCCTTATATGTCACGCCAGGTGCGGTGCTGCTTTGGCTGCTGACTTCAGCCGTGACCCTCTGTCTTGGTCATTCGATCGGGCTCCATAGGCTGCTGATCCACAACAGCCTCGAAGCCTCGTCTTGGTTCGAGCGCCTGCTAGCCTATCTCGGCACGCTGGTCGGCATGGCAGGTCCACTCGGTATGATCAGGATGCACGACACGCGCGATTGGGCGCAGAGACAAGCCGAGTGCCACAACCTGCATGCGCACCGGGGCCCGTTGTTGCGGGATGCATGGTGGCAAATGCATTGTCGCCTCGAGCTTGCCCATCCGCCACAGTTCGAACTTGAGCCCCGACTGCGCGATGACAAGGTGCTGGGCTTCCTTGAGCGGACGTGGATGGCGCAGCAGGTCCCTTGGGCGCTGCTCTTCTGGTGGATAGGCGGATTGCCGTGGCTGATCTGGGGGGTGCCGGTGCGTGTGGCGGTCGGAGTCACCGGCCACTGGCTCGTCGGTCACATCACCCATCGGCGTGGTCCGCAAGGATGGTGCATCGACGACACGGCAGTCCAGGGCCATGACCTACCTGCAGCGGCGCTGATCACGTTCGGAGAAGCGTGGCACGGTAATCACCATGCATGGCCCGAGTCCGCCCGGCTTGGCATTGAGCCAGGCCAGCGCGACCCGGGTTGGTGGATGCTGCTGGCCTTGCGGCGAGCAGGACTGGTTTGGGGGCTGAAGGAGCCCGGCATGCTTGTTCCTCGTGAGGGGCTGCGCCGAGT
Organism: Sphingomonas sorbitolis; assembly: GCF_036663875.1. Lineage (NCBI taxonomy): Bacteria > Pseudomonadati > Pseudomonadota > Alphaproteobacteria > Sphingomonadales > Sphingomonadaceae > Sphingomonas > Sphingomonas sorbitolis. The sequence continues at coordinate 35,988 of NZ_JAXOJS010000011.1, read as the reverse complement.
AGCAGCGTCGGCATTCCCAGCAGAGCTGACATCAAGGTGATGGCAGAAGCCGGTTAAGCAGCCTGTCTCGCTGACCCACAAGTGGACGTTCACGCCGCACTTGGCGTCGCTTGAAACCGGACGCTTGTTCATGTTTCGATATTGCTCCGATTGGCTGGCTGCATACCGGCGCAGATAGGCGGTCAGGCAAAAAGAGCTTCAGCTCGGCGGTTGACCCGAAGGCCTCCGCTCCTGTCGCAAATCTCCTAAGTTTCGCCGCGCTCGCAGCAGCGGGCAGTGCATATCCCCTGATCCTCGACGTGACCGACTTCGCAGCGATCCCAGCCGCCGTGGCCAAAGCGGAGCGGCACGCCGGTGCGGTCGAAGTGTTGGTGAACAATGCCGGATACGGTCACGAAGGTGCGTTGGAGGAATCGTCTATGGACGATCTTCAGCGTCAATTTGCGGCCAACGTGTATGGGCCGGTCGCGATGATGAAGGCCGTGCTTCAGCGTGGCGTTCGCACGACAGGTAGGCACTACGCCGTCTGCATATTCTCGCGGGAATGGAAGCGCAGGCTGAATAGAACCGCAAGCGCAGCCACTCCACCGAATGCTGCCACTCGACTTACAGACTTAGCCCCCCGGACACGATCAACGTCTGCCCACTAATGTAATCGCTTTCCGGTATGCAGAACAGATACACGCTGTCCGCAGCTTCCCGTGCCGTTCCTGCGCGTCCCAACGGAATGCCGGCGATCAGCGCATCTCGAACGGATGAGGGAATTGCCGGTTGCGACGCCGGGTCCCCGTCCGGTTGCGTCAGGCGCGTGTCGATCAGCCCGAACGCGATGCAGTTCACGCAAACCTTGAAGCGGCCCCATTCTTTGCAAAGCGTCTTGGTCATACCGACCAGAGCCGCTTTGGCCGAAGAGTAGTTCACCTGTCCGGCATTCCCGTGCGTGCCCGCCATCGACGATATGTTGACGACTTTGCGGATGACCTCGCGACCCTCGGCAGCCTCCTGTTTGGCCATGGCCCGCAGAGGCTCCGCGGCAGCCCGCAGGATGCGGAAGGGGGCGGTCACGTGCACGTCGAGCATCGCCTGAAATTGCGCGTCCGTCTGCTTCTGGATGACGGCATCATGCGTGTAGCCGGCGTTGTTGACGATGATGTCGATGCCGGCGAACGTGGTCAGAGCGGCATGGACGAAGCGTTCGCCGAAATCCGGGGCGGTAACATCCCCCACGCAGGCGATCGCCTTTCCACCGGCATCCCGGATCTGGCCGACGACTTCATCGGCGTGCTGTTCATCGAGATCGTTGACGACGACGCTCGCGCCGTGTTCCGCGAGCTTCAGCGCCAGTTTGCGACCGATGCCGCGGCCGGACCCCGAGATTATCGCGACCTTGCCGTCCAGTCTGCGCATGTTCATGTTCCCCGTGCCTAGTGGCCCGCGTACCGGGCGGTCGCGACCTGATTGCCTCGCGTCAGCGGGCATTGCCGTAGAGAGTCACGACGCAGGCTCCGCCGAGGCCGATATTGTGCTGGAGACCGAACCGAATGCCATCTACCTGTCGCCCACCCGCGGTGCCGCGTAGCTGGTGGGTCAGTTCATAGCATTGGGCGAGGCCGGTCGCGCCTAGCGGATGGCCCTTCGACAGCAAGCCTCCCGAAGGATTGGTGACGTGCTTGCCGCCATAGGTGTTCGATCCGTCGCGGATATAGCGCTCGGCCGTGCCCTCGGGGGTCAGGCCCAGCGCCTCGTAGGTGATCAACTCGTTGGGCGTGAAACAGTCGTGCAACTCGATCGCCTGAATATCGTCAGGGCCGATCCCCGCGTCCTCATAAACCTGCCGCGCCGCCTCTCGGGTCATATCGTAGCCCACGACACTCATCATGCCGCGGTCCTCGAACGTGCCCGCGACATCGGTCGTGAGCGCCTGCGCGACGATCTCTACGGGGGCGTCGAGCCCGTGCTTGGCCGCGAAGCTGGCCGAGACCAGTATCGCGGCAGCCGCCCCGCAGGTCGGCGGACAGGCCTGGAAGCGCGTGATCGGACCGTAGAGGTGTTTGGAGGCCATCACCTCCTCGAGGCTGATCGCGTTACGGAACAATGCCATCGGATTGTTCGCGGCATGCCTGCGTGCCTTGACGCTGATAAGGCCGAACGCCTCGTCGCTTGTCCCATAGCGCGCCTGATGGTCGAGCCCCGCCCCGCCAAATTGCTGCGCCGCGAATGGCGAATGGTCGTCATGCGCCTGTAGCTCGCCTTGGCGGGTCAGCGCCATGTCCAGCGTCCGCTTTCGGTCGGTGAACACCATGCCGAGCGCACCCGGCAGCATTTGTTCGAACCCCACGGCGAGCACGCACTCGGCAACGCCCGCCTCGACCATTTGCCGTGCGAGGTACAGCGCCGTCGATCCCGTCGAGCAATTGTTGTTGACGTTGATGATCGGGATGCCGGTGACGCCTACCCGGTAGAGTGCCGACTGGCCAGCGGTGGAATCGCCGTAGACGTAGCCGGCAAAAGCCTGCTGCACCTGCGCGTACCCAACGCCGGCATCCGCGAGGGCAAGTCGTATCGCACGCTCCGCCATCACGTCCCAGTCCTCGCTCTGGCCCGGTTTGGTGAACGGGCTCATGCCGACGCCGGCGATACGGGTTCTGGTCACTTCAATCTCCTGCGCTGCGAAGGCTGCACGGTTCCGCGGCGCTATGCCGCAAGTGTCTCGGCATCGATCTCGTAGAGCGCCGCGGCGGGGGCCATGGCTGCCGCGGCGAGCCCGGCGGCCTCCGCCACGATCTGTTCAAGATAGAAACGCGCGCAGCTCTGCTTCATGCGCAGGAATGTCGGATCGCCACCTCCTGCCGCCGCGATCGTGCCGCTCCGTTCCATCAGCCAGCCGGCCACCGCCACCGACACCATCGTCAGAAACGGATAGCTCGCAGCCAGCCTGTCGTCAGGTGATGACGCAAGCAGGTGACGCGCGACCCTCTCGCAGGAGTCGATCAGACGAAGAAGTTCGCCATGGTCGGATTCCGCCCGCATGTCGGCTAGCACCGCGAACAGCGTCGCACCGTCGTCCATGCCGAGCTTGCGACCGACGAGATCGGCCGCCTGGATCCCGTTCGTACCTTCATAAATGGGCGTGATGCGCGCATCGCGGAAATGCTGCGCGGCACCGGTTTCTTCGATGAAACCCATGCCTCCGTGAACCTGAAGGCCAAGGCTGGCCACCTCGTTGCCCAGGTCCGTGGCATGCGCCTTGGCGAGCGGCGTCAACAGATCCACGCGCCTGCCAGCCATCGCGTCGCCTGCCTGGGCCCGGTCGAGCTGGCCAAAGGCGTAATAGACCAACGCGCGAGCGGCCTGCGTCTGCGCCTTCATGCGCAACAGCATCCGACGAACATCGGGGTGTTCGACGATTGCGGTCTGGGCCCCTGCACGAGCGCCTTGCATGCGCTCGCTGGCATACAGGATCGCGCGCTGCGTCGCCCGCTCCGCGACCTGCACGCCTTGGAGGCCGACGTTGAGCCGAGCATTGTTCATCATCGTGAACATCGCGCGAATACCGCCGCCTTCGTCGCCGATCAGTTCGCCGATGCAATCGTCGTTGTCGCCGAAGCTGAGCACGCAGGTGGGCGAGGCATGAAGACCCATCTTGTGCTCGATCGACACGGTGCGGATGTCGTTGGCAGCCCCCGGCCGCCCGTCGGACTCGAGCCGGTATTTGGGCACGAGGAACAGCGATAGCCCCCTGGTACCGGCAGGCGCGCCGGGTGTGCGCGCCAGGACCAGATGGACGATGTTCGACGCCATGTCGTGATCGCCGAACGAGATGAAGATCTTGGTGCCCTTGATCCGGAAGCGGCCGTCGCCGACCGGGTCGGCTTTGGTTCTCACCGCGCCCACATCGCTCCCGGCCTGCGGTTCGGTCAGGTTCATCGTCCCGGTCCAGGCGCCCGTGCAGAGGTGTGGGAGGTAGGCATTCTGCTGAGCGGCGCTGCCGTGATGGAGAAGCGCCTCGACCGCCCCTGCGGTGAGGATGGGCGCAAGCGCGAAGCCCATGTTCGCGGTCCCCAGCGTCTCGAGGACCGCGACAGAAAGACTGACGGGAAGCCCCTGCCCGCCGAATTCGACGGGTGAACCGATCGTTCCCCATCCACCGTCGACATAGGCCTGATAGGCGTCGGCAAAGCCCGCCGGCATCGTCACGCCCGCCGCCGTCCAGCGCGGCCCCTCGACGTCGCCGAGCCGGTCGAGCGGTGCCCATGTGCCGGCCGCGAAGTCCCCTGCCCCTTCGAGGACGGCGTCGGCCAGTTCTGCGGCATCGGCATCGATCCCGGACAGGCCGACGATATGGTCGAGAACGAAGCGTTGCTCAAATAGGGCAGGCTTGAAGGTCATGTCCGGGATTTCCGATCGTCGACGGTGGTGCGGCGGGGTTCGGCGTCCCGCAGGATCGCTTCCAGATCCAGCGTATCCGCGGTGACGCCGCGGGCGCGCAGGTCGGCCTTTTTCGCTTTCTCGGTGCTCGTCTTGGGCAACGCGGCGAGGAACTCGACGTAGCGCGGCTGCGCATAGCGCGGCATCCGGGCACGGGCGTGCGCGGCAAGCGCGACGAGATCGACGACGGCACCGGCGCGCGGCACGATGGCGCACATGATCTCGTCTTCCCCGCCCGGGATGTCGGACGGCACCGCGAAAGCCGCGACCTCGTCGACGCCGGGCAGCTCGGCGAGCGTCCGCTCGATATCGGTCGCGGAGATATTCTCGCCACGACGGCGGATACAATCCTTGAGGCGATCGACGAACACGACATAGCCGTCGGCATCCATCCTGCCGGCGTCACCCGTATGGAACCACAGGTTTCGCCAGGCGTCGACCGTCTTGTCCGGCAGGTTGAGATATCCCGCCATGAAGCCCTGCGGAACGCGCGGCCGGACCATGATCTCGCCGACGTCGCCCATACCGACCGGGATATCCGTATCGGGTTCCGCGATCTGGATCTCGAACCGCGCGTAGGGCCGCCCGCAGGTTCCCGGACGGGCCTCGCCGCGTTGCCCATACAGCGGAATGTTGGTCTCGGTCATGCCGTATCCGCCCAGCACCTCGGCGATCCCGAACCGTTCGCGCCAGACGCGGTCGTGATCGGGTTGGTTGGGCGCGGAGAGGATCAGCCGGAGCCGGTGGTCGCGGTCCGTATCGCTCGGCGGTTGCGCAATCACGAATGCACTGATGGCGCCCAGCGTATTGGTCAGCGTCGCGCCGGAGCTGCGCAGGTCGCCGAGCCAGGCGGCGGCGGAGAAACGCGCGCGCAGGGTCGCCGTGGCACCCGCGATCAGCACTGCGCCGATCTGCATCAGCAGGCCGTTGGCGTGGGAAAGCGGCAAGCAGACGTAATAATGGTCGTCGCCCGATACGCCCGTATTCTCGACCACACCCAGACCGAAGAGGAGGCAGTGCGCGTGCGGCATCATGACCCCTTTCGGCGCTCCGGTGGTGCCGGACGTGTACATGATGCTCGCGATATCGGCGGCGCTCGGCAACGGCGCGATCAATGGCGCCGTCGTTCGCCAGGTTTCGAACGGGAGCCCCGACGTCGGCGCGTCGGCTCCGACGACGAAGATCGTCCTTACACTCGACAGCGCGTCATCCAGCCCGTCGAGCCGCGGGAGGTACGCGGAATCGATGATGAGGATCGACGGCGCTGCGTCCGCCAGCGGGTGTGCCAGGAATGCGCCGGTCAGCTCGCCGTTCAGGATGACCGCCGTCGCCGACAATCGACCAACCCCGGCCCAGGCTCTCAAAAAGTCGAGCCCGCTCGGCAACATGATGGCGATCCGGTCTCCCGCCGAAACGCCCGCAGACGCCAAAAGCCCGGCGACCTGCGCTGCCTGGTCGCGCAGCTGTCGGTAGGTCAGGACCTCGCCGGTCGTCATCGCCACGAAAGGCGCTTCGCCGGGCGACTCGGCCTGTTCCTCGATGACCGCCGGAAAGGTCCACCGCCGCTGATCCGATACACCCGAGTACATGATCAGTTACCCGATGCCCCGAGACGCGCCTTGAGGAACCGCGCCATCACCGCATTGGCCTGCTGCGTTTCCGGGATGTCCATATAGGCCCAGAAGGCATGCGGCAGCCCGTCAAAGACGACGAGGCGGGCATCGACACCCTTTTCGAGCAGCGCCCGGGCAAAGATCGACGTTGGGCTCAGCAGGATGTCGCGCGTGCTGGTCACCAGCAGCGTAGGCGGAAAGCGCGATATGTCTCCGTGGATGGGCGAGAGGACCGGGTCGGTCAGCGAAGTCTTGCCGACATAACTGGCGACGCTTTCCGCCATCGTCTTGGCACCGCCGGGCAGCGGCATCCAGGATTCCGAGTCTCCGCTGGTGGCAAGATCCGCGCTGCCGGAGAAATACCCCATCGCGGCGGGCATCGGACGCTTCAGCTGCGTGAGACGCGCCACGAGCTGACCACTCAACGCCGCGCCTGCGGACGTCCCATAGACCGCGATCCGCGACGCCTTGCGATCCTTTTCGAGCGCCTGATAGACCGCGAGCGCATCGTCCAGCGCAGCCGGATACGGATGCTCCGGCGCAAGTCGATACAATACCGCGACCACGGGGATACCAGTCAGTGCCGCAATCGGGATCGTTTCGGTGAGCGACCCGGAATCGAGCTGGAATCCTCCGCCATGCAGGTTGAGCAGCACCGGCCCCTTGCCCAGCGCGGTCACGCCCTTGGGATAGATGATCCGGACGGGGACGCCGGCGATCGACGTCTCCTCCACGCGAACACCGTCGCGCTTCGTCATCTGGGCCCCCATCGTCGACTGGAGCGCGTCGATGAACTGCCGCTGCGCCGCGATCGGCGGCATCGGGTTCGGCGTCGGGGCCGCAGCCATGGCTGCCGCCATGGCGCGCCCTTCGGCGCTGAGCGTGTTGGGCAGCGGCCAGACCGCCATGTTACGCACCGGCGTCGACGCGGTCTGCGCTGCGGCGGGCACGACGTTAGCCATGATGGCCATCACCGCCGCCCCCCAGACTGCCCTGCGTCTTGAGGTGCCGCCCTGGGACGACATGCAGCGGTGAGACGATGCGCGGTATTGAAAAATGGTCATTCCTCATTCCCTTTTCTCGGCCCGGTCCATCGATGCGGGCGCCATCGGGTATCGAGCACAAAAAGCTGCTTCCGGCACACGAGCCGCCCGGCCCGCGGTCACGTCGCGCATCATCGCAGATGCCCTTCGAGCCCAAACCCCGCCGGGATGGCAGGCGGGTCAAGCCGCGCAGCATCCGCGCGATCGAAGCTCGACGATCCGACGCCCGCCAGGTCCATGAAGGCGGCAGTGACGCCGTTGGTCCAGCCGAAGCCATGCTGCGGTACATATTCACCGCCGCCCCCTGCGGTGCGGCGCTCGATGTCGTATTTCTCGTGCAACCAGGCGGTGCGGTCGAACTCCGTACCGACCATGCCCGACCAGCGCCCGGCGATCTCGCCTGCGAGCCTGGAATGTCCGTAGCGATCGAGTCCCGCAAACCCCATCCATTGCAGCGGCGCCCAGCCATTGGGCCAGTCCCATTGCTCGCCCGTCTCGATCGTCGTCGTGCGAAGCCCGCCCGGACCAAGCAAACGCGCCTCGACCATATGCGCGGTCGAGGCGCCCTGGGCCGGGCTTGCCAGCCCGACGAACAAGGGGGTCAGTGCGGCCGCGGTGACCTGATGCCGGCGATGGCCGCGCTCGTGATCGTAATCGACGAAGACGCCAAGCTCAGGCGACCAGAGATGGTCGACGATCGCGCGTCGACGCCGCCGTGCCAGATCCCTGAACCGAGCAGCGCGGGCATGCTCGAAAAGGTCGCGGGCGACCCGCGCGATGGTGCCTTCCAGACGGTACAGGAACGCGTTGAGATCGATCGGCACGATACATGTGGTGCGGATCGACTCGAGCCCGGCATTCTCGTCGAACCACCGAGACGAAAAGTCCCAGCCGCTCTCCGCGGCCGCGCGGATGTCGCGGTAGACGCCTGCGGGATCGCGACCGGGCGCGGCGGACGCCGTCGAGACGTCTTCGCGAAAGGATTCGTCGCGCGGCGTGTCGCGCTCGTCCCAATGCCGGTTGAGAATGGCGCCATCGCGCATCGCGACCACGCGCGCCCGCGACAGGCCCGGCGGCAGGCCGTTCGCACCCGCCATCCAGAAACTGTGTTCGATCTCCATCGCCGCGAGCCGACGGCGCATGACCATAGGATCGGGATGCGGCAGCAGCTCGACCATCGCGGCATAGAAGGGTGGCTGCGAGCGCCCGATATAATAGCTGCGCGAACCGTTCGGAACATGGCCGTAACGCTTGATCAGGTCGGTGAAACCGTCGAGCATCTGCTCGGCCAGTTCGCGGTGCCCGTCGCGCACCAGCCCCAGCATGCTGAAGAAACTGTCCCAATAATACAGCTCGCGGAATCGTCCGCCGGGCACGAGATAGCGGTGGCGTAGCGGCAGCGCCGATCCGGCCAACATCGCGTCGTCGGGTCCGCGTGCGAGTTCGCTCCACAACGTATGGATATGATGGCGCAGCGGTCGGCCAACCCGCGCGTCGGGCACCTCGGCAGCAGCCGGCAGATCGAACCAGGTCCGGACGAAGTCGGCAACCGTCGCATCGTGGCGCGGCACATCGCGGAACGCCGCGACGATGTCGGCGGCGGGCAATCGCGGCATCGCGTCGACAAAAGTCTTTCCGTCGCCGAATAGCGCCCGCATCTGTACCTCGGCGAGCAGGTCGCCGTAGAGGTCCGCCGGGCTCGAACGGGGCATCGCCGCTGCCGTAAATGTCATCTCGCCGCAGCCATCTCGGCGTCGCGCATCGCGAACTTCTGGATTTTGCCGGTCACCGTCATCGGAAACGCATCGACCTGGCGGATCAGCGACGGCACCTTGTGATGGGCGATCTGGCTGCGGCACCAGTCACGCAGGGCGTTGCCCTCGATGACGTCGCGTACGCGTACCCACGCGCACACCCGCTCCCCCAGCCGATCGTCGGGAATGCCGAAGACCGCCGCGTCGATCACGTCGGGGTGATTCTGTAGAAAGGCCTCGATCTCCGCCGGATAGATGTTTTCCCCGCCCCGGATGATCATGTCCTTGATCCGGCCGACGATGCGGATGCACCCGGTATCGTCCATCGTCGCGAGGTCGCCCGAATGCATCCAGCCGTCGCGGATCGCCGCGGCGGTCGCGTCCGGCTGGTTCCAATAGCCGATCATCACACCCGGCCCTCGCGCGCAATATTCACCGACCACGCCGCGCGGCACCACCGCACCCTCTTCGTCGATCACGCGGCCTTCGACATGCGGCAGCATCTGTCCAACGGTCTCCGTGCGGGTCTCGATATCGGCACCGGGTCTGGTCTGTGTGCTGAGCGGGCTCGTCTCGGTCATGCCGTAGCCGATCGTGATGTCGCGCAGGTGCATCTCGGCGATCATCCGCCGCATCATCGGCGCCGGGCACAAGGCGCCGGCGGCAACACCGGTCCGCAGCGACGACAGATCGAAGCGCGTGAACTCCGGATGTTCGAGCAACGCGAGAAACATCGTCGGCACGCCGTGGACACCGGTGCAGCGCTCGCGCTCGATCGCCGCGAGCACGGTGCCCGCATCGAACGCCGGACCTGGAAACACCATGGTCGCACGCGAGACGAGGCAGACGAGCACACCCAGCACCATGCCGAAACAATGATAGAGCGGGACCGGAATGCACAGCCGGTCGGTGCTGGTCAGCCCCATGCCCGCCGCAGTCGCCGTGGCATTATGCAGGAGATTGCGATGGCTGAGCGTTGCCCCTTTGGGCGCACCGGTCGTGCCGCTGGTAAACTGGATATTGATGGCCGCGTCGGCATCGCTCGGTTGCGGCGGCAATCCAATGCCGTTCCCCCGTATGACGAGATCGTCGAACCCGATCCGCGCGCTCGCGGTCGTGCCGCCGATCTCGATGACGAAGCGCAGATCCGGCAGCGCCGCGTCGAACAGCGGTGGAGGCCCCTCACCCGCGACAGCCGGCATCAACTCGGCGAGCATGGCGACATAGTCGGACGACTTGAACCGTGACGCCGTCACGATCGCGCGCGTACCCGATAGCCTCAGCGCATGCGCGAGGTCGTGCGTACGACACGCAGGGTTGATCGACACCAGCACGAGCCCGGTTCGTGCGGTCGCCAGCTGCGTCAGCACCCATTCGACGCAATTGGGCGCGCATATCCCGACCCGGTCACCGGGTTGCAACCCGAGCGACAGGAACCCGCGTGCGATCTGCTCGACCCGCGTCCGGAGCGTGCCCCATGTCCAGCGGACGCCCGGCATCACCAGCGCGTCGCCATCGGGCGTCCCGTCCGCGGCGGCATCCAGCCACATGCCGATCGTCCCATCGGGGACCGCCGGGATGGCAGGACCGATTGCGTACGACAGATCCGTCATGCGCCGACGTGCCGCTTCAGGAACCCGGCCTGTGCCGCCAGCGCGTCGTCGGTTTCAGGCGCGTCGAGATAGGACCAGAAGGCGTGCGGCAAACCTTCATAGACCTGGAGTTCGGCCGCCACCCCCGCCTTCAGCATCGCCAGGTGCAGGATCACCGTCTGGCTCAGCAACTGGTCGCGTGTACTCGTCATCAGCAACGTCGGCGGCAGGCCGCGAAGATCGCCAAACACGGGCGATACCGCAGGATCGCGCGGATCAGCCGTGCCGAGATAGTCCGCCAGCACTTGCGGCGCGGTCTTGCCTGGCAGCAGCGCCGGCAGATAGCCCTCGCTGTCACCAGGACGCAGCAGGTCGCCGCTACCCGAGAAAAGCCCCGCCGCGGCCGGCATCGGCAGCCCGTCGGCCGCGATACGCGCGAGCAACTGCAGCGTCAGGATCGCCCCTGCCGACGTTCCGAAGATCGCGATCCGCGACGCCGCGCGCGTCGACAGTGCGCCGCGATACACGGCGAGCGCATCATCGACCGCCGCCGGATAGGCATGTTCGGGCGCCAGCCGATACAGCAATGCGGCGACCGGGAGCCCGGTCAGTCCCGCGATCGGGATGGTCTCGGCCAGCGATCCCGAATCCACGGTAAAGCCGCCACCGTGAAAATTGATCAGGAGCCGCCCGTCTGGCGTCGCGGTCGTGCCCACCGCCTCGACCCATTCGACCGGCACGCCGCCAAGTGCGCGCCGCTCGCTGACGACGTCGTAGCGCGCCTTGCGGGCAGCGATGATCGGCGCACCAACGACCTCGGCGAGCCCGCGCATCTCTGCGACGGACATCGCGGGCATCGGCTGTGCCGCCGCCGCCAGCATCGGCGATATCTGTGCGCGCGCCTGTTCGCTCACGGTTACGGCGAGCGGCGGTTGTGGACGGGTGTCGACCGCTATCGTCACGCTATCAGCCACCGAAACGATAGCGCAGCTGGAGACCATAGGTTCGCGGCTCGCTATAGGTATAGGTGACCGTACCGCCACCGATGTTATACTGGTCCTGCAAACCGGTCGCGAAGTCCTTGTCGGTTGCGTTTGCCATGAACGCCGTCAGGTCGAGAGGCTGGCCGCCGATGTCGCGCACTCCGGCGCGGAGCGCGAGCGTTCCGTAGCCCGGCAAGAATGGCACTTGGGCGAGATTGTTCTGCGCGGTCGAGAAGCGGCTTTGATACGCGTACGTTGCCGACAGCGCGAGCGTACCCACGCCGTCGACAGGCGCCTCGTACGCGGCGCCCACCGTCGCCTTGTGCTTGGGAGTGTAGGGGAACGCCGATCCCTGCAGCAACGCCCCCGCGCTCGCACTTTCGACCCGCGTGTATTTGGACTCGGTGTAGGAATAGCTGCCGGTCAGCGTGAACCCCGTGAACGGCACGATAGCCGTCGTAACCTCGACGCCCTGGATCCGCCCCTTCGCCGCGCTGCGCGTCACGTTCAGGAACGCACCACCGACCGGTTCGATCGTCGTGCGCTGGATGTTGGTGTAGTTGCCGCGATAGGCGGCAACGTTGAAGCGCGTGGGCACCCCGCCGAACACGGTCTGGCTTTTCAGGCCGATTTCCACATCCTGCAGGCGTTCGGGCGGGAAACTGCGGAACACCGACCCCTCGGGTACGGGCCCGTTGACCCCGCCGGCCTTGTACGCGTCGCGGCTGGTCGCATAGACATGCACGCCCTCGCCAAACGCATAATCGGCGCTCACATTGTAACTCAGATACTTGAATTTGGCGGCACCGCCGGTGACCGGCAGCGTCAGGATCTGGGTCTCGCTTTCGGTCTCGTCCCAGGTATGGCGCAGACCGCCGGTCAGACTGAGCCCGTCGAGCAGCCCGGCCTTGCCGAGATCGATCGTTGCCTGCCCAAACGCCGCATAGCTGCGGCTGCGATTGTCGAAGCGCGCCGGTATCTGGCCGACGACGAAGCTCAGCGGATATTGTGTGAACAATCCGCCCTGGCTGCGGCGAAGGCCGCCGCGGTCGTAATAGCCGCCGGCGGTGAAATTGACGGCATCGTTCAGCACACGGCCCTGCAACTGCAGCTCCTCGGTGAAGAACGTCGGCGCCTGGGTCGGGTTGCCCGTACGACTGGTTTGACCACCGATGGGGAACGGCGTCGCATCATAGTCATAGCCATAACGATAGGTCATCTCGGAATAGCTGACGACGTTCTTCAGCGTCAGGTGATCCGACAGTTCCAGCGTGGCGTGGTTGATGACCTGCCAGTAATCGGTCTTCGAGAACTGATCGAGGTCATAGGCGACGCGACGGATACCCAACGCGTCCTGCGTTGCCACGGCAGTCGCAAGGCCTGGGAAAATCGAAGTTGCGGGAAGCACGCCCGCGCCCAGCGCCGGATTGAACTGCTCGAGGATCGTGCCTGGACCGTTGGTATCGGAGTGATAGTAACGGCCGACCGTGTACAACTCCAGACCGGCCACGGGACGCAGGATCAGGCTGGCACGGACACTCTGGTAATCGAGATTGTCGTAATCCTTCCCCGCGAACGTCGGACCGACGTCCTTGGTATAGCCGTCGCGGCGACCCACTTCGCCAGCGACGCGCAGCAGGACCTTGTCGTCGACGATCGGCAGGTTGACCGCGAACTCGGTACGGACGTCGCGCAGATTGCCGTATTCGAGCTGCACATAGCCTTCGCGCCGGGTGGTAGGACGCTGCGGCTCGAACAGGATGTTGCCGCCGGTCGCGTTCTTGCCGAACAGAGTGCCCTGCGGACCGGCAAGCACCTGGACGTTGGCGAGATCGAAATACGTTCCTGTCCGACCGTCGATCGACACCGGCGCCGCGACTTCGGCGAAATAGCTGACGACGCCCGGCGTCGACCCGAACGCCGGCCCCTGCCCCCGCAACGCGAAGAACGCGAACTCCTTGGGGTAGCCACCCGTGATCGAAATCAGCGAAGGCGTGAAATTGGCGAGATCCGTCCGGTCCTGGATCCGGCTCTGCGCCAGCGTCTCTGGCGTGAAGGCCGTCACCGACAGCGGCACGTCCTGAAGATTTTCCGCCCGGCGCCGCGCGGTGACGACGATATCGGCGAGGCCAGCCGCGGCCGGCTCCTCAGCGACTGCGGCCTGCGCCTCACCCCCCTGCACCTGCGCCTGAACTTGCGCATGGGCGCTTGCACCGATGCAGGCCACTGCCATGGCCAGCGCTGAACAACATGTATGTCGATATAGCGTCACGATCATCCTCCCAGCCACTTACGGGCCATCACCCTCATCTGCCGTGAAATGGTATCGATGTCAATTGTGGTTTCACTCTCCATTTCTGGGATTGTTAAGCTCAATGATAATCGATACCATACATATGTGATTGACGAACCAAACAACCCGTTTGACCTGGCCGACTGGGTCAGCACCGCAGCACGTGAACGTTTCGCCACCAGCGTCCAAGGCGCCGCGACGCCGATCGGCACCCTGATCGACACCCGCGACCACTACGACGCCATCAACAGGCGGCGGCTCGACGTCGCGCTGCGCAGGTTCGACGTCCGGATCGAGCAGACAGTTCTGGGCGGTGTTCCCGTCGCGATGGTTACGCCCACAGATGGCGTCATCGACGACGGTGCGTTGCTCAGCCTGCACGGCGGGGCATTCATGTGGGGCGCGGGAGCCGGCGCATTGATCGAGGCGGTCCCGCTCGCGGCCATCGCGCGGCGCCTCGTCATCGCCGTCGATTACCGGCTCGCGCCGGAATACCTCTATCCCGCGGCGGTCGACGACGTACTGCGATGTTATCATGCGTTGACCGAAACCCGGGCACCGGCCTCGATCGGCATCTATGGCTGTTCGGCAGGCGGCGTCCTGGCGGCGCAGGCCGTGGCACGGCTTATCGAGGAACGCCTGCCGCTACCCGGGGCGATCGCCATGCTGCATGCGACGGGCCTGGAATTGGGGGGCGACTCGCTTGCGCTCGCACCGGTGCTGAACAGCGTCGCGGAGGCAGACGTCGTTAGCCGCTTGATGCCCCTTCCCTTCCTGGCCGAAGCGGACGAGCACGATCCCCGCGTCTTTCCGGGCAACCATGCGGCGGTTTTAACAGAATTTCCCCCGGCATTGCTGATCACCGGGACGCGCGACTTCGCCGCGAGTTCGCTGACGGTGATGCACCGTCGACTCCTCGCCGCGGGTGCCAGCGCCGATCTCGTCGTGTTCGACGGGATGTGGCACGCGCATCATGTCGATACCGACCTGCCCGAGGCGCACGAGACGTTCGACATCATGGCACGCTTCTTCGCGAACCATCTGAAGACCGTCTAGCCGGCGGTCGATTCGCGAATGATCAATTCGACCGGCAGCAAGGTTTCCGCCATTTCGCCGCTTTCGCCGAGTTGGGCGAGCAGTGCTTGGGCCAGCGCGCGGCCGGCAGCATGCCAATCCTGACGGATCGAGCTGATCGGCGGACGATGGTTCGCGGCGACCGCGACGTCGTCGAAGCCGATGACCGCGACATCGCCGGGTATTGCCATACCCCGGCCGATCAACGTGTCGCACGCGCCCGCGGCGATATAATCGCTAACCGCGATAACGGCGTCGAAGACTGTCCCCGAGGCTAATGCATCCTCGACCGCCCGCGCCCCACCGGGACGCGAGAATTCGCATTTGGCAACCGCGATCAGCATCGACTCGCTCGCCGCCAACCGGTCGCGCACACCGTCTAGGCGCCGGGCGACCTCGGGATGCGCAGGGTCGCCGACGAACAGGATTCGGCGCCGCCCCGTTGCGATCATGTGCTCGGCCGCGAGATAGCCACCAAGCCGATTGTCGCTGCCGATCACGTTCGCACTGCCCGCTTCGCCTGCGCCCCAGATGACGATCGGCAACCCCGAAGCGGCGATCTCGCCGACGCGACTGCCATCCTGACCTTGGCCGATCATGATGATCCCGTCCGCGGAGATCCCGAGCGAACCGAGAAAATGGTCGCGTGTCGTCACCAGCATCGCGTGATCGGCGGGTGTCAGGACCTCGAGCAGTCCGCCGAGCAGCAGCAGCAGGACCGGGTCCGCGATGGGGCGAGCGCCATCCACCAGCTTTTCCACGACCACCGCAACCGTGCGGCTGCGACGCGTGCGCAGACTGCGGGCGGCGACGTTCAGGCGATACCCGGCCGCCCGCGCCACCTCGGCGATGCGTTCACGCACTTCGGGCCTGACAAGCTCACTCCCATTCAGCGCGCGCGAGACGGTGATCTTGGAGACGCCGGCAAGTTCGGCGATTGCCGCCATGGTCGGGCGGACGGGTCCACCGGCGTTTTTGTTCATCGTCTTTGCGCATATCGCCGTATCAGCGACCCCAGCAAGCGATAAGCATCGGCGACCACCGGTATTTCGGCTGGCAGGAACAGGAAACCGTGCGGCAGGCCTGGCAGACGCTGGATCAGTGTCTCCACGCCAGCGGTAGCGAGGGCAAGCGCATACGCCTCGCCGTCATCGCGGAGCGGGTCGCATTCGGCGGTGAGCACGATGGCGGGCGCCAGATCGGCATGGGACGTCGCCAGCAACGGCGACGCTTCGGGATCGGCGGGATCGCCATCGGCGCCGAGATACATCGCTCGCATCTGGACCATCTGATCCCTGGTGATGCCGGGCCCCTCGATTGCGGCAATCGATGGCGCGATTAAACGGAAGTCCGTCAGCGGATGAACCAGAATCTGGAATAGCGGTTGCGGTTCCCCACGCGCGCGGCGCCGCAAGGTAACCGCAGCGGCAAGATTGGCGCCCGCGCTCTCACCGCCGATCGCTACGCGCGCGGGATCGATGCCCAACGTCTCGGCATTGGCGACACCCCAGCGATAGGCATCGTCGCAATTGTCAAGGCCTGCGGGAAACGGGTGCTCGGGCGCGAGGCAATATCCGACCGCCAGCACTGCACATCCCGCCTCGTGCGCAATATGCGCGCACATCGCGTCATGGGTGTCGAGATCGCCAAATATCCATCCACCCCCGTGAATGAACAGCAGCAGCGCGCTACTCGGGCCATCCGCCGGACGATAAAGCCGACCGGGACACGCGCCCAAGTCGATGCTTTGCGTCTCGACCGCGTCGGGCCGCGAGAACGCGTCGCCGACGGCGCGCATCTGCGCGCGCATGGCCGGCAGGGCGGCTGCCAGGTCCAGCGGAGGCGCTTGTGTCGCAGCCCCCTGTACCAATGCCGAAAGATCCGTGTGCAAAGCCATATCATCTCCCTGATTATCAGTTATGGTATCGATGTCATCGACGCTGCGCAACGAGGGTATCTGCTATGCACGACGTTCCGATTGAAGCGGCCAGCAAATCGGATGGAGGGGCCGGTTCGGCACGGGTCGCACATCTGGGGCGGCGCGTATCCGCCTTGTATGGTGGCTTGTACCTTCACTACGGCTTCTATGCGTTTCTGCCCGTCTGGCTCAACGCGACCGGATCGACGTCGACCGAAATCGGCGTTCTCATGGCCATTCCACTGATCCTGCGTCTCGCCACCGTGGCGCCTTTTGCGGCCTGGTGCGGCCGGCGAGGTCGTGTTCGCGACGGCATCGCGGTTACTGCGATCGTCGCAGCGATCCTCGTCACGACGCTGCTCATCGCGCCGGGGCATATTGGGCGGGTCGTTTCGGTCGTGGCATTTGCGATCGTGTGGGATCAGATCCCCGTGCTCGTCGATGCCTATGCCGTGATGGCCGTCCGCAGCCACGCGCTGGATTTCGGGCGGATGCGCGTATGGGGATCGATCGCGGTGGTCGCCTCGAATGCAGCCGCCGGATGGGCTCTGGGCGTTGCCGGCATCAGAATCCTACCCGTCCTGATCGCCGTCCTGCTTCTCATACCCGTTTTGATCGTCCCGATCCTACCACGTGACCGGCTGCTGATGCGCGAATTGCCGGGCCGCAACAGCGGTTGGCGTGAACTGTTCGCCGATCGACAACTCATGGCGTCCCTCGTCGCTGCCTCGATGGTCATGGGCAGTCACGGGCTGATCAACAGCTTTGGTGCGATCCAGTGGACTGCCAGCGGAATACCGCCTCGCACGATCGGCCTGCTCAATGCGCTCGCGGTCGCGTCCGAAATCATCGCCTTCGTGTTTGGCGCGAGAGTTCTTTCCGGCCGCGATCCCCGTATGATGATCGCGGTGGCCAGCTTCGCTGCGGCCCTTCGCTGGGCGATCATGGCAACGGGGCCGGGAATAATAGCATTGTGCGGCGCGCAACTCCTGCAAGGCCTTTCGGCGACGGGGGCGATTTTGGCGCCGATGCTGATCATTGCCGCGCGTGTTCCAAACCGCCTGTCATCCAGCGCTCAGGGCCTCAACGCCGTGCTGCTTGGTGCATTACTGGCGCTGGTGACCGCCTTGTCCGGCATGATCTGGCAGCTCGGGGAGCTCGTCGCCTATGGTGCGATGCTGACCTTGGCGTTGATGGCCATGCCTCTCCTAGCCGTGACCAACGCGCTTGCCACCGCCAAGTAACCCGATGGAACCGTCACGCTCGATCAAACGCCGGCCGTTGCGGTTCGAACGGCTGTCCGAGCCATTCATCGAAGTGGAACACTGGCTTTGATACCAGCCCGGCTCCAAATCCCCATTCAATGTCGATGTCGCGACGCTAAGCGAGGTGATCGGCATGATCCAACGTTCCGTCAGAGCGTAGCGCGACGCGCAACGGATGGGACCCAGATGTGGACGCTCATGAGGCTTTCGCCCTCGCCAACTTCGGCCACTCATTCATCTTCATGCTGGCGCACTAAACGACCGGATAAGAAACAGCATTCACGCCTCGTCTCCATGAGATTCAGCAGCATGCGTGTACTCTTTGGTCTGTACCGCCGGCTAGGCTGACGCGCCCAGCACTAGGCCGGTCGATACTCGGTTTCGACCGTTGCTCTTGGCTTGATACAACGCGCGATCGGCCGAGGCGATAAGGGCGTGGGGCATGTTTGAAGACCCGCCTTCTCGCCAGAGAACGGTCGCTGCTCCGACGCTGATCGTCAGTATCCCATCGGCCGTCGGGGGCCTCCTGTGAGGAAGCTGCAGACGATGCACCGCGTCGCACGCCAGCCCCGCCATTTCCACCGCCTCCGCGGCGCCGGAGCGGTGCAGGATGACTGCCAGTTCTTCGCCGCCATACCTCGCTACGACATCGCCCACCGCAAGAGGCAGCCCGAGAAGCGCTGTCGATATCGCGCGGAGGCAGTCGTCCCCAGTCTGATGTCCGTAGGCGTCATTGAACTCCTTGAAGAAGTCCACGTCGATCAGCAGTAGCGACATCTGACTTCGCGATGCCCTCACCTTTGACCATGCGTCCGCAAGTGCGATATCGAAGGCACGGCGATTGGCAAGGCCGGTCAAACCGTCCTTCATCGCCATGGAGGTCAGGGCATCCTGCAACGCCTTGCGCTCAGTGACGTCCCGTATCACGACGGCCCGCTCACCGAGGTCAGCCGAACCGGGTTCGCCAATGGGACGGGAGGTGATCTCGGCCCACACGATCGTTCCGTCTTGATGCCTGACGCGAACGGTGACGATCGCGCTTCTGATGAGTCCGGCGCGGAGTTGCGAGGTCGCAGCCCCAATAATTGGCACGTCCTCGTCCACGACGAAATCGGTGACTGCACGACCAATCGCGGACTCTATCGGCCATCCCAAGATCCTCGTTACGGACGAAGAGACGTAGCGAAACCTCATGTCCGGCCCGACCGTTGCGAACACGTCGCCGCAATGCTCGCTCAGCAGTCTCAAATTGCGAAGCTCATGATTTGCGTCGTCGTGGATGTCGGTTTCCGATCGGAAGGCTGAAGTTCTTTCGAAGGACGGTCTTGTCCCCCGCACTAATCCCATCCACATCGAAACGCCATCGACCACGGGCGGCGATGGGTCCGTCGAGGAAGGTACGTGGAGCGACGACACAACTCCAGCCACTTAGGCCTACTGACAGTGCTATTCGGAAACGGGCATCCCTTAGGCTCCCATCGCGGAGCAGTGTTACGCTCCGCAGTATCGTTCGACCTCATCCAACCGGAGCGTGAGTGCTCTGCTGGGCAAATGGATAGTTAGTCTCTGCCGTTCCTCTCCGTTGAAACGAGCGGCCTTCTTTAACAGGTCACGGATGGCTGCGCGACCGACGACCCTGTCGCCGCCAAGCCAGCCACTTCCAAGGGCAATCTCAGGTGCTAAGATAAGGAGGCCATAAGCGTCAGGTGCGAGATGATCGATTATGACGACGGTGTCCTTTTGCCGTGATCGCGGCTTGCCTTTATACCGAGGATCTATCCTTGGCGACCGGCGAGCCGTTGACCCACTTTCAGACATTCAGGCGCCCTTTTTCGCTTCCCAACTTCGGACGCTCGTTCATTTTCGCAAGAGGGCCGCTTCGACTTCCAGCTACCCGCTCGCAAATTGGGAAACTCAGTTGCGCTGCTCCTTCCCCGATGCTCGCGACGTCGCGAAGAAACCTCAGGCGTCAAGAAACGCGATTGCGCGGTCGGCGAAGAGTTCGGGATACTGGAAGATGCCGCCATGGCCGGCGTCGGGGTAAAGGACGAGTTCGGCACCCGGAATGCGGCGCGCGAGATCCCGTGAGTTCTCGCTGGGCACCATGATATCGTGGTCGCCATTGGCGATGAGCACCGGCTGGCGGATGACGCCCAGATCCTGCGGGGGCTGCGTTCCCCAAGCCGTGATCGCCTTAAGCTGGCGCAGGAAGGCTTTCGGCGTGACGGCGGCATCGCGGTCAGCATCGCGGACTTTCAGGCGCGCGAGGAACGCCTGTGCCGCGTGACGGCTGGGCTTGCTCGCGGTAAAGAACAGGAACGTCTTCGGATCGCGAAACGTCAGCATGCCCTTGACGATCAGCGGCCAGGATACCGAGCCGACTTTCTCGATGCCGGTGCCGCCCGCCGGCCCGGTACCGGTTAGGATCAGCCGGCGAACACGCTCTGGACGCTTCAGGATTATGTCTTGCGCAACGAAGCCGCCCAGCGAGAAGCCCATCAGGTCGATCGTATCGAGCCCGAGCGCGTGGATCGCCGCGAGCATGTCGTCCGCCATGGTCGAGACCGTGAGCGGCGCATCGCCGCCCGATGCGCCGACACCGCGGTAGTCGAACGTGAATACCGGTCGCCCTTTGGCCAGCGCCTCGACGATCGACGGATCGAAATTGTCGAGATTGGCGCCCCAGTGGTTGAGCAGCACGAGGGGTACGCCGCGTCCCCTGCCGAGCTGTCGATAGGCGAAGCGGGTACCCGCAGCCGCCACCGTGCGGGTGGCGACGGTAGCCCACGCCCCCCGGGCCGATTGTGTCGTGGTCATCATAAAGTCCTCGGTTTCCGGATCGAGAGCATAGGCTGGATACAGGTCAACGTCCCGATACGGACGCAACGCCACGGCCGCCCCGTTACGGGCGAACCGTCACGACGACCTTGCCCTTGGCGCGGCCGGAATCGACATAGTCCACCGCCTCATTCAGGCCTTCGAACGCGAAGGTCCGATCGACGACGGCCTGGAGCGAACCCTGGTCGATCAGCGCGCCGAGCTTGCCCAATTGCCCGCCATCGGCGTGCATGAACAGGAACGAATAGGCGACGCCTTGGCGCTTCGCCTTGCGCCGGATGCCCGCACTCATCAGGCGCAGGACGAGCCGTATGACCGGATTCAGGCCCTGCGCCTTGGCAAATGCCGGGTCGGGCGGTCCCGATATCGAGATCAGCTTGCCGCCCGGCTTCAGGACCTTGAGCGACTTTTCGAGCGTCTTCCCGTCGAGGCTGTTGAGGACGACGTCGTATCCGGACAGCAGTTCGGAAAAATCCTGCGTCTTGTAGTCGATGACGACGTCTGCACCGAGGCGCCTGACCAGATCGGCATTGGCGGCGCTTGCCGTGGTCGCGACGGTTGCGCCGAGATGCTTGGCGAGCTGGATCGCAATCGTGCCAACGCCGCCCGAGCCCGCATGGATCAGGATCTTCTGCCCGCACTTCAGGCCCGCGCGCTCGACCAGTACCTGCCACGCGGTCAGACCGACGAGCGGGAGGGACGCGGCTTCCGCCATCGACAGGCTAGCAGGTTTCGCGGCGAGATCGGCTTCGCTGACCACGATGCGCTCGGCAAAGGTCCCGATCCGCCCGTCGCGCGGGCGGCCATAGACCGCATCGCCGACCTTGAAGCGGCGCACGTTTGTACCGACCGCGGTGACGATGCCGGCCAGATCATGCCCCAGGATGAAGGGCGGCTTGTAGGGCAGGATCGGCTTGAAGGCGCCGTCGCGGATCTTGCCGTCGAGCTGGTTGATCGCGGTCGCATGGATCTCGACCAGAACCTCGCCGGACGCAGGTACGGGATCGGGCAGTTCGGCGAGCTTCAGCCGTTGCCCCTTGCCATACCGCTCAAGCTGATATGCCTTCATGATGCGCTCTCCTGGGTGACCGTCGCGACGGGATAATCGGTATAGCCCTTGGCGCCACCACCGTAGAGCGTCTGCGGATCGACCGGCGCGAGCGGCACACCCGCCTTCATCCGCTCGACCAGATCGGGATTGGCGATGAAGGGACGGCCGAACGCGATCAGGTCGGTCTTGCCGTCCGCCAGATGCGTCTCGGCAAGCTTTTGGTCGAAGCCGTTATTGGCAATGTACGCACCGCGGAAACGGGTGCGGAGCGCGTCATAGTCGAACGGCGCTGCGTCGCGCGGGCCGCCGGTCGCGCCCTCGACGACGTGGATGTAGGCGATGCCCAGTGCATCGAGCTTTTCGACGATGTGCTCGAACAGCGGCTGCGGGTCGCTGGTCGCGATGCCGTTCGCTGGCGACACCGGTGATAGGCGGATACCGGTACGCTCCGGCCCGACTTCGTCGGCGACTGCTTCGGTGACCTCGATCATCAGGCGAGCACGGTTCTCGATCGCGCCGCCATAGGCGTCGGTGCGGTGGTTCGCGCCGTCCTTGACGAACTGGTCGAGCAGATAGCCATTGGCGCCGTGCACCTCAACGCCATCGAAGCCGGCTGCGATCGCGTTGGCCGCACCACGACGGAAGTCATGGACGATCCCCGGGATCTCGTCGATATCCAGCGCGCGTGGCTCGGACACGTCGACGAAGCCGTTATTGACCACGGTCTTCGTTTCGGCACGAATGGCCGACGGCGCGACCGGCACGGCGCCATTCTCCTGCAAGTCGACGTGACTGACGCGGCCGACATGCCAGAGCTGCAAGTAGATCTTCCCGCCCCTCGCGTGGACCGCATCAGTCACCTTGCGCCAGCCCGCGACCTGCGCGTCGG
Source organism: Sphingomonas sorbitolis (assembly GCF_036663875.1). Lineage (NCBI taxonomy): Bacteria > Pseudomonadati > Pseudomonadota > Alphaproteobacteria > Sphingomonadales > Sphingomonadaceae > Sphingomonas > Sphingomonas sorbitolis. The sequence continues at coordinate 13,247 of NZ_JAXOJS010000011.1, read as the reverse complement.
TGTAGATGCCCGGCGTATCCTGATACCCCTGCCCCTGCCGAGACACCTGCGACGCTTCGGTGATGATGAGGCCCGCCGACGCGCGCTGGCCGTAATACTCCGCCATCAGGTCGGTTGGCACTAGGCCGGCACCGGCGCGATTGCGCGTCAGCGGGGCCATGACAAGGCGGTTGGCGAGCGTCACAGGTCCCAGATCATAGGGTGAGAAGAGGCTGGATGCGGACATGGTGCGGGTCTTTCGTTTCGAAATATCTGGACAGGATCAGGCGGCGTAGCGCGGCGCGGGATGAATCTCGCCGAAGCCCGGCAGCATCGACCGCCGCGCAGTCTGGAACGTGTCCCACAGGTCGCCGTCGTGCAGCGGCGGGATCGTCACGCCTTCGCGGGCGTCGTAGCCGGCAAGCGCTGCGTCCACCATTTCGCCCACCTCCATCATCGGAGGCAGCGATGCCTCGTCGGCACCGGCGCGGCCCCAGAGTTCGGTGCGGGTCGCCGCTGGCAACACAGCCTGCACGTAAACGCCCTTGGGCCCCAGTTCGAGCGCCAATCCCTGCGACAGGAACAGCACGAACGCCTTGGTAGCGCCGTAGACGGTCATCCCGTATTCCGGCGCCAATCCTACGGCCGAACTGATGTTGATGATTGCCCCATCCCCGCGTGCGGCAAGGCGTGGTGCCACCGCACTGGCGAGCCGCGCAACCGAGGTGGTGTTGAGCGCGATCAGGCGATCGACGGCTTCGGTCGGCTGATCAACGAAGCTGCCCCCGAGCCCCGCGCCTGCATTGTTGATGAGAATGCCGATGCGGTCGTCGTCGCGCAGACGCGCCTCGGCGACGGCCATCTGGTCGAGGTTCGTCAGGTCGGCGGGCAGCACGTCCACCGCGACGCCGGTCTCTCCTCTGAGCTTCGACGCCAGCGCATCGAGACGCGCAGCATCGCGGGCCACCAGAACGAGGTCATGGCCGCGGCGGGCGAAGCGGTCCGCATAGGTGGCACCGATGCCGGTGGAAGCGCCGGTAATAAGAACTGCAGGTTTGGTCATCGGATTGCCCTTTCGAAACGCATCGCTATATTGATGACATGCATCATGAATGGCTAAATGTGATAGCCGTCATGAAACGTCAACGGGCAGACGGAGATTATTTCGATGAAGGTCAGTCGCGAGCAGATGGTCGGGAACCGTCGTCGCATTCTGCAGGAGGCTAGCCGGCTTTTCCGCGATCGCGGATTCGCGGCGGTGACGGTTGCCGATGTCATGAAGGCGTCTGGGCAGACGCATGGCGGCTTTTATGGCCACTTCGCCTCCAAAGACGACCTGATCGTCGCGACGGTCGCTGACGCTCTGGCGGGCGAGAGCGCCGGCATGGACGATATCGATGCGTGGACCGACGCCTATCTATCACCGCTGCACCGCGAGAATCCGGACCAGGGATGTCCGATGGCTAGTCTCGCCGGCTTGATGCGCCACCAAACACCTGAGGCGCGCGCTGCCATGACGCATGGGTTGAGCATGCATATCGATCGCTTCGCGCGCAGCCTGCCGGGTAACACCGATGCTGAGCGGCGTCAGGCTGCGATCGGCCGGTGGGCGGCGATGGTCGGTGCCGTCATACTGTCACGCGCCATCGACGACACCGCATTGTCGGACGAGCTGTTGCGGGAAACCCGGGCGTGGATCGCGGCAATGCAGCCCGCTGTTCAAGTCGATCAAAAAGAGGATGCACGCGCATGAACGTGCTGACTGATCATGCAGGCCTTGATGGCCATGACCAGCTGGCCGCATTGATGGCGACCAACCGTAATCCGCCGATCGGCGATACGCTGGAGTTCTCGCTTGTCGAGCTGGAACGCGGCCGCGTGGTATTCGAAGGCTCGCCGTCGCACAAAGTCTTCAATCCGATCGGATCGGTACATGGCGGCTATGCCGCGACCTTGCTCGACAGCGCATGCGGCTGCGCCGTCCATTCGAGCCTGCCCGCCGGTCAGGGCTACACGACGCTGGAACTCAAGGTTTCGTATCACCGGGCATTGACCGACACGAGTGGCCCCGTACGTGCCGAGGGCAAGATCGTCTCCATAGGGCGTCGTGTTGGCTTCTCGGAAGGTCGGCTGATCGATGCACAGGGGCGGCTTTGCGCTTCGGCGACGTCGACGTTGCTGATCTTTCCGCTTAACGCCACCGCCAGCTGACGCTGGCGGATGGAAGGGACGACCGCACTTGAAAACAGAGCGGCTCCAAATGCCCCAGTTTCGGCCATTAGCGACCACTTTTCATGTTTCCAACTTCGGCCATTCGTTCATCTCGTTCGTACGGCCGCACTCAGTACGCTGGACAATTTTTTTGGCGGATTTGGGTGAGAAAACGGGGAGCCCGATCAGGGAACGTCGCAACGCGCAACCAGACCTCAAATCAAGGCGGCGTGACTTGTTCCGTACCATCAAGAAGATGGCATGCGCTTTCTGGTTCGCGCCGAAATTTAGCGTGCCAACGTCAAATTTGGTTGCATCTGTCGCGACTAAGGGTCGAAAATCGTCAGTTGCGGCAACGTCGCTTAGGTATTCTTGAGACGCGGCCGCGATCAGCGCACAAGAAGCCGGATTATAAATTCACACCAGATATACCGCGACCGTCATCACGTCCGAGCCCAACCCGAGTACGATGCCTTTCCGCTAGACATATCAATCACGAATGTGTCGCCGTTCCAGCGGCTGGCGTAATAGTTTCCTTCCGCCTCGAACACGCTGACGAAAGGCTCGTTGGTCACGGTCGCGTGATCGAAAGGATGCGTTCTGGAATCGGTCGTCCCGGCCTCAGCTGCGATCTGCCACATAGGCGCGCCACGTAAGTCGCAGCGGAATACCTCGCGTCCGACAATCGCCGATACCGTCGGGTCGTTCGCATTGTCCGACAGAAAGACTACCAACTGTCCGCCGTCATCGAGAAGCACTCGGGTGTTGATGGTCCACCGCCCATCCGCAATCGCAGCCGAAACGTCCGACGACGTGCCGTGGGACGGCGCGGCATCGACATGGTGCGCCGGCGCCGTCCACTCACCGATACCCCACCCCTCCGCTTTCGCGGTAAATGAGGTACTGAGCGGCTGGCCCAGAGTGACGATCCCCATCTCGGTTGTAAACAGGACACCGAGTCCGGTGAGCGACACGAGCAGCGTTTCCCACGCCTGATCATCGCCACCCCTATCGTATGGATGGTCGCGAAGATGCTTGAGGTGGGATGTCGACGTACGATCTCCACCCTCGATCGTCGCGAGACCTTCCCCGATTAGCGCCTCGACGAACCATAGAACCAGATCCTTCCAGTCCGAACGATCCTCGACGTCGTTGAGTAAACGGGCGGGTGCGCGAGCCGTCCGGGTAAGTATGAACAGGGTGTCCTGCACAGCGTGGAGGAGCCGGTCGCGTTCGGACGGCCCCCGCCCGGCAACGTCGGTACGATTGCCTTCGTCGGTATTCGAAGGCGGCTTCGTCACCTCACCCTCGCGCCGTCGGCGAACAAGCTCATGCAGCGCGAGCAACGCAGCTTGCAGGGCGTGGGCGAAAGCAAATCGCTCCGTGTTGCCTTGCGGCTGATAGGTACTGGCGCCGTCGAGCGTCATGACATGGCTGTCGAATTGATCGAACCATTGCTCGTCGCCCGGCTCCAGGGCGTCCCTCAGGCGCAGCAGCAGTTCGGTCGTGACGGCTGCCTCATCGGGGATGAAACGGCGTAGGGCGGACTCCATTTTCGACAGGATTGCAGCGCCCGCAACGCTCATCGCTGTCGCCCCGGGATCACCGTCACGACATGACCCTTTTCATTGGTGACGACGGTATTAGCCAGCATCGGGCGAAAGGAGGAATGATCGAGGTGCCGGTCGCGCGTCCGACCGCACAGCAACGCGCCCTTCAGGCCAAGGTCACGGACAGCGCGCTCGAGTTCGCGCGGCGCGGCCTCGGGATCTGGCGTCGGCAGCGCCGCGAACTCCTGGAAGCGATCAGGATGGCGGGCGCAGGTCTCGGCGATCCGGTCGTTTACCCGGTACGCGAATTCGACCGCGACGCCAGGAGCCAGATTATGGAGCCCGGGCGTAGTGAGTGACAGGACCTGCACGTCGACGCCTTGCTCGTCCATCAGCGCGAGGCGGCCCGTGCCGAGATCGGCAAGGCGGGCTCCGTTGTCCCCGCCATCCGCAAAGGCCGACACCGGATCAAGCGGCAGCGGCGCGGCGCTCCATCCGTCGCGCACCTCCTGCGGGAGGATGCGTTCTTCGATTGCGATCAGGCGCATGGATTTGCTCTCCGGACAGTGACGAGACGGGAACTGGCATGACACGAGTTAGGTCCGCTGGCTTTTCAGTCGTACCACTTTCGGAGCGCGACCTGTAAAAGCGGCCAGCCTCCTTCGCGCCTCTCACAACCGCGGGCTGGAGTGACCCACAACCGGTCGTTCGCAGCGTTCGTCCGCGCGCTCGGTTCCGGCCATTCGTTCACATCGACGCGCGACTCAATATGACGGTGATTACCGGGCGCGCGTGACGAATGGCAAGACTAGTGCAATTGTGACGATACCGGCGATGAGCATGAGCATTGTTGCGACCAAATGATCGTCGAACAGCTCTGCCAACCAATTCTCCGTGATGATCGCAGTAGCGAGAGATGCGAGAATACAAACTGCATTTACTGTTCGCTGGCGGTGACCGCGCCGCACCGATAGCGTTGTTACACCGACCGACCTGCGCTTCACGGTAACATCTGCTCGAAGCCGGCAAGGCCGTGCAGATACTGCATCGGCGCTGCGACCGTCGTTACCTCGTCGCCCACGGTGACGATCGCCTGCCCGAACGGTGGGCGACGACGACCGATATGCTGGCTGCCGGGCAGGCTCACGCCATCATCGTCGATGCTGAAGCTTCGATTGCCGCTACGCTTGTGGATGAAGAGGACTGCGTAGCGACCGGGTCGCGGGACGTTGGCACAGAGCGATAGACCTCGTGCGTGGGGCGGTACGGCGACGACGACCCGGCGGAACACTTTGCCAGCGCGCAGCAGTGCATCGTCCTTGGCGAAGAAATCGCTCTCATCCGCTGGATACAGCTCCATCTTCAACCGGCCGCTCTGATCGCGCAGGCCCGATACCGTCATACGGATAATGGGCTCGGACGCTGCGCAGTCGTAGAGCGAGGCCGCGTTCGGGATCGTCGCTACGGGCTCCTGCTGCGCACCCGTCAAGGCGAGCAGGATCGGCATCAGCATACGCCTGATCCTTCAAATCGAATATTACGGACGACGGCCCCCGGCTCGCGTTCGATTGCGAGCCGGGCGAGACCTTCGGTATTTCAGAAGATGTGGCGGACGCCGATCGTGCCGGACAGCGTGCGCAGCTTGGGTTCGTAACGAGTGGCCGCGCCTGCATCCTGCCCCTCGAACGCGAGCTTGCTGGTCTGCGAATACCGGCCGCCGACCTCAATCGTGGTCTTCGGCGCGACGTTGATGCCGATGCCCGCGTCGCCGTGCCACGTCATGCCCCAGTCCTTGCCGGCATAGCTGCTGCTCAGACCGTTCGCGCCGGTCCGGGAGAGGTTTGCGTCGACCCGCGACGCGCCGATGCCGCCACCGAGATACGGCACGAACACGGCATGGAGCGGGATGTCGACATAGCCCGACACGCTGACGTTGTATGATCGCGTGCGACCCGACGCCGGCAGATTGTCCGTGCCGAGGTTCTTCAGGTTGAGGCTGTTGCCGTTGTACCCGATCGTCTGTTCGACGCGGAACATCCCGAAGTCGTAGCCGCCGCCGATCTCGCCGGTCAGCCCGGTCTTGTACTTGGTCTTGTTGTCGAACTGCGACGGCAGCGAGTCGACGTCGAACTTCTGCTCGGAATTGACCGAGGCACCGGCGCGCGCCACCGCGTAGATACCGCGCGCGGGTTCGTCCTGCGCCTGCGCGACGGACGAAAGCGACGCGGCCGCGCCAAGAGCGATCAGGCTGGCGGAAACGAAACGAGTCATGGGATAAGGCCTTTCGAGTGGTTCCCGCCTTGGGCTGGCGGGGTCGAACAGGCTGATGGCGGACGGCGATGAAGACGCGTCGTGGGTATGATGGACGAACGATGGAGCGCCCCCTCCATCGTTCGTCCACACTTCGCGGCAAAAGCCCTGACAATCGAATGAGCCGAGGAACACCGAGTGACCGACCGTATCCTGATCGTCGAGGACGAGCGCGAGATCGCCGAGCTGCTCGCGGCCTATGTCGAGCGCGCCGGCTTCGAGGTGGTGAAGGCGGGTACCGTACAGGACGCGATCCGCGCGCATGCCCAGTCTAACCCGGTGCTGATGCTGCTCGATATCGGCCTGCCGGGTGGCGATGGGCTCGACGTGCTGACGACGATCCGCCGCCGCGCCGACACGCCGGTCATCATGATCACCGCGCACGACGACGAAGTGACCAAGCTGTCGTCGCTGCGGATCGGCGCGGACGATTACGTCGTGAAGCCGTTCAACCCGTCCGAAGTCGTCGAGCGCATCCGTGCGGTACTGCGTCGGGCGCAGGGCGCGACCAACCGGCGGACGCTGTCGGTCGGCACGCTGCTGATCGAACTCGACGCGCGCGTCGTCAGCTGCCGCAACGCCGACGGCGACGAGCCCGTCCGCATCCCGCTGACCCCGAGCGAGTTCGAGATCCTCGCGCACATGGCACGCCAGCCGCGCCGCGCCTTCTCGCGCGCGGAACTGCTCGAGGCGGCGTCGCCCGACAGCGACGCTTATGACCGGGTGGTCGACAGCCATCTGTCTAAACTGCGCCAGAAGCTGGGGGCGGCGGGCTGCATCGACATGATCGAACCGGTGCGCGGAATGGGATATCGCCTGTGGCCCGCCTCCTGAACCGCATCGTAACGCGGATGGTCGTGCTCGCCGCGGCGACGACGATCATCACGATGCTGCTCGGCATGGTCGCCTATGTTGCCGCCATCCGCTACCGGTTGAGCGTCACGACGCACCACATGCCGCCCAAGGCACGCGAGCAGCTGGAGCTGCTGGTGCGGACGCATCAGGAGGGCAGCGATCGCTATTTCGACCTGTTCGATCGCTATGGCGCGAAGGCCCCCGCGCTCACCGACCTGGGGTTCGTCGCGACGATCGCGCTGGTCTCGATCCTGGTCGGCGGCGGGGTGGCGATGGTATTCGCGCGTCGGATCAGCCGACCGATCACCGCCGTCGCGAACGCCGCCGCGCGCGTTTCGGCCGGAAACCGGTCGGTGCGGGTGGAGCGCGGCAGCACCTCGGGCGAAACCGGCGAGCTGATCGAGAGCTTCAACCGGATGGCCGCGGACATCGACGCGTATGAACGCGAACGCACCGTCCTGACCGCGGGCATCGCCCACGAACTGCGCACCCCGCTGACGATCCTGAAGGGGCGGCTGCACGGGCTGGCCGACGGCGTGATCGATCCCGCGACCGGCGAGGCCGACCGACTGCTCCGCCAGGTCGAGCACCTGTCGCATCTCGTCGAGGATCTGCGGACTCTAGCGCATGCCGATGCGGGCGAACTCGATCTCGACCGGCGCCCGGTCGATCTGGCGGTGTTGCTGGGACTAGCGGTCGGCGACCTGCGCGGATCGGCGAGCGAGCGCGACGTCGCCATCGTCGAGTCCAGCGAAACGGTGCTGGTGAACGGCGACCCGGTCCGTTTGATGCAGGTGATGACCAACATCCTTACCAACGCGATCAAGCACGCCCCCGATCGCAGCCGGATCGACGTTGCCGTCTTCAGCGCGTCCGGCCACGCGATCGTCAGCGTGACCGATGAGGGCGACGGTTTTGCGATCGACGACGAGGCGCGCATGTTCATGCCGTTCTGGCGCGCCGGCAGCGACAGGCTGGCCGGTCGCCCCGGCAGCGGCGTCGGCCTGACGCTCGCCGCGAAGATCACCGAGGCGCATGGCGGGCGCATCATGGCGAAGAACCGCGTCGACCGATCCGGCGCCTGCTTCTCGGTATGGCTACCCCTCTGACCTGACGCGTTCGCGGTTTCGACATCGTCGCTCCATCGCGCCTCCATCACCCACTGCTTTGTACGGACCGCCGGGATCGTCCCGGTCGACAAACGGCGCGCCTCGCTTTGGCTAGTCCGGGCGGCGGCGCTTGGGAGATAGAATGATGGCGAAATTCCATACGCTCGGCGCAGGCATGCTCGCGGCGCTCCTGATCGGCTCGGCTACCGGCGCGATCGCCGCGACGCCGGTGACCGGCACCTGGATCACCGACGAGGGCAAGGCGCTGGTCCGGATCGAGCCGTGCGGCCCGGCGGTCTGCGGCAGGATCGTCAAGATCCTCAAGCACGAGCCCGGCAAGCCGACCACCGACATCGCCAACCCCGACCCGTCCAAACGCCGCAACCCGATCGAAGGCAGCTTCATCCTGACCGGGTTCACCGACGCGGGATCGGTCTGGAAGGGCAAGATCTATAATCCCGACAGCGGCAAGACCTACACGGCGAAGCTCGCCCGCAACCCCGACGGCACGCTGAAGGTCGAGGGATGCGTCGCATTCCTGTGCCGCGGACCGACGTGGCAGCCCGCCCGCTGACCCCCGCATCGCAGGAGCATGACATGACGACGCTACGCACCGAGATCGTGAAGGACGCCATTGCCAGCCGCGTCCTCAACGACAAGACCGACCTACTTGCGGGCCATCTCGCCAAGGATATCCGCGCGCGGCTTGAGGCCCGTGGCGTGCTGATTTTTCCCGAGGTTCACTTCACCGAAGCCGAACAAGTCGCATTCACCCGGACGCTCGGCATGCCGGCGTCGGAAGGAAGCGATGGCAGGACTACCGCGAAGATCTCGCTCGATGCGAAGCAGAACCCGGCGACGGCGGAGTTCCTGAAAGGTTCGCTCTACTGGCATATCGACGGCACAAACAGCGACGTCCCGATCCTCGCTTCGCTCCTGTCGTGCGTGGTGCCGGCACCGAGCGGCGGCAACACCGGTTTCTGCAATACCTATGCGGCCTATGACGCCCTGCCCGCCACCCGACAGGCTGAGTACGACCCTCTGCGAGTCGTGCATGCACCTTGGGCATCGTTGTTCTACTACCGCCCCGAGCCCAGCCTCGACATGCTGAAGACGATGCAGGCGCTCGGCGAAAAGGACCTGCCCCTGGTGTGGACGCACGCCTCGGGACGCAAGTCGCTCATCCTCGGCTGCACCGCCCGCAACGTGGTCGGGCTCGACCCGAAGGACAGCACCGCGCTCCTGGTCGGATTGCGCGAATGGGCGACGCGCGACGAGTTCAGCTACAGCCATGCCTGGAAGACCGGTGACCTCGTCATGTGGGACAACACCGGCACCATGCACCGCGCCGAACCTTATGACTCCGCATGCGGCCGCCTGATGCTTCGCACGAAGCTTGAGGGTGACGAACCATTTGCCTGATATTACGAGGTAAATTCGCGCATGGTTTATTCTGAACCAAGTTCCATGGCGCGTCTGGCCGATGACCCACTTGCTGACATTCAGACTGCACTTTTCGTTCCCTAACTTCGGCCATTCGTTCATCTCGCTCGAAGCAAAATTCGGCCACGCTATCAGATGACGCGAGTTGATGCCGCACCCTCAGGGCTCAGCGGTTCGTTACCGACCGCGTGGCAATCCGGCCGTCAGACGCAAAATGAGAAATAACATGCGATTTGTTCAGATCGAGATACTGCCGCAGGGCAAGGCGCTGGTGGATATCGACAAGCTGACCCATGCGGTGCCCGAAGGTAATGGGTCACGGTTGTTCATTGGCGCGCAACACCTCGACGTACCTCATTCATTAGCGGAACTCGAAAACGTCCTCGCCGGTCGCGAGCGGACCGATGATGGCGAAAACAGCACTGCGGGGTTCGGCGTCCGGTAGGCCGACACGACGTCTGACACTCATGCACGCTTGATCCATTGGCCTTGGCTCGCAACCGCGATGCTCAAACGTGATCGGCAACCCTTCCGGTCGATCGGTACGGCGCGTAGACCAAGCTATGACCCGTCCACATAGACCCAGCTTTACCCTGAGACGGCGTGGCAGAATGCCGGTCTGGCTCAGGCTGCTATGGCGGGTGGGGCTTGCCTCCGCGCTCATAGCTATCGCGCTATTCGGTCACTGGTTCGACCGTGATGGGCTGCGCGACAACATCGACGGCGCGATCAGCTTCCTCGATGTGCTCTACTTCACGATGATCACGGTCACTACCGTCGGCTATGGCGACATCGTGCCCGTGACCACCCAGGCGCGCATGTTCGACACGTTCGTCGTCACACCGGTCAGGCTCTTTGTATGGATCATCTTTCTGGGGACGGCGTATGACTTCCTGCTCAAAAATGTTTGGGACAAGTGGCGCATGACCATCATCCAGCGTCATCTCCATGGTCACGTCGTCGTCGCCGGGTACGGCACCAGTGGCGCCGAAGCCGTCGACGAGCTCGTCAAGCGTGGTGCTGATCCCGAGACTATCGTTGTCATCGACGATCGGACTGTCGCGCTCGACGCCGCTGAAGCGCGGGGCGCAACCGTCATGCAGGGCGACGCGACGCGCAATGCGGCGCTGGAAGCCGCGCAACTCGCTCGTGCGCGTGCGATGATCGTCGCGGCCGGGCGAGACGACACATCAATCCTGATTGTCCTGACCGCGCGAAGACTGGCCCCACGCGTGCCCATTAGCGTCGTCATAAAGTCGCACGACAACGAAGCGATTGCACGGCAAGCCGGGGCCGATACCGTGATCAATCCCGCAAGCCTTGCCGGGGTCCTGTTGGCAGGATCGACCCACGGCGCTCATATCGCGTCATATCTGGTCGATCTTGCTGCGGCCGACGGTCAGGTCGTCTTACACGAACGAGCGGTAACCTCGGCAGAGGTGGGCATCCCCTTGTCGGAAATCCGCACCGGCCTCGGTCACCGGATCTACCGGGGCAATCGAAGCTTTGGGTTCTGGGAGGCAGAAACGCAGCGGCTCGAACCGGGCGATCTTATCGTTGAGGCTGTGCGGCGGGTTCATGCCGAACCCGCCACTTAAGCAACATTTTGTAACGGATTATCGGGGAAGTCACCGACGTTAGCCTGCGGGCCGCTTTGAGCCTGAAAGAACGAGGGAAACACAACTGAAGCGCTGCGTTCACGTGTAATGGATTTGCAGAATATAATTGACGAGATCGCAGCCGAGATTGCGGAGCACGCCGTTGGAATCGAGCAGGCAGCGGACGCCAAGGACCCGAGTGTTCGGCCGGGACCGTTCGGCATAGCGATCGCGACCGAGGACGCCGTCCTCACCGCCGGAGAGGCGACCACCGCCTTCCCAATCCAGAGTATCTCCAAGGTATTGGCACTTGAAGTTGCGATGCATTGCGTCGGCGACGCGGTGTTCAAGCGGGTCGGTCGCGAGCCTTCTGGTGATCCGTTCAACTCCGTTATCGATCTCGAGCGGACGCGCGGCATTCCCCGTAACCCTTTCATCAACGCCGGCGCTCTCGTCGTCGTTGATGTAGTGATAGCGGGCGCGCACGATGATGATGCTGTCGTTAAATTCGTGCGCGCTCAGCTTAAGGGCGGCACAGTCGCACTCGACGACGAGGTACTGGCGCAAGGCGGCGACCTGAATCGAGCTATGCTTAGTTTTATGAAACATCATGACAACATCGTTTCACCCATCGACCGCATCATGGACGCGTACGCCAAACAGTGTGCGATCAGCATCGACTGCGCCGGCCTCGCGCTAACCGGTTTATTCCTGACGAAAACGAAGATCGGCAAGAGAGGTAGCAATCAGGCGGAACGTGCCCAGCGCACGCGTACCATCCTGGCTTTGATGATGACGTGTGGCCATTATGATGGCTCTGGCGACTTCGCAGTTCGGGTTGGCCTTCCCGCCAAGAGCGGCGTTGGCGGTGGAATCCTCGCAATCGTCCCGGAGCGGGCATCCGTTGCAGTATGGTCGCCGAACCTTGACCAGCACGGCAACTCGATCCTTGGTGTTCGAGCACTTGAGATGCTGGCAGCACGGACAGGCTGGTCTGTGTTCGGACCTGCTTCCGCTTGAACCGAAGAACGCGACCTGACCCACAAGCCGCCATTCAATGGTACGAAGACGGTTCCCATCTTCGGACGCTCATTCATCGGCCCGCCCTTTGATCTGGCTAGGTGCTTGGTGGTCTAAGGGAGATGCGTTCGAGGATCTGCGATGTAATCGCGCGCCCGCGTTCGCCGCCGCAGTTGGTAAGCGCCGCGTACCCATGACCGGACTTGCGGTCGATAATCGCACTCGCAAACCATAGGGTGTTCGACCCATCGTGCGTTAGTCTGCTGGCCGGAGAGTCGGATGGTCCGTCAAGACTCCAGCCCCCGGCGTAGCCAAATCCGGCTGGGCTGGTGTAAGCAAGTGATTTAGCGTCGTTGTACGAAGAAAAGGTGGCCCGCCGCCCAAATAACTGGCCAGGAATTGCGCGTAACCCGAGGCACTGATGTGTACGCCGCCGGATGGCCATAGTACCGCCGGATTGTCAGCCTCACCAAGGGCCGGGTCAATGGGTTTCAAGATGCCACCATTAGTTTCCCGCCCCCACGGCCCCGTTCGAGGAGGTGCCCCAAACCCCGCTTCCGCAATACGCAGAGCTCCAAAAACTTCGCCCCGCAGTGCCTCCTCCCACGTAACATTGACCGCCTCTTCAATAGCTGCGCCCACCATCACGTAGTTCAGATTGCCGTAGCGATAGACACCCCGCCGTTCCGGCGGAGCACTGCTAAGAACGCGCTTAACCAGATCGCGCCGTTGTTCATTGGCAGATTTTGAATCGGCGCGCCTCGCGTCCAACCACCGAGGGTCAACAAAGGTATCAGTTAGGCCTGCTGAATGACTTAATAGTTCCTCGACACGTATGTCGACCCAGGCCGGATGCGATGCGATTGCCGGGAAGAGACTAGGTACGCTTATGCCCCATTGGCACCGCCCGCGATCGACCAAGCGAGCGTATAGGGCGGCTGTCATCGCCTTGGTATTAGAACCGATGTGCCAACGGAACGACGGATCGAGAATCGCGCCATCTTCGCCCTGCGAGATAATTCCCGATACGCCCGCCTTCGAACATGTGAGGCCCACTGAACCGCGCCGGGTCTACCGGAGGCGTTGGGTTGTGAGTCACGCTGCCATATCGATATTGTCCGCGGCAGCATAATATTGATCTTCAGCTTCGGCAGGCGGGATGTTGCCGATGG
>NZ_JAXOJS010000010.1:0-71223 GCF_036663875.1 Sphingomonas sorbitolis | reverse complement strand
GCCTCCTTCAGGATGCCGATGATCTGCTCTTCCGAAAACTGCTTCCGCTTCATCTGTCCGTCCCTTTCCGGGGTCGGACTCTAGCTTCAACTGGAGGAAAAAACGGGGGTCACGTCACACGTTCGTCACGTACTTGGTGAGCTTGACCAAAGGATCACGCGCGCTAGGCACCTGCGTCGGCACGCCCCATTCCATCCGCTCGAGGTTCCGCTCAGCACCGTCCTGCACGATCACCTTGCCGTAGAACGGGGTCTTCTTACCGGTCGGGAAGATGTCACCCACGGGGTATTCCTCGTCCCCCTCATAAGGAGGGCGAATACCGAAGGTGACCGCAAGGTCAGCTTCCTTCGCCGTCATACGATACCGGTTGCACACGAAGCCTATCCCTCGGGTTGGCGCCGACGAAATTATCCCGTCGGCGCACACGCCTTACAGCTTGTCCTTCAGCCCTTTGGCAGCCGTGAACGCAACCTTCTTGGAAGCCGCGATCGTGATCGCCTCACCGGTGCCGGGGTTGCGGCCTTCGCGCTCCGGCCGGTCCTTGACGGTAAACTTGCCGAACCCTGGGATCGACACCTCCTCGCCCTTCACGGCTGCGGCCGCGATCTGGTCGAATACGGCGGCGATCGCCTTCTTCGCATCGGCATCGTTCGAACCGGTCGCTTCCGCGACGCCCTTGGCCAGGTCACTTACGTTCATGCTATTCGTTCTCCATTGGAAACACGGCGGGACCTTAGCCATGGCGAACGACGAGACAAAGACCGTACTGGACGACACCAGCGTCGCAGCAGTTCGCCTCATGCTCGATAAGTGAGCCGATCACGACGTCACCGAAGTATATGAGACCACGTCAGGGCAGGGGCCGATCGCCGACCTCGCGGCGGAAGCAATGCGCGCCCGAAACATCGATCTCTAGCGGCTGGTAATGCGTTGCCGCGTGACGCGAGGATGGCGACCGCTGACTTATTAGGAAGAGATTCGCGTGGTTGGCTGGAAGGAAGGGAATAGCGTGGCCCATCTAGGTGGCTGCGTGAGACATGACGAAAGCGGGGCGGCCGTGCCGCCCCGTCGCCTTATTCCTCCCAGAGCGGCTTGAGCTTGCGCGCCCGCTTGCGTGCAGGCCGGGGTGCTTTGGGCATCCCTTTCTCTGCGATTTCTGCCCGGATGCTGGCCAGTTCCGCGAGCCAAATTTGGGTGCGTGCGGTTTGAATGTGCATGTGAACCTCCTGTTCGTTTACGACAGGAGTGGGCTGACGAGCGGCATGGATCGGGGTCACAGGACCGCAAAGCGGCCGCGAAGCGGGGCATGGAGGAACCGATTTGCGCGAGCAAATTGGAGGGGCCATGCATCCTTGACGCTGGCCTATTCCGCTCGTCACGATGGACATATGTCGACGACAGAGCCTTCCTACGGTGATGGGGTAGGCAACGCCCGCCCCCACGCGCCTTCTGCGCTTCCCCATGCGCGTGCTTTGACGCGGAAAACGGCGCGGTCGATCGCACCGTACCCGCGCCGATCAACAGGGCTGAACAGTCTTCGATTGGAGGATCGCGGCGGTCAGGGCATCGCTGTCGATTTCACCGGCAATGTAGCGGGCGTTCAGACGCTCTATCTCGTCTGAGAGGACGCCGCCCTCGTGACGGACGTTACCCCGAGCGAAGTTGACTTCGCGTTGGCGGTTCGCGCGCTGCGAGGCGCTGATCGCGGGGATCCGACTGGTTAGCGTCTGTGCATTCATGATCTGATCCTTTCGGCATAACGGTGAACGCCCCGACGCACTGCGCCAGCGCGGGCAGGTCATCGTTCGTCGACGCGCATGATCGTGAGGATGCGAACAGTCACGAAGGGATCGGCCGGGTCCTCGGAGCCTGCGGACAGGTCGAGATTATAGTAATCGATCTTCCAGTAGCAGTCGGTGCCTTCGAACTCGAACCGGCCCATGTCACGCTCGCCATACGGGTCTATCGACCTGTCGAAGCTGTCATAGGCGCGAACGGCACGAAGCAAATCGGCGCGTTTGCGGAAATTGCGAAACATGCTGACGTCGCCGATCAGCTCGGCCACGCCGCGGGTCATCACCACCCGGTTGCGGCCAGGTGCGTGAATGTTGTCGCGAAGCCAGTCGTTGAGGCTGGCGATCGCAGATGCGCCACCCGTGGCGCGGTCTGGTTGAGGTGTTTGCTCGGCCATGATGGTCTCCTTTCTGAACCCCGATGGTCGGGGCCTTTCGACAGGCGACGGGACGGCCGGTGCATAGTTCGATCGCGCACCCGTAGGGTCGAAACGCAGTGGAGAAGCCCGCTTGCGGGCTTGCGCGGGGGAGCGCATCGGCCAAGACCCAAGAGCCCGAAAGGCCCTCGCGACTGTCGGTCAAGCAGGACACCCCAGGCTTAGGCTGACGCTGGACGGCTGCGCCGGTTGAGGGTTATCGTCTGCCCATGCAGTCTGTTGCCAACATCGTCACCCTTTGGCCTCGCTGGATGGACAGCGCGGGCGAGATGCTGCGCATGAATGCTCTGGTTCGAACCCGCTGCTCGGGATGTGGGACGTTGATGCGGGTGGATCTGCACGACGTCGTGGCCCGGCATGGTCCGGGTTACTCGCTGGTCGACAAGCTGGAGCGCTGTCGGATGGTCGAGTGCATCAGTTCGACCTTCTATCTGACCTCACGGACCTATGGCGGCGAGTGGACCATCTTGCTGCGTGATCCGGACCTGGTCACCGCGTTCGAGGTCCTACCGCCGATCCGCACGGCTATGAGATGACCAAATCCTGGGTGCCGTTTCGGCCGCAGGAGATCCCCCACCGGATAAAGCAGCTTTTGATCGGAAAGGTCTGATCTATCATGGCGCCGCTGGCTGCTGCCGGCGGACCTTTTTCTTTGTCCATTCGGAGCCGGTTCCCCGGTCGTCATGTACAGGCAAGGGATCAAAGTCCCTCGTCGTCATGCCGCAGGATCGACATCAGCGTTCCGGTCGCGGTTGGAGCCCGCTGCCGTAGCGCGAAGCGCGGGGCCAAGGCGGGCTCGATGCCCGCCGTGGCCCCATGTCTTGCGTCGTAGACGCGGGGGGCCGTAGCCCCCCTGGTCAGGCGAACGGGTCGTACTCGTGAACCACGGTCAGCGAGCTATCGTGATCGTCTGCGGTGATGACGCTGTACCCAGTGCCTACCGAGATGACCATGGTAGCGACCATAAGAGTCCGAGCGAGGCTGAGGGCGTTTTTGCGGGCGATCCAGATATCGTTGAACATGACCGAGGCTCCTGTGAAGCCGACGGGGTTCATCCCCGCTCGACAGGCGCCCGACAGGACGGGGAGGGGCCGCGATCACTTTTTTCCGCCCAGCGGAAAAAAGCCGTAGCGAAGCGCCCGGACCCCTTGTGGGTTGATCGTATAAGGCCCTGAGCCGTCCCAAGAATTGCGCCTTAAGAGCGGGGTGAAGCACGTCGGCCGGAGCCTCGCTGCGTTGGCAATGGACCGCCCGATGCGCATCCCTCTCGAAAGGGATGGGACGCTGCCTGATCCCGCCAGCCCGCCCGCGTGCTAGCGATCGGGAGAGGTCGATGTGTGGCACTGGCACTCTTGCCTGACGGGCTGAAACGAGCTGCCGCTTTTCGAAAAAGACGCTTCCTTGCGCGCTCGCGCGCCCGTCAGTTGATCGTTACCCGAATGGGCCGAGACCGGTCACGGGCTCGGTGGAGCGCAAGCGCAATAGAGCGACGGTCCCGGCCTCAGCCGGGAGACGCCTCGCCCGACCGCTTGAGCAAACCGGTCTGAAAAACCGATGATCGATTTGATTTTTCTGCGCTTCCGAACGCACAAGCGGGAACTTCGACGTTAGTCCAGCCGACATCCAAACCGCGTTCCGAGGTTCCATTGCTGCGATATCGGCGGGGGCCGGACGGTACGCCTGCACATGCCTCCTCTTAGACGAGGCCGAGTTCCCCAAGGATCTGCGTCTCGCTCAACCCGTACAGGCCTGTCCATTGGAAAAGGAAACCAGATAGGTCGGTTGCCCCCCGTGCTTTACCGACGCGCGCAACGAGCAGCAGGCACCACATCAGCGCCTCTCGACAGAATACAGGTTCTTCGAACGCTACCTGAAAATTTTGGACAAGGCCGAGGATCGAGATCGGTGCCGTGCCATCCAGCGTAATCGATGCCGGCTCCCACTGTGGATGGACCAACGCGTTACGAAGCTGGGAAAGCTCGTACAGACGCTTGATAATCACCGCTTGGTCCTCAATCTTTCCCTCTGGCGTCAGAGCTATAAGGTCCTCGATCTTCCGGGTGACAGAGCCATGCCGTTGACTGACCCGTTCAATCATCCGTGGGTCACCGAGTTCTTCGCCTCGAAGCTTGAAGAATGCGTTGGTAAAGGCCTCAACTCCGGTGAGGCTCATGACGAACGCCTGGATACCGTAGACACGGCGTAGCGGCTTCTGCTGCTCTTTGAGCAGCAAATTGATGTTGGAGCCCGCGACCTTGAAGTAAATAGTTACGATCGAAAACAGCTGTTCAAGCGACACGCTTTCAACGCTGGGCTCGCCATCCCGGAGAATGTTTCGGACGCTGCCGTCGGCAGTGGTTTCGACATGGAAATGCGCCATCCGCTTGCTAGTCCCTTATGTGGCACCCGATCAAAAGCGCTTTCGACGGCGTCGCTCTTCAAAAACGAGCAGGGGTATGCGAGCATCGCAGCCTATGCCGCAGCACATCCTGTCTGAACACATGCCACTCGCCACGGCCAACGGCTTCATACCATGTTCGACCGAATACAGGGATGCGCTGGAGTCGCGCAACGCGATCCACCGTCCGAGTGCCGAGCACTACATGCCTGACCATTTGCCGAGGGCGGACCGGGAACGCTGGTTCGACTTCAACGGGCAGATGGACCGTCTGCAATGGCAAGGGGGTCATGTCGGGGCGACGGTGTTCTGTGATCCGCCGGGGGACGTGCCGCATGGTTGGCTGATCCTGAAGAAGCGCGACAAGGCCGCGGATCGCCCGGTGTCAGGTGAGGCTGACGGTCAATGGCGGGCGGATAGCTATTTCCCGTTCCGGTACGTCACGCAAACTGGTGACAATGGCGAAAATGACCTTGGCCTTGGCTATGCATTTGCCAGCGTCAAGGCCGCGCGAGAGGGCTTTGCGGAGTGGGCAACGCGTCGAGAGAAACTACCTGACACGCAGTATCTGCTGCTCGCCTGCTTCCAGGTGGACGAGGGGTCGCTTTAACGGTGGCCCGTCGGAAGAAGAAGCGCCCGGACCGTCCCGAGGGCAGCCTGGATTTCTCGGTTGATACAGTGTGCCGCAACGAGATCGAAGCCGCGATCGACGCGCTCGTCATAGACGAGAACCTCATCGCAGCGCATGTCCTCGCTTCGGCTGCCCACGACGTCATGCGGGGCCATGCCGACCGTGTTGGTCGCGATCTCAAGGCCGATATGCTGACGATCTTGAAACCGCTGGTTCCTGGCCGCGAGAAGTCCCTTATAGATGCGCTTCTTGCACCCTATAACGCAATGAAGCATTCGAATTCGAGCGACGTGGCGGTGACCGTGCACCCCTCTCTCGTGGAAGCGACCTTGTTCTGCTCCACCCAGGAATATGGATCGCTCTTCGGGCATTTGTCCGGGAAGATGGTTTTCTACGTGGCGTGGTACACGGCCGTCCAGCCGTCACTCCGAGGCGTTAACGGCACGAAACCGAAGTTTTTAACGACTGCATTCCCGTCGGCCAGTGGCCCTGGGCCCCGTTCTTTGCAGATGAAGGAGCTGAGGGAGGTTCTTGTTCAGCTAATTCTCGAGCCTGAGCGGCTTACGGACGCTGTCAGCCGGTACAGCACCGATGGCCTATGGGATAAGCCCTAGCAGGACTGGCCGACGACGAGCACATCCATGCACGGTTCCGCAATCTTCCCGCGGTACGCATGCTTTGCCCAAGGATAATTGCGGTGGTCGAGGACCCCTAACCGATCGGCGACTTTTGACCGCACGTCAGAAAAGTGCCTAGTTACGGCCGAATGGCAAGAAGCGGCTGCCGTTGATCTACTGAAGCTGGAACATTCCAGTTTGTTATTTGCCCAGTATGAAGACGTTCAGAACCCAATCCTTGAACACCGACGTCACACACAGTTGAGTCTGGTCAGATTTGGGCGGAGATCAGGAGCGGTGAAGCCCGACCTCGAAAGCTCCGACCGTGCCGAACAGGTCGTTGTCGAATGTGTTCGGCAGCCGGCCGTCGACGGCCGCAGCACCATAGCCGGGAAATAAGGTAAGACCGCCTGTGCGATCGACGCGGGCCAATGTTAGCAACCCTCCGATCTCGCCGACCCCACTCGCCTCGATCAACTCGTTGAGCGCAATCGTCGGGTTATAGCCGATGTCGGCCGCGAAGCCTGCGCGGCATTTTGCGCGTAGCTCGTCCTTGCGATTCCCCAACAGATACATGCGCCGATTGGCGTCGAACGTCACCTGATGGGCGTTCGGCGGCCGACCGTCCGACCACAGGACTACATGCCAGACCTGGGGTCCGCTATACTCGTCTTGTGGACAGACGCCGGTCACGAAGAGCTCGAACGGGCCGCCAGTCTCACGGGCATAATGGTGGCCGATACCGGCAATAAAGGTGACGAAGTCCTTAATCGTCGGTAGCTCGGCATCAAAATCCGCCGTCATACGGGCTAGCGCGGAAACAGCGACGGAGTAGGTCATCGTCGCGGGAAGGGTATTCCCTGCATAAGCATAGCCGAGTTCGCCATGATAGCCCGGTCTAACCCCCGGGTCATGTTCGGGGCGCTCGAATAGCTCGAAGCGGATCGGCAAGATCTTCGGCGCCACGTCCGTGAGAATACGGTGGCCACTAGAGTATTGTTCGGATCGCGCACTGATACGGCTATCGGCTGCGATCCAGATATCGCGCGTCCAAACATACGGCTCTTCGAAGGCGGTCTTGTCGAACTGTCGTTCCTGCCAAACAATGACGCTGGTCACGGTTCGAGGTGCCTAAATTCAATGCCGAACGCGCCTGGACTGTCGGCATAGTTATCGCCCTTCTGATCGATATAGGCGAGACGGAACTCGGACGGCGGATCGGCTTGCACCCAGACCGACACGTGGCCGCCTGCTGAGGTCAACGTGGAAGGATAGTTGCGTCCCGTAAAGTAGCTCAGTTCACGTCGCACCCCTAGCGCCTGTTTCACGATGTGCTTTCCAAAATTCGCTTCGGCCTTGCACTCGACACCAAGGGCTATTTCGTGGTGGGCTGGGTAGCCGCTCGAGGCTGTAGTCACGATTATGTCGACCTCGTGCCGGCGGCTATTGTCGGACGCTCCAGTGTGGTGATGCCCGAGTGTGTCGAATTCAATATCGACAAATATTCTGAAACTGACACCGCTCGATTGAGAAACTGACAGTTCGAAATGAGAATCGCTGAGCTTGATCATGCCGGGACCGGCTTTGAATTTTAGTGTCGAGTAGCCAGCTGCGATTTTCTTTGATGTCGAGGCCGATCCCACGAAACGAAGCCTAAAGCCGCGGCCTGCGAGTTCCTTTACAAGGTCGGAAAGAACATAAAGCTCGTAGAGCTTGCCATCGGAAAGTACACTCAAGATGCCCTGATCGGTTGAACGCGCCTGCCGGTAATTGCTGAAGACACGTCTGATCTCGGTGATAGCGTCATTGCGCGCTGTCTGGTCCATTATGCGAACTCACCATCGCCATATCTGTCTTTTCCGCCTAGGCGCCGTACCAATCGATCGACATCCTCCCGGATGGCTGCAAGGTCCGGAGCATCGCCTAGATCGACGAAGCGCTGATCGCCATCAAGGGCAAGTTCGACGACCGCACGCTGCGGCGGTTCCCCGTCCACATATTCTGCTATCGTCGCAAGCGCCCGTTCGCCGGTTGTGCGATCTTGGGTCGCGAGAAAGCGGCCAAACGATCGTAGCAACTCGACGGCTCGGGCCCCTGGCAGAAGCAGTCGGGCGTCGCCCGTCTCTGGGTCGCGCTCGGTATAGTGACGCTCATCAGCGATGCTTGCTGCATCGGAGGCTCTGAGCTCCTGCTCTAAAACAGTAATTATCGCCCGGAAGTCATCGTCGTCCATGTAGTCTATCTACCAGCGACTTATAACGCCGTCGATCCTTTGAATGTTCGATCAAGCGTATAGCGCCGACCATGGCGCCAGCCTACCATCCTCTAAAACACGGTGGTTGGGTCGATGTGGCCGCAATCGAGGTTTGAGTACACTTCGAGCAGATTGGACATCTGATGGCTAAATTCGGGCAGATTGCGGTGATAAACACGGGTTGGTCGGACGACTATCGAAGCGACGAGGTACGTGGCGATTTTGGGTATCTCGCGAGCGGCGTTGGACATGAAAAATACAACTTTCTACCCGCGACGGACGGCCGCTTTTACGCCTACACGCCTCCCCTCGGCGAGCATCACAGCCCGCCAATGCCGGCATCGCCGGACGATTGGCTCGTATTCGCGCTCTCCAAGAGACCGGGTGGGAGCGGCCTTTATCTAGTGGGATGGTACGAGAGTGCGACGTTCGTTCGCGGCTATGCTCCGCGACCCGACGCGTCCGAACTCAGCGAAGATTCGGACGGAGGAAAGTTCAGCTTCACGTTAAGTGCCGATCGGGCATATTCGGTCCCGCTGCCGATGCGGGACCGCAAGATCCGCGGTGACCACATCAAGCGGTCTTATGCCTATCTGCGCGGTAACGGTCTGAAAGATGCTTGGCGTGAGTCCCTTGCGCGACAACTTCTTGCATATCGCACCGAGTTTCTCGAACGGCTGAAAGTTGGTGAGCCTGCCGAGGAAAAGCCTCGGCTCGGCTTTTGCGGCAGCGCGGCACGACGTAAAGAGATTGAGGAGAAAGCCGTCCGAGCGGCCATTCTGGCGCACGCTGATTGGCATTGCGAGAGCAAGGAAGCTGACAAATGCGGGTACGATCTGCTGCTGACGCACCGGGTTACGGGAGACATTCGTCATGTCGAGGTGAAAGGCACGGCACTCGACCAGCCCCATTTTTTCATGACCGCCAAAGAACGTGATTATGCTGGCAAGCTCGCAGCGAATGACGGCAAGGCTAGATCCAATCGCAAGGGTGAGGTTCGCCCGGTCTGGAAGCTAGCGATGGTTCACGACGTCGACCGGAGCGCCACAGTGCGGCTCTACTCTTTTGCAGAGATGGAACGGGTATTCAACTTGGCGCCATACGCCTTCCACGCTGTGTTGAAGTAGCTTTGATGGGGAAGCGTTTTAGCTAGACGGGAACCAACGATGTAGCCTGTAAGGAAGAATCTTCCCCCGCGCGCCACGCCTGTCAGTCGATCGTTACCCGAATGGGCCGAAACCCGTCGAGGCTCGGTGGAGCGCACGCGGAATAGAGCGACGGTCCCGGCGCAGCCGGGAGACGTCCACCCTTTTCGAGCAGGCCGTTTTACGTCGTCATTATGGAAAGGTCGTCACCTCACTGGTGATAGTCACTCCGCTTCTCGGCCCGGTTAGTCTGATGTCGGCCTTGGTTGATTGGCGATGTGTCGTTGGGGTCTCGCGGCACGAAGCTGAACCGGTCGCCTACCAGCTTATCGCCCTCGATTTTAAAGCTTCCCGTAAGCGACGACCCGGACAGGATTACCGTATCCCCGCTCAGCTCGTAATTGCCACTCGCGCCACTGGAGAGCGAGAAAGTCTTGTCGCCAAACGTGGCGACTACTCCAGAAACAGGCGCGTTGACCATGTTGTAGGTGCCGTTCACGGACTTCCCACAGGCGGCGAGTGTCAGCGCGCCTGCCAGAGCCAGCCACAGTCGTTTCATGCTCATCTCCCCTCGCAAAGCTCGCAGGAAGGCGAGCTGTGCAGCATCGTGCTACGCCAGCGGCTCTTGCCGCAAGGCGGAACATGGGAAGAGGCCCAGAGCCGTAGCTCCGGGCCGTGCTTTCCCTTTGTTAGAAGGGGACGTCGTCGTCATCCAGACCGCCGTGATCCTGGGTATCGCCCTGCTGCTGGCGACCGCGGCTTAGGAAAGTCACCTCGTCGGCGATGATCTCGACACCGTAGCGCTCGATGTTCTCGTTGTCGGTCCAGCGGGTGTAGTGGATGCGGCCCCGAACCATCACCTTCTGGCCCTTCTCGGCATACTGAGCGACGGTCTTGCCGACGCCGTTGAAGCAGGTGATGCGGTGCCATTCGGCGTCCTCGACCCGACGGCCATTCTCCTTGATGATCTTGCCCTCGCTATCGCGCTTCGGGCGTGAGGTCGCGAGGCTGAACTGGGTGATCTTAGTGCCGCCCTGGGTGGTGCGGGTCTCGGGAGTGGCGCCAACGTTGCCTGCGAGGATGACGAGGTTCTGCATTTCGAGGTTCCTTTTTGTGTCGCCTGAGGGTTCGTTCCCTCGACTGAACACCGCCGAAGACGGCCAGGACGGCCTCTTCACCGAAAGCGCGAAGACGCGCAGGGGAACCCCGATCGAAGGGGTGGTGCGGGCAGCCGCGGCACACGGCAACTCGGCCCGTATGATCGCGGGTTGGAGAGGACGGACGGACGGCTTAGGTCGTTCAGGAAAGAGAGGGGATGATCCCCAGGCTGGCGCAATCGGACAGGAACCATAGGCAGACCTCCACACGCATCCCTGCAATTGCAGTGCCATCGCTCCGCTACACGGGCCTCGAAAAAGGCGGCCTGATTACCTTCAACCGGTCGGCAGCGCTGGGCGGGGAGGTCGTGACCAAAGTAATGGCTCGGGCACACCCATCGCACTGCGGTGCTTACACGGCGCGGGTCTGCGTGCATGGCGAGATGACGAAGGGATGGATCGTACCGTGCAGACCCCCGTCCGACCACGAGAACTGAGCGCGCCTGTCGTGATGCCGGCAGGGGATTTTCACCTAGCAAAGCACGGCGAAGCCGGCCCGCAGATCATTGCGGTGTGGTGACGTGCTCCCTGGCAGGGTACACGCCCGGGGCAGGCTCTGTCCTCGCCCTACGGAATCTCTCCTCGGCTGAAACGCCGATTTTGGGCGCCAGCGCCTCCGTTCGTCGATCGTCACCCGAATGAGCCGAGACCGACGGAACTCGGTGAAGCAAAGCGAAAGCGATGGTCCCGGCGCAGCCGGGGGCCGCCAGGAGGTTCTCAGCCGGAACCCTCAATATGTCAGATCAGGGTGGTCTTGAGGGTCTTGAGGGCAGGGACCAAAGCGGCGAGCCGCTCAAGCTGGACCACGGCCTGCGCGCTCAGTCCAGGCGTCACCGCACGGTCGTATATCGCCATGCAGTTCTTCTTGCGGAGCCGCGAGTGGTAGACGATCCCATCGAGATCAGTCGTTTCATACAGCGCCTGGCTAAAGGCACGCGCCTCATCTTGGCGCTTGGCGCCGACGATGTCGGTCGAGATGCCAAGCTTGAAACATGCGTCGCCGCGCAGCGTCAGCAGCCGGAGCGGCCGGGTCGCCGAAACCGCACACACCCCCCAATCGGCAATGTCCGACTGCGCCAGCTCGCGGACGGTCTTTCCCTCGAAACGGTCACGGATGATCGCTTCGGCGAGGCAAGTCGCGAGATCCTCAGCGATATAGAGGAGCTTGAAGGCCTTGGTGGGACTGGCAAACCGAGTCTCGCCAAAGCCCATGCCGAGAGGCGTGCTGCGCCGCGCCCAGGGCGTGACACGCAGATAGTCAGCTGGCTCGACCCGGCGGGTCAGCGAGGTAAGGATTTTCGGATCGAGCGCCATTGCTGCCCGATTAGTCGATGTCGCGGTGGAAGTCCCGCAAGGCGATTATACTGACCTTATCCTGCTGCGCTGCGTGCAAGGCCGCCAGCGGTGTTTCTCCGTCCAGCGCGCCATGCGGCTGCCGCATCCAGAGCCAGGCAGACCGCGCGTCCGGCGCGACTGCCAAGACGTCGGCGATGCCCCGGAGGGGACGGCCGTCGATGAACTGCTCGAGCGGATAGGCCAGCTTGCGCTGCCCGCGGAGCAGACCGATGATCGCGCCTTGCTTGTACCAGGTATTGAGCGTCGTTCGCTTGACGCCGATCTGCGCCTCGATGTCGCTCGCACCACCCACTGGTCCCGCCCAGTCCTCGATCGCCTTCGGGGCCGCATAGGCGGCGACACGAGCGCGCCCTTCGCTCAGGCTGATCACCTCGCCAAGACCGCTGCCCCGCGTCTGCTCGACAGGGTCGCCTTTCACCGTCGCGGCCGGCGTGAACTGGAGAGCGACCTGTTCCAGCGCAGCGCGCAGCTTATGCTCGCGCGCGACACCGCGCAGATCGACTGCTGGAAACCCCGACATGACGTCGACCGCGATCGAGACGATCCGGGCCATGGTCTTGATCTCGGCGGCCGGGGCTTGCGGATTGCGTCCACGCAGGACTGCCTGCATCTCGGCCACATCCAACGTCATCGCTGCTTCGCTCATGATCGCCTCCACCTTGATTGAATAGATAGTGCAGATTGAACGGATTGTCCAGTATTGGACGAACCTGAGCGGCTTATCTGTCTGAGCGCTATATTCGTACACATCCGCAAGAACGGGTTTTCTCGTCGTCGAGCATGGTACACCCTCGGCCATGCAAGAGAGAGTATCCCGAGCAGAGGCTACGCGGCACGTGGCGGTAAACCGTCACCGCTCTTGATAGGACTTGAGCACCGCGATGTTGGAATTATTCGATCTCGATGCGCTGGTCGCGCGCTTTCCCGAGGATGCGGCGATCACGGCGCTGAAGCCGCTGGCACGCGCGGCGACCTCGATGTTCTCGGTCGTCAACGACCTCAAACGGGCCGGCGAGATGATGACGGCATGCAAGGCGCTGTCGCAGTTGATCCAGGCGACGTCAGCACGGGGCACGGCTCCGCGCCGCCAGGAGGCGGCGACCGTACAGGCCCTATTTGGGCAGGCCGTGCTTCTATACACGCGCGCCACGCACAGTCGCAGCGAGGGCCGGAACAAGCTGCAGATCACCGCATATCTAGATGCAAGGCAGCGCGCTGTGCATGACCGCGTCACTGCGTTACGCGACGGATATCTCGCACACTTTGGCAATGCCACGGGTTGGGAGGAGCATCGCGTGGTGCTTGCACTCGACATCCCGGCCAAGAAAATGGCGTTCAGTTACCCACATTCCAGCGCCTATATTCAGGTTGCAGAGGCCGTTGATCTCGACAAGGCGCTCGAAGCGGCGTTGCCGATCGCCCAAGCCCAATCCGCCAAGGTGTCGACCAAGCTTAACCTCGCCATCAACGCTCTGTTCGAAACGCATCCGGACTTTGTCGAGCATCTCCGGCAGGCGCGGTTCGACCCGGCGACGTTTTTCGAAGCCGACGAGATTCAGCCCTATCTGGACAGTGTCGGCCGGCTTGATACCGACCCACCGACCGCACCGCGAATTGGCGGTGTTCGACCGGGTAGCCCCGACCGCCCCGGAGGGTGACATGGCGGAGCTCGCAACCAGGTTGCATGCCAAAGCGGGAAATGCCGGCAGACTCATCTGAGGCATTCCCTCGGCGACCGAGCGATCATAGAAAGGTTGGCCTAGTGGAGGGCAAATCCCGGCGGTATGGACGATCCAACCCCTAACCCTTTCGGCTTTGTCGATCACTCCGCCTTTACAGGTTTTGGAGTCGATCTCGTTTGGGGCCTCGATGCCGAGGGCGCGCCAGTCCACATCAACGCTGCCCGACGCGGCCTTGCATGCCGGTTGATCTGTCCGGCTTGCAAGGCGCCGCTGATCGCCCGCAAGGGTGCGAAGAAGGCGGCGCACTTCTCGCATCAAGGCAAGGACTCAGGATGCGGCAGTGGCCGCGAAACCAATGCGCATTACTGGGCTAAGCAGCTGCTGGTGGAGAAAAAGCAGATCTGGACACCGGTGGTGACCGCCGTCGTCGACGGTGCCTCGCGTCACGAGAGCAAGGCAAAGTGGATGACATTCAGCGATGTCCGGTCTGAGCGGCGCCTCGATCGCATCGTGCCCGACATCGTGCTGATCCTTGATGACAGGCGCGAGCTGATCGTCGAGATCTGCGTCACCCACCCGTGCGGCGAGGACAAGATCGCGCTGATCCAGTCCAACAGCTGGCCAGCGATCGAAATCAACCTCCGTCATTTGCGGACGTGTCAGGATATCGCCGTGATCGAGCGCGGACTGCTGGAGACGGCGCCGCGGACCTGGCTTTGCAACCCAAGGCGGGATCGGGCCGAAAACAAGCTGCGCGCGGAATTGGCCGCAGCAGCGGCGAGCCGGGCGGAGGCGGCGCGACGCAAGGCCGCCCAGGAGGCCGACCGTCAACGACGTGAGGCGTTGACGGTGGAGGCAGACGCGCACGCATTATTGGGCGCGGCCGCCTCCGCGCACGCGGCGGTCTGCCCGATCAGCGATCCCACGCTCCTCCAACTGATTGCCCGGGACGAGGGCGAGCTGATCGGCATTTCAGGTGGTGGCGAGGGCTTCGCCGTCACACAAGACGAGTGGCAAGCAACCGTGGTCGAGAAGTTCGTCTCGATTGGCGACATCAGAAGCTACGAGGCCGAGACATTCTCGCTGGAGCGTGTGCTCGTGTATCTCAAGCCGCTCATCGCGCCGGCTTTTGTCCAGCCGCCAACCGACAAGGTACACGCATGGATGCGCGTCCATCATCGCGCTTTCCGTTTCCCGCATGAAGCGCTCGAGGACTATCTTGATGCGCTCTGCGTGACGGGAAGTCTGCAATCCGACGAACCCGGCGAGTATCGCCTTCCCGACGATGTCGTGACGAGGATCGAGCGCGAGCAGCGTCGCCTGGTCGAGATCGATCGTCGCGAGGAAGTAGCGCACGTGCTCGTCGACCAGATCATCGCCGATCTACCGCCGGAAGAAGCCTTCCTGCTTGAACCGCAGGCGTGGTTGGACACGGTGCTGCCAGGCAACAGCGCGTCGCCGACGCAGATCGTAATCGCCGGAGGGGCACCCTATCGAGACCTGATCGCGACGCTGCAAGCCTTGGTGAAAATGGTCGCCGGCGGGGAAGATGCCGTAGACGATGTGCTCGGGTTACCATTGGCTGCAGCGCGCTACCGCGCAGTCGAACGGCTGTCGGCGCGACGGAGCCGCGAAGCAGCGGAGCGGAGCCAGCAGCTCCGCGATGTCGCAGCGCGATCATTGGGGCAAGAAGCCGACATATGGTTGACCACGCCTATCGAGGACAGCGGCGAAACACCGCTTGCGCTGTCCAGCACGGGGCAGGCCGGTCTCGATCTCTGCCTTGATAAAATCGCGGCGATCAAGCGTCGCCGTGAGCACGAGCGCGTCGCGGCAGCAGCGACCACGACGCGACGCGACAAGTTGCAAGCGGTCGTCACGAAGCTGTTCGCGCATAACCTTCGCGAGCTTGCCCTGAAGAACCAGTCGCCGCAGCTTGGCAGTTCGCCTTGGGAAGCGTGCACAACCGATCATGGCCTCGAAAGTGCCATCCGCGTTCTCACCGTTCAGGCGCAGGGCCGGAGTCGACGACGATGACGATAAACCTTTCCTATGTTCGCGGGTTAAGCGCTGCGGCTGACCAAGTCGCTCGACAGAAAGCTCCAATAAACGGCCGCAGTCTGGAACGGATTAAGGCAAGACACGAAGTCGCTCCCTGAGGATTTCGAGGTCAATAGCCCCTGCGGAAAGCCGCGAGGGGCGAAGGCCGCTAGCATGCCAGCGGCTAAGCCGAAGCTCAGGCGACCGTGCGGTCGCGCTGAGCGTTCTGGGCAGCGGGAGGGGTACCGAGCGGTCCGCGGCGATCCACCACGCGGATACCAGCCTGCTTGGCGTCGATCACCAGGCGCTCGGTCACGCCGTTGCCCTGGAAGGCGATGACGTAGCGGGGCTTCAGCGAGAGCATCTGCTCGTTGCGACGGAAGCCGGCGCGATCTCCGAGTTTGCGGTCCAGGCTGAAGCGGACTTGCTGGATGCCGTGCTGCTCGGCCCAGGAGGCGGCGATGCGCTCGATCCCTTTCATGTCGCCGCCATGGACGAGATACATGTCCCCGACGCGCTCCCGGACCGCGCCCAGGGTGCGCAGCAGATTGTCGCCAAATGTCTTCATGTCCTCGTCGGTCCTGAAGGCCAGCCGTCCGCCGGCGAACACGACCGGGGTGCCCTGTGCCGTGTTGGCGTCGCGCTTGCGATCGCGGCGTGCCTGGAGGAAGGCTCGTCCGTCCACGATTGCGGACGTAACGCCGAGGGAAATGCGGTTGCCGCTCGACGGGATCCAAGAGCGTCCGGTCTCGCGGATGTAGTGCGCCGCTGCGGTGTCGCGCATCAGTTCGTAGCAGGTGGCGGCTTCTTCGATCTTCTTGGCGAGGTCGATCTTGTCCTCGAGATTGGAGGTGTTGATCTCCGAACCGTCCTGCTCGGCCAGCAACAGCCTGATCTCGTCGGTAAGGCGATCGATCGTAGCGTGTTTCTTCGCTGCGGCCCGGTGGAAGAGGTTGACCAGGCCCCAGCCCATTTCCTCGATGTCGCGTTCAAGTGACGTATTCTGAATGGTTGCGAACAGATCGCTCCAGATTGCGGTAATGGTCTGCTCCAGTGCATCCGGAGAGGGTGCTGCCATCCCCGAGACGTCCTGGACGCGGGGCTCGAGGTGGCCAAGCTCCAGTGCGGAGAGTGCGGCAGCAAGTGAAGTGGTCATGGCGTAGAGCCCTTCATCTAAATGAGCCCGGCAGCCTATCCGCCGGATGCGCACCTCCTGGGCGGCCGAACAAGAGGCCTCCGCACCGAAGCGCAAGCGCGAGGGGAACCGCAAAAACCGGGGTGGCGCGGGCAGCCGTGGCACACGGCAACTCGGTCCGGATTTTTGCGGTTGCGGTGGCCTCGCGGCCGCCCATGTGCCGCATCGCTCTAGCGGAAGGCGGTCGGGCGTCAGATGACGGAAGACGGGACCGTGACCGCGCTAGTTGCTGCGCTTGGGGGGGGCTGAACCCGAATGCCGCAAGGTCGTCGAGAATGGCTTTCCGTGCGGCGAACAAGCGGACCAACGCTTCGGGCGTGATCCCTAACCTGCCATCGGCATCAGTGGCATCGACCTGATGCGGATTTGGTCGACGAGATCCTCGCACCGAGACGCGGGATAGCACGCGCACGCCGCAACACGACAACAGGCGCAGGCGCGAAGGACGGAGGTGTCATCTCCATCAGGGACAGAACGCCGGGGATCGACGCCGGCGCCTTCAATGACAAGCGGTGACGAAGCTGGGATGCTCCGTGTTCAGGCTCTTCCGACCGTCGTGTAAGCCGCATCGACAAGCGGGACGACAGGCGCAGACGAGATCCTCTGCTTCGACCGTGAGTTCGGTGATGTAATGGCCAGGATTTGCGCGTTTGCGTGCCGGTGTGTGTGTCCGTGAAACGCATAGGGATTCCTGTTCGGTTGGGTTAGTGATCCCAACCAACAGGAGTTGGCTCAATGCGTTACGTAATCCGTAAAGAAGGCGAGATGTCCACGCTCGGTGTTCACCGAAACAGCTTCGACGAAGCGCTCGCTACGGCCGCTGAACTGATCGCAATGCGCGATGACGAAAAGTCGATCGCGGTGGAAGACACGTGGGAAAATCGGACGATCGACGAAGCGGAAATAGCGACTTTGATTGCCGCGAGATCGCCGGACACCGCCGACAATGTGTAGCTCTGTATATTTGGTCAAGATCGCTGGTGAATACGAGTGAACGGTTACGTGGAATTTCAAAGTCCCGAGGGCGAGCCGATCGTCGTCAACGTGGATCGCGTAAATTTTGTACGCCGTTTTAAAGGTGGGAATGATGCGAGTGCAGTAAATTTCGAGAAGGGAAATTATGTTGTGGTAAAGGGAAACATCACATCGGTTATGAAAACCCTCCAGGACGGATAGGTGTTTCCTTGGCAGGTTGTACTGTCACGGTTCATCACCTAAACGTGCCGGATTAGACCAAAATAGAGGTCCGACTCGTGGTCAATCATACTGGTATATCAGATGCGCGTATTCCTATTAGGCTTGCTAATCACCTTGGGTGCTTACAACGATCACAAGCGGCCCAATTCTTTTGACGCCAAGCCGGATGAAAATGTTGCTGCTCCCTACAATGGCGTGCCTAAGGGAGAGCAAAAGAAATAGCTGGGGTGGCCAGCCTTCATTTCTAAAGGCCGGCCAAAAATCATTCTGCGGTATCGTCGGCTTTGCGCTTACGCGGCGCAGGCTTTGCCACCTCTGCCTTGGCCTCATTCTTCTGACCCGGCTTGCGACCCAGGCCAATGCTCTTTGCCATGGTGCGGCGCGCTTCTGAATAGGTAGGAGCGACCATCGGGTAATCAGCCTTCAGGCCATAACGCTCGCGATACTCCGCTGGCGTCATGCCGTTAGTAGCGAGATGGCGACGCAGCGTCTTGTACGGCTTGCCATCGATCATGCTGATGATGTGATCGGGACTCGCAAGGGACTTCCGGGCCGTTACCGCGCCAACGTATTCCTTGGGTGCTTCCGCAGGGCTTTCTTCGGTCTGCGAACCGCCAACAAGCGCCTGAACGCTGCTGTGCATCTGCGATAGAAATGCAGGAACGTCGTCGGCCGACGTACGGGTATTTGGGTTGCTAAGCCAAGCGATTGTCAACTCGGTAGCGAGTTCAACAGCGTTGGGCTGGTAGGTATCGTCGGACATTCTTGGCTCCATTTAGCTGATGGGCAAATAGGACTCCCCGGATAATCGTACAACCGCTCAGAAAGTAATTCTGTGAGATCGCATCGAAAAGTGGGACTGACTGCCTGACAATCAACAAGGTGTGCGATAACCTCAAAAGTCACCTGAGATATGCCACCAGCAGGTGGTTCCTTTTGGATTTAAGTCGAGACGGTTCGGTCGTCTCAACCTTAAGCTGAGCGTTCGACACTTAGCGCATTTAGATCGGGTAAATTCTACCATTAATTCGCTTCCGAGAAATGTACGGTGGCCGTTCGGTAAGCGACAAACTCCCCAGTCCGAAAGCTTCCTTCCCTACTGGCGGGCGATCATGCGCCCGATCTCGGACGCGATGCCGCGATCGGACATTCAGGCCGGAACAGGGGGATGAAAGCATATGTCGCCGACCTCTCAGCGCCGGGACCGGCGAAGAGAACCATGTCTACGGCCTAGCCGCGTGTCGCGAGTTCGACGATCATGGCGGTGGAATGCACGCCGGCACCCCAGGCCGCAATGACGGGGTGGCGGTCAGTCACTGGCCGCTTCCCTCACGACGATCGCCGCATGAACAATGCGGTATGCCCGCTTGCGAAATGCCGGGATGCGGCAGATTGCGCGGCTCTCCGGGTCACGGAAGAGCGGCGTTTTGCCCTTGGGATTGGCGACCACCTCGAAACGACTGCGGTCGCTACCGTCGCTGAAGCGTATGGGCTCATCGAAGATGATGGTCTGCCCGGGCTTCGGGGTCGGCTTGGCCCAGTCGAGCTTCTTCGCGAGCAGGTTAGCGCGGCACCGCGCACGCCACGCCAAGGCATATTCGCTGTCCGTAGCGGTCAGTTCGTCGAGGATTGCGGCCGGGCACTCGCTCTCGTTCGGCCCGACCGTTTCATCCATATCCTTGTAGCCGAACGTGCAGCCGTCGCGCGCGCCGGTGCTGGTCTTGGTGAGGCAGACGATGCCGAACACGATCCGTTCGGCGTCGTCCGCGAGGCGCTCGCAAGCGGCATAATAGGTCGATCCGACCAAGGCGGACGCCAGCACGGTCAGGCGGTGCGTGTCTCGCTGGTAGGTGAACTGGTTGTCGAGATAGGAGCGCGGGGTGGCGTAGCCGCCCATATCGCGCATGAAGAGCCAACCCATGATAAGTCTCCGATGGCGTGAGGATCAGGCGGCAGCGGCGAGGCGCGGAGCGCCAACGTCGCCAACCGTCGCGGAGAGCCGGCGCTGGAACGTGGCTGCATCCAGCAGCTCGGCGATCGGTGCGCGTTGAACAGGGCCGGCGTGTTCGCCGCCCCGGCAGCGGTTGAAGGTGATTTCGCTGTCGGGGAGGAAGCTGTGCGGACGTACGCGGATCGAGAGATCGGCGTGGCGCAGCTCGGTCGTGCCATCGTCCGCGATACTGCCCATGTCGGTATCGATGCGGATGTCATGGGCCTCGAGGCCGATGGCCTCAGCAAGCGAAGCGAGTGCGAGGCGTGCCTGTCGATGAAAGGTCCGTTTAGCACCGACATCGCCGGAGACGCTGTTGCCGGCGATGTCGAGCAGCGCGGATCCGGCGACGACGCTGTTGCGGTTTTTCGCACAGCGCAGGCGCAGTTCGTTGGTGCTGGGCGCACCACGTTCGGCGACGGACGCCAGGTTGTGGATCAGCAGCAGGATCGACGCATCGCGGTCGATCGGCTTGCCGGCACGCCGGCAGTCGTCGACGCCCGCGTTCAAGGCATGGAGCGCTGCGGGCAGGGTGCCAAGCACCTCGGGAGACATCGGTATTGGGTGTCGTAGAGCATCGCTGAACCTCCTGAGCGCCAGGGCGCGCTCAAAACGCCGAAGGCTTCCTCTCCTCCCCCTAGAACAGAACAGGAATCGCGATTATATCTGGCCGGTTCATTTAAGGGAGTTTGCGATGACTGACGTTATGGTTCTCTTCACGATGTTCAGCGTCGCGATGGGCGCTGCAATCGTTGGGATCAACAATGAGCCTGCTATCGCGGCGGGGCGCATTCCCGATCTGCATCGCAAGTTTAAAATCGATCTGCGTTCGCCTTCGGCAATAGCGAGCGGTAGGGCAGCCAAGCTCGCGACCAAGATGGCAGCCGCAATGGCGATCGTCTCGATCGTCGTCCTCTTCGTTCAGCACCTTTCCGCCTGAGCTGGACCGGCCCTGCATGGTCGCCAAAGGCGCCGGCAGGGAGCGTCCAGCGATCCGCCAGGATCGAGAGACGCCAGACCGGATCATCGGCTCGCGCCAATTCGTCGGGATGGAGCGTCGCAGCCGGGAACGCCGTGCCGCGATCAGCGAGCTGCGTGACGGTGAGCGAGCGATGGATCGTCTTCCCGGTCGCGGCTTCGCGAGTCGCAACCCGTCGGAAGGCGGCAGGGAAGACGAGCCGGAGCGTCGCCCATTGGTCGGGCGAGCCGAAGATCCAGGCTCGGCAGGACAGGCGGCCCCAACCCAGGACGTAGGCCGGGTGGGGACGGATCCGCGCTTGCGCGATCGCGTCCCAGATCAGGCGCTCGGTCCAGTCATGGACCGGGCGCCAATGATCCACCGCACGGGCGAGGGTGGAGGTGCGATGCGGCTCGGGTGTCGCATAGCGCGCACGCGAGGGACTTTCCTCGGCGCGTTCGCCGGTGATGACGAGCGTGCGGCCGTCGAGGAAGCGCGGCTGATTCCGGATCGCGGCCGCGAGGACGTCGATCTTCAACGCGGGGCTGCACCAGCGCACTCGAAGATCGGGAGACGTCTGGGGAAAGAGCCCGCGCGTTTCGGCAGGGCCATTGCCCCCGGCACGGCCGATGCCGGTCGGCGTCTCGAACGCGATGGGCGCGGTCGGCGCGTCGGCGCGCGCCAACTCGCGCGCGAAGCCGCCCTCGCGCCACGAGACGTAGAGCGCGATCCCGAAATGATCGGCGATCGCGCGGACATAGGCGGGGGTGCACGGCCAATCCATGAAGGTCGGGCCGTGGCCATCGACATCATGGTGATGCAGCTCGATCGCGTGTGCCGGCACGCCGAGGCTGAGGAGGTGGAGCAGGGCGGCAAGGCTGTCCTTGCCGCCACTGAATGCCACGACGAAGCGCCGGTAGGCGCCGAGGTCGGGGAGGGCGGCCGGAGCGGTCATGCTGCTTCACGGACCTGTTCCTCGGGTTCGCCCAACGCGTCGAGGCCGGTCGCGCGGAGCAGATAACCGGCTGCCGCTTCAGCCTTCGCCGCGGCGGTCATGATCGCGCGACTGTCCTTGCGCAGCACCTTCAACCACGAGCCGATATAGGCGGCATGGTCGTCCATATGTGAGGTCGGGAGACCGAGATCGGCGCCGAGCAGCGCTGAGGTCATCTCGGCGCAAAGCTCCTCGAACGCATAGGCGTCGTCGCCAAAACTTTTGCCGAACGTGCGATCGAGCCGGTCGGGATGGCCGCTCCAGTGGCCAGCCTCATGGGCGAGCGTCGCTGCGAAGTAGGCGCGCGTCGAGAATAGCTCGACGGGCGGCATGGTGATGCTGTCGGCGGTGCGGTCGTAGAACGCGCGATCGCCGCGCATGTGGACCGTCGCCGGCAGCGCATCGAGGAAGCGCTGCGCGCGCTCGGGCAGCGCATCCGCCAGGGGCACGATGCTGACAGGGCTCGGGTAGAAGTCGGGAGACAGCCCGTCGATCTGGTCGCAGTTAAACACGGCGTAGGAGCGCAGCACGCGCCGCATCTCGTCGCCCGTGTCGCCGGTGACGACGGATTCGACGGTTTTGCTGTAGGATTTATAGAAGATCGCGATCTGCGACCGCTCGCCCTCGCGGACCTGGCCACCAAGAGCCTGCGCCTGTTTGTACGTCATCCACGTGCGCGAGTTGTAGCCTGAGCCCTCGGCACACAGCCACAGCCAGAAGCAGTTGATACCCTTGTAGGGGTCGCCGGTCGCGCGGAGTGGACGGCCGCCAAGGCCGGGCCGCCACGGCTTGACCCAGGGACGGACCCCGGCTTCGAGCTTGTCGATGATGGTGTTGGTGATGATGTCGGCAGGCGAGGGCTTGTCGGTGGTCTGTGCCACGATCGTTCTCCTGATTAGGTTGAGGCAAACCCGCGTGAGCATCCTCCCCTCTGGAAGGGGACGGTGCCGAGTCACAAAAAGAGGGGCGACACTCCGCAAAGAGTGCCGCCCCCAGTTGCCTCGAAACGAGCAAGCCGGCGTCAGGCCGCTTGGCTCAAATCCTCCTCTTCCTCGTGATCGATCACTGCGTCGTCACCGGAGTCGAGATCGGTATCCTCTTCCTCGTCCGGATCGATGCCGGTCTCGTCGTCGACGAAGCTAGAGCGCAGTGGCGTGCGCGCCGCCTTCTCTTGTCCCTCGAAGCGCATAGCTTCCGGCAACCAGGCCGTCGCATTCTCGCGGATCTCGGCTTCGACGATGCCCTGGCCGTTGCACAGCGAGGCACAGGTGCCGGCAAGGTCGCCCTTCTTGGCGTCCTTGTAGCGGCCGCGCAGGATCGGGCCTCCGATCTCCTCGAGCGCGTCGAGCATGACTGTCTTCTTGACCCGGCCGAAGAAGTTCTCGGCCGTCGGGCGCCACCAATTCTCGACCTGGATGTCGAGAAGGCGTCCGAGATGGTCGTGGAAGCCGTTGCTCCGATAGCCCTGGGCGACGTTGAGCGTCGGTTCGAGAGTTCGTGCTATCGAGAACGCCACCCAGGCGCCCCGGACCTCGTCATCAAGCGCCCGGAAGGCGTCGAACCGCTCGGTCATGGTCGTGTGACCCGCCCAGTTCGTGTCGAGGCGCTGGCGCTGATCGTCGATCGTCTGCGACGCCATCGAGCCTTCGTCCCGGAACCCGAAGATCGGGAAGCCCGCGGCGCCCGACTTCAGTGTCGAGTGGTTTGGAATGTGGTTCTGTTCGAACACCACGTTCTGCGCCATCAGGAAGATGGTCAGGTCGAGCGCAAGTCCTGGGTCGCTGGCGATGTGTGCGACGAGGATCTGGCGACGCTGGGTCGCCAACTCGTCGATCAGCGTGGCGCTAAGCTTGGGCCCAGCGTCCGAAATATCTGCATTACCGGTATTACCTGAAATTCCAGCATTGCCCGTACTGCCGACTGGAGTTGCATTAGGGTCGACAACCGGCTTTTCGCTGAACAGACGCGTGTGGACGCGGGGTTCACCGTCTCCCCCGATATAGACGAACGTGCCGATCTGCGCTTTCAGTCCGGGATCGATATCGTGGCGGCTATCTTCGATCGTCTCCAGTTCGCGCTCGATCGCCTCGATGCGGGCTTCAAGCGCCTCGGCTTCAGCGCTGCCTTCGGAGAGTTCCTGTTCGAGTTGGACGATCAGGGCGTCGTTCTCGCATCCCAGTTCCTGGACGCGCGCGGTCTCCTCCTCGGTGAGGGAGCGTGCGGGCGCATGATACTCGTGAAGCTGGCGCTCCAGGTCGTAGGGTACGTGCGTCGCCGCGATCGGTGTGACGAACGCGAGACCATGGTCTCGCGCCAGCTCGGCCGCAGCCGCTTCCAGTTTCGAGGCCGCGAGCGTCTCGATCAGGTCGACGTCGATCCAGTTCTCATCGCCTTCCGTCGCGAACAGATCGCCCTCAATTCGACCGCCTGCGGCGACATACGCTTCGCGACCGACGAAGCGGGCCTTGGCGTCGTTCGCCTTGACGGTGCCATTGAGGATCGCGCGACGAATATTGTCGGGGTTGTCGCCGTAGTAGGCGCTGCTCATCTGGGCGAACACGCGGGTTTGGCGGTCGACGTCGGTCGTGACGGCGTACGCCTGCGCAACGCCGAGCGTGATCTCGCCGGCTGCGAGCGCCTCGAACACAGGCGGGGCCAGCTCGGCAAGGCGCACGCGCTGCTCGACGAACCGGGTGGTCACGCCCTGACGCTTGGCGACGTCCTCGGCGGTCATGCCCTTCTGGATCAGGAAGTTGAACGCGGTGCATTCGTCGGCCGGATTCATCGGCACGCGCTGGAAGTTCTCGGCTAGGCTTGCCTCGATCGCGTTGTCGTCGTCGCTCAGCACGAGGACGGGGACGGCGTGGTCAGCGGGGAGGGTGCCTTGCTCGATCAGGAGCTGGAGAGCGCGCAAGCGGCGACCGCCCGCCTTCACGGTGAACGTACCCGCCTTCTTCAGCGGAGTGACGATCAGGTTCTGCAACAGCCCCTGGGCAGCGATGTTGGCGGCGAGAGTGTCGATCCCTGCGTCACGATTGGATTTGCGGACATTGTCCTTCGACAGCGACAGGTTCTTGACCTTCACGGACTGGATCATCGGTCGTCTCCGTTTGGAAATGGCGCGCCGCGTCCCGCGGTCACGCGAGCCTGGTCCTCCAAGCTCACAAGCCGAAGGCTCCCTCCCCTCCCTCTGATGATCGGGAAGAGAGCCTCATTCGGGGCAAGCGGTGATGCGGTCGATCACGGTCGCGGCAGTCGCGATGGGGACGAACATCCGCGTCTTGTGCTGGATGATCTCGGTGAAGCACCCGGCCGCCTTCAGCTCGGCCAACCGCGTGTGCGGCCAGTCGAGCAATTCGAGGCGCTGCTGTCCTGCGACCAGGCTGCGCTTAAGCCGGTACGCACCGAGCGCGGTGATCTCAGCCGTCCCCATGACGTGCTTGGCGGTATCGGCACCCGGCACGGTGATGGTGGCGGCGATGCCGAAGGCGCCCGCGAGCTTGGTCACGAGCGGGGCGGGGACGATGCGGCCAAGGAAGGACTGGCCTTCATCGGTGTTGAGACGCCAGACCTGGACGTGATCGTCGGGCAAGCGATCCCAGACCGGCAGGAGCAGGCCGGTGACGAGGTAGAGCGTGTTGGTGCGTATCTTGCCCGACATCTCATCGACCTCGGCCTGCCAGAACGCGGAAAACGCGGCCTCACTGGCATCTTCCCACATCGTTTCAAGGAGAAGATCCTGCCGCATCCGTTCGGTGCGCGTCGGGCGGACCAGCTCATAGCGGCGCACGATCTCGCCATCGTCATCGGTGAGCGAGTAGGTGCTGCACCGGATCGCGGCCTTGCCCGACTTGCGGTTGACGATCGGGCGGGCGTCGTCGCCGAGGATCCGCAAAGCGCGATCTAGCGCGAGGGGCTTGTAGCGTTCCTCGGTCTCCAATCGAAGGATCTCGGTCTCGGCACCGCTGGTCTGGTCGCGCCGGATGACGGTGCGATCGAGGATCGTGATGCGCTCGGCGTTGATGCTCTCGACGCCAAGATCAAGCGTGCCGGCCTCCTTGGCCGCCTCGATCCGCGCCTCGATCAGCCCGAGATACTCGTCGAAGATCGCGTTCTGCATGGCGATGCGCAGCGCGAGGATGCGATTGAGCCAGCGCTGGATCGGGGGCATCTCCTCCTTGAGCCCGCCACCTTCGCCCTCCAACTCGAGGCCGGTCAGTTTCTGGAACTCGTCCAGCGTGGTCGAGCGCAGCTTGCCGTTGGCGAGCAAGCGAAACCACTGTTCTAGCGAGTCCTTGGCATAGTCGCTTTCGAGGTTGTCGCGCGGGTCGAACAGGCCCTGACCGCCGGTCTGGCGCTGGCCGCGAGTGAGCGCGCCCAGGCTGTCGAGCCGGCGCGCGATCGTCGAGATGAAGCGACGTTCGCCCCGGCAGTCGGTCGACACCGGCCGGAACAGCGGTGCGGTCGCCTGATGGGTGCGGTGCGTGCGTCCAAGCCCCTGGATGGCAGCGTCAGCACGCCAGCCCGGCTCGAGGAGGTAATGATTGCGGCGCGACTGGTTTTCGCACGTCAGGCTCGCATGATAGCTGCGGCCGGTGCCGCCAGCGTCGGAGAAGATCAGGATCTTCTTCTGCCCCCGCATGAAGGCGTCGGTTTCGGCGAGATTGGTGCGCGGCGAGCGGCTTTCGACGCGCTGGCGGCCGTGGGCGTCCATGATGACGCGCCGGCTGCGCCCCGTCACCTCGGCAACCGCGTCGGTGCCGAAATGCCCGATAACGTGATCGAGCGCGGATCCGACGATCGGCAGCGCGCAGAACTGCTCAAGGAGATTGTCGCGCATCTCTAGCGCTTCCTGGCTGAAGACGGGGCGGCCGTCCTCGTCCGACATGGGCTCGGAGCGCGTCTTGCCGGTGTCGTCGACATAGGTTTTCATCTGCCGCACCGGGAAGGCGGCCGTCAGATAGGACACGACGAACTCGCGTGGGGAAAGCTCAATGTCGAGGTTGGCGCGTTCCTCGACCGTCAGCGCGGCAAGCGCACGGTTGAGCATTGCCTCGGACGTGGAGACGAGTTGGATCACGACGCTCTCGCCGCGGTCGAGATCGGCGCGGATCGCAGGGATCAAGGCAGGCAGCTTCATGCCGATCAAAAGTTGGCAGAAGAAGCGCTGCTTGGTGGATTCGAAGATCGACACCGCGGCCGCCTTGGCGCCGCTGTTATAGGTGTCGTTCGAGAAGCTGTCGGTGATGCGGGTCGCGTCCAGCGCGGCGCGCACGTTCGCATGGATGATAGCCCATGCGTCGGCATAGGCATCGTACACCTCGATCTGGTCGGGGGTGAGATTGTGATTGAGGATGTCGTACTCGACGCCAGCGAAGCTCAGGGCGCGAGCGACGTAGAGACCCTGCATCTTGAGGTCGCGGGCAATCAGTTCCATCGCCGCGATCCCGCCTCTGCGCAGGGAATCGACGAAAGTCCGGCGATCGGCAAATGCCGTGCCCGGACCCCACAGGCCGAGCCGTGTCGCGTAGGCGAGTTTGTTGACGTCGGACGCACCTGTCGCGGACACGTAGAGGACGCGGGCGCGGGGCAAGAGATTCTGCAGGCGGACACCGGCAATGCCTTGGTCCGATCCATCCTTGGTGCCGAAGCGGCCTTCGCGGCCTTCGCCGCCTGCGACGCCGGCCATCTCATGCGCCTCGTCGAACACGACCATGCCGTCATAGTCGTCGCCGACCCATTCGAGGATCTGCTTGAGCCGCGTGCCCTTGTCGCCGCGATTAGAGCGCAGCGTCGCATAGGTGAGGAAGAGAATGCCATCGCCGGCGCCGATGGGGGTGCCGAGCTTCCACTGGTTGAGATGCTGGATGTCGAGCGCGAGACCCCCCACAGCGGTCCAGTCGCGACGCGCGTCCTCGAGCAGGGTCTCGGTCTTCGTGATCCAGATGTGCCTGCGGCATCCGCGCAGCCACTGGTCGAGAATGATCGCGGCAACCTGTCGGCCTTTGCCGGCGCCGGTGCCATCACCGAGGAAGAAACCGGTCCGGTAAGGACGGCCATCCTCGTCGAGGCTAAGCGACAGCCCCTCCTCGACGGGTTTGAACAGGCCGGGAATGTCGCGCTCGAAAGCGTCGCCGGCATAGATTAGCGTCTCCAACTGGGCGTCGGAGAGTGTCTTCGCGTCAACGACGGACTGCGAGAGGGTAGGGGCGTAGGACGGCCGTGGCGCGGTGATCGAGCCCATGGCGATCGACTCCACCAGCGCGGTCGGATGCGCGGACGCACACGGGATGGCGATGCGGCTCGGTCGATAGGGCAGGTACACGCCCACGGCCTCGCCGGTCGGTACCGGCTCGGCGAACACGGTGTAGTCGATCGGCGTCGCGATCTGCGACCGCACGGCGCTCGCAGTTGGTGCGCTCAGGCGAGGTTTGTTCGACAGGCCGCCAAGCAACAAGCTGCGTCCGCTCGGGCGGCCAAGCAGCGAGGACGCGAGCGTGACAGGCGCGCTGACGGGCGGAGCGGCGATCGCCGCGAGAGCCTCGGCGAGTGTAGCGCAGCGGATCAGGTCGGCAGGCATGCCAGTGCCTTTCTCCAGCACCATGATTTTGACGGTCTGGCTGGTGCCATGCTTGGCGTAGGCGTTCGCCGGAAGTTCGAGGTGCAGGGTCAACGTGCAGCCCTCGGTCGCCTTGGCCCAGGCGCGGCTCGACGTGTCGACGCGGGTCGGCAGGATGGCGGCGCAGCGGCCTCCGGCATCAAGACGCATCAAGGCGGCGCGGAGATGCCGGAAGGCCGCCAGCGGGTCGGCGTGGCGTCCGATGCTGCGCGAGAACGGGGGATTGATGAGGACGGCCGTGGGGCGGACGCTCGGCGCCAGCAGATCGTGAACCAGTTCGGCGTCGTGACGGGTGACGGCCACGCCGGGAAAGGCGGCTGCGAGCATCTCGGCGCGGGCCGGATCGATCTCGTTTAGGATCAGGCGCGCACCGGCGCGATCCGCGAACACCGCGAGCAGGCCGGTACCGGCAGACGGCTCGAGGACCAGATCCGTGGGGGCGATCCGGCCAGCGAGCGTAGCCAGGTAGGCGATCGGGGCAGGGGTGGAGAATTGCTGGAGTTCGATCTGCTCCTCGCTGCGGACGGTGTGCGTCGGCAGACTGCGGACCAGCGCGGTCAGCGCGGCGAGGCATGCGCCGGGATCAGTAGGAAGATCGGCCTTTGCGAGGTACATGACCTGAGCGAGTTCGAGCATGTCGTAGGCGTCGCGAAGCGACCAGCGACCATCGGCCGAGGAACCGCCATAGGCTTCCTCCATGACCCACAGCAGCGTGTCGCGCTGGAGCGATCCGTTCCTGGCAATGGTGTCGGCGACTGCTTTTGCAGCGGTGATCGACGGTTCGGTGAAATTGAGTTCGAGAGCTACGCCTGAATTGCGCATGATGGGTCTCCGGTTTGTCGCCCGGTGCTCGTCACCGGATCAACAAGCCGAAGGCTCCCTCTCCTCTATAATTGCGCTGTGCCTCTCGAAGCTTACGGCTGGCGATCAAGCGTCTTCGATGCAAGGGCGGATCCCGAGCGTGACGATTGGCTGATATTGCCGACCGTCACGCTCGGTCTGCCGGTTTCCGGGCCGCGTCAATTACATACGCAAATGGGCCAAGGCGCGACGGGCAACGCCGAGTACCTCGACATTACGCTGGCTGATCCGCGCCTGGGTCACGCCTTCGCTTTCTGCAAATTCGCGCTGAGACTGATCGCGATAATAGAGGGCCTCGACCAACGCGGCAGGCTTCGAGGGCAAGCACTGGCGCCACGCCGAAATATCCGCAGCCGCATTGTTCATGGTGATCAGGTCAAGGGTTGCGTCTTCCGCCTCCCAAGGCTCCGGTGCGACCTCGTCGGTGGTGTCATCGTCGGGGGCTTCGCCACCACCCCAGAAGCGCTGCTCGGTCATACGGGCATTCAGCAGGGCGTTGTAGATCGCCACCTTGGCGTAATTTTCGAATGGCCCCTTGACCGGGTTATAGCCGTTGCGCGCGCGCAGGAACGCCTCAAGAGCAACCTGCTGGGCATCGTCCTTGTCGAACATGCCTGTCGCAAAGTTGCGGGCGGTTTTGTTGATGTAGGTCTGCCAGTCCTTAGGGACTGGGGGCGTCGAATTGGTACGGGCCATAACTGGACCTCCCACAGGGTGACGTCACACCGAATAGTGTGGCGGCGCAGGGAGGCCATCATCAGGTTCATCGACCTTGCCATGGACCCACTCTTGGAGCCCGGCTTGCAGAAGAACCTCCGCTGTCACAGTGTCAATACCACGCAGGACGAATTCCGATAAGGGCTTGGTAACCAGATTCCGCCTCAGCGGTCAGTGCGTGTTGAAATCGTTGTATGGACAGCTCAACGCAATCGCGCAGTAAAGCTCCAGCAAAGCCTGACGCGTCTGATCCGTCTCCTCGATGCAGCGATAATCCATCGCCCGCACGCGCGCTTTGGCCGCGGTGAACGATTCTGCAAAAACTGTGTCCACAGCCAGGTTTTTTCGGCTTCCGGCACCCGTCGAATAAGCGGGCGTCACCATGCCGGTCGCCTCGCGTGCCGGCCGAAAGGCGAAAACTGCCTGATTGTGCTGCGATCCGGCACGGCAATGTTGTTCGACGCGGTTCCGCAGATGGTTGGATCGACCGGCATAGAGGTGCCGGTCGCCTTCGCTGAACAGGTA
The DNA here is from genome assembly GCF_036663875.1 of Sphingomonas sorbitolis. Taxonomy (NCBI): domain Bacteria; kingdom Pseudomonadati; phylum Pseudomonadota; class Alphaproteobacteria; order Sphingomonadales; family Sphingomonadaceae; genus Sphingomonas; species Sphingomonas sorbitolis. Next base: position 40,657 of record NZ_JAXOJS010000010.1, on the reverse strand, counting down.
CACGCCCTGGGTCGGCATATCACGCGGCAGGCGGCCATGGCTGGTAGGCGATGTTGCCAGGAGGCGTTGGAAGGCCGGATGGAGTTGATCGATCACACGAGCGAACCGGGGATCCATACCGTCCTAGCCCCGCTTGCCCGTCGGCACGATCAGTCGGCCTCGATGGGTAGCAAGAATTGGCCATCCGTATCGGCATGGAGAGTTGCCCGAACGCTGGTTGGTCCCAAGCTCTTAAGCGCTTGCAGGGTTTCCGGTCGAGCAATCCGCGTCAGAAGCCAGCGGCGACGCCATGCCGCAGCAATATCTACGCTGGCGGCAGCTGCAACGGGTTTGCCGCCAAGACCAACCAGCGCGGTGCGCGCGCCGGGCGTCAGTTCGCAACCATAGAATATCCTCGGGGTCGCGTGATGCAGGATCGCATCGCTCTTCAGACCAAGCGCATCGAGTCCCTCGCGGATCTGGCGCAATCGTGGGCTGGTACCTTCACCGAAGCGGTTGTTGACCCGGCGCGAATCATGCCGGGCAAAGGCCATGTTGCGCAGCGCATGCGCCGTCTCGTTGCCCAGATGGAGTGTGCCGTAGCCACCTGTCAGGCTCTTGCCGATTGCCCCCCACCGGAGGTCGCATGGCAGCCCGGGATGATCAGCGGCCCGCAGAACCAGTCGGTTATATTGGCTGGACCCCACACCATAGAGGCTGGTGGTCGTCACGATCCGCAGATTTGCCGACCGGCTGACCGGGCGCCCAGCCATCTGCGACGTGATCACGCTGATCTGGCCGCCATACCGCCGTGCATAGGCGTCGCGGACATCCTGTGAGGCGAGCAGCAAGGCGACGAGTTTGCCTCCCAACAACTCGTTGTATGGATGAACGGCACCGCAAATGCTGACGTCAGCAACTTCGCTGGACAGGCCGGCCTTGCGGAACTCCGCCATCACGATGTCTATGGCACGACGTCCGTCTCGTGACTGAAACAGGCGCTCGAGCGCCTGGGCAGGCCAACGCTTGAGCCGCGCGGCGCGAAACGTCTGCTTGGCAAACAGTAGTTTTGCCAGACTGTCGGCGCGCTTCCGAACAAAGAGCAGATCTTCTGATGCCGCCAACCAGTTTGCGTCCGGCGTGGCGGTTTTCAGCGTTCCGCGATGCGGCCGAATGGTTTTGCCGTCACCCAGTTGCTGTTCATAATGCGCGCGCAATTCGACCTCGCGCGCGAACGCGGCACCGGCCGCTCGTTGTTCTAAGCGCAGCGCGACGGTTTGGGTCGGCGTTTTGATCTCAGTGGCCGAGGCAAGATCGTCCCAGCGAACCTCGCCGAGCGAAGCATCGACGCGAGCCAGCAGTGCCTCGGCCAGTTCAACGGCATCCCATTCACCGGTTTCGACGCGTTCCTGGGCAGACTCGCGTAACCAGCCGATCCATGTATCGCGGGCCGTCAGACGCATGACGGGGCTGGCAAGCATGGCGATGCCCATTACCGGGCGGTTGGGCCGTGCCGCGTTACGAATGAGAACGAGCATCTGGCGCCCCGGGATCGAACGATATTCGTGGGCCCAGGTGTGCCGGAAATACCGCCAGATATCGATCAGCGGCAAACCTGTAACGGTACAGTTGACCCCGGCTTCGCAGACCTCGACAACGGGATCAACAACCTTAGCCAGCGCATCTTCGCGGTCGTCGGCCGGCAGATCATTGATCTTGGCAAGTGCCTTGGCGAGATCGGCGCCATCGTCGATCAGATCGATGATCGATGTCTTGCCGTGGTTCTTGCGTACGCGTCGGCGTTCGGAGCGCTCGAGAAAAGCCCGCACCGATGGTTCGGCGAGTTGGCGACGGCGCGCTACCTGCAGAGCCTGACGTACGCGTGCCTTGATGTCGTCAATCGACTCCTCGCCCTTGGCGGTTAGACCAGGAGGCAGAAATGATATCGCACCGGCCTTTGACGTTACCTCCCATCCCTGCTCAGCGAGGTCGGCGACAAGCAGAAGGATCGCACGCAGCTTTAGGCTATCACCGTCGTCGATATAGCCTCGGGCAAGTGCACGCATCGCGTCGGCGAAACCAGGCAAGGGAGCGGCGCCAAAATCAATCGCCTGATTGAGCTCGTGGCGTTCTTCGGGCGCGAGAAACGGAGAAAATGCGCGCGTTTCACCGGGACCGTGGATTTTGTCGTTTGCGGTCACCCAGCCTCCAGAATCAAACGGGCCGCTTGCGCGGCCCCCGACCCTTATCGCATCATGACCGTAAATTAGCCACCTCGATTAGCCTTGCCAGAGCGCCGCGCCGACATCCTCATCATCGCTGGCGATGAGGTGAGACGCCATCATGCCGAGCGCCTGTTCGAGCCGTCTGGACCAGAGAGTAACCTGCCGAAACAGGTCGTCGTGCGCGCGCTCACCGGCATCCAGAAGCACGTCGCCATAGCAGAACAATAGGATTTCAAGCGCCGAGCGAAACTCCGCGGTCGTGGAGGGGGCCTGATAGAGATCCTCATAGAAACGGTGCGCGGTGTTGATGTGCAACGATCGTGCGCCGGCATGCCGATCCACCCGGAAGAACGGCTGTCCGGGCAGGGTTTCGAATTGGAGGCGGTACGGAGACACCCGCAGGCCAAAATCATATTGGTGCTCGTTCTCTGCCGTCCCGGCCAGCCTGATCACGCCGCCCATGGCGCGTTCGGACAATAGCCGTTCTCCCGGCCTTGGACTGAATGCGGCCAGCCGTCTGGCGAGCTTGGCATCCTTGACCCTTGCGCGCAGTTGCTCAACGGCCTTTGGAACACCGGCTTCGCGCAGCAGATCCCAGATGAACGTTGAAACCGTCACCTGCTGCTTCGAAGTCGTCACGCCGAAGGCCTCATCAAGTGTTGCCGAAAACTCGATCTCCACCTTGATATAGCGATCATTGTTGATGAAGCTGGTCCACGGTGCCCGGGTCTGGACGTCGATCAGGCGGCCATTCCGGCTGAAGATGATCCCATGATAATCTTTGAGAATGGCAAAGCGGGGGTTGGCATTGAGGCCGACCGCGTCGCGCTCCTTGTCAACCGACCCGAAGCTGGGCGGTAGCCACGCATACCGCAGCGTCATTGCGCCGCGATAACCCCCGGTATCGGGATCGCGGACTTCAATACGGATCGGATCAAACGCGTTGGCGCGATCGGTGTCGAGATCGTACAGATGGAACTCAGGAGTGAGAAACAGCGGATCAATCGGCTCGACATATTCATTGTCGACATAGAGCGCCGCTTCACCGCGGAGCTTATGATAGGTCACCCCGAATTGCCGGCGTAGATTCTCGCGCAGGCCTTGGGTCGTGGCCCACTCCAGCCGATCGAGTTTATCGATCAAGATCACGGTCCCCCCGCGCCATCCACGTGGATAGGCAAGGGCGATATGGTCGGTGACGAAGCCCGGTAATTCGGCGATGCCAGGCTCCGGGACAACGATCTCACCGCTCAGATCGGTATAGTCGCCCGCGGCCAGGTGATCGAGGTCCAGGGTCACGGCATGAAGGTCGCCTTCAGTAACGGCCGAGTAGACGGTAAAGCGCCGGCCAAGGCTGACCGAGGCGCAAGGCAACCCATAGCCATAACGGCCCAGACCAGTGCGATCATCCTCCCGGTGCGTGCCGCCCCACATGACGGCCATGCGGATCATGTCGGGTTCCATGCCGTGCCCGTTGTCGATCACGGCAAGCTGAACAGGCTTTTTGCTGGACGTAGACCCGTCATAGCCAAAGACGATGTCGATGCGGTCGGCAAACGCCTGGAGTGAATTGTCGATCAACTCGGCGATAGCGTCGCCATTGCTGCGATACCCGAGATCGCGGATGCCCCTGACAAACGCCTCAGGCACCATCAGTCCGTATTTCGAGCGCTCACGCCTGACTTGGGCGTAAGCACGTTGTGCGGCGAGCACGGCACTGATGCCCGCACCACGCATCGACTGTAAATCGGTCATGGATTAGGCTGCCGATCGCCACAATGCGGTGAAGGTGGTCATCTGTCGGTGCAGCGCGAACCGCGACAGACCGACACTGTGGGCGGCGACTGAAACGGGCGCATCATCGAGGTAAATAAGCCGAAGCGCCTTGGCGACATTAGGCGGCGCCCGACGCAACGCCCATTCCGCGTCGACCCGGTCCTCGCATTGTTTGATCGCAGCAGCAGCGGGATGGTTTTCGAGAAGGTCGAGATCCAGATGCCGATCACCTACCTCGCCAATGGTGCACCGTTCGATGGCCTGACGGTCGGCAATACGGCCGATATCCTCGGCCGCGACTTTCGGGAGCAGCGTATCAGCCGGCATCCGTCGCGTCCGATGACCCGGCGGTGCATAATCCGCGCGTACGATACGGATCGCGGCGAAAATCGCGCGCCGAAAGACCGACAAACCCGAGCGGATCGTAAGCGCATCGGAACCAGCCGACATCAACTCAGCAAAGGCCTGACCAAGCACCTCTTCATGACGGTCTTCGGGAAAGTCGGCGCAGAACCGATTGGTGATTGCCCGACAATAGCGCGCTGCCTGGAGCCCGAGACGCTGCTGATGATAAGGGCGCTGCAAAAGCGCGGATTCGATGAGAATATTGAGTGTAACGCCGCTCATGACGGAGTCCTCCTGTTCGCTGCTTGGACCTTCAGAAATTCAGCTTGAAGGCCGTTGCAGCGTCCGGGGGACATGACGGCTCATGGCCGCGCCTACACTGGTTTCGAGCTGGTACGCTTTACTTGATTACGCCACCTTACCAGGGCAACGTTTGCCTGGCCAGATGGTTACACAGGGGCTCTCGCCCCTGTGTCAGTCTATTCTGCTGCTTGCCGTTCGGCTTGATCTGCAATGTCGCCGGTCGCATCGGTGGATTCGGCCGATTCTTCATCGATCGGAGCCATTTTCTGCTGGAGCGAGGTATAGGCGTCCGTCAGGAAGTTGCTCCACGCTCGTTCACGCTGGGTCACATACCAGTTGGCGGTTTCCTCATTTTCGACCGCCAATTCAGCGCGTGCCAAAGCAATTAGCAGGATATCGAGCGCCTGCTTTGCCTGTCCGCCATGCGGCATGCTGAGAAGAGGGCTATACAGCGTCTGAAAGAACGGATGCTCCCGGTTGATGAGCACGCCGACCTGGGATCCATTTAGCCAGTCGGGCTTGTAGAAAGGTCCGCGTGGCTCGTCATAAAAGTCGATCACATAGGGCCGACGCTTTGCTTCATCCTCTAGTGCCTTCCGCGCGGCATCGATCGAGCTTTTATCGACCTTTGAACGCTGGGTGACGCTTTCCTCCAGGTTCTCGCGCACCATTGCCTTGAGCCGCTCTGCCACGCGTGGCTTTTGCCCGGCCATGACGTCAGCAGCAGCTGCCGCGGTTTCCGCAGCAGATGGCTCGGCGCTCTTTTCGGCTTTTGCGCTCTCTTGCTTGGCACGCTCCTCCTTGCGCATCTTGCGCTGAAAGGTCTGCTCACGACCAAGCTGGTCATCGATGTCCTCGGAGGCGAACAGCCGCCAAAGATCCTCCATCGGTCGAACGGTCTGCTTGTCGTTGGTGATGCCGAACACTTCGTCCAAATCGGGATCGAAGCGAACCTCAACGCCCCAGTGATAAGCATAGGACTGGAGTAGCGGCCAATCGCCCAGCCCCTTGGACTGATCCTTTACCGACTTGGGGAACACGTCGACCGTCTCGATCTCGCGGCCGGCGCGAACAAAGGACATTCCACGCCGCGTCTTACGGATTTCGAACCGCCGATTGGCATCGCTCGTTGCCTTCTGTCCATTGGCAGCCGCCTCAGCAAACCCGTAAGGGAAGCGCGCCACGCGCACATAAATCGCACCGGCAGCTTCAAGATCGGGATCGCTGCGGTCCAGTTCGGAGAGGTCGGCGACCTTTGACAGCCCCGGTATGCCGGTTTCAGGATCTCGTGCGTATTTGACCGCGATGTTGTAGTCCGCGCTCATCTTGGATCCGCCCTTTGCCTCGTCGAGGTAATAACGGGCGTGGGGGGTCAGGAAGATCGGATCGACAGCGGCGATCTTCGTTTTATCGATGAACAGGTCGACCTTATCGAGCAGGTAGCGATAGGTGACGCCGAAATCGTCGAGCAGATGCTCTTTCATCAAGGCTGGCGTGCGATAGCTAAGGCGATCAGGCTCAACCCAGACAACGACTGTACCGTGCTCGAACGCCAGACCGGCCTTGTCGAGATAGCTCTGGACGAACGCTGGCAGCGGCGCATCTACAGGGGCTTCGATCGTATGCAGCCCATGCTGACGGACGCGGCGTACGTCGAGGGTCGCCTTGGTGATCGTCAGCGCTTCGGCGGTTTTGGTATAAACCTCGACAAGCTTGGTTTGATTGATCGAGGCGTTGGGCAGACCGAACCCAAACTTGCCGATAAAGGCTGGATCGTCGAAATGGGTGCCGGATCCCCAGGAAAGGGCATAGCGAGCCATCTTGGGAAGCATGCCCGACCCGTTGTCGATGAAGGCCATCGCGTGGATCGATTCCGAGCGCTGATGTGCCTTCAACTGCTTGGGCCGTTCGAAACAGATGTCGATACGGGTCGCCTTCGCCTCGATCGCGTTATCGACGATCTCGCGGGCGGCAGCAGCGGTGTTACGGTAACCGCTGCGACGTTGGGACTCGAGCGCTTGCGCTGCGTTGAACAGCGGGAACGGGAAATCGTCCGGCAGTTTGGCGAGGTATTTTTCCTGGCGCTCGACTTCGGTGAGCAGGCGGTCGTCGGCGTTGGTATCGATCTTCATGATGTCCTCCTTGGGTCACGGCGCATGGCCGCTGGTGGCATTCCTACTTAGACCAGCCTGGACGCGTGTTGTGCGGCAACGACCAAAAAAACGAACTCCGTGCGAGGGTCTGGGTCTACGGCTTACGAAAGGACGGGAATATAGCGGCAATGCCTGCCAGAATCCCAAGTGCGATCATCACGATCGCTGTGCCGGGATAGAGCTTGTTCGAAGCGTTGGCGGCGATCATGGCGGGACCAGCTGTTGCGATGCCGATGGAAAGCGCGCGCACTGCCGCCATTAGTATTGAACCGCCAAAAACCATCTGCAGTGAAATGTCCTGACGCGCCTGCCCGTCGATATCGCCGGCTGCGGACAAGAACAGTCGGAAGCCGCTGACGCGACGCAAGACCTCTGGCTCCTCGGCAAATATGAAGCGCTTCACGTCGTAGCGAGAATCGATCACGCTGCGTGTCGTTGAAGCGAACTGGAGTGAATCGTCGTTTGCCTCAGCGACGAGCGTAAGTTCCTCGGGCGGCAGCTTAACACCTTGTAAGTCAGGCTGCTTCTCGAAAAACCTTAGGCAGTAGACCTCGCACTCGTACCGTTTACCGGTTCTGAGCATGAAGGCACCTCGGTCGATCCGGTTTGGGGCTGGCCAGGTTCCGAACCAGCTACGACCGCTAACCTCGCTGATATGCCGGACCGAGAAGAAGGCAGTCTGCTCGGTCGCAAATGAGGCATAGCGACTCAAGCTCTGTGCGGTCGTTTCAAATGCATCGAATGACCGGCGTTTGTGAGGACGCGGGTCAAAGTCTGCGGCCATCCCATAAAGTTCGTTCGCCGCGCCAGCGGCACTGGGGAGGCGGCTGCGATCGGCGATGGTCATCGCCGATCGCAGGTCTGTGTCCGAAACATTCGCCGCAAATGCATCGGCGGCTAGCGTCAGGATGTAGGACGTTCCGACCTGTTCGGCACGGATGATCCGCGCAAACCGTACCGGCACGAGCCCGTACGGATCAGCAGCGCTACTGTCCGCGACGTAGCAGATGAGTGCGAGTTCGCCCGCCAGTTCCCCACGGGGAACTTGGGCGCGAACGTCATCCGCAAGCCATTTGGCGCTGTAGCGAAACTGCATCTGGCCGCCGTGCGGCAACGCCAACATCCGAATAATGTCGTCGGCGTAACGCGAGCGTGCCGATGATGAGAGAAAGACGATCACGGTCGCCCCCTTTCACTATCAGCTGCAGTTGCGCTCAGCGGACGAAATTGGGTTCGCCAGGCTTCGGCTCCCATACCAGGTGGATCCAGCCGGTAGGGACATAATGCGACAGGCCCTGTCCATCGAAGATCCGATGTCCGCCGCTCTCGCTGACGTTGAGCATCGCAGGGTGTTCGATCCGCACAGTCGCGCCGGACTCAAACTGATACTCGCGCCAAGCCTCGCTCGATATGTCGGTGAACACGAGATCGCTCTCGTTTTTGAATTCCAGCGCCGGGGCAGTGGCCATTACGTTGATCCGATCTCTTTCTGTTCTGATATGTATAACGCTAACGAAGCCAGTTTGCAGCCTTCTTCTCGTGCCCACGCGATGAAGTGACTCACCCGCGCGTTCCAACCGCGATATTGGTGTTCAATGCGCCAGCGATAGGCCGCGCCCGGAAGGGCGCGACCTATCAGTGTCATTCGGCGCTGCGTCGGCTTGAGCGCGACCAGATCAGGGAGTGGGTCCCGCCATCCGCATCTTCGAACAGGTTGGCGTAGATTGGAGCGATGAAACTCGGGTCATCGAATTTCAGGCCAAGATAGCGACGACCTTCGCTCGAGGTTTTGGCCCAGCCGGCGCCGATTTCGGCGCGCCCAACAGTTATCAAATGAGTGGGTGCGTTTTCGCTGGCCCGGTGCTCATCGGGCGTGATCCGGACGTTCTTGGCTTGGACCGAGAGCGTGACGATTTCACCGATGAATGATCCGTCAGCGTTCCTGGTGAATGTGCCGATGCTTGCCATTTTGCGTCTCCACTGGTCGAACCCGCGACCATCGCGGCCTCGATGGCGTCGATGAGGCTGGGACGAACGCGCGCGCAGGCGCAGCCCCACAGCGTCAGCGAAGGACGGCGGAGGCGGGATTTTCTTGATGCGCGAGGAATGGCGCTTCGCGCCAGGGGAAGAAAATTTCGACACAGCCGTTGCGCGACAAGCGTTCGAGGCGAAGCCGTTCTCGGCTAGACCGCCAAATCGCAAAAGGCTGTGTGTCGCACGTTTTACCGGGTGGCCATGGCTTTGCATGGTCCAGAAGGTCACCAGCAGAGTCGGGCAATCTGAGATGAGATCGGATGCGCCCAATCAAATGCTTCGTACGATCTGCGTACGAGTTAAAGACCGCTATGATACGAACAAACTTCTTAGACTGTATCAACAACTAGGATGGACGCCACGCAACGCACCTGAGCAACTAAACCTTCAGGTGAAATCGGCACTGACCAGGTTATCGCGATGGTGGCCAATCAATCAACCAGAGGTAGAAGACCTTACACAATTCTAAAGTGCTCACAACATCCTCTGAAACTAAGGACATAGGGCCGCGTGTCATCAACACCCAGCTATCCAAGGCATGCTTGATTTTTTACCGTGTACGACAGCGCTTGGAAGATCAGCAAGACCTATCATCCGGACGGAAGTACTGTCTGGCGGCTGCCGGCCAGTCAACCCGTTTCACTCGGCCGCCTAGGTCACCACCTACACCTACCGCGATTACGTTAGGGCATAGTCAGATGGGAAATGCCCCGGCTACAACATGCCCGCCTGATCTGCTACCGGTCGGCGATGACTAAACACCGATATGATCGTGCGGTTTCTGACCCGTCAGTTTCCAAGTCGACGACAAGCCGCCCACCCACGGCGGATTTTAGCAAGCTCATCCGCGAACAACCCGCCGGTCTAGATGAGTTGCCGTCGGTTCACGTCAGCGATGGCCTAGGCTTTCGTTCTATTATACGCGACGGGCAGATTTCTGCAGAACCTTGCCCGGTCTTCGATGAAGAGCCGCTTGTCTATCTTTTTTACGGAAGGCCGTCCTATCGCGTGAATAGCCAAGTGATGGCCTCGGCAATCCGCGCCTACGCGCCTGTCTGCTTCGTCTTGAAGCCGGGTGTAGTGCGGTCGCCGACACGTATTTTTCCTTTCGACAGTGGAGCATTCCACAATGAGCTTTTCCACGCGTCTATGCATCGTAAGATGGCTCGCGAGGACTTCGCCCTCGAGCCCGATCTCGCGTCGCCCCAAAGGTTGATCAACCTTTTTTTTGGTGACAACGTAAGCTATTACGATAATAAGCCGATCGCCGACGTCGAATTGCCGCCCCTAGCTTTCGAAGCGTCATGCTATCATGGGCTCATTACTGATCGTCAGGAGAATATCTATGACGAGCGCATCTCCTCAATCGAAATCCAGGTTGGCGAGAACGTTCAGCTCAAAGACGCGGTCGAAGCCGTAGTCTTACCGGACGCCTTCCTGGTGAAGGAGGTTGCAGACTCCCTTGCTACAATTGGTGCTGAAGCCATTCCCTATGCTTTCATCGACCGCCTTCGGCCCGAACTCTATGCAGCGACGATGTACCAGATCGTACGCGATTATTACCGCCGGCGAGGCCACCTCTGAACAGCGAGACCAACACGTATAGCCTTTACGGCGCGTTCAACCCTGTGGGCGTGTTGCCTGGCTTTGTTGTGCCCCTGTTTGTGAGCAAGGCGCCAGACAATCGGCTCTATACGCAGGTCATCGGTTCGGACGACCACGTTCGCAGCTTCGAAGCCGTCGACATTGGCGATGTGGCGGTCACGCGTCACAGTCAAAATGGTGTTCGTACACCCGGCGACCCAGCTTTGTGGGCATTTCAGTTTCAGGATGGCACCTGCTCGATCGACTTAAGGTCAAGCCTACGCTCGACGATCATTGAGCAGGAGCATTATTTTGCGCCGTTGCTGCGTGTCCAGGTAGCAGCCTTCTTCGAAACGGACGACCTTGCAGCTCGATTGGGCGACGCCCACGCCTACTTGACTCAGACTGCGCCCCGCTCGGCAGGTTTGTGGCGTGACCTAGTAATCTTGCTTCCTCGCATACGCCGCGCTGTGACCGCAGCGGCAAATCGACCGACGGCACAGATCTACTCTTCGATCGGGACTGTGGACATCATCAGCCATGGTAAAACGCTCACGATCGCTGTGCCTGCCAGCCTTATTGAGACGATGGGGGGCGAACTTGCCTTTTCAAAGGTGCTTTCACCCCTTGAACCAGTATTCGACGCCCTTGGTATCCGTCGCCTCGATATTCAGCAGCGAGCGATAGCAGTGCCGGTTCAACCGCAGGTCGCGGCGCTTCCTCCTAGCGGATTGACACTCGTTCACTGCCTTCGCGATGTCCAGCACGCACCCGCTCGAAAACTACGCGAGGTGCGGCATCTTAATCCGCCAGACCTGGTTGACGATAATGGTACCCTTGATCGTGCGAAACTGCCGGCCGGGCGCGATTTGGTACTTTTGCTGGTCGAAGATCATGAGGAACAGGTGCGAGCGGCAACCGTAATTGCCCAAGCGATGACTGGGCGTAGCGAGACGACCGCGGCGCTTATCATTCCACGCACCGAAAAACTCGATGGCCAGCGCGTTTACCGCCCCATTCGACAGACAGATGCCATGTCTGCTTTGGCCAGTCACTGCCGTTGGGTCGCCTATGCCAGCGACGTCATTGATTATGACGATGACCTTTCCGAGCCCTTGGCGTCGAATCCGCATTACGACCGCCAGATCGACGACGTGGCACGCTGGACACCCCATGCTTTACGGGCATGCGTTAACGCGGATGTGTACGGCAACGCGGCGCTAAGGGCGCTGGGCAGTGCTACAGCGCGCTTTGGGAGTTGTTCTGTTTCGAGCGCGTCATCGCGGGGCAAGGATGCGGCGGACGCGGCCGCAACGGCCGCGCTGACCGCAAGTAGGCGTACGCGTCACCCGGCCGTTAGCGCTCAATTGATCGTGCTGGTCGTATTCCACCATGGCACGCTCGATGGTGATCAGCGCGACGAAGTCGAGCGCGCTGCGTTTGCTTGTAATCCTGAGGCCAAGATCATGGTCGTAGAGGAATATCGTGAGATAATGTTTAAGCGGGTCCGGGTAGTTGCCATAACCACTGGACACCAGCGCCCGACCGGACCAGCGTACACGCCTCCCGCCAGACTCATGCCGCTTGTTCGCGCCGGCTGGCGAATCGAACCCACGCCCTATCTGGCTCACTGGCAATTTAACACGGTCGCACATAACGGGTTTTCGTATGTCTTGCGGTTTGAACCCGACATTACGGTATCAGCCGACAACATTGACGAAATCATCGCGACGACGTCGATGCACCATGGCGAGGTAGCACTTCTTGTGAAAGCCATTGCCGAAGAGAGTTTGGTCAAGCGTTTGCTGTCCGCTGGTATCTTCTGCGGCGTCATTCGTCAGCGTCACACATTTGAACGATTTGGCCGCGCTCCAGGGGTCGCGATTCGCGCCGCGCTTGCCGGTATGTCGAGATCCGAGATTGCGAGCCGACTTCACCATTTTGCCGGTGACTATGTCGTCGCCGGGCTTTGGCGCCTTATTCCTCACTGGCAGCGGCACGGCCAATCGCTTTACAGCCAGTGGATGGAAGGCGATTACGGGAAGAAGCCTATTCTCGATCAATTTGAACTGTATCGTGTGACTCAGGACGAAAATTGGTTTTTTCGAGGCGTTGTGAAGCTCACGCCGAAAAAACCGAACGTGCCGCCACTGTCCTACGCCTTTGGCTTTGCGCTAGAGGATAAAGGGGTGCGGCTGACCAAACTAAAGCCTCTCGCTGGCGAGTTCGATATTCGAGCAGACGCACGGCGACGCTTCGAGGAGAGGTATTACAAGCAGAGTCGGCGCCATTTCGGTAAGAGTTCATCCACGCGGGTCAACTCGACCGAACAGACCGGTATACAGTTGTCATTTCCGGGATTGCCGGACCTTACTGACGATTGACGAACAGTACGATCATATGCTGACCGATAATTACAATATGAGTGTTTTTTGCTCTGCTAATGCGCGCTACACCGTGTGACCAGTCACCTAATGTGAGTTTATCTGCTAAAGGAAAAATAGTCTTTTTTAGCAAGCGTCAGTTTCAACTTACGACGCTAACCGCTTTCCGCGTCAGCTGCTGCACGATCACTCATTGCATCATCATTGAGTAACTCTTCCAGCGCGTGGCTCAAGCCTTCTGACCAGTTTTTTCGTTCCGTCCGGTAAAATGCCTCGCGCTCATTCTCCGCGTCAAGTTCCGCGTCGGCCAAAACGAACAGAAGCACTTCTAATCCAGCCTGTGCTTCGCCAGACCTTTGGTAAACCTTTTCATAAAAGGGATGTGCCGTGTTGATTGTTAGCCGTTTTTGAAGACCAAGACGCTTTGCCTGGAAAAACGGCGCTTCCTCAACGGCAGCAAATTCGAGATCGAACAGCCGCGCGTTGGTTTCCTTTTTAGCGGAGGCTTCTGCCAGCTCGATGGATATCTTTCGAGCATTTGCCATTGCCCACGCATATTCATGCAGCGCCTTCTCTGCCTGAGCTCGCTTTTGCGGGGATAGTGAAGCGCGGGCTTTGAACTTCTGTGCCGCTTGCATGGCGCTTGCGCTAGGTCGTGAGCGATCCTTATACTCCGACGTTGGCTTGCAAGCGTCTAATACTGATTTCATGCGCTTGAACTCACCGCGCATATCTTTAACGAGTGCTTGTATCCCGCCACTGTCCCTACCGCTGACCTTGAGCTTCTCCCACATCTTTTCATCGATAACGATTTGCTGCTTAGAAGTCGTCAGCCCAAAGAATTCATCAAGCGCCGGGTCAAAGTCGATCTCGATCTTGATGTTGGCGTCATAGTTTTGAAACTTAGTCCATTCTGGAGAAACTACATCAATCTGACGTCCTGCCCGACACACTAGGATGCCGTTATAAGTCTTCATAATATCCCAACGCCGACCAGTTTTAGCGCCCTTCTTCCCATATTCGTTGGGGTCTGCCAGTTGGAAGTTAGGCGGCAGAACGGCCGCGCGGATACGTACAACACCCTTACCAAAAGCGCCTACTGTCTCAAACGCAGCCGTCTTGATCTGCTTCGACCTGACGTCTGTCTCATCGCCGTAACGCGCGTCAGGAAGAAGAAACAATGGGTCTATAATTTCGGTCGCGTCTCCTGCGATAAATATCTTCTTATCCTGAAGCGTATTGCGATATATGACACCAAAGTGTTGAAGTAATTTGACTTTCAGGCTCTTGCCGCTGATCCAGCCACCCATGGTTTTCAGGCGGTCAAGTGTCTCTAAAACGACAATGGTCCCAGAGCCGAACTCGGTTACATCCAACTTTCCGTCAGCGCTATTCAACCACAAGGGCAATTCGGCAAGCTGCGGGGCTAAGAGTTCGTCAACACGGTCATCGTCACCTGCAGCGTTACCCAACGCCTCGAGATCGACGTGCACGACATACCATTTCTTACCTTCGGTTTTTGAATACACCGAATAACTCTTTGCCAGACTGACAGCGGCACTTGGAAGGCCGTAGCCGTAACGCCCGAACCCCTGCCTATCATTTTCACGATCGGTTCCCCCCCAGCGCACGGAATGGCTGATCATCTTCGAGAGCATCCCTATGCCATTATCAATAATGGCCACCTGGCTTGGCGGGGACCGCTCCATCTTCCAATCGACATCTTTCATACGGATATCGACGGTATCGGCCCCGGCTTGAAAACTGTTGTCGATAAGTTCGGCGAGCGCCCAAGCGGGATTTTTATACCCGATTTCGCGCATCCCGCGGATGAACGCATCGGCGAAAACAAGACCCAGCTTTTTGCTCTTTTTGTCCTCTCGCGCCAAAAAGCGCCGCTGCCGCGCGAGCGGATCAGTGGCGTCGTCGATTATCTGCTCTTCTGGCTCGCTGGGTTTGGGCTTGATCCGCAACTTCAACGGTGCACGTTTGATCTGAACCATAGAATCTCCTGCGATCGACCGCGGTACTGCGGCTGCAGCGAGGCTCTTGAGCCAGTCTAACGAGTTGCCTTGGACCCCATCTTGGAGCCCGGTGCGCGCGAGACCTCGCCTTGTCACATGATAATACACGCGATGCGCAAAAGCGATAAGTGCAGTTCAAGGATTAGCGGGTGAACGGATTGCCCGCTCTCCCGATCTCGGCCTGACGTGAAAGTCGCGCATAGTTAGCTGCCGCTTTGCAGGTGGTGCTTCCAGGCGTCGTTCCAGTCGTCGTGGTGCTCGGGCACGCGGCTTACCAGTTCTCGACCGTTCGCGGTGAGATGGTCGCGTGCCTTGGCGAGCAGGCGATCGGCCGCTCGTCCGCGATCGGCATAGACAATGATACGGCGTACTGTCGCTGGGATGGCAACGAACGCCAGGCGTTCGACGCCGCCCAACGCCCAAGTCGGCGTGCCGAACCATTCGATTGCCGATAGGGCGTCCTCGATGCCCTCGGCGAAGCCCAGTTCCTCGGTGGCGGGCGCTAGGCGGATCGCGGCGGTGCCGAGCAGGCCAAGCGAGACCTTGGGTTTGGGCATCGGTTTGTGCAGCACATTCTCGGGATCGAGGAACGTGCGCTGCACCGCGACCACGCCAAGGTCGTTTTCGACGGCTGCAATCATGGCGGGCATGGTCCGCTTGGTCGGTCCAGATCCGTGAATGGTAGCGGGGTTGAACCGGAGCGACTTGGAGAAAGGGCCGGAGAGGCCGCGTGCAAGGAGATAATCCTCGGCGAGTGTACCGGCTATCGGCTCACTGGCTTTCCAGAGCCGCAGCGCGAGCGCGCCCATGTCGCGCTTAGGCGTGGCCTGGGGCATCGACATCGGCGCCTTGTCGTGGAGATTCCTGCGCTGAAGCGCCTTCAGGACTTCGATGGTGGTACATCCGGCAAAGCAATGAAACAGGATGGCTGTATCGCCGAGCCGGACGCTCAGACTTGGTGAGCTATCATCGTGGGCGGGACAGCGGCATTCGCCGCGCGTCCCGCGCCAGACACCGCCGAGTTGTTCGACGATGGTCTTGGCGCGGATCTCAGCGTCGAGTGGTAGACGTGCCATCGCGATCGTCCTGTCCGTTTGGTAAATTTCGGTCATGGGTGCCTCCGCAAAACTGGAACGGACGAGCAGTCGGCATCCTCTCCTCTGAGGCGGCCTTTCGCGCCCGGCTCCGCGCCTTCGCAGACGTCGCGTTTTCTAGCTGTAGCGGCCGGAAAAGAGGTCGCCGATCGCCCGCAGGCGAAAGGCGTTCCACCAGCGACGCCTGCGATGCTCGGGCGCGTCGTGGATCATGTGGCAGCGCTGGCAGAGCGCCGCGAGATTGCGCCAGCGCGGCCCGCTGAAGGTCGGGTCGTGATTGAGATGCGCCGTGGCGAGATAGACTGGCGTGCGCGTCATGCGGATCGCGTCGAGCGGGATAAAATCTGGCGCGCGCCGGAGCTGACGGCCGCGGCCGTCGCGCCAAGCATGGATTTCGGTATCCCACCAAAGTCCATCGGAGCCCGCCAGGAACGTAACGCGGCGTCCATGTGGGCGCTGACAATGCTCGCAGCGTCCACCCGCACGCGTGAAGCGGACGATCCGACTGATCTCCGGCCAATCGATCGGATATAACCAACGATGTTCCGGGCGGATCGGCATGGCACCGACTCTGAATCAAGCAGCACCAGAACGAAAGGAGAAAATCAGCACCGATCGCCGAAGTTCTCCTGTTCATTTCGCGCTGCCCGACTTCGCGTTTGCAGAGCCTGATGTGACCTCCGTTGGCGTCGAATATTCGTAAGTGCCGGGTTTGGATTCTGCGAAAGATCCGCGGCGGGGATCGGGCACCTCGGAATGCGCGCGGTAATAGTCCGCGGGCGACTGTTGCGTCGTTTGCTTATTGCAGTTCGGGAGCATGGCGATGCCGGCGAGCAGGGCGGCGACAATGACCCGGTTCATGAGCAATCTCCTCTGCGGTTCATCTCGATCATGCGTCGTTCGGTGCCTCGTTGGCGTGGGGTCCCGGGGACGGTGGAAGCCGTTCGTCGCGTGATCCGGTTCGAAGTGAGCGGCGGGAGGGCGTGACTGGCAGTCCGCCCTCCCGGCCAGGCGAGGGTCGTGACCCGGCAGGGCCGAAACCGCGTTTTCGGGTTCGGTCGCGGCGTTGCCGCGGTAGAGCCGTGCCGAAGGCCGCCCCCGCACCTCATCAGCTATCCTCGTTTTCGGTCTTTACCAGCACCGAGAAGGTGTCCGCGATCAGCTCTGTTCGGTAGGACGTGTCGTTCGCCTCGCCATGCTGGGTCTCGCGCACGCGGCCCGTGATATGAACAAGGTCGCCTTTGGCAGCATTATCGACCTGGGAGGCGACATTCGAGAAGCATACCACGCTGTTCCAGTGCGTGTCGGTCTTCCATTCGTCGCCGTCGCGCCGATTGTAGTTGGCCGCCACGTTGACGTATTTCACCTTCTCACGCGACGTG
Source organism: Sphingomonas sorbitolis (assembly GCF_036663875.1). Lineage (NCBI taxonomy): Bacteria > Pseudomonadati > Pseudomonadota > Alphaproteobacteria > Sphingomonadales > Sphingomonadaceae > Sphingomonas > Sphingomonas sorbitolis. Next base: position 23,374 of record NZ_JAXOJS010000010.1, on the reverse strand, counting down.
ATCTTGCCGATCCGGCCAATGATCCTGAACTCTGCGATATTTTGGGGCATCATACTCTCCTTGGCTAAAGTGAAATGCTGAAACCGCGCGAAGCGAGAACGGCTAGTCGCGCTGCTCCTCTGCATACCGGAAGTGATATTTCGCGATATTCTCGGGCGTCGCGTAGATCTGATAGGCCTTCGTCCAGTCGTGACTGATGTCGCGCTGGGCGGTCGCGAGCGGCACCCGATGCGTGCAGACCAAGCGCCACAGCACATAGGCGAGGACGTTCTTGTCGCCGGCGTTGGCGGGGCCCTGCCGCGGCTGAAGCCAGAGGTCGCGCGCATCAAGCGATGCCCCCCCGATCGAGATCGGAATCAGATGGTCCAGCTCATAATCTGCCATGCGCTCGCCGGGGTGCTGCACATCCATCATGCGGCGCTTTAGTGGGCCGGTGATCGCGTAGGCGGGTCGTGCCGCCCGGGCGTAGCGCGGGCGGCAGATCGTGGCGTCGATAGTGTCCTGCGTGACGGCGGGGTCGATCGCGCCCGGTGTTTCAGGCGGGGGCAAACCTGCTGCTCGGTTAGTGGAAAGCAAGGGAGATTGCAGAGCGCTGGATATGCCGGTGACGGCATCGCACACTGAGCCGTCGTTTCTCGCAGTACAGCCGAGCATATTGGAGCCGGCGGCGCGCTGATCGAGCGAAGGACGATGCCAGAGGAGAACGGCAGCGATAATAGTGGCGCCTCCCAAGATCGCACGCCCCCTCACGAGAGGACCACTATCCGGCGCGGTGCGCCGTACCGCTTGTCTTGAGGCGGTAGGGTATCGTCCCGGACGTAGGTTCGGAGCCACATACCGTCATTATTGCGTTATTGGACAAAAATGACAGGCCTTTTTATCGAAGCTTGAGTCGTCCGACGTGTTCGAGCCCCGCTGATGGGCGCAGACCGACAAAACCTGATCAACAAGCGTGACAGCAGCCGTTTGAACGCAACAGAAACCGCATGCTCCCTTCGGGAGCACCGCGACGCGTAGCGGCGTGTCCGACGGTTATGCTAGGTGATACGGCGTTTGTGGTGCGGCACTTCTCGGAAATGTGCGTTTTCGCCGTCAGGCGTTGAAGCGTTGGCCGGCTAGGCCAATTCCATATTTTCTTAGATTATATGAATCTTGTAGCGGTTGACCATTTTTTTGAGACTCTTGTCTCTCGACGGCCGTTGCAAGGTTGAGCATGACGCGGCGCAGGCCGTCGTCGTTAAAATCTTCGGTCGCGACCTGACGCGGCGACCGCCACAGGCGCATGCTCGCGATGGCCTCGATCCGGTCGGCCTCTCCCTGCAGCACGTCGTCGGGCAGGGGGAGGGGTCGCATCCTGTGCGGCAGGAACCTGACGAGGCAGTTCGGAAAGCGCATCCGATAGACGTTTGAGGTCTGCTCGTTCTTCGCCTTGGGCCGATCGAGGGTCGGCTTGATCGGGACACACCTGCGCTGCTTATCCAGCAAGCCGACGGCGGCCAGGTTCGTAAGCGCACGGTGGACTGTTGCGCGTGATCGTCCGCTCTTCTGTTCGATCCACGCCCACGTCGGGAACACCTTTCCAGCGCATGTGCGGGCCAGGTCCAGCAGGACCTTGAGTATCTTCAGCGCCCCAGGCGTGAGCAGCATTATACGTTGCTCATCCGGGCTGAGGGCGCGCCCTTCTGCCTTGGCGCTTCGCCGAATTGCGTTCTTCTGGTCTTCCAACTCCGCGGCGCGTGCGTAGATCCGATCGGTCTCGCCCTTTGCGTAGCTGAAGAAGAAATCGTCCTCGAAGGTGCCGGCAAGGCGGCTGTTTGGGTGGACCTTTGCGCGCGTGGGGTTGGGTCCGCCCGAGCGCGCGCGGGCGTTGGTCATCGTGATGCGCTCGAGCGCCATGAAGCTCGCGCGCGCGACTGATACGGCTTGCATCTTCCATCCCCTTTTGGGGCTGGGACCGGGGCAAAAAGATTGCGTGGCGCAAAGCGCGCATCCTTGAACCGAAGCTCGGAAGTCGTTATGTGAGGATCGTTAGATTGACCCGTGGAAGCCCGCCAAGGCTCTCACATTAAGACTTCTGGGATGCCCGGCCTTTGCGCCGGGCTTTCCTTTATGTGGTCACAGCCGCACCCTGTTTCGCCAGTCGCGTCGTGCAACCAGTCCAAGTTTGATTGTGGCGAAAGCGACGGCGTTACGAAACAGCTAGAGTTCGTGCTTTCGCCGACCGAAGCACGATAAAGTTCGTGCTTTCGCCAACCATTTTCGATCCCATTCGTGCTTTCGCCGACCGAAATTCGTGCTTTCGCCGACCCGAGTTCGTGCTTTCACCGACCGTTGAGAATCGGCACGGCGTCCGATTCGTCGGCGGGTCTAAGCGGGGGTCAGGCGGCTGTGAGTAGCGAGCGTGGCGTGATCTTGACGCGTGCAGCACCTGCGTTGCGTCGCGCCCGGCCGCTGGTCGACGTTACCGGGGCGTCCACCAGGTCAAACGCGTAGCCCGGGATGATATCTTCGTCGGCGATACGTTTTAGCTCGAAGCGGAAATGCTTGAGGGAGCTTTGGTAGCCGAGTTGAAGGCGGAGCTCATCGAGGTCGACGTCGATCGGCCCCGTGATACACGCGGAACGCGCAACTTCGTACAGACGTCGTTCGACTGGCCCGAGTTGAAAATAGCTGGGCGCGTAGTCGAGGACTCGGCGATCGCGCAGGATAGCGCGATAAAGCCAGTCGCAAAGGCGTACCTTCACAGCCTTCAACCGCTTTACGCCTGTTTTTGTCTTCGAGTAATGAAGCTGGGCTTCAGACAACCATGAGAAGAAACCGGCCTGGCCTTCGCCTCCAGCTTCGATGTTCGTCTTGATCTGTGTGCCCTGAAGGCGCTCCAGCGCGTCTGACAGTCGAGAATAGGAGCGGGCGGACCCACTGATACCGGTGATCCGGAACAGGTCGTGTGCTGTGAAATAGAACTCTTGCGACACGTCCACACCGGCCTCGAGCTTCGCCACCATCAGGCTGGCGATATAGAGAAGCACTTCCTTGTCGTAGATCGTGGCCACGCCCTTGGAGGTGGCGACGATCTCGATCGAGACGGTCTCGTTTCGATAAGCGAGCGGCTTCGTCCACTTACCCTTGCTGAGAGCAAAGAACGGGAACGCCATGAGGGATTGTTCGCCTCGGACCTCGGTGAGGAGAGGGCTATCGAACGCGAACAGGTCGCCTTGTGGTCTTGCTAGGCTCATGCCTCGCTCCCTGACACCCGGCAATCGGTCGGCGAAAGCACGAAGATTGGGTGTCGAGGACGATGATAGGCCTGAGCGACCCGGTAATCGAGTGCGAAAGTTCGTGCTTTCGCCGACCGTTATGCGATGGGCGGGTTCGCCTTCGGGCTTTCGCCGACCGTTCGAACAGAGCGGTGCCCATCATGGTTAGCGCCGCCTTGGAGATCGAGGCGGTGTCGATTAAGGTGTCACTAGATGGACACGGACCCGTAGCCGTGATCGCACTGGCACGAGACCTTTGAATGACGACAAGACTCTATCTGGAGGAGATTATCCAGCCTGCCGCGCTCGACTTTGGGGCCCGCGTCAAGGCGCGTCGGAAAGCGCTCGGGCTCACGCAGACTGACATTTACACGCGCACGGACATCGCGATCGGTTACCTGTCGACGATTGAGAGGGGCCGTGCGAACCCCACTCTCGACCTGATGGTGAAGTTGTCAGCGGCGCTGGAGATGCAAATCTGGGATTTGCTCCGTCCCGATGAACAGGCCGAAAACACCCCCCCTTGATGTGACGGCTATATTTCTGTTGCTGACATAGATTAAGATATTTACAATAGTTCGTAACTAGCGGCGTTGGCCAAAGCGCCCGTCTGGGAGAACGATTCCTAAGGTACCTATGGGGAACCAGGGGAGTTCGCGTGACGGATAGCGTTGAGTTGCGATCCCGGTTTGGTGATCGAGTTAGAGCGTTGCTTAGCAAAAAAGGTCTTTCGGATGAAGACCTTGCGGAGCGGAGCGGCCTTCCACCGAGCCGGGTCGTTCGTATCTTAGCTGGTCGTCTTGCTTCGATCACTTTCCGCGACATGACCCTCATCGCTGCGGTTCTCGGAATGCCGGTCCACGCCCTTCTTCTCCCGATCAGCCCGACGGTCGAGGTCGTATCGCTCGAGGAAGTTGAAGAGCGTGGACCTCGAGACGCCTAGTTCCAGAGCGACGTTCGTGGCAGTTGCGCCGGGCGCGCTGAGCCTTTCACGGATCTCCGGTAATTTATCAGGGCCAAGCAGCTGCTTGCGTCCTGGGGGCGACATCTCGGCAGGATGCGTCTTGATCCCGTGCTGGTGCCGGTAATGACCGTCGAGTGCATCGAGCATCGCGTGCAGCTTATCGTCGGCGCCGGGCTCGACGACAATCCGCGGCGAACAAATTTCAAAGCTGACGCCATTCCCAAGTAACTTGGTTATCGCACGCACGAGCATCGGGGTTGCAAGCGCAAGGCAGGAAAGATCGTGAACTTTCACCCGGTCACCGGCCTCAAGGCCAATGCCCTTGCGCTCCAGCAGATCGCTAAGCTGGCTGAAGGTCTTCCGTCCCGCAATCACCTGGATGTCACCCAGATTCAGGCACGATTGCTGGCTTTCAATCGTCGCCGAACCCGGTGTTTGCGCGAGGAAAGCAATGCTTTTGCTCAATCTTCTGCCCTTCACGCGGAGCGCGATACCCCGAAACCGCGACGCCGCTTGGCGCCGTCGCCGTCTAATCGGGGATTTTGTAAGTCAGGCCGGTCTAATCGGCAACCGCGCAAGAGCGCGGAGCGGAGCGAAGTCCTCGTTTCATGTGCGAGATATACTGCCGTCGGCCTAGCAATTGCGTGTTGCAACAATCGTCAATTATGCAATAGGATCAAATTTGTACTGAACTAACGGAAGGCGGCTATGATTCCAATAGGTCTCACGGCAAAGGCGATCCAGCTCCGCGCAACAGGGCTCGGTATCGGTATGACGCCGCTGCTGTCACCGTATGCAATCGCGGTGCATGCGGGAGCAGTACTGAGACGCGAGCCCGTTACCGAGGCAGACGCCGAAGCGACCGTTCGGAATCTCATCACGCTAGGCGCGGATTTCGTGGCGGGTCCGCTTGCAATCAGCGGACGCGACTTTGCGACCTACGGCGTTACGCCCGCTTCGGTTTTCGATGCCTGTGCGCTCGCACATATCGGTGATGGGGTGGCTGGCACGCCGGCAAGCGGTGCGTCGACCGTCTCGAATGTCACGGCTCTGATCCAACGCGCGTTTGGTGCGCGTATCACCAACACGATCCGGCCGATGAACGCGAACTACGGTGCGCGGTATAGCTGGCACAAGTTCGGCCAAGCGGTCGATTTCGTGCCTGCGGGCGGGGTCAATTCGATCAACCGCGATCAGATCCGCGCCCTGATGGGACAGAGCGGCATCCGCCTCATCGAGCTGCTTGGCCCAGGTGATCGTGGTCATTCCAACCACTGGCATATCGCATTTGCACGACCGGGGCAGGGCATCGATCGGACACGGCCGATCGAGGAAGACGAAGACTGGATCGTCAATGTCACCAGCGCTGACGCGCCTGTTTCGGCGCCGGTTGGGACCGACGTACGCACCGCGCCTGCCTCGTTCCTTCAGACCGCAGCGAAGGCCCCGCCACAATGGGATGTGTTCGCGACCGCGGAATGGCGCGCTGCTCAGGGAGGTAGTTCATGATCGGACGTTTTCTGAACAAGCTCGGGGGCGGGACCGGCGCGATCGCGCTGTGTGCTGCCGGCGTATTCGCGATTGCGGCTCCTCAACCGGCCCTTGCGTCGGATTGGGGGTGCCAAGTGGTGCTTTGTCTCGCCACTTCGGGGGCGCCGACCAAGTATGCGGAGTGCGTGCCCCCGATCACAAAACTCTGGAACGCCCTGGCGATGGGCGGCGGGTTTCCCTCCTGCACCGGGGTCGGCATCAAAACGAAGTCCGCGAAGCATGGCTACACGATGACCGTGACGCAGACCGACGGCACCACGTCGCGCTATTCTCTCGATACGCGCTACCAGACGGTGACGCAGCAATGATTCACGCCGTCGCCGCCATCACCATGCTGGCGCAGAAATGCGCGTCCGAGGTCGCGACCGAGGCCGTCGTGCCGCTCGTAGTGACCGAGAGTGGCGGCGACGATCTATCGATCAACATTAACCGTGGTCCGCGCGTGCGCGCCGGTTCGGTTGCCGAAGGCGCCGCGTTGGTGCGCCGCTATATGGCGCAGGGCTATACGGTCGATGTGGGCTTGGCCCAGATCAACTCAGCGAACTTCGCGCGGCTCGGCGTCACGGTCGAACAGGCGTTCGATCCGTGCACGAACCTGCACCTGGCTTCGTCGCTGCTGCAAGAGGGCTACGGCCTCGCAAGCCGTCACTACAGCGGACTGGACGCAATCTCAGCGACCTACTCGCTCTACAATACCGGCACGCTGACCCGAGGCTTCCGCAACGGGTACGTCGGTCGCGTCTGGTCGGCCGCGAGCGGCATGGGCACAATTCAGGCGGTCCCGGCAATTCCTGGCGCTGCCCCTGTGGCGGTGGCTGTAACGAGCGCAACCAAACCGGCCAGTGGCGGCGACAGCTGGGTGGTCGGGCAGATCGCGTCGGATGTCGTCGAGGTCTTCAAATGAGCGGGGAGAACAGCGTTGCACGTCCCGCGCGGGACGTGGAGCCGGAAGCCGGTGAGGCTGGTTTCACGATGCCGCCAGAGCTGGCGGAGCGGTATGAGGTTCGCATCATCCCGGCGAGCGATGCAAGCGAGCGCCGCATTGGGATGTTCCTGCCCGGCGATCGCGAGAACCCGTCGATCGAGGTTTCCGGAAACGGCGATCGTATCATCGCGCGCAACCAGGATCCCGAAGCCGTCGCGGCGCTGGTCAAGATCGCCAAGCACAATGGCTGGGAGGGGATCGACGTCGATGGCTCGCCCGAGTTTCGGCAGGCCGTATGGGCAGCCGGGTCGCGCGAGGGCCTGACGGTTCGCGGCTATGAGCCGAAGTTCGACGAACAGGCTCGGATGGAGGATCTGCGACGTGGCGACCAAGCACGACGCGAGCGCGAGGCGGCTGCAAAGCTGGCCTCGGTTGTCGAACCCGTTGCGCCGATCACGGCGGTAACTGCGCTCAGTGCGACGATCTCGGCTCGGTCGGCCAGCGTGGGCCGGGAGGCCGCTGCCGAACCGCCAACGCCGAGCAGCGCGGAATTGTCGGACGGCGACAAGCGTCTGCTGCTGACAATGAGCGTCTATACTCAGGACCGGAAGGCTCTCTCGGAGGGTCTGACCCCGGCCATGGAGCCGATGGAGCGGGAGTTCCAATACGAGCGCCTCGACGTGAACAAGGATGCGCTAAACGGTGCGCTAGAGCGGGCTTTGGAAAGTCCGACGCTGGTCAGCTCCTTCTCGAAATCCGGCTACGAGCCGGACGATCTGCGGCGGATGGCGCGCGACGGGGAGTGGGATGGTGAAGTCGCCGACGCGATCTACATGGTCCGCTCCGGGCTCAATCGCCACGACGTTGCGAAAGGGACGGTCGCGGCGTTCGTGCAGTCCGAGCGCGAAGATGAGCGGGTCGCGGCATCGACGGTAGCGCCGGAACGGAAGCTCGAACCCGAACCACCAATCGTCCGTGAGGAGCGGCTGCACGAAGGTGCAGCCGCTCGAGACGAGAATGAGGAACTGGCAGAGCTGTTCCTGCGCGGTAACGCCGAGCGGATCGCGGCGGATCCACGCCTTGCCAATGCCGTCGAAGCACAGGCGGCGATGGAGCAGCACATTGGTGTGGCTTTCGAGGGTGACGTGGATCGGATGATGTCCGCCAGCCTGGAGAGCCGCGAATTGATCTCGGGCGCGCTGATGCGCGGCCTTGATGTTTCGGTCCGTGAGCCGACGCCTGTTCGGCAGATCGAACCGATCCAACCCGCCCCCGACATCGAGAGGTAAACTCACGCCATGGAGACCCGTATGAAGTTCACTCAGCCGACGGGCCGGATGATGTCCGACGCCCGCGCCCGGCAGGTCGTCGGTTTTGCCGGTGCGCTTGCCCTGATCTCGATCGCACAGCCCGCCTTTGCTGACGGGACTTCGATCGAAACCGGTCTTGGCACAATCAAGACCTGGATGCTTACTATCGCCTCGGTTGTTGGCGTGATCGCGATCATGGCTGTCGGCTACGCCAAGCTGACCGGCCGGATGGATTGGGGTCGAGCCGTCACGGTGCTGATCGGCATCGGCATCATCTTCTCGGCGACGACGATCGTCGGTTGGATGGGCGGGACGGCCGGCTGAGATGGAAGAGAAGCTCACCGAGGATAAGGTCTTTCTCGCCCTGACCAGGCCATCGGTGTTCATGGGATTGCCGCTTGAGGCGATCCTACCGATCATCATGGTCTGCATGGTGTTCTGGGGGGTGGTGCATAATCCCTTTTACCCCCTGGCCTTGTTCGGGGCGCTCTACTTCCCGGCGCGCATGATCTGTCATTACGACTTCAATGCGTTCCGACTGTGGGGCCTGTGGTTTCAGACGGGCTTTCTATCAAAAAATCGGAAGTTCTGGGGAGGCGGGAGTTACTCTCCGGTCCGCCTCGCCAAAGGCGTGAAGCGGAAGCATTTCGGCAATGACTGATTCCAAGCTGAAGAATAAGAAAATCGCGCTTCGTGAGGCGGATGATATCAAGTTCATCCCCTATACACGCCACGTCGACGACACATTAGTTGCTCTCGAAGACGGCTCGCTTATGCGCATGTACCGCGTTGATGGGCGGCCGTTCGAGACCAGCGACATCTCCGACCTCAACACATGGCATAGCAAGCTCAACATCGCCTGGCGCTCGATCGGTGACGATCGGGTCGCGATGTGGACCCATCTTGTGCGGACCGCGACCGACCCAGTCTTGCGAGGCGACTTTCATTCCACCTTCGCGAAGGCGCTGCAGGATAAATACGCGGAGACCCTGAAGGAGAAGGTTCTCTATCATAACGAGTTCTACGTCACGATCCTCGTGCGTCCCTCGAAGATGGCAGGCGATCAGCTGGGGCGGTTCTTCTCGAAGAAGCAGGCCAGCGCCGAGCTCGACGACCGCGCGCTCACGCTTATGGCGGATAAGTGCCGGGATTTTGAATCGCTGCTCGCCGACGTCGCGCCAGAGCCCCTGTCGCTCTACGAGCATAATGGCGTCCTGTTTTCGCAGCCAATGGAAGTGCTGCACTTCATCCTAACCGGCGATCGCATCCGGATCCCGCTGCTCAACGGCAGGCTTGGTCAGGCGCTCTATTCCTCGCGGGTGGTGTTCGGCCGCGAGGCGGCCGAGATCCGCTTGCCCCACATGTCGCATTACCTGGGCATGTTCGGGGTGCGCGAGTATGTCGCCAGCACGCGGAGCGGGCAGTTCAACAGCCTGCTGACGCTCGATTTCCCCTTTGTGCTGACCCAAAGCTTCGCGCCGCTGGTGAAGTCGGTCGCGAGCGAGAGGTTCACGAAGAAGTATAAGCAGATGGTGTCGTCAGACGACGCCGGCGTCAGCCAGGCGGAGGAGCTACTCGACGGCGTGGACGATCTGATGGCGAACCGCTTCACCATGGGCGAGCATCATCTATCGATCTCGGTCATCGACGAGGACCCAAAGCGGCTGCTTGAAAGGTTGTCGATCGCGCGATCAGCCGCGGCCGACACGGGCATGGTAATGGCACGCGAGGACGTAGCGCTGGAAGCCGCGTTCTGGGCGCAGCTTCCCGGCAACTTCAAGATGCGGGCGCGCCCTGCGGTCATCAACAGCCGCAATTTCGCGGCGCTGAGCCCGTTCTACACCTTCCCTGCGGGTCGCAAGTCCGGGAACCACTGGGGCGAAGCGGTGACGCTGCTCAAGACGCGCGCGGGGTCGTCGTTCTGGTTCAATTTCCACCGGGCCGACATCGGCCACACGCTCATCATCGGCCCTACAGGCGGCGGTAAGACGGTGCTGCAGAACTTCCTGCAAGCGCAGCTCGAAAAAACCGGTGCCAAACAGGTGTTCTTCGACAAGGATCGCGGTGCGGAGATCTTCGTGCGCGCCTGTGGCGGCACGTATCTGGCGCTGTGCAATGGCGAGCCAACTGGCTTCGCGCCCCTCAAGGGGCTGACTGCCAGCGCGCGCAACATCGCGTTCATGCGGCAATTCATCCGGGTGCTGGTGCGCCGGGAGAACCGACCGCTCAGCGTCGCCGAAGAGCGGCTGATCGACGAGGGGATCGACGCTGTAATGCGCCTTCCCGCACCGTCTCGCTCGTTCAGCGCGTTGCGTGAGATGCTGGGCTACGCCGATGCTGAGGGCATCGGCGCCCGTCTCGAACGCTGGTGCCTCGGTGGACCGCTCGGCTGGGCGTTCGACGGGCCGGAGGACAAGGTGTCGATGGCGGCGCAGTTCGTCGGCTTCGACATGACGGACTTCCTGGAAAACCCGGAGATCCGCACGCCCACGATGCTGTACCTCTTCCACCGCGTCGACGAGCTGCTGAATGGGCAGCGTGTCGTGGTCGATGTCGACGAGTTCTGGAAGGCGCTTGAGGACGATGCATTCCGCGCCTTTGCGCAGGACGGCCTGAAGACCTTCCGTAAGCGCAACGCCTTCATGGTGTTCGGCACGCAGTCGCCGGCTGACGCGCTGCGGTCGCCGATCGCGCACTCGATCATCGAGCAAACGGCGACCAAGATCCTCCTGCCAAACTCGGACGCCAAGCGGTCGGACTACTGCGAGGGGTTGGGCCTGACGGAGGCCGAGTACCGGCTGATCCGGGAGGATCTGACGCCGGAGAGCCGCACCTTCCTGGTCAAGCAGGGGCACACCTCGATCGTGGCGAAGCTCGATCTGGGCGGGATGCCCAATGAGTTGAAAGTGCTTTCTGGTCGCGAGGAAACCCTCGTCGCCATGGAGGAGGCCATTGCCCTGGCGGGCAAAGATCCCGCGGCTTGGCTGCCGCACTTCTACGCCAACCAAAGGAGAAGCTGACATGTCGCTAAAGCATATCATCATGGTTGCAGCGGCGCCGGTCGCGCTCGCTGCGTTCGCGTCGCCGGCCTCAGCCCAGGGCATCCCTGTGTTCGACACCTCGACCTACGTGCAAGCGCTCGCCCAGGTCCAGAACACAATGAAGATGATCCAGCAGGGTGAGCAGCAGATCCAGACGGCATCGAGCCAGCTCAGCTCGCTGCAAAAGCTGACGAACGTCAACAGTCTCGCGCCGCAGTTGTTGAGCCCGCAGGTGCGCAACATCTTGCCGAACACGACGATCGACGCGTCGACGCTGCTAAGCGGCGACCTGTCGAAGATCGGTTCGCTAGGCACGCTCGCATCGAGCATCCAGTCTCGTTACGCGCTGTCGACAGGCTCTGACGCGGACGTGGCGTACAACCAGGCGCTTAAGGACGCGACCGGCTCGTCCGCGGCGATGGCAGCGTTGGGCGAGAATACGCTCAGCATCACCCAGACACGGATGCAGGGCCTCGACCAGCTTCGGTCACAGCTCGATACCGCTAAGGATCCCAAGGACGTGATGGACCTGCAAGCCCGCATCGCGGTCGAGCAGGCTCAGCTTCAGAACGACACGCTGAAGATGCAAGCGATCCAGATGGCGCAGTCCGGTCAAGCGAACATGCAGATCAGTGCAGCGCAAGTTGCGGCTGGACGCGAAGAAGCGGCATTTTTCAACGCTAACACAATCAGGAAGTAATCATGCGCAGGATATTCTCCCTCTCGGCTTTGCTATTTGTTTGTGGGTGCCAGCAGAATGTTGTGGTGCCGACTGCGAAAGAACTCATCGCAAGCCCACCACTCCTCGCGGAGTGGCGGGTGAAGTGCGAAACGGGAGAGTACAGTCACCTTCCCGCCGACGAGAAGGCAAAAATGTGCGCGACCACTGGGGATGCGACAATCTCGGTAGCGCAGATCAAAGCCGGAAACGAAGAAGCCGACTTCTTCAAGGCGAACACGATCCGAAAGTAGCAACCCTTTTTACGCCTTGACGCTGAAGATCGGAACCCGCCGTAATGCCTGCTGCTGCACCCAACATAATGACGCTTTTCACGACGATGTATACGTATGTGGAGAGCGCCATCGCGACCTCGGTCGCGAGCTTCGGGTCGGGACTCGTCAGTTTTGTCGCGGCGCCCTTGGCGCTGGCAGCAATCATCTACTTTCTTCTGCTCGGCTTCGCCGTGCTGCGAGGCGCGATTCAAGCGCCGCTGCGCGAGTTAGTCTTCCAAGCCGGAAAGGTTGGCTTCGCGCTCGCTGCCGCAAGCTCGATCGGCTATTCAGCGTTCGTGGTGAACGTGGTCACCAACCTGCCGAGCGAGATCATCGCGGCTGGATCCGGCACGCCCGTCGCCAACCCAGGAACGACCTTCGACACCTATGTCTCCGATACGGGCAAGCTGGCAGGAAAGCTGGTCAACGCGAACCTACAGGTTCAGTCGCAAGAACAGAAGGGTTTCACCGACTTCCGCACGCCGGTGATCCAGCTTAGCGCTACGCTGATTACCTACCTGTGTATTGGCATCCTTTACATCTTCGCGTTCCTATCAGCGTCGATAGGTTTCTGCATCGTCATCTTCGCCAAGCTGTCAGTCGCGATCTGCGTCGCGCTCGCCCCACTCGCGCTTGCGTGTCTGCTGTTCAATTCCTCCCGCTGGCTGTTCGACGGGTGGCTGAAGCAGACCGTCAACTTTATTCTGTTGATGGTCGTCATGGCGATCATGACGAAGTTCATTACGGGGCTTCAGGAGGCCGCGATGGACGGTATCATGGGATCGGTTCCCGATGATGGTTCGTCATTTCTAATGACCCAGAACGGCTATATCGTTCTGAAGGCGTCAGTGATGCTCGTCGCCACGGTCGCCTGCGCGGCAATCTACATCGTCGGTACAATCTTCTTTTTCCAGTCGCCGGCGATCGCGGCTGGCATCGCAGGTGGCGCGTCATCTGGTGGCCATGGCTTCCTGATGACCGGCGCGAACATGTTGACCAACCGACTCATGTTCCGGCGCGCCACCCAGGCGAACCGTCCAACTGCTGGAGGCGGCTCGGGCGGTTCGGCCGCTCGCTCGACTTAGGCCGCATCGCTGCCCGCTCTCGAACCATGGATCACGAACACCGCCCGCGCGGCAAGGATACGAACGGAGACCGTATGAAAAGGCTGACCATCGTGGCGTTAGGCGTTGTTGCGCTTAGCGGTTGCACCGGGACTCACATCAAACCTGTCTCCGTGTGTGACGGGAAGCACCGTCGTCCTGCCAACCTCTACGGCACCATCCTGCCGAGCCTTCCCGTGCCCCTTCCGGCGTCACAACAGGGCGCCGGGCAGTCGATGGTCGCGCCGCCTAGCGGCGCAGCGTCACCGGCACCGGTCCCTGCACCATCTCCCGATCCGGTGCTGATGCGGGACGAACCACCTACTCGGGCTCCCTCGCCGTCTCCGCCTCCGGCACCTGGCGCAGCGCCGGCTGCGCCCATCGGGCCAAGAGCAATGAATGTCCCGCGCTCAGCGCCTCAGGCGTCTCAGCGCGACGTTGCGCTGAACTACTCCTCCTGCTGAAGGGATCGACGCCATGGGCGCGGTGAAGTCCGAAGATAAAGAGAAATACTTCGAGACCTCGAGGACATGGGAATACGACCGTATGCGTGCGGCGATCCAGTCCAAGAAGCTTGCGTGGGGTGTAGCCGCAGGGGCTTGCGCGCTTTCCGTAGCGTCGGTCGCGGCCGTGGCCATGCTGGCCCCGCTAAAGACGGTCGAGCCTTACGTTATTCGTGTCGATAAATCTTCCGGCGAAACGCAGGTCGTCACGGCCCTAAAGGGGCCGCAGCCGCGAACCTATGAAGATGCGGTCAACCGCTATTTCATCTCGCAATACGTGCGTCTGCGCGAGGGCTGGTTGAACGATGCGGCACGCGAGAACGCCTATACCGTGATGTTGATGAGCGATCAGCTCGAAGGATCTCGCTACCTGGGCAGTGTTCAGTCTGGCAACAGTAACGCCCCCTCGAACATCTACGGCGACAAGGGCTTCGTCTCGATCTCGATCCGAACGATCAGCTTCCTCAGCCCGACCGTGGCGCAGGTTCGCTTCACCAAGATCATCACCATGGGTCAGAATACGCCGGTCGCGCAGAATTGGAACGCGATCCTGACCTTCAGATACACCACGGCTCCGGAACACGAGAAGGATCGCAACATCGATCCACTTGGCTTCCAGGTCGTCAATTATCGTTCCGACCCGGAGGCGTGAGATGAGCGATCAGTTTAACACGTCGGACAATGACGATCGTATCGTCGTCCCCTTCATGCCCGCGCTTCGCAAGAAGCTGGTTGTTCGTCTGTCACCGCCTGCGACTGAGCTGGTGCTGACTGAGACCGGCTCCAAAAGTCGCTTCTGGCGCGGAGTTGGTGCGGTGTGGCAGCGCCTCATCATGCTTTCGATCGTCGGAGCGGCTGCGGTCACGCTGATGCCGCAGCCGGCGTTTGCGTCAGAGACCCCTATCCCTGGCGGGAAGGACGCGCGCGTTCGCAACGTCAATTACGATCCCGACCAGGTGGTGACGATCGTTGGCAGCTTCCGGCACGCGATCGAGATCCAGTTCGGCCCGGGCGAGACGGTGACGCAGGCCGCATTGGGCGACACCGTCTCGTGGCAGATCGCGCCCGTCGGCAACGTCGTGTTCCTGAAGCCACGCGAGAAGGCGGGCGGAACTAACCTGATCGTCATCACCAACGCGGGCGGGACGCCTCGCGCCTATCACTTCAACCTGTCGCTCGGGACCGGGGCGACGATGTATGGCGTGCGCTTCCACTACCCGCGCGAAGAACGCGCCATGGCCGCGCTTCAGGTTCAGCTCGCCCAAGCGCAGACCGCCAAGGCGATCGAGACTAACGTCGCCCAAGCCGCGCTCGATCATGCCGTGATCGAGGGCACCCGGAATATGAATTACACGGTGCAGGGCGACTCCGCGCTGCAACCGACCGAGATCTCCGACAATGGCGAGTTCACGGTGCTGCGCTATCCGGGGCACGCCGACATTCCATCGATCTTCGCGGTCGACGTCGATGGGACAGAGACGATCATCCCCTACGATGTGCGCGAAGATTTCGTGGTGATCCATGCGGTCTACCGTCAGTTCCGCCTCCGTCGCGGAACGACCGTGCTGTGCATCTACAACGAGGCGCCGCTGCGCAACGATCGCGGCGATCGCACGGGGACGGTTTCCAATGTGGTGACCCGCAAAGTGAAGGGACAGTAACATGGTCGGCACTGTCATTGACCGGGGTGGCGACGTCGCTGCCGATACCGTCCCCTCCAGCGACATCGATACTCCGGTCGCCCGCAGCGGAGGCTGGGGCAACATCGCCTTCTTCGGTGCCGGGATCGGTCTCCTGGGTGCCATGGGCGGCATCATGATCGGCTATAGCGCATTCCACCATTCCGCGAGCTCGGAGGCCGCGGCACAGCCGGCCAAGGCAAGCGAACGGTCGGTGGACGATGTGATGGGTTCGCCGAACGCGCAGCGGGCGGCGCTCGCGGGTCAGCTCAATCAATCCGGCGCGCCGCAGACCGACATTTTTGGGCGACCGATTACGCCTGCGGCAGGTACGCAGGTTGCCGATGCCAACGGAAACCCGGTGCCGGCGACGGGGACGGCGTCCACCACCACGGCCAATGGACAGCAGTCGCCGGAGCAGCGGCGTGCGGAGCAAGCGCGCGCCATGGCAGATGCGGCAAGGCGATCGCCAATCATGGCCTTCGGCAATACCGGTCTAAGCTCGGCCGCTATTTCCTCGGCAGCCGCCGGTAGCGAGGGACAGCAAAGCGGTCAGGACGATGAGTCGCGTGGCGGGCAGTCTTCGGTCGCGCGTCGCGGGTTCGGGGCGAGTGGCTTCGGCGCTGCGGGTGACGATGCGCCGGCTGCGCCAGCAAAGGGCCCAAGCGACTTCAGCGACCAGCTTGGGCACTCCGCGATCCAGACAGTGCGGGCGACGATGGTCGCGGATCGCAACCTGCTGCTCAGCGCAGGCACGGTGATCCCGTGCACGCTCCAGACTGCGATCAACTCAACGCAGGCCGGGTTCGTGTCGTGCGTCATCAACCACGACGTCTATTCGGAGAACGGCCGCATCGTCCTGCTCGACAAGGGGACCAAGGTACTTGGGCAATATTCGGGCGGCATTACCCAAGGGCAGGCACGCCTGTTCGTGGTGTGGACTCGCGCACTCACCCCGCGCGGCGTCGCGATCGACCTCGGCTCACCCGCAGCCGACAGCCTCGGCCGAGCGGGGCTCCCGGGTGGCGTCGATACGCAGTTCTGGGCGCGGTTCGGCGTTGGGCTGGTCATCTCGGTGCTGGAGGATGCCTCGCAGATCGCGAGCCGTTCGTTGGCTGGCGAGGGTAGCAACACCACCCAGGTTCCCAGTACCACGGGGTCGACTGTCCTCAATCAGACGATGCAGATCAGGCCGATCCTGAAAAAGAACCAGGGCGATACGGCCGCAATCTTCGTCGCCAAGGATTTCGATTTCCACTCGGTCTATGACGTGGGGTTGAGGCGCTAAGCCGATGGCATCCAGCCCTACGTCGTTCATCTACGAGCATAACGCCGAGCCGATCCGACGGCATCTGTTGCGCGACGATGTGACCGAGTTGGTCATCAACGAGCCTGGGTTGATCGGGCTTGAGACGCGCAATGGCTGGGAGTGGCATGAGGAGCCGGCGTTGGACAATGCCGCTCTCAAAACCCTGGCGAAGCTGATCGCAGGGCTCACCAAGCAGGACATCAACTCCGAATATCCGGTCTGCTCCTCGGTACTCCCGGGGGGCGAGCGCGCACAGGTCGTTGTTCCTCCGGCGGTCGAGCAAGGTTTCATCTCGATCACGATCCGCAAGGCATCGGGCGTGACGATGAACATCGACGATTTCGAGGCCGCCGGTCTCTTCAGCGAGGTTCGTTCGCATGGGCTCCACAAGGAGGTCGACGCCGATCTGCTGGCCTTACGCGCAGCGGGCGACTGGCGGGGCTTTTTCAAGCTGGCGGTCGAAGCCCGCAAGAATATCCTCATTTCCGGCGCGACCGGTTCGGGCAAGACGAGCTTTTCGAAAGGGCTCATCAAGCTGATCCCGGACTATGAGCGGATCCTGACGATCGAGGATACCCGCGAGCTGGTGGTGCCGCAGCGCAACCACGTCCACATGATGTACGCAAAGGACGGTAAGAGCCTGCAGAAGGCCGGCGCCAAGGAGTTGCTGGAATCGGCGCTCCGGATGCGGCCCGACCGCATCCTTCTACAGGAGCTGCGCGACGGCACCGCGTTCTTCTACCTGCGCAACGTCAACAGCGGCCATCCCGGCTCGATCACCACGGTCCATGCCAACACGGCCGAGGGCGCGTTCGAGCAGCTCACGCTTTTGGTCAAGGAGTCCGAAGGCGGCAACGATCTCGATCGTCACGACATTCGGTCCTTGCTGCGCTCGCTCGTCGATATCGTTGTGCAGATGCACCGGCTCCCTCCCGGCGAGGGACGGCCGGCGCGCTACCGCATGACAGAAGTGTGGTTCGATCCAGCGAAGCCGAACGACTGAGGAGGGTGTAGCGTGAGCGGTAGGTGGATGCGGAGCGACGAAGGGTCGCAACCCGGTGCGATCGCGTTCTTGGCCATCATTGGCGTGGTGTTGAGCGCAGCAATCGGCGCCGTCGCTGTCCTGTTCAAGGCGCATCTGCTGAGCGTGCATACGCCGTGGCGCAAGGTGCCGGCTGCACTCTGGGCGCTGAAGGGCTATCCAATCGTCTACCAGCCGTTCCTGATCGGGTTTGGCATTGGCCTGATGCTGACCATCATCCTGATCATCTCGACGCTGTTTACGCGCCAGAAGCTGCACGGTGAGGCGCGTTGGGCGCGCCCCCCCGAGGTCAAGAAAGGCCTGCTGCTGTCCGAAACCGGCATCGTGCTCGGCAAATTCAACGGCAAGGTCATGCGCTTTGGCGGTCCCGAGCATGTCATGCTCGAGGCGCCGACCCGCGCCGGCAAGGGTGTGGGCGTTATCATCCCAAACCTGCTCGACTGGCCGGACTCATTGGTCGTGCTCGACATCAAGCAGGAGAATTACGACAACACCGCCGGCTATCGAAAAGACGTCCTTCGCCAGATCGTGCTGCTGTTCAATCCGCTTGATCCGACTGGCCGCACCGTGCGGTGGAACCCGTTAGGCTACATCAACCGACGAGACCCGGTCGAGGTCATCAACGAGCTGCAGAAGATCGCGGCGATGCTCTACCCCGACCCTCTGACTGGCGAGAAGTTCTGGGCCGAAGGAGCGCGAACCGCGTTTCTCGGCGTGACCGCCTATATCGCTGCAACCGTCGACGATGGCGAGGACGCCCTCCCGTTCACGATCGGCGAGGTCTATCGGCAGTTTGCGGCCCCTGATGCCCAACGTCGTTTTCCGAAGATCATCGCGGCCCGGGAGAAGGCTGGTAAGCCCCTGTCGACCGCGTGCGTCTCAGCGATCCAGGATTACACCGGCTCGTCGGCTAACACATTCTCTGGCCTGCGCCAGTCGGTCACGTCCAAGATCAATGCCTGGCTCAACCCCTATGTCGATGCCGCGACGTCCGAGAGCGATTTCGATTTGAGCGAGTTCCGGAATAAGCGGATCTCGCTCTACCTCGGCGTTTCGCCGGATGATCTGGAGCGGGTAGCCCCGATCTACGGGCTGCTTTTCCAGCAGTTCATCGACCGCAACGTCCGCGAGTTGCCGAAGGACGGCAAGCATCAGATAAAGGTGCTGCTCGCACTCGACGAGTTCGCGAGCCTCGGCAAATGCACCGTGCTGGCAAATGCCTTTAGCTATGTCGCTGGTTATGGGTTGCGTATGCTGCCGGCGTTCCAGTCGCTCGAGCAGATCCAGGGCGTCTATGGCGATAAGGTGGCGGCCGACATCGAGCGTAACTGTGCCGTCCGGCTGGTGTTGCGTCCCGCCGCCTTGTCCGAGGCGAAGAAGATCTCCGACCAGCTCGGCAGCTACACGTACAAGGCGCGCTCCCGCTCGATGGGGACGTGGGGCGGCGGGGGCGGCTCGACGTCCGAGTCCGACCAGCGCCGGCCGCTGATGCTACCGCAGGAAGTCGAGCTTCTGCCGGAGAACGACCTGATCGTCTTCCGACGCGGCATGTACGCGACCTACGGTAAGAAGGTCCGCTACTACGCGGAAAAGCACCTGATCGAGCGAACCAAGATACCTGCCCCTCAGATGCCCCCTATCCGGGTCGATCCGGCGATCGCGGCGAATAGCTTGCGCGTCATCGAAGCGACGCAGGTTGCCGAGAGCGCCAACGCCGCCCCGGCGAAACCTGGGGCTGCGCCTGCTCCCGAAGTGGTGGGTGCCGGTGGAGCCACGACGAAGGCACGGCGTAGCCTGAACCAGGCAGCGATCGATGAGTGTTTGGCGGCGTCGCCGAAGCAGCAGGTCAAAAAACTGTTCGAAAATGTTGTAGCCCTGCACGAGAAGGCAGCCTGATCGCCGGCAGAGACTCCGGCAGGCGACGCCGGCCAGGCTCAGCGATCGAGATCGCCACGATCGATTTGCCGAACCGGGGGCACCACGCTCGGCGCCGGGCTAGCCCGTTGTTTCGCAAGCTCGAGATTGATGCCGTCGGCTATGGCGGTCAGCCGGCTGAGGGCGGAGGCCCCGGGCTCATGACTGATGGTGATATGACCACTGGCGACATCCGCCAGCCGGCTGGTCAGCGCGGACGCTTTACCTTCGCGTGCTACCCAGTCGCGCATGTTGCTTGCGCGATCGAGTTCTGCCGCTGGTTCCTTTTTCCGCAAAACGGCGAGCCGCATGTCTTCGACGTTCTGCTCGGCCTGCTTCTGGGCAATCGGCTCAATGACTGCGATTTCGCGTGCCGCGTCCCGGATGGTCAGGCGTCGATCGAATGGCACCTGGTCGCGACCGCGCTCGAGTGAGCGCCGGACAATTTCCTCTAGGGGATCGGCGTTTTTGTAGCGCTCGACCTGATTGGCGAGCTTGTACTTGAGCTCGTAATCCTCTCGCGTTGTCGCCGCCATCGCGTCGGCCATGCTGAGGCCTGGATTGCGGAGCTCGATTACCGCCAAGTCGCGCGCGATGTAGAGCGCGTCGCGCGATTTCGGTGTGACATTCGTCGTTCCCCAATCGAGCTGATGCCCATTTTCGCGTGCCAGTTGCTCCGTGAATGTCCGGAGCGTGCGGCTGTTGCCCTCGCGAAACGGATGAAGATAGTCGAGGCGCGCGTAGGTTTGTGCGACGGCCTCTGACATCTCCAGCATGTCATAGCCCCTGAGCGCTTTGCCGCACTGAAGAACGTCGAGCGTCGGCCCTAGAGTCCGGTCGATTTCGGGTCGGAGGGCATAGGGCACGAGGACGCGATCGCCCGACGCCTCTAGCTCCCGGTTCTTGAAGTGTCCCGGCGCGTCCGGCCGAAACTCGCCGGGCCGGTGCTCAGGAAGGTCCTGGAAGATCCGGCGATGAACCTCCTGGAGATGCGCCACATCGAACTGACCTTGAACGGGATCGCGCTGAAGCTCTCTAACCCGTGCAAAGGTAAGGGCGGCCTCGCGCTGGCTAATCAAGCCGCGCGAACGGTGTCTGATGCCAGTATTGCGGCGGTCAGCTCATCGCTATCGATCTCGCCGGCAATGTAGCGAGCATTTAGTTGCTCGATCTCGTCCGAGAGGACGCCGCCCTCGTAGCGAACACTGCCCCGAGCGAAGTTAACTTCACTCAAGCGGCGAGCGCGCTCGGCTTCGCTGATTGCAGGCGTAGAGGATGTGAAGGGCGTTACGACGTTCATCGGGCGATCCTTTCAAGCGACGAGCATAGCACAAAGCCATGCTTGATACGAGAAACAGAGTGCAGCCTTTCCTCTAACGGCGTGGACGGCCGTCGGCCGGCAATCGTTCCTGGCACCGCCGTGGCGGTGCGGCGAGGGGGGTGCATCCCCCCTCTGGGCAAGGGCTAGACCGTCTCCGCGCAAGCGCTCCGCTTGGCGATCGAGGCGGTATCCCCAGCCTTCCCGGCGCTACGCTCTGGTGCAGGCCGGGCGATCCCCCTCCACCTCGATCGGCCCGGATTTGCCCATTCACCCCCCGCTCTCGGCGAGGGCCAGAAGTCGATGCGCGCATCGCCTTCGGCTCTATTCGAGAAAGGAAAGATCATGGAAACCAACCGATGCCCCTCGGGCCTGCCTGGCTACGGATATTCAATGCAAGCGGCAGCAATCGCCAGTGCGTTGGTGGAACGGGAGAACGCTCATATCTATCGCAAAAGGGTTCGAGAGTGGCTCGATCGGATCGAACAACCTGGGCGCCCGATGTACCAAGAATAGACGAGGGTCGAGTATTCGCCGAGTTCCTGACCGACCTTGCTCGGGTCGGATCCGGTCTTAAGGCGGTGAATGACTGAGGCAGCGGTCGCTGCGGGGACGTATCCGCAGCGTAGCGACGCAGCGGCGCCGACCTCTAGCAAAGCTGGGCTAGGGGGCCCACACTCAGAACGTAAATGCCAGTTAAGTACCTGATATTTAACATAAGATATATTATCGATCCGAACGATCCTCCTGGCTCTGAGCCAGGCCAAGGCCGTTCGTAGAGTTACCGCCGTCGTACGCGATACCCCTTCGATCTGGATCCGGTGAAGCCCAACTCGATCAGGTTGGCAACGCGCGCATCACGTGCCGAAACGCTGGTCTCACCCAGCACAACGACCACGATACGCCGACCTCGACGCATCGCCGACGCTGCGAGATTGTAGCCGGCGTCGGACGTGTACCCGGTCTTGATGCCGTCGACGCCCGCGATCCGACCGAGCAGATGGTTGTGATTGCCAATGCGGCGCGATCGCCACTGAATCGTACGCCTGCTGAACCGGGCATATTGCCGCGGAAATCGCCTGACGATGGCGCGCGAAAGCTTCGCCATGTCGCTCGCCGTCGTCACGTTCCCGGCGCTGGTCAGCCCGGATGCGTTTGCAAACCGCGTGTTCCGCATTCCAAGCTGGCGTGCCTTTGCCGTCATCAGTCTGGCGAATTTCGGCTCACTGCCAGCAATGCGTTCGGCCACGGCAACGGCCAGATCGTTCGACGAAATCGCCGCGATAGCGTCTAGCGCCTTGCCGACTGTGATCCTTCCACCCGCGGCTATACCCAAATGCGTCGCCGGCTGGCGCGCCGCCCGGCGGGAAATCGGCAAAGGGTCACTTGGTCGTAAGCGGCCATCGGCCAGCGCTTCGAATGCGAGATAGAGCGTCATCAACTTGGTCAGCGAGGCCGGCCGTCTCGCTGCATCCGGCGCCTGCGAAAACAGAACGGTACCGGTTGAGGCATCGACGACGATCTCAGAGACGCGTGATCGGGCATATGCCGTCTGCACAGGCAGGCCGAATGCCAAGCTGGCAACGATAAAACAGATCTGTAAACGCCGTAGAGAACTGAAAAACATGCCGAAGTTGGTATCCTCAATGAGCCTTGAGGATGCCAACTCTGACCTGACTGCTGCCTTAAGCGGCACGCTTCGAAGGGCGCCTCGGAGCGACCGCTACTCGAGGTCACTTTCTGTCACGGTTATCAGATTGGCCGTTGGCCGAAGCTCGGCAAGATCGGCGCAGATATCGAGTATCTCGTCGCTGAACCGCTCGAACAGTTCCAGGGCGTCATTGTCTGGTTCGTCGCCGCTCACTTCACGCAACACGGCGTATTTCACAGCAAAGTCGCGGTCGTCGCTATCGATGTCGGCGGTAAACTCAACCTGCTTTTCGCGGCCGTTGTCGACCAGGCTGTCCTGATCAATCGTGAGACGGTTCGCCATGTATTACTGCTTCCTTGGTTGGCAGGCTCCCCTGCCCGAAGGCTACACAGCGCGCAAACTCAGCAAAGGCTGATCCCGCGGTACGTCGCGTCCTCAACGATGATCTTGGCAGTTCCCGGCCCGACGATGGTGTTCACCTTCCCCAGCGTCGTGTCGATCGTGTCCCCTGGAAATACGATCTCGACCACATGAGAATTGGCGACTGGGAGGCCATCAGCGTCGATTACCATCGGCGCCGGTAGCAGTTGAACACGAAAGGTAGGGATGTCGGGATTGGTCATGGTGCCTTCTCCGTCCTAGTGGATCAGTGTCAATGCCCAGGGGCTGCAGCGTAGAAACCGTTCCAGCATGGGGCTGAACCGCGCCGGGTCTACCGGAGGCGTTGGGTTGTGAGTCACGCTGCCATATCGATATTGTCCGCGGCAGCATAATATTGATCTTCAGCTTCGGCAGGCGGGATGTTGCCGATGGG
>NZ_JAXOJS010000009.1:0-77523 GCF_036663875.1 Sphingomonas sorbitolis | reverse complement strand
ACTCATGCAGCGTCTGCGGAACGCAGCCGATCTTCTCCGCGATCGACACCACCGCTGCCCATCGCGAGGGGTGATCCCGCTCGTGGTCGAAAACCATACGTACCGCGCGTTCGCGAACTTCCGGCGCAAACTTGTTCGTTGTCTTGCTCATACAGGCTCCACCTTCTCAGGAGTTGGAGCCTCCGACAAACCCGGTGCGGTTCACACCGCTCCATTGGGTACGACGTCCGCTCCACGCACAGCGCCTGATAAAGCGGCCCCTGCTGCACCCATGAGGAAGCTACGTCTTCTCAACTGCCCTTGCCCCATCATAATCTGACTTGGCGGATTGTTAGGGCATGAGATCAGAAGGGGATATGGTTAACTCGGCCTGCTCGCAAACGTACCGATTCCGGGACTAGCGTCGCTGTCAGCTGTCGGACCAAACTCATCTACAGTGGCGTCCAACCCAGCAAATCCAGATAGACAGCTGCCATTCGACGTGTATTGTCCGAGCACCACACCAAGGAGACCTGCTGCATGCTGCTACCCATACTCGCTGCGGCAGTAACGCCTGCTGTCACCGCTGCACCACAGCAACCTGTCCAAGTGATGGTGCTGGGTAGCTATCATTTCGGCAACCCTGGTCGTGACAAGGTGAATGCCCACGTCGACGATGTCACCACGCCGCAGCGCCAGCGCGAACTGGAAGCACTGGCTGATGCCATTGCAGAGTTTAGACCGACACGGGTCATGGTCGAGGCGCAACGCCCGGGCCCGACCTACGATGTGACGGACTTCGCAACGTTTTCCCCAAACGTGCTCAAGACCGACCGGGACGAGACAACCCAGATCGGCTACCGCATCGCTGCTCGCGCCGGCCTTCGGTCCGTTCAGGGTATCGACGAGCAACCCGGCAAGGGCGAACCGGACTATTTCCCGATCGGCCCGGTCGAAGCTTATGCACAAGCTCACGGGCAGCAGGCCTATCTCGACGCCGCCTTTGCGACGGTCCAGGCGTCTGCCAGGAAGTTTGAGGCAGAGCAGGCAACCACCAGCATACCGCAAATGCTGATCCGCTATAACGACCCCTCCACGCCCATGGGTGGACAGGATTCATACTACTCCCTGCTCCGACTTGGTGACGGTAACGAGCAGCCCGGCGCAGATCTGAATGCCATGTGGTACCTCCGCAATGCGAAGATCTTCGCAAAGCTCATCAATGTGGCCAAACCGGGCGATCGCATCCTCGTCGTGTACGGGGCTGGCCACGGGTACTGGCTGCGACACTTCGCCTCGACGACGCCGGGCTACAGTTCGGTTGATGTCAGGCCCTATCTTGAGAAGGCAGCCAGCAAACTGGCCGCGCCGAGATGAACCAGTCGCTCCTTGCCATACCAGCGACGGTTCTGCTGATCGGTGCGACCAACATACCTCGCGACTGGGCAGCAACCTTGCGAATGGACGCCAAGGCTTATCACGACCAGATCGCCGACAATCACCCTGGCCCCTACAACAAACTCGACCGCGGCTTTGCGCGTCGCAACGATGCCGGTCTGGCGTTGGCCCTGCGTCGCGCTGCTACCGTCCGAGACTACCCGGGATATCTATGGGCGATGCGCGGCTACGTGGCGAGCTTCAACGATGGACATGTCGCGCTCGACCTCGACCAGCCAGCCGCCCTGCCGATCCGCTGGCCCGGCTTCCTGACCGGCTTTGACGGCACCGGACGTCAGGTCGTGATGACCCGAGCGAATGACGCTCCCCTACCGCTCGGAGCAGTACTCGTAAGCTGCGATGGCATTGATGCCGAACATCTGGCTGCCCGCAACGTCGGCGCCTTTCGAGGCAGGTGGGAACTGGTCAGCCAACGAGCGACCAATGGTGGCCGCCTATTCCTCGACACCGCCAACCCTTACATCAAGCGTCCAGTCCGCTGCCGCTTCAAGGTTGATGGCAAACTAAAGAACGCGACGCTTAGCTGGCGCGATCTGCCTGATGCAGACTTCGACGCACGTTTTGCCGCTACTGCACCTCGGGCACGTCCGGAGTTCGCGGCTCGAACGTTTGCTGACGGCACGCGCTGGTTCTCGCTCCCCGGCTTCAACGGCGACCCCGACAGCGCTGATGCCAAGTCCCTAACGCCAATCATCAAATCGATGAGGAAGGACGCCATCGCGATCGCAGCGGCGCCGCGCATCGTGCTCGACCTTCGAGGCAATGGCGGTGGATCGTCCGACTGGTCGTATCAGATTGCGGCTATCCTCTGGGGCCAGGCTGCAGTGAATGCGCTTCCATCAGGATCGGAAGGCATCGACTGGCGCGCTTCGGCTGGAAACATCGCCACGCTCGAAGGCTATCGTACCGCCTGGCAGAATTCCGCGGATGTCTCGCAAGCGGCGAAAGACTGGGCCGCTCGTACAGCAAAGGGCATGACATCTGCCCGCGCGCTCGGGCAGGCGCTCTGGCGTGAAATCGATGCCGACAAAGCAAAAGGAGCAGCGACCGGCGCTGCTCCCGTGCTGAAAGCGCGGGTATTCGTGCTGACGGACTGGGGATGCGGATCGGCATGCCTTGATGCGGTCGATCTATGGACCGCGTTAGGCGGCATTCACGTCGGGCAGGAGACGAGCGCTGACTCGCTTTATATGGACGTACGGCAAGTCGCTCTGCCCAGCGGTTTTGCCCGGGCCGTTATTCCGATGAAGGTGTATCGCGGCAGAAAACGCGGTTCGAACGTCCCGGCCAGGCCGGTACATGCTTACACCGGCGACATGCGCAATACCGATCAGCTTGAGCGCTGGATCACTGCTTTTTAGCCTTAAATAGTAAAATGCATCGTCTATTCGATTGCTTCGGTTGGCGGGCATCCCACGGTGAAAGGGGCATTTTTTTGAAGAAGCTATTATCGGCTGTGTTGCTCATTAGTGTGGCGTCTGGAGCGAATGCTGCCCCAACGAGTCCGGTTCGGCTACCGTTGGAAAGCTACCGCAAAGGCGTAGCGGCACGAGTGAAGGTGGCCGGACGGGAGCGACTTTTTCAACTCGACACTGCAGGCGGACTGACGGTGATCTCCCCAGCGCTGGCAAAGGAGATAGACTGCCAACCTTGGGGATCAATCACCGGGTTTCATATGACCGGCACGAAGATCACCGCCCCACGTTGCGACAATGTTGCAATCCACTGGAAGAACCAGACCCTACAGAGCCCTGTTGCAATCGTCATGGACGTGGGGTCTCCCGACACACCGATCGATGGTCTGCTTGCCCTCGACGCATTCGCCGGACGCACTGTAACCATCGATTTCGCAGGTCGCGAGCTCACGTTGGAAACACGTGAAAGCGCGGCTGGGCGCAAGGCGAACGCGGTAGAGCTTCCTGCTCATTTGGCTCGTGAGATTGGCGGCCTGGCGCTGTCTGTTTTCGTTGACGTTCCCACCGAACGTGGACCGGCGCGCCTTGAGCTGGACAGTGGCAATGGCGGCACGATCCTAGTTGCACCAAAACTTCTTCCTCTACTTGGCTTGAAGAAGGTTACCGGCGAGGGGCCGCAACAAGGCCGCTTTCAGATCGCCCCCAGTGTCGAAGCGTCCGGGATGATCTTCAGCCCCGACATCGTGATCGATGGAAACCTTGGCATGCCGTTTCTCAAAGATTGGGTGGTCACCATGGATCTCGCTCAAGGACGGGTTTGGCTCAAACGCAGTGCCGTTGCAGCACCCGCCGGCATGGGGACCCCGCCGCCAGTGAAGCCTGCGGGGTAAGGGGATGCTAGTGAAAATGTTGATGATGGGCGCGTTGCTCGCCGCCCTTCCCGCCGGCCTATCGCAAGACCGCGGCCCACAAACGATAAGCCTTGAGCTTTTTCAAGGTAAGCAGTTCACTGTTCAGGCATCGGTTGGCGGCCGCGAGCGGACCTTCTTGTTTGACACGGGCGAGGGGGTGACAATGATTACGCCAGCCCTGGCCCGCGATCTTGGCTGCGAACCTTGGGGCAACGTCACGGCGTTTCGTATGACAGGAGAGCGACTGGACCTACCACGCTGCGATGACGTTGCTTTTAAAATGGGCAACCACGCCTACACAGCACCGACAACGATCGTCTACGATCTCGGCAAGCTCGATGCCGACACTGCCAGGCTGGACGGCTCGATCGGACTAGACCTCTTCGCTGGCCGTATCATCACTATTCGCTTCGCTAGTGGCCAGATCGTGATCGAAACACCGGGTTCCCTCGCGGCGCGTATGAAGTCCGGTCTCGAAGTGCCGGTTCGGCTGGTGCGGGGAGCAGAAGGTGCCGCCCTCGACGTCAACATCGGGGTGAACACCCCCCGGGGTCGTGCCTGGATGGAACTGGACTCTGCCAACGCAGGGCCAACCATTTTCGTGTCGACGCAGATCGCGCCGCTCCTGGGCTTACGCACGGACATTCGGACGGCTCAGCCGGTTAGCGCGACGATCACGCGCGACGTAGTATTTACCGGGCAAGCACGCGTCTTTCCGAATATGATCATGGACGGCAATATCGGCATGCAACTGATGGGCAGGCGCGACCTGACGCTCGATTTGGGATCCGGCCGCGCGTGGATCGGTAAGGCGCAATGACATACTTGCTTGGACTGATCGGCGTTCGGCTCCGGGTAGGCGGCGCGTTAACATGAGTGAGCCAGTGAGAAATGATGCCCACTTCTCCCGCCCCTCCTACCTACCAGGCGTCGAACTCGTATCCGTCGAGTATAGCGAGCGAGCCTTTCCCGAGCACAGCCATGCGGAATGGGTAGTCGGCGCGGTCATGGCAGGCTGTGAGGCCCTCGCTGTTGGCGGCAGAACCTACAACGTCGAGGCAGGTCAGGTACTGCGTCTTCATCCCGACCAGCCGCATGCCAACCGAACGACGGGAGGTGAGACCTTACGCTATCGCGTCGCGTACATCCCCGACGAAGCGATACGTCCTTACATCGCCGCGGGCTTGAACGCGTCGCGGTTTGACTCTCCTGTATTGGCTGGCGATCGTTCTTACTCCATCGTTGCCGATGCGCACACCTTGTTATGTCGCGATGACGCGGGGCGATTGGAACAGGAAAGTGCGCTCGCCGGTCTGGCTGGGGTCCTATTCGCCGACCAGGTAAACCACGCATCGTTGGATACCCGGGTGTCCAGCGATGCCGTTGCGCTCGCTCGTAGCTACATCGATGCACACTTCGCCGACGGCTTTGGGCTGGGCACGCTCTCAAGCGTATCCGGGATCAGCGTCTTCCATCTTGCGCGAAGCTTCCGCAAGGCAGTCGGGATCACCCCCCTCGCGTACCGCAATCAGTGCCGTATCGTCGCAGCGCGACGCCTGCTGTTGACGGGTCAGCCAATCGCGGAGGTTGCGCTTGATGTCGGCTATGCCGATCAAAGCCATCTCACACGGCAGTTCCAACGTATCGTCGGTGTATCGCCGGCACGCTACGCAAACAGGTAAGCTCGCACCGATCGCGCGACAGCAATATCGTTCAAGGCGGCGAAATTTCCTTCGGCTAACCGCATGGAAGACCACCAGCGAAAGCCGATCACATGTGCCACCCCATGACCCGTCGATCGTTGCTTCAGGCTGGTATCGCCCTAGGTGCGGCAGCAGCCTCCCCTTCGGGGATAGCCCAGGCGGGCGAGCCGGCTCATGACGTGACCTATGTCGAGGACTTCGACGAGCTCTGGCGGACACTGGACGAGCGCTACTGCTATTTCGGGGAGAAGCGCACCGACTGGAGGGCAGTAAGGCGAATGTATCGCCCCCTTGCCGCTGCCGCCCAATCATCCGAAGCGTTCGCCGGCATCGTTGGCCGGGTGATCGGCGAGCTGTACGACGCGCACACCCACTTGAATGATCCGGCACTGGATGCGGCTCGCGGGCCATATTTCGATCTGTGGGTCGAACCCAACCGCGATGGTACGGCGTTTGTCACAAGCGTTCGCGATGGGTCCCCCGCAGCGGATGCGGGCATTACGCCTGGCCAGAGCGTGCTTGCGATCGACGGCCGACCGATTGAGCAGATCGCTTCGGACATAATGCCGCGTTGTCTTAGCCGTCCAGATCCAGCGGCAACGGCGTTTGCGCTTAACGTCGCGGTATCGGGGCGGCGCGGCATGCCAAGGACGTTAACGGTGCGGTCGACGCCAGGTTCGGAACACGTCGTTCCCGTCCGCGTGAAGCAACCTGTTACGCTCCCCAATGTCGAGAGCCGGATGTTAGGTCATGACATCGGTTGCATCGTCGTTCGCAGCTTTGCTGACGATGCGGTTGTGACGGCCTTCGACGCGGCGCTGGCAAGCTTCCGGAATGCACCCGGACTCATTATTGATGTTCGTCAGAATGGTGGCGGCGACACCGCGGTAGCCCGCCCGATCATGGGGCGATTTATCACCGAGACGATGCCCTATGCCCGCATGCGCAGGCGCGACGGCAACCGACTGAGTGCTGCCTGGACAGAGACCGTCGAGCCGCGGGGCCCCTTTACCTACACCGGTAAGGTCGCGGTCCTCACAACGCGGTGGAGCGCCAGCATGGCGGAAGGCTTTCCCATGGGCATGCGTGGTCTCGGGCGTGCGGCTATCGTAGGAACGCCAATGATGCGGGTAGGTGCCGCGGTCTTTCCGTTACGGCTCGACCGCACTGGTCTGGCGCTGCAATACTCAGCAGAACCAGTTTACGACGTCCAGGATAAACCCAGATGGGAACTGGAACCCGATGTACCTGCCCTCATGGGCGGCGACATTTTGGTGGCTGCAATACGCTATCTGCGATCAGCGTGACTCATCCCCGGCCATAGAGAGCGTCTCGTTCATACTCCAGAAGCCGACTGAGATGCGCGGGTGACAGGGTTGCAACTTTAAAGCGGCTGCCCTCTCCATATCGCAAGCAGAGCCGGATGGGCCGGCAGAGGTCACTTCAGCCAGGCGAACGCATCGAACTCGCGTGCGAAGACAGTGCGGGCAGCACGCTCGTATACCTTACGCCCAGCATCGCCATTGGTAAGGACCACAATCGCCAGGCCCGACACGAGGTCCACAACGAATAGGTTCGCGACGCCGTCGTTGGTGCCCCAGTGCCAAGCGAAACGCCGCCCACCGTCACTCTCCATTCCCCAGCCTAGCCCCCAGTCGAGTGTTCCCTTCACTCGAGTGGTCTTCGTCGAGAGCCCCGGATAGCGCTGTGCGAAAGCCAGGAACCGCGCGTAGTCGCTGGCGGTAATCCACAATCCCGCCGCCATGTTGGGCGTCATGAATATTGGCATCGCCGGTTTGCCAAGTGCGACGGCCGCTTTCTCCCGTTCGCCTAGCGTCCACCGGTCGACTGGTTTCGGCGGGCCAGCATCGCGACGCATCGCATAGCCGGCCGGGCCTTTGTCGATGAGTACACCTCCGCCTCCGTCGTGCGCCCACGCGACTGCTGGCTCGGTGCCCCTTGCCCATCCATAGGTGCTTCGGCTCATTCCCGCCGGTCGCAGGACCCGCGTTTCCACCACCTGCGCGGCGGTCTGCCCAGTAACTGCCTCGACCAACCGGCCGAGCAGTACGAAGCCCTCGCCAGAGTAGCGGAATCGCGTGGCGGGAGGGAACGCGGCTGTTAACGGCTCGCCCGCTTCATCGCGCCAGTTAGGCAGGCCACTAGAGTGGGAGAGCAGGTGGCGAGGCGTAATCGATCGCGTCGCAGCATCATCCGTGAACGCGACATGCTCCGCCACCGGCCGGTCGAGGTCGATCAAGCCCTCCCGCACCATGTCATGAACCGCGACCGCCAGAACCACCTTGGACAGCGATGCTGCTTCGAACAATGTATCGGGTGTCGTGGGCACCGCATTAGCCTTTGCATAGCCGACCGCACCAGACGAGATCGCGCCGGCCCCGTCCAGCATTGCCCAGCTCGCGCCCGGTACGGACGCCAAGTCCATCCAGGTCGACAAGCTGGCAAGGGTGCCGGGCGTCGTCGCGGTTGTTGCATCTGCCGCCATG
Organism: Sphingomonas sorbitolis; assembly: GCF_036663875.1. Taxonomy (NCBI): domain Bacteria; kingdom Pseudomonadati; phylum Pseudomonadota; class Alphaproteobacteria; order Sphingomonadales; family Sphingomonadaceae; genus Sphingomonas; species Sphingomonas sorbitolis. The sequence continues at coordinate 69,550 of NZ_JAXOJS010000009.1, read as the reverse complement.
GCTATGGCGAGCGTCCCGAAGCACGGGGCAGCGAGCATCGTCCGCCTGGACACAAAATCCATTATCAACTCCCGTCAGCGACCTACTTACTGGCATACAGGTTCGGCGCGACTAGGCTAGCTGAGACCACCGCCGCGGAAAACCGTCGACCGATCCGCGTCAGCGAGGACCCATTTGTGGACGTTCGCGAGCTATTCGCGGCTGCCCAACTTCGGCCGTTCGTTCATATCGCTGCAAACGCAGCAAAGGGGGCCGACCTCCGCCCTCAGTACGCCGTTCTCTCAGCAAGGGCGGGGTTAAAAGTACCCCTCGATCGCTTTCCTGGCTGACCTCATTCTTCTATGGCTGTCCGATGGATGTAGCGGGCTTTGACCTGAACTTGTTGAAGGCGTTCGATGCCCTGTACGCGGAGCGCCACGTCACACGTGCTGGCCAGCGCATCGGTCTGAGCCAGTCTGCCATGAGCGGAGCGCTTACCCGACTGCGCGAGGTGTTCGACGACGAATTGTTCGTCCGGTCGCCAACGGGGATGCAGCCAACACCGCGGGCCGACGATCTCGCAGGCCCGATATCGTCTTCGCTCCACCTCATGCGATCGGTCCTGCAAGCCGATGGCTTCGATCCGGCGTCGGCCGATAACATCGTCACGATCGCGATGACTGACTACGCTGCGTTCGTTCTTCTGCCCCTCCTGTTGGCGCGGCTAGCAGTTGAGGCGCCTCGTCTCGAGGTGCGGGTCCGCGGCATTTTCGGCAAGAACGAAGTCGTCGACCTCCTCGACAGCGGCGAGGCAAGCCTTGCGATTAGCGTTCCCGTCGACACTTCGGCACGCATCATGACGCGCCCGCTGCTTCGGGAGGGCTTTGCATGCATCGCGCGTCCCGGGCATCCTGCCTTCGTAAAAGATGCCGACGTCAAGGGGTTCGCGGCGGCGCCCCATCTCCTGGTATCGCCAGAGGGCGATCGCAAAGGGCTGGTGGACCGTAATCTCGCCGCGCTCGGTCTGACACGCCGCGTAGTGCTAAGCCTGCCGCAGTTTCTGGTCGCCCCGTTCGTAGTTGCCGATACCGATCTGATCGCGACGCTCGCCTCGCGGGTCGCTCAGCGTTTCGCTGCGGCCAATTTGGGCATCGTCGTCCATGAGCCGCCAATCGTGATACCCGACTTTTCGCTGGCGATGATGTGGCATCGCCGGGTGGACGATCATCCCGCAACGGTCTGGCTGCGCGACTGCATTGCCGAGATCGCCGCATCGGCCTGACGCCATCGGCCGCGCCGATGACGCCGTATCATGTCTCGCGATTTCCCGCGGGGCCGTCGGTCCGCTCTACGTCGTCGCACACAAGCAGTGAGGTGCTGACATGCGTATACTTGTAACGGGTGCTACGGGATTGATAGGCGGCGCGGTCGCCCGTCAATTGGCGGTGGCGGGGCATGACGTGGTGGGGCTTGCGCGGTCGGAGGCGAGCGCGGTCAAGCTGACAGACATGGGCTATCAAGCGGCCTACGGTGGTCTGGAGGATGCTGCCAGCATCGTCACCGCCGTCCGGGACGTAGACGCGGTCGTCCACGCCGCGTCGCCGAATGACCAGAATAGCGCGACTTATGACGAAGTCGCGACGCGCGCGATTATTGATGCGTTGCGCGGCACGTCCAGGCGCTTTCTCTATACGAGTGGCTGTTTTCTGTACGGCGCCACGGGTGACACGCCCGCAACCGAGGATAGCCCGCTAGATCCGCTGGAGATGGTGCGCTTTCGCCAGGCACTCGAAGTGGAAATCCTCGGCGCTGCCAACGATGGGGTTCACGGGATCATACTCCGTCCCGCCTGGGTCTACGGCAATCACGCGTGGACGACGATGATGATGTACGGCTCGGCTCAAGAGCATGGTGCGGCGCGTTATGTCGGCAACGGGCAGAACCGCTGGACGTGCGTACATGTCGATGACCTAGCCGACCTCTATCTGCTCGCGCTCGAAAAGGCGCCGGCAGCCTCCATCTTCAACGGCGCCCACGGCGCCGCTATCCCGCTGATCGACATTGCGCGGGCCGCCAGCGAGGGCGCAGGTGCCGAGGGCCGGGTGGCGGCATGGCCGCTCGAGGAGGCACGGCGGGCGCTGGGGGGCTTCGCGGACGCGATTGCGTGCGATCAGCTGGTCTCGGGCGAACACGCCGAACGTGCGCTTGGTTGGCGCCCGTCGCGGCATTCGATCCTCGACGAGCTACGCGCCTACGCGCCGCCGGCGGTTTGACCGCAGATCGTCTTGATGATCGGGATCCAGGTCTGCTGAGGCGATCAGCGGCCGGCTCCTGGAACCCGATCGTCAGGCGCCGCCTTCGACGCTTAAGACATCCGGCAGAACGTAAGCTATTCGTCCGCAATGATGTCTTCGACAGCGACCCGTATGCGACCGTCGGCGTCAATGTTCCCTCGCGCCTTCGCACGTGAGGCTGCTTCGCTTGCGCGATGCATCGCTTCGCGAGATGATTGGACAGACTGCCCGTGCTCATTGTCGGGAAGAGCGCTTAACGACGGATGGGCGGCCGCTGCAGCATCGATTGCGACTACAACCTCTTCGTTACCATAGTCGGCAAATACATCGCCGCTGCCAAGCCATTGGCCGTCACGGATTACAACCTTCGCATCTTCTACCATCGTTTAATTTCCGTAGTTGTTGTTGATAAGCGGCGTTTGTGTCGCCCGTTAACTTAAAGAAATAACTTAGAAGGAATGTCGATACTGGGTACGGACCAGGTTTCGGCTGCACACCCATTTTAGGCTCATCATAATTGATCCATCGGTCACGGAGCGATTACGGATCTGCGTCCTAAAATGGTGCGATCTGGCTCAAGAGAACGGCCAGCTGCAGACGTCTGGCCATCGACATAAATCTCCCACATGATCAAACCTTTCTCGTCCGTCACTGAAACGTTCCATGGGCGCGAGCCCCAAAACACCTCCGGCGCGTCCTGCATCATCTGGCCGCAGGTCCGGATTGCCTCCCGCCGAGCTTCCAAAAATCCGGGAAACTCCATTCCCTCATCATCGGTCGTACGTACATCGGTCTCGGTATGAAAATAGAAACGGGGCATCGCGGTTCTCCTGTTGCTGCCAACGCGATTTCGACGAACTTAGTCCCCTCGCGTTGCGTAATACCCCTAAAATCAGTGACTCGTTGGCTACGTCCCAAGCCGTAAGAAAGGGCCGCGTTGCCTAACTCCGGCAGGAACAACAGGACGTCCTGAACGACGGAGAAGGCCAACCACGACGTTTCAAGTATGTCGGAACAGTTGCCGTCAAGAACGACGCGGCTATGCAGAGAGCGTATTGGTCAGGGGTAGCGGCGTGGAAACTGAATCACCAAACGAGCACGAATGGAAGCATGACCAAGTTCGGCGCGCCATGGACGGGGCTGGCATTGCCCTCTGGTCGTGGAATGTCGAGACCGATTTGCTGCAAATGGATGAGCAAGCGTTCAAGCTTTGGGGGTTACCCTGGAGCAACGAGGTTACGTTCGAACAACTTTCAGCACATATTCATCCTGCCGATCGCGACCGGGTACGAGCTGCGTTCGCAGCCACCCGAGCTGTGCTGGGCGAATATGAGACTGACTTTCGTATTACGGTTGGCGACGAAGTCCGCTGGATCGCAACGCGGGGTAGAGGCGAGGATGTTGGCATTGTCGGACGCACTATGTTCGGCATCTTCCTGGACGTTACCGGGCGCAAGCAAGCCGAAGAAGGCAATGAGCTACTCGCCGGCGAAATGAGCCACCGCGTCAAAAACTTACTCGCAATCGCCTCCGGCCTTACAACTATCACCTCACACGCCGCCACGAGCATCGAGGAGATGGCACAGGATCTAACCGGGCGCCTGGCGGCACTCGGTCGGGCTCATGATTTAGTGCGACCGCTTGCTGACGGCCAAGCAAAAGCCGCCTTACTTGGCGACCTTTTGTCGATCCTACTCGCGCCGTATGACGACCTCGGCGCTTTTCGAGGCCGGGTTCGCGTCGCTGTCGAACGAACAGGTGTGGGCGAGACCGCGGCAACAGGGATCGCGCTCGTAATTCACGAACTCGCTACCAACTCAATGAAGTACGGTTCACTTTCTGACGCGACGGGCACGCTCGATATCTCAAGCACGTCAGAGCCAGAACAGATTATCCTAACCTGGTTGGAGCGCGGCGGTCCGCCAGTCTCACCTCCCGACGGGCCTGAGGGTTACGGGAGCAAATTGCTCCGACGCACCGTTTCCAGCCAGCTCGGTGGGGCAATTGAGTACGATTGGTCGAAGGGGGGCTTGATTGTAACGATTCACATCAAGCGAGCCCGTCTGGCTTTATAAGCATTATAGAAAGCAATCCGGCAGCATACGGTACAAATGACGCGTAGGCTGCAACTGGCACTCGCTGTGCCAAACTGTTCGGTCCTTAACACGACGACCCACTTCCGGCTGCACAGCGACCGCCAGGCGCCGCCCGAAACCGCCAGCTCGTTCAGCATCATCGACGGCTGATCAACCACATTTCTAAACCGGAGGTTTACTGCGCATGCGTATACTCGATTGACCGATCTGGGCCGATGGAGATGATCGATGGGTCACTCGTCAATGGACCCCGCCTTTCACGAACTTCGGCCTTGGAACGAAGGCCGGCTGATTGGTGCGAAGCGGGCGCTGAAACAGCAACAGGTCTGGGCCATTCGCTTCTGGCTCGACCAGCAGAGGAGACTGCGCGACCGAGCGCTGTTCGACTTCGCCATCGACAGCAAGCTCCGCGGCTGTGACGTGGTCAGGGTGCGGATTGGCGATGTAGTTTCCGGCGGGCGCGTCCGTGACCGCGCCGTCGTGGTTCAGCAGAAAACCAAACGACCGGTTCAGTTCGAGATAATGGACACGGCGCGAAAGACGATGCGAGCATGGTTGGAGCGACGTGGGGGGACACTGAACGACTTCGTTTTCCCGAGCCGCAACGACTACATGGACCACATGAGCACGCGGCAATATGCCCGCCTCGTGCGCGAGTGGGTGGTCGGCATCGGCCTACCGGCGCAGGATTATGGGACGCACTCGCTACGGCGCACGAAAGCGTCGATCATCTACAAGGCGACTGGCAACCTCCGCGCCGTTCAGATCCTTCTTGGCCACGCCAAGATCGACAGCACGGTGCGCTACTTGGGCGTTGACGTGGAGGACGCTTTGGAATTGGCCGAACGCACCGAGGTCTGAGCGGACCCATAATCGGTCATTCGAAGCTCCCTGGTCGCCTCCCGGTTTCGGCCTTTCGTTAATCTGACAAATGGCGGCTCACCGCGCCCGGATGGGTGAATAAGCGGTGTAGATAGAGAAAGCGGAGGTTCGCTATTCCGCTACCTCGAGTGGTATGGCCGCGCCGTCAGCCGCCTATGCGCTAAAGCGGATCGCCACTACACTCGCCACGGCGAGCGGCAAGATTTGAGGGGCACGCAATGATTTATGAGGTTTTGTCGGCGGCTACAGGAGCTGCCATTTTGGCTTCTGGATCAGCGAGCCCGCCGCAATGTGTAGTTTCAGGTTCCTACGTCCTAGACGGCGGACGAAGCGACAACGTCGAACGAGCGATCGCGAGCGCTACCGCCGGCCTTCCCAACACCGACTATTTCTCACGCAGGCTGCGGAAGGCTAACATGGCTGTCGATGGAATTCGGATCAGAATCTCGAGTCCACCAGGCGTGTTCTCGATCAAATATGAAACCAGACCGCTGATCCTTGTTTCGACAAGCGGAGAGCTGACTCAGTGGAGGCTCAACGACGGGCAGATTTTTGATGTGTCCGCAAAATCGAGCGGTGACGCTGTTTTGATAACGTTCGGTGCGCCCGACAACGAGCGCACCACAGTGTATCGAGTAGTGGGGCCGGACTTTGTGGAAGAGACTACGATCACAAGTCCTCGGCTCCCCAAACCGCTTCACTATAAGCTCACCTACAATGAAGCAAAATGCTAGGATTTACGAGCTAGGCTCCCTGTTGAATAGCCAATGAGCCTTTGTCGTTTCGTGGCTGCCCAGGCTGGTCCATATGATCGCCCCAGCGTCCAACTTTCCCAAATGGTCTCGTGCAAGGCTGGCGTTGAGCACCGTGCCCAGCACCGCGGCTCCAAGAGTGCTACCGAGTTGCGGACAAAAAGGTTTGAGGCGGTGGCAGCACCACGTTCCGTCCGCCCGCCACTATCTTGGATGAGCACGATCGCTGCAGTGCTCGGGAAGCCCGTCTCGGAACCCATGGTCAGCGAACCGAGACCAACCACCAGAGGCGGGGTGATGGGTGAAGGCGGCACGAACGGTATAACTCCAACTGGCAGTAGTGCGGCACCGAAAACCAGGATCCATCGCAGACCAAACCCACCAAAATTACGGGCATCAAGCGTTGCCGCAACGTTCAGGCTGCCATAAGATTGAAGCTGCCGGCCGACGTCGTCGAGGAACTCGGCCAAGATATACCCGTCCGCCCTAGATCGCGCTGATGCGCGCGGTTCAGCGACCAACGATGATAATAGACCGCATCGAGCTTCGGATCGGCGGATTCGAAGAACGGGATGCGGTTTTCATACCACGGCGCATTGTTGGCAAACCGCGCGCGGGCGATGCGGTGCATGTCGCGGGCGGCGGATGGCGCCGCAGCAGGGGACTCCGCCACCGATGGCGCAACGATCCCCAACACTAAAGTGAGACGGAAGATCGGCCTGACGATCAGGCGACCGATCATATCCCCTTCTCCTTCGAATGGACGGCAGCGGTTTTACCGCCGCCGCCCGCCATCATCATTTGAACGTATAGCGTGCCCCTACCGCGAACGTACGGCTGAGCAGCGTCGTCCCCAGGTTGAAGCGGTCGGGGCCGCCGACATCCTCGAACTTGTAATAGGTCTGCTGCTTCGCCTTGAGGAGGTTCACCGCGTCGAAGGTGAAGCCGAGACGATCGGTCGCGTTGAGGGTCAGCTGAAGATCGAGGCTCTTCTCCGGATTGCGCCAGACGCCGATCGGATTGGCGAACAGCCGCGCTTCGTTGTTGGCGAGGAACGCCTTGCGCCAGATGTACGACAGACGCGCCCCGACCGGCCCACGATCATACGCCAAGGTCGCATTGTACGACAGGTCCGACACCCCGAAGAACGGCGACGACGCCTGCCCCGTGATGTTGCCGGCCGCATCCGACAGCGGGATGTTCTGCTTCGAGTCGAGTACGGTCAGGCTGCCCTGGAAACCCAGCCCCTTCAGCACGCTCGGCAGGTAATCCGGAAAATAAGTCAGGCCGAGTTCGACGCCCTTGAGTACGCCGTTCGAAGCGTTGACGGGCCGCGTGATCGCGAACGAGTTCGTCGCGCCGGCGACGATCCCGTTGTTAAGGATGGTCTCGCGGACCGTCAGCGGCACGACCAGCCCGTCGACCTCGCGACGGAAGCCCGTCACGAAAATCGCGCTGTTGCGATCGAAATACCACTCGACTGCGACGTCGTAATTCTTCGAGTGAGTCGGCTTCAGCGTCGCGGTGCCGGCGGTGCCGCTGCCATAGCCGACATTGGTCAGATCGCCGACCAGGTTGAAGTTCGGGTTGATGTCCGTGAAGTTCGGCCGGCGCAGCGTCTGGCCGTAGTTGAACCGCACGCGCAGCTTGTCGGTCAGTTCGTAGCGCGCGGTGAAGCTTGGCAACCACCGCTGCGATCCGGTCGACACGAAGGTCTGCGCGCCGTTGTTGTAGCGATCGAAGAAATTATAGTCAGTATCGACCGTGATGTGCCGCACGCCGGCCTGAAGCTTCAGCGGCCGCCCGAAGATCGAGACTTCGCCATCGGCCTGGATATAGGCGGCGAGCGTCGTCTCATCGATGTCGAACACGCGTTGCAGCGACAGCTGATCGGACGTCTTGAGCCCATATAGACCGCGCACCGTGTCGGCATTGTCGTGCAGCCAATAGCCACTCGGCAGCACCCAACTGCTTGGGGAATCACTCTTGCCGTCGAAGAAGCCGGAATTGGTGAACAGCGCCTCGGACGGCAGCGTCGAGAGACTGCGCCCGCCCAATCCGCCTGCATCCTGCGTCCGCACCGACGTCGAGGCCTTGCGGTTGTCGTAGCGGAAGCCCGCCTTGACCTGGCGAAGGAAGCCCTCGTCCCAGCCGTAATAGCCGTCGAGCGTGCCGGTCAGCGCGCTACCCTTGTCGCGATTGGCGTTGTCGTAGAATTGCGCGATGTTCCACTGCGCCGGGTCGGTCAACAGCGCGTCGTTGTCGAAATGGTACGACGGGATGCCGCCACCCGCGTTGAAGTCGACGTTGATCTGGTTGGCGGTGCGCTCGGTCCGCATCGCGGTGAACGAACTCGTCACCTTGCTGGTCTGATAGGCGACGTCGCCGATGATCTTGCCGTGCGAGCCAACGTCCCATTTGCCGTTCAGCGCATAGACGAAGCTGTCGGTCTTCGACTGGTTGTAGTCGCCGCTATTGAAGCCGTAGACGCTGTTGGCGGTGCGGGTCTTGACGATGTTGGTACCGTCGTAGAGCCCGACCGGCTGCGGGTTGGCCCAGAAGTCGACGAAGCTGAACTGGAGGCTGTTGAACGTCTCGCCGCGGAAGCCCGCATAGAACACTTCGGCGGTGTAGACCGAGCTGCTGTTGGGCGCCCATTGCAGAGCGATGTTCGCCGAGGGCCGCTCGCGCTTGCCGTACAGATCCGAGCTGAAGATCGCATCGCGCGAGAGGTAATACGGCGTCTGTACGCCGTTGATGTTGAGCGTCGAGCCCGGCGCGGTCGCAAGCCCGCGGTCGAGGCCGGGTGTCCAATTCTCGTTGTTCGCACCCGGGAAGATGCGCTCCAGCGGTGCGAGGCCGGACCCGGCCGGCGGGGTTTCGGTCGCGAACGGCACCAGTGCGCCCGCCGTGATCGTCTGGTCGCGGTATTTGGTGCGCGTATAGCTGCCGTTTACCAGGATACCGATATCGCCGATCCCGGTCTCCCAGCGATCGCTAACCAGCAGCGCGACGTTCGGATTATAAGTGTCGGCCTGCTCGTTGTAGATGCCGCGCGCGAGGCCCGAGATTGCGAAGCCGTCGAAATCGAACGGACGACGCGTAGCGACGTCGATCTGGCCGGCGAGACCCGTCTCGATCTGCTCCGCAGCGCGCGTCTTGTAGACGTCGACCTGCTTGACGAGGTTGGCGGAAATATCCTGCAACGCGAACGCCTGCCCCGCCGCGGTGAAGATGTTGCGACCGTTGAGCGTGGTCAGCGCATCGGGAAGCCCGCGAATCGAGATCGCCGCCGCTTCGCCGCCAGTGCGGTTGGTCACCTGGACTCCAGTAACGCGCTGGAGCGCCTCGACGACGTTGTTGTCGGGCAGCTTGCCGACGTCTTCGGAGACGATCGAGTCGACGATCTGGGTCGAGGCCTTGCGGACGTTCAGCGCGCCGACGATCGAGGCGCGGACGCCGGTGACGACGATGTCCTGGTCGGTCTGATCCGCTGCCGGGACGTCCTGGGTCGTGGCGGCATCGGTTCGGGCGGGCGTTCCGGTCGCCGGCACGTCGGTGCGATCCTGCGGCGTGGTAGCGACGGCCTGCGCGGAGGCCGGGGTGCCGAGCGTAAGCGCTACGATCGATGCGGAACACAGAATTAACGGTTTTATCGCCATGCGGCCTCTCCCTAACGCGTCCGGTCGGCCTTGTTATCGGCTCGTTATTACTCCGACATTCGCTAAAAGCAGATGAGCCCCGATGCAAGAGCTAATTTACGCGCCGACCGTATCAGCCGGACCTGAGCCGATACAGCGCGGCACCATGCGATGGCACATCCTGCGTCAGGATGTCCGAGGCTGTTGCCAGATCATGACGGGCCCATAGGTCGCGGACCCCGACGTGTCCCTTCAGCCCGATCATATCGAGCCTAACCTGCACGCGCTTCGTCGTTTTGTCTGTGTTGAACAGCGCGAGATAACGATCGTTCGAGCGCGGCATACGGGCCGACCACATCCGAACGCCATCTTCGACGAAGTGCGGCTGGTTGGCGTAACTCGCCTGGTTGACCGCGATGACTTCGGGGTTGGTGAGAAGGTCGAGCGTCGGGCGGTCGAGATGGCGCAGGTCACCGCCCATGATCAGCGGCGAACGCGCGATCGACCACAGGGTCATCAGCGTGCGCTGTTCGTCGGGAGTGAACTTGGTGTCGCGCGCGCCGAGCGCGAGGCGCCCGAGCGGGAGCATGTCCGCATCGGGCCAGCCGCCGGGTACGCGGTGCGCGTTCCAGTTCTCCAGCCGGGTGAACTGCGCTTCGAGCAGCGGCCATTCGTCCCAGAAATCGTCGCTGATCCGCCACATCTGCGCAAAGCGGCGGACGTGATCGGCGCGGGATACCGGCGTTTCGCCGGGCGACAGGCTGAGGATGATCGGCCGCTTGGTCGCGACGATCGCGGCGTGCGCGCCCTCGATCTCGGGGGCATGCGCGTCATAGGGGCGGCTCATGTCGTCCATCTTGACCAGGTCGACGCCCCAGGATGCGTAGAGCGCGAACACGCTGTCGTAATAGGCCTGCGCGCCGGGCTTGCGCATGTCGACGCCGTACATGTCCGGGTTCCAGGCACAGATGCTGGCGGTGTCGGCGATGTCGCGCGCGCGGTATTTCGTGCCGAACACGGGCAGGTTGCGCTCCACCGCCAGCCGCGGAATGCCGCGCATCAGGTGGATGCCGAACCGCAGGCCGAGCGCGCGCACCCGGTCGGCGAGCGGGCGGAAGCCCTTGCCGCCGGCGCTCGACGGGAATCGGTTCGGCGCGGGCAGCAACCGGCCGTAGCCGTCCATCGCCGGTGTCGGCTTGGTCGCGTAGGTGTAGCTGGTCGCCCCCGGCTCGTACCACTGGATATCGACGGTGAAGATATCATAGCCCGACGGCAGCAGCTTCTCCGCCATGATCGTCGCGGTCTCGATCGCCTGCGCCTCGGTGATCGTCGTCGCGAAACTGTTCCAGCTGTTCCAGCCCATCGGCGGCGTCGGCGCCAAGAGCTTCGAGCCAGCACTCGCGCCAGCGCCTATCGCGGCCGCGGGTACCGCTGCGGCTCCCGCGGCGAGGAACGCCCGGCGATCGAGGCCGCTCACCGCAATGGGCCGTTGACAACCGGTTCGCCGAAATCGGGGGTGCCGTCAGGCTTGTACGTGAACCTCTGGACGCGGGTGTGGCGGTTGGGATCGAACAGCGGCTCGCCCTTGATCGCCTCATAGTCGCGCGCGTGATAGACCAGGATGTCGCGGCCGCGCTCGTCGACGGTGAAGCTGTTATGGCCAGGCCCGAAGACCTTGTGCGCGGGCGACGACTTGAACACCGGCTGCGGCGATTTCGTCCAGGCTGCCGGATCCATGATGTCGGCGTCGTCGCGTGCGGTCAGCATGCCCATGCAGTATCGCGCGTCGGTCGCACTCGCCGAATAGGTCATGAACAGCTTGCCGTTGCGCGCCAGCAACGCAGGCGCCTCGGCGACCTTGAACCCGCGGATCTCCCAATCGAGCGTCGGCACCGCCAGCCGCGCGGGCTTCGCCGCCAGCGTCAGCGGGGTCGCGAGCGGCGCGAGATAGAGGTTGCTGTTGGTCTCGATCCCCGGCTCGCGCTGTGCCCAGGCGAGATAGCGCGTGCCGTGGTGGACGAAGCTCGTGGAGTCGAGCGTGAAGCTGTCCCACGGAGTCGTCAATTGCCCCAGCACGGTCCAGGTGCCGGTCATCGCATCGGGTCCGTCGCAGACCACCGCGAAGGTGCGGATACGGAACACGTCCTCGCCGCCGCCGCTCGGGCCTGCCGCGAAATACATGATCCAGCGGCCGTCGATCAGGTGCAGTTCGGGTGCCCAGAGGAAGCCGGACATCGGCCCGGTCTTCTCGTGCCGCCACAACACGCGCTCATTGGCGGTCGACAGCCCTGCCAGCGTGCGCGAGCGGCGCAGCACGAGCCGGTCGTATTCGGGCACCGAGCCGGTCATGTAATAATAGCCGTCGGTGTGCAGGAAGACCTGCGCGTCGGCGCGCTGGCGAACCAGTGGGTTGACCGGCACCGGCGGCTTGGTCGCGACCCGTGCGAGCGCACCGCTAGCGGTCGCAGCACCGGCACCGGCCAGGAACAGCCGTCGTGTGAAATCCATCGTCATGGTCGGTTCTCCGCAACTGGCCAGCCATCCGTACCCCAGGCGATCGGTGCGATGCGCAACGTCGGGGTGCCTTTGGTCTGGGAATCATAGGCGTGGTAGACGACATAATCCTTGCCGTCGGTGTCGTGCATCACGCCGGGGTGGCCGGGGCCGCGATAGCGCTGCTTTTCCTGCAGGTCGGCGCGCAGGAAGATCGTCCCCCCGCCCTGCATCATCGCGCTGCCGTCCTTGCCGAGATAGGGCCCGGTAATAGCCTTCGATCGGCCGACGACGGTGTAATAGGTGCTGTTCACGCCCTTGCAGCAATAGTCGTAGCTCGCGAGCAGCCAGTAGTAGCCGCCATGGCCGATGATGAACGGCGCCTCGACCGGAGCGGGTCCGCCGGCGGGTGCGGGACGGCGGGCGATCGCGTGGGGCTTCTCATTCGGGTCGAGCAGCTTGCCGGTCTTGGGGTTCAGCGCGAACAGCTTTAGGCCCGTCCAGAAGCTGCCGAGCGACAGCCATTCGCGGCCCTGCGCATCGACGACGTGGTTGGGATCGATCGCGTTGAAATCGTCCGAATGCGCGGACATCACCACCAGCCCCTCGTCACGCCAGCCATAGCCGGGGGCCTTGGGGTCAAGCGTCGGGCTGGTCGCCAGCCCGATCGCCGAGCGGTTCGAGCCGAACGTCGAGACCGAATAATAGAGCCGGTAGCGCCCGTCTGCGCTGCGCGAAATGTCGGGCGCCCACATCCCCTTGGTGCCCGGCACCGCCTTGGTCGCCCAGTCCGGCAGGCTTGCGAACGGCGGCGTCCCCGCGGTCCAGTGGACCAGATCGGGGGACGTGCGCGCGCTCAACATCTGGCCGTCGAGCCCGGTGCCATAGACGTAATAGATATTGCCCACGCGGATCATCACCGGGTCGTGGACCGGCGCGATGTCGCCCGTCAGGCTAGCGTTGAGGCCCCCGCGTGCACGGGGGGAATCCGCGGTTTGCGCCACCACGCTACTGGCCAGCGTCAGCGCGATCAGTCCGGTCGCCCATCTTGGTACGGCCATCGTCTCTCTCCCGGTAGGTGCGCCCGCCGGTTGGTCCGGCGGGCGTCACGATCATTTCAGTTCGAGCATCACCACCGACATCGGCGGCAGCGTCACCGACAGAGTGCCGCCGCTCAGCCGCGCGCCGTTGAACGCCGTCGGCGCGACCGCATTGGGTGCCTCGAAAGTGTTGAGCGCGGTCATCGTCGGCGCGGTCAGCACCTGCCCGGTGACGGTTTGCCCGGTCACGCCCGTCAGCGCAGCCGACACACTCGTTGGCTTGTTCGGATCGAGGTTCGAGAGCGCGATCCGCACCACGCCGTCCTTGCCGCGCACGGCCGACGCGCTGACCGACGGCATCGTCCACTGGTCCTTGTTGTACCAGGGCGACTTGATGTCGATCGGCAGCACCGTGCCATCCATGTACGGCTTGTACATCGCGAACACGTGGTAGGTCGGCGTCAGCACCATCTTGCTGCCGTCGGTCAGGATCATCGCCTGCAGCACGTTCACCATCTGCGCGATCGCGGTCATCTTCACGCGATCGGCATGCTTGGCAAAGATGTTGAGGTTGATCGCGGTAACCAGCGCGTCACGCAGCGTGTTCTGCTGACGCAGGAAACCGGGGTTGGTGCCCGGATCGCCGGCATACCACGTGCCCCATTCGTCGACCGCGAGCCACATCGTCTTCTTCGGATCGACCTTGTCCATGATCGCCGAATGCTTGGTGATCAGCTCGTCCATCCGAAGCGTCTCGGACAGCGTCTCGGCCCAGCCACGCTCGTCGAACACCGTCGCGGACGCACGCGGTGGCCAGCCGCCGGGGATCGTATAGTAATGCAGCGACAGCGCATCGACCTTGCCGACCAGCTCGCGCGCCATCGTCTCGGTCCAGTTATAGTCGTCGACGTTGGCGCCGCTCGCGATCTTCATCACGCGCGTGTCCTTCGGCGCCTTGATGAATGTGGCGTAGCGCCGCGTCACGTCGGCGGCATATTCCGCGCGCATGTTGCCGCCACAGCCCCACAGCTCGTTACCGACGCCGAAATACGGGACGGCCCATGGCGCCTTGTGGCCGTTCTTGGCACGTTCGTCCGCCAGCGTGCCGGCGGGCGAGGTCATATATTCGACCCACTCCGCCATTTCCTGCGGCGTGCCGTTGCCGACATTGCCGGAGATATACGCCTGCGCGCCGATCTGGCCGACCAGATCCATGAACTCGTGCGTACCTACCGCGTTGGGTTCGGTCACGCCGCCCCAGTTGGTGTTGATCTTGACCGGACGCTTGGCCTTGGCGCCGATCCCCTCGCGCCAGTGATATTCATCGGCGAAGCAGCCGCCCGGCCAGCGCACGACCGGCACGCCGATTCCGCGCAGCGCGGTGACGACATCGGTGCGGAAGCCGCGGACGTTGGGGATCTTCGATTTCTCGCCGACCCAAAGCCCGCCATAGATGCCGGTGCCGAGATGCTCCGCGAACTGCGTGAAGATGCGGCGATCATAGGTCGGGCCGGGCGTGTCGGCGTGGACCGTAACGGTTGCCCCGGTCGAACTGGGCGCGGTGGCGGGTGCGTCGGTCTGCGCAGTGCCGATGCCGGCGGTCGACAGCAGGAGTGCGGCGGCGAGGCCCTTCAGCGTGCGGGTCATTTTTGCCTCAATCATCGAAAGCCTCCACGGATTTGCGGGTGCCGCGCAGGAATGCGTCGGCGACGAGTGTGAACGGGGTCGTATCGACTTCGCTTCGGCCGCCGCGGATCAGCGCGGCGAAGCGGGTGTAGAGGCCGGGATATTCCTCGTCGTCATTGTGCACCGTGCCGCTCGGCAAAGTGAGCACCGCACCGCCCTTGGCTAGGCTGAGCGTACCGGCGTCGGTCTCGACGGTGATGTCCCAGCTCTGCGGGCCGGTCTGGCGCCAGTCGAGATCCATGCTGATCGGCGTGCCCGATGCACTGAGGAAGGTCAGGTCGGCGGCGATCGGCGCGGCGCGATTGGCGGGCGTCGACAGCGTCGCGGACGTCAGGAAGAACGGCTGCGGCAGGATCTCGGTCGCGATCGACAGCGCGTTGATGCCGGGATCGAACACGCCGAGCCCACCCGGCTCCCAGATCCACGCCTGCCCCGGATGCCAGACGCGGACGTCCTCGCGCCAGACGATCGACACGCGCTCGATCTTGCGCTCGGCGAGCCACGCCTTGGCCGGCGCGACGCCTGCTGCAAACCGCGAATGCCAGCCCGCGAACAACGTCGCGCCCGTCTCGGCAGCCTGGGCTTCGAGCGCATCGACTTCGGCGAGCGTCGCGCCGGGCGGCTTTTCAAGGAAGACGTGTACGCGCTTGGCGAGTGCCATCGAGGCCAACTCGTAGCGCACCTGTGGCGGGGTGCAGAGCGCGATCGCGTCGATCGCCGGACCGTCGGCGAGCAGCGACTCCAGCGACTTGAAGTTGACGACCCCCTCGACGCCCGGATCGCGCGGGCTGACGCTGGCGACGAACTCGAAGTCGGCGTTGCCGGCGATCGACGGCAGATGCTGGTCGCGGGCAATCTTGCCCATGCCGACGACCGCGATTCTGATAGCGGCCACGATCAGAGCGCCTTCACGACGACGGGCTGTGGTGCGGCCTTGGTCAGCGTGTTGCGCAAGGGCAGCGTGAACGGCGCGGCCTCGATCTCGAACACATCGCCTTCGCGCGTCGTCACGCCGTCGGCGAACGACAGCGTCGCGGTGCCGAAGAAATGAACGTGGACGTCGCCCGGACGGCGGAAGAGGTCGTATTTGAAGTGATGGGCCTCGAGGTTGGCGATGCTGTGCGACATGTTCGCCTCGCCAGAGAGGAACGGCTTTTCCCACAGCAGCGCGCCGTCGCGGTGGATGCGGCTCGCACCTTCGATATGCTGAGGCGGCGTGCCGACGAGCAGCTCGGGGCCAAGCGATGCCTGGCGCAGCTTCGAATGCGCGAGCCACAGATAGTTGTGGCGCTCGGTGACGTGATCACTGAACTCGTTGGCGAGGCACAGGCCGAGGCGGAACGGCGTGCCGTCGGGACCGATCAGGTAAATCCCGGCAAGTTCGGGCTCCTCGCCGCCATCCTCGGCGAAGTTGGGCATCGTCAGTGGCGCGCCGGGTGCGACGAGTCCCGAGCCATCGCCCTTATAGAACCATTCGGGCTGCTGTCCGCGCGTCCCCGCGGCGGGCTTGCCGCCCTCTACGCCTTCGAGGAACATCCGCATCGAATCGGTCTGCTTCTCGGCGTCCGCGGCGGCGCGGTGCATCTTGTCGCGACCCTCGGCCGAGCCGAGATGCGTCAGGCCGGTGCCGGTCATGATCAGGTGCGCGGGATCGACATGATCGATCGGTGAGGTCAGGCGGCCGGCCGCCAGTTCGGCGGCGATGTTGACGCTGTCGCCCGTCCCGCAGGCCGCGATCGCGGCGGCGAGATCGGTGCCATCGGCGATCGCGCGTTCGGCCAAACCACGGACGCTATCTACGCCGGCAACGAACGCGGCCCCTTCACTGGTAGCAGCGATCACCGATCGCGTGCCGTCGACGCCAACATGCTGCAACAGGCGCAAAGTCATCACACTCTCTCTCCTAAGCGAGACGCCGTTGTTACGGTTCGTCCCCGATATTTTCAGGTCAGTTGGCGGGAACGCCGTCGATCAGCCGCGGCGCGGTGGTGCCGTCACGCAGCACCTCCGGCAGCAGTTCGGGCAGCAGATTCTGGTACGACACCGGCCGCAGGAACCGGTCGATCGCGAGGCTACCGACCGAGGTCGTGCGGCCGTCCGACGTCGCCGGGAACGGACCGCCATGCAACATCGCATGGGCGACCTCGACACCGGTCGGCCAGCCATTGGCGAGTATCCGCCCGGCCTTGCGTTCGAGCAGCGGGATCAGCCGCGTCGCCATGTCGGCATCGCCCGCATCCATCTGGATCGTCGCGGTCAGCTGACCCTCGGCGGCACGCAGCACGGCGTGAAGCTCGTCCTCGCTCGTGCAGCGCACCAGCAACGACGACGCACCGAACACCTCATGGCCGAGCGCCTTGTCGCTCAGGAACTGCGCGGCGGTCGTCTCGAAGAACGCCGCCTGCCCCTGTGCGACGCCTTCGCCGACTTTGCCGCGCGAAATCTCCTTCACCGCTGCATGGCTCGCGAGTGCGGCGATGCCCTGCTCGTACGCGGCATGGATACCGCCGGTGAGCATCGTCGCAGCGGGCGCCTCGGGCAGCGCGGCAGCGGCAGCGGAGACGAATGCGTCGAGCCCCCCGCCTTCGACCGCAAGCACTAGGCCTGGGTTGGTGCAGAACTGCCCCGCACCCATCGTCAGCGACCCGACGAACGCCGTCCCCAGCGCCGCGCCGCGAGCCTTCAGCGCTTCGGGCAACAGCACGACCGGGTTGATGCTCGACATCTCGGCATAGACCGGGATCGGGACGTCGCGCGCCTGTGCCAGCTTGACGAGCGCTAGGCCGCCCGCGCGCGAACCAGTGAACCCGACCGCGGCGATGCGCGGATCCTGCACCAGCGCGCTGCCGAGATCGTTGCCGGGGCCTACCAGGTGCGAGAACACGCCCTTCGGCAAGCCGCAGGCCGCGACCGCAGCCTCGATCGCACCGGCGACCATCGCGCCGGTCGCGGGATGCGCAGGATGCCCCTTCACGACGACCGGGCAACCGGCCGCCAGCGCCGACGCGGTGTCGCCACCGGCGGTCGAGAAGGCGAGCGGGAAATTGCTTGCGCCAAACACCGCGACCGGGCCGAGCGGTATCATCCGCAGCCGCAGATCGGGACGCGGCAGCGGTGCGCGATCGGGCAGTGCCGGATCGATCCGCAGCCCCATCCAGCCGCCACGACGAACCACGCCCGCGAACAGCTTCAGCTGACCGACGGTGCGGCCGCGCTCGCCCTCGAGACGCGCGCGCGGCAAGCCGCTTTCGCGCATCGCGGTGGCGATCAGATCGTCGCCGAGCGCGACGATTTCCTCGCCGATCCGCTCGAGGAAATCGGCCCGCGCGTCATTGCCGGTCGCGCGATACGTATCGAATGCGGCATCGGCGGCGGCGCAGGCGGCCTCGACGTCGGCTGGACCATGGATCGCGATCGGATTACCCACCGCAAGTCCGGTGGCGGCATCAATGGATCGAAACGCCGAACGCTCGGCCTGGCTCGTGCTTGTGTCTGACATAGTATCCACTCCCTATACTCCGACATATAAGCGGCGCCGGGCTTTGGCAATCTTTGTCGTTCCTAGATCGCACAGGGACTGTTACGCCGTGCCCAGGGAGCAAGCGGCATGACGGAAGTGGATTACATTGAGGAGCCTGTTGAGGGCGGTAACGACGATGAAACCCCGGCCGTCCGCGTTCCGCGCGGCACCGGTCGGCGCCTTCACGGTGCGGTTGCGCACAAGCTCGGCACCGCGATATTGTCAGGGGAGTATGCGCCCGGCGACACGCTGTCCGGCGAGGTCGAGTTCTCGAAAACGCTCGACGTGTCGCGTAGCGCCTACCGCGAGGCCGTCCAGGTCCTGACCGCCAAGGGACTGGTCGAAAGCCGTCCGAAGATCGGTACGCGCGTCCTGCCGCGAAGCCGGTGGAACCTGCTCGATCCCGACGTGCTCGCCTGGGCGTTTGCCGGTGAGCCCGACATCGCCTTCGTTCGAGGGCTGTTCGAATTGCGCGCGATCGTCGAGCCTGCGGCGGCAGCGCTTGCCGCGGAACGGCGCGAGCGGACCGACCTGAAGATCATGAAGGACGCGCTGGCGGCCATGCGTCGGCATACGCTGGCCACCGAAGCCGGGCGCGCGGCGGATCGCGAGTTTCACGACGCGGTGCTGACGGCGACCCGTAACGATGCGCTGATCGTGCTGAGCGCGAGCATCGGTGCCGCGGTCAACTGGACGACGCAGTTCAAGCAGCGTGCGCGTGCCCTGCCCCGCAACCCTATTCCCGATCATGTCCTGGTCTATGACGCGATCGCCGCAGGCGATGCTAACGGCGCCAGCGCGGCGATGCGGACGCTGGTCGATCTGGCGCTGGAGGATACGAAACTGGCGATGGCGCGCTGATCGCACGCCACCGCCGTTGCGTAGTCGCCCGCTAGATCGGCGCCCCGGTCTCAGGGCGCCCCACTTCAGGTAACGGCGACAGGATCGGGCAGCGCGTCGGTCACGCGCGAGCCCCACACCGCATAGAACAGGATATAGAGTTCGCACGCCGCGGTCAGCAGGAACGAGATCTGCAACCCGTAGGTGTCGGCGAGCCAGCCCTGGACGATCACCAGCGCACCGCCCGCGATCGCCATGATCAGCAGCCCCGACCCTTCCTCGGTCAGCGGCCCGAGGCCGCGGATGCCGAGCGTGAAGATCGTCGGGAACATGATCGAGTGGAACAGCCCGACCGAGATCAGCGCCCACATCGCGACGTGTCCGGTGGTGAAGGTCGCGATCAGCATCACGACGAACGCGCCGATGCTCGCCACCGCCAGCACGCGCTCTGCGGGGATGGTGCGCATCACGACGCTGCCGACCAGCCGGCCGACCATCATCCCGCCCCACAGGATGAACAGTTAGTGCGAGGCCTGCTCGTGCGTCAGATTGCCGATCTGCGGCTGGCTGACGAAGTTGATGAACAGGTTGGCGACGCCGATCTCGGCGATCAGGTAGATGAAGATCGCCGGGATGCCGAGCACGAGGTTGCGGTGCGACCACAGCGACAGCCCCTTGCGATCCGCCTTCGCCGAGCGCTGCGTCGCAGTACCCATCGCCGGCAGCGGGAAGCGCGCGATAACGATCGCGAGCACCATCAGAACGCCCGCGACGATCAGGTACGGCAACACCACCGACTGTGCGTCGGCAAGCCGCTCGGCCGGGGTCAGCACCGCGGTCGATCCGGCAACCGCGGTGCCCGAGGTCGAGCGGCCGAGGATCAGATAGCCGCCGAACAACGGCGCCAGCGTCGCGCCAGCCGAGTTGAACGCCTGCACGAGGTTCAATCGCGACGACGCGGTCTCGGGAGGACCGACGACCGCGACATAAGGATTGGCCGCGACCTGCAGCAACGTGATGCCGCTGGCGATTACGAACAGAGCAAACAACGTGACGCCGTAGGACGGCAACCGCGCGGCGGGCACCATCATCAGCGCGCCGACCGCCATCAGGCCGAGCCCGAACACCATCGCGCGTTGATAGCCGACCCGCTCGATCAGCTTGGCGGACGGGATCGAGGCCAAGAAATAAGCGATGAACCAGACGCTCTCGATCAGCGTCGTCTGCGTATAGCTGAGGTCGAACACGCTGCGCAGGTGCGGCAGCAGCGTGTTGTTGATGACGGTGATGAAGCCCCACATGAAGAACAGGCTGGCGAGCAGCGTCAGCGCAGAGTGATAACTGGGACTGCCCACCGGCGGACCCTGTGTCGCTGCGTCCTCGACGGGCCGTCGCATCTCTATCGGCATCGCCATAATCGCTTACCCTCCGCGCCATGTCTGCGACTGAACGACAGTCTTTTACCGCATGGCTTGCTCAGAAATATATTGTCCGACTATATAGCCGAACAAGGCGCGTCAACGGCGTCGAGCGATTAAGGACGGGAACCGAAATGCGCGCAATCGAAAAAACGGGGATCATCGTGGCGGCCGTGCTGACGGCGTTGTCGACGCAGGCCGTGCAGGCGGCCTCCGCGAAGCGCGAATCGTTCGGCAAATTACCCAACGGCACCGCGATCGAAGCCGTCACGCTGACCGGCACCAATGGTGTCAGCGCGCGGATCATGACGCTCGGCGCGACGCTCCAGTCGTTGAACACACCCGATCGCAACGGCAGGACCGCCGACATCACGCTCGGCTACGACGATGCCGCAAGCTACGTCACCGCACCCAATTTCTGGGGCCAGACAATCGGCCGCTATGCCAACCGCATCGCCGGCGGTCGCTTCACACTCGACGGCAAGCCCTATCAGATCACGCTCAACGACAAGACCAACACGTTGCACGGCGGCACGGTCGGGTTCGACAAGCACATCTGGAAGATCGTGTCGGTCACCAATGGCGCGCAGGCGAAGGTCGTGATGACGCTGACCAGCCCGGCGGGCGACCAGGGCTACCCCGGCACGTTGGTGGCCAAGGTCACCTACGCGCTCGACGACAAGGGCGCGCTGACGATCGACTTCGACGCGACCAGCGACGCACCGACGATCGTCAACATGACCAACCACGCGCTGTTCGATCTGGCCGGCGAAGGTTCGGCGACCGGGATCTACGGCCAGCGGCTGACGATCCCAGCGCGGCGCTACACACCCGTCAATGCGACGCTGATCCCGACCGGCGAAATGAAGCCGGTTGCAGGCACCGTATTCGACTTTACTAAAGGCCGCGCGCTGTCCGACGGCATTCGCGACGGCCGCGATCCGCAGATCGTGATCGGCCACGGCTGGGACCATAATTTCGTGCTCGATAAGGGTGCGACGCCAGAGCCCGGCCTTGCCGCACGCGTGGAAGATCCAGCGTCGGGTCGCGTGCTCGAAGTGCTGACGACCGAGCCCGGCGTACAATTCTATTCGGGCAATTTCCTAGACGGGTCGCTGGTCGGCAAGTCGGGCCATGTCTACCGGATGGGCGACGGCCTCGCGCTCGAACCACAGAAGTTTCCCGACACGCCGAACCAGCCCGCGTTCGGCTCGGCGCGCGTCGATCCGGGCAAGCCCTATCACCACCGCATGATCTACCGCGTTTCCGTCGCCCGCTGATACCGGCCCCGACTTCCCAGAAAGCCTCTCGATGACCGACACACCAAAACTCCGAAGCCGCGCGTGGTTCGACAACCCCGAGAATATCGACATGACCGCGCTCTATCTCGAGCGCTATCTGAACTTCGGGCTGAGCCTCGAGGAACTGCGCTCGGGCAAGCCGATCATCGGCATCGCGCAGACCGGCAGCGACCTGTCGCCGTGCAACCGCCATCACCTCGTGCTGGCCGAACGGCTGCGCGAAGGCATCCGTGAGGCGGGTGGCATCGCGCTCGAATTCCCGGTCCACCCGATCCAGGAAACCGGCAAGCGCCCGACCGCCGGGCTCGACCGCAACCTCGCCTATCTGGCGCTGGTCGAGGTGCTCTACGGCTATCCGCTCGACGGCGTCGTGCTGACGATCGGCTGCGACAAGACGACACCCGCCTGCCTGATGGCGGCCGCGACCGTGAACATTCCGGCGATCGCGCTGTCGGTGGGGCCGATGCTCAACGGCTGGCACAAGGGCGAGCGGACTGGCTCGGGTACGATCGTGTGGAAGGCGCGCGAGCTGCTCGCGACCGGCGCGATCGACGACGAGGGCTTCATCAAGCTCGTCGCCTCGTCGGCACCATCAACGGGTTACTGCAACACGATGGGCACCGCGACGACGATGAACAGCCTCGCTGAGGCGCTCGGCATGCAGCTGCCCGGCTCGGCCGCGATCCCCGCGCCGTACCGCGACCGCCAGGAGGTCGCCTATCGCACCGGCAAGCGCATCGTCGCCATGGTCGCCGAGGATCTCAAGCCCAGCGACATCCTGACCAAGGAGGCGTTCCACAACGCGATCGTCGTCAATTCGGCGATCGGCGGCTCGACCAACGCGCCGATCCATCTTGCCGCGATCGCGCGTCACATCGGCGTCGACCTGCCGATCGACGACTGGCAGACGCACGGCCACAAGGTGCCGCTGATGGTCAACCTGCAGCCCGCCGGAGAGTATCTCGGCGAGGATTATTATCATGCCGGCGGCGTCCCCGCGGTGGTCGCCGAGCTGATGAAGCAGGGGCTGATCCACGAAGACGCGATGACCGCGAACGGCAAGTCGATCGGCGACAATTGCCGGACCGCGACGATCGAGGACGAGCGCGTCATCCGTCCGTTCGCCACGCCGTTGCTGGAAGATGCCGGCTTCATCGTGCTGCGCGGCAACCTGTTCGACAGCGCGATCATGAAGACCAGCGTGATCTCACCGGAGTTCCGCGAGCGTTATCTGTCCAACCCCGCCGATCCAGAAGCCTTCGAAGGCCCCGCGGTCGTATTTGACGGGCCGGAGGATTACCATCACCGGATCGATGATCCCTCGCTCGGCATCACGACCGACACGTTGCTGTTCATGCGTGGCGCCGGCCCGATCGGCTATCCGGGTGCGGCCGAGGTCGTGAACATGCGGCCGCCGGCGTATCTGATCCGCGAGGGTGTGCATGCCCTCCCCTGCATCGGCGACGGTCGTCAGTCGGGCACGTCGGGGTCGCCCTCGATCCTCAACGCCTCGCCGGAGGCGGCGGCGATGGGTGGTCTCGCGCTGATCCGGACCGGTGACCGGGTTCGCATCGATCTCGCCAAGGGATCGGCCAACGTGCTGATCTCCGACGAGGACCTGGCCGAGCGCCGCCGAGCGCTGACCGAGGCGGGCGGCTACGCCTTCCCGCGCTCGCAGACGCCTTGGCAGGAAATCCAGCGCGCCACGGTTGGCCAGATGGAGACCGGCGCGATCCTCGAAGGCGCCGAGAAGTATCAGCGGATCGCGCAGACGATGGGCCTACCGCGCGACAATCACTAGGACGTATGCAGCATCGCTATCCCTTGGGATAGCCATGCTGCACGCCGCCTACCGCTGGCGACGTACGGCCGGACTATCGGACGGCGCCACCGGTACGACGCCCTTCGGCGCTGCACTCATTCGCCGGATCAGATCGGTCTCGGCCTGCCGATACGGCGTGCCGTCGTTCCGGAACACCTCGTGAAACCAGATCGTCGGCTCGGCCAGGACATACGGTTTCTGCCAGCTGTCCCAGGGTAGCCGCGTCTGCGTCTTCCCATCGACGAACCCCCAGTTGATCATCCCGACATTGTAGCGCTTGCCGATCGGCAGCGATCCATCGAAGGTCGAGCCGTTGCCACGCGCCATATACTCGGTGCAGATCACCGGACGATTATAGGCGAGCAGCTGTTTAATCCGCCGCTCGAACGTCTCGGGCCAGCTATAGTCGTGGAACGTGACCACGTCCGATTGCGCGAGCTGGAGCTTTTCCATCGGCGACGTCTTGCCGCCCGGCGTCCAGTCGTCGCCGATCCACACCCCGGAGGTAAGCGGCTGCGACGGATCGGCATCGCGTGCCCAGTCGAACACCTGCGCCAGCAGCGCGCGGACCAGCGGCTCCTTGCCATCCTGCCCCTTATATTGATCGGCGCCATTGTCGGGTTCGTTCCAGACGTCCCAACCGAGTATCCGGTCGTCCTTCGCGAACGCGCCGATCACGCCCTGCACATAGGCCTTGTAGCCGGCATAGCGCGTGCGATCGCGCAGGCCCGGCATGCCGGGGCCCTGCACCCAGCCCGAATTATGCACGCCGGGGATCGGCGGATGCTGTGGCCCGAGTTTCGGATCGGGATCCCAGCAACTGTCGAACAGCACGAACAACGGCTTGATCTTGCGCGCCTTGGCCATCGTCAGGAACGCGTCGATCCGCTGCTTGAAGCCTTCCGGATCCTGCTGCCAGAGCTGATCGTGGAGGAACACGCGCATCGTGTTCATGCCGATGCCCTGCGCAAGACCGAGTTCGTAATCGATCCGCTTGGGATCCCAGGTCGTCGCCTGCCACATCTCGAGCTGGTTGATCGCGGTCGCGGGCGCGTAGTTGGCGCCGACCAGCCAGGGCTGTGCCGCGTACCAGGTTTTCGCCTGCGTCTCGGTCCAGCGCGTCCGAGCGTCGGCCGGACTTGCGGCTAGCGCAGCGGTAGCGAGCAAGACGAGACAGAGTGATTTTCTAGCAGCCGCGATTCTTCCGGTCCGACAAACCCCGGTTCGCTTTGCGGATATCCACGCTAAATTGCCATGTTGCACTGGCGTTCCTCTCTTGTTCAACGGGTTCGCCGCTCGTCGTGTCGACGATACGCAACGTCACCGCGGTGCGGTTGCCGCATCCGCCGCAACCCTAGCGGGCCATGCCTCGGATCCACAAGACCCCGCAAAGATTGTTGAAGTCTTGTCCTACAAAACAATTGAATACGGCGTTTGATCGTTTTAGCGTGACGCCAAGTCGCATGGAGAACCATCGACACTTAGGGGGAGAGAGATATGAATACGAAAGCACGCTTGTGCGCATCCGTAGCCGCGATGACGCTGGCTACCGTGACGCCGGCAACCGCACAAATTTCCGACAATGCGACCGGGAAGACCAAGGTCGGCGGCCAGGACCTGCCCAAACCGACTACGGCTTCGGACCAGAATGCCAACCCCGCCGCACCACAACCGTCGCTCCAGGAAAGCCCGACCGAGGGCGACGGCGAGATCGTCGTCACCGGCCTTCGTCGCAGTCTCCAGTCGGCGCAGGCGATCAAGCGCAATTCCGACGGCATCGTCGATGCGATCGTCGCCGAGGACATCGGCAAGCTGCCGGATACGTTCGCGTCGTCCGCGCTCGCACGCGTGTCGGGCGTGCAGGTGACGCGCGGTGGCGGTGAGTCGGCGGGCGTCACGGTGCGCGGCCTGCCCGATCTCAGCACCACCTATAACGGCCGCGAAATCTTCACAGCCGAGGGGCGCTTCGTCCAGATCCAGGATTTCCCCGCCGGCACGGTCGCAGCGCTCGAAGTCTATAAATCGGGTACCGCCAACCTGATCGAGGGCGGCATCGGCGGCCAGGTCAACGTCCGCGGTCGCCGCCCCTTCGACTTCAACGGCTTCGAACTGTCGGGATCGCTGAACGGGGTGAACTGGCAACAGTCGGGCAAGATGTCGTGGAACGGCAATCTGCTCGTCAGCGACCGCTGGAACACCGGGATCGGCGAGATGGGCCTGCTCGTCAACGCGTCCTATGTCGGCATCAATTTCTTGGATTCGACGCGCGAGCAATCGCTGGTCGTTGCCACCACCAATGCCGTGAATGCCCCCGGCACGACCGGCGGGGTGCGCTATCCCGACGCGCAATCGCTCTTCCTCGGCTATGGAAGACGCTGGCGCCCGTCCGCCAATGCCGCATTCCAGTGGAAGCCGACGCCGGAACTCGAAATCTATGCCGACGGTCTCTACCAGGGCTATCGTGGACGCGACTCCAACCGGTTCATGTTCGTGCCAAACTTCGGTGGCGCCGATTTTCAGCTGAACAACCTGACCACGCGCCCCGGCAACCCGAACGTCGCGCAAAGCGCGACCGTTTCGGGTGCCAATGCCCCCGATGGCTATTACGGATCGGCCAACGGGACGACCAATACGTATCAGGCTGGCGGTGGCGCGATCTGGAAACACGACAAGCTCCAGATCTCGGGTGACATCGCCTATACCGACAGCACCTACACGTTCGATGCGGTCAACATCGACTACACGTTCCGCAGTTCGCCGGTCCGCAACGTCGTGTTCGAGTCATCAGGAACCGACGGGGGCCCGAGTTTCGACCTTGGCACGTTCAACCTGACCGACCCCGCCAATTACCTCAGCCGCGGCTTCTTCCAGGAATATACCAAGGTCGGCGGCAAGGACATCCAGTCGCGCGTCGACGTCCAGTACGACATCGGCGAAGGCCTGCTGAAGCGCCTGCAGTTCGGTGTTCGCTACAATGACCGCGACGCCAACCGAGATCGCGGCGCGCCCTATATCTTCAACCTGCCGGCTCAGATCCCCATCACCGCGCTGCCGGTGACCACCGAGAGCACGCTCGCTGGGTTCGGCTATAACAACACGCTGCCGATCCACACGTTCACCGCGATCCCCTCGAGCAGCATCCGCGATAATCTCGTCGCCTTGCGAAGCTTCTACGGTGCGCCGGCAGGACGACCGGAGTTCAATCCATCGGAGAATTTCCGCGCGAACGAAAAGGCCTTGGCGGCCTATGCACAGGTCAAATACGGTTTCGACATCGGCAGCGTTGTCGTCGACGGCGTCGTCGGTTTGCGCGCGATCCGCACAAAGAACCAGATTAGCGGCTTCCTGCGCGACGAACAGACCCCCGGAAACTTCGTCATCACGCCGATCACCGCGAAGAACGAATACACCGACTACCTGCCGAACGTCAGCGCCCGCGTCGCCGCCACCGATGAACTGCAATTGCGGCTCGCCTACACGCAGACCCGGACCCGGCCGAACTTCTTCGACCTCAATCCGGCGCTGACCGTCGGATCACCGCCGACGATCGATCCGAACAATCCGCCGAACACGAACGATCCCAATAGCAACGCGCGCAATATTACGGCGGGCAACCCGAACCTGTCGCCGCTGACGTCGAACAACTATGACGCGAGCCTCGAATGGTATTTCTCGCGGACCGGTTCGCTGACCGGCGCGATCTTCCGCCGTGATGCGCAGGGCTTCATCTCGAACACGACCGTCTTCACCACCGACCCCACTTATGGCCGCGTGCGCTTCACCCAGCCCGAAAACACCGGCGTGACGCGGTTCCAGGGTGTCGAAGTCGGCTTTACGAGCTTCCTCGACATCGACGGCCTGCCCGATTGGGCGAAGGGCTTCGGCCTGCAGGCCAACGGCACCTATGTCGACTCGAAGGGCGATCTGGCATCGACGCTTGCGACGTCCCCCAACGTCGCCGGCCAGCAGCAGCGCTTCAACGGCGTATCGAAATGGACGTACAATCTGGTCGGGCTGTACGAACGGCCGTTCTTCTCGGCGCGGGTCGCGTATAATTTTCGCTCGGACTTCGTGCAATATTACAGCCAGGAGCCGCTCGACGTCGACGTCAACGGCGCACAACGCACTGGCGGGGTGATCGAGAAGGCGCGCGGGCAACTCGATTTGTCTGCAACGGTCACGCCGGTTCCGAGCGTCACGCTGGCGTTCGACATCGTCAACGTGCTGGGCAATCCGATCCGACGCTATCGCCAGTTCGATGACGCCGGCGATCAGTTCGCACGCCAGATCTTCTATCTCGAGCGCACGTACTCGCTCGGCGTCCGGTTTCGGTTCTGAACACCACAGCTGTTGGGGAGATACTATCGTGCGGATTGCTTTCTTCGCGGCGCTTGGGTTGACCATGCTGTCGGCCACGCCAATCCTGGCGGCCGACACACCGAGCATGGCTGATCGGCTGGTCAACGATCCTCGGGTGGAGGCACTCAATCCGTACGGGTTGCGTCTTCCGCCAACCGTGCGCGCCGACAAGGGCGTGCAGTTCGGCAAGGCCCTGCGCGTGCCGTTGAAGGGCCATGTGGATTTCTGGCGGATTGGCGTGACCACCCCGGTCCTGAAAGCGATCCGGAAAGGCGACCAGATTGTTGTCGCCTTCTGGGCCCGCGCGGAGGAAACCGAAAACGGCGCGCCCGGCAAGATCGGCCGGGTTCAGTTGGAGGCAACACCGGTCGTTCGGGCGATCTTCGACAAGTCGTTCGAGGTGACCCCCGAGTGGAAGATGTATCAGGTGAAAGGCGTCGCAGATCAGGACTATGGTCCGCGGCAGCTCAACGCTGCATTGCACCTCGATGTCGCCAAGCAGGTGCTCGACCTCGGGCCAGTGTTCGTGCTCGATTATGGGCAGGCAGCGCAATGACGCGGCGTTGGGGACCGTGGATCGCCAGCGCGATCGGTGTCGCCTTGGTCACGGCCTCGCCAGGACTCGCCCGCAACCCGGTGTTCCAAGGCGCCGACCCGCATGCGATGATGATCGACGGCGAGATGTGGATCTTCCCGACCGGCGGTCCGGGCGGAAGCTGGGCCGCGGACCGGTTCGGTGCCTTTTCGTCTCGTGATCTCAAGACCTGGACCGCCCGTGGCGAGATCCTGCGCCGCGATCAGATCCGCTGGATCGGCGACGACGGCGCAAAGGCACATTTCCTGTGGGCGCCGGGCGTCGCGACGCGGGGCGGCAAATGGTATCTCTATTACTCAGTCGGGCCGCAGAACCCGACACCGAGCCGGATCGGCGTTGCCGTCGCGGACGCACCGCAAGGCCCGTACCGCGACAGCGGACGCCCATTGGTTACCGGCGGTCGTCAGGCGAACGGAGAGTTCGAGGCGATCGACCCGATGGCATTCGTCGACCCACGGTCCGGCAAGGCCTATCTCTACGCCGGCGGCAGCGCCGGCGCGAAACTGCGTGTCTGGGAACTCGGTCGCGACATGGTCAGTCTCGCGCGCGAAATCCCGATACATCAGCCGCCCAATTTCACCGAAGGCGCGTTCGTGCACGAGTGGAACGGCGTCTATTATCTCTCGTACAGCCATGGTCACTGGAACCGCCCCGATTACTCGGTCCATTACGCAACGGCGCCCTCCCCGATCGGCCCATGGCGCTACCGCGGCGCAATCCTGACGAGCGACACGCAGCATCAAGGGCCGGGTCACCACAGCTTCGTCCGCACATCAGAGGACGAGTGGTTGATCGTGTATCATCGTTGGGACCAGCCGCCCGGTCCGGCGCCGCTCAAGGGCGAACGCCAAGTTGCGATTGACCGGGTATGCTACGGCGCCGACGGCACTATTGTGCCCGTTGTTATGACCGAAGGCGACGCGGTCCCGAAGCTGCACGAAATAGGTAATTGTGCGAGCAGTTAGGGGATAGGCGGCTGCCCATCATCTGACCTAACGGCTATTTACGCCGTTCGTCGCCCGAAAGCGGACGGGCAGCTTTCCACCAGTTTTGCCTAAATGCAGACGGTCCGCATGCAAAGATCGGCTCTTTACGCCGACGTCAAAAAACAGACATTCCCAGCTTTCTCGACGGTCCGACGAGCGATTACGGCACGGAAGCACGACCCTACGTATTCTCGACCAAAGGACGTCGGTGATAGGGCTGTTTCTCGCGAGTTTCCGCGTTCACCTGCGCCAGACGCTCAAGAAGCTCCCCCTGCGCGGCCATCGCGTCCCATGCCTCCGCGGATCGAAGATGACGTGCTCGAACAAGCGGTAGCAAGGACCGCTCCGCCTCGGACCGTTCTTTGGCAGCGGCGTTACGAAATGACTCAGTTTGCGATACGCTCATTCGGCAACCTTTACCTGACATACATGGATCCGGAAGCCTGGACGGTAAGGGTGCTCTTGGTAGGAAAGCGTATGCTTAAGACAAAAAGGAAGCGGCTGACCGGTCGCAGTGTTCGCGCGGTCGAACGCCTTGCAAAAATCGAGACATCCATCATCGACCTTGCCGACGAGGATCTGCTCGATCTCGCCGACATATTCAAAGCCGAGCCCCGCGCCCCGATCGGCGATATGGCATTCCTCGAAATGGCACGACGCAACATTAGCCTTTGAAGGCAGCAAACTATGCGGAGGTAGCTCTTGCGTCCACGCTGGGCTGAATTTGGTCAAAGAGCGCGTCCGGTTTATCGGTACGTTGGTTGGCTCAGATTTCGTAAGCGTTGACGGCCTCGCACCAGCTTGGCCGGTCGAGGATGCATTTGGCTCGGTCGTCAGCCACTGAGCGCGATTCCGATTCACCCTGACTCAATGCCGTTGCGCACAAACCACGAACAGCCATCATCCCAACCATGGAACAGCGGATCATTCATGCCTGCGGTCACGAGCAGGCTCACTATCTTACCGGCTTTGAAAGTCAGCAGGAACGGAAAGCCAAATGGCTGAAGACGACGACCTGTCGAGACTGCTTCGTTGCGGAAAAGCGAGCAGAGGAAGCCGCTGCATCAGCGGTAAGCAGCGCTGCTGTCTCACACCTTGATCTTGTACCGCTAACCGGCACCGATCGGCAAATCAGCTGGGCGTCGGCGATCAGGACCAAGCGGCTTGCAGCGCTAATCAACCTGAATAGCGACGCCGACTGTAACGCATGCCTCCGGGTCACTGACGCCAAATGGTGGATCGATTGCCGCGATCTGACTGACGTTGATCTGATGGCAGTCGCGAAAACAGGGTTCAAACATGCAATGCGTGCCGACCCTCATGCCATCTACTACGAATACCGTGATTGCCCTGTAAAGGCAGAGGCTGACCCAGCGATCCATTCGGGTAAGCCAGACGCCTCCCTAATGTGTGCAAGCAGGGTCTAGACCTCTTGAATGAGGTGTTCAATTTCGCTGCTACCGACCCTGTTTGAACGTGTTTTGTGTACCAAACCCTATGCCTACTCAGGGCATACCCAGACTGACGAAGATGGCGTGGTAGTGAAGGCCTGATGCCGAAGCTCGCATTGTGTCACATCGCACAAAGTGGCATGAGCTCCTCGGAAGCACTTAGGAGGATCGCCGCGATGGCTACCCAGTCCATAGACGTTAAAGTGGCTAGTAACGGTCGGATGATCCTGCCGGCATCGGTTCGCAAGGCGATGGGGCTCCGCGGAGATGCGAAGGTCATCTTGACTGTTGAGGACGACCAGGTCCGTCTGTCGCCGATCGGTCACGGGGTTTCTCGCGCTCAGGCGCTTTATCGGGAGCATGCCAAGCAGGCCCGAACAATCGACGACTTTTTATCTGATCGTAAAGCAGAGGCCGTCACCGAGGCAGGCGAGTCTTCGCATTTGGACCGGCAGGTCGATCGGGCATGACGTCTGTTGTGATGGATGCATCCGCGGTGCTGGCGCTGGTCCGGGATGAGCCAGGCGCCGACAAGGTCACACCTTACGTCGGACGAGCAGCGATCTCCGCCGTCAACCTACAGGAGGTTATCAAGGAACTCCTGCTTGGTGGTTTGGGCGCAGCCACTATCCGCGAGATCCTTGACGAGCTTCGTCTCGATGTCCGTCCTCACGACGTGGAGGCAGCGTATGCGGCCGCTGAGCTGCACACGCAAACGAGGGAATTTGGACGCGGCCTTGGTGATCGCTCCTGTCTTGCGCTTGCAATCCTACTTGGCGTTCCCGCCCTTACTGCCGATCGCGAGTGGAAGAAGGTAAAGGCCAAAGGGCTCAAGATGGAGCATATCCGCTAGCAGCCGATCCTGCATACGAGAGCGCGCGGGGTTGACGGAAGTTAGGACGACGGGTCGGGCCTGCCCGCTCCAGTCGAGCGTTATCAATATCCCACATAGGAGCGGATCATGAGCGACAGCGAACCGAACTCCGACGAGGGCGCGAGCCCCGCCGACGACGTTAAGAAGCAGAACCCGACCGGAACGACGACCGGCGATCAGACCGGCGAAACTGGCGGCGACCATAAGGTTGAGGATCTTGCGAAAGCGGGTCGCGATGACATGGATACCGACGCGGAGGCCGAATAACTGGCTGACTAAAGC
Source organism: Sphingomonas sorbitolis (assembly GCF_036663875.1). Lineage (NCBI taxonomy): Bacteria > Pseudomonadati > Pseudomonadota > Alphaproteobacteria > Sphingomonadales > Sphingomonadaceae > Sphingomonas > Sphingomonas sorbitolis. Next base: position 37,239 of record NZ_JAXOJS010000009.1, on the reverse strand, counting down.
CTAACGTTGAGCGAAGCCAGCTATGACCAACACAAGCTGTCCACTCCGCTCAACCACAACGCGCGCTGGCCTTTATTTAGCGTCAAACTGTCGGTGTACCGGTAAGGTATGCATCCACCGGCACGGTAATCGGAACTGATACCCTAGGTATTGGGCGCGATGCGGCAGCCGCGAGCCACTCGCTGCCGCCTTCCCTATGTCGTGTAGAACCGTCACCGCGCGTTGTGACGCGTCCGTAAACCGGACGTTCTCGATCTGCCGGTGTGCCTGCAAACATGGCGGCAATGTTGCCGTATGTGCTGGGATCCCGACCATCGAGACTGAACCGGTCGTTGAGGTAGCAAGCGGTTGCCCATGCTGCCTCGGGTGTCGGTGTCATCGCAATGATCCGTTTGCACCAGTACATTCGCAGGTTGTTATGCATCCAGCCATCGACCAGAAATTGGCGCTGACAGGCATTCCATGTCTCGTCTCGCGTTTCGCCTGCAACTAGGGCCGTCAGGGTTTCACATTCCGGGCGAGCATCGCCGGCATGCTCCGTCAACGTCTGACGAGCCCATGCGGCGATACGATCATATTGCTCGGGACAGCTCAATTGGCGTGCCTGGTAGTGGAACCACTCGCGCCAACCGAGCAGTTCGTCGGCAAACTTCCGTTTATGTTGGCTCCCCGCAGACGCACTGTCGACCGCAGCCATGATCTCACGAGGGCCAAGAACACCAAAGTGCAGGTAGGGTGATAAGCCGCTGGCTCCCTCGCTTATGGTGGCATCGTTGCGCTTGGAGGCGTAGCTGGGCAGCACGTCGGCCACCAAGCGTGCAACTCGCTCTTTTGCGGCCACCCGGCCCCAGGGATGCATCTGGCTAACTGGAAGCGAGTGATCGACGTTTAGGCCCAAAACCAGTGCGTCGAGGTCGAGCTCATTCAGCCGGTCCGGGGTAAACGGTAAATCACCTTCGTAAGGATCAGTCTGCACGATTTCAGCCTCAGACGCAGCCCAGACGGCACGCTCCGGCTGGTGTCGGCGTAGAAAACCTGACCGACCCCGTACGTCGACACCAATCACTGCAGGGGGCACGAGGCATGCGGCATTTACAGCAAAAACCGGAACAGTTGCTCTTCCAGCTACCCGCTCCGCTTGCCACTGAGCAACGAACGAAGGCTGGTCTTCAAGCATCACCGCTGCGGATATCGCCGCGAGACGGTAGACCAGCCCCTTCTCGCGTCGTTCGGCGCGATCGACATGGGTTACACATGCGATGCCGCGGGCTCGACATCCCTCGGTAAGGTCCACGCTTGCACCAAGAATGAAGCGATGAAGCCGATCTGATGCGTACGGGTAATCCTCTCTCAACCCGTGGTAAACCAGCACAGGGATGTTTAGCGCATTGCCCAATCGCACGGCTGCATCGATGACAGGATTGTCGTCCGCCCGTAGCGCTTGCTGCAGCCAACATAGCACGTAGCGGCCTGAGGTATTGATCGTGTTGCCGTTCAGAGCCCGCACACGCGGCGCCTCCTGCCAGCCAGCCAAAGACTCAGGCAAACGTCCGGTCATTTTCAACAGTCTTTCGGTTAATTACAAGGAACGCCAAGCCGGATCATGCGGCTCGGGAAATAGGCCGTACTGAGCACCTCAAAGATTGATCTTCACGTCCTCAATGTGATGCGGCCTGCCGGTGATGCGCGACTTGATCAAAGAGATTGCCGTCACGATCGCCGCACCGGGGGTATCCCAGTACTCGGCTCCATCAGCGTGAATTTTAAGCAAAACAATTTCGGGGTCCTCGGGGCCGTCGGGAAACCAGGCCGAGATGCCGGCATTCCAAAGCGCCTTCGCCTTTTCGGTATCTTCTATGACTTCGGCCGTGCCGGTCAGAGAAATCCAAGCGCTGCTGGACGATAGGGCCACGTTGACGCGCGGCTGCCTGCTGACATGTTCAATCTTGCGACCATTCCGCTTAGTGAAAAACCAAAGGTCTCCGTCGAACTCGACTGTCTGAAGCGCCATCGGCCTGCTCACCATGCGGCCATCGGCGTCCGTGGTTGTGATCATCGCCACCCGCATGTCCGCCATTAAGACCGTGAGCATGCTGAGGTTTTCGTCTTCTGTGGCGCCCAAGTGGTCTGCTGGCTTGCTCATACCGTTTCCGTCCCATCCAAAAAGTCAGGACCATCCCGACCCCTGGCGACCCCCGAAATATCTGGTGAACGCCAACCTAATCGCGCTGACTTCACCCTGACGTCGCTGCAATGCGAGGATAAAACAGTCGCTCTGTAACATACCGGAACATTGCGTGAATATCTGGCGTCGTTGCGGGAACGTTTACGTATTTAGTCGGCTAGGCCGCTTTTGAGTGGGGTTCGGACTTTACAATATCTGCGACCGCACCATCCAACGAACTGACATATCGGTCCGCGCCCAAAACTTGCTGGATCGAAGTATCGCTGAGGGCCGCCTCTCCTTGTGGCCACAAACCGACAACAATACGCGCGTTCGGAGCACGCGCGCGCAATCGTCGAACGAGGTAACGGAGCTTTGCAGGTGAGCCGGATACCTCCAGATAGGAGACTGCGATCACATCGACGCCGGCAAGGTCCAACGTCTGAACGTTATCCCTTGAGACCGCGCTATTGGGGACACGCCGTGCTTGCACCCCCTGTTGGCCAAGCAACTGCGCAAGCATTGCGGTCACGGCGTCATCGAACGGACCGTGCCCGGCAACGCAGGCAACCGTTTGGGCCGGTATCGTCCTGTCAGACTGTGTCACTTCGGGCGCCGGCTGTAGGTCCTCGATGACGGACATCATGGATTTGGTCATCTGATCTGCGCCAGCCTGGTCAATCGTCCCACGCGCCTCATCCTCGACCGCCAGCTTCAATCCCTCGAGCACGACGCCGTCATAGTATTCTGTAAGAGAGCGGTCAGCGAGAAGCATCTCGGCCTGTGCCAAAGCCTCGTCCGGGTTCCGCGCCAGGATGCGCTGATAGAAGCTTTCAACAGGTGTCAGCGCTGGTCTGTCACCCAGGAGGACGTCGAAGAACTCGAGGCTCTTCACATGGCGCCCCATGACCACCAGACATAGCGTCAGCGGTGTGGACATGATCAGCCCGATCGGCCCCCAAAGCCACGTCCAGAAGATCGCCGATACGATCACCGATACGGGCGAAAGGCCCGTCGAGTGGCCATAGAGCAATGGTTCGACGACATAACCGGTAAGCGGCTCAATGATCACGAAGAGCGCTACGACTTCCAGCGCCATGCCCCAGCCTGGATCCACGGCCGCACCGAGCGCCGCAGGAGCCACTGCTGCCAGGAACGGCCCGATATAGGGTACGAAGCGCAGCAGACCCGCCATCACGCCCCACATGGCCGGCGATGGTATGCCGATCAGCCATAGACCAAGGCCGATAACGACACCGAAGCACGTGTTTACGGCCAGCTGGGAAAGGAAGTACTTGCTCAGGCGCTGACCGGCGTCATCGATAGCACGCGTCGTGCGGTGCAGGTCGCTCGATCCGAACACGCGGATAAAGCGATCGCGCAGATCCTCCTTCTGCATCAGGACGAAGATCGCGACGATGAGTACGATGACCGTCGTTTCCAGCGGGCCTAGGATAGGTTCGAGAACCGTACGTGCGATCGCAAACGGCGACGTGCTGCCTTGGACGACTTCCACCGGAATAGGGTGGCGTTGGTCGGACGCTGTCACAACCGACGGTGTTGCCAGCGTTGGCGGCGCGGCACGTGGCCGGGTAGTTGGTCGCGAGCCCCCCAGTTCCTTTGTGATCGAGGCAAGGCGTGCAACAGCAAACCCCTGAACCCCCTGAACCTTGGCTTCGATGGTGCGGGCATATTGCGGCGCGTTCACAGTCAGCGACGCCGCCTGACTGCCGATGAGCGCGCCGAACAGACCCAGGAGACCCAGAGCTGCTATGACGGTCAAGATCACGGCAGGCGCCCGCCAAAGGCGCAGACGCTGTAACAGGTTCACGACGGGTGACAGAACGAACGAAAGCATCACCGCCAGGGTGATTGGTATGAGTACGTCTTGACCAAAATACAGGGCGGCAATGACAAGCGTACCGACAGCTACGCCGGCCAACGTCTTGAGTTCTGGCGCTGAGGCTGATCGGATTTGCGCCGCACCAGGATTATCCCCGGGAGAGTCGCGACTACCGGTCACCACATCGGTGTAGCCGGCTATGTTGTCAGGACTGCTCATACGAAAACCTTCTTGCCGGAGCTCGCGTATCGGTCACGTCGAGACCCGGCACGAGGTATTGCACAGTATCGCTATCCCGATGTCGGGACAGACAAAACCGAGAGGTTCGCGTCATGACGCACCTCTCGGATGAGAACACTATCGTCCAATGACGGACTTAAGACTTGAGCGCTTTCGCCATGTTGAGATGCGCTGCAACCGTAGGCGCCAAGCTCGCCGCGAACGTCTTCAACTGGGGCACGTCACCGGTTGCGGCATAACCCTTGAGCGTATCGAGCGTCTGTTGATGCCCCGCGACCTGGACAGCTGCATACGCGGTGTCGAAATCAGCGCCCTGCTTGGTCTTCAGATCAGCAAGCTTCTGCTGCTGCTCGGCATTGAGCGCCGGGTTGGGCGTCAGGGCTGGCGAGAGCGTAGCCGTCAGAGCTTTCAGCTTGGCAGTCGAACCCTCATGCGCCGTGATCATCTGGCCAGCGAACTTTTTCACTGCAGCAGACCCACCGTTGGTTACAGCGAGCTTCGATGTCTCGATCTCGTACGCGTCGCTTGCAGCGGCCATGTTTACGAAAGCCTGGCCACCTGAGGCGGGTGTTGCCATGGCGTCGTTGGAAGCAGTGGCGTTCGCGTCCATGGCGGTCGTGTTGGCATAGGTGCTGTTATCGACGGCGGGCGTATTTTCAGCCTTTTTGCCGCAGGCAGCCAATGAGAGCGCCGCTACCGATACCAGTGCCAGGGTCTTCATATTCATTATCGTCTCCATTCGGTCGTTCGTTGCTGGCGGGTCAACGCGTGCCTCGATGGGACCGTTCCGCCCTTGCAACGAACTTCGGACCGATCGTAGGGCGTGTTCGTTTACCCTGTCTGCCGGCACCGCTGCCGGCCTTATCGGGACACGGCAATGAGCATCTTCAGCACGATCATGAACAAGGTTTTCCATCACAATGCCGCGCCAGCGGCTGCGCCGGCTCAGGCTCCTGCCGCTGCACCCCAGGCTGCGCCACAGGCAACGCCAGCTGCTGCCGCTCAGCCCGCCCCAGCAGCGCCTCAGCAGTCCGTCGATGTCGGTGCGGTCCTCAGCGAAATGGCATCGATGAAAGATGGCGGCGGCAACTACCAGAGCTCGATCGTCGATCTTCTGAAGCTGCTCGACCTCGATTCCAGTCTGACAGCCCGCAAGGAACTTGCCAGCGAACTGAATGTCCATGCTGCAGACGACGGCTCTGCCGAGCAGAACATTGCCCTTCATAAGGCTGTGATGCAAAAGCTTGCCGACAACGGCGGTATAGTTCCAGACAGCCTGCGCAACTAAGTGCGTCAGTCCAGAGGAAGCTGCACAAGCTGCAGCTCCTCTGGCTTTAGTTCGCCGTACTCACCCTTTGCGAGGATGATGGACCAACATCATTCTTGCCCTTAATGCGCGGGCCCCATTTCCGGAGGCGGAGTTCCCACCGTTCCCTGAGCAGCCTGTGCCGGAAGCGTCTGGCTACCGCGCGGCGGACCGTTTGGATCTTTTTGCAGGCTCTGGGCGACAAGCCAGCAAATCGTGATCACCAGTGCTACGATCATGATGAAGATGATGATCGCTACGGGGCCAGCCCGCTTGTTTCCTCGTCTCTGCACCGTACGCGTTCCTCAGTAATGTCAGCAGTCTCAATGGCATGCGGACCGGCGATGCCGCGATCCGTTCCCGCCGTTCAAACCACCCGTTAAGCCAACACGGCAGCCTGATGGCGAACGGCGTTATCGACGCTCCCCAAAGACCGAGCCGAGAATACCGCCCAATCCGCCGCCAAGACCGCCCGTTGGGGCTGAGCCAGTGGCGCCAGCACCACCTAGGCTACCAAGTACCGACCCCAGGATTCCACCGAGGCCGCCCTGCTGTCCACCGGACCGCCCGGTCAGATGACCGACCACCAGCATGACCAGGATCGGTAGCATCTGTTTCAGCAGCTCGGGGGCGAGCCCGCTGCCTTGCGCAGCGTTGTTGGCGACTTCACGGCTACCGTCTTTCGATCCGAAGATACCGCCGAGAAGCTGATTCCCCTGATCGATTTGCGTCGGCTCGTTGCCCAGCACATTGGAAGCAAGGTCCGCACCACCAAGTTCGTTTGCATGAGCATCCACTTGCGCCGTGTTGTTGCCCATGCCGCTAAGAACGGCGGGCAACAGGGCCGCGGCACCACGCTGAGCTTGATCACGCGGTATGCCGAGGTGAGCAGCAAGGGCATCGATGCCGCCATCTGGCAGTAAGTCGTTGAGGTTCACGTCAGCTTCCTTATTTGATGGGTACCAACAAATGTCGGCGCCCATGGGTCCGGCTACCGCTGCCTGGGCTGGGCCCTTGGAGTGGAAGGTCTTCGTCAAAGGCGCGGCGCTCAATCAGCCATTTCGGTCGTACGAGAGTGGGGCGGTTGTCCCGAGAGCCAACTAAGCCCTCCGCCAATGGCCAGCAGCCCTGCCCCCATGATAGCCTTGTCGCGACGTCGCAGGAGAACGAGCCCGCTCGTAACGATGATGGACGGCACCATGCCGGCTCTGCCGAGGCCTGTTATGCGCGCTACGCGCACGGCGATGCGGCTGGCCGCGTATTCCCTTAGTGCAGACGGCGTAGGCGGTGAGGCACGGGATACTTCTTCGTCACTGGCCGAAGCCTGCGGGCCCGGTCCCGGCTGCGGCGCTACGTCGGGTCCGGACGCTACCGTGTCGGCCGCGTATGCACCGCGATCTCCCAGCGATTTGCTAGCTCCCTTGGTCGTGTCCTGCGTGGTCTGGCGTTCCAGTTCGCAATTGAACTCGGCACCGAGCAACAGAATGTAGGCAGACAAATAGAGCCAGGTCAGCAGAACAATCGCCGCGCCGAGCGATCCGTAGGTCGCATCGTAGCTGCCAAAGTTTGCCACGTAGAACCCGAAGCCCAGAGTAACGACCAGCCACAACACCGTCGTCAGTACCGAGCCGGGCGTCAGCCACGTCCATTTGGCCTCGTCTCGGTTTGGTGCGTAGCGGTAGAGCGTTGCAGCAGCTGCAGCGCCTACTCCGGCCATGACGATGTACGAGACGACCTTGCCCGCTATGAGAAGGATGGCGGGAGCTGAGGGAAACAGCGTATCCAGACTTCCCATCGCCGCAATGGCTATGATCGCGAAGATCGCGATGAGGACCGCGCCGGCAGTGATAGCGAGCGCGATGAGGTTCAGCCGAATGAAGCTGCGCGTTTCCTCTTCGTCATAGGCGATGTTCAGCGAGGTGATGAGCGCGGTTGCGCCCTTCATCGCACCGTACAAGGCAATGGCGAGCGCAAGGAGGAGGCCGAACCCCTTTTTGCCGTCCGACGTGGTGACAACGTTGGCCAGCTGTTCACCGATGAGCTTGGCAGCATCGGTTGGCATGACCGACGTCAGCGACTGGACATTCTTCATGACCGTCTCAGGTGTCGCTACAAGCCCATAGCTTAGCACCACCGCGCCGAGCATGGGCACCATGGCGAGGACGCCGCAGAAAGCCACGCCGGAGGCTACCAGGCTGATGTTATCCTGGCCTGCCTCCTTCCATGCTCGAAGCGCAATGTCCTTCCAGCCCTTTGCCGGGATAGCCCAGGGACTGGCGGCATCGTGCCCCCTTGCGTCCGTCTTGCTCGTCTCAGTCATGCCTCGTCCCTTTACGCGTTTCTTGCACCTGGCATGCGATCACCGTTTTCTCGGTACACGCCAGTTTCGATACGATCCCTGATTCAGAGTTGTCTCACACGCCCACGGCTGGCGGCGCATCCTTGTCTGGATCTCGACCATGTTGCTGATCGAGGAGACGCATGACTGGCGTCACGGTGAGCCCGTGCAGAACGATCGAGAACAGCACGACCAGTCCGAGAAGGCCCCAAAGGCGCTCAGCGGCATCCACGTGAATGTGGCTCAGCCCGTACGCCAGATAGTAGATCGATCCGACGCCGCGAATGCCGAAAAAAGCAAGAGTCAGCTTCTCAGAGCGATCCGCTCGGTGACCGAATAGACCGATAAGGCCTGTGATCGGCCGGATGACCAGCAGGATCACGAGCGCGATGGCCACATCGGTCAGCGAAACCGACGCCAGGAGCCCGCTGACCAGCGCACCGCCAAACAGCAGCAGCAACACCATCATCGCCAGTCGCTCGATCTGCTCGGTGACGTCGTGCATGTCGTGATGAAAGTCGTGGGTCCGGTGCGTCCCCCGAAACGTCAGTGCTGTCACGAACACGGCAAGGAAGCCGTAGCAATGGATGAGTTCAGTAAAGCCGTAGGAGATGCAGGTCGCCGCCAGCGCGATCAGTCCGTCACCGGTCTGGGCGAGCTTGGTCTGTGCCGGGACATGAAAGGTCACCCACCCAAAGGCGCGGCCGATCAGCCATCCGGCACCCACGCCAGCACCGATCTCCCATAAGACCCGGTAACTCAGCCATTCGCCCAACACCGACTGATGTGTCCCGGCCGCGGCCGCCAGCATGATGGCGAGATGGACGAACGGAAACGCAAACCCATCGTTGAGCCCGGCTTCGGACGTCAGTCCAAACCGTACTTCATCTTCGTCCTCACTCTTGGGTGGGCCAACCTGAATGTCGGCTGCGAGAACAGGATCCGTCGGCGCCAGGCTGGCCGCGAGCAGCAGCGCGATCGCCCATGGCAGTCCCATACCCCATGCCGTCACTACGGTAATCGCAAGAATGCCAAGTGGCATCGTGATGGCGAGAAGCCGCCATGTGACCACCCAGTCGCTCCATCGGAAAACCCGGTCGATCTTCAGGCCTGCGCCCATCAGCGCGATGATGACGACGAACTCTGTGAATCGTTCGGTGATCTCGGGGTAGAGAAGCGGCAGCGGCCTCAACGTGACCTGCGGGAGCGAGAACAGTGCAGCACCAAGCGTGATGCACACGATCGGCAATGATAGCGGCAGCTTGCGGAGAGCCAGGGGCAACCACACGACAAGCGCAGTAAGCAGGCCAAAGCCGGTAAGAACGAGGATGTATGTATCCGGAAACCCGGAAGCGGCGATCATGACGGGTTTTCCCGGGAGGTAACGAAACCTTGCCGCAGCAGCGCGCGCATCAGTCGATGTGAAACATTGCAATAGAAAGGAGCGATGGCACTGCCACCGCTCCACATCAGCTTACGAGCGGTCCGGGCCCTTGCCCTGCTCGATCTCGCCGCGACGTTCCTGTTCGATACCGTCGTGCTTCAGGCTCTCATTCCCGAACACGCTGCCAGCAGCCTGCTTGACGTTTCCAAGCGCCTCGTCGGCCATGCCCTTGGCCTTGCTGCCGGTGCTGTGATTGTTGCCGTACGAACGGACGCGCGACGAACCGCGGTCGAGATCACGGCGACCGTAGATCGACGACGTATTAGCTGGTGCAATGTCATCGCCAGACGTGGCAAACGCCCGATCCGGCGAAGCATCGAGACCATAGCTGGCAGCGGTTGCCGCAGCCTCGGCAGGCGCATAGTCCCAGCCCGATGAACGCCAGGATTCGGCGCGCTCGTCGATGTCGACCGTGTTGGCTTCTTCCAAGACACTGACGGCCTCGCCGACAGCATCATCGTCGACGTCCGCCGTCAGAAGGTAGCCGCCACGGCGTACGCCTTCCTCGTAGGTATGACGGTCGTGGTCCGGCAAGAACGCGTTCTTGATCGATGCCCAGATACCGCGATCTTCATGCGTCGAGTGTGCGGTTTCGCTGTAACCGTCGCTGGACTTGTCATGAATGCGGATATGATCGGCATCGACACGCGACTGCTTCAACCGCGCCTGTGCAGCTTCGGCATCGCTACGGTCATCGAATAACGCGGTGATGGTACGGGTCATAGATAGTCTCCAGATATGTCAATTGATTAGCGTGAGGTCACGACAAGCTCGGTGCGACGGTTCTCGGCCTGACCAGCCGTCGTCGCGTTGGTGTCGACGGGGTCGGCCTCACCGCCAGAGACGGTCTCGATGCGCGCGGCATCGATGCCCTGTGCGACCAGGCCGGCTTTGACAGCGTCCGCGCGTGCCTCGCCGAGAGCGACGTTGGCGGCTGCCGGCCCGCGAGCGTCGGCGTAGCCTGCGATGCGGACATGCGTGTTACCGTACTGCTTGAGAACGGTAGCAATGGTCGCCACCTCCTGCGCGTCGCCGGGGCGCAGCGTGCTCTTTGCCGTATCGAAGGTCAGCTGCTCGAACTGGAATGTCCGCGGCGCAGCTTCGGTCCCGCCCAGGTAGCTGCCGAGGCCAGAGGTACCGCCAAGTGCTGTTGCAGAGGCTACACCTGGCGTCGTCGCTACGACTTCGGTCGGCGTCGAGCCGGGCGACGGTGCAACGGCGACGCTCTCGTCATGACCGCAGCGGCTCAGCGCAAACAAGAGCGCCAGAACGCCTGCAGCTAGCGCGATCCAGGCAAGCCAATTCGTTTTCTTCTTTTCGATGTGTATCGACCGCGGAGGCGCTCCGTCGGTATTTTCTGGATCAGCCATTCTATTCCCCTCCTACCGCTGGTGCGGCCCTGATTTGGTACCGACGCGTAACGACCAGAGCCGTTATTCGGGTTCCGGTATTTCGGACCTATTGCTCCAAATCTATACGATATCGCGTAAGACAATTTTTGATTTTGGAGGGGGCGTCAAATCTTGGCAGTCCAAATCATATATCTTGCACGGGATTACCAGATATACCCAATATCAGATAACAGATGCCGCATATTGATCTCGCGCAATACTGACACCTAAATCATTTTAATTTCTTAACTTGCTCGCGGATATACTGAGAGATTTTATATTATCTTGTATTGATGATGATCAATACGAAATATAATTGCTTGAGAATGCATCGCAAAAGGAACGATGGCGACGGCGAAATCGCTGATGCCTTCGAAGCACGATCGAAGGATTATGATAATGTTCATGCACAACAAGCGACTGCAATACACTGTGCGTGTTGCGGAACCCAACCCGGTACTTGCATCGTTGATGCTCGAGCAATTTGGTGGGGCCGATGGCGAATTGGCGGCAGCAATGCGGTATTTTACGCAAGGCCTGGGTGAACTTGACGCGGGACGCAAGGATCTGTTGCTCGATATCGCGACGGAAGAGTTGAGCCATCTTGAAGTCATCGGCTCGATCGTTGCGATGCTCAACAAGGGTGCCAAGGCACAGCTTGCCGAGGCGTCGATGAAAGAGGCCGACCTTTACATGTCAATGACGTCGGGCGGTAACAGCCACACCCAGTCGCTGTTGTATGGCGGCGGTCCATCGCTGACCAACTCGTCCGGCGTTCCCTGGACTGCGGCATACGTCGACAGCCGCGGCGATCCGAGCTGTGATCTGCGCTCCAACATCGCCGCTGAAAGCCGCGCGAAAATCGTTTACGAGCGCCTGATCGCGATCACCGACGATCCAGGCATCAAAGACGCGCTCGGCTTTTTGATGACGCGCGAAGTCGCGCATCAGAAGTCGTTCGAAAAGGCACTGTATGCGATGGAAGACAACTTCCCCTCGGGCAAGCTGCCCGGGATCGAGAAATATGCGAACCTGTACGTCAACACGTCGCAGGGTGAAGGGGACACTTCAGGCCCGTGGAATTCGGGCGATCAGTGGGAGCGTATCGACGATCTCGAGCAAACCATGCCGATCGACGAAGGTGATGGCACGGCATCGGTAAGGCTTACCAAGGACGATCAGGCGGTTGCCGATAAGCTGGCAGCGCGAACTGCTTCTGATCCCTCGAGCGATCCGGAAACGGGCGTTGATCTTGGTGCGGGGCCGGGTGCCGGACTTATCACGGGCGAGGATCTTGGCGGCGCCAAGGATATCGCCGAAGCCACTGCAATGGCAAACGCAATGTGACGGAGCGGGCCGGCATCGTTCGGTGCCGGCCCGACCGACTCGCATGTCGACGTCATTCTTGAGGTTGGCAGGAGGACGCTTATCTTTTTAAGTCGCAAGGCGACATGATCAGCGGTCGACGCGTCCCGTGCGGCGCGACCGGAGACAAGGCGAACAGACAGTTCTCGGGAAACTGGTGGCATCGATTAAATTAACGCGGGACAGCCGCTCTTCCAAGAATCAGGCGCCTACCGGGACGGCAAGAGTGCTGGTGTACGTCGCTGGCATGCTCATGCGCGGATTGACGGGGCGTTTATGATTTAGACTGTATCGTCTCCCCTCACGGAGGCGGCCTTTGATACGATTGATATATATCAGTACCGCGCGCGTGGCACTGTCAACGCAGGCACTGGACGAGATTCTGCGCGTGTCGCGCCGTAACAACCAGGCGGTCGGCGTCACAGGCCTTCTGATCGTTGGCGGTCGGCGGTTTCTTCAGGCGCTCGAAGGCCCCTCGGAAGCGGTCAGGAACACGTATGGCCGTATCAAAGCGGATGATCGGCACTTTGCCTCGGTCGTGTTGAGCGATCGGGAAATCTCTGAGCGTAGCTTTTCCGGATGGGCGATGGGCTATCAACCGGCTAGCACGCCTCATGCTGCGGGCACAGTCGCTCGTGACGTGGACGCACTCATCGCCCCGATTACAGATCCCATAGTCCATGCATACTTTGCGGAATTTTCGAAAAAACATGCCGTGTGATCCCATCACCATCTTGGGGGCACGGATCGCTAGCATGCACCAGGTTGCCGCGATCGAGAACTTTCCGATGGATTATACCAAAAGACAGTCAAGACAGAGCTGTTCGCAGGATCTGACAGCACCGGCCCTACTTACCACTCCATTACGGGTGGTAACGGCCCGCCCCCACAGGGTAGCAAGGACGGACCGGCCTTAGTCGGAGGACGACCGTGACTTGCAATAAACGCTATAATTTACGTTGGTTCCGGAGGCGGCGGATTTACCCATGCATGAGCTGGGTAGGCTTCTCCAGTTGGAGAGGGCAGCGCAGACCATGGTCGCGAGGGAGGCCCCTCTTCCCCTGCCCCGCTTCGAATGACGCCAATCTGCCCTTTCAGCTGTCCTGCCAGGGTATGGAAATGACACCTGTTCAGTTGCCAAATCGACCCTGATCGTACAGCTCAGACTCTCGGCGTAATTTTTGGTTATACCCATATTGACGGTGCCTGAGTGGGGCTATCGATGAGAATGTCATAAATCGCCCTAACGGGGTCATGGTGTCGGAAGTGTTTCGACCCGCATGCATTTCGCGAACGACATTCGCGACAGCCCAGCCCTCGGCTCGCTGGTCGTAGTGAGGCTGTCGCGAAAATCAGGACATACGCGACCAGTCATTGCGATTGCGATTGCGATTGCGGATGCAGGATCAGGCGGGCGGCATCGATACGAGTTTGACGGAAGCAGCTGGCAACCGGTCGGTCAGATCGTCAGCGAGCCGCGAGCCGGCTTCCTGGAGCAGGTCGTGCGACATCCCGGTCAGTGCCTCGAGCACGAACCACATGAATCGCTTCCCACCGTTCAGGCGTGTTCGTGTGCCCTGCCGCCAGTTCCAGCGGCGGCACGTCACGCCCACCTCATCGCGCCAGATGACTTCGCCAGGTGACGGATGCTCGATCACCTGCTCACCATTCGACATTGCATCGAACGGTTCGCTGCCGTCGGCGATCGTCAGGTGCGGCACACCCACATAGGCACCGAGGTTCTCACCCCCGACCGGCACCGCGTAGCGAAGGCTGATGGCATTGTAGAGGTCCACTACCGGATTGATCGTTGGCAGCGTCCCGTCTTTCAACACGCGCTTGCGCAGAGCCTGTGCCGAACACGGTGTCCGGTTCGGCTTGGCGCCAAAGCGAGTGTAGGTACCCACACGACCTCGAAGAGGCCCGCGACGATGATGACGATCCAGGCCACAGCAGGCTTTCTAGCGCTTCGCGGTCAGCGCGGCGCCGACCGATGAGCAGACGATCAATCCAATTGCCAGCCACTGCGATCCTGCCAACGTCTCGCCTAGGATGACGAGGCCGACCAGAGCACCGACCGCGGGCTCGGCGCTCAGGAGCGTACCGAATGTGTTCGTTGGCAAGCGCGGGAGGGCGATGATCTCGAGCGTATATGGAAGCGCGCTCGACACTAGACCCACGATTACGCCCAGCACCAGCACCTCCGGCCGCAGCATCGCCGCCCCTGCGTGGTAGATTCCGATGGGCGCGGTGATCAGGGCCGCAATGATCATGCCGCCCGCGACCGCGGCGGTTCCATGGTCCTGCCCCGCCCGTTTTCCCACCACGATATAAATTGCCCAGCAGGCGCCTGCCGAGGCGGCTAGCGCGACCCCCCGCCAGTCCAGATGGGCGACGCCCTTCCAGATCGGCAGCAGCAAGAGCAGGCCGGCCACCGCCAATGCGATCCACAGGAAGTCCGCCTTGCGCCGCGATGTCAGCAGCGCGACCGCGAGCGGCCCGCTGAACTCAATCGCGATCCCGATCCCCAACGGGATGAACGTCAGCGCCTTGTAAAAGAGGAGGTTCATGATCCCGAGCGCCAGCCCGTAGGGCAGCAGCGAACACCAGTCCGATCGGGTCATCACCCGCCACGGCCGGAACACGGCCGATAGCATGCAGGCGCTCACGATCAGGCGAAGTGCAGTCGCGCCCTCAGGGCCGATCGCCGGGAACAGGCCCTTGGCGAACGACGCGCCGATGCTGATCGCAAGAAGCGAGCCTAACAGAGCCCCGACGGCTGTCAGGTCGATGCCCTGGCCGAACCGCCGGGAGCTAGTAGCTGTGATCATCAAGTGCTCGCAAGTAATCAGAAGCACGAATGTACCGAGCGAGTACGATCTGTGCGGTCAAAATTGGCAGTGATTTGATAAAGTTTATCGCATACGCCGGTAACCATGCGAAAAGCGGTCGCCATGGATATGTTCGATCTGAAGCTGGTCGAGTTGCTGCAGCTCGATGCAAATCGACCCATGGCGGATATGGCGGAAGCTGTCGGGCTTTCGGCGCCGGCCTGCTACCGCCGTATCCGCCGGCTGCGCGAAACTGGCGTGATCGAACGAGAGATTGCGATCGTTCGGCCGCGGACGCTGGGTTGGCCACTTTCCCTGATCGTGATGGTCACACTGGAACGCGAAGACGCGCGGACCATCGATGAGATGAGGCACCTGCTACAGGTGGAGCCGGAGGTGATCGAGGCGTGGAACGTCACCGGTGATCACGACCTTGCGGTCCGGATCGTTGCGCGTGACATGGAAGGGTATGACCAACTGGCGCAGCGGCTGTTCTCGGCTAACGAGCGCGTCCGCAGCTTCAAGACGCTGGTGGTGATCCGGGAGGTGAAACCCTTCAGCCCTGTTCCTACCGACTGACCAAACGCGTTGCATCGTGGCAGTCTTCCAAAAGCACTTCTGCGTACGCGCAAAGTGCTAATCGTTGTCGCAAAAGTAGCGACATTCGAGACGTTCGAAACTTAGGACATTTGCGACGCGAACTTTTTCCATTCCTTCGCCGGCTGCTCATTACCAGGGAATCTGATCGGGAACAGGTTGTGGAAAAATTGGCTGGCTGAGACAGGTGTTCCCGCCTCGGGCCGGTGCGGCTATCTTGATCACGGTCACTTTGGAGGAAACCGGACCTATCTGACGTTGCGCGAGGAATGCCTGTTACCCACTGCTTGACGTGTTGGATCATCGCTATCGGTCAGAGCAGTATGCCTTTCAGATCCCGGATGAGAACCGTTTATATTAACTTTAGACAATGTGATCTATCAGTTTCGCGCCGATAAAGTACGTCAGTTAGCGTGTTAGGTGTGCCAGTTGTCTAATCCCATTCGCAAGCCGGCCGATGAAGAACGGCGGGTGCTCAGCTTGCCGAGCTACGACCTAGGTAGCCCTGCCACGGATGCGTTTGACCGGATCGTCGATCTTGCGGCCGATCTGTTCGATGTACCGTTCTGCCTCGTTACGCTCATGGATGATGAGCAACAGTGGCTTTACGGACAACGGGGCTTTGGTGTCTCTCAAACGCCGCGGGACATTGCGTTCTGTGCACATACGATCCTGTCCAATCAGCCGCTGATTGTTCCCGATGCAACCCTCGACGAGCGGTTTCAGTGCAATCCGCTGGTTACCGGGCCCGAGCAAATAAGATTTTACGCCGGGGCCCCGCTCGTCAGCTATGACGGCGTACGCCTTGGCGCTTTCTGCGTTCTGGATCGAAGGCCGCGGTTCGATTTTACGGCGACCAAAATTGACCGATTGATCAGCTTTGCCGGCATCGTTTCCGAACGTCTTGAAAAACACCGCACAAGCCGGACTGGCAGGATCCTCAACAGCCTTTCGGAAGCCACAGGAGTCGCCTTGGTAACATGCGACGCCGTAGGATTAATCACATACTGGAATGCGGCGGCCAGCATGCTGTTCGGGTACGAGGCATCGGACGCAATTGGGCGGCCCTTGGAGCTGATCATGCCAGCCCGCTTCCAAGCGGCGCATGCGGCTGGTCTCGCGCGCATGTCTCGATCGGCCAAACCTCGTTTGAACGGTAAGCGGGTGGAGGTAATCGCCCGGCACCGTGATGGCTCGGAGTTCCCGGCTGAGCTTGCGCTATCGGTCTGGGAGGGGCCTGGCGGTATCGAATTTGGTGGTCAAATTCACGACATTACCAAGAGGCGTGAGCGCGAGAACAGACTCCAGCATCTTGCCCTCCATGACGATCTTACCGGCCTGCTGAACCGTGGTGGTTTTCGTCAAGGCCTTGAGCAATGCTTCGAAGACCAGAATTCGGGAGCGTTGCTGGCGATCGATCTGGATGGATTCAAGCTGGTCAATGATGCGTTCGGGCATGATGCCGGGGATGCGCTTCTTCAAATGATCGCCGTTCGCATGACCGCGGTCATCGACGACGGCTTGCTGGCGCGGGTTGGGGGTGACGAATTTGCGCTACTCTTGCCCGGGTGCACGGACCTGTTCCGGATTGTGGCAGCCGCTCAAGCTTTGCTGGACGCATTTGCGGACGACTTCACGATTGGTGATCATGAAGTCTCGGTTGGAGCGAGCATCGGCATTGCGATTGCACCGTTGCATGCTGGGGAAGTCGACGAACTTATGGTTCGCGCCGACCTTGCCCTGTTCCGTGCCAAAAAGCGGGGCGGACGCGCCTATTGCCTTTTCGATACCGCGATGGCGAGCGAGCAGACGGCGCGGCGCGCCTTCAAGGACGAAATGCGCCGAGCCTATGAGCTTGGTCAGTGGCGCCTGCACTATCAACCCCAGGTCAATCTGCGTGACGGTAGGCTTATCGGCGTGGAAGCCCTGCTCCGTTGGCAACATCCCACACGCGGCCTTCTCCCGCCTGCTACCTTCATGCCGATCCTTGAGACCCATCTTGTCGCCTATGAGATCGGCTGCTGGGTCTTAAACGAGGCATGCCGGCAATTCGCTGCGTGGCGAGAGCTGGGGCTGGATGTCGGCCGGGTCGGGGTAAACTTGTTCGGCTCCCAATTTCGGGCCGGAACGCTCGAGGCGATGGTAAGCAACGCGCTAATGACGCACGCCTTGCGTCCGCAAGATCTCGAACTGGAGATTACCGAAACAATCGCCATTCGCCATGATGACGATGCGCTGCGACCGATGCGCAGCCTGTTCGACGCCGGCGTTGGAATTGCGCTGGATGATTTCGGTACCGGCTTTGCCTCGCTCAGCACGTTACAGCGCTTCCCGCTGACGCGCCTCAAAATCGATCGCTCATTCGTCATGAACATCGCAACGGACGCACAAAGTGCCGTTATCGTTGAGAATGTCGCTGCCATTGGAAAGGGCCTAGGCCTGTCGGTGATTGCCGAAGGAATAGAATCAATGGATCAGGAACGCACGCTGCTGGCGATCGGCTGCGGTGAGGGTCAGGGCTACATGTACGGCAAACCGATGGATGCCAATGCCATCATGCGCTGGACGCGGTTGCCCGGGCTGCAGCTTGTTCCAGACGTCGGATAAGCTGCCACCGGGTCGCTTTAGGTCAATGGAACGGTTAGCGCTTCCGTGCCTGGGGTTTGCACATCGTCAGTAGCTGCCGAGGATAAATGCGCAGGAACCCGGGCATGGAAAGCGGATCGAAATTTCAGACACCAGCTCAAAAGCATGTCATGATGCTGAAATGGCACGATTCTTCTTCAATCTCCATGAGCGCGGTTATGCTCTTATCGATGAGGAAGGTGCGGATTTCATAAATGCCGATGCAGCACGCCTAAACGCGCTTCATGAAGCGCGTCAGCTAATGGCAGCTGACATTTCCAACGGTCATCTATGCTTTGCTTGTCACATCGAAGTGCAGGACGAGACGGGGAATTTTATCCTGAGCGTTGCGTTTCAGGACGCCATTATATTTTTATGACGCTACTCGAGCTCCTGGCGGCTTCGTAAATACGATGGACCGACAAATCATATAACGCTTGTTCGATTCAGCTCTAAAACAGCCTTGTAACCGAGGCCGCAGCGAGCTGTTTGATTTATCGCGCTATATACGTCTACCTATCCGTGATCGGGAGTATTTCCCGGCAGCCAGGACGGCGATCTAGCAAATCTAGTTTGAAATATTGCAAGAGATCGAAGTCGGGGTTCATCGACAATTCTAAATTGCGTATGCATACCTTCGATTACGCCTGTATCATTCATCTGTCGAAGCATCCGGTTGACATGGACGTTAGTCAGGCCAAGCATATCGCCGATCTGTTCCTGAGTGAGAGGGCAATGGATGACGTTACTGTCCGCCATATTTGCCTGGCGACAGCGCACCAACAAGTCGAGCATCATCCCCGCAACGCGTTCGTAAGCCGATACCCGACCGACTTCGGCCAGCTTGTGCATTAACGATACGCGCTCCTTCTGAACGCTCAGTAGGAAGGTCGCAGCCAGCCGGGGATCGTTGACAAAAATCTGACCAAGCGTGCTGTAGGAAACTGCGCTGACCACAGCATCCGATATAGCCTCCAGGGTATCACCAGCCCGCTCGAGGCACATGCTCGACGATCCCAGCACGTCACCAGGCAAGTGGACCTTGACCAGTTGACGCTTTGCGTTGGGGAGATTGACCGCTGCGCCAACCCAACCGGAATGCAAAAGCCAAACGCACGACGTAGGCGAATCCTCTGTTCGGATTATTGCCCGCTTCTCGTAGCGCTGCGGCCGGGACGTGAGGCTTTCGAGAGCCGAGCACTGGCATACTGTGAGATCGGAAAATTCTGCGAAGCGGTGGAGGGGAAACGCAGGCGTCATACGCGATACCGGTCTAACGGGCGCACGGGCCCTACTCGTTCTCCCGCCGCGCTTGACCGATGTGTCTGAAAGGGTCTCGAACATACATCAAGATCAATGCTTAATGTTGATGATGTGGTCTCGTTTTACCCTTTCGCGCCTTGCATCTCGATCCAGCCGACCCATCTCGTAATCACTGTTTCAACAACTGGAAGGAGGTGGTCAAATGTCTCATTGTATCACGCCGCTAATGGCGAACCTTGTGAGTGCGACCCCCGCTGGCGGGGAAGTCCAGCTCTAAGGAATTAGCCGTTACTGGCTGACAATGGAAAGGCCGTCCCGGAAGGGGCGGCCTTTTGTTTTTAAACAATCTTGCAGTTCCCGAAACTCCTGTTTGAGACCGCCGGGTCCGTCCCGAACGTCGCTCCCAACTGGGAGCGGTTCAGTGGTCGACAGAGCCGGTTTCAGTAGCGAAGGATCGACGCCGCGATCTCTACAGTGTCCTGCTACAATGAACGATCGGTCGGTCGGTCGATCGGTCATGTCAGATTATCGGTCAGTTCGGCGCAGCCGGCGATGCAGATAGTTCTCGTCGAAACCTGCGATCTGAACAAGCTTCACGGGGTCCTGAATTGTCACACTGCCCCGTTTGAGCGCCATGGCTCCCGTCAAACGTAGTTCCTTGAAAACACGATTGATGTGGACCGCCGTCATGCCAAGTGCGTCAGCGAGGATCAGCTGAGATAGCGGCAACGCAAACTCCTCGTCCTCCGTCAGTCCGATAGTACGCGCGCGGAGGTAAAGCTCGCAAATCAGATGTGCGACCCGTTCTGTCGAACTGCGCCGCCCCATGCTGACGATCCAGGCCCGCATGATACCTTCATCGACAAGCTGCGCTGAATACATTGCGCTCGCTATGTTCGGATGCGCGCTCATCATCGCGTGCATCTCGTCCCTGGTAACGGTGGCAACCAGGGCAGGCGTGATCGCCTGAATGCTGTGATCCATCTCTGCCAGAAGCTTGATGTGCAGATCGCAAGCGTCACCAGGCATCAGGAACGCCATGATCTGGCGCGTCCCGCTCGGCAGGATTTTGTACCGGCACGCCCAGCCTTCAAGCACGACAAACATCGGCCCGGGTTCGTCGCCTTCGCGGATCAGATCTTTTCGGGCCGTGTATCGACGGGGCCGCGATGTCGCTTTTTCCAATGACGTAACGTCACCAGGCGTCAGCTCGGCCAACCCGCTCAATTTTTTCACAAACGGATTGATCATATGTAGCCTTACCGCCCCTGCCAC
Source organism: Sphingomonas sorbitolis (assembly GCF_036663875.1). Classification (NCBI taxonomy): domain Bacteria; kingdom Pseudomonadati; phylum Pseudomonadota; class Alphaproteobacteria; order Sphingomonadales; family Sphingomonadaceae; genus Sphingomonas; species Sphingomonas sorbitolis. The sequence goes on along the minus strand of NZ_JAXOJS010000009.1, from coordinate 16,557 downwards.
GTTTAAAACATTGCCTAATGTTATTGTTCATTATTGTTGCAGGTTGATGTTTTGAGCGCGAAGGCGGGGTAGTACAGAGCATCGTCGGCCACTTTTACCAGGCGTCGCCGCTGAGAGCCACGTGTGCTCCCGCCTGTATCGAAAGTCGTCCAATGACAACCAACGACAACAACTTTGAGCAAGGGACAATCCCTTCTGTGCCCGATGCGCACGGCGCTGCGGCATTACTACTCGTCGAAAGCCTGATTCACGGCCTTTGCGAGCATTCTGTTTTGAACACAAATCAGGCTGTCGAGATTGTCGAACGCGCCGTTGAGGTTCAGTATGATCTTGCCATCGCAGCCGATGACGCAGGGGAGCCCCATTGGCATTCCCATACCTTGCTGCAATCTATCGCTGCATCGCTAGGTATCGATGCCGACGACGATCGACCATTTCCACATCTGGTTTTATAAAAAACATCGACAAGATATCGCCTACAGCTGCGACAGCGGGCGAGGAAGTGGTGCCGGCGTCCGAGTACCGAGCGCTTGAGGCGCAGGTGCGCGAACTACACCGGCTGCTCGGCAAGAAGGCTATGGAGAACGAGCTGCTCCGCGAGGCCGTGTCCCGGGCCGCAGGCCCAAAAAAACTGCTGTTGCGCTCGATCTCGTTGCTGCGGGATGGACGGTGAGCGCGGTCGCAGAGGCGGTCGGCATCACTCGCCCACACCTGTCCGCAATGCGCCATCGCCCGGCGCCCCGACCACGCGGACGACCGCCGCTGCCGGATACCGAGCTGGTCGCCGACATCCGCGCGCTCGTCGCCGATCTGCCGACCTACGGCTATCGCCGCGTTCATGCTCTGCTGCGCCGCCAGGCCGAAAAGTGCCCAATCCGAAACGCGTCTACCGCGTCATGAAGGTGCACGGGCTGCTGCTACAGCGGGCCGGCGAACGCCGCGAGGAACGGCGTCACGATGGCCGGGTCGCCGTCGATCTGCGCAATACCCGCTGGTGCTCCGACGGGTTGGAGATCACCTGCGACAATGGCGAGAAGGTGCGTGTCGCATTCGCGCTCGACTGCTGCGACCGCGAGGCCATGAGACACGTGGCGACAACGGGCGGCATCACCGCAGAGGACGTCCAGGACTTGATGGTCGCCACGGTCGAGCATCGCTACGGACAGGTGAACCGCGTACCCGAACCGATCGAGTGGCTTACCGACAACGGCAGCTGCTACACCGCTCGCAACACACGTGCGTTCGCCCGGGACATCGGGTTGATCCCGCGCACGACCCCAGTCAGCAGTCCTCAATCGAATGGCATGGCTGAGGCGTTCGTTCGCACTCTCAAGCGCGATTATGTCCGCGTGAACCCCAGGCCGGATGCGCAGAGCGTCATCGACCAACTGCCCGGCTGGTTCGCCGATTATAACGAGGTGCATCCACACCGCGCTTTGCGCTATCGATCCCCACGCAAGTTCATCGCGCAAACCTGCGAGGCTTTGTCAGGCCTTTAGGTGGCAACAACATACAAGCACAATGCTGTCAAACCTCCAAGCGTCGTGATTTTTGGTCTTCGTGAAGGTGGCTATCATCGCCTTCGATCTCGGTGCTGCTATCGTCTTCACCGCCACCGGCACCGCTCTCGCCGCCCGTGGTGTCCGATTTGTCAACCTGATTATCGTCACTATCACGCTCAATCTTAGCGTTAAAGCCTTTCTGCGTAGCGTCGTAATCTTTACCCATGATAATTTCCTAAAGCCAAAATCTGTCCGGATAGTTAATCACTGCCCTCATCAGGATCCATATCTTCCCGTCCGGGCTTTGTAACTTTCTCTGTTTTGTGAGCATCGTCGGCTGATAAAATGTCGACGTATTCCTGCTCGTTTGTGTCATTCGACCTATCAAATTCTGGGTTATTGTTAGACACCATTTAAATCCTTGATTTATGGTAAAGCCTCTATTGGCGGCATGATCATGGACCGTTTAGGTAAGCGTAGGCCTCTGTCATTGCCCGACAGTCGGGCGACATCGTGACTACGATCCAGAGGTCTACCTTTCGGGCGCATTGAACAGCACAAGCCGCTTATTTAGGCGTTCAAAGTTAGCCTGAGCCTGGCTGCTTCTGCTCTTCCTCGTACCGCGCGTCGGTACCGACTTTTCCAGTGGCCTCAGCCTCGGCGATGCCTGACGTTTCGACAACCTCGATGGCATTGCCCTTAGTCGCAATCGCATGTGGCGTGCGATCAGCATCCGGGTCAGCGGCGATCGTCGTGCGGTCACCGCCATCCGAGCCTGCGACACCGTTTCCGGCATTGCCGCCGTCTTCGCCGGCCTGGCCGCCACCGTGATAGGCGATGTCGGTCTGGCCCCCATGAGCCATGAAACCGGTGTTCGTCTCGGTCTTGCCGGCATGCGGGTTGGGATAGGACCCACCACCGCTTTCGCCGCCCTCGCTGCGGCCGTGAACGTCGGCGCCATCGGTGCCGCGCGGCGAGTCCGAGACGCCGTCAGGTGCGCCCTTGCTCTCAGGGTTGCCTGGCACGGGGGTCTGAACCTTGTCACTCATCGGTACGTCCTTCTGAATGTAGCGGATCAAAAGAGGCCGACCCGGTCCGCTCGACGGGAGCGGACCGGGTCGGGACGGGGTTACGGCCGCAGCACGACCTTGATGACACCGTCCTGCTTGTCGCGGAACTTCTGGTACATCTCGGGCGCATCCTCGAGGCTGGCCGGGTGCGTCACGACGAAGCTCGGGTCGATATCGCCCGCCTCGATCCGTGCGAGCAGCGGCTTGGTATAGGCCTGGACATGGGTCTGCCCGGTCTTGATCGTCAGCCCCTTGTTCATCATCGCGCCGATCGGGATCTTGTCGCCCATCCCGACATAGACGCCGGGAATCGAAACCGTACCGCCCATCCGGCAGCTCATGATCGCCTCGCGCAGCACGTGGACACGGTCGGTGGCGAGGAACGTTGCCGCCTTCACCTTATCGATCACCGCATCGATGGCGCCATGACCCGAAGCCTCGGCGCCGACCGCATCGATGCAGCTGTCGGGACCGCGGCCCTTGGTGCGGAACTGGAGCTCGTCATAGACGCTGTCGACCTCGGCGAAGTTGATCGTCTCCGCACCGCCGGCCTCGGCCATGGCCAGCCGCTCGGGCACCTCGTCGATCGCGATCACGCGGCCCGCGCCGAGCATCAGCGCTGACCGGATCGCGAACTGGCCGACCGGACCGCAGCCCCAGATCGCCACGGTATCGCCTGGCTCGATCTGCGCATTCTCGGCGGCCATATAGCCGGTCGGGAAGATGTCGGAGAGGAACAGCGCCTGCTCGTCGGTGATGCTATCGGGCACCTTGATCGGGCCGATATCCGCCATCGGCACGCGCAGATACTCGGCCTGGCCACCGCAATAGCCGCCCAGCATGTGGCTGAACCCGAACAGTCCGGCGGGCGAATGACCCATCGCCTTGATCGCCATCTCGGAGTTGGGATTGGTCCGCTCGCAGGCGGAGAACAGCCCCTTGCGACAAAAGAAGCAGTCGCCGCAGCTGATCGTGAACGGCACGACGACGCGGTCGCCGATCTTCAGATTGGTGACTTCGGAGCCGAGCGCGACGACCACGCCCATATTCTCGTGACCGAGAATGTCGCCTGCCTGCATGGTCGGCTGATAGCCGTCTAGCAGATGCAGGTCGGATCCGCAGATCGCACAGGCCGAGACCTTGATGATCGCATCGCGCGGATGCTTGATTTCGGGATCTGCAACAGTATCGACCCGAACATCGCCTTTTCCATGCCAAACCAGTGCGCGCATAAGTAAATTCCCGTTATGAGATTGCGGCATTTCACCCACGCGCGGCACAGCGTCGTATCAGGCAAAAATCGTAAAATAGGACGACACACCGATTATCGGCATTGCCACGCAATAGAGCTGCGGTCTCTAGTATGAGACCTTACCAGGCTCAGTTACGGCCACACGCTTGTTTAACCCAATGTACAGCGATCAATGTCGTACCATAGTTCCTAGCTTGGCCAGATTTCGCCGATTTATATTTGTTACTAATCTATATTAGTATGCAGATTAGACATCTAGGCATGACGGAGGCTATGAATTTCCAATTTTTGTGGCTAGATTATACATAACTACGTTGCAAGCGCGGTTCTCAACCAGGATAACTGCTTTAGTGAGCCGAGAATGTGTTGACGAGACTGTGAAAGACGGGGGTAGTTCGAAGATTGGAATGTTTGCAAACTTTCGCTCCGCTACAGGCGCCGTTTGCCCGCTTCGCCTTCAACGGAGTGAGTCATCTCCTTTGCCGGGCGCATAACTCAAAAGTTCGAGATGGCTTGTGCGTATCAAAGCCGTTTTCTTTGAGGCCGCCGCTACGATGGTCGATATGAACGGTATGTACGTTTCCGCCTGGGGTGAGGCTTCGCGACCGTCGGCGTGTCTTCCGCCCGACAGGTAATCCATGACCAAATTGACATAGGCAGTGAGGAGGCAGGCACCCACTCCGACGACCCACAGGGCTGTTTGAGCTGCTTATCACCGATATCGAACTGCCAACGGTAAGAACGGTCGCCAGGTCGGTAACGCTGCCCGATCGCTGCGCCCCGACTTCAAGATCCTGCTCATCACGGGGTACGCCGAGAATGCCGCGGTCGGGGATGGCGATGTCGAACCCGGTATAAGTTATTGACCAAGCTGTTCACGATTGAGGCGTTGAGCTTCAAGGTCGCCGGCATGCTGTAATAACGCGAGTTGGATGGCACCGGCACAGGTCAACAGTTCGAAAGCAAGAACGCGGTGGAATCGTACATCAACCAGAAAGGGGCATTGATGAACAAGTTTGATGAGACCTTAAAAGACCCGACAGGGCGCGATCAGGCGGAACGGCAGCTCGAGACCGTACGCCTTCGGGGCGGCATGTTCGTCGAGGCTGTACGCGTGACGCGCATGCCGATGATGGTGACCGACGCAACGCTCCCGGGCATCCTATCATCTTTGCCAATGAAGCCCTGCTCAAGCTGTCGGCCTATTCGAGCCATGAGATGCTGGGACAGGACCCGCATTTCATGAATGGCGAGGGCACCGATCCGTCCGCAATCGACAGCTACGAGACGTCCATGCGGCAAGGCTAAAACGCCACGCTGGAGATCCTGCAATACCGCAAGGACGGCAGCACGTTCCGCGCCATGCTGTTCGCGACGCCGCTTGGCGATGACGAGGGAATGGTGACCAACCATTTCCTGTCCTATCTGGACATCACCCCCCGGCATGAAGCGGAAGAAAATCTGCGACGCATGACGGAGCAACTCGAGGCGCGGGTCGCCGCACGAACGCAGGACCTGGAAGCTGCCAACCAGGTGCTGTCCCAGCTGGTCGACGAACGCGAGATGCTGGTGCGGAGGTCAATCACCGGGCGAAGAACAGTCTCGCCATCGCCGCTTCGCTGATCAGCTTACAGGCGCACCGGCAGCCGGACGATACGGTGAAATCGATGTTCATGGAGACGCAGGAGCGACTGGTCGCGATGGCTCGCGTCCATGACCTCCTGTCGAAGTCGGAAACGGCGCAGCTTGTCGATGTATCGAGTTACCTGCGCGATCTTTGCGAAGCGCATCGTCCGATCGCGGGCGACGAAGGCCGGATCCGCATCGAAACGGACCTGGAAAGCGGCATTCTCGTCGAACCAGACACCGCCGTGCCGCTCGGGATCGTCCTTACAGAGCTCATTACCAACGCCTTGAAATATGCCTTTCCGGACTCGCGGTCTGGACGTTTGCTGACCGAACTGCGCCGTCGAGACGAGGACAAGGTCGAGGTCGTCATCTGTGACGACGGTATCGGCATGGCAGGCGGGCGTGAGGGGTCGTTGGGGTATGGAATCATTCGGACGCTGGTCCGCCAGATCACGATAATATTCCCGCAGACCCGCGACGAAGCGAAGTGACCGGGGTGCGGTTCGATGCGAAAACCTTTACTCGGACGTGCCAGCCCCTGCGATGTCGACGACGCTGAGACCCGGGACGGCAATCGATAGAGCGCCTGCCTCGATTCCGGCGACGACCAGCATGCCCGCCCGGCGCCCCGCCGACCAGCGCTGTTCGATGGTGACGGCCGAGAAGTCGAGCGCCTTTCCCGCAACCTCGTCATCCTGCTCGGTATAGGCAAGCCGGACGAGCGAGAGCGCGAAATCCCGACGGTCGGCATGGGCGGCCTGCCACCGGTCCATCGTGCGACGGGACTGCGCGGCGAAGATCAAATCCTGCAGGCGGCTGGCGGCCTCACCCAGCGTGGTCGGCCTCGGCCCGTGCAGCGGCAATAGGTCGACCGCGATGCACAGTGTCGGCCTTGCGGGCGGATCGCCAAGTACCGGATCGAGGGGGAGATTCGCGGATAATCCTCCATCGACCAGTCCGCGGCCATCGATCTCGACCGCTGGAAACGCGACCGGTAGCGCCGCACTGGCGCGGACATGCTCGGCGCGGATCTGCAGGTCGGCGGTGTCGAACACGACGTCATCCCCGGTGTCGAGGTCGACCGCGGTTGCGGTATAACGGCAGGGGCCGGTGTTAAGACGGTCGAAATCCACCAGCGTTTCCAGCGTGGCAGCAAGCTGGTTGGTCTCAAAGATCGACGGCTGGTTGTCCGCCCAGGGCGTCATTGCGGAGAGAAGCGGTCCAAAAATACCGGGCCGACCCAACATCGCGGACCATCCTACCGCAGTCGTCCGCCGGCTCGTTTCGAACATGCTCGGCCATGCAAACGGCGGTGCCGACAGCGGTGGGGCGGGCCGCCAGAAAGTGCGCAAGGTCTCGATCCGGCGATCCGGCGCAGAACCTGCGATCAGCGCGCCGTTGATCGCACCGATCGATGCGCCGATGATCCAGTCGGGCCGCAGCCCGTGATCGTGTAACGCTTCGTACACGCCCGCTTCGAACGCGCCCAAGGCATTTCCTCCGCCGAGGACCAGCACGACATCGAAGTCGCGCCCGGCCCCTGCCCTTGCCGCATCCGGCGTCAACCGCGGGTATCCCTCGGGCGACTGAGCGCCACCGCGACACCGGCACCCAGCACGCCTAGCGCCAATAATGCTGGATGGAGCTTCTGGACCTGTAACGCGACGCTTGATTTGCGGGCGTGAAGATTTTGGCTACCGCGCAAAGCATCGACGCGCGGCGCATAAAGAATATCGCGGCGCAACGGATCGCCGGGATCGTCCGGCTTCTGCTGCGCGGACGTGCCGACCAGTTCCATGATTTTGTCGCTAAGCCGCGGTGCTGCGCGCGCCAGGAGCGAGGACATCAGCCCCCCGCCCCCTGCATACAGCGTCCGCCGCGGCGTTGCGCAGGCGAAAAGCACCGCGTCGGCGACGACCGAGGGCGCGTAGAGTGGTGGTGGCAGCCGTGGCGGCTGAACCATGAAGTTGCGCGCGTGTTCGGGGAACGGCGTGTCGATCGCGCCGGGCTTGATTAGCGTCACTGAGATGTCCGCCCCCTCCTGCTCCAGCTCCATGCGCAACGTATCGGTCAGGGCCTGGACCGCATGCTTGGTCGCGCAATACGGGCCCTGCTGGACGATCGCACGGTCGCTGAGGATCGACCCGATATTGATTATCGCGCTCCCATGCGCGCGCCCGTGCGTCCCGGCGCGCGTCCGCAGATGCCGTGCTGCAACGAGCGATCCGTGCAGCACGCCGAAATAATTGACGTCGAACACGCGACGATGGTCGTCGACCGGTACCTGCTCGAGCGTGCCGTAGGTGCCGGTGCCGGCGTTGTTGACCCAGCTGTCGAACCCGCCGAACGCGTCGATGGCGACGGTGGCGATACGCTCCACCGCCGCCATGTCGCTGACGTCGGCGACGCAGATCGCGATACGCGCTCCCTCGGCGGTGAGGCGATCGCGCAGGATCTCCAGCGCCGCCTCGTTACGCGAGGAGGCGACAACGGCTGCACCGCGCCGTACGGCCTCTTCGACCGTTGCGAGACCGTTGCCGCTGGTTGCGCCGGTAACGACGATAACCTGATCACGCAGCGGTTTGAGCGTAATTGCCATGTCTATCAGCGTCCCAGCGGTGAGGTTGCATAATCAGCGAGCAGCGCCGCCACGTCGTCGTAGATCGCAATCGCACCTGCATCGCGCAGTTGCTCGTCCGCGAACTTGCCAGATCGGACTGCCACCGCGGCAATACCGCATTTGGCCGCAGCTTCGATGTCATAGGGGGTATCGCCTACCACGATCACGTCGGACGGATCGATCCCTGGCAGCTTTTCGAGCGCGGTCGCGAAGATATCCGGCGCAGGCTTGGTCTTCTCTACATCGTCGCTGCTCGTCGTCGCAGCGATCAGGTCGCGCGCGTCGAGCAGGTCGATATAATGGTCGAGCTCGGATCCCGACGCGGATGACGCCAATACGACGCGTTGGCCAAGCCCGTGCGCATGCGCGAGCAAATCGCGCGCCTGCGCGAACGGCTTGGCCGCCTCCAGGTATTTCGCCTTGAAGATCGCGCCATGCGCGTCGCCCAGCTTGTCTACCTCATCGTCGCCGAAGTCCGGCAGTAGCGTAGGCACCAGCATGTCGGTCCCCTTGCCTATCTGGTCGTGAATGATCTGGCGGTCGAACGACGCGCCTACGCCGGCAAACGCCTCCTCCCAGGCGAGAACGTGCATGTCGTTCGTATCGACCAGCGTACCGTCGATATCGAAGAGAATGGCCTTGATGCGCATGGATGTCCTGCAATCTTGATCGAGAATTTTCGGCGACGCGACAGCGGAGTGTGCCAATTTTCTGGCAGGCCGGCCGTGGTCCTGGCGGGGTCGGCTATTTCAGAAGGGAGAGCGATCTGGACTCGGAAGGCGCGATATCCCATGAGATCCAAGCGGCTTTTCGGTTGCCCCTACGGCAAACCCCTAAGCCTTAACGCTTGGGACTTTGCGTCTCGCGAACTTCGCCGCCGCCACCCGTGGTGTTTGCACCATAATCCTCGGTCGGGTTCCCACCGCCCGCGCCAGCACCACTGCCGTGTACCTCGCCGGTCTTCTCGTCGATGTACGCGCGACGTCCTGCATCGGTTGGGATGCTTTCGCCAGGTGCCGCATTCGACGCCAGGACATTCGCTTCACGATTGCCGCGACTTGCGCCGACTTCGACGTTGCGAGGTTGCGTCTTCTCGTAGCTGTCATATTCCTCGCCGGAATAATGACCCTCCGTTCCGTCCTTGTTACCGACGAGCTTGGGGCCGGAATCCGTTTCGGGCGATGGCAGTGGGGTGGTGACCATAATCTACTCCCGCTCGTCAATTTTCGAGCCTCGTGCGAACCTGAACGGCTTGAAGCGCGGTGGACGGCGCTCCATAACACTTACATGCCCGACATTTTGGCCATGGGCTTGCCGTTCTGCAGCTTCATCGCAGCGTCCAAATGCTGCTTGACGATCGGCACCGCGGCTTTGGCCGACATCCGAAGCGGGGCCTGATCACCGCCGGTCGAATAGCTACGGTGAAGATCGAGCGCAGCCTGATGCGCCGGAATCTGCTGCCCGATGTAAAGGCGATCGAAGTCCACTGCGGGGGCGGACTGCAACTCGTTAATCGAAGCGGTAGCGCCGGGGTCAAGAACGGGCGGTGTAGGGGTGAGTCCCGCCTTCGTCGCAGCTCTCAACGTTGCCGCAGTCGTTGCCTGATGGTGCTTGATCAGCATGGAGGCGAACCGGCGCACTGCAGGCGTCTGGGACTTCTGCAACGCCACTTGGCTCGAGTTGATCTCATAAAGGTCACTCATACCCGCGGCCATCACATAGGGCATTGCCGCAGTCTTTGCTTCAGCCGGCGGTGGTGGTGGCGGCGTCTGCGCCAGCGCTACGGTGGACGTTGCGGCAGCGAGCAACAGGACGACGTACTTCATTGGCATCGTTTTTCTCCGAACGTGTTCATAGTGAATTGGCGTATTAAGCTGGCCGGTAAGCCAAAAGGCGTTGCGCGATCCCCGCCCGCTAAGGCCTTGATCCGACGATCGCAGCTAATGACCCGTCAGGATTGCGACCGCCTCGCGCGAGCGCCTCGTCCTGTTGCGACTGCCGGACCTGATCCTGGGCGCCCTCGCGGGGCAGCGGGATCAGCACTTCCGCGATCCCGCCGACGCCGGCAGACCCGTGCAAGGCATTGGAAATCTCGGTATCGAAGTCGCCGCGTTCGATGCCGTCCCGAACGTTTACCAGATAGTCGGCGAAGCGGTCGGCAGGGATGAAATTCGTCGTCTGCCCGCCGATGGTGAGCGCTGCACCGTTGCGGGTTGTTGGCGTGAACGCCACGTGATCGCCGTCGCGCAGGAACCAGGGTCCGCTCAGCACGCCGTCGGTCGCCCACGCCTGCTCTGCAAGATGCAAATCCTGAAGCACGTCCGCGCGATCGGATGTGATGTCCCCAGCCCCCGTCGAGACAAGGGATCGCAGCCCAGCGGCCACGGATTCGACGATATGATCCAGTGCCACAAGCCAACTCCTGCCAATAAATACTAAGCCCCAATCCGCTCCAATTAATAACGTACTCGATGATGAATTGTTCACACGATCCGTACTGATCTAAATCTATGATTAGATTTTCAATTGATTCATCAACGTTCGTTGCGGCGCATGAATATTTATACAGAGCTACTAGGTTTGCATCGTTTCAGTATCCAAAAAATTTTCTGATTTACGACCTAAGCCACGCTAACCTATATCAACGTGAACGAGCATTACGACGTTGAAACGTATCAGTGCCGAGGGATCAGCTTGTCTTCTGAATACGAGGTTCGATCCGCAGATTGACTATGTCCGCGCTGGCAGACCGGGTCAGCACGAACGCGATCGTCTCGGCGACCTCGACGGCATGAAGCATCCTGTGATCCGCGACCGCCTGCGCTTTTTGCTCTGCGCTACATTCCTGCATCGGCGTGTCGACCGAGCCGGGCTGGATAACGCTGACCTTGATGTTTTTCTCGGCGACTTCCTTGCGCAGCGTTTCCGCAAACGCCTGGATGCCAGCCTTGGTCGCCGAGTAGACGCTCTCGCCGGCAGCCTTGATCTCGGTGCTGATCGATCCGACGAACACCAGATGCCCGCCGCCCTGCGCACCCATGCGGAGGATCGCGCGTCGGGCGCTGGCGAGCGTTCCGATCAGATTCGTCTCGACCACGTACCGCCAGGCGTCCTCATCCATTTCATGGATCGGCTCGGCGCCGAGCGCGGCACAGGTCACGAGCATGTCGATCCCACCCAGCGTCGCATCGACAGTATCGAACACCCGGTCGATGCCTTCCTTCGTGGCGACGTCGGCAATGAGTCCATCGGCACGGCCGCGTCCGGTTCGTGCCTCGATAAGCGCGTTGTCGAGTTCCAGCTGGTGTCTGCCGAACGTCAAGACCCGTGCGCCTTCCGCAACGAGCATTGCAACGGTCGCGCGGCCGATGCCGGTCGTACCGCCAGTGACGAGAATCCGCTTGCCGTCGAGACTGATGTGATCTTGCATGCCTATTCCCAGTTTAGGATGAGACGACCGCTCGCGGGCACATGATAGGCCACGCGGTCGTTGGAGGTTTCATAGGGTCGCAGGACGTCGCCGCTGACCGCTGTCACCGTGATCTTGCCGAGCTTGCGTCGCGCCAGCCGCACCACGCTCAAATGCGCGTTGCAGGTCTCGCCGCCATCGAGCGTCAACGTCAACGCGCGGTCGCCAGTCCGCTCCATCGCGCGCACGAAATGATCGCAATACAGGCGGAACGGCGCGCCCTCGACGGGGTGCACGCTGTGCGTCGCGAAGATGAACGCAGCGCCAGCACCGTAGACCTCCTGCCCGACCTGCCCGGCAAGCTGGCCGTCGGGGTACAGGTCCTCGAGCGGAAACGAGAGCTTGCGGTCGATATGGCCGTTGGTCTCGCGCTGCTTCGGCGACAGCACTTCGGGAGGCAGCGCATCGGGGTAATAATACCAGGCGCGATCGAGCGCGTATTTGCAGAATTCCGAGATCAGCATTCGCGCGGCGGGTTCGAGATCGGGGCCGCTATCGGCCAGATAGCGTTCGAACGCCGAGAAGGAATCGAAGCATTCGTAGATCGCCATGTACGGCGCATCCTGCAGGCAGGTCACGCCGAGGAAATTGCGGTAGTGCACCGCAAGTTCGATCTCGCTCTCCCAGATTTCGCAATTGTGGAAGAAGCTCGCGAGATACACGTAGCTCTGCTCGACATAGACCGGCTGGTTCGTGATCCGCCACAGCCGCATGCAGGCCGCAGAACCCCACGCGGTCAGGTTCGCCTGGTAATTGACGTTGAAGCGCAGGCCCATCGCCGCGTCGATCGCGTTGCGCGCCTCGTCGAGGTAGCGCTTGTCGTCGGTTAGCTCGAACGCCTGCAACATCACCCAGGCATAGATGCCACCGACGTCGGTCTGCCCGCGGCCATCCGCGCCCGCGACCTCAGTGATGATGCTGAAATCGGTAACCTTGTACTGGACCGGCCATTTGTACTCGAAGTGCCGCGCCGCCTCTATCCCGAAATTGAGCGACTTCAGCAGCAGCGCCTTCGCGTCCTCGTCGCCGTCGAGCGCTAGCACGCCGAGATTGAGCATCGGGTGGTAGAGATACCAGCTGTCGACCGCATCGGCGTCCTTGTCGTCCCCGACATTCGGGAGATAGCGCCGCAGCGACTTCAGTTTGGAATCGTAGAATTTTTCTAACCCCGCCTTGAACTCCGCCTCTAGCGGATGCGGCATGCCCGACCATTTTCCCCAGGCGTGGATCGACGCAACGATCGACATCTGAACCATGATGTCGGGATATTCGGCGTTCGTGTAGGGGTGAATATAGCGATGACCGTAATGCTCGATCGTCGCCTCGGGCGCTTGATCGAGATCGCGCAGCGTCCGCTCTGCACGGTCGACCCAGTCGTGATACTCGATGTGCGGCAGCTCGAGCAGTTGATACGCGACCCCCAGCATCTGCAGAAACCGTCGTGCGGACTCGCGCTCGTGCGGGGGCGCGTCGTGCCGGAATACCAGGATCGCGTCGGACAGCGTCACCTCGACGCCGGCCGCCAGTGCCTCGGTCGGCGGGGTCTCGGTCTGCGGTGGCGTGGGTAGCAGATAGCCGAGCTCGGGCCATACCCCGCCGACCGCACCGTCCGGCGTCGTCTTGGTAGCGCGGTAATAATCGTTCATCGCAGTGAGGTTCTGAAAATAGAGCACGCTGCCGAAGGCGGGTTCGTCCATCCGGAAATACAGGACGCCGGCATTGAGCTTCCGCTGCTCCGCCTCGATGGTCCCGCTTGCCCCGAGCGGATCCCCCTTGGCATCAAGGGGATAGAGATCGCGCGGCATGAACGGGATCAACGTGTCTGCATCGGGGGTCAAGTGCACCGTCATGCGCAGGTTCTCCAGCGCGCTTGTACCGGCACGAAACACGAGGATGTAGCGACCAACGGAACTGACCACGCTGACGCGTGACGTTTCGCCGGGCTGCGGCTTTAAAGCTCGGCACGTGAAGGGCGCGCCAAGATGAACAGCTCTGAGTGCAATGCCCCCCTGCCCCGGTCGGCGAATGATCGCCCAGACGGAGTCGGCTGAAGAACATACATCGACGGTAAGTTCACCAAGTTGGAATTTGGTGATAGTCTTCGTGTCCTTGGACTCAACGACCTGGCGTACTGCGAGGACATAGGGACTGACGGCATCAGTCTCAGGGTTTAGTGTTTCCGTTGCCATTTTAGTATCTTACATCCGCTACTGATCGGCATGTTCGCCGAATTTAAATCGCATGTCTTGTGACGGCTTCTATTCCCGTTCGAGGGCACTCCCAGCCTTGCTATCCGACGATTTCTTCACATCGTGCAGATTCAGACCGACGAAGGCGATCACGACCAAGGTCACGATGGCGATCATAACGGTCGCCGTAATACGCGTCAGGCGTTTGTCGTGATGCTGATCCTTAGGCATTTCCGTGGACATGATACTCCCCCACTTACGAGATCCGATATCTGGCCGACGTATCGAGAGGGGACATCGCTGCCCCCTCTAGAAACCTCACCCGATCTGCTGATTCTGCGCACCACTGTCGGGACGCGCAGGTCCAAGGACCGGTACGTCGCCCAGCGGTTCGTTACGGAACACGGTGAATTCGCCCTTGCCGTCGATCGACGGACCCGACGTCCAGCGACCCTCCGGGAACGTCCCGTCGACCGAAGTCGCGTAGAAGTTGTAGTTGTTCTGCTGGTCTTCCATGTCCTGCGGAAAGCTGTTGGGAACCGGCAGGTTGACCGCCTCGGCGCCGAGTTCCTCGATAACAGCGAGCCACTGCTGCTGGTGCATGGTGTCGCGCGCGATCATGTAATGTAGCATCTTCTTCATGCCCTCATCCTGCGTGGCGTTGAACAGCCGCACGGCGAGCACGCGGCCGGTGCTTTCGGCAGCGACATTGCAGTACATGTCGGCAGCGATGTTACCGCTTGCGTAGATGTGGCTCATATTGAACGGCACGCCGTCGGAATCCATCGGCATCGCGGCTAAACCTGCCGACAGCAAGTTCTTGTGGATGATGCCTTCGATGCTCTGGCGCGGGTTTTCGCCGCCCATGACGGCACCGACGATGCTGTCCTTTACGCCTTCTTCCTGCAGCGCGGCGGGAGCCTTGTCGAGATTGAGCGCGACAGCCGTCGCCAGCATCTCGATATGGCCGATTTCCTCGGTCGCGGTGTGCAGCAGCATGTCGCGATACTTCGTGGTCGGCGCCCGGTTGCCCCAAGCCTGGAAAAAATACTGCATGCAAACGCGGATTTCGCCCTCGACACCGCCGATCGCCTGCTGAAGCATGCGCGCGAACGCCGGGTCTGGATTGGTGACCTGTACGGGGTACTGCAGCTTATTGTCATGATAATACATGAAATACTCCGAGGTTTTTGAATATCGCCTTGGCTGGCAACTCGGTCTGAACGTATAAGCACAAGAGGGTTTCCAGCATTTTTGGGTATGCTAATTTATGTTAGCAAGTTTCTGGCTGGAAAATCTGCGTACTTCAGTAAAGATGAATAGATTATCTCACCAATACCTCTCTTCGGCGAGCGTCATGATCCAAATCAACACATTTTGTTGTCAAGATAAAACTATAGTATTAGTAGTTGATGATGATTATTATGACTGCGTTAGGCTTTAACCCATTCAGGCTATTGATCTGAACGGGGCGTCCTGATTCACAGAGTGTGTGACGATGGAGGCGGTACATGGCGTTGTTCTGGTTGTCGGACGAGGCGTGGACGGCAATCGAGCCGCATTTGCCGACGAACCAGCCTGGCGCCCGTCGGGTCGATGACCGGCGGGTGATTTCGGGTATTATCCACGTGCTGAAGGCTCGCGATGGTGCGACTGCCCGGCGGACTACGGTCCTTCGACGACAATCTATAATCGCTTCAACCGTTGGTCGCAGCGGGGGTTCTGGTTGCAATTACTCGCTGCGCTGGTCGACGCCGGCGTGGTGACAAAGAGCACCGCGATCGACAGTACGTATATCAAGATCCAGCGTGCCGCATTCGGCGCAAAAGGGGCGCTCGGCGCAAGCGATCGGGCGGTCGTGGGGCGGCTGGACCACGAAGATCCATGCGCTCACCGACGTTGTCGGTCGTTCCTACTCGCTGATGCTGACACCGGGCAACGTCAGCGACATCAAGGCCGCGCCCGCCCTTCTCGGACGCGCCAGTCGAATCCGATACCTGCTAGGTGATAGAGGCTACGATGCCATCAGCCTGCGCCGTTCCCTTCGGGAGGCAGGCGCTATCCCCGCCATTCCTGGACGCTGCAACCGAAAGCGAACCATTCGCTAGGACAAACAGCGATACCGAGGCCGCCACCTCATCAAGAACGACTTCTGTCTCCTGAAGGACTTCCGCCGCATCGCTACCCGTTACGACAAGCTCGCGGCTAACTTCCTGTCCGCTGCCGCGCTCGCCACAGCGGTCGCCTTTTGGCTATGAATGAGTCTGAGCCCTAGCCAGCCTGTCCGACGCCCCGGTCACTACGTCGCAGCGCTGGAGTGAGCAGCTTTATAAATTGAAGCTGATCAACCGGGTCACGGACTCTACCGACCGCCAGCGCGCTGAAATCTCGCTCAGCCAATCCCGCGATCGGGCAATGTCAGCGTATTCGCGCGCGCTCGAACATTCTTGATTTTGTGCTGGTAATTCAGATCGGCAGGACGTTTTTCGCTACCAAAAAAAGCAGATAATCTCGAAAGCCGTTCCGGTCGCGTTGGTTGAGTATCAACGGTTTACCGCCAAACGGTCATACTAACCTGATGCAGTATATTAATATTGGTCATTGACCTATTTTAATCTCAACTGAACCGCACCGGGTTTGTCGGAGGCTCCAACTCCTGAGAAGGTGGAGCCTGTATGAGCAAGACAACGAACAAGTTTGCGCCGGAAATTCGCGAACGCGCGGTACGTATGGTTTTCGACCACGAGCGGGATCACCCCTCGCGATGGGCAGCGGTGGTGTCGATCGCGGAGAAGATCGGCTGCGTTCCGCAGACGCTGCATGAGT
>NZ_JAXOJS010000008.1:0-80651 GCF_036663875.1 Sphingomonas sorbitolis | reverse complement strand
TCCGCCTCCGCTGCACGGTCAGTCCAACTGCAATCGGGCGATGCTCGATTATTTCGTCGCGCATGGCGCACCAATATGCTTGCGCGATACCGGGGGGGGGGGCGCAACGAAGCTCAAGCGGATCATGATGGCCGCGCTTGCCTTGGTGATCGGCGGAAAACGCCACGACCGTGCTTATCTTTCGGTCCCGGGACAGCGTGGCGTCTGGCTCTTTGTCCTGCTGGCGGTGATCCTGCGGCTGCGCGGCATCGAACACTGGATCCACCATCATAGTTTTCGCCCGATCAATCTCGGTCCGTCGCGCGCGATGCGCGCGCTGGTCGCAGCGGGTGGGCGTCAACAGCATCACATATTGCTGTCGAACGACATGCGGCGTCGGTTCGCCAGCCTTTATCTGGACGATGAAACGGACGACCGCGCAACCAGCCTTTCCAACGCCTATCTGTTCGGCCCGCGGATCGAGGACGACCGCCCTCGGGTCCGCCCCCAACGGCCGGTCACGCTGGGTCATATGAGCGTGCTCACGCGAGAGAAGGGGGTGCCCTATCTGCTCGATCTGTTCGCAGGTCTTGCGGCGCGCGGACATGACTGGCGCCTGGTGATCGCCGGCCCCTGTGCGGATCCCGCGTTGCGCGCGGCGCTGGCGGCCGCGACGGTTACCGGGCCGGATGGGCAACCGGCCCGCGTGGAGTATCGTGGATCCGTCGAGGGCACGGAGAAAGAGCGGTTCTTTGCCGATACAGACCTGTTCATCCTGCCGACGACGCTGATCGACGAGGCCGAGCCGCTGGTGATGCTCGAGGCATTCGCAAGCGGCGTCGACGTGGTGGCGAGCGATACGGGGTGTATCCGCGACCGCATCCGTACGCCCGGCCATCTCATGACGCTCGACCGCGACCGCGATATCGCGCTGATCGAAGACCGTGTCGCCGATCTTGCCGGCGACTGGACTGCCACCCGGCAGGCCTGCATCGCGCATGCGCGCGCCATCAACGCGGCTGCCGAAGTCGAGGCGGCCCGTTTCTTCCCGCGCCTGCTGGCCCCGTTCGGCGGAGTTGCCAGCAGCGGATCGCCTGTGACATAGCCGCTGTCGCCCAGCCGATCCGACGTTGGCGTCCTTCACCCCGGAACCGTGCGATGAATATCTACCTGGTCCTTTTCGCGCTGTACGTTCTGGCGCCAAAGATCGACCTGTACGCGATCGGCGCCGCAGCCATTCGTCCAGAAGACCTCATCAGTGCGTTCGCGTTCTTCATCTATATCGTCACCGCGCGCCGGCGCCTGTCGATCCCCATCTATGCCCGCGCGTATCTCATATTCATCGGTTTCGGGCTCCTCACCGCGGTCATCAACATCGCGCAGGGCGGGCTCGTCGGGATCGTCTATGGCTTGCGGCTGGCGCAATACATGACATGGTTCTTCATCATCTACGAGGCCGCGCCAAGGCTCAGCACGCGCGCGTTGCGGACCACGCTGCTGATCGTTTGCAGCGTCTTCATCATCTGGGGCGGGGCGGAATATTTCGGCGTGATCGGGCGCATCGGCAAGTTTGCCGGCGCGTCACAGCGTTTGACGATCAATACTTCTGGACCGTTCGAAACGTCGGCGATGCTGGGGATGCTCGCCTATGCGGCACCGGCGTTGTGGCTCACGCCGTTCATGATCGTGCTCATCTTCCTGACCCAGGCGCGCGTCACGCTGCTCGGGATCCTTGTCAGCTTTGCAGCCGCACGCCCTGGCCGGACCATGGCGATCGGCTTTGCCGGTGCGGTCGTCGCGACGGTTGCCGCACAGCCCTTGTACACGGCGATCAGCAAGTCGCGTCTTGGTGAATCGGAGACGCCGCTGGCGATGGGGAGCCTGCTGAAATATACGTGGAAGCGCGTTCCGACCGTGCCGCGACCGAGCTATTATCGCGAGCGGTTCCTGAACGGCATCCTCATCTTCCGCTACATGCCCAACACGCGCGGCGATCTGAGTTTCAAATACCGTGCCGTCCGCTGGCCGATCATCATCAAGTCGACCGCCGCGACCTGGGTCACGCTGTTCGTCGGCTGGGGCCCGGGTGCGTGGAGCAACGCGGTCGACGGGTATTACGTCCGCGTGTTCGGCGAAACCGGGCTGATCGGAGTCGTGCTGTTCCTTGGCTGGATCGTGGTTTCACTGCGTGCGCTCAAGCAGAGGAGCATCGGCAAGTTCTCGCTTGTGATGCTCGCCGTGGCTGCGGTGTTCATCGACATCTTCAGTTCGTCGAAGGTGATGCCGATCCTCTGGGCGTTCCTTGCGCTGGAACATGCCGGCCATCCCTTCGCGTTCCGGCAGGCGAAGGCGCTGTTCCGTCGCGGCAAACGCCGGCTGCCGGCGCCGCACCCGACCCCAGGTGGCGTAGCGGCGAGTGGCGTGGGGACGGTGCCGGCAATGCGGGCACCGTCTTACCGACCGAGCTGATCTGCAGGGCCGATCGATCGCGTGACGCGCGCCGGTGCGCCGAGCGCCACCGAAAAGGCAGGGATCGAGCGGGTGACGACCGAGCCCGCACCGATCACCGCGCCTTCGCCGATCGTGACGCCGTCGAGGATCGACACGTTGTTGCCCAGCCAGCACCGGTGACCGATCGTGACGCCCTTGCGCGATACCGCACCCGAGACGAAGCTTCCGTCAGGACCGGCCTCATGGGATTCCGCGGTGATGGTCAGGCCGGCGCCGATCTGGACGTCCTCGCCGATCACCACCGGACCGCCAAGACCGATGACGGCGTTCGGGCCGATATAGCTTCGCTTGCCGATGGTTAGGCTCGCTGCACGCCTGTTGAGTCCGCTCCGGCTCTGGATCCACACGCGTTCGCGCAACGTCACGCGGTCGCCGAGCGACAGCCCGTCCTTCGCGGCGCAGTCGACATAGCCATAGCCACCGATCGCGACGCCGCGACCGAGCCTTAGGCGACCGGGTTGGACAAACTGGATGCCGGGGCCGAGCAACAGGCCGCTCGGTCGCCGCAGCCGGACCAAGCTCCACATCAGACCGCGCAGGAAGGGGATGCCGCCTTTCGCGACGAGGTAGCCGATGTCGCCGGCATCGATGGCATAGGTCCGCCCGGTAAGCTTTGCGATCACGTTTGCGATCATGCCGCGTTACTCCGTGTTGCCGACAGGACCTGCCGATAGACGGCCATCGTCCGCTGATAATAGCGCTCGGGCGAGAAGTCGTCGGCAGCGCGCGCGCGGCCCGCCAACCCCATCCGGCGCGCCATGTCGGGCGCGTCGGCAAAACGCAGGATGCGGTCGATCAGCGCATCGCGGTCGCCGGGGGCGACGTGGAAGCCGTCGACGCCATCGCGGACGGTCTCGGCGACTCCACCGATCGCCGATGCGATCACCGGCGTGCCGTGCGCCAGTGCCTCGATCGAGGTGAGCCCGAACGGCTCGGGCCCGAGCGACGGGACGACCGCGCACAAGGCGCTGTTCCTCGCGCTCGCCAACGCGGCACCGTCGAGATTGCCACGCCATTCGATATTGGCGAGGCCGGCAGCATGGGCACGCACCGCATCGCCGTCTGGACCTTCGCCTGCGAAGACAAAGCGGATGGCGGGCAGCGCTCGCGCTACGTCGACCAGCGGGAAGATGCCCTTGTAGCGTTCCAGCCGTCCGACGAAGAGCACATAGTCGCGCGAGGTTTCCGCGGCCGCAGGCGGCAAGGTCACCGGATGATGGATCGTCTCGATGCGCTCGCCCGCCATGCCCATCTCGATCAGGCGATCGCGTTGATAGTCGCTGATCGTCAGGTAGCGGGCAATGTCGCGCTTGTGGCCGAGCATGTCCGACAACCGCATCTCCGCCATGTTCCAAAGCGAGCGGGTCAGTGATCCGCCGGCGCAGCGATGCCGCACCACCTGCGTGTAGCGGCGATCGTGGCAGGCGGTGCAGACATGGCCGTCGCGGTAGAGCAGCGAGATCGGACAGACCGCGCGATATTCGTGCATGGTCTGTACGATCGGAATGCCGCGCCGTGCGATCTCCGGCAGGATGGCAGGTGTCAGGCGCTTGAAATAGCTGTGGAGGTGGACGAGGTCGATCGCCTGTTCGTCGAGGACCCGACCGATCGCGCGCCGCGCGGCCGGCGAGTAGAGCGTCCGCAGCAGATCGGCCGAGCCGGTATCGCTGGTGGGCGGTGCAGGCGGGAAATAGCGTGCGTATTCACTCGGCCGGTTCGCTGGGTCGGCGCCGGCAAAAGGGATGACCTGGTGGCCGTGTGCCTTCAATATGTCCTCGAGACGGAACATCGCGACGTCCATCCCCCCGCGGACGTAATAATTCTGGCTGACGTTCAGGATGCGCAGCGGCCGATCGATCGGATCGAGCGTGGGGGAGGGGGCTGTAGCGGTCGTCATGGCGGCGTTCATACTGCGCCGATCAGCAGGCGGTACCACCGCACGGGGCGCAGATGGCGAAACGAGATCTTCGCATCGATCGCCCGTGCGACATCCTCGCGATCGAAAGCCTGGTTCCAATACCGGTTGGTATGGCGCAAGGCGATGCCCATCGTCGACGCCTGGATATGGCGCCACCATCGCGGCGCGATGCCGCTGTCGAGCAAGGCATCCTGGAGCCGGGCCTGGCAGCGCAGGAAGCCCAGTTGGGTCTCCGGGCGCGAGGAAACGTTGGTATCGACGCGCGAGATCGCGAGCGGTGCCCGCAGCTGGACGAAGCGGTGATAGCGCGCGAGCCGGGTCATGAAGAAATAGTCCGCCGACGGGTAGTCCGCGGCACGGTACCCACCGAGCGCACGGATCACCTTGGTACGGACGACGAGCCCCAGGCCGCTGCCTGCGAGGCTCCCGAAGAACATCTGCGCGGGGCGCAGGCGGCGCGTCTTTCCGAGTCCGAAGCGGAACAGGTTGCGCAGCTTTTCCGCGCGGGACAGCGGTGCAGCGGGATCGCCTGCGCCGCTACGCTGGTCGAGAAACCGCAGCGAGCATGCGACCGCGTCGATCGCTGGATCAGCCGACAATGTCCGGCGCATGGTCGCGACAAACACAGGGTCGAGGAGGTCGTCGTCGTTGAGGATCGTGACCCATTCGCTGCGTGCGAGCGACAGGCTCTTGTTCCAGTTGCCGAAGAGCCCGGCGTTGATGGCATTGCCGTAATAGCGAAAGGCGATGTCGCGGAGCCCGGGCAACGCGGCAAGCAGTCGGTCCGCATCGGCCGATCCGGGATCGTCCTCGACGATGACCAGTTCGACGCCGTCGAGATCGGTCTGGGTCAGCACGCTCGCCACTGTTTCTTCGAGCAAGCCGGGGCGTCGATACGTCGGGATGGCGATCGTGAGCGTCGGTTTCGTGCCCCGAGCATCGATGCGCACCGTGCTTTCGAACAGGCATTCGCTGGTCAGTCCCGCGATCGGCGCATCGGGGTCGGGGCGCCAGACGAAACTGCCGTCGGCGTTCGGAGTGTCCCGGGTCATGTACGTGCGATCTCCCGCCAGGCCATCAACGGCCAGCGCCAGTTGTTGTAGGACAGCTGCACGATCCCCTGCCACAGGACGATCATCGTTATCCCCGCGCCGCTCCAGCCGAACAGCGTCGCTCCGATCGCAACGGCTATGCCCGACAGCAAAGCGGGGCGGAGGAACGGCACGTTGTTGGCTGTGGTGATGAAGAAGGCGGCGTTCGAGTGAAATCCCTCGAGGAAGAGCACGACTGCCAGCAAGGCCAGGGTCAACGGCGCGAGCAGAGCGATATGGCTGCCGATCAACGCCAGAAACGCAGGAACGGCGAACAGGATGACGGCCGCACCGGTCAGGAAGATCGCCGTATAAAGCGCCATCGCGCCACCGAACTGGCGTCGCAGTCCGGGCCCGTCATGCGCAACCCGCGCCGCGATCAGTCGCGGCATCGCGACCTGCATCGGCAGCTGGGCGGCTGCGCATAGCGCCATCAGCAGCTGCACCGACAATGCATAGGCGCCGCCTGCGACCACCCCGATGAAGCTCGAAATGGCGAACAGGCTGAAGCGCGTCATCAGGAATCCGCCGATCGCGACCGCACCCATGCGCCCGGCATTGGGCCAGATCATGCTCAGCACCTCGCGTACCGCACGCGGGTCGGCAGGGCGATCGGCATGGTCGCCCAATATGCCGCGCAGGAATCGGTGCGCGACCAGTCGCGCGAAAATTTGTGTGACGATCAACGTCACGCACAGGGCGATCAGCCCGCCGCCCGCTACCAGGACCAGTATCCCCAGGATCGAAAAGGTCGCGCGGTTGGCGATAATGAACAGATAGTTTTGCTCCACCCGACCGGACCCCATGAGGACTGGGCTGATCCACAGGAAGGCGAGCGTCAGGGCGATACTCAGGCACAGGATCAGCCAGGCGATCTGGACGGATCCTGTGGGTACGCCACCTGCGCGCGCCAGCGTCGTGGCGTAGGGCAGGCCGAACGCGAGCAGGAGCACCAGGACGCCGATCGCCAGCAACCGATAGAAGCGATGTGCTGCAGCCACGGTTTCGGCAGCCAGACGGTAGTTGGGGGCCTGACCCTGCGGCACGACCTCGCCCAGTCCCGACCGTTCAAGCTTCTTGGCACCCGACAAGGCCAGCGCGATCGCCCGCGTGAAGCTTGGCTGAAATCCGAAATCGCAGACCATGGCGAGCGACTGCACCGCCACGAAGATGTACCAGATGCCGATCGTCGGGGCCGACAAACGCGTCACCATGAAGGGGACCAGCAGCAAGGCCGACCCATATTGGACGATTTGTGCCGTGAGACCCACCGCAAGTGCGCGATGGCGAGAAGCCTGTCCAATCAACCAATGCATTCGATCGCCTAGCATCGGCAAGGATGCGGTCGCAAGACAGGCCGGCGGGTCATCGGTATGGGCCCTATGCGGATCGTCGGTTGGAAGCGGGACTGCCCGCGGGCGAGCCTCGCCTCCTCAAATCACCGGGTTCTGCATCGGCACATGCTAGTGATCGCGCCGTATGCAGGCGCGGTACCGCCGATTCACCTCGGCTGGTGCGTCGTCGTCACTGGCTCGCGAACCGGCCCACCTCGACTTCGGCGACGCGGCGATACCGGTTGACGAACAGCTTTTGCGGATCGTGCCCGCGCGGAACGCGGTTGTCCTGGATACGGATATGCGCGAGCTGTTCCTCGGGGGTGGATCCGAGCGTCGTCGGCTGGCCGAGTATGATCGGGGTCGTCCGGTTCTCGGGCAGGAAGCGGTTTCCGGTCGCCGTCACGCGGCTGACATTGTAGCTGAATTCGATACCGGCCTTTGCAAAACTGCGAATGTCGTTGTCACGGATGACGACGCCGCCCGTATCCCCGCCCATCGCGACGCCGATCGGCGTGCCGCTGATCCTGTTGCGCTCGATCGTCAGGTTTCGCGGTTCGCCGTGGATGCGATTGATGCGTACGCCCGCTGTCCGGCAGTCGGTAATCACGTTGCGGGCGGCGACGCAGTCCGCAACAGTTTCCAGGAACACGCCAATGCTGCATCCGTGAATTTGGTTGTCGGTGATTGTCGCGCGATGCGACGTGGCGACCGTGGAATGGCCGGCAGTGTCGTCGCCATAAACGTCGATCGCATTGTCGTAGCAGTCGTTGATCCGGTTGCCGACGATCTTGACGCCATCGAACTGCGAGCATTGGATACCGATGAAGCTGGTCCGCTCGACCAAGTTGTTGGCGATACGCAGGTTGCGCGATACGGACTCGATCGATCCCTGCAGCATGATGCCTTGGCCGACGGCATCGCGAACGATCAGATTCTCGACCGTCACGTCGACGCAGCGTCCCTTCCAGCCCAGCAGCACAGCGGCACCGCCGAACCCGTCGCGAAACTGTCCCTGGCCCTGGCGGCTGCCGTCGATCGTGAAGGTGCGGAGCACGGCGCGGCTGATCTCGCCCTTGCTGGCGATGATCCGCGCGTAGCTGCCCGGGCCCAACTGTGCGTCGGCCAGCTTCAGGATGCATCGTGCGCGATCCGTCCCTTCGAGCGTCACGCCCGATCGCAGAGTCAATGCGCTGCCACCATCGCCGTCGTCCGAGGGACGATAGCGCAGCAGATAGGTGCCCGGATCGAGCGTCACCACGCCCCCGCCGGCCTTCGCAGCGGCATCAATGGCACGCTGGATCGCCGGCGCGTCGTCGGTGACGCCGTCACCCCGCGCACCGAAAGCTCGAACGCTACCGGCGCCGCTCCCCGTGTCGCTCGACTTCGAGGTCTGCCCACACGCTGCGGATGCCATGGCCAGGAACGTGCCGCCCATCATCCATCGCCGATCGATACCATCTCGCAATATCTGTCTCCTGCCAGCGGCGTTGTCGGCTCGCTATGGTGTCTCGTCGCACCGCTCCGCGACGATGCCGTAGTGCGTCGTTCGCACCGCAGCGCATCGGCACGCGTCCGATACGCCGGAGTGCAGGACCAACGCCTATGACCCCGCATATGGGGTCACTGCCGATCCGGTTTATCGTTCCGCGCGACGCAAGACCGAAAGCGTCTTTGACGCGAAAGGGCGTCGCAGACAAGCGCGATGCTCGATTGGTTCGAAGCTTGTTGCGTCTCATATGGCCAGCGCGCTCCAAATATCTCCCGGATATTTCGATATCGGTAAGTATAGCGGTCCAAGAAAATACAATTTAGAATATCTGTATTTCCATTTAAGAAACAAAATAGAAAAATAAGCTAAAAGGAATTTAGAAATCTGCCGGGCAATATGCATGCATATTTCATGAAACTATACCTAAACTGTTATCTGACTATGGATCAGCTGCGTAACCATATGCCGTTACGGCAGGTGATTGCGTTGCAGCATGCTATCCGATACTGCCGCCCGGCAAACGGGAGTGCGACGATGGTCGAGGCTGTAGATCAATACCATAAACACGTTCGGAGCGACGTGTTCGACATCGTTCCGGAGCCGGCCGGCCGTGTTCTCGATCTTGGGGGCGGGGTCGGTGCGACCGGCGCCGCACTGAAGCGTACGCGCGGCGCGACGTTCGTGGTGGTGGCGGACCTGGTCGCTGGAGATACCGCAGACGGCGTCGACGTGGCAGTCAGCGGAAATCTCGAAGACCCGAGCTTCCTGCGCAAGCTTCTCGAAGACCATGGTCCGTTCGACACGATCCTATGCCTCGACGTGCTTGAGCATCTGCGGGATCCATGGTCGACGGTCGAGGAACTCCATAAGGGCCTGGCGGTTAACGGGGTCGTCGTCGCGAGCATCCCGAACGTCAACCATCACAGTCTTGTAATGCCGTTGGTTCTTCGCGGTCGGTATGAATTGCAGGATGCAGGTCTGCTTGATCGTACGCATCTGCGGTGGTTTACCAAAGCGAGTGCAGTCGAGATGATGACGAAATCGGGGCTGAAACTCGAAACCGTCGGTGGCTATCTCGGCAGGAAGAAGGGCCTGTTGAATGCGCTGAGCTTTGGCATGCTCGGCCGGTTCATGATTATGCAATATCTGGTTCGGGTGCGTCGGGTCGCATAGTAATTGCGGTAACTGCGGAGATAATTGCAAGCGAACGGCTCGGTACGACCCAGAGCCGTTCGCCCGATTGCTCCTAGCCAAGTGCAAGGCTATGTTGCCTGCCCATGTCTTGCGTTCAATTGATCCGCCCCAGGCGCTACGGTGATAACCGCGGCTGGTTTACCGAAACCTACAACGTTGAGGCATTCGCCAAGCTCGGCATCACCTGCACCTTCGTGCAGGACAATCACTCGCTGTCGGTTCCCGCTTTCACCTTGCGCGGGCTGCATTTTCAGACCCCGCCGCATGGGCAGGACAAGCTGGTGCGCTGCATTCGTGGACGGATCTTCGATGTCGCGGTGGATATCCGCAAGGGATCGCCGACCTATGGCGATTGGGTCGGTGCCGAATTGTCCGCCGAGAATGGCCACCAGCTCTTCATCCCGATCGGCTTCGCGCACGGCTTCGTGACGCTCGAGCCCGATTGCGAAGTGACGTATAAATGCTCCGACACCTACGCGCCCGATTGCGATGGCGGTATCCGCTGGGATGACCCCACACTTGGCTCTGCCGGAGCTGGCCCTAGCGGTATCGCCTGGCCGATCCCCGCCGGTACGACGCCCGAACTGAGCGCCAAGGACCGGGTCCAGCCGTTGCTCGCCGATTTCGACAGCCCATTCCCCTATGACGGCCGCCCGCTCGGGCCGCTCGTCTGAAGGACAGACCCATGCGCATTTTCGTCACCGGCGGGGCCGGCTTCATCGGTTCGGCGCTCGTCCGTCACCTGATGGAAAACACCAGCCATGAGGTGCTCAACTTCGACAAGCTGACCTATGCCGGTACGTTGACCACGGTCGAACGGGTGGCGAGTTCGAACCGCTACCGGTTCGTCCAGGGCGACATCTGCGATGCCGACGCGGTCCGCGCGGCGATCGCCGAGTTCAAACCCGACGTGATCACGCATCTCGCAGCCGAGAGCCATGTCGACCGCTCGATCGACGGCCCCGGTGCGTTCGTGCAGACCAACGTCGTCGGCACGTTCACGATGCTAAGCGAAGCGCGCGCCTATTGGCTCGGGCTCGACGACGGCGCGAAGGCGGCGTTCCGCTTTCACCATATCTCGACCGACGAGGTTTACGGCTCGCTTGGCGAGACCGGGCTGTTCACCGAGGAAACCCCGTATGATCCACGCTCGCCCTATTCGGCGTCGAAGGCGGGCTCCGACCATCTCGTCAGCGCATGGGGCCATACCTTCGGGCTGCCGGTGCTGATCACCAACTGCTCGAACAATTACGGGCCGTATCACTTCCCCGAAAAGCTGATCCCGCTGATGATCGTCAAGGCGCTCGCGGGCGCCGACCTGCCGGTCTACGGCAAGGGCGACCAGGTTCGCGACTGGCTGTTCGTCGAGGATCACGTCCGCGCGTTGCATGCGGTGTTCGAAAAGGGCGAGCCCGGCCGGACCTACAATGTCGGTGGCAACAACGAGAAGCAGAACCTCGAGGTCGTGAAGACCGTCTGCGCGATCCTCGACCGGTTGCGCCCGCGGGGCGACGGCCAGTCCTACGCGACGCAGATCACCTATGTCGCCGACCGCCCGGGTCACGACAAGCGCTATGCGATCGACGCGACCCGGATCAAGGACGAGCTTGGCTGGGAGCCGACCGAGACGTTCGAGACGGGCATCGAGAAGACCGTCGCCTGGTATCTCGACAACCAGGACTGGTGGCAGGCGATTGTCGCTGAGCACCAGGCCGACCAGCGCCGCGGGCTCTCGGTATGAGCGAGGGCGGCATGAAGCACGTCCTCGTCACCGGCGGGAACGGCCAGCTTGGCACCGAGCTGAAGCGCTATCTCTGGCCGGAAGGCTGGGCGGTCACCGCGATCGACATCGACGAACTCGACCTGCGTGATACCGCAGCGATCGCCACGATGGTCGCCCAAGGCATCGGTGGCAAACCCTGGGCCGCGGTGATCTCGGCCGGTGCCTATACCGCGGTCGACAAGGCCGAGAGCGACATCGTCACCGCCTGGGCGGTCAACGCGATGGCGCCTGCGGCGTTTGCCGAAGCTTGCGCGAAGGCCGGTATCCCGATCGTTCAGGTCTCGACCGATTACGTCTTCGACGGCGCCCGCGACGGCGCGTGGGATGTAAACGATCCGGTCGCGCCGCTCGGCGTGTACGGCGCGTCAAAGCTCGGGGGCGAGCTTGCGGTGAGGACCTCGGGTGCACGCCACGCGATCGTCCGCACCGCCTGGGTGGTCAGCGCGCACGGCAACAACTTCATCAAGACGATGCTTCGCGTCGGCGCAACCAATCCGACGCTGCGCGTGGTCGACGACCAGCATGGCAGCCCGACATCCGCGACCGATCTCGCAGCTGCATTGGCGACGATCACGATGCGCCTCGTCGAGGATCCCAGCGCGCCAACCGGGACCTATCATTTCAGCAACGCGGGTGCCGTCACCTGGGCAGGCTTTGCCCGCGAGATCTTCGCACAGAGCGCCGCTCGCGGTGGTGCCAGCGCCGAAGTGCAGGGCATCACCACCGCCGACTATCCGACCCCGGCGACGCGCCCCGCCAACTCGCTGCTCAGCCACGACGCGATCACCCGCGACTATGGCATCCATCCACCGGCGTGGCAGACCGCGCTCGGCAACATCCTCGACGAACTGCTCGGGGCGCCCAAAAAGGACATCTCCCAATGAAGGGCATCATTCTCGCAGGCGGCTCGGGCACGCGGCTCCATCCGGCGACGCTGGCGGTGAACAAGCAGCTGCTGCCGGTCTACGACAAGCCGATGATCTATTATCCGCTGTCGGTGCTGATGCTCGCCGGCATCCGCGACATCCTGATCATCTCGAGCCCCGAATATATCGACAATTATCGCCGCCTGTTCGAGGACGGTTCGGCATTCGGTCTGGCGATCTCCTATGCCGAGCAGCCGCGCCCCGAGGGTCTCGCCCAAGCCTTCACGATCGGCGCGGACTTCATCGGCGACGACGATGTCGCGCTGGTGCTCGGCGACAACATCTTCTTCGGCGCGCATCTGACCGACCTGCTGGCAAGCGCGGTCGCGCGCAAGGGCGGCGCGACGGTGTTCTCGTACCGCGTCGAGGATCCCGAGCGCTACGGCGTGGTCGAGTTCGGCGAAGGCGGCAAGGCGGTCAGCCTCGAGGAAAAGCCGGCAAAGCCCAAGTCGCATCATGCGGTCACCGGCCTGTATTTCTACGACAACCGCGTCGTCCAGTTCGCGCGCGAGCTGAAGCCGAGCCCACGCGGCGAACTCGAGATCACCGATCTCAACCGCCTCTACATGGACGCCGGGGACCTGTTCGTCGAGCAGATGGGCCGCGGCTATGCCTGGCTCGACACCGGCACGCATGACTCTTTGCTGGAAGCGAGCGAATTCGTTCGCACCATCCAAAACCGCCAGGGCATCCAAGTCGCCTGCCTGGAAGAGATCGCCTACCAACAAGGCTTCATCACGATCGACCAGGCCCGCGCGGCTGGTGAGCGGTTCAGCAAAACCGCCTATGGTCGCGCGATCCTCAACGCCATTACGGAGTAAGGGCGCACGGGGCGATCCCGCGAGGTTTTGCTAGTTGTGAAACGCCCCCGATCTGCCGGAATCATCGGCGGATCGGGGGCGTTTCGCCATAAGATTACGGTAAGCCGCCGGGATCACCCCCGGATCAGAAGCCGATGCTGGCGGACAGCTTGAAGCTGCTGTCCTCGCCTTGGCTGCCGATCAGGCCGGCGTAGCTCGACGTGATCCGGATGTTCGCGGCCGGTGCCCAGACGAGGTCGAGACCGGCGGTCATCGCATCGCGCGACAGCGGTGCGCCGGCGACGTCGAACGTCGTGGCGGCGGTCGCGAACCGCGCGGCGCTGGTCGGTGCGTCGCCGTCGATGCGGCGCTGCCATGCGGTCACGCCGCGGGCCGACAGGCCCTCGACGATCGGCGTGTCGAACCGCAGGCCGGCGGTCGCGAAGGCGAAGGACTCGGTCCGCTTGGCGACTGTCAATGCGGTCGCGCCACCCGTCTCGGTGAACCCGTCGGTATGGATCCGGAACGCCTGCAGCCCGCCGAACGGCTGGAGAGTGCCTCCGCCGAGCGGCAGCGCATAGCCTGCTTCGGCAAAGCTGTGCGCGCTGTTGCCGTCATAGTCTCCGCGCAGGCGATCGGCAAAGCCGGGGAACGTCACGAACCGGTCGGTGCGCGCGTTCGACCAGGCATAGCCGAGCCCGGCACGGATGCGGATCGCGCCATAGGCACCCCCCGCATAGCCGAGCAGATGCACCGTCTTTGCCTTCGCATCGCTGGCGCGCGCGTCGATCGACGCCTTCGTGCGCGTATAGCCTCCGGCGATGCCGACGCGGCCGGCATCCGCCCCGGCCAGATCGATATCGAACCCGCCGACGCCGCCCAGCGTGGTGCGATCTACTGCGCCGGCATTGCGGCCGCCATCGTCGTCGCCGCTGTTGGCGAGCAGCGTACCCCACAGGCCGCTCGGCTGGTCCGCCAGCGTGCGCGCCAGGACGGTGCCCTGGACGAACTGCGCATCGCGGGCCATCGCGGTCCGCAACGAGGCGTGGACCTCGCCCGACATCAGGTCGAATGCGCGCGTGACGGTCGCGGCGTCGGGGATCAACGTCAGCGCGCTATAGGCGGCGTTGCCGACGCCTAGCGCGGCGAAGGCAGGGGCCACCGCACGCTGGTTGGCCGTGCCGGTACCGGCCAGTGCGACCAGGCCGGCCCCGCTGCGGGCGACGTCGGCGAACAGCGTCGTGCCGGTATTGGCGAGGCGGACCTCGGTGCCGGCGACCGTGCCGATCGGCTGGATGACGGTATAGCTGCCCGAAATCCCGCCTGCCGCGGTCAGCACGGTGTAGCGGGTGCCGATCCCGCCGGCGGTACCCGACAGCGCCAGTTGCGCGCCGGGCTGCAGCGTTGCGGTGCCACCGACCGCGATCAGGTCGGACCGACCTGCCGCGTCGATCTCGGCCGCATAGGTCGAGCCCGCCTGCTGGACGAGATTGCCCGCGATCACGATCGTACCGATGCTGTTGCCCGGTGCGATCGTCCCGCCGCTGGCGATCGTCGCGCTCGCGATCGTGCCGTTGCCCCCGAGCGTGCCGCCCGACTGGACCGTCACCGCGGACGGCAGCGTGCCGGCAAGCGTGAGGCGACCGCCCTGGACGCTGGTCGCGCCGGTAAAGCCGAGCTGGTTGCCGATCGTCACGTTGCCGGTGCCCGCCTTTACCAGCGTGCCAGTACCGGTCAGCGTCGCGGCGAAGGCGCCGTTGCTCGCCTGGTCGATACGCAGCGTGCCGGCATTGGCAATCCCGCCGGTGAGCGTCATCGTAGTCCCCGTCAACGTCGCGCCTGCGGCGATGCCGGTGCCGTTCGCGAAGCTCGACGCGGTGGCCAGCGTCCAGTTGCCCGAGGCGACGTTGAGCCGCTCGAAATTGACCGTGCCGGCAAAGCTGCCGGTTCCCGTTCCGCCCAGGATCACCTGGTCGGTGCCTGCGCCGCCATCGACGCGGCCGACGATCGTCGAGCCCGGCATGAGCGTGAGGGTGTCGTTGCCCGCCCCCATGTCGATCGCGATGCCGTTGGCGCCGACAATCCGCCCGGCATTGACGATCAGGTCGTCGCCAAGCCCCAGCGCGATCGCCGTGCCGCTTGTGCTCTCGATCGTGCCGGCGTTGCGGATCGACAGCGCCGATACGGTCGAGGCGATCGTCGCCGCGTTGCCACTGGTCAGCGTCGCGCCCGTCGCCACGTCGAAGGTCGTGCTGGCCAGCGTACCGGTCAGCGCGAGCGTGCCCCCGGTCACGTTGGTCGCACCGGTATAGGTTTGCGTGCTTAGCGTAAGCGTGCCGGTGCCGGCCTTCGTGACGCTGCCGATACCGGTGATCGTGCCGCTAAAGCCGCTGTCGATGGACTGGTCGAACACCAGCGCGCCGGCATTGGCGAAAGCACCGTTCAGCACCGCGCCGCTGCCGATCGCGGTCGCCCCCGCGGCGATGGTGGTGCCGCCCGCATAGGTCTGTGCGCCGGTCAGCGTCCAGGTGCCGGCGTTCACCGCCAGCGTCGCGAAGTTGGTCGCGCCGGTAAAGCTGCCGGCACCGCTACGCTGCAGGATCACGGCATTCGTTCCGTCGCCGCCATCGATCACGCCGCTGATCCCGGTCGTCGCACCGGTCTGGACGAAGACATCGTCGCCTTCGCCGAACGCCAGGTCGCCGGCCAGCGTGCCACCATCGGCGGTGTAGCTGGACATGCTGTAACCGGGGTAGCTGCCGAGATAGACGTCGCCGACGATCGTACCGCGGTTGACGACGGTGCTGCCGTAGGCGGTGATCGCCTGCGATGCGCCACGGATGACGCCGCTGCTATCGTTGAGGATGTCGGCGCCCTCGTAGAAGACCAGCGCGGTATCCTGGCGGCTCTCGATCAGCCCGGTGTTGATGATCTGGCTGGGGGCGTAATAGGCGCCCGTGATCGCCGCGCCGTCGGTGATTATGGTGCCGCTATTCTGGACCGATTGTGCACCGACCACGCCGTAGGTCTGCGCGCCGATCGCGCCGAGAATGGTGCCGGAATTGAGGACCGTCGGCGCGCTGATGCCGTAAGACAGGCCTGCGAGGTTGATCGTCCCCGAATTGACGACGGTGCCGTTACCGACGATCGCCAGCGGCGCGTAATAGTAATAATAGTCGGACGCGAAGCCCGTGACGTTGATCGTCCCGGCATTCTCGAACCGGCCTTCGCCCGCGTTCACCGCAGAGATCTGGCTATAGAAAAACCCATCGCCGGTGGTGGAGGCCGTCAGCGTGCCGCGGCTTATCACGTCGAGTGCGTTCGCCGCTGCATCCGGATCGCCGATCCGTTGCGCGACGGTGGGCGCGGTCATGTCGATCAACGTCCGGTCCGCCGCGGCGATGTCCGCGGTCAGGTCCACCTTGCCGACGCCCGACAGCGTCAGCGTGTTCGCCAGCGGGCTTGCCGCGGTCAGCGTCAGCGCCGCATCGTTCGCCAGCTCGTAACCGACCCCCTCGAAACCCGCCGGCCGCGCGATCTGCGCGGTCGCATCGGCACCGACGCGGTAGACGATGCTGTCATAGCCGTCGCCGGCATCGACTCCGCCGGTTGCGCCGCCCAAGACGCGCTCGGCCGGCTGCACCAGGTCGGTGACGAACAGATCGTCACCGCCGCCGAGCCGGACCGCGCCGTTCACGATGCCGCCTGTATCGACGAAAACGTCGGGCGACTGGTCGTAGGTCGATCCGCTCGCGAAGTTCACACCGCCGTTGATCGTTCCGGCGTTCAGCACGATGCTGTTATAGCCGTTACGCGCGCTGATCCCGGTCGCACCGGTGATCGTCCCGCCCGCCTGGTTGTCGACGATACCGTAATAGGTGATGTCGACGCCCGCTCCGGTGCCCGTAGCTCCGCCGATAACGGTGCCGGTATTGACGAAGCGCCCGAACGA
This sequence comes from Sphingomonas sorbitolis, assembly GCF_036663875.1. Classification (NCBI taxonomy): domain Bacteria; kingdom Pseudomonadati; phylum Pseudomonadota; class Alphaproteobacteria; order Sphingomonadales; family Sphingomonadaceae; genus Sphingomonas; species Sphingomonas sorbitolis. The sequence continues at coordinate 63,671 of NZ_JAXOJS010000008.1, read as the reverse complement.
CAGCGACACGCCGCTGGTCGCGCCTTCGATCAGGCCGCTGTTGTTCGACGGCGTGGCGGTCAACGACGAACCGTTGATGATCGCGCCGATGTTGCCGGTCGAGCGGACCGTGCCGCTGTTCACCAGCGGCCCCGAATAGACCAGCGCGCCGAAGCCCGATGCGGTGATCGTGCCGGTGTTGGTCAGCGCGGTCCCGTCATAGTTGGTAACGCTGACGCCGCTGCCATCAACCGCGGTGATCGTGCCGCTGTTCGTCAGGGCGCCGAGATTGACCGACACGGCCGAACCATAGCTGTTGGCAAGGTTCGCGGTGATCGATCCCGTGTTCACCACCGACAAAGTGCCGGGATAGCGGGCGGACGTGATGATCGCCTGGCCCGTGGTCGCCAGCGTCGCGTCGTTGACGAGTGTTCCTGTGCCGGTCGCCGACACGCCGTTGGGCAATTGGATGCCGTTGGCGAGCGTCACCGTGGCGTCGGTGAGGTCGAGCCCGAGCCGCTCGAAACTGGCGGGGATCGTGCCTGCGCCGAGCGTCGCGTCACCGCCGACCGACAGGGTCAGCGTATCGATCCCGGACCCTGCGTCGATCGTGCCGCTGACGCCAGCGATCCGGCCAGCGGTGATGTCGAACCGCGCGGCAACGGTGTCGTTGCTCGCGCCGAGCAACAGGTCGCCGTTGATGGTGCCGGCGGTGATGTCGACCATGCCGTATTGGTTGGCCATGCCGGTCGACACGACCGACCCGTTGATCGTGCCGGCATTGGTCAGGCTGAGGACGCCGGCACGGATCGCGACTGGGCCTGCGCTGCCGATCGTCGCACCCGCGGCGTTGGTCAGCGTCAGGCTGTTGCCTACCTCGATTGCACTGCCGCTGCCCGCATTCACGATCGAGCCGCTATTCTGGACGTATGCGTAGCCCGGTGTCGTGAGCGTCGCGGCGCTGCCGTTCGACACGATCCGCCCGCTGTTGGTGATCGAGACATATTGTGCGGCGGTGGTGTTCGCCCCGATCGCCGAACCGGAACCGCCGTCGATCGAGCCGGTGTTGGCGATCGACTGGATCACCGCGGAGATGCCGCCATTGATCGCGCCGGAATTGGTGATGACGGTGCCGGGCGCGAAACCGGTCGGTGCGGCTGCGAAGATGCCTCCGTTGATCGTCCCGGCATTGACGATCGTCCGCGACACGCCGGAGATCCCGCCGATCGTGCCCCCGGCCTGGTTGGTGATCTGCGTGAAATAGGCGCCGGTATCGGCTACCAGCGCGGCGCCGGCGCTGCCGCTCAGCGTGCCGGCGTTGACGATCGTCGCGGTCAGCGTGCCTGCGCTGTTGTTGGGATTGGCTTGCAACCGGATCGCCGAACTCCCGCTCACCACGCCGGCTGCGTCGATGCCGATCACAGTCGCGTTCGAGGCGTAGATATAGCCGTAAGGGCTCCCGCACACGGTGACGGTCGCGCCGGCATAGGGATCGCACGGTCCCAGATATCCGTAATAGGAGTTGGCGTTCGTGACGCTGACGCCCGGCCGGTTCTCGCCAACGACGCTGCCGCCGATCGTCAGGGTCGAACTGCTGCCAGAGGTCGCAATGCCCGCCCCGTTGCTTCCTGCGAATACGGTCGCACCCGGCTGGACGATGACGCGGGTGCCGCTGGTCGGAACGTTCAGGCCGTCGCTGTCGACGCCGCTGCAGATCGTGGTTCCGTTGATGCTGGTCGGGTCGGGTGCGCACTGCGCGGAGGCGGGCGAGGCGCTCGCCACGATCGCGAGAACGCTGCTGCCGAGCGCGAACGACACCAAGCGCGACCGCATCGGCCACGGCGCAAGCTTACCAACCATTTGAAACCCCCCGGTACATACAACGCGACACGCATCATTGTCGGTCTGCTACCATCGCGCCGCCCAAGACGTCGACCAAAATAATGTCGGTTATGATACAATTTTATCGGGGCGCCACGCGGCGTATCCCAAGGCATTGTTACTGCTTAACGACGTTGCATAGTCGCGTGTGTTTGGGCGCAACAAGACAACCTAAAAACTATCTAACAGGCGCAATATAAAAAAATTAAATAATTCGACCTTTTATAAAGATGTTCAAATATAAAATTTGATATGTGCATAAATTCAATAATGATATTATAATATATATCGGTTCATTAATAGTTAGTTAGTTTATAATATTTTGGACTATCTGGCTAAATAATATTGTAATATTCTTTGTACCAATGTACGAACTTTGGAACCCCTTCGTGGATGCTGGTACGGGGCTCAAAACCCAAGTCGTCGCGGATTGCATTGATGTCCGCAAAGGTATCTCTTACGTCACCCGGCTGCATCGGCAACAGACGGCGTTCGGCGGGACGACCACATTCTTGCTCGATTAGAGCAATCATCTCGCTGAGATCCTCTGAACAGTTATTACCAATATTATAGATCCGGTGCGGGCTAATGCTACCGCCAGCTTTCACGGTTCCATCATCGACAGGTGGGTTATCAAGGCAGGTGAGGACGCCAGCAACGATGTCGTCAATATAGGTGAAGTCGCGTCGCATCTTGCCTTCGCCAAACACGTCAATCAGTCGACCTTCGAAGATTGCCTTAGTGAACAGCCACATTGCCATATCCGGGCGCCCCCAAGGTCCATAAACAGTGAAAAAGCGCAGACCGGTCTGCGGAATCCGGTATAGATGTGCGTAAGTTTCACTGATTAACTCATCTGCCTTCTTAGTTGCAGCATAGAGCGATAGCGGCTGGTCGGTGCGGTCTTCGACGCGGAATGGCAACGAGCCATTGCCGCCATAGACTGAAGAGGACGAAGCATAGACCATATGCACAACCTTCCGATGCCGTGCGATCTCAATAATATTTAGATGGCCAGCGAGATTAGCCTGCAGATATGCGCGCGGGTTCTTGATTGAGTAGCGTACGCCTGCTTGGGCGCCAAGATGGACAATCCGATCAAAATGTTCGCCGTTGAGTGCCTCATCGAGCGCAACGTGATCAGAGAAATCAACTTGTTTGAACGCGAACCCGGCACGCAGTTTGTCGATTTCAGCTAATCGCGCATACTTCAAATTAACGTCATAATAGTCGTTGAGGCTGTCAATGCCCAGAACGGTGTCGCCCCGCGCGAGCAATTGGCAGCTGACGTTGAAGCCAATGAACCCGGCCGCGCCAGTAACGAGAACGCGCATGTGGTCACTCCTGGAGAAAGGTAAGTCCGCTCTAAGACGCTGCCTCAAAATCGGCAACGACGGGCGATAGAGGTTGACGTGCTCCCCGGATACCTTCGGTCTGCGGCATAAGGCCAAACAAGATCGCTCCAACGCCGCTATCGCCGTCCTTTCCGATTAGAGCCGATGGGCAGCGGCGAGCAGGTGAGCGCTCGCTGACGCTGCTGGCGTGGATCACGGCATCGGCGACCACCGTCGCGTCCGGGTCGGTCAGCACGTGAAATATCATGACCGCTTCGCCTTCGCGGTCACGAACGGCGAAGTCACCAAGCGCGGTCGCGTAAGCGGGCGGCAGGGGCAAGCGTCAGCTTGTCGCGCATCGTCGCACGCGGGCGTGGGCGGGTTCGTGGACGACGGTGTACAGGATCAGCCCAGCGATTAGGGCCTTGGCTTCCTCGTTCCAGTGGGCTTCGCCCGATTGTCCCCCCGCGTCATGCACCAGCGCGTCGGCGAGGGTGTTGGCATCTTCCGCCAGATCGAGGCTGGTGGGATCGAGTCAGTTGAGCGGATTATAGCGGGCAGTGGGCTGAGCCGACACGCCGAACGGACCGAGTCACCAGACCTTGCCCTTTGGCGGCACGGACGCGGGCGGTGACGCGGGCGTTCCCGCCCTTTGGATCTATGCAGATTACCAAGCGGTCGAGCAGCAGCAGGTTGGGAATGATCGCGCTGACCTTCTTGCCCAAGCGGGTGGGTGCCATCGCCAGCAGATGCGCCGCACTGTCGTAATGCAGCAGTTTGCCCGACTTCGCCGAGCGGCCGATCAGGGGATCCCCGTTCCCTTCCAGTTTCCGCACGTCGGCCCGGTCACCGAAACGGGCGGAGCCGAGCAGATCATTGTGCTGGTTGGCCGCACGTCGGTTGAAGCGCCAGGCCAGGAACAGGACCGCGCCGGCGAGCAGGAACGGAATGTCGGTTGCGATCTCGCCATAACCGAAGATGCCTTGAGCCAGGCGTTGCTCGCCATCAGCACCACGGAGGCGACGAAGACCGCGAACAGCGGGCTGATCCGTCGCCGGGGCATCAGTGCGCTTCCATCGGCGTAACCGGCAGGGACCGGTCGGCATCGGGATGATCGAGCAGCCGGAGCAGGATTTGCGAGATGAGGGGAGGGGGCACGCCCTCGTCCAGCATCATCGCGAAGAACGCATCGTCGTTGGGCGTTGGGATCATGTCCTCGATGACAAGGTTGGCGCGCGAGTTTGCCATGTCTTCATGCCACATCGCGATTTCCGTCGGCGTGCCGCGCACAAAATCCATCGCGCGGACTTGGCGTCGGATCGCCTCGATATCGAAATCAGCCATCACGCGACTTTCAGGCCGGCCCGGTGGGCAGGGGCGCGGCGACAAGTGCCTGATAGTAGGCCACTAGCGCCCGCGGCACCCACCGGATACCGTGATCGCGAGCTTAGCGCCCGGCGATGAGTATGTCGCCGTGAATTGCGGCCAAGGTTTCAGGATCAGCGTTCAACGGGAGTGTGGCGCACCCTTCCGTTGCCATGCGGTCGCATAACGCGCTCGCTTCGCTCCAGCGGGCGCGTAACGCGTCGACCAAGTGTGCTGGAACAGACGGATCGAAATCACCCCGCAACTGCCTTCCGCGTTGCATGGCGTATTCGTGTTCTAACCAGACCGGATCGTTATAGATGATCGCCGCAGCCGCAGACCCGCGCATCAGCCATTCCGAGTTATCGTCGCCTGCCATTAGCTCGCCTCCGTCGTTTTGCTTTCCGCATCGAACGCGCGTTTTCCGCGTCTTTTCCATAGCGCCAGAACGTCGCCGGCATCGTCGCCGCAACCACGCCCGGCGAGATCAAGCAGCGCGCCGTACAGGGTGGCGCGATCGTCGTCGGTCAGATCGACCAGCCCAGCTTTCTGGACCAGCCCGCCCAGTTCAATCAGGTGGCGTGTGCGTTCGCGACGTTGCACGACCCAGCCCCGATTATCCGTTCGACGTTCCGCTGCTTCCGCCCGCAGCGTCGCCGCCCGGTTCAGTCGCAGCGCCCGGTCCGTCGATTGCAGCAGTGCCGCCACCTTTGCGACCGCGCTGTCGAAAGAAGGCAGCGCCCTTCGCGCGCCATGCCTCCTTCGCGCCCGCATCCTTCGATCCGATCGCATCGAGCAGTACGCCGGTTAGCGTTTCTGTATCTAACGCATCGGCCCCGGTCGCAGTGACGAGCTGGCCGAGTTGTTCGATTCGCTTCGCCTTGAGCGCGCGGGCCTTGTCACCAAGCGCCCTTAGCTCGGCATCGTAATCACGAACTTTCCGCACAGCTTTCACCCTTCAGCGTATCGGACGGCAACATCCTAGCATCCCCAGCATTGGGGTAAAGCTGGAACAAGAAAAAGGAGCATCAAGTCAATCATGAGATGCAAAGCATATTGTGAGTGCGTGCTTATACGTCGTCGCCGACGTGCGCTAAGTAGGGCAGTATGCAGAGCGTCATGGCGATTTACCATTTCTCCGCGAAGGTTGTGAGCCGCGCGAACGGATCGAGCGCCGTTGCGAGCGCCGCCTATCGATCCGCGTCCGAGCTTTACGACGACCGGTTGAACCGCTTTCACGACTTCTCGAACAAGGCAGGTGTAATCCACTCTGAGGTAATGTTGCCGCAGGGTGCGCCGGAGCGTTTAAACGATCGCACGACCTTGTGGAACGAGGTGGAGGCCAGCGAGAAGCGCAAGGACGCGCAGCTTGCCCGCGAGGTAGAGTTCTCGATTCCACGCGAGATGAACGAGAAGCAGGGCGTCCAACTCGCGCGCGATTTTGTGAAGAAGCAGTTTGTTGATCGCGGCATGGTCGCGGATCTGAACGTGCATTGGGACAAGGCGAAGGATGGCACGCCCAAGCCGCACGCGCATGTCATGCTTGCGATGCGCGACGTGGGGCCGGAGGGGTTCGGGAAGAAGAACCGCGACTGGAACTCGACCGAGCTTTTGAAGGACTGGCGCGAGGCATGGAGTGCGCACGTCAACGAGCGCATGGCCGAGCTGGGGTTTGAGGGCAGGATCGATCATCGCAGTTACGAGGCACAGGGGATCGGGCTGGAGCCGCAGCACAAGATCGGCCCGGCCGCATCGCGCAGGCCGGAGCAGGGACTTGAGGCGGAGCGGATCGAGGATCACGCGCGCATCGCTCGCGAGAACGGCGAGAAGATCATCGCCAAACCCAATGTCGCGTTGGACGCGATCACGCGACAGCAGGCTACTTTTACCACCCGCGATCTTGCGACGTTCGCGTTCCGGCACAGCGACGGCAAGGAGCAGTTCGACCAGGTGATGGGCGCGGTGCGCGCATCACCCGAGCTGGTCGCATTAGGGAAGGACGGGCGCGACCAAGAGCGGTTCACGTCGCGCGACATGATCGCGGTGGAGGCCCGGCTTGAGCGCGCTGGCGACGAATTGGCGGACCGTGGCGAGCATGGCATCGCCGATCGGCACCGTGACGTCGCGATCGGCGCAGCCGAGGGTCGTGGCCTTGTCCTGTCGGGCGAGCAGCGCGACGCCTTCGACCATGTCACCGGCAGCGCTGGGCTGGCGTCCGTCGTCGGCTATGCCGGCAGCGGTAAATCCGCGATGCTTGGCGTCGCGCGTGAGGCGTGGGAGGGGCAGGGCTACACGGTGCGCGGCGCGGCGTTGTCGGGCATCGCGGCCGAGAACCTTGAGGGCGGGGCCGGTATCCAGTCCCGTACTATCGCCAGCCTTGAACACGCGTGGGGGCAGGGGCGCGAGCAGCTAGGCCCCAGGGATGTGCTGGTGGTCGACGAGGCTGGCATGATCGGTTCGCGCCAGATGGAGCGGGTATTAAGCCAGGCCCGCGACGCCGGGGCCAAGGTCGTTATGGTCGGCGACCCCGAGCAGTTGCAGGCGATCGAGGCCGGTGCGGCGTTCCGTAGCGTCACCGAGCGCCACGGCGCAGCCGAGATCACCGAGATCAGGCGGCAACGTGAGAACTGGCAGCGCGACGCCACGCGTGCGCTGGCGACCGGGCGCACCGACGAGGCGATTCATGCCTATGGTGGCAAGGGCATGGTTCACGCGGCCGACACGCGCGAGCAGGCGCGGACCGAGCTGGTCGACGGTTGGGATCGTGCGCGCCAGTCCGATCCGGACAAGACCCGGATCATTCTCACCCACACCAACGCCGAGGTGCAGAGCCTCAATGGCGAGGCACGCGACCGGTTGCGCGCATCCGGTGACCTTGGCGACGACGTGACGGTGAAGGCTGAACGCGGCGAGCGGCAGTTCGCGACCGGCGACCGCATCATGTTCCTGCGCAACGAACGAGGCATGGGCGTGAAGAACGGTACGCTCGCCACGATCGACCGGGTATCGTCCGACGGTATGGCAGTGCGGCTCGATGACGGGCGCAGCGTTGCGCTCGACCTGAAAGATTATGCCCATGTCGATCATGGCTATGCGGCGACGTTCCATAAATCGCAGGGCGTGACGGTCGATCGCGCGCACATCCTCGCCACCCCCGGCATGGACCGGCACAGCGCCTATGTCGGTTTGTCGCGGCACCGCGACGACGTGCAGCTCCATTACGGCCGGGACGATTTCGCCGATCAGCGTCAGCTCGTCCGCACCCTATCGCGTGATCGGGGCAAGGACATGGCCGGCGACTATGCACAGCCGGAGCAGGATCAGGCGCGCGCTTTCGCCGATCGGCGCGAGATCCGGTTCCCGGAACGCGCGCGTGAGATGGTGGCGAAGGTCCGCGACAAGGCGCGGGGCATGTTTGACGGCTTCCGGCCGAAGCCGGCAGCGGAGCGGGTGACGTCGCCAGAGCGCAGTGCGGCCGACCGCCCACTTCCACCCTCGCAGGCCAAGGCGATCGAGCGTTATGCACGGGTTGGTGCAGACATAGGCCGGATGCTGGAGAAGGGGTTGCCGGTGCTGGCGCATCAGGAACAGGCGTTGGCGAAGGCAGGCGACGCCCTCGACCAGTTTCGGCCCCATGCCGCACGTGACCTCGCATCGGCGATGGCGCGTGATCCAAAGCTGATCGAGCAGGCAGCTGGGGGTAACACCAGTGGCGCGGCGAAGGCGATGGAAAGCGAGCGCCAGGACCGCACCGATCCGGAGAAGCGCGCGGGTCGTTTCGTGGAGCAGTGGCAGGGCATGAAGGAGGCGCGCGTCAGCATGGAGAGGGCCGGCGACCACGAGGGCGCGGAGAAGATTGGCAAACGTATGGAGAGCATAGCGGGCGGATTGCATCGCGACCCGCAGCTTGAATCCGTGTTGCAGCGACGCGCCCCCGAACTGGCTTTGAGTATGGAGCGGAGCCGGTCGATCGGGCAGGAACTGGCGCAGTCGGTCAGCATCGGGCGTGACCGCGATCGTGGCATGAGCCGGTAGGATGAGCATGGACGACGATATTCAGGAAGGGGGCGATCCGGCGGAAGCGTTCGACCGGTTGCGCGACGTGATAGAGGGCCAGGACCGCGAGCTGGCGTTGCTACGCCGTGCCGTGGAGGGCTTGGCGGCTGAGCGGGCGCATATCGATGTGCCTGACTATTCCGAGACGCTGGGGCGGATGCAGCAGGGTGTGGACGCCACGGCCGAGCGGATCGCGGTCATCAACGACGTGATTGCGCGCAGCCCGGCGCTGGTGATGACGCCTGAGCAGATGGCGCAGCGCATCGCCGCAGCAGGTAACACCGCCCGGCGCGAGGATCAGGCGGCGCTCGCCAAGGCCGGCGAGGACAAGGCCCGCGTCCTGGCCGAGCTTCGCAGCCTCGCCGGGTCCGCATGGACGCGGGCCGACCAGAAGAACCGGCAGCTATGGTTCGGTCTGGGTGGGGCCGCGATCGGCATTCTCGCATGGTCGATCCTGCCGGGCCTCATCGCGCGCGAGATCGCGCCGACAAGTTGGCAATGGCCCGAGCGCATTGCAGCGCGAACGCTCGACATGCCGATGTGGGAGGGCGGGCAACGTCTGATGCGGACCGCCGCGCCTGACGCTTTCGCCAACATCGCGGCAGGCGATCAAATTGTCACAGCCAACCGGAAATCACTGGAAGATTGCCGCAAGCGTGCCGATAGAGCGCATGATGCAGTGCGTTGTACCGTCAGCGTAGCACCCGGCCGCAAGCGATAGCGATTATCCCTTCGTCGTCCGCATTAGTCTGCATAGGTGACCCCCTAAGTGACCTGACAGGGCCCCGCTCTTAGATAAGAGTGAGGCATATGACTGGCGATACGACCAGTCGCATGCCGAACGACGTCTACCGATATAATAGACGCCAAAATGATTTATAAATATGTAGCGACTTATAAAAAGAAAATGTTAATGCACTTTAGTTTGAGCCCGACAGAATAAAGTCGATACTAAAAATGTAAGGCAGTTTTCCTGCATTTTTTTGAGGAATATTATGTCTAAAGTCACGGTTAGCCCCCTTGCTGGTATGGTGAATAAATTTGCTGGTCGTTCATCCATGTCGCCTGGGGATCGTGCTGGATTGTGCGGACTGCCCTACACGTCCCGGTTATTCGATGCCGGTAGATATCTGGTCCGGGAGGGCGATAGCCCGGATCACTGTAACATCCTTTTTTCTGGCCTTACTTGCCGGCATAAAATAACCGGTGACGGACTTCGCCAAATCGTCGCTATCAACGTGCCGGGCGAAGTCATCGACCTTCAAATGCTGTATCTCAAGATCGCTGATCATAGTGTACAGACGTTGGGTCAATGTGAAGTTATTACGGTTTCACGAAATTTATTGCGCAAATTAGCCGATGAACGGCCTTCTATTGCCTATGCTATTTTTGCCATGATACTCACCGAGGCATCGATCTCCAGTGAGTGGATATTAAACATTGGTAGGCGTAATGCGAGAACAAGAATCGCTCATCTATTTTGTGAGTTGGCCGCCAGAATGGATAAGCCTGATATTGCGCCAGGTCAGACATACAAATTACCAATGACCCAAGAGCAGCTAGGCGACGCGATTGGCCTGACAGCGGTACACATTAATAGAATGATAAAGGAACTGACGAAGGACGGACTCGTAGTAATCTCAAAGCATACTATAACAATTCCTAATTGGGATAAATTGGCAGCTGTCGCCGACTTCAACAGTCGATACCTGCATAAAGACTAAATTTCCGCTTGGCACACGTGAAATGCCGAAGCCGGCCCGTCCGCTTTGCTTCCCATACCGGCCATTCCGCTAACGCCCAATGACGGACATTTTGCGCTGTTTACGACCTGCGCATAACCGGTTGTTCATTCAATTTTGGGTAACGGCTTGTAGCGTGTCGTTGGATAGTAGCAGGGATAGTTCTGTGTCGGCGAAACCCGAAAATGACGAAATGGAATATGTGCCTGCTTGGGCAGTAGCTAAAATACTGACGTTGGCCGTTTTCATCATTGTAAACCTTGAATGGTGGGTTGGACGTTCACCGCTAATGCTAGCCATCGACCTACTTCTCATCGGGCTGTGGCTTGCAATCCGCCGCTTGAGGCCTGCGGAATATGATCCTGCCTGGCCGCGCAAAATGAAGAATGACCTATTGTAGAGCCGTTGCTCAAACTTCAATCGCGCACGCTGGAAGCGGTCGGGCCGCTATCTTTCCTAACCCCGCCATCCCCGAAATTCGCTTCCTCGCGGGATTGCTCCGGCGCCTCAACTCCGAAGGATCGGCATCGGCAGGCATGCTTATGTTGCGCCTCACGATCGTCGGTGACATCGTAAGACCGATGGGACCCTCAAAAACACCTTCGCGCGTTGAGGTGTCGCTTGGCTTGGCTGTCCTGATTGTCGTTATCGGAAGCGTTGGCTTCGGTCCGCGTGGGCTTACGATAGGCGTGGTAGCAACGTTCCTCATGCTGGCTTGGCGGCACGACAACAGCGCCGGGTTGATCTTCCCAATCGCGATGCTCATCGTCATCACGATTACCGTCTTGCTGTTGCTGATGTACTTGATGGCTAGAATGCACTCGTAACCGAGTGAACGCCGCGGTTTGCTCCAAATCCGGCAGTTCCCGATATTCGAACCTTTTCAGGAGGCCCCAGCGTTAGGCGACGTCCGCTAACGCCATCTGTATATCCGATAGCGGCCAGTCCGTTTTCCTCTCCCATGCCGGCCATTCCGCTTACGCCCAATTGCGGACATTCAGGGTTGCGTGCTTGCCCCGTCGTCGGGCAGCCGATTAGCGACTTCGTTAAAATGCTCGCTGTCCGCAAAGCCACCGTCCAGATCGTATAGATATAGCGTAACGGGGCATCGCTGCTGGTTGGCCCAAGCCACTGCATCCTGCATGGAAACTGCTTCCAGCGCATCATAGTCTACGGTCAACGACGGATCGCTTTCCGGGGCTTGGTCAGCGTCGTCACAACTGTTGTCATGCTCTACAGCTTCAACAATCGCGTTCACTTCGCGCCAGCGGTAAGGACGGGTGCGCTTGTCTATGACGTTCCACAGCATGGCTGGTTTGTAGCGCTTTACCGCTTGGCCGCAACGTCCGCTATCCTCTCCATTTTGGCCATTCCGCTTACGCCCAAAAGCGGACATCCCAAAAGTGGTCGGGTCGCTTTCCTCCCCTATACGGCCTTCCCGCTTGCGCTCATAGGCGGCCGTTCGAGGCCGGGTAAATCGGTGCGAAGCCTGTCGACGAAAGGTAATATGCTTGCGGGCTTTATTTGCTCCGATCCTTGCTGGTGCCACGGTCGGTGGTCGACTTGTGGCGTGTATTGGCGCGGCGCTGAGCATCGCGTTCACCGCACTTGTGACAGCGATGGTATTCGGAGACGGGTGGCCCGCCGTGCTGCTCGTGGCCCCCATGGGCGCTTCGGCGGTTCTCATCTTTACCGTTCCTGCCAGTCCGCTCGCGCAACCCTGGGCAGTGATCGGTGGCAACGTCATCTCGGCTGTTGTCGGCGTTGGGATAGCCTCCATGGTGTCATCGCCTGGGCTTGCGAGTGGCCTGGCAGTCGGAGGTGCAATCCTGGCGATGTCACTGCTGCGCTGTCTGCACCCTCCTGGCGGGGCTGCGGCACTGACCGCGGTGATGGGCGGTCATGCGGTCACCACAGCCGGCTGGATGTTCCCGCTAATGCCAGTGGGGATTAACGCAGTAATCCTGACCGCTGCCGGGGTGTTCTTTCATCATCTGTCTGGCCATTCGTACCCGCATCGCCCTGTATCAGGCCTGCAGATGCCCGCCGGTCCGCAGGTTGAGGGCATCCCTCATCCTGAAGATCTCGACGCAGCGCTTGCTGACCTTGGCGAGACATTCGACATCGGCCGCGACGATCTCGAGCTACTGTTCGACCGTGTGAGAGCCCATGGGGCAATGCGTCGAGGAAGTGAGAAGTTTGCGGGCCGCCGTTAGGCTCCACCGATCAGGTCGCGAGATCGTTCGCGTATACCCGTGCCCGTTCAATTCACCGACACCTAGAAGTGGACCGTCCGCTTTCCTGCCCAAACCGGACATTCCGCAGTTGAGGTAGCTTGGGCGGGTCATTATCGAATGCGCAGGCCGTTATCTTGCAGGCTTATTGAATAACGATTTGACTAGCGTCGTGCACAAAAACGGTGTGCTGATATCGATTAAAGCTACGCAGGCGCCCCGCCACCATGTTCGCTACTGGAAGGAGCTTAAGCTCCCCTTTGAATATGACGTTCTTTCCAATCAACGCATCTTCCGGCTTTGAACCTAAACGCTTTTCCAGCATCTTCGCTACTATTGGCGTGATGTTGAACGTGATGTCATTTGGTGACCGATAATCAGCATCGGAGTTCAAGTATAGGGCGTTGGGCCGTCTTTCAGCGGCAGCTACCTTCATCGCAAAAACACCCGTAGTTGCGCGATTAGGGTGGGCTTCGGCCAACGCTATTGCTTGTGGTGGGGACATTGGGAGGGTTGCGTTTGCCGCTGTTGCGGTAGCTACAACGAAGCTGAGAAGTGTGATCACTGTCGTCACATTTGTTCAAGCATATTTTATCTATAGTTAAACGTCGGCACCGATGCTGGCTAATGACAATTCATTCATGAGTTCAATATGCGCTGGCATCGGCGCTACGCCAGCTATCGCCCCTACCTCCCCAAAAGCAGACGGGCCGATTTCCTGCCCAAACCGGACGTTGACGGCCGAAACACCGTCTGTCGTAATCGTTAGCACCCGACGCAGATGCTTGCCCTATCGTTAGACCGTTTCCTCCTGAGAACGGGCGGCAACGGCGGGAGGGCGTGTGACTTCCAGTAGTAACCGCTTGCAACCTATCGTGGCCTACGTCAGTTTCCAAAATGCTTTCAGGAGGTTTTTTTCATGATGAAGACACTTGCTGCGTTTGGCCTTGCATCTTGTGCAACGGTCGCCCCCGCTCAGTTCATATTTATCAGTCCTAATGCAAACCCTACCACCGGGTCGACGTTCGGTGCCCACCTTCCCCAAATCGATCCGATCGGTGGTCAGATGGGTGTTTTCGACAACACCATCACGCCGACGATGCGTCGCGAGCGGCAAGAGCGGTCCGTCAGAACGCTCAGGTTTATCGCGTCGGCACCCGATAAATGGACGTCTAGCAACCCGCGGGAAGCCCGCCGCCTTTACGCCAAAGCCGAAACCGCGGCTAAATGGGCAAAGGTGAATTCGGATGACAAATCTATGTAGTCCGCGATGATCGGCTAGGACGTTTCATTCCGATAGGGTGCTTCGAAGTGATCGGGGTAAGCCTTGGCAGGAAGCCACGATCGCTTGGCCTGTTGTTGGTGTCGCCTTCGCGGAACGTTCGCCCGGTCAACTCTCGCTCACAACCGATGCATACAGCGTATGAACTGCTTTGCCGACCAAACGCCCCCCCTCAACGGAGAATGGAAATGAAGATTACTCTCGCCGTACTGATCCTAGTTGGCGCGACATCATCGTCGTTTGCGCAAAGCTCCCCCTACCAAGGTTCGCCAACTCCTACGCTGAGCCCGTCATTGATCCCCACATCAGAGGTGGGAACGCGGTCCGCGGATTATCTGTCGGGGCAAAGCCGACTTGAGACACCCACGATGCGCCGGCAAAAACGGGACCAGGCTATCGCGCTGCGAGAGGAGGCGCTGAAACTCCAAGCAAAAGATGGTGGAACGCTTTCGAAAACCCACAAACTTTACATTCAACGAAGGTCGGCTGAAATTCTTGCTTATAGTGATCAGCGTCCCGGGCGGGTTCAACCTGCGAGGTCCGGTCCTACCCAATGGTAGCTAATTCCCTCGGTAGATTAATATCTGCCGTACCGAGGCATCCTCAATTCCCGATATGATGCGGCGGAGACACCCTCCGCCGCAACCGCCCCTACCCTGCACGAATGCTGGGCTTCTTGGCTCGAGCTATTACGATGTACCCTGACGATACCCCGTCTCAAAGCGCCCACAATCGGACGGCTTCGTGGGCAATTCGCACTCCCAAAAGCGGCCATCTGTTCAGCACCTTGACTCTCGATTCTCCATCCGCGAGCGCATTCGGGCAAGCTGTGAAAATCGGACAGCTGTCAGCACCAAAGGGCTGGGGAGCTGTCCTGCTCGATTTTCCTTGGCGAGAAGGCACTCTACACTTTGAATTATTGGCGACGGACAAATCCGCACGCCATTATCGGATTGGTGACCGTAAAATTAATCATTTTGCTTCAGTCGGATTTATGGGCTGCGCGCTTACACGCCTCCCCAAGTAACGAGGCAGAGCTTGTGGATTTTTCATGACAACGTCTGGCGACAACCGCGCGCGCGCGGGCTTCCTCATGCGCCTTGTCCGCGACCGGCGCGGCAACACGCTGGCGATGATGGCCGCGTTCCTCATTCCGCTGCTGGGACTGGCCGGATCTGCGGTAGACGTCGCGCGCCTCTACGTCGTCAAAGCGCGCCTTCAGCAAGCGTGTGATGCAGGGGTCCTTGCGGGCCGCAAGTTCATGACGAGCACCAACAGCACGCTCGATCCGGCTGCCGTGACGCAAGCGCAAAATTTCTTTTCCAACAACTTTAAGACCGGCTGGATGGGAAGCACCGACGTTGCCTTCACGCCGACCAAGACCAGCGATAGCCAAGTCGCCGGTACCGCCTCGACCACGGTGCCTATGACATTGATGAAGATCTTCAACATGCCCGACAAAGCGATCGCGGTAAATTGTCAGGCGCGGTACGACGTTGCCGATACCGATGTCATGTTTGTGCTGGATACGACGGGCTCAATGGCGTGCCTACCGGGCGGCCCCGACACCTGCGGGACCGGCACATATTCCTATACGCGCCCGACAAGCGGCGGCGTGCCGGGCTATGCCGGCAGCAAGGGCTATGCCGTAAATGAGCTCTTATCTAACGGAGGCAACGTGTCGCGCATTGAAGCGCTGCGTAAAGCAGTACTGAGCTTCTACGATGCGTTCGCGGCTAATGCAGATCCCGCTACAAACGTCCGCTACGGCTTTGTCTCCTACAGTTCGGTCGTGAATCCTGGACAAGCGATCTTGGACGTCTCGCCAAGCTATCTTGTCGGTTCGGGTGGGTCTTCGGATCAGCCTTATTACCAGTCGCGACGTGTCATTGACGACTACGTATCGTCAACGTCCGATAGTACCCCTAACAATAGGTCGCAAACTGCCTGTACGGGGGCAACTGTTCGCAATCCCTCTACCCCTTTGACCTACAATTCATCGGGATCAGCTACGAACACGTACTACTATTGGAAGAGCGGCGGTTTCTTTTCGAGCAGCTATTGCGTTCAAAGGGTGGATACGCTTGGCCCAAGGTGGGAATATAAGAAACTTCAATGGGATGTGAGTTCCTTGGTCAACGGCGCATCGTCGATGACCGATCCCACCGCAGTTGACGGTTCTAAAACGCAGTGGCTCGGGTGCGTCGAAACCCCGGTTGAAAATCCCGGACAGACCGTTTTCGCAACAAACAGTCTGCCTTCCGACCTTGACCCCGACGCGAAGCCGAGCGGGGCAAAGCGGTGGTGGCCGCATATGCAGGATATCGAATATTGGCGAACCGCGGCGACCGATTACACCAATGGCGACGACAACAACTATCGCCCAAGTTTGGGTTCTACTACAATGTCCCAGAGCGGCTATTCTGCCTGTGGTAAGCCGGTAAAGAGGCTTGGCGTGATGGCGCGAAGCGACATCTACAATTACCTGTATGCGACCGATTTCGTGCCGCAGGGCGGCACTTACCACGATACGGGCATGATCTGGGGCAGTCGCTTGATTTCACCCACCGGCGCTTGGGCGAACGATACCGCCACATGGGCTGGTCGCAACCCGCCAAACCGGGTGATCGTGTTCCTTACCGACGGCGTAATGTCTCCGAACAGCAATTCCTATTCGATGTACGGCTATGAGGATTATGACAAGCGGGTTGCCAACGGCGACACCAGCAAACTGACGAGCTATCATAACGCCCGCTTCCTTGCCGCGTGCGCGGCCGCCAAGGCGCGCAATGTCGATGTGTGGACGGTCGCGATCGCGTCCAGTACATCGACGCCGTTGCAGACCTGCGCGACGACGACGAACCAGGCGCTCTTCACCACCAGCGGCAACGGCCTGTCGGCAGCGTTTACGTCGATTGCTCAGCACCTTGCCATGTTGCGGATCACGAAGTGATGGTGCTCCTCCGCAGGCGGTTGGCGAAAGATCGGCGTGGCGCGACGCTGATCGAGTTTGCTCTCGTTTGCCCGGTCATGCTGTTGATAATGATGGGTCTGGGCGATCTGCTGTACCAGGCCTATGCGCAGTCTATCCTCAATGGTTCCATTCAGAAAGCGGCACGGGATTCGGCGCTCGAAGGCGGCGCCAGCAACGCGGCTACCATTGACGGGCAGGTCGTCACGCTCATGACGCCATTGATCAAAAATCTTACCAATAATTGCGCGCCCTCGGGATCAACCGGTACGTGGTGTTCAACTCGCAAGAGCTACGACACTTTTAGCGAGGTCGCCCCCGAGCCGTTTACTGACACGAACAGCAACGGAGTTCGCGATCCCGGCGAATGTTACACTGACGTAAACGGCAACGGCGCGTGGGATACCGACCCGGGCCTGACCGGCCAAGGCGGGGCGAGCGCGGTGACGGTATACACCATGACGATTACTTATCCGCGTCTGTTCCCAGTAGCCGGGCTGATGAAATTGTCGCCGATGCAGACAATTGCAGCAAGCACGCTGCTGAAGAACCAGCCCTACGCCGGTCAAACAGTATCCGCCAACGCAACGATATGCACATGATCAAAGGCAATTTTCGCAAGTTCGCTCTCCGCTTCTATCGCGACCGAGCCGGCTTGGCGCTCATCGAGTTCGCCCTTTCTGCGCCAATCGTGCTGCTGGTCGGATGCTACGGTGTCGAATTAGCGAACCTGGCGATAGTCCACATGCGCGTCAGCCAGATCGCGTTGAACCTAGCCGATAACGCTTCCCGTGTCGGAGCTTACAGCAACTTGGCGACGCAGCAGCTTCGCGAAGTTGATGTGAACGATATCCTTCAAGCGGCGCGATACCAAGGCGCAGGTATCAGTCTGACCGCGAACGGGCGTATCACGCTGTCGAGCTTAGAAAACGTTGCGCAAAGTTATGACACGCAACCGGTACAGCGCATCCACTGGCAGCGGTGTATCGGCGCTCAAAGCGGCACGAGTTTTGACGGTCAGTTCAAAGCCAACGTGGCGACGACCGCCGGTAGCACGGCTACGGTGAACGACAAGGGTTACGACCTCCCGTTGGGTATCAGCGACAACGGCTCGACCCCCATCATGGCACCGGGCGGCGCAGGGGTGATGTACGTCGAGATAAACTATCGCACGAAGCCGCTGTTCGGTGCCTGGCTCGCGCCTCCGCGGACGATCCACTATATAGCGTCGTTTGTCGTGCGCGACCGGCGAGATTATTCTCAAATGTATAATCCTACGCCGACTTCTACGCCCTCGACCTGTAACCTGTATACACAGTGACCCTAGCCGATGAGGGGTAGTGGAGCCTAAAAACTTATCACGAAATGGCAGATCTTTATTATGGGAGGAGTCGTGTATAAAGAGAGATTGGTACATCTTGGAGAAGAAGACTTAAGGATAGGCCCTGGTTATATAAAGCTCGACGGCTCAACCGTCCATCTAACAGGAAATGAGCATATTTTGTTGTGCGCGATTTCCGATGCATATCCGAATGGCTTAGCTGTTGCTGATATTGCCATCCATCTCAACTCGCATACCTCTAATAATGTATCATCACTAGTCAATAGCCATATCCATACTACAAGAAAGAAGATATTTTCTCTAAGTAAGGGCAAGGTAACTATACAGTGGAACCGCAAGACTAGGGCGTATCACTTAATAATTCTATAGCTAGCATAGCCTATGTTTATATTGTTAATAATAGTGTTATTTTAAGTCGTCGAATCTATGGGTGAGCGTCGGTGATCATCGTAATGGAAGGCTGAAACTGCACCGGAAGCGGTTGATAGCTTATATCGTGTGAGCCTTAGTGACATGGCAGGCCCATGATCGATGAGACGGATGCTCAATTTCAAACTCTCCACTCACGCCCGGCGAACAGGGGAGCGGTAGAAGTAAACGCTAATTGAGCAGATGTGACCCACGGACGCGCACGGGTCGCAGTCGCGCAGATAGCGATTTTGGGGGGAAAGGCGCGCTGCGCTAGACGGCGTCGTTTAACGCCATTTACCTTCCCGATAGCGGACGGTCTACTTTCCTGCCCAACCCGGACATTCCCAAAACTCGATCCCCTGCTAGAAAGCCGAACGGTCAAAAACGCTCAGAGTCGCACGTTCAACGGATCAATCCCGTTTCCCACTAGCGGACATTCTTGGTCGTGATACCATCCCGCAATGATTGACGGGATTGGCATGGAACTGCCCTACGCAGTGGTCGAATGGGCTGACGCGAAGTGGGGGCGCACCGCAGCGTGGATTGCCGCCGTAATAATGATCTGCCTACCGGTCGCCGTCCTATGGATCATTGTAGAATGGGCAGGAAGCTGACGGCGGTTATCGCCCAATCCTCGTCGTTCCCGGCCGCCAGCACGCTCCCCGATTGCGGACGATCATTCAGCACGGCAGCACGCTCGATCATGAACAATGCAAGGCACGATAGGCTTGGTTGTTTATACCGGGCCTCGAGAGTGTTCAAACTAGCGCTTCGACAGCGAAATCTTTCGGATTCCTGAATCGAGTATGGACATTTGAGCTACATTGCCCGTTAACTAAAGTGTAGTCGGAGCCGACTCCCATGACAGGCGCGTGTCCGGCGTTGTTCGAAAAGACTGTCTTGCGCGTGAGAACGCGTAAACCGCACTGGCTCTGTTCCGCATTATAAACGTACGGAAAGACAGTAATGGGCTGGGGAGGTCCTCGGACTTCCCCTTAGCTCACCAATTTACGTTTTGAGAAAGCGCTCCCTGTACGTGGTCGACTGAACCTGGAGGACAAACTTTGGCGCCTCGTTGTCGCTAAGTGGGCTCTTCGCTCTCCACTTTGAACAGGCCGTCGGCAGCGGACACACCGTCCGCCGCCTAATAATTTCCTCGCGAAACCGCTCTTTTCAGTCGACGTGAGCACGATGTACCCCGTCGATTTCCACTATTTATCTATCATTCACTGCCCGACAAGTGTAGATACCGGGCATTGAAATCGGCACGCTTTCGTAGTGTAGCGATGCTCGATATTCGAAGCTGCCGGCCAATTTTGACGATCAACCCATCGGCCTCGAGCATTTTAAGCATTCTATTCACATGGACAGCTGTCCAGCCGGTGGTGTGACCCAACTGTTCCTGCGTCATTGGAATGTCAATTACGTCGCCGGTGGAAAGACCTCGCTCGTCCATTCGCGCTGCATGCTCACAGATGAAAGGGGCAAGGCGAGCTAGTTTCGACCCACCCAGCACTAGCCCAGTTCTGCACCCTTGGTGCTTGAAAGTGCCTCCACTGCTCGTCACCGACCTCCCAGCACGGGGGGGCGACCTCAGTATCCATAATCAATTTGTGGGCATCTGGGTGAACGCGAAACATAACCTCACTTTCAGCCGCTACCGAAGCGATGCCAGACTACCAGAATAGACATATTTATTCCGATAAATGACATTCTCGGAATAAAGATCGTTGGTTCGGTGACGGGGATTTGGCATGCGTGTCGGGTGGATCGCCGGATCGAATTTTTGGGCATCACCGGAACATCGGGTCGTCCGACCGCACTGCTGGAGCAACGACGCATGACCGACGACTTTGGCGACACCGCGCTTACGCGGACTTCGTCGATCCCGTTGATCCCGTTGTTGCTGGACGACGAGATCGAGGCGGCGCGTGCCTATGTCGCCGCGGCGCGCGCGCCGGCGACGCGGCGTGCGTATGAATCGGACTGGCGGATATTCCTCGCCTGGTGCGCGGCGCGCGCGATCGATCCGCTACCCGCCGCGCCCGGTGCGGTAGCGATCTTCCTGTCGGCCGAAGCGGACGCCGGTGCGCGGCCATCAACGATCGGGCGGCGCCTGGCCGCGATCGGCTATATGCATGCGCAGGCCGGCTATGATCCGCCGCAGCATCAGGCGGGTGCGGTTGCGATCCGCAATGTCGTGGCCGGGATCCGGCGAACGCACGGTATCAAGAAGGTCCAGAAGCGTGCCGCGGACGGCGACATGCTGCGCGACATGCTGCGTGGCTGCGAGGGTGACAGCGTGCGTGCGGTGCGTGATCGCGCGCTGCTCGCGATCGGCATGGCGGCCGCCCTGCGGCGATCCGAGCTGGTCGCGCTGGATATCGACGACGTCGCGATCACGCCCGACGGGCTGTTGATCACGATCCGCAAATCGAAGACCGATCAGGAAGGCGAAGGCGCGACGATCGCGGTACCCGAAGGGCGTCGGATCCGACCCAAGGCGCTGCTGCTGGCGTGGATCGCCTGCGCCGGGTTCGGTGACGGCCCGGTGTTCCGCAAGCTGACGCCGCAGGGGCGGATCACGGCCAAGCCGATGAGCGACCGCGGCGTGGCGCTGGTGGTCAAGGCACGCGCCGCGGCCGCTGGCTATGATCCGGCGCAGGTGGCCGGGCACTCGCTGCGGGCGGGCTTCCTGACCGAGGCGGCGCGGCAGGGCGCGACGGTGTTCAAGATGAAGGAGGTCAGCCGGCACAAGTCGCTCGAGATCCTGTCCGACTATGTCCGCAACCACGAGCTCTTCCGCGACCATGCCGGCGAGCGCTTTCTGTAGTGGCGAAGCGGGATGGGTCAGGCTCTATATATGGGACACGCGATACCGGACTTCCCATGGCGGGAAAAAACATTGATTCCCATCACGGGAAATGCTAGTCGGCGAGCATGAGGATCATCGCGAGGAACCGGCTGATCGCGTTCTGGGCGAGGCATCCGGCGACCGAAGCTTCCTTGCGGCATTGGCATGAGGTCGCCAGCGCGGCCGCGTGGAAAAGTCCGCTGGAGGTCGTCGCGGACTTTTCGAAAGCCAAGTCGCTCGACGGCGAGCGGGTGCGGTTCGAGGTTGCCGGCGGGGACTATCGGATGGTGGTCGCGTTCGACTGGAAGCGGTCGATTGCCTTCATCAAGTTCGTCGGCACGCATGCGGACTATGACAAGATTGATGCGCTGACGGTGAGCCTGTTTTGACTATGCCAATTGGAGGCGGTGCGATGCACATTCGTCCTATCCGGACCGACGAGGATCACGAAACGGCGCTGCGCGAGATCGAGGTGCTATGGGGCGCGGAAGACGGCACCGAGGCGGGCGATCGGCTCGACGTGCTCGCGACCTTGGTCGAGACGTATGAAAGCCGGCGCTGGCCGATCGAGCCGCTCGACCCGGTGCGCGCGATCGAGGCGGCGATGGAGATGAACGGCTATACCCGCGCCGAACTCGCCGCGCTGATCGGCCAGTCGCGCGCGACGGAGATACTGGCGCGTCATCGTGCGCTCACCCTGCCGATGATCCGCAAGATCGCGGGCGCGTGGCACGTTCCCGAAAAAGTGCTGGTGCAGGACTATGCGCTGGCAAAGGCGTAGGCGAAGAGCATGATCTATTTCAGTAAAACCATCATGTCGCTGGCATGCCTGATCCTCGTGGCGGGGTGCGATCAGGCACCGACGCCTAAGCCCGCCGCGACGAAGGTGGCGGAGGATCCGATAACGGCGGACGTCGACCGGATGGAGGCTGGGATACGGATCGCCGCTGCCAACAAGAGGATCGATGAACTGGAACGACAGGTCGGTGCGTTGCAGGCGACACCGGAAAAGCTCGATCTCGAGCTTTTGACCAATCGTGTGGAGGCATTGGAGGCCAAGGCTGGCGGCGATGCATCTTCCCCGGGAAAGCCTTTGGGGCAAACAGCGTCGGAATCTGGTCAAACTCGATCAGCTTCGAAAGCTGACGGTTCCCAGCAGGCCAAACAACAAAATTCTAAGTCGAATTTGGCCCAGCCCCAAAACCGGACGCGGTTGGCGCCCGATCGCTCGAAGTAGGCGGCCTCATACCGTTGTACTGCACTGCAGCGTTTCTTGTGAAACTGTGTCGCCTGTAAAATCGGCCGCTTGTAAAAATGGGCCGGAATTACCGGCCCATTTCACTCAGTTGCTGTCGGAGTTGTCATCGTCTTCGTGATCGACGATCAGGTACGTTACACCCGCAAGGATGCCGACGCCGATGACGATTGGAACGATGCTCGAATCCTGAAGACCGGCCAGCTTGCTGGACTTCGACGTTGGCGTGCCTGCACGAACCGACGAGAGCGACCCAGCCGAGCTTGCAACGGGGGCGGCGCTTGCTGCGACTGGCAATGCAGTCAGGGCAATGGCCGATGCGGCCAGGGTCAGTTTCTTAATCATAGGTCACTCCCAGGTATCAGCCAGTTCGGCTGCCCCGGCCAAACGATTACAACCGGTAAGGGTTCCTGCAACAAGACCAATCAGGTGACTGGGGTTGTCCAATCAGGTTCCACGCAGGTGCCACCGGATCCGATCGTATTTTCAGGATAGGGACGGGCCTACAAGCCGTTCGAAGCCGCCACTCAGCCCATTCGTATCGAGCACGCCTGCCAGCCATGTCATCATTTCGCCGTAGACGACACGCTGGGCTGCCAACTGCGGATGATTATAGGTTTCGAACACCACGCCTTGGTAGGTCGAGCTATAAACGCTCTGCCAACCGCGTAGCTCTACCCACTTAAATCCGCGATATTCGAAGTCGAGCAGTTTGACGTCCTCCTCGCGAGCAAGGTCCGCCAGTATCCCGTTCCAGGTCGCATAGGTTGCCAAGCCGTCCACGATCACGCCGCCCCCCGTCCAATCGCGTTTCTGAACCTGCTGGGTAGAAGGCGGGACCAGGAATTCGTCGATCGGCGGATCGAAGTGGCGAACGACACTATTGAAGACACCGCTTTCCTGGATCGATCCAGGCTCGACCTGCACCGTATTGCTACCAACCCTGCGGGTCACCGTCATGAGGATGCCGGCATTCGGCCCCGTGCTCTGCCCGGTGCGATCGTCGATATGTAATTTGCTTCCAGCGCGTATCGACTGCCCCCCGGCGCGCTCGAACAGCCCACGCCCGTCTTCGCTCGGAATGGGCGAGCCGAACGTATTAGCCTCTCGATCAAACGCCAATGTTCCCCCGTAGAGCAGGGTTTCCTGCTCGGCAGGCCATGCGATTCCTTCGTAAAGCGCGTTACGAATTGACGCTGGCGTAGTCTTTTCGGGCCAGGGATGCATCGTGTTGCAGACGATCGGCACGGCACCAGTCGTCCTGATCTCGCGCAGAAGCGTTCGAAGTTTCTCCTTGGTAAAGGCAGCATTCGGTCCGCGACCGTGCACGCCATACGCCGATCCGCTATTCATCCCGAGACCAAGGATAACGACGTCGTACGGCTTTCCTGTCGCGCTTGCATATTGGTTCGGGGTCTGATCGTCGAACGACCCGCCGACCGCTGCGTTGACTTCGTGGATCGTCCTGCCGACCGGACGGGCAGCCATTAACGCTTTCGCGAAGTAGCGGGTCGGTGTGTTATCCGCGATGATGGCCGATCGATCGGGGTTGCCGAAGCTTACCAGATCATCGCCCAGAAAAACCGACATGCCCAACGTCAAGATACCGAGCGTGCTGCGCGATTGGAGCGGGGGCGCCGAGGGCGTGGGGGTTGGGGACGGCGTCGGCGCAGGGACAGGGGCAGGCGTTACGGGCACGACGGCGATAGGGGCATCGCTGGTGCCGCCCTCGCCGCCACATCCCGATAGCGCTACAGTAGTGACGATGCCGCTAACGGCTGCGCGGCGTGTCAATGTCATGTCGTCGTGATCCGTTCGGCTCGAAAATTCAATGCTTCTCGAGAGCCCTGTCGACGAACGCGACATCGAGCTTGCTCATGCCCGCATAGCCGTCATCGGTTGGATGCACACCATCTGCCAGCGGAACGCGTCCTGCACGTTGCTCCGCGTCGAAGTCGAGCACGGCAATGCCCTGGCTTTTCAACGGACCGTGAACGATCATCCGGTTGAACGCCTGCCGTTCGCGTTCCTGCTCCGGTGGTAGGCCGTTGCGAACCATCACCGTGCCGACCCCGACGATCCAGCCATTCTCCTTCAGCCGCAGGGCATAGTCTTGCAGCGTCTTGAACAACGGAATGGCCTTGGCGTTTTGGGCGAAATCGTTCGAACCGCCGCCCAGGACCACGACATTGCGGCGTCCCGACTGATAGTAATCCTTCAGCGATACCAGGCCGGCCAACGAGCCCAGCGTGATGCCGTTCACACCCTCATTCGCAACGATCACATCGTTACCGGCATGAACCTGATACCGGCCGGGCCGCGAGGTCGTCAACGGATCGCTCGCGGCAACGCCTTCGGTAATGCTGTCGCCGACGAAGACCACGATGTCGTGCTTGGGGTGAGCCGCGGCGTACCAGCGTTGCAAACCAAAGGCCAAAAGCAGCAGCAACGCAGCCAGAGCGAGATATTGCCACAATGGGCTGCGGCCGACCGGTCGCCAACGCCCCTGTACTTTGACCATTGAGACGCGACAGCCGACGCATCGACTGAACGCCATGTCGTCTCGGAACCGAACCCCGTGAGCATCACGCAAATGGCGGCCGAATAGACATTCAGGCAGTTGTTTTATCTTCATATGTTCGACATCCCCCTGGGGCACCCCCACGCCTTTCCTCCCGTGGTAACCGGAAACAGATCAATTTTGAAAGACCTGAGCTTTATTTAGTCAGGCGGCGTGCGCGGCTAGCATTGATGGGGGCAGTCCTGCCGTTGGTAGCGATCGGATATTGCGGTTCGACCGCTTATGCTCGCTTGCGGTGACGGCGTAGCCTGCGACGCTTGAGCAGTTTCGGGATACGTTGCAGGGGCTGGAGTACGAGCCAGAAGCGTGAGCGATCCGCGTCGTCTTCGTCGGAGGCGGAGACCAGCAGGCGCATGGTCCAACCTGCAAGATCGCCCGCGCTCGAGGCGACGAGCAGTTTGCCGGTCATCTCGGCCCAGCCGCGCCAGCGCGAGCGGGCGAGTTCGGCGGTCCCGCCTCCCGCTTCGATCGTGCGTCGCGACAACGCGACGAGCAGCTTCAGGCGGAGCGATCGGGGGGGTGAGAAGGAGGGCGGCGGGGGCGTGCCGAAGAAGTGCCCGCGCATTTCGTACCGCAGCATTACACAGGCGACTGGAGCGTACTGCCGCTGCGCGCCCCCGTGGGCGCGGTTCATCCGATCCTCCAGATCGCACCCGATCCCCTGTGTCGCGATTGGACGGACACCGCGCTGCTTAGGTTATGCCCGTATATCGCGGAGCTGCTCGACGGCTTCGCCTGCCCGATCGAGGCGGTCCGCCTGATGCGGCTCGCGCCTGGCTCGATCATCAGGGAACATCGCGACCTCGATCTCGCGGCCGAGGCGGGTACGGCACGCTTGCACATCCCGATCGCGACCAACTCTGGCGTGGACTTCCGCCTGAACGGATCGCGTGTCGAGATGACACCTGGCAGCGTCTGGTATCTGCGGCTGGCGGATCCGCACGCGGTCGCCAATACCGGCACGACCGCGCGCGTCCATCTGGTGATCGATGCGATCGTCGATCCGTGGCTCGAAGACCTGCTGGATTGGGGCAAGGCCGTTGCATAGGCTGCGCGCAACGTTCGTACTTCACACGATCGGGAGAGTAGCATGACCGGCATGACCACCGCCTGGGCGGCGTGGACGCAATTTCATGCGGGGCACGGCTTCGCGATCGAGCATTTCCTGAACCCGCCCGCGACGCAGGCCGATCTCGCTGCGATCGAGACCGAGACGGGCTATCGCCTGCCCGACGATCTGCGTGCGTTGTGGTGCCGTGCAGATGGCCAGCCGGACAGCTATCGGATCGCGTCGCCCGCACCCGGCACCGTCATCAGCCCGGTCTTCGGTTCATACGACTTCATGACCTGTGCGGCCGCGCTTGCGGCGTATCGCAACTGGGCCGAGATCCTCGAGGAGCAGGGCGATACGATGAACGACGGGATCACGCGGCGTGAGGGCGATCCGGTGCAGGCGGCGTATTGGATCCCCGGCTGGCTGCCCTTCGCGGTCGACGGTGGGGGGAATTTCTACGCGGTCGACATGGCACCGACCGAGGGTGGGACCTATGGCCAGGTTATCTTGATGGGCCCTGACGAGGACGAACGTCGTGTCCTGGGGACCCGGATCGCCGCCTGGCTAAGCGAAACCGCGCGGCGCGCGCCTCCGCTCAACGACGAGGCCGAACCGCCTTTGGCCCATTTCGATATGGAGCATCGTACGCCGCGATCGACCGTGTGACACGTCGCGCGGCGTTGCTGGACCGCGGTGACGGCGACCGGTATGCCCTGGGCCGATGAAGGGCGGACCGTCCGGATCGCCGGGGACAGACATGTCGTCGCTACGCCGCAAGCTGCGCACCGCGTCGGGCATGACCCGTGCCGACCGGCGCCTGATCGTCGAGGCGATCGCGGCGTTGCTGGTCGCACGACGCCGCAGCCTCTTGCCGTTCGAGGTCCTTGCCCGCCATCTGGGCGGTATCGTCGCGCCGCATAGCCGGACGCGCGCGCCTGCTTCCGCTTCCGCTCCTGCCCCCGCCCCTGTCCTGCCCGCCCCGCTTTCCCAAGCCGAGGCGGACATGATCTTCGCGATCCGCTGGTCGATCGGTGCGGTTGCGCCATGGCTACCGTTCCGGACGCTGTGCCTCCAGCAGGCGATCGCCGCGCGCGCGATGCTGGAGCGTCGCGGGATCGGCAGCGTCCTGCATCTCGGCGTGCGCGATCCGACCGGCACGACACTGGATGCGCATGCGTGGCTCGATGCCGGCGGGCTCAACGTCACCGGCTATCCGGTCGATCCGGCGCTGACCGAGGTCGGGCGTTTCGTCTGACATCGCGGTGTCGGTCGCGCCTACTCGCGCGGAAGCAAGCTGGCGGCAGGGTGCGCTACGAACCGGTGCTCGGCGCGGTCTCCAGCCTGATTACGCGGTCGCAGGCACGGAGCGTTTCCTCGCGGTGGGCGATGATCAGGATCGTCGTGTCAGGCAGGGCGCGGCGCAAATTGGCGATCACCGCCTGCTCGGTCGCGATGTCGATCGCGTTGGTCGCTTCGTCGAGGATCAGCAGTTGCGGATCGCGCAGCAGCGCGCGGGCGAGCGCGATCCGCTGGCGCTCGCCGCCCGACAACCGCGTGCCGCGATCGTCCATCGGCGTATCGAGCCCCTGCGGCATCGCCCCGACCATGTCGGCCGCACCCGCCTGCGCGAGTGCCTGCCAGAGGTCCGGATCGGGGCGGGCGTCGTTTCCCCAGGTCAGATTGCGGCGGATGCTGTCGTTGATGAGATAGGAATCCTGCGCGACATAGGCGAGGCGACGCCGCCAGTTCGCGAGCGTGGTCGGACCCAATAGGGTGTCGCCGATCATGATCGTGCCGGCGCTCGGCTCCAGCAGCCCGGTCAGCAGGTCGACGAAGCTCGTTTTGCCGGTGCCCGACGGGCCCGACAGGCCGACCAGCTCGCCTGCGCCGATCGCGAGATCGAGTCCGGTGAAAACGTCCGCGACTGCTTCCGGATACCGAAAGGTCACGTGGTCGAAGCGGATCGTTCCGTTTCGAACGGACTGTGCGCCGGCGCCGCGGGTGATCGGAACCGGCGGGCCGAGATCGATCTTCAGATCGTGCAACGCGGTGAAGGCGGGCATCACGCCGAATAATTGCTGTACGCTTTGCTGCAGCGACCGGACCGGGCCGCTCATCCGCACCAGCACGACCAGCGCGGCGAGCAGCGTCACGGTCGGGATGTCGAACAGCACCGCACCGAAGATCATCATCGCTCCGGCGAGCGAGGCGATACTCGCCGATACGATCGCGACACGCGACTGGAAGCGTTGCTGGAGGGTCAGCTGCGCGCGCAATTCGGCCCCCTCCTCGCCGATCTGTGCGACGAACGCGTCCGCCATGTCGTGCGCGACCGCGATCTTGAGACCACCGAGGAAATGCGCAGTCTCGCCGGCGATGCGGAACGCGAAGCGTGCGGTCGATCGGCCGACATCGGCCGCGCGCCGCGACAACGGCACCAGCACGACCAGGCCGAGCAGCGCGAACCCGATCATCAACAGCGCGACGACCGGCGACAGCAGGATCATCAGGATCGCCTGGGTCACCAGCATGATGCCCGCTGTCATCATCTGCAGCAGCACCGAACAGGCAAAGGCCAGCCGGGTGATCTCGCTCGACAGGATGTGCGCGATCCGCGCATGCCGCAGCCGTGCCAGCGACGACCAGCGCGCGTGCGCCAGATCGGTGACGACCATCAGCCGGCGATGATCGACGAACCCCAGCGACAGGTCCGATACCAGCCGGTCGCGTGCCGACAGCACGGCCGCGCGCACGCCGACCAGCAGGCAGAACGCCAGCAGCACCGCGGCCAGTTGTTCGAGCCGCGTGACCAGCCCGATCGATGACAGGGTATCGACGATCATCGCGCGCCAGCGTCCACCGGTCTGCGGCGCGAGCAGCGAGAAGATCGGCACGAGCAGTGCCAGACCGACGCCTTCGAGAATGCCGCCCGCGAGCATCAGCGCGAGCGCGGCGCCCAGTCGTCGCCCGCCATAGCGGACGAAACCGCCGACCAGCGCCTTCCCGTCCGCGATCAGCGATCCCGTGGGACCATCGGCCGCAGAGGCGGTAGTCTGATTGCGAAAGAACGGCATGAAGCGAAGCATGCGGGGCTGGCGCACCGAGAGCAAGCTGGCGTCGTGATTGACCGCGCCGGCGCTACAGGGTCTTGGCAGTCTTCCCAGCGCTTTGCGGCCGCAACCGCGCCGGGCGGCGCAACAGGCGCAGCGGCAGTCCGGTCAGGATGGCGGCGGGAACCGCCCAGTTCGGCACCTGTAGATGCGCGACCGCATTCGGCCGGCTCAGCAGGCTGCGGACTGCACCCCAGCGATAGGCGAGACCGGGTACGAGCCAGAGTTGCGCGCGCTCGAACGCGATCAACTCGCGCATCGGGCGCATCAGCCGGCCTTCCGCGTCTTCGTCCGCCATGATCGCCGTGTAGCAGAAGCGGACGAGGCGCCGCGTTACCGGGTCGCGACGGATTTCCTCCAGCAAGGCCTGCGGTACGGGGATGCCGAACAGCTCATGCGCCAGGACGATCGCTAGCCCGGGACAGCGTCCCGCGCCTAACACGATAGTCTCGCGGTACAGCGTCTCGACATCCGCGTCGTGCAGTAATGCGGCCACGTCGGCGAGCCATTTTAGGCGCGCCCACAGATGCTTGGCGCCGTGGAACATCAGATAGGCAAACAGCGGTGCCGGTGCGAGCGTCGCAAGCGATGTGCCGGGCATCAGTTCGACCAGCATGCGCGGCGAGTCCAGGCCGATAGTGGTAATAGCCGCGCGATTGTCGCCGAGTTCGGTATGCAGTTCGACGACCGTACCGCGTTCGTCATGGTACCATTCGGACTCCTTGTGTGCGGCGAGATAGCGGCGGATATGCACCGGATCGGTGATCCCACCCAGGATCGAGAGGCGATAGCCAAGCGCCGTAAGGGTTTCGCACGCCGCATCCAGCTGGCCACGCGCAATCAGGACGTCGACGTCCCAGGACGTCTTGAGCATCAACGTATGATGGGCCTGTATCGCCAGCGTCGATCCCTTGACGAACACTGCATCGATCCCGGCTGCGGCCAGTGCCTTCCCGACGCGGATCTCCTCTCCGGCATTGCGAAGGGATTGCATTCGCGACGCTGCCGCGCGCCGCGCGAGAAGGGCGGCAGCCGTGTCCGGTAACGCATGGCCGATCGCAGCCAGGCCTTCCTCGACGAACCCACTGACACGGTGCCGATGTGCCAGATCGACGAGCCGGTCGGCGTCGAAGGGGAGTGCTGCGATCCGCGCGATGCCTGCCACCCGGTCCGGCAGGGTCAGTGGGCACAGGCAGGCGGCGAGGAGCGTCAGTTCGCGGTCGTCAGGTCTGTTGCGAAGCATCACGATTTGGTCTGCCTGAGGAATAGGGATGTCGCGTGCTGAGCTGAACACGGCCGCGCTATCGAACGATCGCCAAGACATGCATAGCGACGATCGCCCGGGTCAGCCACCATACTGGCGCTAACGTCATTGAAACGCTCCTTCCAATGATGATGCGATGCCCTTGTCGTGGGCGGCGAAATAGAAGAATGAAATGCAGGGGGGCGGGCCTGAAAGGGTAACCGCCGCAATATTAGGGGAGCAAGGGATCGGCAGTCCTGACCGCGAGCGCGGTGGAGTGCGGCCGAACCCGAGTGCGGGGCTGGGGTACGACGACATGACAGGTTCGACGGCCATCGTGCTTCGCGATGGCTGCATGCGGGTAGGGGGCGACTGCGATCGTCGGTCAGCGTCACGTCAGTCATCGTCGCGTGGGTCATCGTTACGGGGGTCATCGTCACGATGCAGGCGCTAGGACGGATGACGCGCAGGTGCCGCTTCGGCTGCTGTACCGCTATCGCTGCAGGATTAACGTTCGCTGCGACGCCGATCGATGCCCAGCGTACGCCTTTGAGCACGCAGGGGTCGTTGGTCGTCGATCCACAGCAGGGCGCGACACCGCGACCGTTGCCGCCATCACCTGCCCTACCAAGCACGTCCGTGCCGGCGCCGGTGACGGTATCGCCGGCTCCCGTGTCTGCGATCGGCATGACGAGTCCAAGTGAGCCAATCGCACGAGCACCCAGCGTTTCCTATGGCCCGCCGACTCCACTTCGGGGCATGCCGCAACTCGGCGCCTGGGCGCAAGGCGTGCCCGGGGGGTTGCCCGCGCCGAGTGGGGATCCGTTGCACATTGATCCGACCGCCGATCCGATCCTGCAGCTGGCGCACGCGCAGTCGCCACTCGCGACCTTCAAGCAGGTGATCGGTGAGGCGGTCGCGCGCAATCCCTCGCTCGACGAGGCGATCGCGCAGGCGGACGAGGCCAAGGGCGTACGCGGCGAGGCGCGCGCGCGCGCGCTGCCCGTCGCCGATCTGTCGATCTCGACCTTCCGGATCATCGACCGGGCGTTTTCGAACGATCCGAACAACGTCCTCGAACGCTCGCGTCCGAGCCATCGTACCGATGGGTTGCTTCGCATCCAGCAGCCGTTGATCGATTTCGGCGCAAGCCTCGGCCGGATACGGGCGAGCGAGGCCCGGCTGAACGCGGCGCGCGCCAATGTCGAGGATATCGGTACGCAGGTCGCGCTGCGCGCGGTCTCGGCCTGGTACACCGTCTATGGGTACCGGGTTCTCGTCCGGCTCGGCGAGGCGTTCGCGATCAGCCAGCGCAGCCTGCGCAGCAGCATCGAGGATCGCATCCTCCAGGGCGCGGCCGCAGCGGGCGACGTAGCGCAGGTCGACAGCTATATCGCATCGTCGGATTCACAGCTTGCCGATTTTCGGCGACAGCTGGCCGGCGCTGAAGCGCAATATGCCGCGGTGATCGGTCATGCGCCGCCTGTCGGACTGGCACGCGCGCCGGAGCCATCACTCGCCGGTATCGGCACTGCGACCATGGTCGCGGATGTCGATACGCTGCCCGCGATCCGCGCGGCCAAGCTCGGCGTCGATGCGGCACGATCGGACGTACGCGCGGTGAAGTCGGATCTGTTGCCGCAGCTATCCGGTGGAATCGATGCCGGCCGCTACGGCATCATCGAGACGGCACGCGATTACGACATTCGCGGCAGCCTGACGCTCAGCCTGCGGCTGGGTGGTGGCGGGCCGCAACGTGTCGACCAGGCGCAAGCGCGCGCCGATGGTGCCGATGCCCGGTTGCGGCGCACGCGGCTCGATTCACAGCGTGATGCTGAGATCGCGCTGGCCGACGTTGCCGCGTTGCAGGACGCGCAGACCGCGATCGAAGCCAATTACCTGGCGAGCCGGCGCGCCCGCGACGTGCTGGCGGAGCGATTCCGCGTATCACGCGGCACGCTGTTCGACCTGCTTGCGTCGCAGAGCAATTATTTCGGTGTCGCTGCACGCTATGTCCAGACCGTGATCGAACTCGATACCGCGCGCTATGCGCTTCTCGCCCGGACCGGTCGGCTTCTGCCGGCACTGGGTATTCAACCTGCCGCGCTGGAACCCCGATGACCCCTTCTCAGGCGATGCCCCATGACAGGTCCGGTCACGACATGATCGAGCATCCACGGCCACGCTTCGCGCCGTGGCTGGTCGAACCGATGTTGCGCAACAAGGGCACGTATCTGAAGGTCGCGCTGGCGGCTGCGATGATCAATATCTTCGGGCTGATCACGTCGCTGTTCACGATGACGGTGTATGACCGCGTCGTTCCCAACAACGCCTTCTCCTCTTTGGTCGCGCTGTCTATCGGGCTCGCGATCGTCGTCGTGTTCGATTTCGTGCTCCGCGTACTGCGCGCCTATTTCACCGATCTGGCAGGCGCCGATATCGATCACGACATCGGGGGGCGGGTGTTCCGTCGGCTGGTCGCGATCCGGCTCGACCAGAAAAAGGGATCGACCGGTGCGCTGACCGGCATGATGCGCGAGCTCGAGACGCTGCGCGACTTCTTCGCGTCGGCCACGATGACCGCGCTGGTCGACGTGCCGTTCATCGTCATCACGCTGATCTTCATCGCAATTCTCGGCGGGTCTGTGGTGTGGGTGCCGCTGGCGGCGATCCCGATCGTCATCGGCGCGGGGTGGCTGACGCGACCTGCGCTCGACCGGTTGTCGGCGCGCTCGATGAGCGAAGGGCTGACCAAGCAGAGCGTGTTGGTCGAGACCGTGGGGGCGCTCGAAATGGTCAAGACCAGCGGTGCGAGCCGTCTGCTCGGCCAGCGCTGGAACAGGGCCAACCAGCAGCACTCGGACAGCTCGACGCGCCAACGCTTGGTCTCGACGATCGCGACCACAGTCGCTGCCTCGGCGAACACCTTGGCGTATGCGGGAACCGTCGTCGTCGGCGTGTTTCTGATCGCCGACCACAAGCTGACCACCGGCGCGCTGGTGGCCTGTTCGATCCTGTCGGGCCGTGCGGTGCAGCCGCTGGCGACGATTGCGGCGCTGCTGTCGCGACTGTCGGCGACGCGCACCGCGTACAAGCAGATCGACGCGATGATGGAAACGGGGTCGGAGGAGCCGCGCGGTACCGCGCTGAGGCCCGCGCGCTTCGATGGCCGGATCGAGTTGCGCGGGGTCTCGTTCCGTTATCCGGGCGCAGCGGAGAAGACGTTCGACGGGCTCGATCTGGTCATTCCGGCCGGGCAGCGCGTCGCGCTGCTTGGCAGGGTCGGATCGGGCAAGTCGACGATCGCGCGCCTCATCCTCGGTCTTTACCAGCCGCAGGAAGGGCTGGTGATGATCGATGGCACCGACATCCGCCAATATGATCCGCATGCGATGCGCTCGCTGATCGGCACTGCGCTACAGGAAAGCGTGCTGCTGAGTGGTTCGGTACGCGAGAACATCACGCTTGGCCGGATCGGCGTCGACGATGCCGAGATGCTGCGCGTCGCCGAACTGACCGGTACACACGGGTTTATGGGACGGATCGCCAATGGCTATGATCTGATGCTCGCGGATCGCGGCGAAGGTCTGTCGGGCGGCCAGCGCCAGTCGATCAGCCTCGCGCGCGCGCTGGCCGGTCGTCCGCAGGTGCTGGTGTTCGACGAGCCGACCAGCGCGATGGACCAGACGACCGAGATGCAGCTGATCGATCGGCTCCAGGCCGAGTTGCAAGGCCGTACCTTCGTCCTCATCACGCACCGCCCTGCCCTTGTCCGGCTGGTCGACCGCATCGTCGTCGTCGAGGCGGGCAAGGTCGTCCAGGACGGCCCCCGCGACGCCGTCCTGCAATCGCTCCAGCGTCCCCGCACTGCGGCCTGAGTACGAACCCATGACCGACACGCATCTCGAAGACTTCGCCGATCGCATCAAGCCCAAGGCGGTATCGAACCTGCTACTGTGGCTGATCCTCGGCTTCATCGTCGTCTTCATCGTCTGGGCCAGCATCGTGAAGCTGGATCGCACCGTCCACGCACCGGGCCGCGTCGTGCCGAGCAGCCGGTTGCAGGTGCTCAGCAATCTCGAAGGCGGGGTCGTCTCGGCGATCCTCGTCCATGTCGGCGATCTCGTGAAGCGCGGCCAGCCTCTCGTCCGGCTCGACCAGACCCAGGCGGGGGCGGAATTCGGCAGTAGCGAGATCACGGTCGGTGCGCTCAACGCCAAGATCGCCCGGTTGCAGGCGGAGATCGCCGGCCGCGAGCCGGTCTATCCCGCGGCTGCCACGCCTGAGGTCGCTCAGCAGATCGGTATCGAACGCTCGCTCCACGCGGCCCGCATGAGCGACCTCGCCAGCCTCAGCGCGGCCGGTGCCGCCCGCGCGGCGCAGGCGGAGCGTGCGGTCGCTGAAGCGCGATCGGCCTATGCCTCGCGGATATCGGCGCGCGATTCCGCACAGCGTCAGCTCGAGATGATCCGTCCGCTCGTCCAGCGTGGGATCGAGCCGCAGCTGACGCTGATCCAGCTGGAGAACAGCGCCGCGGTCGCAGGAACCGATGCGGCGCAGGCCTCGGCAGCAATCGCGCGTGCGCAATCCGCGGTCGCCGAAGCGCGGGCGAGCCTTGCCCAGGTACGGAGCAGCTGGCGTGCGCAGGCGGGAACGGATCTCGCCGCCGCACAATCCGAGATGGCGGCGCGCCAGCGCTCGATGCCGGCGCTTGCCGCCAAGCTCGGGCGCTCGACGGTCGCCTCCCCGGTCGATGGTCGCGTCAACCGCGTGCTCGTGTCGACGGTCGGCAGCAGCATCGGCGCAGGCCAGCCGATCGTCGAAGTGGTGCCGAGCGCCGAGACGTTGACCGTGGAGGCGCTCGTCAGCCCCAAGGACATCGCCGCAGTGCGCATCGGTCAGCGTGCCCGGGTCAATATCACCGCGTATGAATCGGGCGTCTATGGCGGCATGGACGGCCGCGTTCTGACCATCTCGCCCGACGCCACGCTCGAGGAACGCACCGGCGAGAGCCATTACACGGTGCGGGTACGCGCCGACGCGCAGAACTTCCGTGGCCCCGAAGGCCAGCGTCTGGTGATCGGTCCAGGCATGACCGCGGACGTAAACCTGATCGGCGATAAGCGTTCGATCATGGCCTATATCCTGACGCCCTTCACGCGGCTGCGCGAAGAGGCGTTGCGCGAATAGCGCGATACGCCCCGTGATCGAAGACGGCTAGATCGGCACTGCACATGGTTCGAACGGCAACGCTCGAACCATGTGCGATTTTATTCTTCCGGGCATTGCCGGGCTGTCGAATGCGCCCGCGGCGGTTCATCCACGATAATGCGGGCTGTGACGATGGACTGCGGACGACCGATCACGACCGGGCGTTGGCGCTGAACGGGATCGCACGCACAGGCACCGGCCCGGCCGTTGCGATCGTCGCCGGGTGCGATTGCCGTGATCTCGGTCTGTGGCGGAACGGTACTTACCAACTGCAACGGTAGTAATCCGTCGCTGGGCGTCATCGCACTGAATGGCGGTGCGTCGGGTGTAGGTGAGGCTATGCGCCTGTCCTCGGGAGCACTCGTCACGCTGCGTCAGGCGGTACCTTCTCTCACATCCGGACGCGGGTTCGATGCACTGGCGGTGGATCGACCGCCACCGCGACGATCACCATCGACGAGATTGCGACCCCTGCCCCGGATGGTATCGATCACGTGAATGGTGGAGCCGGGCGGCCGCCTTCTTCGTCGGTACGATGCTGACCGGTGCGGACCGCATCGACGGGCGACGATCAAGAAAAGCGCGGGACGCCGCTGCCCTGAAGGATGGGACCGCAGAGCGTATCGCGGTCTGATCGATCACTTTCCCGACCAGGCGCGCGTTTTCCGTTCTCGACGTACAATGACAGCCCATAAAAATAGCCAGCGCGATAGGTATCGCGCTGGCTATTTTTGTTGGCGTGGAATTGATCAGGACGTGGTGAACGTCCCGTCACCGGCAGTCCGTGTACCGACCTCGGCCTGGCCGGCGGCGATCTTCTGGACCGCGGGGCGAACCCAAGGCTTGCGGGCGACGGGTGTCTTGGTGGTTATGGTCATGGTTGATCTCCCTTGGTGATGCTTACAGGATAACGGAAGGCGGCGTCAGGTCGCCCACTGGGGCAAGATGCAGGACGAGGTCGCTGCCGGCCTGATAGCCCGCAACGCCGTCGGTGTTGACGACCAGGAAGGTCTCGCCTGCATGGTTACCCGAGGTGGCGGTGAACGTCACGGCCGCATTGCCGCCGATGTTGCCAAAAGCTGCGGCAAGATCGTCGTTGAAGGTGGCATCGTCTAGCCGGCCGTTCTGGCCCGCCGTAGCGGTGTCATAGGTCTGGCCGCCTACCTGGATCTGGTCCTCCCCCTGTGTGAAACCGAAGAGCGTATCGTAGTTCAGAACCGCGGCTCCGCCATTGCCGACCGTGACGTTCGACTCCGCTGCGGAGTTGAACACGAAGGTGTCCGCGCCTGCACCGCCCGAAATCTTGTCGCGACCCAGACCGCCGAACAGCGTGTCGTCGCCGGCCCCGCCGAAGATCGTGTCGTTGCCAGACCCTGCGAGGATGCGCAGGTTGCCGTTCGTTTCCTGGCTACCATCGATGACGAGATCGGCCATGACCGAACCCGCCTGACCCTGGAAGCTGGTCACTGCGGTGATAGTTTTCGTCTCACCGGCTGCTACCCAGCTGTCCTCGAGGAACAGGGTGCCATAGGTGTTCGCGCCGTTCGGCCCGCGCAGCAGGGCCACCACTTCGACATCGGCATTGTCGGCACGCAGCGTCAGGTCGCCGGCAAAGCCGTCAAGCCCGAACTGGTCGATCCCGGCGCCACCCACGATCACGTCGTTTGAACCAAAGCCTCCTGGTCCGAAGAAGAACGCATCGTTGCCCGCCCCGCCCGTCAGCGTGTCGGTGCCAAGGCCACCGAACATCAGGAACGAGCCGTCGGTCTCTGCCGAACCGTTGAAGCTCAAGCTGTCGGCGCTGGTCAAGTTGCCACCGAACACGGTGAACACCTGGCCCGCGGCGACCGTAGCGTCCGCACTGGTAATGTCGTAGCTGCCATCCGCCAAGACCGCCAACACCTCGACATTGCTGAGCGTGGCTGCGTCGAGCACCAGCCGGTTGGCACCGGTATAGTCGCCCTTGAGGCCGACCTGGTCAGTGCCGGCCCCGCCATCGATCCGGTCTGCAGCGATCAGCGCGCCGCCTGCCAGGATCGCGTCGTTCCCTGCGCCCGTCGCCAACGCCACCGCACCCGTCTTCTGCGACAGGTCGAACAGGTCGCTGCCGCCTGCGCCGAGCGTCAGC
Source organism: Sphingomonas sorbitolis (assembly GCF_036663875.1). NCBI lineage: Bacteria > Pseudomonadati > Pseudomonadota > Alphaproteobacteria > Sphingomonadales > Sphingomonadaceae > Sphingomonas > Sphingomonas sorbitolis. Next base: position 25,638 of record NZ_JAXOJS010000008.1, on the reverse strand, counting down.
ACCACACCGTCCGAGAAGCGGAAGCGCTCGACATTGGTGAAGCTGTTGCTCTCGATCGCGCCGTTGTGGACGATGGTCGCCGATCCCGTCCCGGTCTGGGTGACGGTGTAATCGGCGTATTTTTCCAGCAACACGCCGGTATCGATGCCGTCGCCGCCATCGATCGTGTTAGCGCCCAGATTGCCGATGAGCATGTCGTCGCCGGCACCACCCAAGATCGTATCGTTGCCGGCACCGCCGTCGACCGCATCGTTGCTGGCACCCGCGTCGATGACGTTGGCCCCTGCATCGCCGGTGATGACATCGCTGGACGCCGACCCGGTCACGTTCTCGATGCCGGTGAGCGTATCGGTGCCTTCGCCCGTGCCCTGAGCACCGCTGACGGTGAGGTTTACGCGTACCCCGGAGGTCGCCCCGCTATAGCTGGCCGTATCGATGCCGGCACCACCGATGAGGATGTCGTTGCCCGCGCCGCCGCGCAGCACGTCGTTGCCGTTGCCGCCATCGAGCGTGTCGTTACCGGCTAGACCGATCAGCGTGTCGTTACCGTCGCCGCCGTTGAGGACGTCGTTACCGCTCGCGCCGGTGATGGTCTCGTCGGCAGAGAAGCCCGACAGCGTGAGATCACCGATAAAGCCGTCGAAGTTGAACGCGGTGAAGCCGCCGGTGTAGCCGTTGCCGATCGCGAAGATCGTCACGAAGCCGTTGACGGCGCCCGCCGCGCCGTCGCGATCGACCTGCAGCAACAGGTCGCCGCCCTGCTGGACCAGACGCAGATGGCCGCTGGCGAACGCGTTGCCGTTGGCAGCGTATCCGGTCAGCCCCAGGTTCAGGAAGTTCGTCAGCTCGAACTTGTCACCAGCGCTGCCGGCTTCGAAATCGGTCACGCGGTTGGTTCGGGCGGTGGTCGCGACATCGGTCGAGGCCCCTGCCGTGGCGCCAACGCCCAACTGGATGATGTCCGCGCCGGTACCCAGCGTGATCTGGTAGTTGTTGACGGTGGAGGCGCCGCGCATGCTGATGCTGACGGTGTCGGCACCGTCACCGGCGTCGATCGTCGCGCTGGCGACGCCGGTCAGGACGATCCGGTCGCTACCGGCACCACCGACGACGTTGACGACATCGACGTTCCGGTCGTTCGAGGTCGCACCCAGCGCGAGATAGGTCGCGGTCGAAAGGCCTGCGGCGTTCGTCGCCAGCGCAGTTGATAGCGTACCGCCGCGCAGTTCGATAAAGTCGTCGCCGTCACCACCGTCCATGTTGATGTTGGTGGCCGCGGTCGCGGTGCCGGCGGTGGTCGCATTTGCCCGCGTCACCAGGATGCTGTCGTTGCCGCCATAGCCGAACAGCGAGTCCGTCTGGCTAAGCGCCGCCGTGGTGGTGGCGACCGTATTGTCGACGATCAGGTTGAAATCGTCATTGCCACGCAGCGTATCGCCGAAGCCGGAGCCGGTCAGATATTCGATGCCGTTCAGGGTATCGATACCCTCGCCGCCGGTGTCCTGCGCCACGCCCTGGATCCGGAGATCGACGTTCACGCCTGCCGTCGCGTTCACGTAGGTTGCGGTATCCAGCCCTTCGCCGCCGATCAGCGTATCGTTGCCGAGACCGCCCGACAGGGTGTCGTTGCCGTACCAGCCGTCGAGCACGTCGTCGCCGGCGTTGCCCACCAGCGTGTCGAGCGTACCGCCACCCCGTACGACGTCGTTGCCGAGCCCGCCGCGGAAGACGACGCGTTCGATGCTCGTGAAGGAGCCTGAAGCGATGCCGTCGATCGTGATCGCGCTATCGCCTGCCAAATTGCCCAGGTCGAAGCTGACCCCGCCTGCGCGATCCGTGTAATAGGCGTAGGCCAGATCGGTGCCGTCGCCGCCATCGAACGTGTCGTTCCCACCGTCGTTGGTATAGACCGCGGTCAGCCCGGCTGCAGATCCGTTGGCGATGCCGCCCACCAGGACATCGTCGCCGTCGCCCCCGCGCAGGATGTCGTTCCCCATGCCGCCGACGAGGGTGTCGTTGCCGGCACCACCTTCGAGTACGTCGTCGCCGTCCGCGGTCGTTACGCCGGTGTTGAACGTGTTGACATAGTCGCCGAACATGACGTCGTTGCCGGTACCACCGACCAGCGTGTCGGACAGACCGCCGCCGATGACGAAGTCGGCAAGCGTACCACCGACCAACCGGTTCACCGTGGTGTTGCCGCCGACGAGGGTGTTGGCGAAGTTCGTCGCGCCGATCACGTTCTCCACATTGGTGATCGTGTCGCTACCGCCGAACACACCGATCGTCTGGGCGATGGTCGTGTTGAGGTCGACGGTAACCGACGATGTGGAACCGGAATAGTCGACCGTGTCCGCCCCTGCTGCACCATCGTAAATATCGTTGCCGCCACCGTCGAACAGGATGTTGTTGCCCGAATCGCCGGTAATGCTGTCGGCACCCGAGCCGGTCCGGACATTCTCGAAGCCGAGAACGGTGTCGTCGCCCAGGCCCTGCGCCGTCAGGGCCGTCAGGTTGACGGTGACTCCGGTCGTGCCCGTGAAGAGCAGCGTGTCGATGCCCGCGCCGCCGTCGAGGACGTCGTTACCAAGGCCGCCTTCGAGGACGTTGGCATTGTCGTCACCGATCAGGATGTCGTTGCCCGCACCGCCCGTCAGGTTCTCGATGCCGCGCAGCGTGGCGATCGCCGCACCCCCGATGTTGGCAGTCCCGTCGTTCGCGCCGTTCAGTCGCGCCGTGACGTTGGCGGTATAGTCCGCGAACGAGGCCGTATCCAACCCGGTGCCACCGTCCAGCAGATCCACGGTGCCGCCCGCGTTTCCACCCGTGGCGAGCGTGTCGTCGCCTGCGCCGCCCAAAACGGTGTTTGCAGTGGCGTCGCCGCTGAGCGTGTCGTTGAAGGCGGACCCCTGCAGGTTCTCGAACTCGGCAAGCGTGTCGGTGCCCGCGGCACCGGTGTTCTGCGCGGCGCCTTGCAGAGCGAGACTGACCGTCACGCCGGCCGTCGAGCCGGCATAGGATGCCGTGTCATCGCCCGCGCCACCGCTCAGCGTATCATTGCCCAGGCCGCCTTCGATGATGTTGGCGTTCGCGTCACCGACGAGGGTGTCGTTATACTGCGAACCGATCAGATTCTCGATACCGGTCAGGGTGTCCGTCCCTGCCGCCCCCGTGTTCTGCGCCGTACCCTGGATGTTCAGGTCGACCGAGAGTCCTGCTGCGGTGGTGCTATAGGCAGTCACGAAGGACGCGGTGTCGTTGCCGTTGCCGCCGTTCAGGATGTCATTGCCGAACGTTCCCTGCAGGAAATCATTCCCTTCGCCACCATCGGCCACGATGCTGCTGGTGTTGTTGGTGGTGAAAACGGTCGATCCGGCAGCACCCTGAAGCGAGATGTTCAGCTGGTACGTCTGCCCGGCCAGCATGGGCTGAGCCACCGCCGAACTGGTGTAGCGGCCGACCCGGATGTAATAGGTTCCCGCAGCAGCGAAGGTATAGGTGATATACGCGTCGTCATTGACGGTCGTGCCGGGGTCGCCCGGGCCGGTGTCGTTGGTGGCCAGCAAGGTGCCGGCGCTATTGACCAGCTCGATGATGCTGTCGTCGAGCGAGCCGGTACCGTCGATGTCGAAGATCGCTTGCGCACCGGCCGCAGTCACATCGATCCGATAATATTCGAGAGCACCGCCGGCAGCCGTGGCGTTGATGGTCGCATGCGGGATCGTGGTCGAACTCGCGATGTTCGCATTGGCATCGATATCGTACGCACCCGCCGTATTAACCGCGGTTGCGATGCTGCCATTGTTGGTAGCCTGGGGCTTGGTGATGTCCGCTTGCGATGGCGCGGTTTCGGGCGTGACCAAGAAGCTTGTCGTGACGGTAAAGCCGCCACCGATCAGGCGGTCGTCGCCGGCGCCGCCCGATAGCGTATCAGCGCCAGTGGCACCGCCGCTCAGCGTGTTGTTCTGGCTGTTACCGATCAAAGTATCGTTGCCGACGGTGCCCTGGATGTTCTCGATGCTGCGCAGCGTGTCCGTCTCGCCGTCATGGCTGACGATGACGTCCGCCCCGGTGTCGTTCAGCGTGACGTTCACACCCGTGACGCCGGTAAAGATCACCGTGTCGCTGCCGGCACCGCCGTCGAGGACGTTGTTGGCGGTGTTGCCGACGAAGATGTCGTTGCCTGCGCCGCCCGTGACGTTCTCGATCAGCGACCGCGTGTCGTTGTTGTAGAGCAGCGACATGGCGATGTTGCCGGGCGCCAGCGAGGTCAGCCCCTGATAGGCCAGGCTGTTCGCAAGCTGCGACTGGTCAAACGTCGAGAACTCGCCCGGTCGCAGATCGACGGTGATGCCGTTGGAATAGTTGCTGGCGTCGATCGTGTCGTTGCCGCCGCCATCCCAGACGGTGAGGAAGATCTTGTTGCCCGACGGCGCACCCTGGCCGACGCCATTGATGAACATCTCGCCGGTCGTCTGGCTGAAGGTGTAGACGCTGTCGCCGGCGTTGGTCGTGTAGTTCGCACCGTACATGTACTGGAGCGCGGCCAGATCATACTGCATGTAGGTCTGCGGCTGGTTGATCTTCTCGCCGGCGAAGTTGCTGTTGGTGAACGGCGCCGGCGTATAGGTCATCAGCGACCAGGCCTGACCGTCGCGATCCGGGGTCAGCGACTGCGTGCCGAAGCGCGGCGCGCCCCCGAAATAGAAGGACAGGTCGCTGTTCGTATAGTCCTGATGCCCGTGCTTCAGCCCCATGGTGTGGCCGATCTCGTGCATCATGGTCGCGTAACCCCACGTCCCCTTGAAGGCGAGGTCGTAATAGGGCTGATTGGTGCGGCCGAACCAGATGTCGCCCGAAAGACCGCGGGTGTCGGACGGAAAGTTGCCATAAGCCGAGCCGACGTCCTGATCGGCGCTCTGCGAGATGCGGATGTTGGCGTGGACGGTGTCGGTGTCGGTAATCTGGGTGAACGTCAGGCCCGTCGCGGCCGATAGCTGGGCAAAGGATGCGCGCGCCGCGGCCTGCTGCTGCGTACCCAGGTCGATGTGATAGAGGCTGACGCCGTTGGTGTCGTAACCGCTGCCGTTATAGTTCGAGCCCGACGTCGGGAAGCTGTAGGTCAGGTTGAGCGTACCCCATTTGGAGCCGATCAGGGTCGCATCGACGTTGCGGTTGCCGGTGAAGAAGTGGCTTCCGTCGGGATTGGTGCCGAGCGGCAGCAACTCACCGATATTGTTGCCTTCCGGGTTGGCACCGGTCGGATCGACGTCCTTGGGGGTGGTATCCTTTGCGTCGGTCTCGGCCTCGCGCAGGCCCTGACAAAGCGCGCAGCCGCACCCTGCGACAACGACCGTGTGCTCGATGCCCGCCAGCGCATCCAAAGAGCCTGGGCCCATGTCACCGGGCGTATGATTGATGTCCGTCAGGGGGGAGCCCGAGCCGACAGCCAACTCGTTGTTGAGCAATGGGGTGGTGTCCGCCAGCGGATCGTAAGAGCCGATCACCACGTCATCACCGTTCAAACGGTTGAACTGCGTCAGCGGGTTTATCGAACCGGTACCCTCGTCGGTGGGTACGATATTGCCAAGGTTGGAAATGCTCATCGACTGGTCCCCCTATGTGGCACGATCGCATAGTCGCACGGTGCAAAGCGCACATATGCCGTCAGATTCGTTCGCAATCGGCTCTTTATATTTCATTTCTGTCATCGAATGTTCACGTTGGTCAAGCACCAGATTGATCAGCGGCTCCAGAAGCATCCAAAATAAATGCAAAGCGTCCTGATAGGGGGTGGCCAATCCGAAACCTGCTGCACGCAAAGCGAAAAATTGTCGTGGCGTGGCGGCCTCCGTTCGCTGCTTGCGCTGTGCGGGGCTTCACCCTTTGGTTCCGAACCGTCGTGACTTGGGGCAGCCTCTGGCCTATCGAAAAGCGTGTTCAAGCTGACGGAGGTTCGCGATGCTCCGCATGTTGCTACCATTCTCCACGGCACTCGCCACATGCACGCCTTCACCTCAGGATGATGCCATGCGCAATTCTCGCCCGGTTCCAGCGACCGCCGCCCAGGGTTCAAGCGAAGTGACGCTGAGCAACCAGGGCTCGGCTACCTTGAATGGGGCGGGACAAGACGCCGGTGATCGCGGACGGGCTGCGCAGGGACCCATCCCGGAGGCGGTGTCCGCGGCAGGAAGTCTCGTCCCTGCCCCTACCCCCGGCCCTGTTCCCGCCCCCGCCCCCGCCCCTGTCCCCCCTAAGCTGGTGGACTCGCCCCTCGAGGCGTTGGGACGCCGGACCTTGTCCACGGCGTTCGTCAGGGTGGGGCCCGACGGGCATCTGACGGTGGAACTCCGCAGCGGACGCGTGGTGGTTCTTCGCGACGTGGTCATGCGCGCCCGGAAATATTGCGGCGTGCAAGTGATCGATGGCCTGCCCGGTGCGCAATATTGCGGCGGATACGCCGATGTCGTGTCAGCCCGGCCTGGCGTCACGCCAGCGTAAAGACACCGAAGACCGCGAACTCAGGGGCGACGTCAGGCGGGCGGAAACACCGCCAAGAGGCCGTAGCGCTCTGCCCCCTCGCAACCGATTACGTCCGTATCGCCGGAGCGAACCCAGACATGCGCGACCAGATGTCCGTTTTCGTCGTGAACGGCTCCGTAATGTAGCGCTGCGGCCAATCCTCGTCGGCGCAACATCAACTGGGCGGCAAGGCCCTGTTGGAAACACACGGCCCGCCACGGCACGTGCCGACCCCAAGCGGCAACCGCCCAAGCGATCGCGCGCGCCTGAAGCTCCGTTGCGGGGGCGGCCGACGCCTGGCTTGCGGACAGCGCCGCAATGCGCCGGAACGACAGGATCGCGATCAGGAGCGATGCAAGCGCCAGCATGGCCAGTGCCTCGGCCAACAGTGGCAGGCGGCGGATCAATTGCTGCGCGCCGCCCGGCGCAGGAAATGCCCGGCCGCGGTTCCGCGCAGCAGCATCGACCGATAGCGATCGGTGACCGCCAGCTGGTTCCAGCGCGGGTCGTCCGCGGGAAAGTCCGGCCAGTCGCGGATCAGCGCGCGCAACCGCTCTATGTCGAGCAACGCCCCTGCCGGCGGGCAGCGCTCTATGCCGTCCAACTCCGCGGCCAGCGCCTCCAATGCGGCGGTCGCGCCGACGTGCCAATCCGCCGCCTGATAGCCGCGCCGCTGTTCGCCAATGAGCTCGGGAGGTAGCCGATCCGCAAAGGCACGCCGCGCCAGCGACCGTGGCTTTCCGTCCAGGATATACTGCTCGTCCGGCACGCTCAGCGCCCATTCGATCAGCCGTCGGTCTGCGGTAGGATCGCGCAGGTCGATGCCCCACCCCGCAAGCGTGCCCTTGTTGTAGGATCCCATGTCGACCCGATCGAGCCCCCATAGTCGCATCGCGCGCCCGTCGCGCCAAGGGCGGTAGGACAGATCGGTTCCGCTGGCCGCGGCGCGCCCGTCCAGGTCGGCGATCGCGCCGGGGCGCAGCGCGCTATAGCCCCCGAGTGCCAGCGAGTGACCGAAGCGATCGACTAGCCAGGTCCAGACGGCAGGCGGCACGAACGGCCCGAGCGTCGCCGCGGCGATCCGTCGCCGTCGCCAGCCTTGCGCGCGCAATTGCCGCGTCAGCGTGGCAAGCGCGCCGAACTGCCCGGTGCCGAATAGCTGCGCCAGATGTGGGACGCCGTCATGGCTCAGCGTAAAATTGCCAAGCTGCCCGGTGAGGAGGACGCTCACGCCGCGCGCCCGCGCGGAATCGTTGATCGCCTCGCCCCATATCGCATTCCACGGGTTCATGACCGGTCGCTGGTAGAGATCGAAATGCCGGTCCAGCAGCGGCAGCGGCGAGCGCCCGTCACCCCGAACCGGGACATGGACGATATTGGCGTGCAGTGCCGCGACGCGTGCCGCGATCGGCCCCTCGTCGCCGATCGCTCCGCCGGGCACGGGCGCGCCGGCGCCCGGTACCGCGGTAAACGCGTGGAGAGGCTCGGGCGTTAGCAACCGCGCTGCCGTGGCGGCGACGCTGGCGCTGTCGAGACCGGCGGACAGATGCGACCCCACTGCCCCCCGCATCCGGCGCAACCTGACGGCGACGGCACGATCCAGTTCGGCGCGTAACCCTTCGGCATAATCAGCGGGCTTGAGGCGCAGGATCGTGCGCGTCGGCGTCCACAGCCGGGTTTCGGCAATGCCGTCCGCATTGATCGCGACCGCGTGACCGGGGCGTACGCGCGTGACGCCGGCAAAGAAGCTTTCGTCGCCTTCGGGCAGTATCGCCAAGAAGTCGGCCGTCGCGCTCTCGTTCGGCGCATAGGGAATGTCGGGGTGAGCATGCAGTCCGCGCGGCATCGAGGCCGCGGCAACGAAGCCATCGCCGCGGTGGTAGAAGAGCGGTCGCTCGCCCATCGGATCCCGTGCCAGGGTCAGTACGCACCGGCGCGCATCCCAAAGCATGACGGCAAAGCCCCCTACGACACGGGCGAGGCCTGCAACCCCCCATTGCTCGACGACCGCCATCAACAGCTCCGGCTCGGCCATGCGGGCGAGGTTGATCGACAGGCCGAGCGCGCTGGCGATCTCGTCGCGGTTGTCGATTCTGGCGTCCGCGACGAGCAGCAGCGTGCCGTCGCCGCCTAGGACTGGTCCTCGGTCGAAATCATCTTCGGGAACAAGCGGATAGAGCCGTCGCCCGAGCGTTGCGGCGTCCAGCGTGCGGCGGATCGCCGGGTCCGGCCCGAACGCTGCCTGAGCGTCGAGCATCCGCCCGACCGCCGTTTCCGTCGCCTCGCCACGCCGGCTCCACAGGCCGGCGAGCGCCGTCATGCGGGCGTCAAGCTGACAAGCTGCTCGCCCTCCAGCGACCGAAGCAGGTCCTGGAGATCCGCGCGGCACTCCGCCTCGTCGACCGTGTGCTCGGCAAGAAGTTCGACGACCAGTCCGTCGACCGTGCGAGGCTGTTCCAGCAGTTGCCATATACGCGTCGCGGTCGCGTTGAAGCCGTAGCAGGTCCCGCGTTCGACATGCAGGCCGACCAGTTCGCCAGCCGCATCGGCCTCGATCATCCCGGGTTGCCGGGATACCAGCGTCATTCCGTCCACCTGTGCCTCCGTTTGCACGTTCTCGCCCTTGGCGGGGCATGGAGCGGGGGATAAGCCGGGTGCATGTCACCCTGCTCTTCGCCACCCTCTTCATCGTGTTATCGGGTGTTCGGTCTCCGGTTGCAATCTGCGCTGCCGCTTCCCGAACTGCACCCGGACGATGTCGCGTACGGGGCCGTAGATGGGGCCATCGACGTCGATGTCAGGTTGGCCCCCGCCCCTCCTCCCGACACCCCCGAACTCCTGCCCGACGTCCGCGTCGATGCCCATCACTTCTGGATGGACGTTCCTCGCGTCGGTCGCTTCCTGGTCCGCAACGGGCGCGAGATGATCGTGGAGCCGTGTCCAGGCGCACCGGACGGCGACGTGCGTGCCTATCTGCTCGGGTCGGCGATGGGCGCGCTCCTCCAGCAGCGTGGACTGCTGCCGCTTCACGCGTCGGCAGTGGCAGTGGGCGGACGTGCCGTTGCCTTCATCGCACCGGCGGGTAGCGGCAAGTCCACGATCGCGATGCATCTCCAGCATCGTGGGCACCGCGTGATCTGCGACGATATCTGTGCGGTGGAGGTTCGCGAGGGGCGCGCACGTTTGAGGCCCGGCCTGCGCAACCTTAAACTGTGGCGTGCGTCGCTCGGCGCGATCGCGCGAACCCCCGACGGGTTGGAACCGGTCCTTATCGACATGGATAAATACCGCGTCCCCGTTGATGCGCCCGCTGGAGACTGTATTTTCGACCTTGCCGCGGTGGTGCTGCTCGGCTGGAGCGAGGAACCGGCGATCACACCCTTGCCCGGTGCGGAAGCGGTGAGTGCGCTGGTTGCCAACACGTTCCGCGGCCAGCTGGTAGCCCCGATGGGGCGTCAGGCAGCGCACTGGCGGCAATGTCTCCATCTTTTCAACGCGGTGGGAGTTCACCGCCTCGTTCGCCCCCGCTCGCTCGATCGCCTCGCCGAGACGTCCGCTCTGGTGGAACGGCTATCCTTCGACATGTCGTACTGAAACCATGTCTATTGGTCGACATGTAGACCAACAGACATCGGCTCGATCTTACCGTGCCATTGCGCTCGACTGATGCGCCCTGCCTGCGATCGATCGAGGACCTGAAGCAAGACGTTCGCGGGTCACGCGTGGATCTTCGTACAGGTCGCGTAGCGCGCGCTGGCGGAACGCGTTCCACCAGCGTTGCCAGCGATGCTCGGCTGCGTCGTGGAGCATGTGGCAGCGCTGGCACAAGGCGGCGAGGTTGGCTGGCATGTTGTGCCCCGGATCGTGATCGAGATGCGCACAGGCGAGGACGACATAGGTCGTGCGGACGCTGCCAAGCGCGAAGCGATCGCGGATCGCCACCCGCCTGCCCCGCTGCGAGCGCCAGCATCCCGTTTCGGCGTCCCACCAGCGCCCGTCGCCGAGATGCGCGACGAAGCGGCGATGCGGCCGTGCACACTGTTCGCAGCGCGCACCGGCGCGGCCGAACCGGATCGTCTCCGACAATTGCGGCCAGTCGATCGGATAGAGCCAGCGGTTTTCGGGGCGGATCGGCATCGTGATTCTATGAGTCACCGCCGATTCGAAGGAAAGCGAAATCTTTCGCCTTTCGTTGCTCTCCTGTTCCGGGCGTGTTCGTGCAGGGGATGCGGGATGCGGGGCGATCGGCAGGCAACATCCAGACCCACCGCGCTCACTATGTATGAATGTCGACACGTATGATTGTCGGCATGGTGCGATTGTGCCCGCGCTCGTCGATCGGCACTGTGCGTCGATCTGACCCGATGCCGGGACATGAAACGGAACGCGGGAAAAAGCACGAACCGCGAAGCCGCCTGCGCGATACCACGTCGGCCTGTGATGTCGAAGACTCTACACCACCACATGTCGACACGACAACATGTTGGTGAGGCCGATGGGGTTGAGTGGCTAGTCAGGCATTTGGTCGATTTGCCTGAAGCGCTCGGTGAATTTCTACTCGAAAGCACGAACTGGAGGGCGGTAGCGCCCCCCCTGCCCCGTATGACAGGAGATGGGATGCCAAAAGTTCGTGCTTTCGAGTAGGAATGTCCGATGACCCGATCGCCCACCGTAAAGCGCACCAAGGATGGCAAGACGACGCCGTCCAGGATTCCCCAGGGCGAGCTCTTCCTGCTCGACAGCCCGCTCTACGGCGAGATCCGCGGCGAGCGATCGCTGATGGCCTTCCCGTTCTTCGCGCTTAGCAAGAATGCGTGGATGAAGCCGCTCAGCTACCAGACCGATACCGTCACGATCGAGGTCCGCCCGAGCGCCAGCGGCGTGGCGACGATCTACGACAAGGAGATCGTGCTCTACATCGCCAGCCTGATGGCCGCCAAGCTCGAGGCGGGTGAGGATGTCGCGCAGGATTTCGTGTTTACCGCGCACGATCTGTTCAGCGTGACCGGGAGCAACCACAGCGCGCGTTCGTATGGCCGGCTGTCGGAGGCGCTGGAGCGGCTCCAGGGCACACAGATCAAGACCAATATCGAGGCGGGTGGCGAAGGCGAGGAAGGGTTTTTCTCGTGGTTGTCCGAGGCAAAACTCCATTACAACAAGACGCGGGCCGGTGAGCGGCGGTTGAAGGCGGTCAAGGTTAGGCTTTGCGACTGGCTGTTTAGGGCGATCCTGCTCGATCGGCACGTCCTCGACTATGCCGCGGCATATTTTCAACTGGGACCGATCGAGCGCAGGATTTACGAAGTCGCACGCTCGACCGGCGATGGCGACGGGTTCGAGATCGACCTCGCGACCTTCCGTCTGCAGATCGGCTACCAGAACCCGCTCGCGAACTTCCGTGCCGCACTGCGGCAAATCGCGAGCGCCGACACGATCCCGGACTATCGGCTCGAGCTGATCGAGACCGTCAGCGACCCCGATATGGTAGTCGATACCGCCAAGCGCGGCCGCAAGAGCAACCCGGTCAAGGTCGTCATTACCCGGCGCCCGGCACTGCTCGAAGAGTCTGCGCCGTCGATCGGTCCGCCGACGGAATCGGTGCGCGACGGGGCCCGGGAATCAATGCGCGACTCGATCTCAGAAGCGCGTCGCGAATCGGCTTCGTCCGATTCGGATCGGGCATCGTGAATTGATACTCGAAAGCACGAACTTGCATCGGAATTGATATCCGAAAGCACGAACGCGCACAGCAATTCATACTCGAAAGCACGAATGCGCGCATGAATTGATACTCGAAAGCACGAACTTTCGACGCCGAAATGTAAAGTAATTCGTAATTGATACTCGAAAGCACGAACCGTAGGTGCTTTCGCTCGTCGGGATTTGCTGCAAAAATCGCCAGATGTCGGCGCTGATGCTGGCACGACCGAAGATGGAGCGGCTGTGACCCCATAAAGGAAAGCCCGGCACGAGGCCGGGCATCCCAAGCTTTGATGGAGCGACGTCGCCAAACGTCGATCCGGGGTCACTCTCAGACCCCCTTCATATAGCCGGACACGAACTTCGGTTCAAGGATGCGCGTTTCGCGCCACGCCCCTTTTTGCCTTGGTCCCAGCCCCGACAAGGGGATGGAAGATGACGGTTTTTACCCTGGGCCAGGCGACCGCAAGCGCGCTCGGCAAGGCGGGCGCGAGCATGCGAGCGCGCAGCATGGCACGCGGTGCCGGCACTGGGCGCACTCGTATGCCGCATCGCACGGGCGCGCCGGTGCTGCGCGACAGCATCGAGGCGGGCACGTTCGAGGAGATGTTCTTTGCAGTGCCGGCCAAGGGCGAAACCGACAAATTGCTGCGGATCGCCCGGCGGACGCTCGATGCAGGCCGCCAGTTGCGCCGCGAGGCCCGCGCCGGCGATCGCATCCTGACCGCGGCCGAGCGCCGGATCGTCACGCTCACCGCCGCTGCCGTACGCGTCTATGAGGAGATCCTCACGCTGGCGCGCCTCAACCGCGGGCGGGTCTTCCCGAGCTACGATCATCTGGCCGATGCGACGAGCCTCGGCCGCGCGACCATCGCCCGCGCGCTCCACATCCTCGAGGACATCGGATTTCTCGTGCGGCAGCGTCGCTTCAAGCGGATCGACGCGGACGGGCCGGGACCGCGCTATCGGCAGACGTCGAATGCATACCGCCCTACCCTTCCCCAGCGTGTGCTCGGTTTCATGCCGCGGTGGATGCGGCCGGCTCCCCTGCCCGACGATGCGGTGCAGCACGAGATCGACCGCACGAGCGAGGTCGCGGCGATGATGGCAGGATTATCGTGCAAGGACATGGCGGCCGCGACGGTCGGTGGGCAATTGGGCAAGATGCTTGCCAAGCTCGGTGCGAGCATCGACCGTCGTGAGCGCGAGTCTCATAACCATTCGCAACCGCTCCTAAATTAATATGATTCCTCATGTAGAACCGACCTAGCCGGTCGGTGCGTTAAACAGACGAGAGCTGACATCTTGGCCCAAAACAAAGAACCGCATCGCAAACGGAAAAACCTGGAATGCCGGCTACGCCGTCATATGCTCCCTAGCTGAAGCAAGCGATTGGCGGCGCGTTCTATGCGGCTGACGCATAGAACGGGAGAAGCGTCGATGGGAGGGCAGGGGCCTGTCGCTTTCTTGTGCCCAAATCGCTTGCCAGTACTGTTGCTTTGTAGCCATGTAGACATGTAGGGGGTCTGACATGACGACAATCGCAATCATCAGCCAGAAGGGCGGGGCCGGTAAGACGACGCTGGCGCTCCATCTTGCCGCAGCCGCGCACGATTCCGGGCGGGTCGCGCTCGTCATCGATACGGATCCCCAGGCGACCGCCAGCCAATGGGCGGCATGGCGCGAGGAGGCGCCGCCCGAGGTGATCGACAGCCCGCCGCCACGGCTCGCCGCCAAGGTCGCGCAGGCAAAAGAGCAGGGGGCCGAGTTCATCGTCATCGATACGCCCCCGCATGCCGATAGCGCCGCCCGCGCCGCAGTCGAGATCGCAGACCTGGTGCTGATCCCGTGCCGACCCAGCGCTTTCGATCTCTCGGCAATCCAGACGACCGCAAAGCTGGTGCAATTGTTGCGCAAGCCCGCCTTCGTCGTCTTCACCGCCGGCTCGCCCAACGCGCCGCGGGTCTATCAGGAGGCTGGCGAGCTGGTCGAAAGCTTCGGGACGCCCGCCTGTCCGATCCAGATCCCCGATCGCGCCGCGTTCCGTCACGCCAGCGCCGAGGGGCGTACGGTCATGGAATTCGAACCGACCGGCAAGGCTGCCGACGATGTTCGACAGATCTACGAGTGGACATGTCGACAGGTCGGCATCTCGACACCAACCGTCAAACCTGCGCGAAAAGGAAAGGTCGCAGCATGAGCCGCAAGCCCTCGTTCGCCAATCTACGCGATCGCACACCGCCCGCATCCGCCGTCGTCGCGCAGACGACCAATAGCAGCCAGGCACCAGTCGGACAGGTTCAGAACGGCCAGATCATCGGCGGGCAGGGCACTACGACCGGTCCCGCCAGCCGCCAGGGCCGCAAGCAGATCGCCGGTTTCTTCTCACCCGAAATGTCGTTCGCAATGCACACGCTGGCCCGCCGTCAGGGCCGAAGCCTGCAGGCGCTGATGGCCGAGGCGTTCAACGATGTCCTGCGCAAACACGGAGAGAGCCCGATCGGCGATTGAGGTCGATTTGCATCGCGTCGAAATATACCATGATCAGTGCGCCTTACGGCCAACTGCATCGAGACTAACGGTCGGCGCCTATCCGTGGCATAGGCCAGCGCAGGCGGGCAAGCCCCTCAATTAGTCCACCGGAACAGACTAGATGAATATCCAAAGCAATCGTCGCTACGACAGCGTCGCCAACGCTACAGAATCCTTGATCCTCCCAGACTCCCTGATCTCGATCAAAAATATGGAGACGCGACGGATACGCTGTTACGCGGCGTTGGCGGGTGCCGACGTGATTGCGATCGGCTTGGGATTCCTGTTCGCCAATCTGCTGTATCTCGGTACCTGGTCGACGGTCCACGGTACGACGATGCTAAGCGTGCTGTTGCCGATCTATCTCTGGGTCGCGGCGATCAACGGGTCGTATAACGGCGCGGTGTTGCGCGATCCGCGGATCGGCGCATTTACTGCGATCCGTGCGATCGCCTTTGCGGCCGCGGCGATGCTCATCATCGCCTATTCCTTCAAGGTCGGCGCAGCATTTTCCCGCCTGGTCTTCTGGACCGGCACGTTAAGTGCGGCCGGATTGATCATCGGCGAACGACTGATCTTGGGGCGGGTCCTGTTGCGCCGCTTAGGGGGAACGCCGTTCAGCACCGTCGTGGTGGTCGATGGTATCGACTGGAATGCACCATCGCACGGGATGGTCCTCGACGCCGGACAAATCGGGTTCGATCCCGCAACCGAGGATCCGCTCGAATATCATCGGCTCGCCAAGCTCGTCGCGCATGCCGATCGCGTGGTGATCGCCTGCCGCGACGACCGCGTGGTCGCCTGGGCGCACGTGTTGAAGAGCATGGCGGTTGACGGCGAGATTCTCACACCGGACGTCGACCGCATCGGCATGATCGGCGTGAGCCATTATCATAATCACCGGACGCTGGTGGTGTCGGCAGGACCGCTGCATCTGCGTGACCGCATCATGAAGCGGGTCTTCGACATCGTCGTCTCGATGACCGCATTGCTGCTGCTGTCACCGTTGCTGGTGGGCATAGCGATCGCCATCCGTCTCGAATCTCCCGGCGCCGTCCTTTTTCGCCAGCAGCGGATCGGCCGCGACAACACACTATTCATGATGCTCAAGTTTCGCAGCATGTTCGACGACCAGTGCGATGCGACCGCCAGCGTACTGACGACCCGAAGCGATAGTCGCGTGACCCGGATCGGCCAGTTCATCCGCCGTAATAGCATCGACGAATTACCGCAGCTCTTCAACGTGCTGCGTGGTGACATGAGCATGGTCGGGCCGCGGCCGCATGCCTTGTCGGCCCGCGCGGCCGAGCAGCTTTATTGGGAGATCGACGCGCGCTATCGGCATCGCCATGCGGTCAAGCCGGGCGTGACCGGGCTCGCACAGATCCGTGGCTTTCGCGGAGCGACGGTCCTGACCGCAGATCTGACCAACAGGCTGTCGTCCGATCTCGAATATCTGCGCGACTGGTCGATGGGGAAGGATATATGGATTTTGTTCAGGACCATCTTCGTCATCAGGCACGACAATGCCTTCTGATCCGACCGTTACCATGACCGAAACCGGAACCCAGGCTTGGACGATCGATCCGGCGCGCGTGTCGGTGGTCATTCCGACGCTCAACGCAGGTGCCTATCTGTCGGCGCTGTTGCCGGCGCTGGCAGGTCAGGGGCTCGCGCCCGAACAGTTTTTGATCGTCGATTCCGAATCCGACGACGACAGCTGCGCGGCGTTCCGCGCCTTCGGTGCGACGGTCGTGGGCATCGAGCGTCGCACGTTCAATCATGGCGGGACCCGGCAGCGCGCGGTCGAAATGCGGCCCGAGGCCGATATCGTCGTCATGTTGACGCAGGATGCCATTCCGCAGGCGCCGGATACGATCGCGCGACTGGTCGATGCGTTTGTCGATCCGCAGGTCGGCATGGCGTATGGCCGGCAGCTGCCACGCACCGTCGCGCGCGGTATCGAACGGCATGCCCGACTGACCAACTATCCCCCGGCATCGGAAACGCGGTCGCTCGATGACCGCGCGCGAAGCGGCGTGAAGACGGTGTTCTGTTCGGATTCCTTCGCCGCCTATCGCACCGCAGCGCTGGTTGCAGTGGGTGGCTTCCCGGAAGATGCCTTCTTCGCAGAGGACCAGCTGGTCGCGGGACAGATGCTGATCGAGGGCTGGCGGATCGCCTATCGTGGTGACGCGGAGGTGATCCACAGCCACGGCTATACGATCGCCGAGGAATTTCGACGGTATTTCGACGTCGGCGTGTTCCACGGTCGCAATCGTTGGCTGCTCGACACCTTCGGCACCGCCGAGGGGGAGGGGCTACGTTTCATCCGCTCGGAACTGACCTATCTGGCGCGGCACGATCCGCTGCAACTGCCCTCGGCGGTCACGCGGACCTTCGCGAAATATGCCGGCTACAAGATGGGCAGCCGCGAGGCCAAATTGTCGAACCGCTGGAAGCAACGCCTGTCGATGCAGCCCTTTTACTGGCGGCAGCGTGATCGTGCCGAGCGGCAGGCCTGAAGAGCGCCAAGTCGTCTGGGCTGCGGTCTTTTACATCAACGACCGAAGCGCCTGGCACGTTGATATCTTAAAATTCTACCTGAAAACGTGCACATAAATACCATGTAATCCGCGATTTATTGCCGGTAGAGAGATTTCGGTGTGGTTTTTCGATGCATCGATTTCAAGGATTTTGGCCAAATCCCATGCCAGAAGACGATCGCCAATATTATGTCCCTAGGGCGGCCAAGGAGCGGTCTATCGCGGAAATGATCAGCGACGGACGTGCGAAGGCCGCGCATCGCGAACTGGCCCGCCAGTATGCCAATCTAGCAGACGCCAGGGTCTAGGCGTACGTTGCCTTGCTGAACCTTGCTCAGGACGGTGATGCAGAAATCATCCCGAGGCGACGCAGGCCGGCGCAACTCTCGATGCCGACTGCCAAAGGCATATCACCGACCGTCACGCTCCTAGTCCGCAGCGCCCGATCACTTCGATCGCAGCAGGCGCAGGATCACCGGGCGTTCGAGCCCGGCCATCGTAACGAAACCGGTGTCGTCGGGATGTACGGGATCCGCCAGCGGAATCCCGCCCTTGTCCTGCGCGCGGGCATAATCGATCACGACGATCCCGGCAGCCGCGATCTCGCCGGACTTGATCATGGTGTTGAGCGCAAGGCGTTCGCGCTCCTTGTCGGATGGGAAATGGCGTCCGAGAATGGTCCCGACGGCGACCTTCCAGCCGCTGGCTTTCAGTCCCGTCACATAGGTCCGCAAGGTGCCGTACAGCGCAGGCGCCTTGTCACCCTGTTCGAGGTCGTTCGAGCCTGCCAGAACGATCGCGACGTTGCGGACGCCTGGTCGTTTGATCGCACCAATATCATTGATCCCGGCGATCGACCCTAGCGTTATGCCGTTGATCCCCTTGTTCACGACATCGACTTTCGTCCCGAAGCGTTGCTCGAAAAGCGCAGGTCGGGATTTAGTGGCAGGGTCGGAAGATCCCTGCCCAAAAGTGATACTGTCGCCCACGAACACCACTTGGTCGCGCTGCGATTTGATGTATGGCGATATCGCTGATGCGGATCCGGTCGCAACGGCGAGGCCAAGGCCGGTGGCAAGCCAAGCGGCCTTCGCGATGGCAGATCCCCGACCTAGCCTGCGGTAAATACGGGATATTATGTCGATCGCCTCCGTTGCCTCCATTCCGGTCTTTGCATACCCGGAGGGCTTACTCCCCTTCATAATTCGGATCCGCTAGCAGTGCAAGACAAGCGTACATTCCTGCGTATCCAGATATTGCGGTTCATCGCTGCTGCCGTCGTCGTCGCCTATCATGCGCAGATCACGACTATATCCTATTTCGGGGGTGGCGATCCCTATCCGTTACTTGAACTGGGCGTCTACGGGGTCGATCTGTTCTTTGTCATATCGGGCTTCATCATCGTTTTTATCGGTTCGAGCCGCGAGACGACGGCGTCGGTGTTCGTCAAGCGCCGAGTCGAGCGGATCGTTCCGATGTACTGGATCATGACCGCCGCCACGTTTGCGCTGACGCATATCCCGGGCTTGGCGCGAAACGAGGTTTCGGGACCCGGGCATCTTCTTCAGTCGTTGCTGTTCGTGTCATGGGTCAACGGGCCCGAGACCTATCCGGTGTTGAACGTCGGCTGGACGCTCGAATACGAGGTGTTGTTCTATGCCGTCGCCGCGGCGTCGATGGCCCTGACCAAGCGGGCTTGGGCGACGGCTGCGTTCGTCATGCTCGCTTTGGTCCTGTCGGGGCGGGGAACGCCCTTCTTCCTGCAGAATCCGATCATGATCGAGTTCGTGTTCGGGATGACGATCGGCACGTTCCTCTATGATCGCCGGCTGTTCCCGTGGATGCTGCTCGGCTGCGTCCTCGTCCTGCTGACCCTGCCGATGAGCGGTGCGGCGTGGCGGGTCTGGGCTTTCGGGGTGCCGTCGGCCGTGCTGGTCTCGCTCGCGCTCTATGCCGATTTCCGCAAACCCTATTCGGGTACCGTGTTGCCCGAGCTCGGCAATGCGTCCTATTCGATCTATCTCGTCCATGTGATCGCGATATCGTTCGTCTGCAAGATCGCGTCGGTGGCGATGCCGAAACTGTCGACTGCGATCGGCGTGCCGCTGATATCGGTGTTCGCGATCGCCGTTGGTTATCTTACCTATCGGCTGATCGAGCGAAACCTGCTTCGCGTGCTGGGTCGCAAGCACCGCAAGGCAGCGCTCGTGACCAGTCCCCCCGTCCACGCCGAATAAGCGACCGTTAATGCTTCATGGTGGCTCTGGGACGGTCACCGAAACCCCGAGTCAGCGGATGCGGACGTCGCCGATCGTGACCGATTGCGCATCCAGCCGGTCGCGCGTCATCAGCGCGAGCTGTTGCGCACCGCAGCCATCGCTCGGCACGTCGAACGTCACGCTAGACAATTCGTCGCTGGCCCCGCGCGCGAGACGGCGCGGCAGAATCTGCTTGGACGGTAGGCAGGTGATCGTCCATCCGGCAGCCGCGGCACTTGGCGACCCGTCGATCCGGGCGGTCAGGGTATGTTCGCCGGCAGGCAGGATCACCACTTGCGAGGCCAGCGGCGTACCACCCGTGATGTCGGTGGGGATGGTCAGCGACGAGCCGCCCGGAGCTTCGGCAAAGGTCATTGCGAGGTCGGGATTGAAGACCCATTCAAACCGGCTGGTCGGTGCGTCGTTGGGCCGTGCAGCCGCAAGTGCGAAATTGCCGTCATAGGGTGCTGTCGAAAAGCGGCTCGCGGGGACCTTGAAGGCGCTCGCCCAGACCTGTCGGGCCCGCTGGAACTGGCCGAGATCGATCAGGCGCTCGGCGTAGCTCAACCATTCGACTGGCCCGATCGTCTGGCCGCGCGCCTTCATGTCGCGAAATAGCGCTTCCATGCCTGCGGTCGAAGTCGCGGGCAGGTTCTGGCGGATATCGGCGAAGAACGCACCGCGCCACATCGGCTTGTCGCCGAGACTGTCGGCAAGCGCCCCACGCAAATGAGGCTCGGTGACCGCGGCCCGGAAAAGCGGCTGGGTGAGTTCGCCCGACCGGTTGCGGCGGGCCAGCGCGTCGGCGCGCTGGATCACGGTGACATAGTCGTCGCGCATGACGGCATCGCGCAGGACCCACAATTGCGTCGGCGTATCGCGCCAGCCGAGCGCGGCTGCCTGGCGCATGATCAGCGCGCCCTGATCGCGCTGTCCCAGCGCTTCGGTCGCAAGTCCGAGCACGCGCATGGCCCGGTCGTTGGTTGGGTCGACCAGCAGGATCGACCGGGCGAGTGCCGCTGCCGGCACGCGTTGCCCCGCTGCCAACAGGCTCTGCGCCATGATCGCCCCAGCCTGGGGATGCGCAGCCGACCCGGTCGCCGCCAGCAGACGCGGATCCGAGGATCGTGCTGCCAGCGCCGCAACGCCAGCCGCGCTGATCTGCCAGCAAAGTCCCGTCCCCAATAGTACGGCGACGAGTGTACGGGCTATACGGCCCGTCTTGCCGCCCGTCTTGCGGATCGTTTCACCGGTATCCGGCATGCATTCAGCTCCGCGGATCGGTTTGACCATAGCTGTACGAATAGCCGTAATCGGTCGAATGCCCGATCACCTTGGCATCGAACTTCGTCAGCAGCGCGCCGACTACATAAGCGCGTGCGGCCTTGAGCCGGGTCAGCGCGATCCGTGCCTGGCGACCGCGGGCATGGTTGGCCTGGACCACGAACAGGGTCGCATCGACATGCGACGCGAGCGTCGGCGCATCGGCGAGACCGAGCACCGGCGGGGCATCGACCAGGATGATGTCGTAATCGTCCTTGATCTGATCGATCAGCTTCGCCAGCCCCAATCCGGCGATCAGCTCGGCAGGATTGACGGGCAGGGGCCCGGCCGAGATGAAGTCGAGGTTCGGCGTGGTCGTGTGCTGCAGGACTTCTTGCAGCGTCGCCTGGCGTGCCAGCAAATTGGCTAGGCCGAACTTGTTGGGCAGTTCCAGATTGCGATGCTGGGCCGGCTTGCGCATGTCGGCATCGATCAGGATCACGCGGCGACCAATCTGCGCGAACCCGCGGGCGAGCGCATAGGACGTCGTCGACTTGCCTTCCGACGGACCCGTGCTGGTCACCATCAGGCTGTGCGGCGCGCCGGTCGGAGTCGCCAGTTCGAGTGCCGCACGCAGCGCGTAATAGGCCTCCGACGTCTCCGAGCGCACCTTCTGCAACTCGGTATTGGGGCTCTGGCCCGCGGCGAGCATCGGCACGAGCCCGATCATGCTCGTGCCGAGTTCGGTCTCGACATCCTCCGATGAGCGGATCGCATCGTCGAAATGCTCGCGGAGCACGACATAGCCGACGCCCAGCAACAGGCCGGTGAACAGCGCCAGTGCGAGGTTGAGCAGCAGTCGCGGCGACACAGGGGTGATCGGTGGATCGGCGCGGTCGATGATCGAGACGTTGTTCGACGACACGCCTGCGGTTGCGCTCACGCCCTTGTAGCGCTGGAGCAGTGCGTCATAGAGGGCGCGGTTGGTATCGACTTCGCGACGCAGGATGTTGGCTTGGACGCCACGACCCTGCTCGGTGAGCGTCGTGCCCTTCAGCTTGTCGAGATCGCGTTCGAGCGCCTTTTCCTGGCTCAAGGCGATCTGATATTGCTGGCGGACGCCGTCCCGGATGCCGCTCGCGAGGCGAGAGATCTGGTTGTTGAGCGTCTCGATCTGGGCTGCAGCCTGAGTCTGGCCGGGATAGCCCGACAAATAGCGCTTGGCGTTCTGGGCGTATTCCGCCTGTGCCTTGGCGCGCTCCTGGATCAGGACCTGGACCGCGGCATTGCTCAGCACTTCTGGCTGGTTCAGCAGCGCCGTTCCCGACGCCTCACGCCACCGCTGCTCGGCCATGATGCGATTGCTGACGGCCTGCGAATAAGCCTGGTTCAGCTGGATCAGGTTCGCCGTCGTCAACGACTTCGGTCCCGAGGACTGGCCCTCGGAAGACCCCGAACTCGCGTCGATCAGCCCGGCTGAGCGCGCATATGCGATCTGGGCACGCTCGGATTCCTCCAAGCGCTGACGGGTCTGGCCCAGCTGCCCCTCGAGAAAGCGGCGGGCATAGGCGGAGGTGTTGAACTTGCGCTGAATGTTGCTGACGATGAAGCTGTCGGCAAAGCTGTTGGCTACCTGCGCGGACAGCTGGCGGTCGGGGCTCGAGAACGAGATCGTCACGATCCGCGAGTCGACCGGAAGCTCGACGTCAAGATTCTTCTGGAGCGCGTCGATGATCTGTTCGCGACGCGTCTGGACGAGATTATACGACCCCCGCGGTTCGGCCGCAGGGGTGATGTGCATCTTCTCGAGAAAACTGTTGTTCCGGTAGAGACCGATCGATTCCGCGACCTGGCGCGCCAGCGTGCGGCTCTTGATCACGTCGATCTGGGTCTGGAGAAACCGGTCACCGTCTAGGATTGATTCACTCGGCTCGACATCGGTACCCGCCAGGATCTGGGCTGCCTGCTGGTCGATCTGGATGAGCGCGTCGGCCCGAAAGATCGGCGTGCTCAGGAACGTGATCAGCAGGCCGAGCAGCATCGCCACGATGACCGTGATGAGCAGCTTGACGCGGTTGCGATAGGCTGCCGACCACACGGCGCGTAGATCGATCGGACCCTTGGTCTCGTCCGGCACGTCGTTGAGGAGCGGCGCATCCGCATCCGGGAAACGCGAAAGGCTGGGGGTTACACTATTCATGCGAGATCCGGACGAACGAGGGTATTTGATGGCGAAGCAAGGGTCAGTTCACGAGCGGAATGAAAAGCGCTGCGGCTGGGGCAAGAGTCAGCAGGTCGTATCCGACCGCCTTGATCGCCGAATTGCCGACGACGACATAGTCGCCGCTCTGCAACACCGGGTCTGCAGCATCGCCATTGCGGATATCGCTAAGGTTGAAGAGCGCGCCCTGACGCTGACCATCGATGGTGCGGAAGACCGCGACCTTGTCGAACGTCGCGGTGCGGGTCACGCCTCGCGCCAGCGCAATCGACTGAAGCAACGTCGTATCGCCCTGCAAGCCGTAGACCCCGGGAATACCGACCGCACCATCGACCGTGACGCTTTGTGCGCGCGATTCCGCGACGATCACCGACACTCGTGGATCGACCAGATACCGTGCAGCGAGCTGCGACTGGATCGAGTTTGCTAGCGCGGCGGTCGTCTGTCCCGCCGCGCGGATCCGGCCGATCAGTGGCAGGACCAGCGTGCCACCCGTCTCGACGGGCGCTTCCTCGACCGACATGTCGGGCTCGCGGAACACCGTGATCGTCAGCTTGTCCTGGGGATTGATGCGATACTCGGGCCGCGCATCGACGGGGATGGTCGCCGGAATAGTGTTATAGGCAGCCGGGCCAGCCGGCAGCTTCTTCCAGTTTTCGGACGAGACGCAAGCGCTGAGCGACATGCTCGACAGCAGGAGGAAACAACCAGCCTTCATTATGGCCTCTATCAAGAAACTACCGGGCTACAGACTGTTCTGTAACCGAGTTGGGCGCTTACCCGGGGTTTGGCCGATTGGCTAGAGCCTGACCTTTCGGCGAGGATGGCGCGGTGCTGTGTCACGTCCAGTACCAAAAGAATTGGTCGTGGCTGAAAATCGCAGCGGAGATGCGAGGATGGCTGCCAGAACTGCGAATACACAGGCCAGCAACAGCGTTCGCAAGGGATAGTCGACGATCGAGGCGGCCAGCAACAACAGGATACCCGTTGCGGCCGCCAGCATCGGCGAAAAGTCCGGCGCGTCGATCCGGCCGCGCAGCCGCGACCATGCGGTAATACCGAACCAGACGAGGAACGCGATCACCAGAAACAGGCCGGGCACGCCCGCCTCGAGTGCGATTTCCATGAAGTCGGCATGCGCATGGTTGGTATAGGTCTGGTGTACGGCGTTGAGCGTCTCGCTCATCCGGAACACCGGGACGAACGTTCCGAAGCCCGATCCCCATGGCATGAACTGGCGGATCGCGGCGATCACGTCGGGCCAGAAGACGTACCGGCCTTCCTGGCTGGCACCGAACCGGTCGAGCGTTTCCTTCACGATCGACGACTGTGCGATCAGGATCGCGGCAACCACCAAGGCCGCGGCTGCACCAACGGCGATTTTCCAGTGGCGCTTCACCAGCGCATAGCCCCCAAGGACAGGGATGCAGGCGAGGAGTGCGATAGGGAGCAACGCGATGCCCGCCCGCGAGAGACAGCCGAGCACCGCCAGCGCGAGGATCGCGATCACGATACCGGTCACCGCACGCTGCGTGCTTTGCTGGGCAAACCGAAGTGCACTTCGGCCGAGCATGGCGGCCAGCGGGATCGCCACTACCAGCAAGGCGGCATTGTGGTTCTTGTTGGCGAAGATTCCCTTGCCCTTGGTCGCATGCGGGGCGTCGTAGAGCGTCAGCCACATCGCGCCCTGGGCCTGGATCATTACCAGCACGGCGCTGATGACCGCCGCTGCAACGATCAGCAGGACGAGCTTGAGCTGTGCGTCACGATCGAGATGCAATGTCGCGACGAACATCGCGATCGGCGGTATGAGAAAATACCCCGCTTCGCGCGTCGCGGTCGGATCGAGGCTGAGCGGTAGCCACGTGCTGCCTGCACCGACCACGTCCAGGACGTTGATGGCCATCTCTCGCCCCGGCAATGCGCGCCACATGCCGGGGGGAAGCGGAATGATCTGCACGACGACCAGCATCACCAACGCCCCGATCAGGATCAGGCCGGTCGTGACCGATCGGCTGCGGGGCGCATGCCATCCGCGCGCGAAAAACCATCCGAGCGCGACGACGCCGGCGATCTCGACGATCATGCGTTGGATCGGTGAAATCGGGCTGCCGCCCCCGAGCAATAGCGACAGGCACAGCAATCCGGCTGCCACGATGAAGTCGCTGCGACGTATAGTATTTCCGGTCTTCGCGATAACATCGTCGCGGCGTGTGGGCTGGCCCGTCGCTGCGGTGACGTCGTCGTGACGCGTAGTGTACGATGCGGTCACTTTTCCTCGCCCGTGATCGTCGGTAAGGTGCGCGTCTCGCATACGGGTTTCGGGATGGCAACGTCGACCACCGATCCGCTTTCTCCACAGGCCCCCTTGATTCATGCCCATTCCCGCAACTTTGCGCCCTTCCGCCCCGACCGGATCCAAGACCAAATCCGGCCCCCGTCTCCGGTTCAGCCCCCGTCTCTGGTTCATCGGCGCGCTTCCGCCTCCGCTGCACGGTCAGTCCAACTGCAATCGGGCGATGCTCGATTATTTCGTCGCGCATGGCGCACCAATATGCTTGCGCGATACCGGGGGGGGGGGCGCAACGAAGCTCAA
>NZ_JAXOJS010000007.1:0-96762 GCF_036663875.1 Sphingomonas sorbitolis | reverse complement strand
CGCGTTCCTCCTGCCGGTACGCGTCCTGGGTAAGCTGTTTCGTCGCCTGTTCCTGACCCGGCTGATGTTGCTGCACGAAACTGGGCGCCTCGCGTTCTACGGCAGGCTCGCGCACCTTGCCGACCGGCGTGCATTCCTGCGGCACCTGTCCCTGGTCAGGAAGAAGCGCTGGGTTGTCTACGCCAAGCCGCCGTTTGCCGGCCCCGAGACGGTGCTCGCCTATCTGTCGCGCTACACGCACCGCGTTGCGATCTCGAACAGCCGGATCCTGCGCTTCGACCAGACCGGCGTTACCTTCCGCTATAAAGACTATCGCCGGGGTGGCGCCGACCGCCAGCAGGTCATGACACTGACCGCCGACGAGTTCATCCGCCGCTTCCTGCTCCACGTCCTGCCGAAGGGCTTCCACCGCATCCGCCACTATGGCCTGCTCGCAGGCGCCACCCGCAAGGCGCATCTCGAAAGAGCCCGCGAACTGCTCGGGGTCGCACCGCCCGCGGCGTCCGACGCACGAGCCGAACCGGACGACATCCGGCCGCCATGCCCGTGTTGCGGCGGGCGTATGGTGGTCATCGAGACCTTCCTTAGCCAGCGCCAGGCCCGCGCTCCACCGGCTCCTGCGCCGTTATCCGGGATACAGGCGTCGTGACCCGGCACGGCCAAGGAGTTATCTATCTCGCAGGGCTCGTGCTTGCGGAGACGATGTTACCTGCGCCGATAGCCATCAGAGGGGCGGCCACACCGAGCAAAGCCGCGCTGTCCGCGCTGGCGAACCCATCATGCTCACCCGGATTCGGGCGGTCTGCTTTCAGGCCCGCGCCTACATCTGCCGTGGCGCTGGTCACCAAGACCGGCCGGAAACCGAAAACCCCATAGCGCATCGCCTGCGGCCCGCGGGTTCGGGCTTCCAAGACTTTCGTACGCCTGCCGGCATCCGAAACTCTTCAGGAAAGCGGACCGGCCGTTTTCGAGCAGCGATCACCGTAACCGGACGTTCGTTCAGACTACGGGCAGGGGGCGAATCCGACTTTTGGTGGAAACCAAACTGGCTTCTTTCGAGCGGCGCTCACCGTAACCGGCGCTTCGTTCATGCGGTCGGGTAGGGGGGGACCTCAACCAGATCGGCGCTCGCATGGCGCTTAGCGCTCGAATGATTAAGCTTGATGGAGATATCGGTATCCGCGGTGTTGTGGAAGATCGTCGTCGAGATGTCTGGACTAGCAAGGAGTGCGAACTAGAGGGCTTCATTCGCCAACGTTTGGCCAAGTGTTAGACCGTTGTATTTGAAGTGATTCTTGTCCTAAGCTGTCTTCGCTATTCCGACATGCAGTGGTCGCTGTACGCGAGGTAGTCGAACACCGGGGCGATCAGCGAGACGGGGCCTTAGACATGTTCGCCAGTGT
The DNA here is from genome assembly GCF_036663875.1 of Sphingomonas sorbitolis. Taxonomy (NCBI): domain Bacteria; kingdom Pseudomonadati; phylum Pseudomonadota; class Alphaproteobacteria; order Sphingomonadales; family Sphingomonadaceae; genus Sphingomonas; species Sphingomonas sorbitolis. Next base: position 95,359 of record NZ_JAXOJS010000007.1, on the reverse strand, counting down.
AATGATATCTCGATTGAAAAGCCGTAATTGCCTGCGGCATACCGAGAACGGTGTGGCGGCAGTTCATTCGGATCTTCTCGAATTGCCGCTATCGGACAACCCGCTTGTCGGGTGTCCCCGACGATCGCAAGTGCCTGCGAAACCGTTCGTTTAACCTTTGGCGGCTAAGCGGACGGCATGCCGACGTCCTTCTCCGCGCCTGCGACGGCAACGTCCGGGCATCGCCAGAATGCCCTGGCCAACGCCGTTCGGGGGTGTCGACGCCATCTCGTCTTCGCCGCGGTGTTCTCAGGCCTGGTGAACGTCCTGTACCTCGTCCCGTCGATCTTCATGCTTCAGGTGTACGACCGTGTGGTGCCGACGCGCGGCGGTGCGACCTTGCTGTTGCTGACGCTGATCCTGGTGCTGTCGCTGATCGTGTTCGCGATCCTCGACGCGGTGCGGATGCGGCTGCTGCTGCGCGCGAGCACGCGGCTCGAACGTCAGGCCGCGCCGGGCATATTGCTGCGGATTCTTGGCACCGATGGCGCGACGATCGGCCAGCGTAGCCAGGCGATGCGCGATTTCGATACGGTGCGCGGCACGCTGACCGGGCCGACGATCGTCGCGCTGTTCGATGCGCCCTGGGCACCGATCTATATCGGCATCGCATTCCTGCTCCATCCGTGGATCGGAGTGCTGGCGCTGGTCAGCGCGCTGCTGCTCGGCGGCATCGCGATTGCCAGCGACCGCGTCACCGCCGCCGCGGCACGCGACACGCATGCGCGCGCGGTGCTGGCGACGCGCGAGCAGGACGTGTCGATCCACGGATCCGAGGTCGCGCGCGTGATGGGGATGCGCAACGCGCTGATCACCCGTCATCTGCTCGAGCGTGCCGAGTTGGTTCGCCGTCAGTCCGCGCTCGCCGGCACCGCGGGGCAGTTCCTTGCGATCACCAAGTTCCTCCGCCTGCTGCTGCAATCGCTCGCGCTGGCGCTGGGGGCGCTGCTGGCGATCCGGCAGGATATCTCGGGTGGGGCGATCTTTGCCGCGTCGCTGTTGCTCGGGCGCGCGCTCCAGCCGGTCGAACAGATCCTCGGCGCGATGAAGCCGCTCGCCGCCGCGCGCAACGCCTACCGCGATCTCGATGCGTTCTGCGCGATGCCGGGGCCGTCGCTCGATGCGACCACGCTGCCGACGCCGGTCGGCCGGATCGACGTGCGCGGCGTCACCGTCCGTGCCGAGGGGACCGACCGAGCGCTGCTGTCGGACATCAGTTTCGCGATCGAACCCGGCGAGATCGTCGCGCTGGTCGGCCCGAGCGGGGCGGGCAAGTCGACGCTGCTCCGCGTGCTGTCGGGGGCGCTGTCGCCCGACACCGGCGAGGTCCGGATCGACGGGGCGAGCTTGGCGGACTGGAACCGCGAACAGCTCGGCCGTCACGTCGGCTACATGCCGCAATCGCCGTCGCTGTTCCCGACCTCGGTCCACACCAACATCTCACGGTTCCAGTCGGTGCTGGCGGGCGAAAGCGAGCAACTCGACGCCGCGGTGGTCGAGGCGGCGCAGGCGGCGGGCGCGCATGACGTGATCCTCGGCTTGCCCAATGGCTATGCGACGATGCTCAGCATGGCGGACGGATCGGGGCTGTCGGCGGGGCAGAACCAGTCGGTTGCGCTGGCGCGCGCGTTGTTCGGGACGCCGACGATCCTGTTCCTCGACGAGCCCAACGCGCATCTCGACAGTGATGGCGAGGCGCGGCTGGTGACGACGCTCGCGGCGCTGCGTCGGCGTGGTGCGACGGTGATCGTCTCGACGCATCGCACCGGGCTGCTCCAGGCGGTCGACAAGATCATGGTGTTGCGCTGCGGCACGATCCAGCTGTTCGACGAACGCGCCAAGGTCGTTCGGCCGCATGTCGCCGCTGCGGGAGGCGTACGATGATCCCCGCCGAACTGGCCAGCCCGGTCCCCGCGGCTGGTGGCGCGAGCCTTGCCGATCGCCTCCGCCTCGACGACTCTCCCCGTCACGCGATCCTCGTCGGTGGGATCGTCGCGATCCTGTTCTTCGTCGTCGGGCTCGGCTGGGCGGCGTTCGCGCGGCTCGATGCGGCGGCGGCGGGCGAGGGGCAGGTGGTCGTCGCGGGCAATCGCCAGACCGTCCAGCACCGCGAGGGCGGGATCGTCGCGGCGATGGCCGCGCGCGACGGCCAGCACGTCCGCGCCGGCGACATCCTGTTCCGGCTCGAAGGCGCGGAAGTCACAGCAAGCGAACGCGCGCTGGCCGCGAGCGTGATCGACCTCCAGGCACAACGCGCGCGGCTGGAGGCGGACGTTCGCGGCGGCGCGATCGTCTGGCCCGCGGAGTTCGCGTCCGCGCAGGGCGACGACCGGCGCCTTGTCGATCGCGCGAAGTCGCTCCAGATCGCGCAACGCACCGCGCGCTCGGCGGCGTTGGCGGCGAACGGCGCGGTGCTCCGCCAGCAGGCGGCGACCGTCGCGCAGCAGACCACCGGCTTCAACGCACAGGCGCAGGCCACCGCCCGCCAGCGCGCCTCGCTCCGCCAGCAGCTCGAGAGCACGCGCGCGCTTGCCGACCAAGGCTATGTCTCGCGCAACACTGTGCGCGCGATCGAACGCTCGATCCAGCAGCTCGAAGGGACCGACGCCGACTATGTCTCGCGCTCGGCGGCAGCCCGCGAACAGATCGGCCAGACGCGGGCGGAGGGCGTCCAGACGCGCCGCAAATATGTCGAGGACAGCGCCACGCTGCTCCGCGACACGCAGTTCCAGCTGAACGAGGTCATGCCGAAGTTCGCCGCCGCCCGCGAGCAGCTGGCGCGGACGATCATCCGCGCGCCGGTGGCCGGCCGCATCGTTGGCTTGCGCGTCTTCTCCGTGGGGGGCGTGATCCAGCCGGGGCAGGCGATCCTCGACATCGTCCCCGACGCCGCGCCGCTAGTGGTGCGCGCGAACTTCTCGCCGAGCGATATCGACGGCGTGTTCGCGGGGCGCGAGGCCGAGGTGAAGTTCCTGTCGTTGCACGAACGCGACCTGCCGATCCTGCTCGGCACGGTCCGCACGGTTTCCGCCGACTCACTGCGCGACGAGCAGACCGGCCACAGCTACTTCAGCGCCGAGATCACCGTGCCGCGCGACCAGATCGCCAAGATCGAGGCGGTCCGCGGTCGCGATACCGGGATTCGCGCGGGCGTCCCCGTCACCGTGCTGGTCAAGCTGCGCTCACGCACCGCGCTCGACTATCTGCTCGATCCGTTGACCGAAGCCTTTTCCAGGTCGCTCCATGAACGCTGATATCCTTCGCCTCGCCACCGCCCTGCTGCTCGCGACCCCGGCGGTCGCGCAGACCGCGCCGGAAACGCAGGTCGCGGCGCCCGAGACGCTCGGCCAGGCGATCGCCGATGCCTATCGCACCAATCCGTCGCTGGAGGGGCAGCGGGCGCAACTCCGCGCGCTGGACGAGCAGATCGTCCAGGCGGGTGCCGCCTACCGGCTCACCGCGGGCGTCAACATGACGCTGCAATACCAGTCGCAGGACCAGCGCGGGCTGCTCGGCGATTTCGCCGTGGCGCGCGGGCGGACGATGGGGGCCACGCTCACGGCATCGCAGATCCTGCTCAACGGCGGGCGGACCGCGGCGCAGGTCTCGGCGGCGGAGGCGGCCGTGCTGGCGGGGCGCGAGCGACTGCGCGAGGCGGAGAACGCGATCCTGTACGAGGTCGTCGACGCCTATGTGTCGGTGCGCCGCGATCAGGCGCTGGTGGCGATCCAGCAACGCTCGCTCGACTCCTATGGGCGGCAGGTGACGCAGGCGATCGCGCGCGAACGCGGCGGCGACCTGACCCGCACCGACATCGCGCAGGCGCAGGCGCAACGCGAGATCATCCGCGCGCAGCTGGCGCAGGCGACGGTCAATCTCCAGGCGAGCCGGGGGCGATTCGCCGCGGTGGTCGGGCGCAATCCGGGGACGCTGCTCGCGCCGCCGACGCTGCCGGGGCTGCCCAATTCGCTCGATTCCGCGTTTGCGATCGCCGAGAAGGAGAGCCCAAGCCTGTGGCAGGCGATCCTCGCGACCAGGGCGGGCGATGCGCGGATCGCCGCGCAACGCGCCGAGCGCGCGCCGATCGTCGCGCTGTCGGGCAGCTATGGCTATGCCAGCCCCTATACCTATCAGGTGCGCGATCTGGGCGCGCAGGCGACCGGCGCGGTCACGCTGACGATGCCACTGCTGAGCGGCGGTGTGATCGGATCGCGCGTCCGCGCCGCGATCGCCGAACGCCAGCAGCTCGGCTTCGAGGTCGAGACCGCGCGGCGCACGGCGCTCGCCAATGCGCAGAACGCTTGGAATCAGGCGGTCGCGGGCGGCGAGCAGATGACCGCGGGGCAACGCGCGACCGAGGCGGCGGAGTCCGCGCTTACCGGCGTCCAGCGTGGCTTTGCGGAAGGGTTTCGGTCGAATTTCGAAGTGCTCGATTCGGAACAGCGCCTGCTCACTGCGCAACTCGTGTTCGTCAACGCGACCTACGGCGCCTATGCCGCCGAAGCGCGTCTGCTGGCGACGCTGGGCCGGCTCCAGGCGGCGGCGATCGACCAGGGCGTGCCGGCCTACGACCCTGCGCGCAACACGCAGCGCGTGCGGGCGGCGACCTTCGGCCCGTTCGACCCGATCCTCGCGCCGATCGACCGCGCGCAGGTGCCAAGCAGCCGCGCGCGTGCCGCGCCGATCGTCGCCCCCGCCACCGATACGCGGATACGCCCTGCGATCGTCGAGGCCTTGCCCGGCCCGCTCGGCGCCACCCTCCCGATCGCAACGATCCCCGTACTGGCGACCCCGGCAAGCGCCGACCTGAGCGACGCGGTGGTAACCGGCGGGGCCTGAGCAGCCGCGCGACATCTTCCGTCTCAGGACCCAGAGGACCAAAGAACGCCGCTCGTAACCCTGGGCCCTGACTTTCGTCAGGATGACGGAGCGGGGAGGGGCGCCGGCCCCGCATGCCCGCAATCCTCCCCCGCCACGGGGAGGTGGCGCCGAAGGCGACGGAGGGGGCGGACACGGACCGCTCGTCATCGTTTCCTCCCCCTCCGTCTGGCAAAGGTGTCAGCCACCTCCCCCTGGCGGGGGAGGATCATGCGGCTTGAGCGCTCGTGAACCGGGTTCGGAGCCGGCCATCTATGCCGCCATCAGCGACCCGTATAACGCGGCATAGGCGCCGATGATCGTGTCGTGATCGTAATCGCGCCGCACCCGTTCGCGCATCGTCTCGCCCATGGCCGTCCGCAGCGCGGGATCGCCGGCGATCGCCAGGATGCCCGCGGCGGTCGCGGCCGGGTTGACCAGCGGCGTGACGATCCCGCCATGTCCCGAGTCCGTGCCGCCGCGGCCCTCGATCATCTCGCGGCAGCTACCGACGTCGGGCGCGACCACCGGGATGCCGCACGCGCCGCCCTCGAGGATCACCAGCGGCTGCGCTTCGGACAGGCTGGTCAGCACGAGCAGGTCGATCCTCGCCATCCAGTCCTCGATCCGCACGCGGCCGGCAAAGCGGAACACCACACCCAGCGCGAGATCCTCGACCAGCCGGGTACATTCGGCAGCATATTCGGGGTCCTCGTCCTCGGGGCCGAGCACGACGAAGCGCAGGTCGGGGCGTTCGGCATGCGCGATCGCGGCGGCGCGGATGTACGTCTTCACATCCTTGATCGGTACCACCCGGCCGAGCAGCGCGACCAGCGGATGCGCCGGATCGCGCTGATCCGGGAGGCTTGCGAACCGCTTCGAGTCGATGCCGTTGGGGATTACGCGGACCCGGTCCGCGGCGGCGCCCAGGCGGCGTTGGACCGCGGTGTTCTCACCGTACAGCGCGACGATCGGATCGCAGCTGTCGTAACAGGCTGTCGCATAGCTGGTGAACGCGCGCACCCACAGGTCGCGCAGATCGCGGACGCTGCGTTCGAGTTCGAGCCCGGTATCGACCTGGTCGCCAATCCAGTCCGCCATCATCACCTCGATCTGGCGTTCGAGCAGGTAGATGCCGTGCTCGGTGATGAACGCCGGGCGTCCGGTCTCGCGTGCGGCACGGGCCGCCAGCAGCCCGGCGAACCCGGTCGAGATCGTGTGATACGCCTTCGCGCGCGGCAGGGGCGTGGTCAGCACCGCGAGCAGCCCGCCCAGCAGCACGCGCATCGCCCAGAAATAATGGTGGAACGACGCCTTGGGCAACATCGCCTGGTAATGCCGCCTGAGCCGCGCGAAGACGGCTGGATGCGACAGGATGTCGCCGGGCGCGAGCGGCCGGGCGGTGCCGCCGATCAGGTCGATCAGCGTGGCGAGCCGCTCCGCGCCGCCGGTCGCAACGAACGCGACCAGCGCATCGGCGATCGGCACCGCGATCCGATCGGGGATCGCGCGCGGCACGGCGGGCGCGGGCGCGAGGCCGATCTCGACGATCCCGACGACGTTGGGCGGCGGGGTCAGCTGGAACGGCAGCATATCCGCGCCGGGCTTGATCGCGACGATCACGAACCGGACGTCGGGCAGATGCGTGATCAGATCCTGCAGCCAGCCGGACACGCCGCCGATCACATAGGGATACGCACCCTCGACGATCAGGCAGATGTCCGCCTCGGGGATGTCGCGCGACGCGGACCTGGACCGGTCGGGGGCCAAGGCCGACAGCGCGATCACGCCGCGGCTCCCGTCAGCCACCATGTCGCCAGCGTCGTCGCGCCGCGGTCGCTACCGTCGACGGGAGCGTCGTCCTGCTCCGACGATGCCTCGATCGTGGTCGCCATCCGGTCGATCCCGTCATAATCGCCGGCAGCCCACAGTGCCTCGATCATCAACGCGTCGCGCGTTTCCGATCGCGGATCATCTGCCCCGGACGCTACCGAAGCAACCATCGTCGCGACCGCGTCTTCGCGGAGGTGACGGCGTTGCGAATCGGACAGCAGCACGTCCGAGCGGGCATGATCCCCGAGCAGCGTGGCCAGGCTTAGCGCGGCATCCGGATCGATGCCCTCGGCAACCCGCGCCGACAGCCGCGCGCGCGCCAGCACCAAGTTTTCCGCGACCCGCGACGACGCGGCGGCGGCCAGCGCGCGGATCGTCTGGTCGCCGTCGGTAAGCGCCAGCGCGATGAGCGGCGACAGCGCCGGCTCGAACGATCGCACCACAGTCTCCAGCGCCCGCCGTCGCTCGGCGACCGCACCGTGCCGCATGATCGTCACCAGCGAACTCAGCGTGTCGGGGGTCGCATGATGCACCCGCCCATCGAGCATCCGCGCAACCGCGAGACGCGCGCCGCGCTGCGCGGACCCGCTGGCAACCGGGCCGAACATGGCGTCGTCGCTCCGCTGCGTCGTGGACCGCGATAAACGCCCAAGCGACCCGGCGAGGAGGAGCGCGACGAGCAGTCCGAACGGCCCGAGCACACCAAGCATCGCCGCCGCAAAGCCGGTCGCAGTGCCACCGCGAAGCCACACGCCGAACCCGAACGCGCTCACCACGGCGTGCGCAGCGAGGCCCCAGCCGACCGCGACCCCAAATATCTGGCACGCCGTCAGGATCAGCAGTTCGACGATCGCCAGCGCGATCAGGCGGAGGATCATGCGACCAGCCCGGCGGATCGCACCGACGGCCGTGTCGAGTTCGGCATAGCCGCGAGCAGGGGCGTCAGCCACGTGGTGATCTCGGCGAGTTCGGCGGTACGGCTGGCGTTCAGCGCCTCGAAGGGCAGCGTATGGAGGACCAGGCATCCGACGACCTCACCGGTCTTCCGATCGGGCAAGGCGATGGCGGCAACGCCGATACCGTCGAGCACGTGGCGATCGCTGCGCTTGGCGACATGCAGGACCCGCTTATGCCGTTCGATCCGCTCCATGAGCGCGGCGGGCAGGACGTCGCGTCGTCCCGCAGTGACCGGCCCGCGAAGCCAGGCGCGTGCCTCGTCGCCGGTGACGCGGTAGCAGGTGAAGTCGGGGGTCCGCGCGGCAAGCGCGATCAGCTCGGCGATCGCACCGCGCCGTTCGGTGGGGTCCGGCGAACACAGCCGCGCGGCGGTCTCGATCGCATGACCGACGGTATGCGCTTCGGTTGCGATCTGGACCTGCAACTGGCGATTGGTCTGCGACAGTGTTGCAAAGGCGTCGGTCAGTCGCGCGAGATTACGCGTCGCGACACGGCCGCGCGTCTCGAGCCGATCGTGACGCCCGGTGCGGATGATCGTCACTTCGCCGATGACCCCGGCAACGACGAACCACATCAATGGCTGGAGCGACAAATGGAACAGGTGGTCGAGATAGTCGCGCTCGCCCGGATTGTCGTGAACATGGGCGAGCCACAGTCCCGATGCGATCGCGGCGGCTAGAACGCCGGGGCCGGTGCCGTAGGCGAGCGCCATCACAAGCACAGGGAGCCAATAGGGGTTCGGCTGGACACGCGCAAAGCCGGTGCCGCCGGTCAGCCACCAGTCGAGCGCGGCCAGCGCGGCAAAGGCGATCGCGATCTCCACCGCGATGCGCGCGGGGCGTCGCCACCGGGTCTGCAACGGTCGGTCATGGTGGTCGTGCGTCACTGCGTATCCCCAAGGCTGCGTGTCAGCAGTGCCCGCGCGTAGAGTTGGCGTCCCGAAAAGCCGGGGCGCGCGATCGAGGTGATGCCGCCGCTGCCCTCGACCCGCCAGGCCACCGCGATCGGCGCGGTTATGCCCAGGCTGGCGGTCGGGCCGTCGCCGCCGAACCGGTCGATCGTCCACCCTGCCAGCGCGGTCATCTGGACGGCACCGACCGCGCCGCTCATCAGGCCCTGGACGGTATGGTTCTCGCGGGTGGCGAGCGGAATGAGCGGGAGCCCGTTCACGCCCAGCTGTTGGCGTTGAACATATTCGGCCTCGAACCGATAGGTCAGGCCAAGTGCGGGGAACTGGCGACGGATGAGATAATCCACCCCGCCGCTCGCGACGATGGTGTCGCTTGCGCCGTTGCTGCCGGCGAGCCCATACCGGTTCGCGCCGATATCCGCCTGCCCCAGCAGGCCGGGTGTCAGGCGGTAGGTAACGCCGATCAGTGCGCGTGAGAGATATCCGCCGGCCAGCACCTGCGCCGGGGTCGAGTAGTCGGGCATGTGCCGGGTCAGCGTCGCGCGAAACTGCGCATCGGCGGATCCCGCGGCTGCCTTGGCACCACCGCCGGTAACGCCGTCGTCGAGCGCCGCGGAGGCGAGCAGCTGGACGCGGACGGCGCCGTCGAACGCGGCGGCCAGCGAGGCGTCGAGGATGGTCTCGCCGCTGTGGATGGTCGGCGCATCGGTGCCGACGCGGCTGACGACATGGCGAAGGCCGCCACCGGCGACCAGCGTATCGCCGACCGCGGCGTCGATCCGTGCCCCAAACTCCGCCTGCGACAGATCGCTGCCGTCGCGCGCGGTGACGCCGATGCTCGCCGTCCCGGGTGCGGCGGCGATCGCGCGCCGTGCGGTCAGGTCGTCGGCCGCGAGTGCGCGGTACTCGCGCGCCGCCCCGCGCACGTCGCCGTCTGCGAGCCGCGTGTCGGCGAGCATGCGCGCGGCGCGGCGATCGGTCGGATAGCGTTTCGCCAAGGCTGTCGCGGCGCGTCGTGCCGGCCCCGGATAGCCCGCCGCGGCGTCCGCCTCGATCGCGGCCAGCGCGGCATCGGAGGCGATGTCGTCGGTGCTGTCGGCCAGCGGTTCGCTCGAGGCGGGCGGTGAGAAGGCCAGCGCGACCACCGGTCCCGTCTGCCGCCACGTCATCGTCCACCCGGCGGCGGGACGCAGCACGAGGCTGTCGTCGTTCCAGCGCAGATCGCCGATCGCATCGCCTGCCGCGTCACGGAACGCGGCGATCCGGTCGGACTTGATCGGCTGGTCGAACCGCGCGACCAGCTCGCCGTCGCGGTCCTCGATCCGGACCACGGCCGCGCCGGGCCAGGCGAGCCTGGTCTCGGGCGCGACGATCCGGCTGTCCGCGAAGACGGTACGGGGAACGGTCAGCACGGGTGCATCCGTCAGGCAGAGCAACAGCGCGATCATTGCGCCAACACCGCCCGCGCCCGGCCCGGCTGGCCCTGCGCGATGAGCAGGCGGGCGTGCAGCGCGGCGAGCGATCGGTCACGCGGCATCTCCGACCGCAGTGTTTCGACCAACACTACCGCCTCAGACCGACGCCCGAGCTTTTCCAGGATCTCCACGCGTGCCTTGCTGTCGGCCGGAGTCTGGGCGAGCGCGCGGTCCAGCCAGGGGCGGGCCGCCCGCTCGCCGCCGAGCCGCGCCTGCACGTCGGCCATCAGCCGCAGCGCCGGAAGGTCGGTCGGCGCGGTCGCCAGATGTTCGTCGAGCCCTGCCGCCGCGCCCTTGGCATCGCCCGCATTCCACGCGGTCCAGGCGAGGTCCAGCTGATCACGGGGGGCCGCGACCCCGGCCGCGACGCGGCGTTTCGCGATTGCTGCCGCTTGCGTCGGATCGATCCGTGCGGGGGCGGCGGCCGACAGCGCGCCGAGCTGCGCCGGATCGAGTGCGCGCCCGTCGAGCAGCGACGTCACCAGCGTGCGACCGGCGGCATCATTGCCCGCCGCGCGGGCCAGCGACAGCCGGATCAGCAGCATGTCGGTCTGGCTCGCGAGCGGGTGCCGCGACACGAACGCCAGCGCCTCGCCCGGCCGGTCCCGCTCGGCATAGCGGGCGAGCCAGCCGCGCTGCTGGCTCGCGGTGCCCTGCAGCGCTTGTTGCTTCAGCCAGGAGAGATCCTCGGACCCAGGTCGTGGGCCCATCAGGTACAGCAAGCGCTGCGCTACCGGCGCGGTGGGTGGCATCCCGGTCGCCGCCCGGCGCAGGACGGCGATCGCATCGGCGCGATAACCCGCCGCCAGCAAGCGTTCCGCTTCCCGCTCGGGCTGTGCGCCCGGCGCCGCAGCACGGGCCAGCAATTCGGTCCGCAGACCCTCGCGGTCGCCCGCCTTGGTCATGATTTCCTCGCGCGCGGCCGGACGCTGCGCGACCGGGAGATAGTCGGCCGCCCGCAACCCTGCCGCGGTATCGTTCGCACGCGCCGCCACGCGGATCGCCAGCCAGGGATCCGCCGCCCGCCAGTTCGCGGCCGTCGCCTTGTCCAGCAGCGCGATCAGGTCGCCGCGGCCGGCCGTGTCGGCGCGGCGCGCGAGATCGAGCGACAGCGTGGCATCGGGCGGCGGGATCACATGGTTCGCCGCCGCCGCGATCACGAGGTCGGGCCGATCGATCGCATAGGCCGCCGCGACGATATCCTCAGCCGCCACCGGTCCGCGCTTCTGCGTCGCCTGCGTGACGAGCACGGCTGCATCCGCGGTCCGCCCGGCTCGGCGAAGAAGGTCGACACGCAACCGCCACGTCGCGGCGGTAGCGCCATCGGGCCGCGCCGCGAGATAGTCGAGCGCCACCGCCGGTCTCTTCGCCGCGACCAGATCATAGGCGACCTGCAGCGTCGACACCGGCTGACCCTCCGCGATCAGCCGTATGGTGAGCGCTGCGAGTGCCGCCGCGTCGGCGGTCGCGATCTGCGCCGCGATCGTCGGGTGAAGGGGCGGCAGCACCGGTGGTGATACCGGGGCGGCCGGCATCGAACTCGCCGGCACCGGCGTCGACACCGGTTGCGCACGGCGCTCGGCATGACGGATCTCGCGCGCGTTCGGTAGCAGCATCAACCCGCCCGCGAGCAGGCCAAGCCCCGCCAGCGCGGGCAGGACGATCGCGAGCCGTCCGCGTCGGCGGTCGATCCTCATCCGGTCGGTTCCGGCATCAGGCGGTCGAGCGCGAGCGTCGCAACATAGGGGCTGAACCCCGCCGCGCGCTCACGCGCATATAGCGCCGCGATCTGCGTCGTATCGGCAGGATTCCAGTAATCGAGCGTCATCAACGCCAGTGCCGGGTTCCGGGCTCGCGCGGCGCGCAGGCGACCCGCTTGCCACGCCCAGTCCGACTCACTGAGCAATTCATAGCGTTTGGCAGCGAAATTCCACCGCGACGCCATCGCCTCGCCAAGCAGATAGTCGATCTTCGGCGCGACGTCGGGCAGCAGCGCGTAGCCGCGGTTGAGCATGATGCGGATTTTGGGAAAGCGCGCGCGCACGGCGGCGATCAGCGTCGCGCCTGCCGCCACCATGCCCGTGTTGGCGACCGGATCCTGCCGTTCCATCGCTTCGGCGTTATCCATCGTATCGATGAAGATTCCGTCATAGCCGAGCGCCAGGATCGCGGGGACGAGGCGGTCGAGCACCGCCGCACGCCATGCCGGGTGGCGCAGGTCGGCGAGCCGCGCGTCGGGCCAGTTGGGATTAGCGGCGTTGAGCGCGCCGGCCTTGTCGAGCGCGGCGAAATACGGCCGGCTGCGCTCGACCTCGCCGAAGCTGACATAGCCGAGCAGAATGCTGCCGGGGCCTCGCAGTGGTGCGATCGGCCGGGCATGATGCGGCTCGAGCACCAGCAGCGCGCACGCCCGCGCCAGCGCGGGATCGGTGGTGGCGCCGTAATCGATGCCCCAGCGTAGCGCCGTGTCCGGGGACGGTTTCGGTGTTGCCTGCGACCGCGATCGCGCGCCGATCGTCAGCCCGATCGCTCCCATCGCGAGCACCCGCCGCAGGATCGTCCGGCGTGCCATATCATCAGATCCCGTCATAACAGACGCCCTCCGTGCCCCACGACCGAGGGATTGTTGCCGACGAACAGCAGATAGGTGAGGCTCACCGTGGCTTCGGCGACCAGCGCGATGCCGACCGACGCTCCGACCACCGCACCCGCCATATAGCCCCAGCCGAACGCGGCAAACCCCGCATGCCATTGCAGCAGTGTCGCGATGGCACTGCCGACCGCGAAGGCGCTCCAGGTCAGCAGGATCCGGCCGAACAGATCGTAATAGGCGAGCACGACGGTCGCGGCGATCACCACGAGGTGGAAGACCGTACCGAGCGAGGTCTGGCGAAACGCGAAGATCGCGCGCGCGTCCGCCCCGATCAGGTCGAACAGCGGCACCGCGAACACCCAGGCGAGTGCCGCGACCAGCGCCTGCACCAGCAGCATGATCCGCAGCCCGTCGAACATCGTCCGCGCGAGCTCGCTGCGCGCCTCCTCGATCCGTTGCAGCGTAGAGGTGCCGGTACACCGCACGATCAGGTCGCCGAACGCGCGATCGAAGCGCGTCTCGGTCACGATCAGCAGCAGCGTGAGGCCGGGCACCATCGTCAGCAGCCCGAGAAAGCTGCCCTGGTCGTTGATCGGATTGAGCCGCAACAGGCCGACCGCGCGGAGGCTGTCGGGGCCCAGCCATAACAACCATTTGTCGATCCAGATCGCCGCGACCCCGGCGACCCCCGCCGCAGCGACGATCCAGGCGAGCCGCGGCGTCATCGCATCGCGCGTCGGCAGGACGGGCGGGGCGGAGAAATGCCGGCGGATCACCACCATCATCGCCGCCAACGTCAGGCCGATGCCGCCGGCGATGATGGCGAGCACGGTGACGACGTCGAGCTTGGGTAACAGTGCCAACAGCAGTGTCGCGAAACCGATCCCGAGCAGATAGGCGAGGGGGATCGCGCGGTAACGGCGCAGCGCGGTGAGTAGCGGTGCGGCGATCCAGACCTGCGTCAGCCACGCGAGGATCAGCGTCGCAAGCGCCGCCTCGCCGCGGGGAAGCCGCGCGAGCATGCCGTACACGACCGCGCCGACGCCCAGTGCGATCGCGCCGCCGACCGCGAGCGCGACCAGCATGATCCCCGACACGCCGCCGGCATCGCGTGCGAAAATGCGATCCGCGACCATCCGCGTCGCCAGGATGCCGACCGGCGCGGCGGCGAGCGCGGACAGGCTGAACGCGTAGACCAGGATCGTCTGCACGGTCCGCGCGCCATCGGCGCCGAGATGCGCGCCCGACCAGTGGTTGAGCATCGCCATCGCGACCGCGGTGATCAGCCACGGTCCGGCGCTGATTACCGCACCGAATGCAGCGGCGCCGACGATCCCGCCGACGCCGCCCTCACGCGCGGTTTTCGCTAATTGGAAGCCTATGCCCGCCATAACACTGCCGGCCTATGTCGCGAACTACATGAAGAAATCGTTCGCAGTCAGGACATGATGGCCGGTCAGCGCGATCGAGAAATCGGCGGCCGAACCGCTGTCGGTATTGCCTTCGACGACGGTGAATTCCTTGCCGCCGATCATCTGGTAGCTGTAGCGGAGCTGGCCCGGCGCGGAAAACTTCGCGGTCGTGCCGATGAAGCTGAACGCCTGGTCGCCCCGCGCGAACAGCGAGCTGTTGGCGTCGATCATCGACAGGTCGATCTTGTCCTGCCCGACGACGAAGTCGGTGATGACGTCGCGCGACGACGACGTCAGGCTGTCGCCCTTCACCTCGAAGCGGAAGATGTCCGCGCCCGCGCCACCGGTCATGATGTCCATGTCGTCGCCACCCATCAGGATGTCATTGCCGTCGCCACCGTTGAGGATATCCTTGCCATCGCCACCGATCAGCGTGTCGTTGCCTGCGCCGCCGTTGAGCGTGTCGTTGCCGAGCCCGCCGGTCAGCTTGTCGTTGCCCCCGAGCCCGTTGAGCACGTCGTTGCCCCAGCCGCCATCGAGCACGTCCTGCTCGCCGGTGCCGTTGATCGTGTCGGCGAACATCGTGCCGGTCTTGGTCATCCCGACGATGTCGGTCACCCCGATCGTCAGCGTCTGCGTCTCGATCGCGCCGCGTGCGTCGGTCGCAACGACTGTCACGCCGTAGATATTGTCGCGGTTGAGGTCGGTCGGTGCCTCGTAATCGGGCGCGGTGACGAACTTCAGCACGCCAGTGGTCGCGTCGATCGAGAAATTGGCGCCATCACCGCCTGCACCGATCGAGTATTTGATCGAATCGCCCCAGACGATGTTCGCGTCGGTCGCGGTGATCGTGGTCAGCGCGGTGCCGTTCTCAGCGATCGACAGCGCGCCCGTGGTGCCGCCGCCGAACGAGGTCAGCACGGGGTCCACATTGGCCTGATGGCCGATCTTGACGTCGTGGACGCCGATCGCGCCGAGGTCGATCGTCAGGATCTCGCCGATCTGGCTCGTGATCTTGCCACCGCTCAGCGTCGTCCAGTCGGTGCCCGGCGCTTTGAGGTCGACGGTCACCTTGCCCTCACCCTCGACGGTGAACGCCAAGTCACGGCCGTCGCCGCTCAGCGTCGTCAGCGTCGCGCGCATCGGCAGCGCGGTGATGTGCGTCACGTCGTCGGCAACCGCGCCCATCGTTATCGCATAGGTGCCGCCCGCCTTGGGCAGGAACACCGTGTCCGCGTCATACGCGTACCAGTTGGCGACGCCCTTGATCACCTGGCCGTTGCTCTGGCCGTCGACGTCGAGCGAGAAGGTGCCGGTGGTCGCGCCGACCGTCGCGGTGATCGTGTTGCCGACCACGGTCGAGGTGATCGTCGCATTCTGGAAAGCGCTGACCCGGCCTGCGAGATCGGCGAGCGTGACGAACTCTACACCGGCGGCGGCAGCCTGCGCGATGAAGGTGGTGAACATCTGCTTGGTGTACAGGCTGGTGGCGCCGTCGCTGGCCCACATCGTCGGGCCATAGTCATGCCACGGCCACACGATGACGGGCGCATCGGCATTCGCGGTCAGCGCGCCGAATTCCTTCGCCCAGGTCGCGCTGGCCTCGGCGACGGTCTTCTTCTGGAACTCGATCAGCGAGAAGTCGAACGACGTGTTCGGCGCCAGATAGACCTTGTCGTCGGCGGCGTTCTGCGGCGTCATATAGCCGATCGCGTTGGGATAGCCCGCGCCGACGCCCGAATAGCCACCGCTGAGATACGTCACGTATTTCAGGATTTCCTGGCTGGTCGCGATCTGCTCGGGCGCACCCGGCACCGCGGCACCACCGACCGTCACGGTTTTGCCGAGATACGCGCTGAGCTGCTTTTCCAGCTCGGTCCGCGACTGGCCGAACTCGAACGCGATCTGCGCATCGGTCAGCAGGTTGGTGTCCATCGGATGCGTGTAGCTGTGCGTGCCGATCTCGTTGCCGGCATCGAGCAACGCCTTGTAGACCGGCAGCGACACCGCCCAGTCGGTCGCCTCGCCCTTGGCCGGATCGTTGCCGATATTGACGTAATAGCTGCCGACGAAATTATACGCGGTCTTCCACTCGGTCAGGATCGGCAGCAGCTTGTCGTAGATCCCGGGCGTGGTGCCGGCCGGATTGACCTCCTCGATCTGCTTGCTCTGGTCCATGTCGACGCGCGACGCGAACAGCCCGGCCTGGCGGGTCATCTGCAATCCGACCGACAGCGTATCGCCGTGGACCGAGTAATCGATCGCCTTCTGCAGCAGGTTGTCGTCGGCCATCACCGCTTCGCTCGAGAACAGCACGTTGCGCCCGCCGGTCTGCGTCGCGATCGCCGCCGAATAGGTCTGGCCGTTGACCGTCTCGGTGGCGATCGTCGTGCCCGTGCCGCTGACGCTCGTGAAAGCGTTCCAGCCGACACCGCTATACTGGCGGACGACCTGACCATCGCTATAGCCGTCGAGCACGAGATGCGACGCGTCGCTCGCCTTGACCGTCACGTCGGCGGGGAAGCCACCGGTCACGCGCGTGGCGTCGAACAACAGCTTCATCCGCACATAGGAATCGCCGGCGAGCGCGGTGTTGTCCGCGCCGTTGGTCATGAACTCGCCGGCCGCGACCAGGCCGATGCCGAACTGCTTGGTCGCCTGCTCCAGCGTCTGCGCGATCAGGTCTGCCTTGCTCGCCTCGACGTTGCGGAACGACGGGAAGACGATCGTGTCGTATTTGGCGAGCGTCGCCAGGCTGGTCAGGTCGCCCTCGGTCAGGATGTCGAACGGCACGCCGGCCTGCATCGCCTGGGACTGCGCGGCCATGAACAGCTGCGAATAGGCGGTCTTGCTGAAATAGGCGTTGGCGGTCGAATCGGACCAGACGATCGCGATCCGGTGCGACGGATCGGCGACGATGCCGGTGTCGTTGAAGACGGTGAAGGCGGGGTTCGAATAATTGCCGGGCAGGAACGCGGTGTCGTTGACGTCGTAGATCGTGTCGATCGCCTGCGGATTGCCGATCGCCGCCTTTGGCACCTTGAACTCGACGGTGGTCCGATCCGCCGACCAAGCCGCCTGAAGGCCGCTCGCGACCAGGGTCTGCCCCGCCGCGCCGCTGTAGAGCGACACCGTGCCGTCGGCCGCGAAGTTGACGTTGTACTCGGCGCCACCGGCAAACCCGAACACCTGGTAGCCGGTGGTCGCGTTGCGATCGGTGTTGAGCCACGCGGTGGTGTTCGCGCCGATCGCGGTGGGGGCGGTGATCGCGAAGGCGAAGTCTGCGCCGTCGCTGCGCGCATAGATCGCGTATCCGGTGCCGAGCCCGCGATCGATGCGGTCGCCGGCGGTCCAGTCGTTCAGGTTGCCATCGACCGTTATCGGTGCTGCGTTCGCCATCGTTCGTCCCCGTTTCGCCACAGGCCTCACGCCGGGCTGAGGCTGCCCGCCATGAAACTGACCGTGCCCTAGCGAATACAGTCAGCCTTTCGAACAGCTTAGATGGTCAGTTTGCACCGAACCTGTATCAGCGTGGTACGGGGATGGCTCTGTTGATCCTGGGGCCCGGGCGGGGGGGCGAGATGAGCCAATACACAACAAAGGTAGGATTTGATATCCGCCAAGGGTTCGGGCTTCCGCGCCGGCTACATAGTAGTTTTGATGCAGGCGTGAACGAGCGCGCGAAGTCGAAAACAGAAAATGGTGTGCGAACGTCTTAAATGGGGTCTTGCCCGCCAAGGACTCTCTATCGGTGAAATACAACCAGGGTATGTCGATCCATAATCGGGTAGCTTGGTGTCAAATTTAGAATGTCGCGGAGATGAACGAGCGCCTAAAGTTGGTCTGATGAGAAGGAAGCGGTAAATCCGACTGTGGGTAATGACGTCGATCGGCGATGGTACGGTCGTTTTGCTGGTTCTTGGGCCTGTCGGTTTTGGAAACGCAGTCTACTCAGGGCTCATCGCCGATGTAAGGCGAAGGGGAATTTGCTCATGTCGAAGGTCAATAGCCAAACCCTGGCGGCGTCGCAGTCACGCTCCTTTTGCACGAGAGCGCTCAGCAACATCCTCCGTTCGGCTGCTTCAACGGTGCTATTGCTCACCGCGACCGCGAACGCGACCGCGACCGCACAGGATAAGCCTGTCGAAACGGGGCGAGACCTGGTCGAGGATCTCCATACCGCATTTGGCGAGCATCACGCGCGCGCCGTGCACACCAAGGGTATCATTCTCGAGGGGCGGTTCGAGCCCACGAGAGCCGCGCGATCGCTGAGCCGGGCGCCGTTGTTCGAGCATGCTACGCCGGTCATCGTGCGCTTTTCGAACTTTACCGGTTTTCCAAACATTGCCGACAATGACCCCGGCGCCAACCCACGTGGCATGGCGATAAAGTTCGGGTCGCCTGCCGCTCCTTCACTCGACATCGTCACGCACAATTTCGACGGGTTCCCGACCCGGACCGCAACGGAGTTCGGCGCGCTGCTGCGTGCGATCGGCACGAGTGGTCCCGGGGTTGCCACACCGACGCCGCTCGACGGGTTTCTTGCCACACATCCAGATGCCAAGACGTTCCTGACGACGCAGCACCCGGCGCCGCTGAGTTACGCGACGACGGCGTATTTCGGGGTCAATGCAGTGACTTTCACCGACCGCAATGGACGTGCGCGACCGGTGCGCTATCGCTTCGTCCCCGCCGCGGGCGAGCATTATTTCGGTACCGGGGCGGACCCGGCGCCTGACTATCTGCAGCCTGAGATCGCCAAACGCGTCAAGGACGGGCCGGTCCGCTTCGACTGGTATGCGCAGCTCAGCGAGCGCGGGGACCTGCTTGACGATCCGTCGATCGCGTGGCCGTCGCGCCGGAAACTGGTAAAGCTGGGCACGATCACGATCGCAATGCTGGCTGCGAACACCGCCGAAGCCGACCGTGCGCTGACATTCCTCCCGGGGCGGATGCCGGACGGAATCGCTGCCGCCGACCCGATGCTCGCGACCCGCACCGAGGCGTACCCGGTATCGTTCGGCGAGCGGCAATAATTTGCGGCCGCTCGCCGGTGGTTCATGGAAGATCGCCAATGTTGAAGCCGCGCCGGTACGATCCCGCGATTAGCGTGTCGTTCGGTGCAGGCGCGTTTAAGGAAACCCAGTCATGACGGGAACCCAGCATGCAACAGCCGCACGGGACGCGAAGCGGCGAAATGCGGAGGCGCTCGGTATCGACGAGGCCTTTGTCGCGCGAATGATCGAGCGGTTCTACGCCAAGGTGCGGCTAGACGACGTCCTCGGACCGATCTTTGCCGCGCATGTGGCCGACTGGACGCCGCATCTCGTACAAATGAACCACTTCTGGCGTTCCATACTGTTCAGCTCGGGCGAATTCGCTGGAAATCCGATGCTCAAGCACGTCGTCATTCCCGATCTCGGGCGTGCCGAGTTCGCCCATTGGCTCATGCTGTTCGAGGAGACGCTCGGCGAAATCGGAACCGAGGCGGCACGGGGTCACGTGATCGAGCGCGCCCGGAACATCGCGAACAGCCTGCTCAGCGCGGCGATCGTGCATCAAGGCGGCGGCCTTGGCCTGAGCAAGGCCGATATGCTCTAAGCGGCGATGCGCGGGGCTCTCGCGGTCATCGAAGGGGCCGGGTCCGCACAGTCCCATGCTGCTGCGCAAGCAACGCATCGATCAGCAATCGCACTTGTCGCTGGACGCGGGGCACGACCGAAGCATCGCGAAGCGGATCCGCGGCAAACGCGTCATCGGCGAACACGAGTGCATCGGGCATCACGATCACACCCATGTGCTGGAGAATCGTGCGAAGGTGCTGCAGCGCGATCGCGCCGCTCTCGACGTCTTCGGTAACGGACATGATCGCTGCGATCTTGTCGCGGAAAGGGGCAAGGCCGCCGGTGCCGAAGGTCGGCTGAGATCCCCATTCAAGGGCGTTCTTGAGCAGGATCGAGCCCGAGCCGTTATACCCCGGGGAACAGATGAGCAGACCCTCGACGAGAAAGGCCGCCAGCGCGAGTTGGGTCGTGGCATTCGGCGCGGGATTGAGGAAGGCTGCGACCTCGCCAAACCGCTCGGCGAGCGACAGCGGCGCGACGACGAACCCGAGGCCGAGCGCCGGGCTGAGCGTCTTGCCAAAGCTGCCGACATGGATCACCCGGCCGTTCGGATCGGTCCCCGCGAACGCCGGCACTGCGCGTCCCGACAACTGGAGTTCGCTCAGGTAATCATCCTCGATGATCCAGCCGTCTTCGCGCACTGCCCACGCCACGAGCTCCCGCCGGCGCCGTGGCGACAGGGCGACTCCGGTCGGCGCCTGCTGCCCCGCCGTCACCACCGCGATCGCCGCGTCGGGGGCGATCTCGACCCCGCGGGCGACCTACATGCCGGTGAGTTCCAGCGCCCGCCGCGCCATCGGAAATCCCGGATCTTCCATCCAGGCGGTGCGGCCTTGTGCCTGCAACGTCAAAATCGCGAGGCTCAGGCCATTCTTGTAGCCGCTTGTCAGAATGATCTGGTCGGGCAAGCACAGAATACCGCGCGCGATCGCCAGATAGCTTGCGATCTGCGCGCGAAGATCGGGATGGCCGCGCGGATCGGGAGGGCCAACCGGTGCCATCGCATCGTCGCGCACCGCCTTCGTCCGCATCCGTGACCAGAGTTTCGCCGGGAAAGCGTCCTGGGCCGGTACGCCCATCTGGAAGGGGAGCGGCTTCAGATAGAAGCCGCGCTCGATCCCCTGCATCGGGCGCGGAATGTCGACATGAACCGCGGCAGGCAGGGTAATCGGTTTTTCCGCGACACGCGTTCCGGCGGCGCCAGAGGATATCACGAGCGACTCATCGATCAGCCGTTCGTACGCCGTCCTGACGGTACCTCGGGCGACGCCAAGCTGAGTCGCCATGTCGAGCCATGATGGCAGCCGGGCGCCAGGCTCCAGCCGCCCCTCGACGATCGCTTCGCGCAAATTTATCGTTATCTGTTCGGCGATTGGAACAGGTCGATCGCGATCGATGACGATCGACAGGGGCGAAGCAGCCGATGGCATGCTCATGTTCGTTTCCCTGAAAGTTAGTTTGCCCTGCCGGTCAGGTGGTATCGCTGTACAGCTTCGTCGCAGGACTGTCTCGAGGTCTTCCAATGTTCTGAGGAATTATAGATTCTTGGGTCGAGGGTATTGGACAGGCACTGGGCACTGAGCAACGGCAGTCCAAGACTAAGCTTATCACGCAAAAGCAGCGAAGTCTCGTGGCTCGCCTGAAGCCTGCCTAGCCGTTTGCGACCTGAACAGAGATCCCAAAAATCGCCACTGAACGAGCGGCAGGTTTCGGGAGGCGATGAGCGCCACTTGAGCGACTGCTTATAGTTCCTGCCGGCCGTAAAAGGATTATAGGCCCGCGAGCCCATGCAGAAACGTCAGTCGATCTGCTGCTGTTATGGCTGGGTGAGAGCCGTAGAAGCCGACTAAATGGTTCAGCTAAGCCATGGAACGTCTAAACTTAGCAAGAAGTACGCAATAACCATCGCCGCGTTGTTAATGTTACTGCTTGCTTCCTGCGTGTCTCAATAGGCGATGCATTCACCGACGCAGGGCATGACAGCGGTGTACTTGCCGCCTGTGCGCTTGGGCGGACAGGGACGCTTGATCTTCCACCAAGCGCCCGCACCGACGCCGCGTGCGCCTCTCGCCGGGTTGACGGCAGATTACATACCCGGTCCCTGGTCGATCTTTTCGAGAAGAGCGACAGGCCCAATTTCGAGTTTCAATTGGCGCTCGAAAGATCGCGGGAGTGCCAAGCGATAACTGGCACGCCCAATTGTGGGCGAAAACAGAATGACCGGAGTGGGAAGAAAAACGGAACAGCCGCTTTCAAGCGCTCAAGTGGCGAAAGCTGACGTTCGCTCATACGGTGAGACAGGGCGATTGCGGAACGGCTGTTCATAGTCGTGAGCTGTCGGTGCAATGTTGTTAATTAATCGGTTCTAGCTTCTAGACCGACGCGGCATAGACCAAATTTTCAGTCGGCTCGGATATTTCCGACGTATTCTCAAAATGCTACGCCGGATTGCGCGAGTTTACCCGAACTCGAACATGGCGGCGGGAAAGGGTCGCGAGATCGTTTACGCCGGCTAGGGTCATCGTGCGCTCGAACTCCTCGGTCAGCAGCGTCAGCGCGCGGTTGACGCCTGCCTCTCCGCCTGCCGCTAGGCCGTACAGATAAGGGCGCCCGATCGAACAGGCGGTCGCCCCCAGTGCGAGCGCCTTCACGATGTCCGAGCCACGCCGAATGCCGCCGTCGCAGATCACATCCGGCGCATCGCCAACGGTGTCGCGCACTGCCGCGATCTGGTCGATCGGTGCAGGCGCTCCGTCGAGTTGGCGGCCGCCATGGTTTGATACCATCACGCCGGTCGCGCCCGACGCGATCGAACGTCGCGCGTCCTCGGGCGTCATCACGCCCTTGATCGCGAGCGGCCCGTTCCACTCGCGGGCGAGCCATTCGACATCGCGCCAACCGACCGACCTATCGAACTGGCCGCCGATATAATCGAACAGGCTCATCGGCCCCGACGCGAGCGCGTCGATCTTGTGGCTGACGTTCGCGAGATCGAATTTGGACCCCGTCAGCGCGGGCAGCGACCATGAGGGATGACGCGCGAAGCTCAGCAACGACTTCAGTGTCAGCTTGGGCGGCAGGGACAGTCCGCTGCGCCTGTCTCGCTCGCGGTTGCCGGCTACAGGTGTGTCGACCGTCAACGCCAGTCCGTGGAAGCCTGCGTCCCGGCAGCGAGCGACGAACTCTGCGGTAAGGCCGCGGTCCTTGAAAATATAGATCTGGAAAACCTTCGGTCCGGCGAAGGCCTGGGCAAGGTCTTCCAGCCGCGTCGTTCCCATTGTCGACAGGCTGTAGAGGATGCCGTGGCGTGCGGCCGCGCGCGCTACGGCGAGTTCGGCATGGCCGTGGAACATTCGGGTAAGCCCTGTCGGCGCCAGCATCAGCGGCCAGCGCGATGGCTGTCCGAAGAGCGTCGTGCCGGTCCGGATTTCCGAGACGTCGTTCAGGACGTCCGGCACCAGCTCGTAGTTCGAAAATGCGCTGACGTTTCGGCGCAGCGACACTTCGTCGTCGGCGCCGCCGTCGATATAGTCGAAGATCGGTCGCGGCAGCCGTTTGCGTGCCATCAGGCGCAGATCGGAAATGTTGTTCGCACGTTGAAGTCGCGTCATGGGCCCTGCCACTGGTTGAAGTCGGTGCGGATTGCTCCCGTGATCAGGATGTCGGAGAAGCCATTTCAATCTGACCGCATTCGGAGCGAGCTACAAAACCATTCGCTGTGCCCGTCCGCTGCTTGGTTGTGCCTCCCAACGGCATCGGGCGTAAACCAAGTTCCCGGGTACTTTGGGACGAGTCGACAAACGCAGAGGGATAGAAGCGTGGGTGTGCGTCATCGATTGATCGGCAGGATAGCGAGCCTCGTATGGCGGATCGGCAAGCCGCGCACGATCGGTGTTCGCGCGCTATTGCTGGACCGGGACGGGCGGGTCGCGCTGGTGCGGCACACCTATGACGACCACTGGTATCTCCCCGGCGGCGGCGTGAAGAAGGGCGAGAGTATCGCCGCCGCGCTGATGCGCGAGCTTGCCGAGGAAGTGGCGATCGCTGACCCGGTGATCGAGCGGGTGCTCGGCGTCTATCACAGCCGCGGGGAGGGCAAGGACGACCATATCGTCATCTTCGTCGTGCGAACCGCGGCCAGCGGTGTGCTCGCTCGAGCTGACCTGCGGGAGATCGAACAGGCCGGCTGGTTCACGCTGGGCGACCTGCCGGAGACGACATCGCCCGCGACCCGACGGCGCATCGCCGAATACCAGCAGTGCGCGACCGGGACTGGGGCCTGGTAACGGGGGCGCTTGTCGGCCCACCGGACTGCACGATAAAAGCAACGATGCGCATAACGTGAGTTCGCGACGTGCGTTGCCGGACTGCTACCTTTGTCCTCCGACCGCGGTTGCGGATCGGGAGGAGAGAACATCGTGAGCCAACCCATCGTCTCGACCGCCGCCGGTATCGTGCAGGGGAGTGCCGCGGACGACGTGCGGCGGTTCCTCGGTATACCCTACGCCGCGGCGCCGGTGGGCGCCAACCGCTTCGCGCCGCCACAACCGGTCGTGCCGTGGCAAGGCGTGCGCGACGCAACGGCGGCCGGCCCCAACGCGCCGCAGCGGACCAAGGCGTTCCCAGGCCTCGATACCGTGCCGCTGATTGGTGAAGGCTGGGCGCCGGGCGACGACTATCTGACGGCGAATATCTGGCGGCCCGATGACCACCGGACTGGCCTGCCGGTGATGGTGTTCATCCACGGCGGCGGGTTCGTCATCGGCAGCAAGGATGCGCCGGTGCAGGACGGCAGCACGTTCGCGCGAGACGGCGTGATCTGCGTCGCAATCAATTACCGGATGGGCGTGGACGGCTTCCTGCCGATCCCGGGCGTGCCGACTAACCTTGGTCTGCGCGATATGATCGCGGCGCTGACATGGGTACGGGACGGCATCACCGCGTTCGGCGGCGATCCGGGCAACGTCACGGTGTTCGGTGAGTCCGCGGGTGCCATGGCGATCGCCGACCTGATCGCCTCGCCGCTCGCCAAGGGATTGTTCCGGCGCGCGATCGTCCAGAGCGGCCATGGCGGGATGACGCGCTCGGTCCCGGTGATGCAGCGCTTGGTGAAGAAGCTCGCGAAGATCCTGAAGATTACCCCCGATGCGACTGGCTTCGGCAGCGTGCCGTATGACGCGCTGATCGACGCGGTCGAGGCAGTATCCGCACCGACCGCGCGGATCGATCTGCGCGACGAGGCGGGCCATGAACCGGTGTTCGGGATCAGCCGCTTCGTCCCCGTCCACGGCGACGACGTGTTGCCACAACGTCCGCTCGATGCGCTGGCGAACGGCGCGGGCGCGGAGGTCGACCTGCTGATCGGCACCAATGCCGAGGAAATGAACCTGTATCTCGTCCCCACCGGCGTGCGCGACAAGATCGGACGGTTGCTTGCCACCTATGTCCTCCACAAATCCCAACCCCGTGCGCGGCAAGTGCTGAAGGCGTACGGGATCGGGACGAAGGGCAAGAAGCCGGGGCAGGCGCTGACCGAAGCGATGAACGATCTCGTCTTTCGCTGGCCCGCGCGGCGGTTTGCGGAAGCGCACAAGGGGCGCACGCACATGTACGAGTTCGACTGGCGTTCGCCGATGTTCGGCGGCGAGCTTGGCGCCTCGCACGGTATGGAGCTGCCGTTCGTGTTCGACACCCTGGCGTGTGCGACCGGCGAGCAGGGTCTGTGCGGACCCAATCCGCCGCAGGATCTTGCCGAACGGATGCACGCACTGTGGATCCGCTTCGCGACCGATGGCCGCCTGCCTTGGGTCGAATTCGATGCCGAGACACGGCAGGTCTATTCGCTTGTCCGACAGGAGGCGCGACACGAGCCCGTCATGCCGGCCGCACCCTTCCTGCCCTGAGGACCGCCGATGTATCTCGAAAGACTGAAGCTGACCGGCCGCCGTGCTCTCGTGACGGGTGGCGCGGCGGGGATCGGCCTGGCCTGTGCCGAAGCGCTGGCGGAGATGGGGGCGCACGTGACGATCGCCGACCGCGACGAGGCGGCGATTGTGGCCGGACAGGCGGCGCTCGCGGACAAGGGCTATGCGGTCGACGGCATCGCGATGGACGTGACCGACTCGGCACGCGTCACCACGGTCGCCGATCAGCTCGGGGCGATCGACATCCTCGTCAACAATGCCGGCATCGCGCGCAGTGAAACCCCAGCGGAAGACGTCGCCGACGAGCATTGGCTGAACGTACTCGACGTCAATCTCAACGGCACCTTCTGGTGCGCGCGCGCCTTTGGCCGGCACATGCTGGCGGCGGGGAGGGGCGCGATCGTCAATGTCGGGTCGATGAGCGGATTTATCGTCAACCGGCCGCAACCACAAAGCTATTACAACGCATCGAAGGCCGCAGTGCATCAGCTGACCAGGAGCCTCGCTGCCGAATGGGCACCACGCGGCGTCCGCGTCAACGCGGTCGCGCCGACCTACATCAACACCGTTCTCAACAGCTTCGCGGACCGTGAAGGTGAAATGTACAAGCGCTGGATCGACGGCACGCCGCAGGGCCGTCTCGGCGAACCCGAAGAAGTCGCGTCGATCGTTGCATTCCTGGCGTCGGATGCGGCGAGCCTGATGACCGGCAGCATCGTACTCGCCGACGGCGGCTATAGCTGTTGGTAACGCACCGATTGGCGAAGCCCGCGAGCCGGACGGCATAGCGCGAGACCTTTCATATAGGTAAGCTATCGGATAGCTCTGACTGTAGAAGTAGCCGGCAATGGATCGGCGCTCTACAGGGATGAGGATCCAATGCGCTTTAAGACATTGCTCGCCGCAGGATGCGCCGCCGCCGCCTTCACGACCGTGCCAGCCTTCGCTCAGGACGCTGCCGTATCGGCGACGCAGGACGCCGCCGATACGGCCAAGACCGCAACGCCCGTCAGCTCCGATGACATCGTCGTCACCGCCCGCCAGCGCCAGGAGTCGCTGAAAGACGTGCCGATTGCAGTCACCGCGATCACCGGCGATCGGCTGAAGGAACTGCAGGTCAACACGGTGAAGGACATCGCGTCCTACACCCCCGGCCTCAACATCAACTCGGACAGCGTCGGTCGCGCGTTCGTGTCGATCCGCGGCATCGGCACGACACTGATCGATACGGTACAGCCGGGCGTCGGTATCTTCATCGACGGCGTCTATCAGCCGAACACGTCCTACCTCAACTCGCCAATCGTCGACGTCGCGCGGATCGAAGTGCTGCGTGGGCCGCAGGGGACGCTGTTCGGCAACAACACGCTGGGCGGCGCGATCAACGTCATCACGCGCCAGCCTGGTAACGAGTGGGAAGGGCGGTTCGACGCCGCGGTCGCCGGCACGGACAATTACGCGTCGGTCTCGGGCTCTGTCAGCGGGCCGATCGTACGCGACCTGCTGCAGTTCCGGATCGGCGCGTCCTACCACGAGCAGGACGGCTTCATGCGCAACACGCTGACGATCGGCGACATGAACCCGCTGAAGCAGCAGAGTGTCGGCGGCACGCTGCGCTTCACGCCGGCCGATTGGGCGGTGTTCACGGTCAACGGCAATTACGACCGGACCGCGGGCGGCAGCACGTCGTATATCCACGTCGCCGGGCCGACCGATTACCGCCTCGACGGCGCGACTAATGTCCTCAACCGCGCGGTAATCGACTATTACGGCGCGAACGTGAAGGGTGAGTTCGATGCCACCTCGCTGAAAACCAAGATCACCGCGATCGGCGCCTACAACCAGAAGAATGTCGCCGGAATCAACGACGGTGATTTCAGCGCGGTCGACCTGCTCCGCACCCGCGGTGGTTCGACCTTGAAGACCAAGACCGCCGAACTGCGCTTCGATACGCAGTGGAGCGACGCGTTCTCGACGTTGATCGGGCTGTACGGCAACCGCTACACGCAGACGAGCGACCAGCTGACGACGATCGATTTCCGCGCGCTGCTGGGGCCGACCTTCCCGGCGCCGGCCTCGACCACGCCGTCGTCGACCTATGTCCGCAACGACACGCGCGCGATCTTCGCCACCGCGTTCCTGAAAGTCGGCACGCTCGATCTCGCGGTCGGTGGGCGCTACGATCACCAGAAGCTGGTCGCGAGCCAGGTCAACGGCACCACGCCCTATACCGCGCCCGAGTACAAGAAGGACCAGTTCCAGCCGCGTGTCACGCTGACTCAGCACTGGACGCCGGCGGTAATGAGCTACGCGTCGGTCGCCAAGGGTATCCGCGGCGGTGGCCAGAACGGTCCGGGTACGCGGCCGGAGGATGCGACCTACAAGGGCGACAATGTCTGGACCTACGAACTCGGCACCAAGTTCGACGCGTTCGACCGTCGCCTGACGATCAACGCCGACGTGTTCTATAATGACTACAAGGACTTTATCGGCCAGAATTCGCTGGCGCCCAACACCAGCGGGGGATTCGTCGCGATCAACCTCAACACCGGCACCGTCGAAAGCTACGGCGCCGAAGTTGAGGCACATCTTCGCGTGACGAACCAGTGGCGGATCGATGCCGGCGCGTCCTATCTCCATGCCCGCATCACCGACGACAGCCAGTATTTCGCGACCACCGGCGTCCACGTATCGAGCGACCGGATCATCTTCACGCCCGACTATAATTTTAACTTCAATACGACCTACACCGTGCCGATCGGTGCCAATGCGGTGTTGCTCGATGCCGGAATCTTCGGGAAGGGCAGCCGCATCGGCTCCTCGCTCGACCCCAATGTAGCGCCGAAACTATCGGCCTATGCGATCACCAATGCGTCGCTCGGCTTCCGTTTCTCGAGCGGCCTGACCGTCACCGCGTTCGGCACGAACCTGTTCAACACCAAGTTCATCGAAAGCTATATCGACAAGTCGGCGCTGGTGCGGGCCGGGCTCGCGCCGCTGGCGTCGAACCTCGCCATTCAGGGCGACCGCCGCCGCTACGGCGTGCGCGCGAGCTTCCGGTTCTAGGATGACCATGCATTTCGACACCATAGAACGCGCACCGCTCGACCCCGCGTTCGTCGCGGCGCTCGAGCAGCGGTTCGGCGACGCGCTCCAGATGAGCGACGCGATGCGGCTCCACCACGGCAGCAGCGAGGCGCATTTCGCACCGATGCTGCCCGACGCGGTCGTCTTCGCGCGATCGACCGAGGAGGTGGTCGATCTCGTCAAGCTGTGCACCGCCGCCAAGGTGCCGATCGTGGCGTTCGGGGCTGGCACCTCGATCGAGGGCAACACGCTGGCGGTGCAAGGTGGCGTGTCGGTCGACCTGTCCGAGATGACGCAAATCGTGTCGATCAACGCCGAGGATTTCGACTGCACGGTGCAGGCCGGGGTCCGTCGCGAACAGTTGAACGAGCATATCCGCGACCTGGGGTTGTTCTTCCCGATCGATCCCGGCGCCAATGCGACGATCGGCGGGATGGCCGCGACGCGCGCAAGCGGTACCAACGCGGTGCGCTACGGCACGATGCGCGAGGCTGTACTGAGCCTGCGCGTGGTAACGCCCGACGGTCGCGAGATCCGCACCAGCCGCCGCGCGCGCAAGTCGGCGGCGGGCTATGACCTGACCCGGCTGTTCGTCGGCTCCGAGGGTACGCTCGGGATCATCACCGAAGTGACGCTGCGGCTTCATGGGATACCCGAGGCGATCTCGTCCGCGGTGTGCAGCTTCGACACGCTGAACGGCGCGGTCGATACGGTGGTGCAGGCGATCCAGATCGGCGTGCCGCTCGCTCGCGTCGAGATCCTCGACGACATGCAGATGAAGGCGGTCAACGCCTGGTCGAAGCTCGATTACCCGGAACTGACGACGCTGTTCTTCGAATTCCACGGCTCGCCGCGCTATGTCGACGAACAGGCCGAGACGGTGCGCGAACTCGCGGCGGCGAACGGCGGCGGCGACTTCCGTTGGTCGAATCTGCCCGAGGAACGCTCGAAGCTGTGGAAGGCGCGGCACGAGGCGTATTACGCTGCGGTCAACCTGCGCCCCGGCGCGGTCGGCTGGGCGACCGACGTGTGCGTGCCGATCAGCCGCCTGGCGGAGTGCATCGGCGAGACGAAGGCCGACCTCCAGGCCTCGTCGGTCCCGGCAACCATTCTCGGCCATGTCGGCGACGGCAATTTCCACGTCGTGTTCTCGATCGATCCGGAGTCCGAAGCCGAACTGGCCGAGGTTTCGGCGATCAATTCACGGATGGTCGAGCGGGCGCTGGCGATGGATGGCACGTGCACCGGGGAGCACGGGATCGGTATCGGCAAGCAGGATTGGCTGGTCGCCGAACTCGGCGATGCGGTCGATCTGATGCGGACGTTGAAGCATGCTCTCGACCCGCACAACCTGTTCAATCCGGGCAAGATCTTCGCGTTCTGAACGCCGTTCCAATATCGAACGCGCGTCATAACAACGATCGTGGAGAGAATGATGGACAGCCTGCACCTGGTGGATCCGACGCTGCGCCCGCTGCTGGAGATGTTGCCGCCGATATCGCTCGCCGCCGATATCCTGCCGGCGATGCGAGACCGGCCTTCGATGTTTCCCCCGGCCGACGAGTCGCTGGCGACGCTGGAGATCCATACGGTTCCAGGGCCTGCCGGAGCGCCCGATATCGATTTGCACGTCTTCCGCCCAGTGGGCGTCACCGGCATTTTGCCGTGCATCTATCACATCCACGGCGGCGGCTATGTGATGGGCAAGGTCAGCGATTACGATCCGCTGGTCCGTCCGCTGATCGCCGACCTTCAGTGCGTCATGGTGTCGGTCGAATACCGCTTGGCGCCGGAAACGAACTTCCCCGGCCCGATCGAGGATTGCTATGCCGGGCTCGCCTGGACGATCGCCCATGCCGAGGACCTCGGAATCGATCCGACCCGGCTCGGCGTGATGGGGCAGAGTGCGGGCGGCGGGTATGCCGCGGCGCTGGCGCTGATGGTGCGCGACCGTGGTGAGTATGCACTAGCGTTCCAGCACCTGATCTACCCGATGCTCGATGATCGCACCTGCACAGCGCCACCGCATCCGTATGCCGGCGAGTTCGTGTGGACGGGGCAGAGCAACCGCTTCGGCTGGAGTTCGTTGCTCGGCCACGCGCCCGGTGGCGACGACGTCTCGCCCTACGCCGCACCCGCCCGCGCGACCGATCTCGGCAACCTGCCGCGTACCTATATCGCGACCGGTGCGCTCGATCTCTTCGTCGACGAGGACATCGACTACGCGACACGGCTGATCCGCGCGGGCGTGCCGGTCGAGCTTCACGTCTATCCCGGCGGCTATCACGCCTTCGATGTCTTCGCCGACGGCCCGGTCTCGCAACAGGCGCGCCGCGACAGCCACGAGGCACTGCGCCGTGCGCTTGCATAAGGACCTCCCATGACCGATTTCGCCCGACCGATCGAGGCAACTTCACCGCCGTTCGCAAGGACGCTGCTGCCGTTGCTCGCGCTCGCGCTGGCGATGGCGGTCGGCTTCACGATGATGGGCTCGTTTGGGACGGTCCAGGAGGGCGCGAAAGCCGAACTTCACCTGAGCGACTATACGCTGAGCCTGATCCAGGGGCTGTCGGCGGCACTGCCTCTCGCCGTGTTCTCGATCCCGATCGGGATCCTGGTCGATCGCTACAACCGCGTGCGGATGATGATCACGCTCGCGCTCGTGTGGACGCTGGGCACGGTGCTGACCGGGCTCGCGCACGGCGTGCCCGTGCTGTTCGTCGCGCGCATGCTGACCGGGATCGGCACGACCGGCGCCTTGACCGCAGCGCTGTCGCTGTGCGCCGACTTTTGCGTTCCAACGCAGCGCGGCAGGGCCATGCTGATCGTCAACCTCGGCAAGTCGCTCGGCGTTGCGCTCGCCCTGGGCTTGTCAGGCGCGCTGTTCGGCCTGTTCGCCCATGGCGGCGCGCCGTCATGGTTCGCAAGCATGATGCCGTGGCGCAGCGTCCATCTCGGCCTCGCAGTCATCAGCGTGTTTGCCATCCTGCCGCTGTTGCTGTTGCGCGAGCCGGCGCGACAGGAGGTTGCGGCGGGCACGCATGCGCCGTTCAAAATCGTGGCCGGCGAACTCTGGGCGCGGCGCGTGTTCCTGATCCCGTTGTTCATCGGCCAGATCAGCGTCGTGATGGCCGATGCCGCCGCCGGGATCTGGGTCTCGCCGGTCCTGTCGCGCAATTTCCACCTGCAGCCCGACCAGTTCGCCGGCTGGATGGGCGCGCTGCTCTTTGGCTCGGGCGTCGTCGGTGCGGTCGTCGGTGGCCTGTCCGCCGACCGGGGGCAGAAAAGCGGGCGGCGCGGCGGTCTGCTGATCGGTGCGATCGTTGCCGCCGCCGTCGGCGTGCCTGCCGCGCTGTTCCCGATCATGCCCTCGGTCCCGCTGTTCGGGGTCGCGGTCGGCCTGCTCGTGACGTGCGGCGCGGTGACGGGTGTCGTGACCTCGGTGGCGTTGACCGTGCTGATCCCCAACGAACTCCGCGGGTTGTGCATCGGCGCGTTCATCGCGATCGCCGGGCTGATCGGCTACGGGCTCGCACCGACGCTGGTCGCGGCGGCAAGCGGCATGCTGGGCGGCGAGGCGCATCTCGCGCAAGGTCTCGCGATCGTCGGCGTGGTGACCAGCGCGATCTCCGTCATCGCCTTCACGATGGCGATGCGTCGCGCACCGGTATCGGCAACCGCCTGACCTGTAAGATAGCTCTTGCACGAGCTATCCGATAGCTGCATGATCAACTCAATCCCGGCAATCGGGAACAGGAGATCGGTGTTGGGCGAGGGTAGCATGCAGAAGGAACGGGTCACGGTGTCGCCCGAGATGGCGGCCTTCATCGGCGAGGGCTTAGTCGACCCGACGGCTGTTTCCGCCGACGCGGTAGTCCTCTGCTTCACGGTGGGTGAGGACGCGCCGGCGCAAGTCACCGTCACCACCGGCACGGTGCCCTCGGAGGAGCGCGCGATCCTCGTCCTTGCGGTCGAACGTGGCGCCTGCCTGCGGGTCTTCGATTATGCGCCCGACGCGAACATCGCGTGCCATCTGCCGAGCGAGTTGCGGATGATGGTCGCCGCGATCCTCGATTGCACGCTACCCGAACCCTGGCGCAGCACGCATCGTTCGGCAAAATGCATCGAGCTCCTGTCCAGCACGTTCCAGCGGATCGTCGAGGACGACCTTGTCCCTCTTGCGGGTGCCGGGCAATTGTCCGCCCGCGACAGCCAGCGGATC
Source organism: Sphingomonas sorbitolis (assembly GCF_036663875.1). Taxonomy (NCBI): domain Bacteria; kingdom Pseudomonadati; phylum Pseudomonadota; class Alphaproteobacteria; order Sphingomonadales; family Sphingomonadaceae; genus Sphingomonas; species Sphingomonas sorbitolis. The sequence goes on along the minus strand of NZ_JAXOJS010000007.1, from coordinate 62,429 downwards.
GTCGCGGCAAAGCGGATGATCGACGAGCGCTGGGGCGAGAAGATGACGCTCGACTCCATCGCGCGCGCCTGTGGACTGAACCGGGCAAAGCTCACGCGCGGGTTTCGCGACATGTTCGCCTGCACGGTCGCCGACGCGCTGCTCGACCGGCGGCTCGGGGCGGCGCGTCAGTTGCTGATCGCGACCGACCTGCCGGTATCGTCGATCGGATACCAGTGCGGCTATCTCAACAACGCCAGTTTCACGCGTGCCTTCTCGCGGCAGTTCGGAGCGACCCCGTCGTCGCTGCGCGCACCACGGCTCGCGGCATGAGCGCGGCGAGCCTGCGACTAGTCGAGGGCGGCTCGCTCGTCGATCAGGCGGTCCACGCGGTCCGCACGCACATCCGCACGAACGATATGAAGGTCGGCGACACGCTGCCCTCGGAAGGGCATTTCGCGACCGAGCTGGGCGTCAGCCGGCCGGTACTGCGCGAGGCGTTCGGCGCGCTGGCAGCGTTGCGGTTGATCGACGTCGGCAACGGCCGGCGTGCGCGCGTTGCCGCGATCGACGGATCGGTGATGGCGACCTCGCTTGATCATGCCGTAGCGACGGCGCAGATCTCGATGGTGCAGATCTGGGACGTGCGCCGCACGCTGGAACTCCGCACCGCCGAACTCGCTGCGATCGAACGCACCGACGACGAGGCGCGGACGATCGTCGGCCTGGCCGAGGCGATGGAAGCGGCGGGTACCGATGTCGATGCGCTGACCCGCCACGACATCGCGTTTCACCAGGCGATCGCGCAGGCGGGGCGCAACATGCTGTTTTTGCAGATCGTCCGCTCGTTCGCGCCGATGATGGTCCATGCTGTGCCTGCCGCCTGGGCAACGCGAACCACCGCGCGGCAGCGTACCGCCGTGTTGGCGCACCATCACGACCTGGCGCGCACGATAGCCGATCGTGATCCGAAAGCTGCGATCGCCGCAATGAATACGCATTTCGTCGCATCCATCGGCGATCTGTTCGCCCGTCGTGAGAATGGTAATTAGTCGGCGTCCGCCATCTGGATGGAAGGGCTTTAGCTGACGATAATAGAGCGTTCGTATCCGGGGCGCCATCGACCGCACCTGAGCATCGGCGACTGCGTCTGGGCACCAAAACCTAGTCTACCTCACGAGTTCACGCCGAACGATACCTAGCGAAAAGCGTAGTAAAAATCCCGCCAGTGGCCGGATATTGTAAAGTCTGGCGCGTTGGAAGTATAGGCAATCGAAAAAGCCAAGAGCGGATGAATGATTGGGGAACGGCGATTTGACGAAGTCCCCAATCTATTGTGCTCTACTTCTTCTTGCCGCTCTCGCCTGAGGCGTTCGATACAGCCGTTCCTGCGGATTTCACGTCTTTGCCGACGCCGTTGACGGTATGGCAACCGGTCAAGAACAGCCCTGCGGCAAGGACGGTCAGTGTAAATGCTTGTTTCATATGTCTTTCCAGTTTAATGCTTGAGGTGAATCGTGCCAACACGGCGCGAAAGGGGTTTGGCCCGAGAAGATTCTTCGGTATCTACCGACTTTACGCCGACATTAGTCTGCGATGGCGAAATGCCGGTAAGTTCACACAGCGTATCCGTGACCGAAATTCTGGCCACGTTGGAAAATTTACTGGTATCCTTCTGCATGATGAACGCTCCCTCGTTCGGTGGCTTGGCCAAGTTACTGTTATCTAACCAAAGGCGAACGCAGCCGACAGATCGATTTGTCGTGCCGAAATAGTATTTTCGACATGAGCGGCGGATGACAGCGTTGTTCCGAGTCCCCCAGGCGCGATTTTCAAAGCGTGGGCCTTTGCATGATGAAGGGGATATGCCTTCAGTTCGATAGAGCGTCGGTGGCGCATGCCAGTAGCGCAACACGATTGCTTCCCGCGTCAAACCCGCGCGCGCGGCCCCAGGCGGCCGCTGCCACTCTGCGATTGACGCCGATCTTGCTGTAGACGCGAGCGACGTGGTTGCGGATCGTATTGCCGCTGACTTGCAGTGTACGTGCCATCGTCTTGTCGTCCATTCCCTCGCAGATCAACGCCAGCACATCGCGTTCGCGTGCAGTGAGTTCGCTCAATCCCGATGCGCCATCGTCTCGCGACGGTTCGGACCGAAGCGCCATATTATCCAAGATGGCATGGCTGAGCCATTTGGATTCCGAAATCGTCGCTTCGATCGCCGCGGCCAGACTGCGTTCGTCGATCCGACGACTGGTCACGTCCTGAAACGTCCACAGGGCGTAGGCTTTGCCGACGACGAGGATCGTGGCCTCGGAAATGACGCATTCGAGATGCTGTCCGCACTTCGTACGGACGAAGCCGGTTGCAATTCCCGATGGCCAGATATCGATGTCGTCAGTCGATCGACCGGATAGTTCGTTGAGCGAGTAGCCGAGCAATGAACAAAAACTCTCATTCGCAACTGTCACGACGTTGTCGGCCGGATCGACGATCATCATGCACGCCGACGAGGTTGTGAACGCGGTTTGGACGCTTGTGCGCAGTTGATCGTGGCGGCGTTCAGTCTCTTGCCATGCCCCAATATCCGTGAAGGTAAACAGCATGCACGGCTGGCCGGCGACGGTCACGGGCTGGCCTGTGACGATCACGGGCCGGCTCGTGCCGTCAGGCATAGCCAGACGGGCCTGGGTTTGCGGGATCGTCTGCGCGTTAACGAGCGCGCGCTTCACCAACTCGTAATTCGCGACGCCCTCAAGGATGTTGCGCTCGTACATCGAGCGTCTCAGCCAATCCTCGTCCGCGCTATCGGTAAGCGCAAGAAAACGGCGGTTGACCATCACGTAACGCAGGTCCCGCAAGCCGCAGACGATCGCAGGGGCGGGGTTCGACTCGATCGAGCATTCTAGCCGCGTTGCGTGTTCGGGCGCCTGCCACATAGTGCCCGCGAGCGTGTGATGGGGGCGTGTGAAGATATCCAGGCAATCGTTCGTCATGGTCGTCCCTCGTCGTCACGAAGATACGCCTCAGTTAATCGATAGATGTAATGAAAAATCTGTCATACCAAGAGTGCCCCATTTTGATGCAAAGTAGAGATGTATGGTAGTTCACAATCTGTACGACAGATAAGGTGAAAGGTAAGGGTCGGTTACTTATGCCGATATTGGGAAGCTTAACTATGATATACACTCAAAGCAGTTCGTTTATTGTCGCCTCGAGACGTGCGTTGCTGTCTACCCGTTGCACTACCGCTCGCCGTCCTCGGGATTGCCCGATGGTTTATCTTTCAAGCGGTGCAGTATTGCGGTCATCGCCGACCATCAGTTCGACCGGTGTATCGCCGATCGGCCCCGGCGACTGATCTTCATCGGTATGCGCGAACAGCCAGCGACCAAGAAGGCCGGCTACGGCGGCGCCACCCAAAGGAGCAATCCAGAACAGCCAGAGCTGCGACAGCGCCCATCCGCCGACGAACAGCGCGGGACCCGTGCTGCGCGCCGGGTTCACCGACGTATTGTCGATCGGGATCGAAATGAGGTGGATCAGCGTCAATGCTAGACCGATCGACAGTGGTGCGAACGCTGCCGGGGAGCGCTCGTCGGTCGCGCCGAGGATGACCGTAAGGAAGCCCGCGGTCAGCAATGCCTCGGATAGGAATGCGGTTGCCGCGCTGTATCCACCCGGCGAATGCACGCCATAGCCATTCGCGGCGAACCCGCTCGCGACCAGGTCGAATCCTGCGGTGCCCGATGCCAGTGCAGCCAGTGCCGCGCTGCCCAAGATGCCGCCGATGACCTGCGCGATGACATAGCCCGGCAGGTCGCGAACGGGAAAGCGGCCGGCGACCGTCAAGCCGACGCTGACGGCCGGGTTGAAGTGGCCGCCCGAGATGAAGCCGACGGCAAACGCCATCGTGAAGACCGTGAGGCCGAACGCCAGTGCTACGCCAGCCATGCCGATCGTGCCGGGAACGCCCGTGCCCGCGGCAAGTACCGCAGCGCCGCATCCACCCAGGACCAGCCAGAACGTGCCGATGACTTCGGCGGCCAACCGTCGCGCGGTAGCGATACGGCGGGGTCGGGCTACCTGACCGACGGGCGTACCAATGGTCGATGCGCGCTGGAGGTGTGGACTGTCGGCCATGTCTTTCGTGCCTAACATGGGGTGCATCGATGAGCGCCCGTCGGTCTTTGGGGTGGCGGGCAGGGCGCGGCGATCGCTGCCCGGCCCGCCGTTGGGAATCGGCGTTTCTGGCGGCTTACTTGCCGCGCAGGGTGTTGATGACCGCGATGCCGAGCACGCCGGCTAAGGCTGCAGCGGTGAAGGGGCGTTCCTTCGAGAATTGGCGGACATAGTCGAGCAGCGGGCGGATGTTGTCCTCGACGGCATCCTTGGCTTGGCCAACAGTCTTCTGGATGGTGCCGCCGAGTTGGTCCTCGGCACCTTCGCTCCGCAGCGACTTGTCGCCGATCGCGCCGCCGAGCGTCTCCTTGAGCTTGCCGCCGACGTTGGCGGCGGTGCCGTTGAGGGTATCGGTGTTCATAAGAGTTTCCTTTGGTTCTCTCGGGAAGGGCAGTCAGATCAGGGGGCGGTCGGTAAGGTCCTGGACGTCGCCGCGGTCATCCTGACGGGCGAAATTGCCGTCCGACTGGCGATCCATCGACGCCATTCCTGAGGGGGGCGTCGTGCGGTCGCTGTCGATGGCCGGGTTGGCGCGGTCGTCGGTCGACTTGGCACCGTCGAGCATCCGCTTCACGGCATTCCCGGCCGCATCGCGACCACCCAGGCCGAACGCCAAGGCAAAGGCCACTGCGATCGCACCGAGCAGCAACCCGAACGCCAGGTTGATGATGTCGTCGGCCAGCCCCATGAAGCGCAGGCCGATCGCCGTGCCGAGCACGATGATCGCGATCCGCACGACGGGGGCGGCAACGCGCGTGCCATGGTCGCCGTTACGCTCGATCGCGTGCGCCACGAAGCGGGCAATGACGACCGATGCGAAGATGATGATCGCCCCGAACACGACCTGCCCGAACAGCGTCAGCACCTCGGCCATGATCTGCGAGCCGTAGGCGAAGTTCAGCTGGCGGAACGCTTCCATCAGGCCGAAGATCAGGATCGCGACGAACGCGCCGGTGCCGACCGTCTTTGAGGGCACGAACGACGGGCTGGTGCTGCCGAGCTCGCGGTTTTCCGTGTTGCCGAAGATGCCGATCGAACCGATCGTCCGGTCGAATCCGGTCGTTGCCAGGAACTGCGTCAACAGACGCGACGCGAACTTGGCGATGACATAGGCAACGGCCAGGATCATGCCGGCGGCGATGACGTGCGGAATGGCGTCGAGGATGATGCGCAGCATGGCGGTTGCCGGCTGCGAGATCGCCGCGATGTTGAGCGTGTCGAGTGCCGCGATCGAGACCGGGATGATGATCAGCGCGAACACGATGCCACCGATGGTACGCGGCAGCATCGTCGGATCGGTCGGCGTGGTCGCGCCGACATGCGTCGAGAAGCGCTCGACATGGCTGGCTGTGATGACCGCCTCGACCGCCTTCTTGGCGACCTTGGCGAGCACGTAGCCGAGGAAGAATATCAGCGCAGCGCCGATGATCCGCGGAATGGCCGTGCCGAAGCCCTGCAGCATGTCGCCGAGCGGGCCGGTTGCGCCGGCCAGGCCGAGCGGCTGGGTCGCAAGGAACAGCGCGATGAGGAGGACCACCCAATAGGCGGCATCACCGACCTGTGCGCCGATCGTCGTCGGGTTGCGCGGGTTGGCATTCGGCTCGTTGGCATGGATCGCGAGCGGCGTCTTGTTGACGAGCTTGGCGACGCCCCATTTCACGGCGCGGGCGATCGCCCAGCCGATGACGAGGATGATCAGCGCCGCGACGATCCGTGGTGTCCAGATCTCGACATAGCTCCAGGCTTGCGCCCCGAAATCGCGAGTGTTCGATACCACCGTATCGCCCGCATAGGTTACGTCTTGCATGTGTGGAGTTCCTGAAAACGCCCATCCGGGACGTGTCTTGCATGACGCCGCCGCCCCGCCGTTTCGGGCGCGTGCAGCGGCGCGGTTGGCGTGATTAAAGTGGCGAGGCGGGGTCCCTCAGAATGCCGCACGCCGCAGCGGCCTTGCCGACTTCCAGCGGAACCTTCGGGTCCTTCACCTGCGCGGATACGCGAATGAAATCGCTGGCGGTCAGGCGCCCCGGTGTGGTGTCGCCCTGGCTCGATGCTTTGGCGGCGCGGCCGAGCTGCTGAAGCTGACCGAGCGATAGGTTAGCCTCGAGCCGATCGCCGACGCACTGCGACTGGGCAGGCTGGAAGCCATAGCCTTCGAGCGAGGTCGCGATCTTCGCCGACGGGTTGACGCACGCGGTGAGCGACATCGTCGTGATGCCGACGGCAACAAGCCCGACCCGTGAAAGACTACGATACTGTGTCATAAAAGCCCCTTTTGTTAGGGGTCACACAGTCAGGCCGGAGTGGCCGACAATCTGATGATCCCAAGCGCCAAACCAGCGAGGCGGGCCAAAGTTTCTAGTATAATCATCAACTTGTCCGGTGCAGAAGTACCAATAATATCAAAACTCGGACGACAACAAGGTGTTGGTATCGTCGGCCTCGATGCGCGCGATACAGTCGCGCAAATTTTTCGTGCAGGATGCTCGTCCTGCTATCAACCGTGACCGCGGCACGGTGGCTATGCCACTCGACCCGGGCAGCGTCGCAAGCACGGTAGCGCGGTCTGAACGACCGGTTGTGGGCCCCGTAACGTGTCCGAATGGCTGACCCGCTGCGGAGCTTGCGCATGACCCAGTCTACGCGAGCTAGTTTGATCGATCACGCGCCCGCGGAACGCCACTGGCCAACCGGGACTTCAGGGCACTGGGTACCGATCGACGCTGACCGTCGTGCGGGGCATGGTCAAGGAAGCAGCTTGCTATCCAAAAGAAATTGCGCAGGACTACGTGGCATGAAGCGCGTGCAACGTCTTGTAATCCTTGGCGGAGGAACCGCGGGGTGGATGACCGCCGCAGCCTTGAGCGCCACGTTCGGCGACCTAGTCACGATCAGCATCCTCGAATCCGACGCGATCGGTACCGTCGGTGTCGGCGAAGCGACTATCCCGACGATCCACTGGTTCAATCAGTTGATCGGACTGGACGAGGCGGCGTTCGTCGCGGCGACGAAAGCGAGTTTCAAGCTCGGCATCGAATTCGTCGATTGGGCGCGACCCGGCACGCGGTATTTCCACCCGTTCGGCCGCTACGGCGTCGATCTTGGACCAGTGCCGTTCCATCAGCACTGGCTGCGGGCCAGGGCGGATGGGCTCGATCGGCCGCTATCAGCCTATTCGCTGGCCGCGCAGCTTGCCGCTGCCGGCCGCTTCGCGAAGCCCGTGGACGACCCGCGGTCGATCCTGTCGACGCTCGGCTATGCCTATCATTTCGACGCCGGCCTTTATGCCCGCCACCTGCGCCAACTTGCCGAAAAACGCGGTGTCGTCCGGCACGAGGGCCTGTTGCGCGACATCGAGCGTGATCCCAACACGGGCTTCGTGACCGCTTTGACGAGCGACCGGGGTGAGCGATTGGAGGGCGATCTCTTCATCGACTGCTCAGGCTTCCGTGCCTTGCTTATCGGCGAGACGATGGGCGCGCAGTTCGAGGACTGGTCGCACTGGTTACCTTGCGACCGCGCAGTCGCGGTGCCGTGCGCGCGCATCGCCGCGACGACGCCGTTTACGCGGTCGACGCTGCGCCCCGCCGGCTGGCAGTGGCGGATCCCGCTCCAGCACCGCACCGGCAACGGCTATGTCTATGCGAGCAGCTTCGTGTCGGACGACGAGGCGGTGGCGACCCTGCTCTCCAACCTCGACGGCGAAGCGCTGGCGGATCCACGCATGCTTCGCTTCACCGCAGGGTTCCGGCGCGAGGCATGGCGCGGCAATGTCGTTGCGATCGGGTTGTCATCGGGGTTCCTCGAGCCGCTCGAATCAACCAGTATTCACTTGATCCAGAGCGGCATCGCCAAGCTTATCACACTGTTCCCGGATGCCGATTGCGACCTCGCGCTGGCGCGTCAGTTCAACACGCTGTTCGCACGTGACATGGACGGCATCCGCGACTTTCTGATCCTGCATTATCACGCCACGCAGGGCCATGACGCGCCGCTCTGGCGACACACGCGTCATATGACGCCGCCTCCCACGCTGGTCGACAAGATGGCGCAATATACGCGCGCCGGACGTCTGATGCTGAGTGCCGATGAACTGTTCCGCGAGGCAAGCTGGCTTGCGGTGCTGGAGGGGCAGGGGGTGGGCGCCTTGGGCCATGCGCCGTTGGCCGATACCCTCGATGCGGCGACAAACCGCCGCCAGCTCGACCAGATCGAGACGGTCATCGCGCGCGCGACGCCGACGCTGCCGTTGCATGACACGGCGATCGCAGCGCTCGTTGCCCCGCAGGTCGCCGCGCGATGACGGCACCCGACGTGCGGGCGCGCCGTATCGGTACGGAGGGGGAGCCGGTGGTCGTCATCGACCACTTCGTCCCCGATCCCCGCGCGCTGCGAGTTTTTGCCGCGACCCAGGATTATGGCCCGGCAGGACGACACTACCCCGGCATCGCCGCGTCGCTTCCCGATAGCTATATGCGCGATCAAGGGGCGCTCATCGCGACGATCGCGAAGCAGGTTTTTGGGATGTCGGCCGGGCTGTCGCTGCTGGAGGCGCGCTTCTCGATCGTGACGATGGCGCCGTCCGCGCTGTCGATCGAGCAACGCCTGCCGCACGTTGATGCGGTGGAGCCTGGACGGCTGGCGCTGATCCATTATCTCGTGCCCGACGAAACCGGCGGTACCGCGTTCTACCGGCATCGTTCGTCCGGGTTCGAGACGATCGATGCCAGTCGCCGCGATCCTTATTTCTCCGCGCTCAACCGGGATCTGGCGAAGCACGGCGCACCCGAGTCCTATATCGCCGGTGACACCCCGCTGTTCGAACGGATCGCGCGCATCGACGGCGTGTACAATCGGGCCCTGCTGTATCGCAGCAGCCTGCTGCATTCGGGTGAGATCGCGGACGGCGTGACGCTGGCGTCCGACCCGCAAACCGGACGCCTGACGATCACGGGCTTCTTCGCCGGTTAGCGAGTTCCGGGCGGCTGCACGGCCAGATAGACCGTGCTCCATAATTGCGCCGCGTTCGATTCGTCGACATCGGCCTTGCCTGCACCGAAGGCGACGATGCGGTAGCCGCCGTCCTTGTACGTCCACGACCAGAGTTCCGATCCGCGGATCGTTCTGCCTGCAGCGATCGCGCGCCACAAGGCCGCCTGTGCCGTCCTGAGACGAGTCCGGGTCGCCGCGGGCAGGTCAGTCCGGTGCAACTGGCGTTCAAGCCCCGCTGCCAGCAACGCCTGCTGCCACGACCAGACGACTGCGCCGTGATATGCCGCGGGCGTAAAGCCCGCCTGTGCCGCCCCATCGGCGAACGCTGGATTGGCTACCAGCAACCCGATGTCGGTCATCAGACCTGCCGGGAAGGGCCGCATGATCCCGCCGACAAAAGTGTCGAGATCAATAGAGGTCGGTCGCCCGAACAACAGCGTGAAGCCTTCGTCCGAATTGACGATCTTCACCGGCGCGCCATCGGCGCCCAAAGACAGCGCATGAAATACGACCGGGGCCTTGCCCAGTGCCGCCAGCGCCGGGGCTGCGGGCACGCCGAGGGTCGCTGCATAGCGCCGCACGTCCGCCGCGGCCGTTGCAGCAGGGATTTCGACACGGAACAGCGTGGGCGCCTTTGTCCGCCAGACGTCGGCCATCGTGCCGGCCCGCCCAAACGCCGCGCGATCGCGCGCCGACAGATATCTGTCGAGTAGTCCGGCGTGCATGAGGCGGTCTGCCGCTTCGATCGCCGCTGGGACTAGGGCAGCGTTCACGTCATAGGCATAGATGCCGCGTCCAAGACCTTCATTGCTGTCGCGCCACTCGCCGGTCATCCGGCCGGGCTTGATCGCGACCAGATTGCGGGCTGATGGCGCTGCCGCGAACGCGCTCGCCCGCGCCAGCACGAAGCGGAGATTGCGGACCAGTGCCGCACCGACCGGCTCCCGGCGCCCAGGCTGGCTCTCGCTCGCGAGGGGTGCGGCCAGATAGGCGGACGCACGTGCTTTGTCGGCCCCGAGCAGATAGTCAGCGGCGACCGGCCCGAGCATGTAATCGTCGTCGACCATGCCATAATCGAGATCGGCGGCGTCACCGCTGCGGCTCGTCTTGCGATTGGCGAGGATCGCGAATTCGCCAATCCCTTCTTCATGCGCGACTTCGCCACCAGCCGACAGTCGCGCGATGACGGCATTGAGGCCCGCTTCGATCGCGACGGGTTTTAGCGCGGGCATCAGCAGCCGCAACGACATCAGCGTGTCGCGCCCGAAATAGGTATCGAAGCGCCATGAACCCGCCAGGAACTTCTCCCGGTAGCTGAGAAACGCGAGTGCATTGCACGCGGTGGGATCGGCGGCCGCCGTCGCATTGAGCAACTCCACAGCCGGGATCGGGGTCAGCGGTGTGTCGCCGGTCAGCGCCGTGATCTCCAACCGAATTTGCCCGTTCGCGCCGGCAACGATCGCGCCCTGGTCGATCCGGCCCTCCATAACCCGTAGCGTCAGCTCATAGCCTGCCGCGCCGTCGAGGCGCTTGCGGCGCCACGTGATCGTGTCCCCGGCGATTACCGGCGTCGCGGTGAGCTCCTGGGGAAACGTACCGACCGCCTGATAGTCGCGCAGGAAGCGGATATTGGACAACACCGCCTGCTTTGGGATCAACCGCGGCGCATCGACGGTCGCGACCGCGACGATGCCGTGCAGGCTCCCGCGGTTCAGCGGTAGCGGCGCCTGATCCAGCCGCCAGGTCACGGGCTGCGCAGTGTTCGCGAACCACAGGCCGACACCGCTGTTACCCGCGGGAAACGCTACCAGGATGCGCGGATCGTCGCCGTTGCGCAGCAGGACGTGCGCGGCCACCGCCTTGTCGCGGACGAAGGCGTTGAGGTTCTTCCCCTCGGTCAACTGATACGCAAGTTCCGGTCGACCCGTGATCGGCGCCGCGGCGCAGGTGAGGAGTGCGAGGCCACCTGCCATCGCCATGCGCGCTATCGTCTTCATGATTGTCACTCCGCGAAAAGGGGCGGCAGAACAGTCGCCTGCTCGCCGCCCCGTTTGAACCCTCACATCGCCGGTCGATCAGAACTTCAGCGTCACCGATCCGCCATAGGTCGTACCGACAATGCCGCGGGCATAGAAATAGCCATCGGTTACCGCCTGAGTCTGGCCCTGGCGCGGATTGCCCTCGGTCAGGCCAACGACGTTGAAGATGTTGTCGGCGTTGAAATTCGCCTGGATCCGCTCGTTGACGTTGATCGTGATCCCCGCGCTGGTCACGCCGTAGCTGGGCAGCGCGACCCCGTTGCCGGCATCGGCGAAGATCCGCCCGACATATTTGTAGCGGCCGTACACTTCGCCCAACCCATTCGGCAGCTTGATCGCCGGCGTGATCGTGAACAGCTTGGCGGGCGTCCGTTCGGGGCGGTTGCCTTCGTACTGCGCACCTTGGCTGACGCCGTCGATCTCGAGGTTGAGCAGCTTGGGTTGCTGGAACACGCCCTGGAAATCGACCGAGAACCACGTGACCGGACGGACGTTCACATCCACTTCGACACCGCGCGTGCGCAGGTCGGCGTTGATGTTCTGCTGTTGCGACGGGTTGGTCGGGTTGGCGAAGTTGTAGTTCTGGTTCTTGAAGTTGGTCTGGAATACCGTCGCCGAGCCGCTGATGAAGCGCTGGTATTGATAGCGGACGCCAGCCTCGTACAGCTCGATCGTCGTGATCGGATCGGTGTTGTTGGTCTGGAAACCGTTCGCATAGCGCGCGTAGATCGCGAGGTTCGGCGTGAACTGATAGTTCGCGCCGGCGGTGTACGCTGCCTTCGACTGCGTCCGCTGCGTCCGTGCAAAGGTCCCGTCGAAGGTCGATCCGACCGTGCGGATGAGGCCGGGCACGTTCGGCTGCACCGGCTGGTTCACCGCTGCTGCCTGACCGTCCAGGAACGTCGCGGAGTCGCGCTCCCAGCGGATGCCGCCGTCGAGATGCAGGTCGCCGATCGACAGCTCGTCATTGGCATAAAACGAGACGGTGGAGTCCTTGCGCGTGCGGATGCCAGCGCCCCAGTCGCCATACGAAACTAGGCCGTTATCGGACAGCGTACCGACGACGCCATTAGCCGCGTTCAGCGCGACGATGTCGTAGATGTCGCTGTTCGACCGCACGTCGTTGACGACGCTTGCCGTCGCCGACTGGTCCTGCTCGCGTGTCACGTCGTAATACATCGCGCCGACGGTCAGCGAGTTCTTGAAGCCGCCGCTCTCATATTCCCACGTGCCGCCGCCGTTGAGACCGAAATCCTTGCCGTCGATGTAATCGTGGTTGAGTGTCGTGCGCTGGAGGAAGCCGTTGCCGTTCAGCGCATTGAGTTCCGCAGTCTGGTTGCTGCCCAGCACCGTGCCGGTCCGCAGGTTGCGGATGCCGAAGCGCGTCGCGGTCGGAAACGCCGTTCGCCCCGCGGTCAGCAGGTCGTTGATCGGCGAACCGGCGCCGGGCGTCAGATAGTTGACCGCGCTGGTCAGGCCGGCGTTCCCGGTGCCCGAGCCGGGGAACAGGCCGTTAAAGTCGTACGAATATTTCAGGTAGCGACTGTGCAGGAACAGGTTGACGCTGTCGCTGACCGGCGTCTCCATGTCGATGCGGAACTGCGCCGTCTTCGCCTTGATGCCATCCTGATAGCGGAATTCGCGGAAGCCGCTTGGATGCGCGAAGGTCGAGACCGGGACCTGGATGCTCTTGAACGCATCGCCGCCGACATTGCCGAACTGGGTGCTGAGGCTCGGGATACCGCTCGGCTCGCCATCAATGAAGCGGTACGGCTGATCCGCGTAAAAGGCATTCTCGATATCACCGCCCTTGGCCGAGATCCGGATATAGCCACCGGCCTCGGGGCGATATTCCAGCGCGCCCTTGATGCGCCAGCCGCGATAGTCGAACGGGTTGTCGCGCACGCCAGGGCTCGACTGGAAATAGCCGCCGATGTTGAACGCCAGCTTGTCGGTGATAGGCGACGACAGGTACATTTCGCCGCGCTTCTGGCCGTAATTATAGTAGCTGCCGCGCGCCATCGCTTCGGTACGCGTGAAGTTCGGCGACTTCGAGATGAAGTTGATCGTCGCGCCGGCACCGTTGACGGTCAGCACGCCCGACGAGCCGCCCTTCACCGCTTCGAGGCGATCGATGGTCAGGTCCTGGTCGAAGAAGAAATCGGCACCGCCGCCGCTGTACAGGATCGGCATGCCGTCCTCTTCCAGCTGGATGAAGCGCTGGCCGCCACCTTGCAGGCCGCGCACCGAATAATTGTTCGAGACGGCGCCCGCGGTCGACTCGACGAAGATGCCGGGGATCAGTTCGAGCATGTCCGCCGTCGACCGTGGAGCCTTGCGGTCGATATCGGCGCGCGAAGCGAGCGTGATGTCGGCGGAGGCGGTGATCAGCGGACGGTTGCGCGTGGTCTGGCCGGTGACGACGATATCGGGGGTGGTGGAGTCGTCGGCAGCGGTGGCAGCCTGGGCCGGGTCCTGCGGGATGGTCGCGGCCGTCGACGCGGTCGGTTCTGCGGTCTGCGCATAAGCCGGGAGCGACACGGTCGCGCAACCAGCCAAAAGGAACACGCGAAGCGCGCGTCGATCAGTCATCATAGCTCTCCCAACGGCCAGCTTTTCTAATGAAGCCAGTGGGATACCCTGTAATCCCCGCGCCGGTTCGCGCCAATCACCGAAGTGAGACTTGAGGTAGATTAAGTTGCAAGTGTGGCGAATCGGTCGCACTCGCCAGCGCATCGAGGCCAATCTGTAAACTCAGGAAGCATCTGCATCCGCTCCGGGCAGCGCTAGAACGGACCGTTCCTGGCAAAATACCGGTTGTGAATTGTGTAGTTCGTCTTTTTCGTCACGCGGTCGCTGCTTTGCACGCTACCGTTCATGCCGCTACCAAAGCGGCATCGGGAAAGGGGCATGCGGTGGCGAGCGTTGAAATCTGCGGACTTTCCAAGCGTTTCGGAGACACGACCGTGCTCCAGTCGACCGACCTGGCGATCGAGGAGGGCGAGTTCGTCGTGCTCGTCGGGCCATCTGGGTGTGGCAAGTCGACGCTGTTGCGGATGATCGCGGGCCTTGAGATCCCGAGCGCGGGGCAAGTCATGATCGGCGGACGCGACGTGACCGACGCAGCGCCGTCAGACCGCGGGCTGGCGATGGTGTTCCAGTCCTATGCGCTGTATCCGCATCTCACGGTTGCAGAGAACATCGCATTTCCGTTGAAGGTCGCAAAGGTCGCCAAGCGCGAGATTGCCGAGCGGGTTGCGGAGGTCGCGGCGATGCTCGATCTGTCGGAGTTGCTCGACCGGCGGCCGCGTGCCTTGTCGGGCGGACAGCGCCAGCGCGTCTCTATCGCCCGCGCGGTGGTACGGCGGCCGAAGGTGCTTTTGCTAGACGAGCCGTTGTCGAACCTCGACGCCAATCTGCGCGCGCGGATGCGTCACGAGTTTGCGCGGCTGCACCAGCAACTCGGCGCGACGATGATCTACGTCACGCACGACCAGCTCGAAGCAATGACGCTCGCCAACCGCATCGTCGTGATGAGCGAGGGGCGCGTCGAACAGGTCGGGCCGCCGATCGAGGTGTACCGGCGGCCGGCGAGCCTGGCCGTCGCGGCGGCGATCGGGTCGCCGGGCATGAACCTGCTCGCGGCGACGATCGCGTTGGTCGACGGGTCTGGCGGCACGGTGCGGTTGGCTGGGGGCGAGATAGTGAGGACCGGGGCGATCATGCCTCCGGCCTCGGTCGGCGCGGTGGTCACTCTCGGCGTCCGGCCCGAACATCTGCACGTCGATGATGCGGGGCCGTTCGTTGGCGCAGTCGAGCTGTTCGAGCGACTCGGGCCATTGTCGTTCGCGCATCTCGGCGCACGCGGCGCGGCGGATACGATCGTCGCGCAGTTGCCGGGGGATCGGTCGGTGACTCTCGGGGAAATTCTCCGCGTCGGGGTAGCCCCCGAGGACGCGCACGTGTTCGGCGCCGATGGTCGCGCCTATCCCTTCACGCTGCCGCCGAGCAGTCCGGTCAAATAGTAACGCTGCATCGCGAGGAAGAGCAGCAGCACCGGCATCGTTGTGACCACGGCCGCGGCCATCATCAGCTCGCCGTCCGCCGAATGCTCGCGCGCGATCGCGGCGACCGCGACCGGCAGCGTGTAGAGATGCTGGTCGGCCAGCACGATCAGCGGCCAGAGGAAGTCGTTCCACGAGCCGAGGAACATGAAGAGCGCCAGCGTGACCACGATCGGGGTGAGGAGGGGGAGGACGATGGTCACGAAGATCCGCGCCTCGCTCGCGCCGTCGATCCGCGCCGCGTCGATCATCTCGTCGGGAATCGCCAGCGTCGCCTGCCGCACGAACAGGATCGCGAAAATCCCCGCAAGGCTCGGCAGGATCACGCCGGCATAGGTGTTTACCAGCCCGAGTTGCTTGAAGATCAGGAACAGCGGCAGCATCGCGACCTGACCGGGCACGACCAGCGACGCGATCAGGATCTTCAACAGCCGCTCTCGCCCGCGGAACCGCAGCTTGGCGAACGCATACCCCGCCGGCACCGTCAGCAGCAGCCCGAGCAGCGTCGAGATCGCGGCGACCGCGATGCTGTTGAACAATGCGGGGACGATCCGGTAATCGAACCACGCCCCGTCGATCAGCCGCCGGACGAGCAGTTCGTGGTAATTCTCCAGCGACCAGTGCGACGGCCACACCGGCGTCGGCAGGTTGCTCGACTGGCCGCGCGGCATGAACGACACGATCACCATGTAGAGCAGAGGGGCGATCGTCAGCGCGGTCAGGGTCGCCACCGCGGCATTGGCGAGGATCGCCCGGGGTTTCAGAGCCATTCGTAGCGCCTCCCGATCCGCGTCTGGACCATCGTCAGCGCGAGGATCATCAGGAACAGCACGAACGCGACCGCGCTCGCCTGCCCCAGGTTCCACCATTTGAAGCCTTCGTCGAACATGAAATACAGGATCGTCGTGGTGCTCTGCGCCGGCCCGCCAAGCGTCATCACATAGGGTTCGGCGAAGATCTGGAGGAAGCCCGCGACGCTCATCACCGCGGCGAGCAACAGCGTCGGGCCGATCGCGGGGAGGGTGACGTGGCGGAAGCGGCCCCAGCGGCCGGCGCCGTCGAGCCGTGCGGCCTCCATCAGGTCCTGCGGCACCGCGGACAGCGCGGCGGTGAAGACGATCATGTTGTAGCCGAAGATCTTCCACGTCACGAAGATCAGGATTGCCGGGATCGAGGTGTGCGGGTTGCCCAGCCAGTCGACCGGCGCCGCCCCGATCGTCGCCAGCGCGCGGTTGATGAGCCCCGAGCGTTCGTTGAACAGGAACCTCCACACCACCGCGGTCGCGACGATGCTGGTGACGTAGGGCGCGAACAACAGCACGCGCCAGAGCGGCTTCCACCGGACCGTCGCGTCGTTGAGCAGCAGCGCGACGGCGAGCGATGTACCGATCGCCGTCGGTACGCCGAGCACCGCGAACAGCGCAGTATTGCCGACCGCGCGCCAGAACAGCGGTGTCGAGAACAGGTCGACGAAATTGCCGAGCCCGACGAAGCGCAGGTTCGCCCAGTCGGCGAGCGCGTAGATCGAGTAATCGGTGACCGACAACGCCATCGCCAGCGCGGTCGGCAGGACGAACACCAGCGCAATGATCGCGAGGACGGGGGCGGAGAATAGCCAGGCGGCACGTTCCTGACGGGTCATGCGAGCGTCCCCGCCTCTACCAGCGCGCGGCGCTTAGCGAGCAACTGGTCGACGCGCGTGTCGAGCCCGGTCAGCGCCTGCGGGATCGTCTGGACGCCCCGCACGGCGCGCTCGGCGGCGAACTGTATCTCGAGCTTGATCCGTTCCCACTCGATGACCTTCGGCGCGGCGGTGGGGAAGCGCATCTGCTCCTTGAACGGCGCGAGTATCGGTGCGCGCAGCTGCGGCGACGACCACGCGCTCAGGCGGGCCGGGAGATTGCCGATCAGGCGCTGGTAGCGGAGTTCGCTTGCCGGCGAACTGAGATGGCGGACCAGTGCCCACGCCTCGGCTGGGCGCGGCGTCGCCGCGGAAACGCAGAGGCTGGTACTCAGCCCAGACACCGCACCGACGCCGTGCGGACCCGCGAGCCGCGCCGTACCCCAACGCTCGGCGGGGATCTCCGCGGCACGCCGATGGAGGTCGAGCAACGTCGTCGGCCCGGTTGGCCAGATCGCGAAATAGCCTTGCGCAAAGGCCGCGACCGGGTCCTGAATCTCGGTGGAGAGCGCTTTTGGCGCGAGCCCTTCGGCGAAGAGCCGCACGTAGTAGGCGAACGCGGCCCGTGCTTCCGGGGTCTGGAAATTGCCGCGCGTATCGTGGTCGCGGAGCATCGTCGCGCCGGTCTGGCCAAGCATCGTGATGAGCGTGTCTGGCCAGTTGAGCAGCAGCATGAACACGAAGTCGTCGGGTCGCTGTCGCTTGATTGCATGGCCCATGCGGAGCCAGCCGTCCCAGTCTTCAGCAGGCGCGGAATAGCCTGCCCTCGTGAGAATATCCCGGCGGTAGAACTGCGCTTGAGGCGCGACCGACCAAGGCACCGCGAAGTCGCGTCCCTGCACACGCGTTGCATCGAGCACGCCGGGAAACATGTCGGCGACCAGAGCGGGCGACGGGACTGGCGCGATCGCGCCGATCGTCGCGAACTCCTGCACCCAGCCGTTATACAGCATCAGCACGTCGGGCATCGCGCCGCCGGCCTGCGCGGTCAGTAGCTTCTCGTGGCTGGCGGTCGCCGGCAAGGATTGAACGTCGACCGCGATCCCCGTCGCGGCGGTGAAGGCGGGCATCAGCATCGGCGAATAGTCGCCCTCGTAGCTCATCGCCCAGAACTTCAACGGTTCGGCGCCGCGCGTGCCGGCACAGGCCACCAGGCCGAGCGTCGGCAGGAGTCCCAATACGTCCCTCCGCGTCCAGTCCTGCGCCTGCTCCCCCATCGTCGGATCGTGGCGCATCGCAGCGTTCCGCGCCACCCCCTGCATAAGGCGATAACCGCCGAAATATTGCGCCAGGTTAATGCCTTGGCAGCGTTTGCAAAGTCGATGACCTTGCTCCGCAGCCGACGATGCGCCTAAGCCGAGTGCAACGAACGCCGGCGGGGGCCAACGCCGGCGAACAGGGAGAGAAGTCATGCGTATCCTTCGCCGCCGTCATCTGCTGTCTGGCGTCGCCCTGCTTGCCGCGACTTCTGCTCAAGCGCAGGTCATCCCTCAGACTACCAGTACGCCGACCTCCGATACGCCCGCGCCCGCCGCCGTCGATCCGGCCCCGGATCCGGCAAGTGAGATCGTCGTCACCGGGTCACGCATTGCGCGCCCGGACTACGAGGCGCCCAACCCGATCGTCTCCTTCAGCGCCGCCGACCTCCAGAAGTCGGGCAACACCAACGTCACCACCTTCCTCCAGCGCGTGCCGGCGCTCACCAACTCGCGCGACAGCACGCGGACAGCCGGCAATTCCCAGGCCGACGGCAGCTTCGGGCAGGTCGGGCTCAACCTGCTCGACCTGCGCGGTCTGGGGCCCAACCGGACGCTGGTGCTCGTCAATGGCCGCCGCCATGTCGCCGGCCAGCCCGACACCGCTGCCGTGGACATCAACGCGATCCCGACCGACCTGATCGAGCGCGTCGACGTGCTCACCGGCGCGGCGTCCGCGGTGTATGGTGCGGACGGCGTCTCTGGCGTCGTCAATTTCGTCCTGAAGCGCGATTTCGACGGCGTCGCAGCGCGAAGCCAGTTCGGCATCTCCGAGCGAGGCGACGCCGCCAACCGCTTCGCCTCGCTGATCGCAGGCCGCAACTTCGCCGACGGTCGCGGCAACCTGACGCTTGCCTATGAGTATAATGCCGACCAGCCGCTCGCGAACGACGACCGCCGGTATCTCGCCCAGGGCGACCGCCAGTATTTCGTCAACCTCGACAATTACGACCCGACGCGCGCCGGCAGCTACAAGATCGGACCGGTCGGCGACCTGCGCTATCCGTACAGCTCGAACCAGGGCATCGTGTATATCGGCGACCAGACATTCCGCGGCGACGGCGCGCTCTACACGCCCGGCCGATTCCTGCAGAACGACGGCTACTCGGTCGGCGGCGACGACACGCCGGTCGCGGGCTATATCGGCGATATCTTCCCGCGCACCCGCCGCCATGCGGTCAACGCGCTGACGCACTACGACGCGTCGGACGCGTTCAAGATCAGCCTGGAGGGCAAGTTCGTCCAGTCGACCGTGACAAGCTTCGGCGGTTATGGCGGCAATTATCCGGCGACCATCGCGCTCGACAACCCCTACATCCCGACCAGCATCCTCGCCGCGGCGACCGCCGCCGGACTTGGCTCGGTCGACGTCAACCGCAACAATTTCGACATCCCGCGGCGTGGCGAAGAAGACCGTCGGCGCACCTATCGCGGCGTCGTCGACGTCACCGGTCGCATCTCGGAGCATGCCAGCTACGACGTGTCCTACACCTACGGCCAGACCGACGTCCGCGCGACCAAGCTCAACGACCGCCTCAACGACCGCTTCCTGAACGCGCTCGATGCGGTACGCGGGCCGGGGGGAACGATCGTCTGTCGCTCGGCCGATGCCCGCGCCGCCGGTTGCGTCCCGGTCAACACGTTCGGCGGCAACACCGTGGACCCGGCCTCGTTCGGCTATTTCCTGAGCAACCCGGCGAGCAATGCGCGTCTGACGCAACACGTCGCCAACGCCTCGCTCAACGGCGATTTCGGGCAGTTCTTCGCGCTTCCCGGCGGCCCGATCGCGTTCGCGGTCGGTGGCGAATATCGTCGCGAGTCGAGCAGCTTCCGTCCGGCGCAGGCGATCACCGACAATCTGTTCTACCAATATGACGAATACATCCTGCCGACCCCGTCGCGCGGCCATTTCGATGTCTGGGAAGCGTTCGGCGAGCTCAACGCGCCGATCCTGAAAGACGTACCATTCGCCAGCTTGCTCTCGGTCGGCGCCGCCGGACGCTATTCGGATTATTCGACGGTCGGATCGACCCGCGCCTACCAGTTCAACGGCATCTACGCGCCGATCCGCGAGATCAGCTTCCGCGGCTCGTACGGGCGTTCCGTCCGCGCTCCCAACATCGGCGAGATCTTTCGGCCGCAGACCGGCAGCAGCAACTTCTTCTCCGACCCCTGCTACCTTAGCAACCGCACGCTCGGCACGCAGTTCCGCACCGCGAACTGCCAGACGCTGATCACCGGGGCAGGGGGCAATCCCGCCAATTTCACCGCGCAGAACAACCCGAACGCGACGATCTTCATTCCTGGCACGCAGCAGGGCAATCCGGACCTGCGCGCCGAAGTTGCCCGCACCTGGACCGCGGGCGTCGTGGTGCGACCGATCTCAGGGCTGTCGATCGGGCTCGACTGGTACGACATCCGGCTGCGCGACGCGATCAACACGCCCGATGCGAACACGATCGCGTCGCTGTGCGTCGACCAGCCGACGCTCGACAACGCCTATTGCAACGCGATCAGTCGCGAGCGCGGCACCGGGTTCATCAATGGCTATGTCGTCCAGCCACAGAACGTCGCGGCGTTCCGCACCGCCGGCGCCGAACTCAACATCGCCTATCGCTTCCGGACGGCGCGTATGGGGGCGTTCGATATACGGTTGGTCGGCGGCTATCTCGACAAGTTGGAACAGGTCGCGACGCCGGGTGCTATCACCGAGGACAATGTCGACCAGCCCTTCCGTCCGAAATATACCTTCACCTTCTCGCCGAGCTGGACTGCGGGGGCGCTGACCCTGAGCTACAATCTGCGCTGGCAGGACGGTGTCCGCCGTTTCGCGAAGGCCGACACCGACGCGAACCCGACCCTCGTCGATCCGCGCTATTTCCGGTACAAGGAGCTGTGGCAGCACGACGTGCAGGCCGAGGTCGCGGTCGACGAGCGGTTCTCGTTCTATGGCGGTGTCAACAACCTCGCCGACCAGAAGCCCGACATCGGGTTCGAGACCAACGTGCCGATCTCGCCGGTCGGTCGGTACTTCTACGCGGGGGCGAAGGTCCGGTACTGAGACGCTTGGGAGTTGACCGCGGGGGACGTCTCGACGACGGACGGCGGATTGCAGAACTGAGAAAAGACGCCCGTGCTGACCGAAGACATGCTGCGCCTCATCACGATGGAAGAAGGCGCGTTTATCGATCCGAGCTGTACGGTCATCGATCCGCATCGTCTGACGCTGCGCAAGGGTGCGTTCGTCGGCCCGGAAGGACTGATCGACGCCGGCGGTGGCGTCGAGATCGGCGAAGCGGTGCGAATCAGCTACCGGTGCACGATCATCTCGCTGACCCACCACATCACGCGCTCAGTCTGGCGGCGAGGCGTCGACGGAGATCGACTCCGACCCGTTCTCATCGAACGTGGCTGCTGGATAGGCGCCAACGTCACGCTTTATCCGGGCGTCATTGTACGAGAGGGGTGCGTGATAAATGCAGGATCGGTAGTTGCAAAATCTACCGAGGCGCACGGGCTGTACTGTCCGCCCTATGCTGCTCGGACCAAGGACCTTGAGTTCGACTGATTGTTGAAATCTAAGCCGCCGATCTGCTTTCCAGCACGCTTCAAGCTGTGAAGACATGTGATCCGGACCGCCGAGAAATGGCGATCAGCCGAATGATTTGCTGCCTGGAGTTGGGAAGCGTGAGAAGGGGCGTGAATGGCCGACTATGGGTCGGAGCGATTGCCTGTCGTTTCTACAATTGGTTCGGCTATCGCATTGCCGATATCAATCGCTTGCAGATATCAGCGCACCGATCGATGTTTTCGAATACGGCTTGGTCGCGACCGGGACTTGACGGTGCTCAATGGGGAAATCGATCGCGTCGCCATAACCGGACGCAAAAATGAAGGGGATGTCGAGTTGACGCAAGCGTTCGGCAATCGGCCAACTCGTCTCGGTGCCAAGGTTGATGTCGAGAAGCGCGAAGCCCGGGGTTTCCGATTCCAACAGGCGCAAAGCCTCCTCCACGGTGCTCGCCACCAGCACGCTCTGGGCGCCCAAGTCGATCAATAGCTGTTCCGCCTCAAGGGCGATGATGATGTTGTCCTCAACCAGCAGCGCGACGCCCGTGATCCAGGACTGCGCGACCTTCTCTCGCACGCTGATGGGTAGGGCAGGTGGCGTATCGTCGCCCTCCCGGATGAGAGTCGCAGGGACGACGAAACGCGCGCGCAGTCCGGGCGTCGCGTAGTCGAGGCTCGCTTCCCCGCCAAGTTCGTGCGGGATCGACCGCTCGATAATCGTCGATCCAAAACCGCGCCTCGTTGGCGCCGCGACATCGTTGCCGCCATTTTCGGTCCAACGGAGGACGAGATCGCCCTCTGGCAGGAGATTCCAGGCGATCGTGACATTGCCCTTGGCACAGGCAAGTGCGCCGTGCTTGGCAGCGTTGGTCATGAGTTCGTGAATGACGAGCGCGACGGTCGAGAAGGCTTGCGGCTGCAGCAGCGTCGGAGGTCCGTCGAATGATATTCGTGCGGCGTCGTCGCCGAGGAACGCGCCTGCCTCGGTCGCGATCAGCGCCGCTAGCGAGCCTGGCCCCCAGTTCTTGGCGGTAATCTGGTCATGGGCACGCGCCAACGCATGAATGCGGTCGCCCAGTACCGAGGCGAAGGTATCGACGTCCTGCGCACTGAGCCGGCTTTGCGCCACCAGGCCACGGATCAGCCCAAGGATGTTGCGAACGCGGTGGTTGAGTTCTGCTATAAGCAATTCCTGCTTCTGGGTCGTCGCCCGACCTTCCGTTGCCGACATGCCCGCATTTTGCAGGACGATCTCGAGCAGGGTAACGCGCATCATCTCCGCAGCCGCAAGTTCGGCCGTCGTCCAGATCATCGACTTGCCGCGGACGATCTCGCGCCATGCGGTAAAGCTCTTGCGGGGCGATATGCGCGGTCCGTCCGGACCGACTTCGTGCAGTTTGTCGGGGCGGCCGGCCCAGGTGACGGCATGCGCGGTCTCGTGCCGGAAGAAGACCAGATAGTCCTGTGTTAGGCGCGAGATGGGAAGGACGAGGAGCCCGGCCGCCCGGTCGACGAAATCTCGTGCCGGCGGATACATCCGTCCCAGCTCTGCGGTGGCGAATATCCGGTCGGCAGCGTGTTCGTCCAGGAAAGGGCGCAGTCTCTCGCATTCCGGGACGGTGGGCGTGTCGCCCTTCACGGTCACCACCCCGTCGCCGTAGATCGCGAACCCGTCACACGGGATGAGGTTAGCGACATCGGCTGCGAGATGCGCGACGGTACGCTTCGTTGCGCCGCGCTCGACCACTGCTGCGATCAACTGCCGGCGAAGATCTCGCGTGTGCACTTCATAAGATTCGATCTCGGCGCGCTCGCGCTTTTCGATCAGCAGCGACAGGACTTCGCCAAAGAGTTCGGCAGTAGTCCGCTGCTCGAACCCGACGTGGCGCCGGCCGCGATGGTGACACGAGATCAGTCCCCATAGCGCTCCGTCGCGCACCAGCGACACCGTCATCGTCGCGCCCACGCCCATGTTCTGGAGAAATTCGACGTGCATCGCGGAATGCGTGCGCAGCGTGCTCATGGACAGGTCGATCGGTCCCGTTGCAGCACCATCCAGGGCAACGATCGGACTGGGCTCGGCGTCGACCTCGACCAGGATCCGGACGGGATTGCGCACCAGCAACGCGCGCGCCTGTTTCGGAATATCGCTGGCCGGATAGCGCAGTCCCAGGAATGGCTCGAGCCCGCTGCGTGCGCGCTCTGCCACCACTTCGCCCGATCCGTCTGGATGGAACCGATAGATCATCACGCGATCAAAACCGGTCAGGGCCTGCATGAGCCGCGCCGCTTCGGGAAGAAAATCGGCCTTCGCCTTGATGCGCGCGAGCATCGAGCGGACCATTGCCCCGGCGTTCAGATCGATCGGTGTAGCGCTGGGCTCGGCCTCGACGATGATCAGGTCCTGCGATCGGTGGATCGCGAGATCATAGTATCGACCGTCGTCCACGAGCTGAACACCAAAGCTTCGCTCGACGCCGTCCGGGGATATCAAGATCGACAACCGGTTGCGGATAGCGTGGACCGCTTCGTGCCGGATGACGTCCTGCAATCGGGCACCGAGCACTGAATTTAGGGGCAGACCGAGAAAATGATCGACGTTCGCGGATACGTGCGAAATCGTCCAGTCGCCTGATATGCCCAGCAGAAATCCAAATGACTGGATCGAATTGATGTGCTGGATTTGCTCTCGATCGCAGCTGGTAAGATCAGCGGCATTTGCCGTAGGAGGTGCAAAATCGAGATTGGACACGTGAGCTCCCCAAACACCAATATTCGAGGAAAGCGCTGCATCGGCGAACAGCTCCAACGTACTGCACTACAAAGGTTAAGCACGCTATTTTAATCGACGGTATGATTTAAAATCGAGGGGCTACCCGAAGAATGAGCGGCTACCTGAAATGCGGTGCTATCGACAAATGTCGCTGACCGGAAAGCTGGCTGGACTTGGCTCTCAAGCTGGGAAAATTAGGCTCGTCTGCTCAAAGGTACTTCCAAGGTGAACCTGCCGATCGAGCGGCGGGAGCCTAAAGTCGCGCTGCTTCCGTTGGTGGGCCCAAAGCTGAACGCACGTCCGAAGTCTGGATGAGCTTCGCACCGTTTCGATGTCTGCTACTGGGTCGTTTTACGGGGGGCGAGCATACAGCCGCAGGGCATTAGCAGAGGGCTGCGTTCGAATGCCACGTTTCAATGACACTGTCCCCGTCGTGTAAGAATACCGGGCTAGGCGGCGCAGCATGGCTTTTGGAGCATGTGTTGAGCTGGCTGCGTGACATCGACCGCTGGTTTCTCGCCGAGGTGCTGCCGCATGCGCCGGCCTATCGTGCGAAGGCGGCGTATCTGTGCGGCCGCGACAACGCCGAGGATCTGGTTCAGGACGCCTATGCGCGGGTCCTGAAGACGCCGGATTATCGCACGATCGTCACGCCGCGCGGCTTCGTCCTGACGATCGTCCACAATCTTGCGCTCGAACGATTGCGACGGGCGAACGTGGTGCGGATCGACGCGTTCGCGTCGCTCGATCTCCTGGGTGTCGCGGACCCGGCGCCCGATGCGTTTGCGGTGGCGTCGGGGCGATCCGAGTTGGAACGCCTGCTCGACCTGATCGACACGCTGCCTGCGCAATGCTCGCGCGTCCTGCGCATGCGGAAGGTCGAGGGGATGCCGCCGGGCGCCATCGCCGAAGCGCTTTGCATATCGGTCTCGACCGTGGAAAAGCATATCGCTAAGGGGCTGGCGCTCATCACGAGAGCCCGGCGCGATAGCGAAGCGCAGGCGGAGGAAGCGTGCCAGGCCGTTCCGACATTCCGCAGCGTCATGCCGACCTGACCGACGAGGCTGCTGGCTGGCTGGCCGCGCTCGACGCGGGATCGGCGGATGTCGCGGCATTCGAGGCGTGGCGGGACTCCGATATCCGCCATGCCGTGGCCTTTGCCGAGGTCGCCGGGACTTGGCGCGATCTCGACGGACTGCGCGGCACACGGGGCGAGGCGAGGGCTTCGCCTGAAGCGCAGCCCGTGCCGAAAACCGTCGCGCGGCCGAACCGGCGCCAGCTCCTGCGTGCTGCCGGCTCGATCGTCGGTGTCGCGGCGGTTGGCGGGGGCATCGCCTACCGCGCTGCGGCGCGCGACATGGCGGAGACGCGGGTCGGTCAGCGGATGGCGGTCGCGGTGACGCCCGGCATCTCGCTCGACCTGAACACCGATAGCCGCGTCTACTGGCGCAACGGAACGCCTGCACGGCTCTGGCTCGACCGCGGCGAGATCGCGCTGCGGCTGGCGGCCGACCACCGCGTGCAGTTGCTGACGCCGGGTGGGCAGTTCCAGCTTGATCCCGGTGCGTACAACGTCCGGCTGCGCGGTGCGGGGTGCGAACTGGCGGTGCTGACGGGCGGTATCGCCGATGGATCGACAATGCGCATTGGTGCGGGCGAGGTCGCGCTCGTCACGGCGGGGCAGGTCAGTGTCCAGCCGCGCGACGATCTCGGCGGGATCACCGCGTGGCAGCACGACACTCTGGTGCTCAACGGCGAAAGCCTCGACTATGCGGTCGCGGAGATGAACCGG
This sequence comes from Sphingomonas sorbitolis, assembly GCF_036663875.1. NCBI lineage: Bacteria > Pseudomonadati > Pseudomonadota > Alphaproteobacteria > Sphingomonadales > Sphingomonadaceae > Sphingomonas > Sphingomonas sorbitolis. The sequence goes on along the minus strand of NZ_JAXOJS010000007.1, from coordinate 36,101 downwards.
TATCTGCCGAACAAGATCGTGATCGGCGACCCCGCGCTGTCACGGGTCCGGGTGGGCGGCAGTTTCGCGACCACCAGGCCGGCGGAATTCCTGCGCGCGCTGCGCAGCTCGTTCGGCATCCGCGCGACCGCAGGCCGGGCCGGAGGGATCGTCCTGACCCGCGCGTAGCATTTATTTTCGCGGTCGATAGCGGTTTGTCCGCGCTCATCCATCCCTGCTCCGACACACGGTGCGATGCGGGGATTTCATGTTCAAGTTTTTGACGACGACGGCCATCATGGCGGTGGCGGCGATCCCCGTTGCCGCCAGTGCACAGGCGCAGGCGGCAAGCGTCGCGTTCGACATCAAGGCGTCCGACACGGCGACCGCACTCAACGCGTTCGCCCGGCAGGCGGGCGTGCATGTCAGCTTTCCCTACGATGCCGTCGCCAACCGGCGTGCGGCAGCGTTGCGCGGTCGGTTCACGCGCGGCGAGGCGCTCCGCCGTCTGATCGCGGGGCAGGGGCTGATGATTGCCGAGGAAACCCCCTCGATGATCGCGCTGAAAGTTGTCCCCGTCGAAACGCCGCAGGTCCCGCCCGAAACCGCGGCCACCAGCACTGCCGGGCAGGATATCGTCGTGCTAGGCCAGGGCCAGTCCCGCCAGGTTCAGACGGTGTCCGCCAAGGCGATGGCGAAGCTAACCGGCGGCTCGTCGCCGTTGCGCTCGCTCGGCAGGTTGCCCGGTGTGAACTTTGACTCCTCCGACGCGCACGGCACGTATGAGGCGGCGACGCAGCTCTCGATCCGCGGCTTCCTCACCGACCAGATGGGCTTCACGCTCGACGGCGTGCCGCTCGGCAACATGCAGTACCGCAACAATAACGGCCTTTCGATCAACCGTGCGCTGCTCAGCGAGAACAATGGCGCCGCGACGCTCTCGCAGGGCAGCGGCGCGCTCGGCACAGCCTCGACCAGCAACATCGGCGGCACGGTCGATTTCACCTCGATCGACCCCACCGACAGGTTCGGCGTTGATCTTGAGCAAAGCTACGGCAGCGCCAGTTCGTGGCGTTCGTTTGCTCGCGTCAACAGCGGCGAGCTGCCTTGGGGCGGGCGGCTGGCGGTGTCCTACGCGCATGACCGTCAGGGCAAGTGGCGTGGCTGGGGCAAGCAGGTGCAGGACCAGATCAACGCGAAATACGTCCAGCCGCTCGGCGACGCGGTCAAGTCGACCACGTTCCTCAACCTGATCGATCGGCGCGAGGACGATTACAACGACGTCTCGCTCGCCCGCCTCAAGACCTATGGCTACAGGTTCGATAACATCCGCGATTTCGCGCTGGCAGAGCAACTCGCGACGATCGTCCAGAACGGCGGCACCCCGCCGGCACCGTTCGCCGCCGCCGACGACACGATCTACCAGGGCGGCGGCGTGCGGCGCGATCTGCTGGCGTACGAGAAGCTCGACTATGCGCTCGGGGCCCGGCTGAGCGGTTTCACGACCGGCTACATCCATCTCGACAAGGGTATCGGCACCTATGCGAGCCCCTACGACCCGACGCCCGCCGCGTTTGGCGGATCGCCCGTCTCGGTGTCCGCGCTCCGCTACGCGATCAATCGGAAAGGCGTGATCTCGCGGCTCAAGTTCGCCGCCGGCGATCACAAGATCGAAGGGGGCATCTGGTACGAACGCAATGCCTTCGATCAGGGTTCGTATCTCTACGGCCTGCAAAAGGGCGTCGCGCCGAGCGAGTTCCAGCAATTCTACACCAACCCGTTCAAGACCAATTTCTACAACGAATACGTCACGAACACCGTCCAGCTCGACCTCAGCGACACTTGGCAGGCGACCGACGCGCTGCGGCTCAACGCGGGCGTGAAGGGCGTGGTCTCGACCAACCGCGCGCACAGCGTCGTCAGCACCAAGCCGATCGACGGCTCGATCCAGGCGAAGAACTGGTTCCTGCCGACCGTCGGCGCGCTCTACACGCTGGACGGCAACAACGAGGTGTTCGCGGATTATACGCGCAATATGGCGGCGTTCGTCGCGTCCACCTCCAGCGGCCCGTTCTCGAGCAGTTCGCAGGCCGGGTTCGATTTCATCCGAAGCGACCTGAAGCCCGAGATGACCAACACGTTCGAGGCCGGTTATCGCTTCCACGATCGTAATCTTCAGCTCTCGCTGACCGGCTATTACGTGAAGTTCTCCAACCGCCTGCTCGCCTCGTCGATCAGCGCGACCATCGTCGGCAACCAGAACGTGCTCCAGAACGTCGGCGGCGTCTCGTCGCGCGGCGCCGAAGCGGCGGCGAACTGGAAGTTCGCGCGCGGCTGGTCGCTCTACGGCAGCTATGCCTATAACGACGCGACCTATGACGACGATGTCCAGCCGCTCGGCGGCGCGCTCGTCGCCACCAAGGGCAAGCAGGTTGTCGCGTCGCCCATGAATGTCGGCACTGCCGAGCTCAACTATGACGACGGGACGATCTGGGGCGGGATCAACGCGCATTACCGCAGCGCCCGCTATTACAGCTATCTCAACGACGCGAAGCTGCCCGGCGCGGTCAACGTCAACCTGTCGGCAGGCTATCGGTTCAGCCGGATGTTCGACGTCCAGTTCAACCTGACGAACGTGTTCGACAAGAAATACATCGCGTCGACCGGGACCGCCGGGTTCGTCACCTCCGATCCGAACGGCACGTACACGACGCTCCAAACCGCCGCACCGCGCGAAGTGTTCGGCACCGTCCGCGTCCACTTTTGATCGTCGCCGCGTGTCGGGAATGCCCCCTCTTCCTTCTGTCGACAGGTGCCCCATGGAACGCCGCAATCTTCTGAAGCTCGCGCTTGGCGCGCCGCTCGTTCCCTTGGCAGCCCGGGCTGCGGCGACCGGGCCGGTAGGCGGCGGCGACAGCTTCAGCTTCGCGTTCGTGGGCGATTGCCATATCCGGCCGGAACTGGGCGCGGATCGCGCCTGCGCGCGGTGCTTCGAACAGATCTCCGCGTCACCCGTCGATTTCGTGATCCAGGGCGGCGACCATGTCGAGGATGCACTCGAAACGGGGCGGGACCGCGCGACGCTGCTGATGGATCTCTATCAGCGCACCGAACGCGCGCATCTGCGCAAGCCGATCCACCACGTCATCGGCAATCACGACTGCCTGGGCGTCTTCCCCAAGAGCGGTATCGATCCGTCGGCGCCCGATTATGGAAAGCAATTCTACATCGATCGGTTCGGGCCGCGCTATTACGCCTTCGATCACAAGGGCGTGCATTTCGTCGTGCTGGACTCGATCGGCCTGACCGCCGACCGCAATTACGAAGGCCGCGTTGACGCCCCTCAGCTGGCATGGCTGCGCGCCGATCTCGCGGCACAGCCAAAGGGCACGCGGATGGTCGTGGTAACGCACATCCCGCTCGTCACCGCGATGCGATGCTACGAACCCGAATCCTGGCTCGACACCCCGCACAACTGGACGTTCGTCGTCAACGGCCGAGACGTGCTGCGCATCCTGCGCGACTATGATGTGCTCGCCGTGCTCCAGGCGCATAGCCACGTCTATGAGCGGATCGAGCTCGACGGGATCTCGTTCATCACGACCGGCGCGGTTGCCGGGGCCGACTGGCACGGCTCGTTCCTCGGCACACCGGAGGGCTATACCGACATCACGATTGCCGGCCGCAAGGTGGAGAGCCGGTACAGGACCTATGGCTTCACCAGTGTCGATCGACAGGATGTCCTGATCTGAGCGCAACTTGCGAGAGCTACACGGGCTTTCTCAATTTTTACCTCGCCGTTCGGGACCCTCGCTTGGAGTCCCTTCGCGGCGAGCGATCGCGGCGATCCGTAGCTTTTCACGATTTTCGAGCGTGCGACTGACGCTGGAGAACATGCGCACTAATTTCTTCAGCTCGTTTGCTGTCCTATGTCCTCTGCCGTCGAAGATGAATGGGCGTCCGGTTTCGGTAAGCAGCTGGCAGCTGCTGAGTTTCCGTTTGTGGGTCGTCGCAGTCTTAGCTCATCAAGCTTCCCCTCGATCGAGCTCGTCCCCGGATGTCATATCCTCCGACGCCCGCCATCCGCCGAACCGTGCGTAAAGCGTCGGAAGGACGAAGAGCGTCAGCAGCGTCGCCGAGATCAGGCCGCCGATGACGACGGTCGCCAGCGGCTTCTTCACTTCGGCACCAGCGCCGTGGCCGAGCGCCATTGGAACGAAGCCTAGGCTGGCGACGAGCGCGGTCATCGCCACAGGGCGCAGTCGGGCGAGCGCGCCGTCATGCGCGGCCCGGACCCGGTCCATGCCGCGGGCCATCAGGTCGTGGATCGACGACACCATCACCAGGCCATTGAGCACCGCGATCCCCGATAGCGCGATGAAGCCGACCGCGGCCGAGACCGAGAACGGCATGCCGCGCAGCACGAGCGCTAGCACGCCGCCGACCAGCGCGAGCGGTACGCCGGTGAACACGATCACTGCATCACGGACGGAAGCGAGCGCGCCGTACAGCAACAGCATGATGACCGCGAAGCACACCGGGACGACGAGGAGCAGCCGATCGCGCGCGGAGGCGAGGTTCTCGAACTGGCCACCCCATTCGACATAGGTGCCGGGCGGCATCTTCACCTGCGCGTCGATCGCGGCGCGCGCGTCGGCCACGACGCTCGCGACATCGCGGTCGCGGACGTTGGCCTGGACGACCACGCGGCGCTTGCCGTTTTCGCGGCTGATCTGATTGGGGCCGTCGACGACCGCAATGTCGGCAACGGTCGACAGCGGAACGAACCCGCCGCCCGACGTCGGCACCGGGACCTGCGCCACTTGGGTCAGGTCAGAGCGCAAGGCCTCGGACAGGCGGATCACGACGGGGAAGCGGCGGTCGCCTTCGAAGATCATACCGGCCTCTCGCCCGCCGATCGCGGCGGCCACCGTGTCCTGAACGTCGCCGGCCGTGACGCCGATCCGCGACATCGCCATGCGGTTCGGGCGAATGTCGAGCATCGGCAGGCCCTCGGTCTGTTCGACGCGCACGTCGACCGCGCCGCGTGTCTTGCGCAGAGTTTTGGCGATCCGGTCGGCCGCAGCGTTCATGCCTCCGAAGTCGTCGCCGAACACTTTGACCGCGATGTCGCCGCGCACGCCGGCGATCAGCTCGTTGAAGCGCATCTGGATCGGCTGGGTGATTTCGTACGCGTTGCCGGGAAGCGTCGAGAGCCGCTTTTCGATCCGTTCGACCAGCGCTTCCTTGGCGAGGCTCGGGTCGGGCCATTCGGCTCTGGGTTTCAGGATCACGAAGGTGTCGGTGGCGTTCGGCGGCATCGGATCGCTCGCGATCTCGGACGTGCCGGTGCGCGAGAAGGCGAAGCGGACCTCGGGCTGGCGCGCGAGCATCTTCTCGACCTGGAACTGCATCGCCTGACTCTGGTCGACCGAGGTGCCGGGGATGCGCACCGCCTGGACGAGGATGTTGCCCTCGTCGAGCTGCGGCAGGAACTCCTGGCCGAGCGTGGTGAAGGCGACGCCTGCGATCGCGAGCGCGCCGACCGCGATTCCGAGCGTCATGCTCGGTCGGCCCATCGCCTTTCCAAGCCCTGGCTCGTAGCGGCGACGCAGCCAGCCGATTATGCGGCTCTCCGTCTCGTCGACCGGCCTGCTCAGCGCTATCGCGATCGCGGCCGGCACGAACGTCATCGACAGGACGAAGGCGAAGACCAGTGCGATGATGACGGTCAATGCCATCGGTTCGAACATCTTGCCCTCGACGCCGGTGAACGTCAGCAGCGGGGCGTAGACGAGGATGATGATCGCCTGGCCATAGACCGAGGGGCGGATCATCTCGCGCGCCGATGCGGCGACCAGATCCAGCCTGTCCCGCAGCGGCAGCGGTCCGTCCCCGTACGGGAACTTTCTAGCTCGGCCTGCGTCCGGGCGTCGAGCATTATCTTCCGGATGGACCCTCAGCATGGGCTGAGCAGCCTGTCGTCGATGCCAAACTGAACTCGCATCGTTACCTCATGTCGGCACGGGGGCGTGGACTTTATAGCGTCTTTTACGTCGAACGCTCATGGGCGCCGCTAGGCTGTGCGCCAGCGACTGAGAACCAGCAAGTTAAGGTGGCTGCATGTCCCCGCAACCATCTTCTACAATAGCCCCGCCCACAAAGCGGGGCTTTGTTGTGTCTGCGCTACACGCACCGTTCGCAAAATCCAGTATGCGTACAGATCGCCGCGCAGCTAGCGTTTCCGGCGTTCGCCGCCCCCTCAGCGACGGCACTCTCTCAGGTGGGCAAACAAACTTCACTTCCCTGAACGGAGTCTGCGCTCAGACCTTGATTGGACCGGTCGAGGTGGTCGATGCTCATTCCGCAGCGTGGCTGAATGCATGGCTTCTGCCGATCGCGATGGGCGAACTTGGTTCGTGGCTTTTCCGAGGATCTATACTGACAGTCGGGGCCACGCGACGTCTCGAATTGGACGGGCGGCCGGAGACGATCACGTCGGCGTAGAAATCCTGACGATGGTTCGAGGATCGATGTGATGGCCTCGCCGCAAATCATCCTGGATTAACCGAACCGTATCATTCTGGTCGTTATTCAAACCGTTATGGCAATGTCCGTGACTTTTCAGCGACCCTCGCTGTGGCGATTCGGGTTCGCATGCGTGGCGATTGTCAGCCTTCTTTGCTGGACGCTTCGTGCCGGTCTCGCTCCGGTGGGTGTGATTCTCGGTGGTGCCGCAATCCTTGTGCTGGATCGCCTCCTTGTGCATCGGCTCTGGTCTGCGCGGCTGGCGCAACGGCTCGGTGACCTGGCGGAAACGAGCGATGAGGGCTCGCTAGATGCGCGCGTCACCCGAAGCCTCGCGACGATTGCCGATAAGCTGCACGCAGTCGGGCATCGGACCGAGCACCGGCATGGCGTGACCGGATTGCCCACGCGCGAGCCCTTGATCAGCCGGATGAACGCGGACGGGCACGGCGTACTCGGTGTCGTCGGGCTCATGGATTTCGATCGACTATGTGCGTTCGACCCGGCGCTCGGCGAACGCGTCTTGCTCGCGGTCGTCGATCGCCTGACCCGCATGTTGCCCGCCGACCGGCTGGTTGCGCATGTCGATCGCGCTAGCCTGGCAATCTGGTTCGGGGCGGAAGTGGCCGAGGAGGCCGCACGGACCGAACTCGACGTACTCGGTTACGCGTTGAGCGGCGTAGTGATCGATGGTGATCGCGAGATTCTACCCGAGGTTCGTATCCGGCAGGCGACGATGCCAGCAAACGGTCAATCGCAAGCGTTGTTATCGCGAACGCTGGCGTCGCTGGCATTGCAACCGGGTACGACCGCCGCGGTCGTCGAGCCTGCCGTCGATCCGGTCTCGGTAGCGCGAGAGCGCTATGCGCTCGAACAGGATCTGCGTCAGGCGGTGACGCGCGGCGAGTTCGAGATGCGCTATCAGCCGCTGATCGACGCGGGCGAGGGACGCGTCGCAGGCGCAGAATCGTTGATCCGCTGGTTTCATCCAACCCGCGGCCAGATACCACCATCGCGCTTTGTCCCGGTGATGGAGGCGATGGGTCTAGCCCATGAGATTGGCATGTGGACGCTCAACGCCGCCGCACGCGAAGCGCGGGCATGGCAGGCACAGGCGCTAAGCTCGCTGCGCGTCGCGGTAAACGTGTCGGGCCACCAGCTCGATCGTGACGACATGGCCGCGCTCGTCGCGCGGACATTGGCGCGACATTCGCTGGGTGCGGAGGCGCTCGAAATCGAGCTGACCGAAAGCGTCGCGATGAGTGACGGGACCCGTGCGGCGCGGCTGTTCGATGCGCTGCGGAAGACCGGCGTGCGGATCGCGATCGACGATTTCGGTACGGGCTATTCGAGCTTCAGTACGTTGCGGACGCTTGCGTTCGACAAGATCAAGATCGACCGCGAATTCGTGACGAACGTCGACACGCGTCGCGACAGCCAGGCGATCTGCCAGAGCATCGTCGCGCTGGGCCGGGGGCTCGGTATCCGCGTCCTTGCCGAAGGAGTCGAGCGGCGTGCCGAGTATGAATGGCTGTTGCGGCACGGGTGCAGCCATTTCCAGGGCTATTATTTCTCGCCACCGCTAACCGGCGCGGATTTCGTCGCGTTTGCGCGCGACACCACCGGTCTCGCCAAGTTGCTGGCCATCCAACCGCGTATCCGAAGTCGGATCACCGAAAGGCTTACCGCATGACTCCCTCCTTCCGCACCACGACACGCGTTGGAGCGCTGGTGCTGACACTGGCGATAACGGCCTGTTCGCATGGACCCAAGGCCGGGCCACAGCTCGCGCCGATCGCGGCACCCACACCGGCGAACGAGATCGACACGATCCTGTCTCTGCTCGATCTGGGCGAGGTCGGCGCTGCGAAGAAGCGCATTGCCGCAATATTGAATAGCGATCCGATGAACCCGTCGGCCCAAGTGCTGCGCGGTTCGATTGATGAGGACCCTAAGGCGCTGCTTGGGCCGACGAGCTTTGCCTATGTCACGCAGCCAGGCGACACGATGTCGGGGCTGGCGCAGCGTTTCCTGGGCAACCGCCTGAAGTCGTATCAGCTCGCGCGCTACAATGGGATCGCCAAGCCCGCCGACCTTACCGCCGGACAGACGTTGCGCATTCCGGGCGTGCTGCCACGCGCCCAATTGCCCAAGCGGATCGAACCACGGTCCGCGACGCCTGCTGCATTGAAAGCCAGGTCCGCCGCACCGAAGCCTGTATCGGTCGCCAAACCGTCCCCCGTGGTGGTTAATCCGGGCGCGGCAAGGCAGGCGCGTGTGGCGGGGCTCGCGGCGCTCAATGCAGGCAATGTCGCCCGTGCGGTAGGTCTGCTGCACCGCGCCGCCGCGCTCGATCCGCGGAACCCGGTGATCGCCCGCGACCTCGCGCGCGCCGAGCGGATCGCTGCTACCGTCAAGGCCGTCAAGGCGCGCAAATGATGACCGAGATGCTAGGACGCTACCGGATTGACGGACGGCTGGGCGAGGGCGCGATGGCGGACGTCTATCGTGCCTTTGACCCGGGGATCGGCCGGACCGTCGCGATCAAGGTGCTGAAACCCGACTATGGCCGCGATCCTGAACTCGGCGAACGCTTTCTGCGCGAGGCGCGTGCGGCAGGCGCCCTGAACCATCCGAACATCGCCACGATCTACGATGTCGGCGAAGCGCAGGGCGTCGCCTATATCGCCATGGAGTTGATCGAGGGACAACCGCTAGACACGCTTCTCCAAGAGCAGGGTCGTCTGCCCTATGAACGGGTACTGGCATTGGGGCAGCAACTCGCCTCGGCACTCGATTATGCGCATGAGGCAGGGGTCGTTCACCGCGACGTCAAGCCATCGAACATCCTGTTGTCGGCGGACGGCCGCACCGCAAAGCTGCTCGATTTCGGTGTCGCGCGGATCGGCGAGATCGATGTGTCGGGAGCGGAGGGGCGGCTCGCGCGGACGCAGGTCGGGCAGATGATCGGTACGCCGCGGTATATGAGTCCCGAGCAGGCGCTTGGCATCCCGGTCGATCGACGCTCCGACCTCTTCTCGCTCGGTGTGGTGCTGTACGAGATGGTGACGGGCAAAGTCGCTTTCCCGGGCATGGGGCTGGCGACGCTTGCCATTCAAATCTCGCAGGAACGCGTCGAGCCGATCGCACGCTCGGTTGCCGATTGCCCACCTGGCCTGCGGTTCGTCATCGACAAGTTGCTCGCGAAGAAACCCGATCAGCGTTTCGCCGATGGCGACGCGGTGTATCAGGCACTGACCCGCGAGATTGCGGCAACCGGCGAAGCGTCGACGGGGCGGCGTGGCCTGCCGCTGAAGATCAAGCTGCCTCTGGCGCTCGTCACCGTTACCGCGATCGCACTGGTCGCGAGCGTGTCGTCGATTCTCGCGCGCGAACAGCGAACGCTTGAACATATGGCGATTGTTTCGGGCGGCTCGATTGCCGCCTTCGTTACCAGCAACACCGCGGTGTTGGCGGCCGACAATGCAGGCCTGGCACCCGAGCAGCAGGACTGGACCGCGCTGCAGGCGTTCGTCGCATCGGCGTCGCGCGATCAGGAGATCCGCGACCTGGTGGTCGCGGATACTGGCGGGATCGTGCGCGCCGCCGAGAACGTCAAGCTGATCGGTACACGCTATCGCGCGCCCGCGGGCGAGGCCGCGATCAGCGGGGATGCGGGCGTCACGGCCGCACCGGATCGTGGGACGGGTGCCGGGCTGCGTTTCGTCCGACCGATCCGCTATGCCGGAGCCCGGTTCGGCACGGTCGATCTGGTGCTACGCCGGGCCGCGCTCGACGCCGCGATCGACAATGCGAGAACGCTGCTGATGGTGCTGTCGCTTGTCATCATGGGCGTTGTGCTGGTGATCGGCTATCTCAGCGGCGCGATGGTCGCGCGGCCATTGGCACGATTGCGGAAAGCGCTCGACGAAGCGGCAAAGTCCGATTTCGGCCTGCGCATCTCGCATCGCCGCCGCGACGAATTCGGCGCGGCGTTCGATGCCTTCAACCGTGCCGCCGCCGCGGTCGAACCGCATCTGGCTGGCACGGGCGCGCAGGCCGACAGCGCCATGCGTGCCACGCGTGTTGCGCCGTCTCCCCGTCTGGCTGCCTGAGGATCGTCTCTATGTACATGTTGCAGCTTTTCGACACCGACGACGTGATCCAGCCCCTCGACGTGCGGCTGATCAGGGAGGGCCTGCTGACGATAGGGCGGGATGCCGATGCCGACTGGCCGATTGCCGACCCCGATTGTGCCTTGTCGCGCGCGCACTGCGAATTGAGCGTCGATCGCGATGGCCTGACGCTGCGCGCGCTGGGGGCGAACGGGGTGTTCGACGCCGATACGGGCGAACGTTTTCCGCAGGCGATCGACGTGCTGCTGCCGGTGCCGAGCGCGCTCCGGCTTGGGCGGTTCAAGATGGTCGCTACGCATGCACCGCACGGCGACATCGAGGTCGATGGAGCGCTGACCATGGTGCTGACGCCGCCGCTCGGCTCTTCCGTCGATGTGCCGAGCGACTGGGTCGATGCCAGCACGCCGCACGTTGCCGGCGAGGGATCGCTGCTCGAGGCGTTCTGCGAGGGCGCCGGGCTCGATTGTTCGCTGTTGTCTGCCGAGGAGCCGACCGAGATCATGCGACGAGCGGGGGCGGTGTATCGACAGATGGTGCTGGGCATTGGTGATCTGATGGCCGAGCGCGACCATGCGCGCGGGCGCTATCAGCTGACCCGTACGACCATCAGCGGCGCGGACAATAATCCGTTCAAATGGGCACCGACGCAGCGACTGGCGATCGACCTGCTGCTCGCGGAGTCGACGGGGTTCTTGTCGGGACCCGCTGCGCTCAAGGCCTCGTTTCGCGATGTGAAGCGGCATCTCGTCGCAACCTTCGCGGGCTTGCAGGGCAGCCTCCGCGCGGCGATCGGAAGCTTTGCGCCCGCCGTGCTCGACGCAGCAGTGGCAGACCGCGTTACGATGCTGAAGAGCCGTACGGGCTTGCAGATGGCGGAAGTGGCCGAGCGTCACGCCGATTTGACGCGACAGATCGCGGAGTCCGCGCCGGGGTCGCTCGATCGCGCCTTCGCGGTGGCCTACGACGCCACCGACTCTGCGATGGCGCGCGACAGCGTATGAATCTCGGCGGTCTGCTGCGCCGCAAGGTGCGTATGGTTCCGGCCAGGGTCTGTTCCGCCGATTATCGATCGGAGGGGCGGACGCACGTTGGGCGCGTGCGGGCGGTTAACGAGGATCGGCTCCTCGACCGTGCCGACCGGGGCCTCTGGGCGGTTGCCGACGGTATGGGCGGACATAGCGGAGGAGCAGCGGCAGCGACCACCGTCGTGCAGGTGCTCGATGCGCTGGCGGACGATCCTCGACCGATCGACGATGCCCGTTTGCGCGACGCGCTCGCACGCGCCAACCGCGCGATTCATCAAGACGGCAGCGCCGACGCGACCAGCGGTGCGACGGTGGTGGTCGCGCTGACCATGGGACCGACCGCGGTGATCTGCTGGGCTGGCGACAGTCGCGCCTATCGCATTCGCGGCGGACGCGCCGAGCAACTGACGCGGGACCATAGCGTCGTGCAGGAGATGATCGATGCGGGCGTATTGAGCGCGGCCGCGGCGGAGCGGCATCCGCAGGCGAATGTCGTGACGCGCGCGCTCGGTGTTGCGCCGACGGTCATCGTCGACAGCGTGCGGGTCGCGCTGGAGCCGGGCGATCGCTTGTTGCTGTGCTCCGACGGCGTGTCCCGGTCGGTCGATCCCCGTGATTTCGTCACCATGCCGGAATCGATAAGCGACAGTGCCGACCGGTTCCTCGCAAACGCACTGCAACGCGATGGAAGTGACAATGCAACCTTGGTCGTGGTCGCTGTTTCGTGACCTCAAATACCGGACTAGGTGTGCTCCGCTGCGGCATCGATAGCGATCCTCGACTGCGGGAGGTTCGCTCGCTCGCGACCTGATCGCTTCGGGGCGTGCGGCGTCGGAGGTAGCTCTGCATCGTATGAAAGGTCGCGAACCGCGCTAGAAACCCATCCCGTTCTCGCAGGAAAGGGGAGCGCGTTGCGTCCGTCCTGACTTTGCCAGAGACGCGGTAAAAACCTTGTATGGCGCAATCACCGAGATGGGTGAAGCTCAGATCCGCGGTGCAAGACGACGACTACGTCGCGAGGCTATCGAACGAATTTCCGCGCGGGCGGTGAATAACTTACCGCTGTCGCCGGGCTATGGAAAAATGGTGGACGCACTTGGGCTCGAACCAAGGACCCGCTGATTAAGAGTCAGCTGCTCTACCAACTGAGCTATGCGTCCATTCCGGGGCGGTTTTGAGTGGCGCCCTGGTGTGGCGCCCCGCTGCTGGAGGCGCGCTGTTAGCAGACTCATCGGGACCCGCAACCCCCTTTTCTTCGATCCGAGTCCGTTTTCGTCAAATACGCCGTCTTTTTGCGGATTAGGCCGCTTTTCGACCTACCAGCCGACCGTCTTGCGGTTCTGGCGGTCGATCGACATGAGGATGCCGAGGCACAACAGCACGGTCATCTGCGCCGAGCTGCCGAAGCTCACCAGCGGCAACGGGATGCCGACCACAGGCGCCAGACCCATCACCATCATCAGGTTGATCGCGACGTAGAAGAAGATCGTCGTCGACAGCCCGGCAGCAGTGAGGCGGCCGAAGCGGGTCTGCGCGCGCTGGCCGACCTCAATCCCCCAGCGGATCACCAGCAGGAAGGCCAGGATCAGCAGGCAGCCGCCGACCAGCCCCCATTCCTCCGCCATCGTCGCGAAGACGAAGTCGGTATGGCCCTCGGGGAGGTAGTCGAGATGGCTCTGCGTGCCCTGGAGGAAGCCCTTGCCCCAGATCCCGCCCGAGCCGATCGCGATCTTCGACTGGCTGATGTGATAGCCGGTGCCGAGCGGATCGCTCTCGGGATCGAGAAAGATCAGGATGCGGTTGCGCTGGTAATCGTGGAGCAGGAAGTTGATCGAGAGCGGGATCGCCACCGCCGCCGCGATCGCGCCGCCGACGAACAGCCGCAGCGGGATGCCGGCGAGGAACATCACCGTCGCGCCGCCCGCGCAGATCATCAGCGCGGTGCCGAGATCTGGCTGGAGCATCACCAGCGCCGCAGGCACGCCGATCAGCATCGCCGCGGGCCAGATCGCGCCGAACCGTCGCGTCTCGTTGGGGGGGAGCATGTCGTAGAATTTGGCGCAGGCGAGCACGATGCCGGGTTTCATGAACTCGGACGGCTGCAGGCGGATGAAGCCGAGGTCGAGCCAGCGTTGCGAGCCGCCCGACACTTTCCCCAGCACCTCGACCGCGATCAGCGAAACGACGAGGATCGCGTAGGTCGGCAGCGATCCCGCCTTCCAGACGCTCTCGGGGACGTAGGAGAGCCCGATCGCGCCAGCCAGCAGCACGAAGAAGCGGATGCCCTGCGACAGCGCCCAGGGGTGCAGCGAGCCGCCCGCTGCCGAATAGAGCACGACCTGGCCGAAACAGCCGATCGCGACGACCAGCAGGATGACCATCCACGGCAGCTTGGCGAGCGGTTCGGGGACGATGCGGTTCACGGCTGACGGTCCCTTGAGTCATCTTCGGCGACGGTATTGCCGGGCGTGGTGAGGGCTTCCTGCGTCGCATTGGCCATATCGGTGGCGTTCTCGACCGCGGGGGCGTCGCTGGGCACGATCGCGTCGGTCTTGGTGGCGATCGCCGCTGGCGGCGCGGATTGTGCCTTGCGATAGGTCTCCGCGGTCGCCGCCATGCGCGTGCGGATGTCGCCGCCCCAAGTCGGTTCGACCTCGGCGAGCGATTTCAGCGCACGCTCGCGGTCGAGCATATAGGTCATGATGTCTCGGCCGATCATCGGCGTGTCGAGATTGCGCACGGTATGGCCGTTATGCTCGAGCACGACCGCGAGCGCATAGCGTGGATTGTCGGCGGGCGCGAAGCCGATGAAGAGCGCGTGGTCGCGCATCTTGAACGGCAGCTGCCCGTTCTTGAGCACGCCCGAACGCCGTTCCGCCATCGTGATGCGGCGGACCTGCGCGGTGCCGGTCTTGCCCGCGATCGCGACGCCGGGGATCAGCAGTTTCGCCGCGCCGCCGGTACCGCCCTGGTTGATCACGCCGAACATCGCATCGCGGACGCGCGCGAGATGCTCGGAATCGATCGCGAGGGCAGGGGAGTCGCGGTGCACCTGGCTGGCGAGGATACTCGGCTGCAACGCGCGGCCTGAGGCGAGGCGAGCGGCCATCACCGCAAGCTGCAGCGGGTTGGCGAGCACATAGCCCTGGCCGATCGACGCGTTGAGCGAGTCCGCAACGGTCCAGTCGTGCTTGTACTTCTTCAGCTTCCAAGTGGGATCGGGCACCGTGCCGTAACGCTGCGTCGAGAAGGGCAGCTCGAACTTCTGGCCGAGCCCCAGCGTCCGCGCGACCGGGGCGATCGCGTTGTAGCCGACCCGCCGCGCCATCTCGTAGAAATAGATGTCGCAGCTCTGCATGATCGCGTTCTTGAGATCGAGCGGACCGTGGCCGCTCTTCTTGTGGCAATGGAACACGCTGGTCCCGAGCCGCATCGCGCCCGAACAATTGACGCGGGTCAGCGGATCGACGCCGGCGTTCATCAGCGCAAGGCCGTTCATCGGCTTGACGGTCGAGCCCGGCGGATACAGCCCCTGAGTGACCTTGTTCATCAGCGGCACGTGATCATCGTCGCTCAGCATCTGCCATTCGAGATGGCTGATCCCGTCCGAAAAACTGTTCGGATCATAGGCCGGCATCGACACCATCGCGAGCATCTCGCCGGTACGGGTGTCGAGCACGACGACCGAGCCGGAGTTGGTGCCGAGCCGCCGCGCTGCATATTCCTGAAGCCCCACGTCGATCGTCAGTCGCGCGGTCTTTCCGGGGACGTCGGGCTTGGTCGCGAGTTCGGCGACCAGCTTGCCGCGTGCGGTGACCTCGACGCGCTTGGCGCCCGCGACGCCGCGGAGTTCGGCCTCCAGCATCTTCTCGAGCCCGTCCTTGCCGAGCTTGAAACCGGGCGTGACGAGGAGCGGGTCGTGCGTCTTCTTGTACTGCTCGGCGTTGGGCACGCCGACATAGCCGGTCAGGTGTGCGACCGCGGCCCCGGCCGGATAGCTGCGCGCGAACCCGCGGGTAGGGGCGACGCCGGGCAGTTCGGGCAGCCGCACGCTGACTGCGGCGAACCGCTCCCAATCGAGATTCTCCGCGACCTGGACCGGCTGGAAGCCGGCGGCGTGTTCGAGGTCGATCGCGATCCGCTCGACTTCCTCGGGCGGCAATTGGAGGATGCGGCCGAGCAGCGGCAGCACGCGCTCCTTGTCGCGGAGGCGGTCGGGGATGATGTCGACGCGGAAATCGGTGCGGTTGTTCGCGATCGGGACGCCGTGGCGATCGACGATCCAGCCACGCCGCGGGGGCAACAGCGTCATGTTGACACGGTTGCTCTCCGACATCGCCGTGTAGCGCTCGTTCTGCGCGACCGACAGCCACGCCATCCGCCCGGCGAGCAGCAAGCCAACACCGCCTTGCGCCGCGCCCAGCATCCACGCGCGCCGCGAGAAGCTGTACGCCTGCGACATCTCGGTGACGATGCGCGGGGTATTCCTCATTCGGCGCCGCGCTTGTTCTGGATCGCTGCGACGATGCGGGCCGCCAGCGGGAAGGTGAGGATGGTGACCGCGATCTGCGCGATCAGGATCGTATCGACATGCGCGCCGACGGGCACCGCGATGAAGCGGCCGACGATGATGCACAGCGCGATCAGACCGCCGGCGATCAGCCAGTCCTGCCAATGGTCGCGAAAGGCGAGCCGCTGTTCGATCATGTCGATCGCGACGAACGCCAGCGACCACAGCAGCACCGCGCTGCCGAGCGGCTGGCCGCTGACGAGGTCGTCGAAGAAGCCGAGCGGCGCGGCCGCCCAGGGCTTGAACGCGAACCGTGCGAGCAGCCGCCAGGCGAGCAGCATGACCAGCCCGATCGGCGGCAACAGCGGGATCGTGGCGACCACCGGGATGATCGTGATCAGCGACCCCGCCATCACCGTCAGCCACGGGATCGCACGCGACCGGCCCGCGGGGATCTTGGTCTCGAACGGCTTGTAGTCGACGCTGTCGACGACGCGCGGCCGGCTCATTGCTGCGCCACCGGACGGGGCGGGGGCACGGGCATGAACATCCGCTCGACCAGCGCGAAGTCGAGCGTGTCGGGATCGGCGAAGGCGCGGGCCATCACCGAATCCGAGCCCGCCTTGGTCACGCGCGCGACGGGCACGCCGGGCGCGTAGATGCCACCGGTGCCGGTCGTGACGAACAGGTCGCCTGCGTTGAAGCGGACGTTGGTGGCGTTGACCGAGCGGATGTCGATCATCCCGTCGCCGCGCCCCGCCGCGATCGCGGGCATTCCGTCGCGCGTGCGACGCACGGGCACGATGCTGTCCCCGTCGCTCAACAACAGGACGCGCGCCGCGTTAGGCCCGGTCTCGACCACGCGCCCGATCAGCCCGTCGGGCCCGCGCACCGGCATGCCGGGCAGCACGCCGCTCCAGCGGCCGGCGTTGAGCAGTGCGAAGCGCCGCCCGCTCGACGCGCTCGAACTTACCAGCCGTGCGGTCACGACGGGATCGGGCGAGCGATCGCGGATCGCCAGCAACGAGCGCAACCGGCGATTGTCATAGGCGATCGTCCGCGCGCGCATCAGCAACGCCCGCGTCCGCTCGCGATCGGCGCGCAACGCGACGTTCTCCTGCTTCACGAAGAAGTAGTTGCCGATCGCATCGGGAATGCCCGAGACCGACGAGCCAACCGTCGCGAGCCCGGTCGACACCGGCGTCGTCACCCCCGCGACGCCCATCCGCAGCGCGGAAAACGCGGGCGGATTGAAGATCGACGCGACAAGCAGCACCAGGCCCACCACCGCACCGGCGACGGCGAGCACATAGCCCATGAACACACCATATTGCCGACGCCGGGAAAACCCCGTGCGCCGGTCGCGGGCTGGCGCCATGCGCCTGTCCCCCTGTCTCGGGCGCCGCCGAACCGCGAGGGCCAGATCCCTCGCGACTCGGACGGCGCGATTTCGTGTCCGCGTGTCTTAAAGCAAAAACAAACTCTTAGCCGCTCATCAGCACGCCGCGGAACAACGGATCCTCGAGCGCGCGACCGGTGCCGAGCGCAACGCAGGTCAGCGGATCCTCGGCAACCGTCACCGGCAGGCCGGTCTCGTCGCGCAACACTTCGTCGAGCCCCTGCAGCAACGCACCGCCGCCGGTCAGCACGATACCCTGGTCGACGATGTCCGCAGCCAACTCGGGCGCGGTGTTCTCGAGCGCGACACGGACGCCCTCGACGATCGTTGCGACCGGTTCGCTCAGCGCTTCGGCGATCTGGCCTTGGTTGATCTGGATCTCCTTCGGCACGCCGTTGACGAGATCGCGGCCCTTGATCTGGATGATCATGCCGATGCCGTCGACCGGCGGCTTGGCGATGCCGACCTCCTTCTTGATCCGCTCTGCGGTCGCTTCGCCGATCAGCAGGTTATGGTTGCGGCGGACGTACGAGACGATCGCCTCGTCCATCTTGTCGCCGCCGACACGCACCGACGTCGTGTAGGCGAGACCACGCAGCGACAGCACCGCGACTTCGGTCGTGCCGCCGCCGATATCGACGACCATCGAGCCGATCGGCTCGGTCACCGGCATGTCCGCGCCGATCGCGGCCGCCATCGGCTCTTCGATCAGCCACACCTGCGATGCACCCGCGTTCGACGCGGCATCGCGGATCGCGCGGCGCTCGACCTTGGTCGAACCCGACGGCACGCAGATCACGATCTCGGGCCAACGCGCGAACTTGCGGGGGCCGTGGACCTTCTGGATGAAATACTTGATCATCTGCTCGGCGACGTCGATGTCCGCGATCACGCCGTCGCGAAGCGGGCGGATCGCCTCGATGTTGCCCGGCGTCTTGCCCATCATCATCTTGGCATCGTCGCCGACCGCCTTGACGCGCTTGATCCCGTTGATCGTCTCGACCGCGACCACCGACGGCTCGTTCAGGACGATGCCGCGGCCACGGACGTAGACGACGGTGTTCGCGGTGCCGAGGTCGATCGCCATGTCGTGCGACATGAACTTGAAGAAACGCGAGTAGAAGGCCATTCAATCAGGGTCCCGTATCCAGTCCGCCGGACGGGCGAACCGCCAGCAAAAACATGCGCACACACATCATCTCGCGGAGCCCGCCGGTGGTTTCGAGCACCGGGTGCCTATACTATTTAAGTGGCGTTTGCGGGTCGCGGGATGCCGTCGCTTGGTCTAGACGCAAACCCATGTCAATACGGCGTCTCCCCGAGCATCTGGTCAATCGCATCGCCGCCGGTGAAGTGGTGGAAAGACCCGCCAGCGCGTTGAAGGAGTTAGTCGAAAACGCGATCGACGCAGGGGCGCGACGCATCGCGATTCTCCTTGTTGAGGGCGGGACTTCGCGGATTGAGGTCGCCGACGACGGCTGCGGGATGACCCCCGCGGACATGGTCCTGGCGCTCGAACGCCACGCGACCTCGAAGCTGCCCGACGAGTTTATCGAATCGGTCGTGACGCTCGGTTTTCGCGGCGAGGCGTTGCCCTCGATCGCGAGCGTGGCGCGCCTCACGATCGAAAGCCGGATCCGCGGCGCCGAAGGCTGGGCGCGGACCGTCGACAATGGCCGGGTCGAGCGCGAAGGCCCGGCCGCGCTTCCGCCCGGCACGCGCGTGGTGGTCGAGGACCTGTTCGCGCGCGTCCCCGCGCGCCGCAAGTTCCTCCGCTCCCCGCGCGCCGAATACGCCGCGTGTCTCGACGTCGTACGCCGGCTCGCGATGGCGCGGCCGGACATCGGCTTCACGCTGGAGCATGACGGCCGCCGCGCGCTGTCGGCGATGCAGATCGAGGACCGGCCTGGCAGGGTTGCGACGCTCACCGACCGCGCGCTCGCCGACAATTCGGTCGCAATCGACCTCGAACGCGAAGGGCTCGTGCTCGGCGGCGTCGCCAGCCTGCCGACCTACAATCGCGGCATCGCCGACCACCAGTATCTCTTCGTCAACGGCCGCCCGGTAAAGGACCGCCTGCTGATGGGCGCGATCCGCGGCGCCTATGCCGAGATGCTCCCGCGCGACCGCCACGCCGTCGTCGCACTGTTCCTCGACATTCCGACCGACCAGGTCGACGTCAACGTCCACCCCGCCAAGACCGAAGTCCGCTTCCGCGATCCCGCAATGGTAAGAGGCCTCATAGTCTCGGGCCTCCGCCGCGCCCTCGACGCCGCCGGCCATCGCAGCCAACGTGCCAGCGAGTCCGCCTTGTCGATGTGGCAACCGGAAAACATCTCCTCTCCCTCCGGGGGAGAGGAAGGGGCCCGTCCGCAAGGCGGATGGGAAGGTGAGGGCACGCCTCTAAGGCTCCCGCTGGAAAGCCGAAGCTACAGCACCGTCAACGAAGCCCGCCCCACGTTCTTCGCAGCGCCCCCGCAGGCAAGAGCCGAACCCGCCTGGACACCCCCACCGCAAACCGCGGCCTTCCCTATGGGCGTAGCCCGCGGTCAAGTCGCAAAAACCTACATAGTCGCCGAAGCCGAAGACGGCTTGGTCCTCGTCGACCAGCACGCCGCCCACGAACGCCTGGTCCTCGAACGCATGCGCGCGGCGCTGATCGGCGGCGCCATAGCGAGCCAAGCGCTCCTGATTCCCGAAGTCGTAGAACTCGACGAATCCGCCTGCGACCGCCTCGAATCCCGCGCCGAGGAACTGTCTGAGTTCGGCCTCGACCTCGAACGCTTCGGCCCCCACGCGATGCTCGTCCGCGCCACCCCAGCCTTGCTCGGCCAAAGCGACCCCAAAGGCCTCGTCACCGATCTGGCCGACGAACTCGCCGCCTTCGACGAAGCTCTCTCGCTAAAGGAGCGCCTTGACGCGGTAGCCGGGACGATGGCCTGCCACGGCTCCGTCCGCGCCGGCCGTATCCTGTCGGTCCCCGAAATGAACGCGCTCCTCCGCGAAATGGAAATCACCCCCCATTCCGGCCAATGCAACCACGGCCGCCCCACCTGGGTAAAGCTCGCGCACGGCGATATCGAGAAGCTGTTCGGGCGGAAGTAATGGAGGTGTTTCGCCGGCGCATCTGTAGCTAAGTCGAGTGAGCGTCGTGGAACTTGTAACGGATCGCTGTGTCCCATAGGTTATATCGGCGCGGTCGGAGTAGCGATATGAAGCTGATCCTTGCTTTACTGACGGTTGCGGTCCCGCACCTCGCTCATGCCCAGGTTACGAACCGATTTGCACCGGAGGCGCAGCCCTTCAGCGGCGTATCGCCCATCTACACGCCGTCGATCGGCCTTATGGATATTGCAGGCAGCGGCGATACGCCGACGATGCGTGAGCAGAGGCTGAAACGTATCGCGGCGTTCAAGAATAAGGTCGCTCGCCTGGCCAATGAAAATGGCGGGTCATTGACGGCCAATGATCAGGCGTATCTCGCAGGTGAGGCGCGTAAACTGGCGTATCGCAACCGCTGACCCCGTCGAGTGGCTGCCTAACTGCGCGATTTAACGTCTTCGATACGCAGACGTCGCCGGTCCCAGGCCGTCGACGAAGACAAGCCCAAGTCGCGGTAGCGCTTGTCGGCCGTTGACGGCATAGGGTTGAGCATGGACTCCCTCTCCCTATTTGGCCTAGCCGCAGTATCCTTCACCCTGCTATGCTACGCCAAGGAAGCCGGCTCGCACTGGTGGACGCTCGGTTTCGCATTCGGCTGCGTGCTCGGTTCGATCTACGGCTTCCTCCAGGGTGCTTGGCCGTTCGGGGTGGTCGAGCTGATCTGGACGGTCGTCTCGTTCCGCCGCTGGCTCAAGATGCGCCAGGCTGCACCGTCCGCCGTGGAACCGCTCGCTTGACAGCGCGTTGGCGCGCGCCTAGTTGAACTCTCCCCGACACGACGGTTCCGGCGGCGCTTGTTTGCGTTCGTCGCTATCGTGCGTTCGGATCATCGCTAAGAGATGGGCTTTGTGCAGCCATGCCGAAGCCCGTGGAGCAGGAGAACCAAGTTCATGGCACGTATCGCGGGTGTTAATATCCCGACCAACAAGCGCGTGGTGATCGCGCTGACCTATATTCACGGCATCGGTTCGACCAAGGCCAAGGAAATCGTCGCGAAGCTCGGCATCGCCGATACCGCCCGCGTTCAGGACCTGACCGACCAGGAAGTCCTGCACATCCGCGAGACGATCGACGCCGATCACACCGTCGAGGGCGATCTGCGCCGCCAGACCTCGATGAACATCAAGCGCCTGATGGATCTCGCCTGCTATCGCGGCCTGCGTCATCGCAAGGGCCTCCCGGTCCGCGGCCAGCGCACGCATACCAATGCGCGCACCCGCAAGGGCAAGGCCAAGCCGATCGCCGGCAAGAAGAAGTAATCCACTTTTTCAATGGATTACTCCGCCGGCGCTGGTCCCAACGGGCCGCCCGGCGTCACGCAGATACAGGTCAGGAAATACACCATGGCACGCGAACCTCAGCGCATTAAGCGGCGCGAGCGCAAGAACATCACCTCTGGCGTCGCTCACGTGAATGCCAGCTTCAACAACACCATGATCACGATCACCGATGCCCAGGGCAACGCGATCTCGTGGTCGTCGGCCGGCGCAATGGGCTTCAAGGGCTCGCGCAAGTCGACTCCGTACGCGGCCCAGGTCGCAGCGGAAGACGCCGGCAAGAAGGCCGCCGAGCACGGCGTCCGCACGATCGAAGTCGAGGTCAAGGGCCCCGGCTCGGGTCGCGAATCGGCACTGCGCGCGCTTCAGGCAGTCGGTTTCCAGATCACGTCGATCCGCGACGTGACCTCGATCCCGCACAACGGCGTGCGCCCTTCGAAGCGTCGTCGCGTCTGATTCTCCGCCTCCCGTGCGCGGTTGATCGCGCCGCACGGGTGTATTTTATTGGTCGGCGAACACACCCGTTCGCCGGCCCCCAAATTAGGGGAAGCATGTGTCTGTCAACGCAAAGAACTGGCAGGAACTCAAGAAGCCCAGCGGCCTGGAGAAAAAGGCCGGTGGCGACACCAAGCGCAAGGCGACCTTCATCGCCGAGCCGCTCGAGCGTGGCTTCGGCCTGACGCTCGGCAACGCGCTGCGTCGCGTGTTGCTCTCGTCGCTGCAGGGCGCGGCCGTCACCTCGATCAAGATCGAGAACGTGCTGCATGAGTTCTCGTCTCTGGCCGGCGTCCGCGAGGACGTGACCGACATCGTCCTCAACGTGAAGCAGATCGCGATCCGCATGCAGGGCGAGGGGCCCAAGCGCCTCCAGCTCTCGGCAACGGGTCCGGGTGAAGTCAAGGCCGGCGACATCGCCGTCTCGGGCGACATCGAGATCATGAACAAGGATCTCGTGATCTGCCACCTCGATGAGGGTGCGACGCTCAACATGGAGCTGACCGCCGACATCGGTAAGGGTTACGTGCCCGCGACCGCAAACCGCCCGGCCGATGCGCCGATCGGTCTGATCCCGGTCGATGCGCTGTACTCGCCGGTACGACAGGTGTCGTACAAGGTCGACCCGACCCGCGTCGGTCAGGACCTGGATTACGACAAGCTGACGCTGACGATCGAAACCGACGGCACGATCACCCCGGAAGACGCAGTCGGCTATGCCGGTCGCATCCTCCAGGACCAGCTCGCGCTGTTCGTCCACTTCGACGATTCGTCGGTGACGCGCTCGTCGGCTCCGATCGGCCAGGCAGCACCCGCTGCCGGTGGTGCGGAGCCCGCAGGCGACACGCAGCAGATCAACCGTTACCTTCTCAAGAAGGTCGACGAGTTGGAACTGTCGGTGCGTTCGGCGAACTGCCTCAAGAACGACAACATCATCTACATCGGCGATCTGGTCGGCAAGACCGAAGCCGAGATGCTGCGTACGCCTAACTTCGGCCGCAAGTCCTTGAACGAGATCAAGGAAGTGCTGTCGTCGATGGGTCTTCGCCTGGGTATGGAAATCCCCGGCTGGCCACCTGAGAACATCGAAGAGATGGCCAAGAAGCTCGAGCAGGAGATTATGGGCTGATTTGGCACCGGTGCAGCGCTGCTGCACCGGAGACCAAACAGCCCGGCCGGTGGGTCGGTTTCGACCGACCCGTTCGACGACACGGCTTTGCCGAGTCGCCACCCGGCTGGAGACGAAGGGAAGGCCCAAGGAAGCGTCTTAGGCGTAACCTTATCCTAACCTTTGAACGAAAGGCGATCGGTCGCGGCCTTAACGGCGACCAGCTCCCGGGTACCTCACACGGCCCCTGAACGAACGAAAAGGTATTAAACATGCGCCATCGCGTAGGCGGCCGTAAGCTTCAGCGGACCTCGGCCCACCGTCTTGCCCTCTTCCGCAACATGAGCGCCGCGCTCATCAAGCACGAGCAGATCACCACCACCGTCGCCAAGGCGAAGGAACTGCGTCCGTACGTCGAGAAGCTGATCACGCTCGCGAAGAAGGGTGGCCTGTCCAACCGTCGTCTCGCGCACGGCAAGTTGCTCGACGATGCGCAGCTGATCAAGTTGTTCGACACGCTCGCGACCCGTTATGCGGATCGCAACGGTGGTTACACCCGCGTCATCAAGGCCGGTATCCGCATGTCGGACGCCTCGCCGATGGCCGTCATCGAGTTCGTCGACCGCGACGTCTCGGCAAAGGGCCAGGATTCGGGTCCGGTGATGTCCGACGAGGATTACAACGAAGCGGCATAAGACTGTTCCGCCGAAGCGCTGATCTCCCAATCCTCCCCCGCAAGGGGGAGGTGGCAGGCACAGCCTGACGGAGGGGGAGGCGGCGACAACCTCGGTTGCGCGTCCTCCCCCTCCGTCACCTTCGGCGCCACCTCCCCCTGTCGGGGGAGGATCACATTTTACCGCCGATCGCAGGCCGCGTTTCCCATCCGGGAGGCGCGGCCTCTTTCGTTACGGGCCCCATCCGGCTATGCGCCCGACATGGAGCACCCAGACAGCATTCTCATCGTCGATTTCGGCAGCCAGGTAACCCAGCTGATCGCCCGCCGCGTGCGCGAGGCCGGCGTCTACAGCGAGATCGCCCCCTTCCAGTCCGCCGAGGCGGCGTTCGACCGGATGCAGCCCAAGGGCATCATCCTCTCCGGCGGCCCCGCCTCGGTCACCGCCGAGAACTCCCCGCGCGTGCCGCAGCGCTTCTTCGAGGCGGGCATCCCGATGCTCGGCATCTGCTACGGCCAGCAGGTCATGTCCGCACAGCTCGGCGGCAACGTGATCGTTTCGGGCGACGGCGGCGAGTTCGGCAGCGCGTTCATCGAGGTCAAGTCCAACTGCGCACTGTTCGACGGCCTTTGGGCCGAGGGCGAGCGCCACCAAGTCTGGATGAGCCACGGCGACAAGGTCGACGCGATCCCGCCCGGCTTCACCCCCGTCGCCACCTCGACCGGCGCGCCCTATGCGATCGTCGCCGACGAGGCGCGTAAGTTCTACGGCGTGCAGTTCCACCCCGAGGTCGTCCACACCCCCGATGGCGGCAAGCTGATCGCCAACTTCGCACGCCACGTCTGCGGGCTCAGCGGCGACTGGACGATGGCCGAGTTCCGCGAGACCAAGATCGCCGAGATCCGGGCGCAGGTTGGCAAGGGTCGCGTCATCTGCGGCCTGTCGGGCGGCGTCGACTCGGCGGTCGCCGCCGTGCTGATCCACGAGGCGATCGGCGAGCAGCTCACCTGCGTCTATGTCGATCACGGCCTGATGCGCGCCGGCGAGAGCGAGCAGGTCGTCAGCCTGTTCCGCGGCGCGTACAACATCCCGCTCATCCACGTGAACGTCGAGGAGCTGTTCCTCAGCGGCCTCGCCGGGATCACCGACCCCGAGCTGAAGCGCAAGTTCATCGGCAAGACCTTCATCGACGTGTTCGATACCGAGGCGAAGAAGCTCGGCGGTGCGGAGTTCCTTGCGCAGGGCACGCTGTACCCGGACGTGATCGAGAGCGTCAGCTTCACCGGCGGACCGTCGGTGACGATCAAGAGCCATCACAATGTCGGTGGCCTGCCGGAGCGCATGAACATGAAGCTCGTCGAGCCGTTGCGCGAGCTGTTCAAGGACGAGGTCCGCGTGTTGGGGCGCGAGCTCGGGCTCCCCGAAATCTTCGTCGGCCGTCACCCGTTCCCCGGACCCGGCCTCGCGATCCGCATCCCTGGCGAAGTGACCAAGGAACGCTGCGACATCCTGCGGAAAGCGGATGCGATCTACCTCGAGGAGATCCGCGCGGCGGGGCTCTACGACACGATCTGGCAGGCGTTCGCGGTACTGCTCCCGGTCCGCAGCGTCGGCGTGATGGGCGACGGTCGCACCTACGACAACGTGCTGGCCCTGCGCGCGGTAACCTCGACCGACGGCATGACGGCGCAGGCGTTCCAGTTCCCCGGCGACTTCCTGCCGCGCGTTGCGACCCGGATCATCAACGAGGTCAAGGGTATCAATCGAGTGACCTACGACTACACCTCGAAGCCGCCCGGCACGATCGAGTGGGAATAAGTTAGACACGCACTAGGCGATCCTCCCCCGCAAGGGGGAGGTGGCTGGCTCTTGCCAGACGGAGGGGGAGGATACGAAACAGATGGCATCGCATTCCGCCCCCTCCGTCAGGCTACGCCTGCCACCTCCCCCTGGCGGGGGAGAATCGTTAGGTCGTCGCACCAAATCGCTGGTTGTCGCGATGGCGATCGCTGCCAGCGCACCGTTGCTCCTCGGCGCGGCCGATCCGCCTG
This sequence comes from Sphingomonas sorbitolis, assembly GCF_036663875.1. Classification (NCBI taxonomy): domain Bacteria; kingdom Pseudomonadati; phylum Pseudomonadota; class Alphaproteobacteria; order Sphingomonadales; family Sphingomonadaceae; genus Sphingomonas; species Sphingomonas sorbitolis. The sequence goes on along the minus strand of NZ_JAXOJS010000007.1, from coordinate 9,757 downwards.
CCTGGACGCGCCCCCAAGCGCCTTTCCCGATCGCCGGCCCGATCACCTATGTCGGCAGCGAAGGTATCGCCGCCTACCTCATCAAGACCAGCGCCGGCGCGATCCTGATCGACGGTACGCTCGCAGAGAATGCGGGCATGATCGAACGCAACATCGCCAACGCCGGAGTCCGTCCCCGCGACGTAAAGCTTATCCTCGTCACGCACGCACACTTCGATCACGCCGCCGGCGTTGCCGCGCTGAAGCGTGCGACCGGCGCTCGCGTAGTCGCCGGCGCTCGCGATGTTTGCGCGCTTGAAACCGGCGTGCCACCGGGCGAGACCAGCTACGGCGTCATCCGTTTCCCGCCCGTCCATGTCGACCGCGGCGTACGTGACGGCGACAAGGTCACGCTCGGCAATGTCACGCTGACCGCCCGCGCGACACCAGGCCACACGCCCGGTTGCACGACCTGGACGATGCGCATCCCCGCCAAGCCGCGCCCGCTCGACGTCGTGTTCCCGTGCAGCGTCAGCGTCGCCGGCAATCGCCTGATCGGCAACCGTGCCTATCCCGGCATCGTCGCCGACTACCGCCGCAGCATCGCCATGCTCGGCACGCTGCATGCCGACATCGTCCTGCCGTCGCATCCCGAACTCGCCGACGTCATCGCCAAGGGCAAACGACGCCAAGCCGGCGACACGACCGCGTTCGTCGACCCCACGCTGCTCCCGAAGATCGTTGCGAAGGCCAAGATCGCGTTCGACGCCGATCTCGCCAAGCAGGCACGCTAGACGGCATGCTGGTCCTCTGCGGCATCGCGGTGATCGTCGCGGGCTTCCTGCTTCGGTTCAACCCGCTTCTCGTCGTCGCCGTCTCCGCGCTCGTCACCGGCCTTGCCGCTGGACTCGCCCCGCTCGCGATCCTCGCCGCGTTCGGCAAGGCATTCAACGAGAACCGCTACGTCACGGTGATCTACATCGTCCTCCCGGTGATCGGGATGCTCGAGCGCCATGGCCTCCAGGAACGCGCCCGGCTCGCGATCGGCAAGCTCCGCGGCGCCACGGTAGGGCGGCTGCTGATTGGCTACCTCCTGTTCCGCCAACTCACCGCGGCACTCGGCCTGACCTCGATCGCCGGCCCCGCACAAAGCGTCCGCCCGCTGGTCGCGCCGATGGCCGAAGCCGCCGCCGAAGGGCAGGGCGTCGTGCCCGGCGGCGACCGCATCCCCGCTATGGCAGCGGCGACCGATAACATCGGGCTCTTTTTCGGCGAGGACATCTTCATCGCGATCGGCTCGATCCTGCTGATGAAGGGCGTGCTGGAGGGCTACGGCATCGTCATCCAGCCGCTCCATCTGTCGATGTGGGCGATCCCGACCGCGATCGCCGCGTTCGTGATCCATGGCTTCCGCCTCTGGCTGCTCGACTGCAGACTGGCGCGCGCCCGGAGATCCGCCAAGTGATCGGCACCGGCTTCATCTACGGCGTCGCCGGTCTGATGTTCGCAGCGTTCGCGATCCTGAGCGCGACCGATCGCGCCAACCCGAAGCGTTTCGGCAACGCGGCGTTCTACGCGGTGCTGGCGATCAGCTTCCTGCTTGGTGGCAAGCTCGGCGATATCGGCAACGGCGTTCTCGTCCTAGCCCTCGTCGCGATCGCCGGATCGGGCGCGATGGGGCGGGGCGGGCGTGCCACCACCACGCCCGACGAACGCCGCGCCGAAGCCACGCGGCTCGGCAACCGGATATTCCTGCCCGCGCTGATCATCCCCGCCGCGGCACTCGGCGGGACCGTCCTCTTCCGCGCCGTCCCGAGCCTCGTCGATCCCAAACAGGCAACGCTCGTCGCGCTCACCTGCGGCGTCCTGATCGCGCTGCTCGCCATGCAGCTCTGGTTCCGCCCCCGCATCGCGACACCGCTCGCCGAAGGCGTCCGGCTGATGGACGCGATCGGCTGGGCCGCAGTCCTCCCCCAGATGCTGGCCAGCCTGGGAGCGGTCTTCGCACTCGCCGGTGTCGGCGACGTCGTTGGCAAACTCGCCGGCCATGCGATCCCCGAGGGCAGCCTGATCGGCGCGGTGCTCGCCTATACGCTCGGCATGGCGCTGTTCACGATGATCATGGGCAACGCGTTCGCCGCATTCCCGGTGATGGCCGCGGCGATAGGTATCCCGCTGCTCGTCCGCCACTATGGCGGCGATCCCGCGGTGGTCGCGGCGATCGGCATGCTCAGCGGGTTCTGCGGCACGCTGATGACGCCGATGGCGGCCAACTTCAATCTGGTCCCGGCTGCACTGCTGGAACTGAAGGACAAGAACGCCGTCATCCGCGCGCAGATACCGACCGCCTTGCCGCTGCTCGCGGTCAACATCGGTCTGCTCTACTGGCTCGGGTTCCGCTAAGCCTCTAGCCGAGCTTCCAGTCCCAGCCGAGCGGATCGCCGTCCATGACCTCGACGCCCGCCGCCGCCAGTTCGTCGCGGATCGCATCGGACCGCGGGAAATCCTTCGCCACGCGCGCCGCGCGCCGCTCCTCCAGCCGTGCGTCGATCGTCGCCTCGTCCAGCTTCGCGTCGACCGGGCGGATACGCAGATCCTCGCGGCGGATCGTCGCCAGGTCGAGCCCCAGCACCGCGTCGAAATCGATCAGCGCGTCCAGCCGATCCGCCGGCGCGACTCGCTTGTCGCCAAGCATCTCGTCAAGGATCGGCAACGCGCGCGGCGTCGAGAGATCGTCCGACACCGCAGCATCGAGTCGATCGCGATAGGCGAGGGCGCTCCCCGAGGGTCCACCCGGCGGTCGCTGGCGCAAGGCATCGACGGTAATCGCCAGCCGCTTCAGCCGCGTCTGCGCTGCGGCGAGGTTCTCCCACGAGAACTCAAGCTCGCTGCGATACTGCGCCTGAAGGCACATCAGACGGTAGGCGAGCGGGTGGAAACCGCGATCGATCAGCGTCTGCAGCGTGGTGAACTCACCCCCCGATTTGGACATCTTGCCCGATCGCTCAACGAGGAAGTTGTTGTGCATCCAGAGCGTCGCGCCGGTATCGCCGCACTCGCAATGCGCCTGGTTCTGCGCGATCTCGTTAGGGTGGTGGATCTCGCGGTGATCGATCCCGCCGGTGTGAATGTCGAACGTCGCGCCGAGATATTTCTTGCTCATCACCGAGCATTCGAGATGCCAGCCCGGTGCGCCGCGACCCCAGGGAGAGTCCCACTCCATCTGACGGTTCTCGCCCGGTGCCGATGTCCGCCAGATCGCGAAGTCCTGCGGGTTACGCTTGCCCTCGACCGGATCGATCCGGCTCTCGCCTGCGTCGTCCTGCGACCGCGCGAGGCGGCCATAATCGGGCACCGTCGTCGTATCGAAGTACAGCCCGTCGGGCAGGACGTAGCAGTGGCGCTCGGCGATCGCCTCGGCGAACGCGATCATCTCGGCGATGTGATCGGTCGCGAGCGGGAATTTGCTCGGCTCGCGGATGTTGAGGTCGACGAGGTTCTGCTTGAACGCATCGGTATAGTGCTTTGCGATCGCCCAGATATCCTGGCCACTCGCACGCGCTGCCGCCTCCATCTTGTCGTCGCCGGCGTCGGCATCCGACGTCAGATGCCCGACATCGGTGATGTTGATGATGTGCGTGAGCGGATAGCCCTTCCACGTCAGCACGCGGCTCAGCGTGTCGGTGAAGACATAAGCGCGCAAATTGCCGATATGTGCGTAGTTGTAGACCGTCGGCCCGCATGAATAGATGCCGACATTGGTCGGATCGATCGGCCGGAACGTCTCGATCGCGCGCGAGAGACTGTTATAGAGCGTAAGGGGAATTCGGGTCATGCGCCGCTCCTAGCGCCACGGTACGGGTCTCGCAAACGACGCGATTCAACGGGGGGCGGGTGCACAGGCTTGAAACCTCGGGCAGGCGCTGGTAGGGGCCACGGTTCATGCGGCGCGGACCTGTTCGCGACGGCTAAATCTATTCGACCGGAGCTAAACGGGTTTATGCAGATCATCGTACGCGACAACAACGTCGACCAGGCCCTTCGCGCGCTTAAGAAGAAGCTGCAGCGCGAAGGCGTTTATCGCGAGATGAAGTTGCGCCGTCACTACGAGAAGCCGTCCGAGAAGCGCGCGCGCGAGCGTGCAGCAGCGATCCGTCGCTCGCGCAAGCTCGACCGCAAGCGCGCCGAGCGTGACGGCGCACGGTAAGCGTTGACCGGTCCCGCGGATCGATCGTCATCGTGCGATCGGGTACGGGATCACGATGTTCGGGGTTGTGATCGTCGCAACCCCGTGATGATTCAGTCGCAAGACTTTACAACGGCACGCGCGGCGCTCCGGCGTGACCAGATGACCGGGGCCAGATCCGATGTCGACCGTCACCGCCGTGCCGCTGCAGCCGACCAAGCGCAGCTATCTTGTCTATCTTTGGGTTGGGATTGCGCTCGCGTTGATCGCGGCTGTCGCGCTTGCGCGGCAGGGTGATGATCCGCTGGCGCGCAACGCCCGCGCCCGCGGCGTCGTGGTGACGGCATCGGGTCTTCAGTACAAGGTGCTGGCGCCGGGTAAGACTGGCGCTGCGAAGCCAACCGATGCGGACGTTGCGCTCGTCAATTACGAGGGCAAGCTGCTCAACGGCACGACCTTCGACAAGTCGCAGCAGCCGACGCCGATGCCCGTCACCGGCGTGGTCCCCGGCTTTTCGGAAGCGCTCAAGCTGATGCCGAAGGGCGCGAAGTATCGCTTCTGGATGAAGCCGTCGCTTGGCTATGGCGACAAGGCGACCGGGCCGATCCCGGCGAACTCGACGCTCGTATTCGACGTCGAACTGCTCGACTTCCTGCCGCAGAGCGTCGTCCAGCAGATGCAGGCGCAGGCCCAGATGCAGCAGCGCGGCATGCCGGGCGGCGCCCCGGGTGCTCCCGGTGCGGTCCCCGTCCAGCCCTGATTTTGGCTAGGCCGGCATGGAGTCGCTGCGCCGTTCGGTCGGCGCGCGACCCGTCGGCCTTGAAATCGCCTGATGTAGAGCTTGTCGGGTTTCATCCTCGGTGAGGTCTTGATGAAGATCAGTACGGGTCCCGATCTGTTCTTCTAGGTTCGACCACGGTACGAGGTCGCGCGAAGAGGGGACTTGGATGATCTCGGGTAAATTTCTGTTGGGTCGTGGTCGGCACGAACTGAGCGACGAAGAAAAGCGGGTGCTGGAGGACAGCATCGGGTCGGTGCGGCAGGTTGCCGCCCGGAAGCAGATCGTACGCGCAGGCGCGATCATCGAGACCAGCACGTTGCTGCTCGAAGGGTTCGTATGTCGTTATATGGACGATCGTGAGGGGCAGCGACAGTTGGTCGCAGTGCATGTCCCGGGCGATTTCGTCGACCTCCATGCCTTCCCGATGAAGCGGCTCGATCACGACATCGCAACGCTGGGGCCGGTCAAAATCGCCTGCTACGATCATAGCACGCTGCAGACGATCACCGAACGCTACCCGCACCTCACCCAAAAGCTTTGGTTCAGTACGTTGCTCGACGCCGCGATGCACCGCGAGTGGATTTTCAGACTGGGTCGCCTGGGTGCCGAGGGTCGGGTCGCGCATTTGTTCTGCGAACTTAACGAACGGCTCGAGATGGTCGGCCTTGCGGCCGATGGCCGGTTCATGTTGCCGATGACCCAGCCGGACATCGCCGAGGCCAGCGGGCTGACGGGGGTGCACGTCAACCGCGTGTTGAGAGCATTGCGCGAAAAAAATATGCTGACATTTAAGGCAAATGAGGTCCGTATTCTGGATCGGAAGGCGCTCGCAGCCGTTGCGGAGTTCGAACCACAATATCTGTACGGCTCCAAAGGCGACTGACTGTAACTAAGCAGCTTGTCGAGGGGACCGCTGCCGGGAGCGCGATCATGTTGGAGCCTGAAACCATCCCCGGCGTCGCCGCGGCGGAAAATGGCGTGGTCACGCTAGATGGACCCGATGGACTGGCGATCGCGATGACCCCCGAGGCGGCTGCGGAAACGGGGCGGCGGCTGATCGCAGCGGCCGAAATCGCGGCGACTCAGGCGACCGACGAACTGCCGCTGGACTGAGCGTCAAGCATGCTAGGCTAGCCCGGCGGGGGCTAATTGCCCCGCACGGCTTCCTCTGTGTGACTTTATCACTATGCTACCCGGTACATCGACCGGGAGATCCATGTGCAGTTTCTATACCTCGCCGCCAGTGCCGTTGCGCTGATGGCGTCTACCGCCGTCGTCGCGCAGACTGGTGCGGCCACGACGACACCCGCCGCAAATCCTCTGCTCGCCGATTGGACCGGCCCGATGGGCGGGGTGCCGCCCTGGGACAAGGTTCGCCCCGAGCTGTTCCCGCAAGCGTTCGAGACGACGCTGGCCGAGCGCACCGCGGACTACCGCAAGATTGCCGACAATCCGGCCAAGCCGACCTTCGCCAACACGATCGTGCCGATGCAGCTTGCCGGCAAGCGCTATGGGCAGGTGATGACGCTGTTCGGCGTGATGACCGGCAACATGAACACGCCCGCGTATCAGAAGCTCGACCGCGAATGGTCGCCGAAATTCTCCGCGGCATCGGATGCGATCACGTTCGACAAGCCGCTGTTCGCGCGGATCCAGGGGATCTACGACACACGCAATTCGAGCGGCCTGAACGCGCAGCAGATCCGCCTCGTGACTCGGATCTACGACAGCTATGTGCGGCAAGGCGCCAAGCTGAACGATGCGCAGAAGGCGCAGCTCTCGCAGTATAACCAGCAGCTCGCGACCGCGTTCTCGACGTTCGGCGAGAAGCTGCTCGCCGACGAGAGCAAAGCCATCTCGGTTACCGACGAGGCGCAACTCGCTGGGCTTCCCGACAGCGTGAAGGCGGTGGCCAAGGCTGCTGCGACCGAGCGGAAGTTGCCGGGCTTCGCGATCGTCAACACGCGGTCGGCGGTCGATCCGGTGATGACCTACGCCACCGATCGTGCCCTGCGCGAGAAGGTATGGCGCGCGTTCGTCAACCGCGGCGATAACGGCGATGCGAACGACACGAACGCGACGATCGCGCAGATCGTGAAACTGCGTGCCGACCGCGCGCACCTGCTCGGGTTCAAGACGCATGCCGACTGGCGGATGCAGGACACGATGGCGAAGACGCCCGCCGCGGCGATGGACCTGATGATGCGCGTCTGGCCTGCCGCCAAGGCGCGCGTGGCCGAGGAAGTCGCGGACATGCAGAAGGTCGCCGGCACTTCGCTGACGATCGAGCCGTGGGATTACCGGTTCTACCAGGAGAAGGTGCGTAAAGTCCGGTACGATCTCGATCAGGCGCAGCTGAAGCCGTATTTCGAGCTCGGCAACATCATCCAGGGTTCGCTGTACGCCGCCAACCGGCTGTACGGGCTGACCTTCAAGGAGATCACCGGCACCGTTCCCGTGTTCGAGCCGAACATGCGGGTGTGGAGCGTCACCGACAAGACCGGCAAGGACGTCGGGCTGTTCTACCGCGACGATTTCGCGCGGACCGGCAAGCGGTCGGGCGCTTGGGCGAACACGTATCGTGGGCAGCGGGGCCTCGCGCCGGCGCAGCTCGTGCTGTCGTCGAACAACAACAATTTCGCACGAGGCGCGCCCGGCGAGCCGATCCTGATCAGCCTCGACGATGCGCAGACGCTGTTCCACGAGTTCGGCCACGCGATCCACGCGATGCTCCAGAACGTCTATTATCCGGGGCTTGCGGGCACGCCGCGCGACTTCGTGGAATATCCGAGTCAGGTGAACGAGCATTGGCTGCTGACGCGCGACGTGCTCGACAAATACGCGCGGCATTACCAGACCAAGGCGGCGATGCCGCAGGCGTTGCTCGACAAGATCGAGCAGTCGAGCAAGTTCAACGAAGGCTTCAAGACCGCGGAATATCTGTCGTCGGCAATCGTCGACATGAAGATCCATACCGTGCCCGACGGCGTGATCGACCCAGACAAGTTCGAGGCCGCGACGCTCGCCGAGATCGGCATGCCGAAGCAGCTGGTGATGCGTCACCGCGTGCCACAGTTCCAGCATCTGTTCGCGTCGGACAGCTATTCGGCGGGTTATTACAGCTACCTCTGGTCCGAGACGATGGACGCCGACACGTTCGCGGCGTTCGAGGAAGCCGGCAGTCCGTGGGACAAGCCGACCGCGGATCGGTTCGCGAAACTGCTGTTGTCGACCGGTAACGAGACCGATCGCGCCGAGGCGTATCGTGCGTTCCGCGGGCGTGATCCCGACGTGAATGCGCTGCTCAAGAAGCGCGGCTTTCCGACACAAGCTCCGCAGGGGACGAAGTAATGGCTAGCAGCACACTCCCGGCGGAAAAGAACCACCGGCTGAAGTCGATCCTCGGCGGGTCGGCGGGCAACCTCGTCGAATGGTTCGACTGGTACGTCTATTCGGCGTTCGGGCTGTATTTCGCACCGGTGTTCTTCCCGAAGGGTAATGCGACCGCGCAGCTGATGAGCGTCGCCGCGGTGTTCGCGGTCGGCTTCCTGATGCGGCCGATCGGCGCGTGGGTGATGGGCATCTACGCCGATCGCCACGGGCGCAAATCGGGGCTGACGCTGTCGGTGACGCTGATGTGCGCGGGCTCGTTCCTGATCGCGATCACGCCCGGGTTTGCGAAGATCGGCTGGATCGCGCCGGCGCTGCTGATCCTCGCGCGCCTGATGCAGGGCCTCAGTGTCGGCGGGGAATATGGTGCGAGCGCGGTGTATCTATCGGAAATGGCGGGCAAGTCGCGGCGCGGCTTCTTCTCCAGCTTCCAGTACGTCACGCTGATCGCGGGCCAGTTGCTTGCGCTTGGCGTGCTGCTGCTGCTGCAGTCGACGCTCGACACGGCGCAGCTCGACGCGTGGGGCTGGCGGATTCCGTTCGCGATCGGCGGCGTGCTCGCGCTGGTGGTGTTCCGCATCCGTCGCGGGCTGCTCGAGACCGAGAGCTATCAGAACGCCAAGGCTGACGGCACGCCCAAATCGAGCGGCTGGCTGCTGTTCAGCAAATATCCGCGCGAGGCGTTCACCGTGCTGCTGCTCACCGCCGGCGGGACGCTCGCCTTCTATGCGTACACCACGTACATGCAGAAGTTCCTGGTCAACACGAGCGGGTTCAGCCGCGAGTCCGCGACGCTGATCATGACCGCGGCGCTGGCGCTGTATGCTGCGTTCCAGCCGGCGGCGGGCGCGCTGTCGGACCGGATCGGGCGGAAACCGCTGATGGTCGGGTTCGGGATCGCCGGCGTGCTGTGCACGGTGCCGATCTTCACCGTATTGGAGACGGCGACCAATCCGTATCTTGCGTTCGGCTTGGTCGTGGCCTCGCTGTTCATCGTGACGGGCTACACCGCGATCAACGCGGTGGTGAAGGCAGAACTGTTCCCCGCGCACGTCCGCGCGCTGGGTGTGGCGTTGCCGTACGCGCTGGCGAACACGATGTTCGGCGGCACGGCCGAGTACGTCGCGCTGTGGCTCAAGAACGAAGGCATGGAGCGCGGCTTCTACTGGTACGTGACCGCGATGATCGGCGTGTCGCTTATCGTGTACCTCCGCATGAAGGACACGCGCACGCACAGCCAGATCGTCGAGGATTGAGACTGACCTGACTCCCTCTCCCCTGCGGGGAGAGGGCTGGGGTGAGGGGCTGTTCCAGGCGGACCACTGTTTGGCGGGGGGGGGCCCCCCCCCCCGCCCCCCGCGCGCGGGGGGGGCGGCGAGGGGGTAGGGGGGCGGGGGGGTTGTGGGGGGGGGGCCGGCCCC
>NZ_JAXOJS010000006.1:0-140558 GCF_036663875.1 Sphingomonas sorbitolis | reverse complement strand
GCCATTGCGGCAGCGCGAGGTTTCGCACGTTCGTCATAGGCCACGGGGCTTTGCCGCCAGTAACGTCCCACGTCATCACGTCCCAGGCGCGTTCGCCGCCCTGTTCGCGGATAATGTAGTTGCGGCTTTTGGGTCGCAGCTCGCGCGGATTAAACCGATTGTCGCGGGGGCGTTCGATAAAGAGCTTCGACGCCGATCCCCATAGGGTTTCCGGTTCGCCGTCCATGCGGGCGCGGTTGCACATTATACGATCCCTAGTCGTCTATTGCGTGGTCACGGATCGCTTGAGCGATCTTACGCAGCAGCTCCAAAACGCGATCGTCGGTTTCGCCTTCCGCGAACGCTTCGACGATTTGAGCGGACTGTTCAAAGCTATCGGGGGTGTTTGCCATACCGCGAAGATGGTTCATCTGCTTGCGTTAGGCAACGAGCCGTGCGGCGATCGTCAGGCTAGTTGGAGCGCCCAATAGGATCGAGCTTCCAGCTTATCGGCGCACCGTCTGCGATCGAGCGCATGACCTTCGCAATTTCACCCCGACAATAATCCGCAGTCTCACGCCGATCCTTTGCGGTGGTCGCTTCACCCGATTGCATGACGAGAGTAGCAATCGCAGCACATAGCGCGTTCACCGCGCTATCTAGCTCGATATAACCGCCCTCCGCACCTGGCACAGCGCCAGCGTCCACAACAGCAGTAAGCACCCCTTGAACGACCTTCTCGCGGTACGTCGGTGATGTGTCGCCAGTTAGAGCCATCATGGTAGCTTCGACGCTTAACCGAGGGCTTACAAGGGGTTCGCAATGATACTCGAAAGCACGAACCCCGCCGCCTAAATCAGGTCAGCCGAAAATCTAGGCGTTCCCTTTCTGTTCTTTCATGCGTTATGAGGAGCCGAAGGGAGACGCCGTAATGCTGCCGCTGATGCAGCCAATTCCGATCGCAGATATTCCGCTAGGTATATTTCCGCGCATTCTCGCAGCCGCTGGAGCTGGCTTCCCGTCGCCCGCGCAGGACTGGTCCTGCGAGTCCGTCAATCTGGTGGACCTGTTACGATTGGACCGAGCCGCGAGCTTTGTTTTCCGGATCGAGGGAAGCAGCATGAGGGACGCAGGAATCCACGATAATGACGTGGTTGTGGTCGATCGAGACACGCGCCCGTCAGACGGTCACATCGTAATCGCGGTTGTAGATGGCGGATTCGTCTGTCGCCAACTGGTGTTCCGCGAAGGTGTGCCGCACTTGGAGGCGCGCAACGTATCGGCTAGCTACCCCGTGACGATCGCAGATGAGGCGGTCGACGTGTGGGGCGTCGTGCGATCGGGCGTCCGCGACTACCGGCGTTAGATCGAGCTATGTCCTATGCAATCTGTGACGTGGCAAACTTCTATGTATCGAGCGAGCGGCTTTTTGATCCTCGCTTGCGTGGCGTGCCGGTAATCGTACTATCCAACAACGACGGATGCGCCATCGCTAGAAGCGAGGAAGCAAAAGCCCTGCATATAAAAATGGGCGATCCAATGTTTAAGATTCGCGATGTTGTAAAACGTCACGGAATAGAAGTTCGTTCGTCAAATTACGAACTATACGCCGACCTAAATCGACGTTTTAATTCGGTAATTGCAGACTTCTCCGATACGGTAGAGGTCTATTCAATAGACGAGAGCTTTTTTCGCCTCCCGGTCCTTCCTGATGGAACCGGAGACGTAGTAACCGCGCACCGCGTCATTGATGCTATCTCGCGCAGTGTAGGCTTGCCTACCCGTATAGGGTTAGGACCAACGCGAACGCTATCAAAGGTTGCCAACGCGCTTGCAAAAGCGACCGAAAAGATTTGGGGCGGCGTCGTCGATCTTCACGATGAGGAATTGCGTCGCCGGCTGTTCGCGCAATGGCCGGTCGGAGAGGTTTGGGGGATCGGGAAGGCTCTGGAGGCCCGCCTGAAGCCGCTAGGGGTGCGAACTACGGCTGACCTTGCTGCATTGCCCCCAGCAGTCGCGAGAGACGCCGGAACCGTTGTTCTGGAGCGCCTTGTGTGTGAGTTGAACGGTATCGAGTGCGCCGAGTTCACAGTTGAACCGGAGGCGATGAAGGGAGCAGCCGTCACGCGGCAGTTTGGCGCACCTGTCAGCACATTGGACGACCTATGCGAGGCGATGGCACGTCGCGCAGCTCGCGCGGCCGAGAAGATACGCGCGCAAGGGCTGGTGGCGTCTCGCATGATAGTGTTCGCGCACGGCAGCAAATACCGGCCGAACCCACCGAGCGCATCGCGGTCGGCGCGCTTGTCCCCGGCGAGCCATGACCCGCGCGTAATAGTCGGGATGGCAACGAGGCTTACCGAGGCGATGTTTCAGCAGGGCGGGGTATATACGAAATGCGGCGTCCTGCTGGAGGATCTAAACCCGGCTGGAGCGGCACAGGCCGACTTGTTTGCTACCGTTGACCCGCGCGCTCCTAGCCTGTTGGCCGCGATGGACGGACTAAATGCACGGTTCGGGCGAGATACGATCACCGTAGCGGCGCAGGGGCGAGGGCCGAAGGCTTTCGACACGAAGCGCAGCCAGAAATCTAATTCGTGGACGACGAACATCGCGGAAATCCCGGTTGCGCGATGAGTACCGCTCGTTTTGATACGACGTTGGATTACGCCCATCACCGTGCAGATATGCGGATTGTCTGTCAGTGTGGACGGACAATCAACGTTCCGTTCGCGGATGTGTTGAAGCTTTTCGGCGGATTGCCACTACCGATGCCGCGAGCCAGCGCGCGGCTAAAATGCAAGCGATGCTTCACGCGGGGGAACGTGACTGTTTCGCCCGTCCCGACTGTGAGGCGATAACGAGATTGGTACACCAAGTCCGCTTCCGATCATGAGTGTACCGGCCGGGATAGTAAAATGGACAAGCTTACCCGTGCGCCAGAGGTGGCGATCCTAGAACCACGAATGGCCTCGATTCAGCCCTTGCATTGTCATGCCAAAGCTCCAACTAATGACTTGCGAGTCATTAATGACGAGGGAGATTTGTGATGGCAGATAAGCTTCTGATCGTGGGGGCCGGTCCTACCGGCCTCGTTCTGGCGCTCTGGCTGACCAAGCAGGGCATCGGTGTTCGGATTATCGACAAGAGTGCGGGGCCAGGTGAAACCTCGCGCGCCATGGCTGTGCAGGCCCGCACGCTCGAACTGTATCGCCAGCTCGATATGGGCGATGCGGTGGTCGCGGCGGGACACAAGGATCTCGCCATGAATTTTTGGGCAGGCGGCAAGCGTCGAGCCGAGTTGTCGCTAGGCGACGCTGGCAAGGGTCTGACGCCCTATCCCTTCCTGCTTGTGTTCCCGCAGGATCAGCATGAGCGCTTCCTGATCGAGCGGCTTGAGGCGATGGGCGTCAGCGTCGAGCGCAAAACCGAACTGCTCTCCTTCGAGGAAGCGGGCGATCACGTCACGGCGCGGCTCCGTACCGCAGACGGATCGGAAGAGGTGTTTGAGGCAAGCTATATTGCTGGTGCCGATGGCGCGCGTTCGACGGTCCGCAAGCAGGTTGGTGGCAGCTTTGAAGGCGGCACCTACGCGCAGATTTTCTACGTCGCCGATGTGATGCTGCATGGTATCGAACCCGCTGACGAAGCGCATATTGCGCTCGACGGCAGCGACTTCGTTATGATCCTGCCTTACGGCGATAGCGGCACGTTCCGCCTCATTGGCACCGTGCGCGGTGAGCGCGCCGAGCATCCCGAAAATCTGACGTTCGATGATGTCAGCCACGAGGCGATCGGCAAGCTCGGGATCACGATCGACAAGGTGAACTGGTTCTCGCACTACCGGGTCCATCACCGCGTCACCGACAGCTTCCGCCACGGTCGTGCGTTCCTCTTGGGCGATGCCGCGCACGTTCACAGCCCGGCCGGTGGTCAGGGCATGAACACCGGCATTGGCGATGCGATCAACCTCGCATGGAAGCTCGCGGAAGTGTTCAAGGGCCATGCCCCCGACAGCTTGCTCGACAGCTATGATGCAGAACGCCGTGCCTTTGCGCGCAAGGTCGTCGACACGACGGACCGGTTGTTCACGTTCGCGACCAAGCAGGGCAATGTCGCTGACTTCGTGCGGACCCATATTTTTCCGACTGTTGCCAGTGTGGCGTACGGCTTTGCTACTATGCGCGAGTTCATGTTCCGCACGGTGTCGCAAACGACGCTGACCTATCAGGACAGCCCGGTTAGCGAGGGCCAAGCCGGAAAGGTTAAGGGTGGCGACCGCCTTCCCTGGGTCGCGGCCGCAGGATCGGACAATTACGAGCCGCTCTGTAAGATCGGATGGCAGGTACACGTCTATGGCACAGCCCATAACGAGCTCCGCGCATGGTGCGATGAGCGGGGCGTCGAGCTGAACGTCTTCGCGTGGGCGCCAGAGTACAAGGACGCTGGGTTCGGGCAGGATGCGGCCTATCTCCTGCGTCCCGATACCTACATTGCATTCGCAGCCCCCGATCAATCCGTTTCCGCGATCGAGGGCTATTTGACCAGCAAGGGATTCAAGCTCCGCCAATGACCGAAACTGAACCCAAATGGACCCGGCGCAAAGATGCGCGGCCCGGTGAGATCATCGAAGCGGCGTTGGAGTTGTTCGTGCTGAACGGCTTCGCCGCAACGAAGCTCACCGAAGTCGCGCAGCGTGCCGGCGTGGTGAAAGGGACGCTCTACCGGTACTTCGACACGAAGGAGGATTTGTTCAGAGCGTCCGTGCGCCACCTCGTCGGAGAAAATCTGGCGCTTGTCGGCAACGTTTTACCGATCGAAGCAAAGGTTGCGGCCCTAGTGCCAGCCTTGCTGCGCCAACTTGCTAGAGCAGCGCATGGCAGTCGGATTCCTTCGGTAATCCGGATGGTTTTGGCAGAAAGTCGGAGCTTTCCCGACCTTGCAGAGATTTGGCGCGATGAAGTCGTTGCGCCAATGCTGGATGCCATCGAAAAGATCATCGCTACTGGACAGTCAAATGGAGAGGTACGGGCTGGCAATCCTCGGTATCATGCCCTGTCCATACTAGGACCTATGGTGACAGGTGCATTGTATAAGCAGCTTTTCGCCGGAGAAAAAGATCAGTGGCCAGAAATGGAAGCCCTTGCTATTCAACACGCGGAAACGATCATCGCAGGTCTGTGCGTCGATTTATGATATGATCTGTTGGCCAGTAATGAGACGGCATCGCTATTGCTGGTAGCTGCTACGTTTTTCCTTTGTAGTCTTATGCATTTTTATCCTTGCTGCCTCCTGTGAAGGCGTAGCACGAAAAGCATCATCCGAACGATTGTCAGACTTATTTGAACAGGCCCCGATAATAGCGCACAACGTCAAGGCGAGAAGGGCAGATTTTATTTTGTTCATTTGCGCGGTTCCCTAAGTGATAGGTGAGTGCGTTTATCACCAAGCGTTGCGTACTTGGCAGCTAGATTGAGGTGAGCAATCTTAATGACGGGATCAAATGACAGTTCAGCGCAGTCTAGCTCACGTTGGGCGAGCCTTGCATAGTGTTGAGTGTCCGTTTCCATTAATGATGAGAGCCACTATCTAAGGCAGACGCAATTGCCGCAAAAACCTCGTTCTCGCGCTCCGTGGTCTGTTTGCGGAAGTTAAGGTCCGAGCGTAAACTCTCAATTCTGTTTTTGGATATTCCGAAGTATTCGCTCCAATATACCATTGGTGCGATTGTTCCGCCTTCATACTGCGATGCTGCATAGGTCGATTGACTAATACGAAAGGTTCCCAATCTCTTATAGCACCGTCGAAATGATTGCGTTCGTTTTCAAGTAGGATGCCACGAAGATCAGAGGACGTATTAGAAAGCTCAGTGTCTATCAATTCGGCAGCTTTCGACGCGCGTTCGTTTAATTCGAGTTGGGTATATATTCCCTTGCATCTTTGGCTTGCTCCCTCTCCCAATCGGTCAGGTCATAGCCAAAAAACATCCATTCCGGCGCTTCATTTGCACTGACTTCAATAGCTTTAGGACCATCGTTCGTGTCGCTAGCTACGCCCTTCTTCTGCATAAAAGTGGCCTTTATTCTTAGAATTTCATCTACAGTTGGCGCGCGATCATGGACTTCACGATATAGCTTCGCCCACTTGTGAGCGTTATCTACAAGTTCCGTCTCTCGCTTACTCTCAATGTATCTTTTGATAAGATAGCCCAATCCGCCGAGAAGCAGCACTGCAATCGTTATGAGGTGTGATGCTTCCAGCTTCATCGTTCGCGACCAGGTGTAGCGCGTGTGGGCGCTGGGGTGGGTGGGCTCCCACGATTTGCGACAGGTTCGATCGAGCGATTGAGCATGACGCCCCGGCCGTTGTCATAACCGATGCGCGCACCTTCTCCGACAGTAGGCGTTTCCTTGAAGCGGTCGCGATCGTGGCGCACCACCTGGCTATCGTTGCCGAGCTGATAAATGTTGGCTTTGTCGACGTGCAGCACCGCACCACGATACTCGCCCTTGGTCTTAGGATCGGCGTCCCGAGCTGTGTCGAGGCGATGAATACCACGAGGGTTCATGCCCTGCGGTTCTGAATCCATGACGGTCCACTGTCCGCCAAGGTGCCTTTCGTGAAGGCGGCTACCGTTCATTATTACGAGCCGTTCGGCACGTTCGGGCGGGCGATCGACGGTCAATCTTTATGCCTTTTCCGAGGTTCGATCGTGACGGGCGGTAACAGCCTCCCGAACAGCGAAGGCGATCAACACTAGCGCGGCCCAAACTATCCAATCCTTAATGCCGTAGGGCATGAAGACGGAATGGCGAGCGGCCTCGATCGCTTGCGGGAGGGTGGCGTTGTAGCGATCAAGGCTGGTGGAGATTTCCAAACCCAGCTCGATCGCAATCCCGATCGGAATTGCCGCGATTGACGCGGCTGCGATGCGCCCGGCTTTCGTCATGCAGAAGCCCGCACGCCCTACCGCTCGCGGTCGGGAGGCGTGCGGGTTGGCGTTTGGCTTGGCGCTGCCGGCGTCTGCACGGTTGAGGAAGGCGCAACGCGATCCGGAGTAGGTTCGGCCGTGCGCGTCAGCACAGCGGCTTGGCCTTTGTCGTATCCAATTCGAGCATTGTCCCCGACGCTAGGGGTTTCCTTGAAGCGGTCGCGATCGTGGCGCGTTACCTGGCCGTCGTTGCCGAGCTGGTACACGTTCGCTTTGTCGACGTGCAGGACAGCGCCGCGATACTCTTCCTTCGACTTAGGATCGGCTTCCCGCGCGGTATCGAGACGATAGACCCCCTTGGGGCTAGAACCCTGTGGTTCCGAGTCCTGCTCGCGCCAGCCACCATCAATGCGCTTTTCGTGAATGCGCGTTCCGTCCGCGATGATGAGGCGTTCGCCAGTGTTCGCGCGATCGGCATCCGGACTCGCCCGGTTTGGGGCCGCTGCGTCGATCGACGGTTCAGCCGGTAGGCGTTCGTGAGAGGCAACGCGAAAGCCTTCAATTTTCCGCTGTTCGTCAAGATCAGCGCCACGGAAGCGCATAAGATCCGATGCACGATCCCAAGTTTTAGCAGCGTCTTCTAGGCTGCGGCGATCGGGGTTGTTGTGAATGTCGCGAAGGGTATCCGCTAGGCGTTCATCGGGCACCCACTTGCCGTTTTCTAGGTTACTACTGCCGACAACCTTTCCGTCACGACCGTAAAGAACGATCGCGTGAGCATTGTTGTTCTGCTGCAATTTCTCGATCGTATCGACTAGACCTTTTACGGCCTGATCGTGAAACTCATCACTTACTCCACGACCGAACCCGGTTTTGGAGTCGACGATTTCGACCTCGCGGCGATCGTAAGTGCTTGCATGGCTTAAATCCGGAGACACAGCCATTCCGTGAACCTCGACACGGTATCCCTTGTCTTTCAGTTCATCCATACTTTTGGAGGAATTGCCGTAGTTCGATAGCGTCCCATCATAAATGATATTCCGCCGCTCTTCTGCGGATATCTGCATGACACGGTGCGCGAGATTGCCAGCGTCAGAGAATGCGACTTGCGGAATATCTAAGTCGCCGCGCTCGATCCGGTCGCGCATGTATGGGATTTGCGGCCTGATTTTATCCGGATCAATTTCGACGGCACCGCCAACACCCTCGAATTGAATCCGCATCGAGTTGACGATCATGCTCTTTCCAGAACCCGACTGCCCCGCTGTAAAAATAGCCAACGGCTCTTTTACAGCGGTCGATTTCTCGATTCCGGTTTCTGCTAGATCGCGAGCAAGTTTCTCGCGTTCATCGTCGCGCAATGGCTTTTGATCGTCACTCACTTTGTTTTGCGAGCTTCTATCTGTTGCATTGCGCGCTGCACTAAAGGGGCGCGGCTACTCTCTACATCGCCGCGCGTATCATAGTGCTTTGAAAGCGCCTCTTTTGCAGCAGCTTTTTCCGCGTCTGGAGCCTTATCGATCACACCACGAAGCCGACCCTGTTCTACGGCCCAGCGTTGCGAGTGGAGATAAGGGAGGTTAGCGTCGATACTTTCCCGAATAAGCTCCGCTTCCGTCTTCCCGGTAGCTAGTCCAACATCGGCCATCACGCGCTCCTTGTCCTATCAAATATAGGGTGCAAACCGCTAAAAATACAGAGCGTAACACCACCCATCTCAGCCAATTCGCTACCTACAAACGCGATCATCGCGCGCAGCGGGCTAACCGTTGGCTAGGGTCGAACTTAGCCCAGCGAACGGCGATACCGGCACGAATCGCGACGCAGCTCGCGTCCTGGCCGTTCGGTAGTTGGCACCACGCAACAGTCCTATTCCAGCTTGTCCCAACCGCTTCGCACGACAAGCGAACCGGCCGGGCGAAAGTAAGATATCCGTCCGGCCGTCGATTGTCCGCGCCGACGCCGCCCCCCAGCGCGACAGCCATTGCCCGGCGTTGTGCGAAGGGATCACCCGCGACGCCGGGTTGTCCCGGTCGCCGCGAGCCATCGAGTTCAGTTGCACCGACACCGGCAAGGCGGATGCGTTCGCCAGACTGACACCGAATAGGACCGTCAACGTCGTGCAAGGCGATGGCGAGGCAGAGCAGTAGCATCGCCTAACGCCCCCGCGACCGTTGCGGGGGTTCGCGCCGAGGGGTTGGCGGAACAGGTGGCGCACCCTCGACCGCACGAGCTGGAGCGGGTTGGCGGGCTGGCGTTGCTTGTGAGCTTCCGGCTTGCGTGCGATCGGGACCACCGCGGACTTGCGGGGTTCGGAGGCCGGTTCCCTGTTCGACGCGATCGGCAAGTTGCGACCGGGCCGACGCCAACACCTTTTTTGCGGCTTCTGGATCGTCAGCCAGCGCCTTCCCCACGACGCTTTCAATCATCTTCATGTTAGCGCGGGCGGTGCGATCGGCGCCGATGAGCTTTGAGGCGCGATCGTCGCCTTGATCGCGAACCGTGAACCGTTCGAGCTTGGCCGGGTCAGCGCGTTCGCCAACGTACCAACGCTTTTCGGCTCCGTCCCACCGTGCGCCAGCCGCCTTCGCCGCTTCACGCTCCTTGTAGGGAACCGCGAGATATTGGCGTTCAGCCGGGGCAGCGTCAGAGCCACGGGAAGGCCCGTCACGAGGCGTTGGCGGTGTTTGGGTCCGGTCAGGCGCACTTGCGGCCGAACGGCCCTGTGTAGGCTGGCGATCGGGTGTTTGAGGCGAGCTAGATCCTCGATCGTTCGCAGCGCGGTCAACCGACTGCTGGCGATTAGGTTCGGTCAGCTCGACAGACCATCGGGCGCGTTGCGCCTCGATCGTCTTCGTCGACCATTCGCCGCTTTCCTTATCCTGCGTGCGTTGCGGGACTTGGACCGTTTCACGCTCGCCGCGTTGAACCACAACGCTGTCACCGATTGCCGCGCTCGAGCGCGCGAGAGCATCGGGAAGGCCGACCCCCCAAGCGCGCCGACGATCACCGTTCGATAGTTCAACATCAACGTAAGGCGACGAGCTGGACGGATCGCCTTCCTTGAAGTTTGCCCGGCCAGTCTCGACCAGCTTTCCGCGAACCCCGTCCTTAAAGTCGGCCGCGCGATCGGCGGGGGGCGCACCTGGCACACGATCGGGGCTATCAGCACGACGGGGCGAGACACGTTCCGCGCCGCTGCGTTCGATCGGCGCAACGCTATTGTTCTGGCGATCGGCGTTGGCCTCCCGAAGGCGGTTCAATTCCTGTAAATCGCGTTCGGTAGGCTTGTAGCCCTTTACGCCGATATCCTGCTGCATCGCCTGCAACCAGATTTCGCGCTTAAAGGCGTCGGTCCCGGTGACTTGGATTTCGCCCCAGCCGCGATGTTGAGCAACCGCGACCAGATCGCGCGCAGTCGCCGGGCTATCAGTATGCGCGACGAGCTTGCCGCCTTGATCGCGAAACGCGGGGTCTTTTGCTGTGCTGGATTCATAGAAACCGGGTTCGCCCGACCATTTGGATTTCTGGACGAAATAGCGGCGCGCAATCTCGTCCGGTACGTCACCCGGTTCTAGCGACTGTTCACGCTTCTTCGCGGCAGGATCAGACGGGCGATCCGGTTCGCCGGGAGTATCGCGCGAGGGACCGGCCGAACGGTCAGGGTCCACGCGGCTATCGCGGTCGATTGGCGGGACGCCGGCAGCGGCAGCACCGGGCCCCCGATCGCGGGCGCTTTCAGGTCCAACCGGGCCAATGGTGTTTTCGTTGGCTGGCGAAGGAGGCTGATTTTCCGCCGCGCCCCGTTCGTCATCGGCCGCTTTGCGCGCGGGTTGAGCTACCGGAGCCGGATCATCGGCGCGCTCGGGTGACGTGCTGGCGGGCGCGGTATCCTCCCGAAAAGTTCGTCCGGACGAACTTTCGCGGTCAGCATCGAGCTTTGCAGGGTCAACGGGAGGGGCTTCCGGCGCGGGGACGGCAGCGGCGGGACGCTCGATCGCGGGCGCATTGCGCTCCGTATCGCGACCCGGTTCCGGGTTTGCGTCGTCAGGCATAGGGCGCTCCTTGTTCGCGTCTGTTTGATGGACTGTTCGCTCTTGCTCGGCGCGGGCGGCAGCAAACACCACCTCACGCACAGCTTCGGCAAATTGGAGAGAAATGGCGACATGCCCGTTCGGGCTACGCATCTTCAAATCGTTGAAATCGCTATATGCGCCGGGGTTGGCGTCGCGCTCCTGGCCGAACTCGGGAAAGATCGCCCGACCATTCACGGCCAAGGCAGCGGCGACGGCCTTATCCTTGCCGGGGTTTGGTCGACCTTTCAGCTCTTCCGCGCGATCGTCATCCCCAGCGATGATTATCGGCTTGTCGGGAAAGCGATCGTGCAGGGCGAGAGCTACGGCTTTGAGGTTGCCGGAATCGAACGCTGCAACAGTCGGGAAACCGACTTCCTCGCCAACGGTGCGGGCAGTCGCATACCCCTCGCCAATGATGATGACAGGCACCTTTTCCAACGAAGCGAGGTTGCCCCCCGCAACGTGGAACGTGCCTTCCTTGTGGCTATCTTTTGCAAACCGCTTCGTCCCATCGTCACGGATATATTGCATCGTCCATTGTTTGCCGGTGACGTCGATCGCGGGGAGATACGTCGTCTTTCCGTCGCGATCCGTAAGCGCACCTTCGGCCGGGCTGATGCCCTTTGCGACCATGTATGGCGTAGCCGCGACCACAGGCGACAGCCGATCAGCTTGACGGGTAACGCGCCGCGCAGTCGCATCGAAGGTGGCGGTACGTTCGGCCGCACGCGCTTCCGATTTGGCTTCAAATTCGGCCTTCAACCGGGCGGATTCTTCGGGGGCGATGGTGACGCCCTCCAGCTTCCATGGCGTATCGATGCCGCTTTTATAATTCTTGATATGCCCGGCCGGATGCCCGTCGAGATACCCGACATACCGACCGGACTCCCGACCGCCCTTTTCACCCTCGACCGGGATGCGATGCGGCTTGCCGTCCATAATCGGGTGTTGCCCGGTTGGATTAAGGCCGAGGTCACGCATTGCACTCGCGAAGGACGCGCGGATATCGGATTCCGATAGTTCTTCCCGAGGGCGCTCGCGCCAGCGCGCTACAACGGCCTCCGCGTCGGCTTTGGGGCCGACGTACCAACGCTTCTTATCCTTGTCCCAGCGCGCTCCAGCGGCCTTTGCTTCGTCCCGTTCAGCGTAGGGGACCGAGAGATATTGGCGATCGGCCATCGGTTATCCTCCTTCGTGGTTATGCGGCGTCCCGCTCGCGGTCTTCGGGGTGCATTACGCCAGCCAACCAGTTTTCGACCGCTACAACCTTGTCGGCACCGGCCTTGATTGCCTCGAATGGATCGTGATCGCCCAAGATGAGCGCATTGGTATCGAGCAACGCAGGACTATCAATTTCCTCGTCTGTCAGCTCGCGCGGAGCCGGGGGAGCCTGATGCGGGGCGTCGGCTGGTACAGTAGCAGCGGCACCACCTGGAGCGGCGGGAGCCGGTTCCGTTGGTGGCGTTGGAGGTACTGCCCCGGCATCACGGGGAGCTTTATCCACCCAGCTTGGCGGGGGGAGGGCCGAGGCATCGCTAGCTTGTACCTTTGGAGCGGGCAGAAGGCGCGACGTGAACTCTTCCATCTTGTAGTAAATGAGCTTCGCCGCCTTGATCGGCAAAACGCCACGCTTAAAGATTAGAATCTCGTCGAGCGGCATCGATAGAACTTCCTGCGGCAACATGAGTGCGCGGGCATGTTCGCTTTCCGATACGCTGTTGTTCGACTGCCCGAACAGTGAGCCACCCCGGCTTTTCGACTTAGCGCCAAGCCCATGTGTCCCGAGGCGATCGGATATGTCCTTGGCGTCCTTGAACTCCTTCGGGGTATAAACCACCGTAACATCGCTGTTCGCGCTGATTTCGTCGGCACCGTCCTTCAACTGTGCTTTGTTTTGGACCACGATTAAGAGGTTCAAGCCGTAGCTACGAACGAAGGAAATTGCCGAGACGATCACCGGCACACGGCCGAGCTTCGCGAACTCGTCGAGAAGGATTAAACAGCGATGTTGCGTTTTCGGATCGTACTCACCGATATTTGAATCTGTGTTGAGGTCGACAATCTGCTGAAAGATCAGGTTGTAGAGCGGCGCTAGCCGGTCGATGTTGTTGACGGTCGCACCGAGATAGATCGACATTGGCTTTAGGCGCAGCTCGCGCAAATCAAAGTCACTCGTCGCGGTGGCCTTGTCGATATACGGATTGAGCCACAGCCCGAGCTTTGTCGTGACGCTCTGTTTAATGCCGGAAAAGGTGTTGTCCGACGCCGAGGTGAAATCGGAAAGCGCCGTAATGCACGCGATCGAGAGCGGCTTTCCAGCCGCCTCCCGGTCGATGATTTCTTGCGCGAACCGGGTCTTTGGATCGCCCGTCGTGATGCTGCGATAGATTTCCCCGATCGTGAACGGGAGCGTTGGCGTTGCGGCCAGCCACGCGCCGACACCGACAAAAGCCGTCCGAGCAGCTTCCGCCCAGAAAGGATCTCCCTTTTCCGGCGCGGCGAACAGCATCGCGCCGATCTTTTGCAACTCGTCGACGACCTGAACGGGATCGGCGCGGTCGATATAGCCGATCGGGTTATAGCAGGACGTAAGCCCCTCCCGGTTGACCGGATCGAACAGATGCACCGCCTGGCCGTGCTTGGCGCGGAAGCCAGCCGTCTTGTTGAAGTTCTCTTGCTTCATATCGAGGCAGACGACCGACCCCGCCCAATTCAATAGATTGGGAATGACGATCCCGACGCCCTTACCGGCACCCGTGGGAGCCTCCAGCAGCACATGCGCTTCCGAATTTGTAGTAAGCCAGCGCCCGGCAAACTTACCCAATAGGATGCCGTCATTCGACCGAAGCCCAGCGGTTTCGATTTCCTTGGTGTTGGCAAAGCGCGCCTCTCCGTGGAGCGATTTGGTATTCCGGAACAGGAGTAGCGCGCCGATCGCGACGAGCGCCGCGCCGAGGAACGACCCGCGCATGAGCCACGTTTGCAGGATCGGATCATACCGATAGTACCAGACCCACTTAGGGATCGCGGCAAAACTCATATGCGAATTGAGCTGTTTCAGCGCGGCCAGCGCAATGAACACGCCAATGACGAACGATAGAACAGCGAAGACGATCACGGCGCAGACGACAACAGCCGTCTTAGTCGCCGGACTTTTCCCCCATATACGGATCAAAGAATATCTCCTTCACTTTCCAGCGGCCTTTGACCTTTTGCGCTTGAATAACCACGTCGATAAGGCTGCGGAGCAGACCCCGGATATCGTCACGGGCAAGATCACGCCCGCCTTCCGATTCCTTTACGAGCAAGGTTAGCTGTTCAAACGCGCCTTCGGCCGAACTGGCGTGGACGGTTGTAATCGAACCGGGATGGCCCGAGTTGACGTTACGTAAGTAAAAGAACGCGGTCCCGTCGCGAAGCTCTTGGAGCAGGATGCGATCAGGGCGCATTCGCAAAGCGCTTTCGAGCAAGTCTTTCGGCCCGATCTTGGCGAGGCTTTGCCCGTCCTTTGCGTACATCATATGCACGACGTTCTTATGCGGCATAGTCAGCTCGCGGGCGTCCTCGATCGTCAGGAGCCGTTCGTCCTCCGGTATCATCCGGATTAGCGCCTTCGATATCGTGGTTTTACCCGAGGCGGTCGCGCCGCTGATAAGGATGTTTTTCCGGCTGACGACTGCGAGCTGGAGGAAGGCTTGCCAATCCTTCGCGGCCAACAGTCTTTTTAGCTCTTGGTCGGTCGGAGAAATGGCGCGCGATGCCGCTTCCGTTTCGTCAAACACGCCCCCCGCAATCAGCGATTCAACGTCCATCGTGACGGTAGAAGGCTTGCGGAGCGTTGCCGATACGATGCCGTCTAGCGTGGCTGGCGGGATCAGGAATTGGCACCGCTCGCCGCTTGGGAGGACCGTCGAACAGATTGGCGACGTAGCCGATATATCCTGTTTGGTGACGGCAGCGGCAGCGCGGGCGAGTGTCATAAGCCATGCAAAATCAAGCTCTGGCACGTCATGCCATACCCAACCGCCGCGCCGCTCTATCCCGACTTCCCCCGGCCGATTGATGACAAGTTCGGTCACGTCGTCAGGCGCTAGAAGAGCGCGCAGCGGTTCCATGTAGTGTTCTAGAATACCGCTCGAAGGTGTCACTTGAGAGCGAGTCCGTACACGTCGGCGAAATTGAAATCCTTCGCGACGAAAATGCCGACTTCCTCGCCCTGGTTCTTTTTGAGGACGGGGCGGATATTCTGCGATTGCTGGAGCGATTGCCCGGCAGCGTTGGACGGCTGCGACACGTTATAGCTTCCGCTGCTGGCAACTGCGTTCGACCCCGCCTGTCCGGCCGCATCGATGAGCGACAGCATGACAGCACCGCCGAACCGCGCCCAAAAGAACGTATCGACACCGCCAGCCATGCCAGCCCGGCCGAGAGCGTCAGACGCGGGCGAGCCGAGTTCGATCGCAACGCCGCGAGGCGTCGTCGCGCGAGTCCAGACCACGAAAAGGCGGTTTTGTCCTTGCTGGAGTCCGCCCTGATACTGGCCGAGAACCTTCGTCCCCTTTTCAAGCAAGACGACACGGCCATTCTCGCTGAACACGTCGCGCGGCACGATGCACGAGGTATAGCCCGGCTGCGTCGAGTTCATCGCGGTTTGCAGAATGCAGGGGATCAGCGTCCCGGCCGTGATGAGGTAATTTCGGTTTGGCATCATAGTCGCGCGAGATTCACCGATCGACGATGCCCGGCGCAGCCGGTCGAGTTCGCCGGGCGCTTCCTGTTCCGCCGAAGCGTTCTGGATGCCCCCGAGCTGACCGCCGCCATTGTTGCCCGCTGGCGCCCCAGCTTGCCCGCCCGGGCCGCTATCGTCGCCAGCACCGAACACGAGCAGCGGCGATCGGCGGCTTTGTTGTGCAAGGGTTTGCGCGGGCGACATTTGGTTTGCGCCCCCCTGCCCGGTCGCTGGATATGCGCCCGGCTGAATCGCCGGCACGACTTGGCCGTTCGCGAGCGTCGTCGTCCCCGGTGTACCTGGCGCGACGTTCAACGCCCCAAGCGTCGGCGCGTTGGGGTCGGTCGCAGCGGTGGCGATCGTCGGCGTACCGTTCTGATACTCGGCAACCTGTCTGGCCGTATCGGTCGGCCGCTCCTTGGCGCTTTTTGCCATCGCCATAGTGTTTGTCGTTGCGGAGTCATCGCGGCCCCCGAGGTTAATCCACAAGAGCGCTGCAACGACAAGAGCGCCGCCCGCGATCGGAGCAATCTTGCCGGTCTGTTTCGCCCGGCTGACTGGCGTAATACCGCGCTGGATATCGGCCTGTTCGGGCGTGCGGTCGCGGATTGGCGGGGTACGGTCGACAGGCTCGGTATCGGTAATGGGCGGAATCGTGCTCAACGCTCTTCCTCCTTCATAGTCCGCTCCACGAGGGGCGAGGCGGTATCGGTGCCGTGGTCGACGCCGTAGGTTTTGGGGTTTTCGTTGTAGATGCAGACGACTTCCGCACCCCGACGGAGACGGAATTGTTTGGCTACCGTGTGGATCACCATGAAATCGTCGCGCACGTCGAACGGGACTAGGGTTTCCTCACCCGTAGGCCGCACGAGGTAGACCGCTGGCATTTCGCGGTTTGCAGGAAAGCGCAGCACCGTAAATTGCCCGTTGTCGGAGACTTCCGAGGGAGCGAGATCCGATGAGCCTTGGAGAGAATAGGCGAGGTTGCGCGGCCCTTCCAAAACGCCATGATCGAGCGCGCTTTTCATAGCGGTTTCCTGCACCTTAGCGAGCTGGAGCGCCGCTTGCAGGGTCCGCATCCGCTCTTCCTTCAATCGTTCGTCTTCCGGATACCGAAAGCGAACCTGAAAGAACGTGTCGCGCGCATTGGCTTTGATCGAGCCTGTCCGTGCGGTCAGCTCGAAAGTGTAGTTTCGCAACTGCCCGGCGTGCATTGTCGAGACGATCAGGTTCGTCGGACCGGCGCGCTCGCGGGGCTTGATGAAGACGAGGTTGCCACGCGGAACGACCTCCCATGCGATGCTATCGCCAACAGCGACGTTGACGATTTCCTCGTCACTACCGAACAGCACCTGTGTTGCCGTGCGGAAGACGCCGACGATCCGGTAAACCTGTTCCGGATCATAATCGACGGTGCGAACGCGCGGATCGGCAAAGCCAGCGCGAGGCGTTTCGGATGCCAGTGCAGGAACCGAGATTAGGCCCAGCGCCAAGGCTGCGAGTGCAACCCGCGTCATCGTCCGACCACCACTGGATCAGCGCGGTAAT
This sequence comes from Sphingomonas sorbitolis, assembly GCF_036663875.1. Lineage (NCBI taxonomy): Bacteria > Pseudomonadati > Pseudomonadota > Alphaproteobacteria > Sphingomonadales > Sphingomonadaceae > Sphingomonas > Sphingomonas sorbitolis. The sequence continues at coordinate 123,295 of NZ_JAXOJS010000006.1, read as the reverse complement.
TCTCGACTTGGAACCCAAGAGGATTCCGGAAGCGGTCGCCTTCCGCCATTGGCGCATTGGTGTAACCGAACGTCACAGTCGCAATCCAATCCGTTGATGTGGGTTCCGTGGTCGCTGTCTGAACGGTGCGCGTGAAGCGCACGTTAGCAACGCGGTTGTTGATGAAGGTGATGTTTGTCACCCGAGCATTTGCAAACCCGTTTTCACCAAGCACAGCCCGAGGGCTTTTAGGGTTTGCCACGTTCATAAGATCGGACAAGCGTTGTTGCTCTGGCGTAGTCGATAGGATTGCTACAGCGTTGAAGTCTTCCTTGCCAGAAGCCGAGTTCCAGCTTTCGCGCAGACGAACGTAATTCGCGAGGAAATACTTAGAAACGGCTTCATCGTAAGCAATCTGTTTTTTGCCACTAAGCTCCGTTTGAACGTCGACAGCGCCCGTCGTCTGATTAACGCGGACGGTGACAAGTTCGATACGTTTCAAAGGGACGAGCATTGCCACAGCCGCAAGGCCAGTAATGCCGGTCGCAGCACCAACACCCGCGATGATGTAGGCAAACCGCTTCGATTTAATTGCAGCGCGTGCGCGGTCCTCGTCCCAGCTTCGCGCATCGGCGAAATACTTTTGGAGGTCGGATTTTGAGACACCTTCGGCCAATTTCCGGCTCCTATCAGCAGCTAGCGAAGACCCGACGCGAGGCGTCGGGCGTGAGGGCGGACGTTGCCGCAGGATCGGGCGAGAAGACCTGTGCGGGCGCGTCTGGCCCACCTGGCGCTGATGGCGCTGGTACGGGGACCGGCACGCCCTTTTTACCGGGAACGTACACAACAGGCGGCGCACCCGGCAGGATGCTTCCGTAGGGATTGGCTGGCCGCTTGTGCCGACCATCACAGACAGCGAGCTTTGGCGTCTTGGACGTGGCGCACCCGGCCAGCGGACCCACGAGAGCGACGACGATTGCCGCGAGTCTAAACCCGCGCGAGCGTCGGTTATTCAAATTGCAGTTCATGACGTTCCCCGAGCTAGATTATCGTTTTGAGATTGAGCCGCCCGAGGCACCACGGCCCCCGGCACCACGGCCACCGCCGCCACCCCCGCCCCCGCCGCCCCGCGACGGCAACCACGGCCTAGAGGCAGCGCGGGCGACGTTTCCGACCAGATCGCTAGCGCCAGCGGCAGCGCCGCCAGTAATGCCCGATGCAATGGAGGGGGCTTGGAAAAAGAAGAATGTGCCGAGCGCGTAGAAGCCGATATAAAGAACGGCAGCAGATACATCGTCTTCGATGTTCATTTGACCTAAGACCTTGTCCCCAAGATCGGTGATAAGGCTTGCCATTGTCGTAATGATCGCAAGTAGGACGATGTAGTTAAACGCCTGATTTAGCCAGCCGTTGAAATACCGCTTTCCCCAATCGAATAGCGACAATGCAATAAATATCGGACCCATTGCGATGATGATCGCTAGCGATATCAGCGCCAGCATACTGACGCCAAAACCAACGCACGATGCGATTTCAGCGAACAGGCGAACAATGAAGGAAAGAATGTAATACAGGATCGCGCGTGGTGCCATGAGAAGCGGCATTGCGTCAGCGGCAGTTTGCAGCCTGTTTGAAACCTCTATCGATTGAGACTCCAGCGCATCAAACACCATGCCCATCGAGCCGTATTGCTTGCCGGAAATTGCCTCCGTGACGGCGCTAGGCGCGTCGTTGAATAACGGTCCCGTGATCCAATCCTGATAGGCAACGGTGGTCGCGGCGGTGAAGATGATTGCCAGCTTAACGCCGCGATAGACGAAATCGGTAAGCGGTTCCTGCACAACGCCGCGCATGATCGCGAAAGCGTAGATCGCAATATAAATGACAAGCCCTGCCAAAAGAGGCCCGCGAACGGCGTCAACTACATCGCCGTACCGCTGGGTTAGAAACATGTTCAACTGACTGTTGAAGTAAGTATATGCCTCAGTGAAAAGCGTAGGGCTTGCCGGATTCATTGCTATTTCCCTCCGGTGCGCTCGCGAGCGTAATTCTCGCGAGCTACTTGCTGATCGGCAATTTGTGCCGTTCCGCATTCTTGTTCCGGCTGATAAGCGTGCGTGCCTTGCGCCGCCTTACATGCCGCCATGACCTTTTTGCGGACGGCGGTATTCGCCTTGAAGAAGTCCAACGATCGCGGTTGCGCCGCGATCGGGGAGTTTTCCGAACAACCGGCTAGCGCCATCGCGCCAACAATGAAGGTCAGAACGACCCTCACTTTTGGCGGCTCTTAGCATAGGCGGCGCGGGCGGCGGCTTGCGTCTCTAGCATCTGTTGGCCGCGCAATTCGCCTTCGGCCGTTCGACGCGCTTGCACCGCCTGGAACTGCATTAGATCGTTTTGGATATGCGCCTGTTCGACGGCGATCCGGGCATGGATATCCTGCACCTGTTTTTGCGTCGTCGCGGTATCGAGCGAGCGCCGCAGCTCTTCTAGGCCCTTCGTGCGGGTGCCGGTTGCGCTATAGGCAGCTTCTGCAACCGCAGCGTCAGTCGCATAGCTGTTGCCGTTCGTATCGAGAGCCTTGCGCGCGGCCTTTTCGCTTTCCGTCGCATTCGCGCCCAGCGCCGGGATATCGACACGCCTTCCGTTGCGAATGTTATTGGCGGCGGTGCCGAGCGATCCGAGCTGATCGTTCGCGCCACTCATCAGCTTTTGGATATCCTTCGCTTCGGAAGGGATCCAATTTCGCGATTGCGAGCTGTTCAGGATCGAGCCGATATCATTGACGTTCGTGATACCGTTCGCGGCGTCATACGCCTTCACCGCCTGATTATACGTCTCTTGCAGCTTGTTGAGCTGTGACGCGGCGGTCTTCGCCTGTTCCAGCAGTTTGAGGTATGAAGTCCCATCATAGACGGGGATACCCTGCGCTGCCGCTGGTGCGGTTGTGCAGAGCATGAGTGCGGCGAGTCCGATTACATATCGTTTCATCGTCTTCTCTCCTTACTTGAGCCACTTGCGGCGGCGGTGGAACTCGGGAAGCCAAACCTTGGGATCGTCCCCCAACTCGGCGCGCAATTCGTCGAGAAGCCCGACAGTCGACGACCGGCCCGACAGGATCGCCAGCGCGTCGTCGAGGCCGTCGAGGTCGAGTTTCACCACGATTGAATCGTGACCCTGCTTGATGAGGAATTGCCGGGATTCCGGAACCAGCTCGCGACGGATCAGATTGAACTCTTTCGCGGTCAGACCCAGCCCGACGCGATAGCTTTCCTCGCTCGCCTTCGGGTTCGGCATGATGATGAGCGTTGCGACCTGGCCGACGATGCTACTCGCGATCGGAGAGCGCAGCGCATGATCCGGGTTCTGTGTGCCGAAGATCAAGAAGGCGTTGCGCTTACGGTAGGTAAGCAATGCGTCTTCGATGTACCGGGTGAATTGCGAGTCACCCAGCGCCTTCCAGAACTCGTCGATATCGATGACGAGACGCTCTTTGCGGTCCAACAGCTCTTCAAACCGCTGGAACATATACATCATAACAGGGGTGCGAACTTCCTCGTTATCGAGGAAATCCGTCATATCGAACCCGAGGAAACGCGCCTCAAGCGAGAGCGCATCGGCCTCGTTGTCGAATACCCAGCCGAGCGGCCCGCCTTCCGCCCAACGCTCCAGACGCGCGCCGATGCCTTCTGCATCCTTGAACCCCAGCACTTCGCGAAGGGCGCGGATCGAGCGTTGGTGAGCAGGGAGACGGCCGAGAGCAACCAAGCCCTCGTGAATTAGCCGCTCTTCCGCGACAGTCAGATGCGTGTCCTCGCGGCGCACCAGTTGGCGGATGAAACCGCTAAGGAACGACACATTTTCCGGGGTATAATCAAACGCCTTGAGCGGCGCGAAGCCGGTCGGAAGGCCGTTTTGCAGGGACAGATATGTCCCGCCAGATGCGCGAACATAGATTTCCGCGCCGCGATCTTTGTCGATAAAGATTTGCCGCGCGCCGCTCTTTTCCAGCATCGCCATGAAGAAGTTTTGGACGACGGTTTTACCGCTGCCGGTCGGTCCGAAAATGGCCGTATGACCAATATCAGCAACGTGGAAATTGAAATAGTACGGGGACAGCGCGGTTGTCTGGAGCAGCGCCACGGCCGACCCCCAATGGTTGCTATCGGGCCTTCCAGCCGGGAAAGTATGGAACGGCGACATTGCCGCAAAATTGCGTGACGTGATGACCGAAGGACGCGCGCGCCAAGTGAAATTGCCGGGGAGCTGACTCCAGAACGCGGCTTCGTTCGCGCTTGTCTCGCGTGCTGACACCATCGCCGCGTCCGACAGAGCAGCGCGCGCCGACGACAGGTTATCGTTGAGCTGACGCACGGTATCGCCAAACACGGCGATCGAGAAATGATGTTCGCCCATCACGAAATGGTTATCCGCCAGATCGTTCGCGGCGTCGTACAGCGCTTCGGCCTGCGACACGGCTTCATCGTCAGTGCTGCCGAGCTGGCGGCGCTTACGGATCAGTCGCGTCATTCCGTCATTCTTGCCGAGGAACGCAAAGGAGTGCGTCATCACGAACTCGAAATCCGCGTTGAGCAGGGAATCAAGCATCCCCGGCCGGGTGCGTGACGGATATTCGCGAATGCCAAAAAGGCCGAGAAAGCGGCTACGATCATGCGCGCGAATTTCGACAGCTTCACGCCCGAAGATCAGACGTTCGCCATAGAGCGCCGATCCTAGATGACCACGCACCAGCGGAATCCGCCGATATGCGCCCATCATAATCAGCTCCAAAACCTCCAGCGGTTCGGAAAACAGCAGATCGTCAAACTCATACAGGCCGAGACGTTTCGGGGAGAGCCGCCCCAGCAGCTTTGCCGTTTCGTTGGTGCGTTCGTTGAACCGCTGTAGGTCTTCCTCGTCGACCTTTGCCAGCGCATCGACGCGCGCCTGTTTCGACACCAAATTTTTGAACGCTACCGCGAGCTTGTCAGCAGCGCCGACAGCCGGGCGCATGACGATCGACAGGTAGAGTTCGTTGACGAACATGCGTTCCGCCGTGACCCGGCCGCGATACGTCTCGTTGAGGTCGCGGGCGAACTCCGATCGGAATGCGCCATCCGGATAAGTGTCGGTGCGACGGCGAACGGTATGCGTCCACCATGCAACGCGTTCGTCCGCGCTATTGCGGAGAATGCTATTTAGATTTTCGTGCCACGAATTGAGGTCCGAGCGATCGGCCGTCTCAAATGCCATGCCGTCGAGACGAAACATCGTCAGGAGCGAGCCGTCATCGAGCGCAATTACATGATCGTCGATATGGCGTGAGTAAGGGAGAAAGCGCTTAGGTTCCTGTTCGCGCTTGGCGATGTTCCAAGGCGTCTGGAGCTTTTCAGCGACGGTCGGTTTATTCACCTGCAAAACCCTTGCGCTTGAGAGCCTTCACAGGGAGCGGCGAGTAAGAGCTACCGCCCCACCACGCGCGGTCCCGGTTTTTCCACTTCGTTTGAACGCCGAGGTTCAGGAGCCGGAAGGCGTTGGGATCGTGACGCACAACAAGCCGGGCGATCCCGAATCCGACGACTGCGACAATCACGCCGTAAATCGGATTGTCCGAGACGATCAGGACGAGGACGCCCGCGATCGCCATCGGAATACCGGCCTCGATGGGGACGCCGAACCACATAGCCGGGCGCGTGACCGCCAAGAAAAGCGGCTCGCTGATTAGTGGTTCGTCGTCACCCAAGATCGTTCTCCAGTTGGTTTAGGCGTCGTCAGCAGCGACCGATCAGCCGCCCACGATTTGATCGAGGAACCACGACGCGCCGAAGATCAGGAAGCAGCCGCCAACGACGGCGATCAGCGGCCCGGCGCTCGCGCGGCCGGTGAAGAAGCGATAGCCGGTGACAGCAATCGCGATGACCGCGACGCTCTTTGCGAACGTCCCGGTTACGAACTCTTTGATCGAGTCCGCAAAGCTCTGAATGTTGCCCGTGCCTTGAGCGTAGGCAGGATGAGCGATCAGGCAGCACGCAACCGCCGCAATGGCGAACCGCGTCAGATCCTTTGTACGACGGGCGGAATCATGATGCCCGTTGAGGTGTTCGTGGTGTCGTTTCAGCACTTGTCCGTCCTTTCGGTAGGTGTTGCCCGTCATTGAAACACCATCACGCCTTGCACGCTCGCAGCAGGAGCCTCCCGAGCGGGAGGGCCTTCCTCTGGTAGGCGTACAGGCGGAGCGGGTTGGGGATCGGCACGGCGGGCGACCGCGCCGAAATCTGATGGCCGGTTCATGGCGAGAACCGTGGAAGGGGGAGCGAGCTTAGGAAGCCCGGCAATGCTTGGAACGACCGTCCCGGCTGAACCGTACACGCGGCCGACATAGCCGTTCGTGAAGCCGCGCCATTCCCTGCCTGTGTTATACATCGACAGCGCAGTAGCGAGCGCGTGCTGCGTCGATTGCGAGCGTGGCAGGACGCGGAGATAATTTGCGGTCAGCACCGTAGCGGCTGCGGTCAGACTGCGGCATGGATCAAAGGCGTCTTCGATCGACAGGTTCAACCGGCGAAGGTTCGCGCTGTTAATCTGACCTAGCCCAATGTCGATATTATATCCGGCGCGGATAAGGGCATACGCCGTATTCACGGCTTCGGCGTAGCTACGTGGTTTCGGCTTAGAGCGGCCACCACGATTGACGCCGATCGCCAACGAATTGAACCGGCTTTCCGTGTGGATCACCGATATCATCGTTTCAACGGCCACACCTGGCGCGCACTGACGCGCCAGATCGGCAGCAGCGGCGATCGTAAAAAACATGGGTGCTGCCCCCGTTGGTGGAGCGAGCTAAATCGTTTCGCGGGGGCCATCCGTAGAGTGACTTGACCGAACGACCTTGCAGTCCACGTTGCAGGCGTATGAGCGTAGAATGACGTAGCTATGTCAGTAATGCTGCCCTTATATTACAGCGTCTGTTAAAAGTTGTGCCCTTCAATTTCAGAAATTTGTCATACGTTTAGGCACGGAAGGCACGGTATAATACAATCTTTATAATATTAAAAACAGTGTGTTAGGTGTTTATCTACAACACGTCTAACCGCTTAGATGGATGGTTGTTGTCAGCTGGTGGAACCCCGTTTGCGCGCCCTTCTTGGCCTCCGACTCCAGCCAATCATTCATGTTCAATATAGTACGAGGCCGACGGCTGCGATCGCTCCGGCATAGCTAGCCTCGTCTAAGAACGCGCGTTACGAGCAAGCATGCCGCTTCCTTACCATCCGCGACCGGGCACGATCGTTATCTGCGATTACACTACAGGCTTTAGAGCTCCGGAGATGATCAAGCGACGGCTAGCGGTTACGATCTCGCCCAAACTAAAACGTCGAGACGCGCTGGTGACCGTCGTACCATTATCAATGTCTGGCCCTACCCCGGTCGAGCCATGGCACGTTGAGGTGCCCGATGAGATTCCAGAGCCGTGGGGACCAGGGCCGCGGTGGGCTAAGTGCGACATGGTAGCAACCGTGGGCTACACCCGTCTCAACCTTCCTCATAGCAAGCATCGCGTGACCGGCGTTCGGCAGTACCATCAGATCGAACTCGAGAAGGCTAAGGTTGATCAACTTCGCCGAGCTGTCTCAGCGGCAATCGGGATCGTCATTGAACTTTAAGCAACAGCGGCGTATATGACTCTCGTTCCTGCGCTACCCGGCTTGCTGGGTATCAGGCTTAAGTCCGGAGTAATTCGGCAGGACCCTCGGCGATTCAAGCTAGGGGTTCGATAGACCCCAGCCGGGAAACCGGTTGGGGTTTTTCGTTTAACGCCTCGCGCGCGTATAACTTTTGACAGCGAACATTTTGGTCGATGGCTCAACAGCGAGCTCGCAAGGCACAAAAGCAGACGCTCGCCTGAGCTTGGACGCTTCCCGAAAGAAGCCGTTCGTTCATACCGCAGACGCACGGTTCAGCAGTCACCTTAGTCACCTTTGTCACCGCGAGGTGGTAGGAGCGGTCAGGCCATCACGGCTGCCTTTCGTTCGGCCGGGCAGACTGCCGAATGGCATCAGGCGTGGCGCCCGTCCATAGCCGGAATGCGCGGTAGAAGGAGTTCGGCTCGTCGAAGCCGAGCAGGAACGAAATCTCGGGCACCGTTATCTCTGTGCGCTCGAGATAGTGCCGCGCGAGTTCCACTCGCGTTTCGTTCAGTATCTGCTGATAGCTTTTACCCTCGGCCCCTATGCGTCGCTGCATCGTGCGCTTGCTGAGCGCCAGCTTGCTGCTGACGACTTCCATGGAGACCTGTCCGCTCGGCAAAGCCTCCAGCAGGGCAGCGCGGACGCGCTCCGCAGTGCTCGCGCCACGCGCAAGGTCGGCGAGACGTCGCCGCAGTTGAGGCTCGAACACATCCCACATCGTGTCATTAGATGTGAGAAACGGACGAACCGCATCCGCGCGTTCGAAGGTGACACGGTTACGATCCCCACGCCGCATCCGGACGCCCAGGAACGCCTCATAGGCGGCGGACTGCTCGGGCGGTGCGGTGGTCAGAACCTCGGCAGGGACGATGCGTTCGCGCGTGCCCATGCGGGCGAGGGAGACGCAGAACAGAAGCTCCATGGTCACTAGCGACGGAGGCGGCGTGAGCGGATCGTCCGGCCAGATCAGCTCGACGCCGAGGCCTCCGTCCCGCTCCGCCACCTCGAAGTGCAGCGGCGCGACGAGGCTCTTGAAGCGGGACAGGCGTTCCGCCGCGACCGCAAGGTTTGGGCTGCAGAGCGCCGCGAAGAGCAGCGGGGCGAAGGATTCGCTCCTGACCGATTGGCATAGCGTGATGGGGAGGAGCGGGTCCGCGGCTTCGGCCTCGATCCCGCCCCATAGCCGGTAATAATCATCCGAGCTCAGTCGCACGGACGGCTGGTGCAGCAGATCGTCTGCGAGGCCCGCTCGCCGCAGCACGTTGGCGGAGTTGACGCCGAGGTCACTGAGCAGTGAGCGCCAGGTCGCGTCGAGGGCCCAGCCGAGGGTTTGCGCAGTAGTCATGGGATTGATCTACCTCGCGAGGCTAAACTTCTCAAAAAGGAGCGCGGGCAGGTCACGGGCACGACAGGCTCGCGCCGCGTGTCACGCGATGCCAAACTGCGCTTGTATGCCGGCGAAGAACTCCTTGTCGCTTGCGGCACGACGCGCGGCAAAAATCCGATGGGCGTCGTCGCCAGCGGCGTAGCGCAGCTGGTCCGATCCATCCGTCGTAGCAGCATAGATGACGTCCGCGATTTGCTCCGCAGACGATCCCCCCTCCATGAACGGCCCGAAGCCGGCCATCACGGACTGGACGAGCGGCTGATACTCCGCGATCGACTCGTCATTGCTGAAGTCGAACGACCTTCCTGCGAAGTCGGTCCGGATAGCGCCGGGCTCGACCACCTTCACCTTGATGCCCAGACCCGCAAGCTCGTAGCGCAAGGCTTCTGAGATGCCCTCCACCGCGAACTTGGCTCCATGGTAAAGCGCCCCCAGCGGAAAGGCGAGCCGCCCGCCGATCGACGAGATGTTAACGATCGTGCCTGCGCGGTTGCTGCGGAAATGAGGGATGAGAGCCTTGGCGGTGGCGAGCACGCCCAGCACATTGACGTCGAACTGTCGGCGGATGCTCTCATCCGGCGTCGCCTCAAGCGGTCCGTAGGCACCATAGCCTGCGTTGTTGATCAGGGCGTCGATACGCCCAAATACATCGATGCCAGCCTCAACTGCCGCCGCTATTGATGGCGAGTCCTGTACGTCAAGGTAGGTGACGAGCGTGCGTTCAAGATCGCCGAGTTCGGTCTCCGCCCCCGGTCGGCGCATCGTTGCAATGACGTTCCACCCTTTCGCCTGAAAGAGCTTCGCCGTGGCACGCCCAAGGCCGCTCGAGGTGCCGGTGATGAGGATCGTCTTGGACATTTCGGTGCTCCTTGTTGTGAGCACAGCAATAGAAGGGTTGAGTAACCCTTGACTGGCGAGCCGCGCCAATCGGCTATCCGATTGCGTCACAAGGATACGTCCGCCTCCGTTCAAACAGGAGGTATGACACTTCGACGTCGCCACCTCGTCGGAGCCGCCCTTGATCGCTCCTGGGCTAGACGTAAGCGCGCAAACAACCAGGAATGCGATTTAGCCGTCCGGCAGCTCCACGGCGGTTGATAACCAGAGCACGAAGCCGATGCCCGATATCCTTCACACAAGTGGACATTCCGCAGTCCCCTTGGGCTTCCCAACTTCAGGCGCTGGTTAAGGTGCAGTTAAGATGCCAACTACTCCGGCGGTCGGGTCCCGAATGTCACGCGGGGAACGAAAGCTGAAAGTAAAACAGCAAGCAGGGCTATAATCAACACGCCCCAGAAGGTCAGGTGAAGCCCATGAGCTAGGCCGGCGCGGCTTGCCGCTGCACCGGCGATGGCCCCTTGGCCGTGCAGCAGCTCCTGTATCTGTTGCAACGACCCCGAATGGTCTCGTGCGAGGCTGGCGTTAAGCACCGTGCCCAGCACTGCGGCTCCAAGAGTGCTGCCGAGATTACGAGCAAAGAGGTTTGATGCTGTAGCGGCACCACGTTCCGTCCACCCGACACTGTCCTGGATGAGTACGATTGCCGCAGTGCTCAGGAAGCCCATTCCGAAACCCATGATCAGCGAACCGAGACCAGCCACCAGAGGGGGGGTGGTGGGGGACAACAGTACGAACGGTACAGCGCCTACTGGTAGTAGCGCGGCGCCGAAAACCAGAATTCGCCGTAGGCCAAACCGGCCAAAGTTACGGGCACCAAGCGTCGCCGCAATCGGCCAGCCTAGTACCATCGCGGTTAACATGAAGCCTGCTTCGAGCGGCGAGCGGCCCATGACGGCCTGCACATACATCGGCAAGAAGGTAGTTAGCCCTATCACCGCCATGCCGCTGAACAGCGTTGCGGCATTAGTGGTGGCGATCGCGCGACGCGTCCACAACGCGAAAGCAACCATTGGATCGCGAGCACGCCGTTCCTGGACTACGAACAACGCGGCTGTGACAAAGCAGGCTGCCGCAGCTAGCACCGCAAAGCGCCCGTCCGAAGCCCCGGCCTCTGTCAGCGCCACCATCAGCGACGCGATCGCGACCGTGAACAGGCCCGCCCCGGCTACGTCGACGCTACGCTCGTGCGTCGTGACCGTCTCGCGCAGAAACAGGAAGAATCCGGCGGCTGCGGCCAACCCGATCGGCACGTTGATCCAAAAGATCCACGCCCAACTGACATGCTGGATGATCAACCCGCCCGCAAGCGGACCGATCACTGATGACACGCCCCAGACGCTCGCCAGCCAGCCTTGTACCTTGCCACGTTCATGCGCTGCGTAAAGATCACCGATGACAGTGATGGAGACAGGCTGGATAGCACCAGCACCCAGCCCCTGGATTAAACGGAACGCGATGAGTGCCGGCATCGACCAGGCGAACCCACACAAAATTGATCCAAGGAGGAAAATGCCGATGCCAACCAGCAGCACCGACCGCCGCCCATATAGATCCGCCAGCTTGCCGAACACCACCGTAGTAGCGGTCTGCGCAAGCAGGAACGAAGAAAAGACCCAGGCATAGTATTGAAGCTGACCGAGCTGACCTGCGATCTGGGGCATTGCTGTCGATACAATCGTTGCCTCGATCGCGATCATGAACGAAGCCAGCATTACCGCCGCTAGAATGAGCGGCCGACGGACTGGCTGTGGCGCTAACGATGCGTTCATGACCAAGCTCCGCGACCAACGAGCCTGTCAGGATTTTGCGAACCTCGAGTAACGGCACGCCTAGCTTCGGACCGACGTGGCCCGCTTGCTGAGCAGGTGATGTTGGCAGCAGGCATATCACGGTGTCCAAATTGTGCGGCGCAGCAACGCGTCGATAGGCCCGATCTATCCACGCCGTATTCGTTAAAGCAGGCGCGACGCTTCCAACCGGTCCGACTGGCCAACCTGCCCTCTGGTAGTTTGTGCCTTTGCAGCCGCTCAGGCATGAAGCATCATGATCAGGAACGAAGCCCAGTGGATCCACTTAGCAACGAGCGCCGTCGAGATCGTCGGTACCGCCATTATCGTTGTAGGGGCATTCGGAACGCTGGCCGCTTTCTTGCTCGGTCTGGCCCGGGGCAAAACCAGCCGAGCAATGCTAGTCGCCGACTTTCGGTCGGGTCTTGGCCGATCAATCCTTCTTGGCCTCGAGTTCCTGGTCGCGGCCGACATCATCAACACCGTAGCGATCGAGCCGACAATCGAAAGTCTGCTCGTTCTTGCTGGCATTGTTCTTATCAGGACGTTCCTGAGCTTCTCGCTCGAGGTCGAGATTGACGGGCGCTGGCCGTGGCAAAAAGAACAATCCAACGAAAGGGTTCAACGAGGGACGGATCAGCAATAGTAACGCGGACCGCGCCCCTCAATCAGGACAACCTAGTTCTCTACGTTCAAGCCGCTCCACCTGCGTTCCCTTCCCTGACGCTTGTTCATCGGGCTAGGCAGGATCGTTATCGAGCGTAGCGACGCCCATCATCGGATGCATTACGAAGGTCCAGCCGTCGCCGCCGACAATCATTAGGCGTAACGATTGGCGATCTGCGGTGCCAAGCAGTGACGCCGCTCCTGACGAAGCAGGCAATGTGACTGTCCTGCCGTCCTGAAGAATACCGGTTGCCCAGCCGCGCCGTCCGCTGCGGATCTCGCTGGCCAAGCGTTCCAACGCCGTCTCGAGCGCAGTGCGCGCACGTTTTCCTGTAACCCATGCATAACCGCCTGACCCCAATGCTGGCGTAGTTACTAACGGTTGGCTTGGAACTGGAGATGGCTGTTTGACAACCCGCCGGGATGTTTCCTTTGGGGTATCAAGAGGACGCACACCCTCCATACTCATCATGCGCGCAAACTCATCCATCGCTGTTTCCCTAGTGGTAGCCCTCGAAGCGCATGGGTTTAGCCCCTGGTTCCTGCCTATTGAGGGATCACTTAGGCAAGCATTGCTGGTCGCTGGGCAGCCATACCCCACCAAGTGGATCGGCGTTGAATTCCAACCACCGTCGTGTATCCGTACCGCACCACAAAAAGGGTTGATCATGAAGAAAGTTTTCGCTGTCGCCGTCGTTACTGGCCTGCTCTCGCTTGCAGCCTGCAACACCAGCCCGCGCGAGCAGGCCGCCGATAAGATCGAGTCGAACACTGAAGCCGTCGCCGACAACCTCGAAGACGCGGCCGACGCCACGGGCAACGACGCAGCTGAAGCGAGCCTGGAGAACAAGGCCGACGCCGTGCGCGCGACAGGCCAGAATCAAGCTGAAGACATGCGCACCAACGATCCGGATACCAATCTTTCGAATGGCATCTAACAGACTAAGCGCTTAGAGCTGTACGCAGGTTGCTCCCAAGCGGCTTGCAAAATTAGGGCATTCGAGGCGACTCGGATGCCCTTCTTGCGTCTTGGAGTAAGCGGCAGGGCTGTTGGCAGCTGTAGCCATCAGATGCACCATGGACGATCGACAGGCTGCCCCCGTACTTGGCGGCTTCACCGGCGATCGGCGCTTCTTCCTGGGTTGGGGACAGGTTTAGCGGACGCTGTTCCGGAACAAGGCGCTCCGACAGCAGCTGGTCAGCGACCCGCGCTCGCCGGGCCAGATCCGTGCGGTGAAGCGAGCGGCCTTAAGTAACAAGTCGCGAATGGCTGCGCGACCGACGACCCTGTCGCCGCCAAGCCAGCCACTGCCAAGCGCAATCTCAGGTGCTAAGTTAAGGCGGCCATAAGTGTCGGATGTGAGATGATCGATTATGACGATGGCGTCCCTTTTGCCGTGATCACGGGTTGCCTTTACCGAGGATCGTTGCTTGGCGACCGGCGGGCCCTTGGACCCAAACTCGGTCATTCGTGCTGTTCTGGCGGCTCCCCAGAGACGGACGCTTGCTCGTGGGTCAAACCGCCGGTTTAGCCCGAGGCGTGGCGTCTGAGCTAACGACACTTCCCACAGGCATGGGCTTTGTCAGGCCAATGCTGTGCAGCACTGCCGCCTGTGTAAGCATGATCGCCAGCCACCAAGTCGCGTCGGCCAGGCTGATCGACCAGGGATGGCCGCGTAGATTAAGTGCAATCGAAAGAGCAGGCAGCACAAATCCGATCCAAATAATGAACGCGCTTCCTAAGGCAACTGTCCAAGGCCCCGCGTCTACCGGGGCCAGGATAAGCGCGCCCGCTAGGATCGCCGCTAACCAGAACAGCGCCGGCGTTGCAGCTGCAATCGTTGCGCCTTTGAGCCGATTCTGAAACCGAACGAACAGGATGAGCAGTCCGGCAATCGTTGCTGCCCCAATTGGGAAAATGTTGCTAAGGATGTACTGCATCGGCCTTGATCCTTGTTATCAAAACTTACTTACTGCAGTCTGATCAATGCCGCCCCCAACTTCAATCAGTAGATCGAATTTTCCTGCGCCTTCAGATCGCCTGTGCGAACATCGCACTTTAACCGCTTCATGGCACCGGCTTTGCCGGGGAATCTGCCGAGGCAAGCAAACCGGTTTAAATATTTCATCTTTGGCCATATGTGACTCTGGGCTCACAAATCTCCGGTCGACGAGGCTCCGCTCGACACGAAGTTCGTCAAACCTCGATGACCCACAATGCGACATTCAGCGGTGCTTTCGCGACTCCCAACTTCAGACATCTGTTCATCTCGACAAAACGCCGTTTAGCTGCCGCCGGGGCCGGCAGCGAAGGGCTGAAATTGGGACAAACCTGCCGATCGTAGATTACGTTGGGAATGACCGGTTTCGAAGAAACCAGCCATTCATGAGCCGACACGAACGCCCTTTTGCGACGCGAAGCCTGACCGGCTGAAGACTGAGGGCTCTTGGGCTTTACCAAAACCGAATTCGGTCATTGGCAGTGTGACAGCCGCTCGGTTTTGACGCCTGAGTTTCTGGCGGAGCGCAGCCTTCGACTCAGTCTTCGGAGATCTAAGGAATAATCGGATTCGGCTTGGTTTCGATGAACATGCTTGTGTTAGCAACGCTCCCAATTCAATTATACAGCATTGGGGCGTCACTTCGCCGTCGTTAATCGGGTGGGGATGATGCGGCTAGCACGGATCGTAATTCAGAATTTTCGCACCTTTGCATCGCTTGACGTGAATGTCGCTGATGATCTGTGCTGCATCATCGGCGAGAACAACACCGGTAAAACCGCGATCCTGCGCGCGATCCAGATCTGTCTCGACAATATGTTACCGTCGAATTTTCGGTCACTGCTGCGCGAGGATATACATTCCGCAATTGATATTGCCGAGCCGAGTCAGGTTTTGATCGGCATTGAGCTGACCGGGTTCGAGGGCAGGGTGAACGAAGAGGCGCTGGTCAGCACCTGGAAGACCGGCGCGGATCGTGCCCGCATATTCTACCGCTTCCGTCCGCGCCCGGCTGTCCGGGAACAGCTTGCGAGTGGCAACATCGCGCCCGGAACGCTGACTCTTGAGGATTATCAGTGGGAAATCCGCGGTGGCGGTGATCCTGCGATCGACCTCACCGAAATTGCTTGGGATGACGAGGGGATCGGTGAGTCTGTGCGCTTCGCGGACCTACAATCCTACCTTTTAGTTCATCTGCCCGCGCTCCGCGATGTCGAGATCGACCTGCGCAATCCCCGGCAGTCACCGCTTATCCGGCTCATCGAGGCGTTCGAGATCGGTGCGACCGAGCAGGATGCCCTGATTGACGTCCTCAACGAGGCCAATCAAGCAATCGCGAATTCGTCGACTATCGCCGAAATAGCAGGGGCAATCGACGCGCGTTTCAAGGATATCTCCGGCCCCGCGTTCGAGATGGACGCCTCACTCGGCTTGTCCGCCGCGACCTTCCGCGCGATCATCCGCAACCTGAAAATCATTCTGTCGGACCTATCGCTCAGCTCGTTCGAACCTGGCCGCAACGGTCTTGGGATGAACAATATCCTCTACATCGCGATCCTGATGGAATATCTCCAGCGGCGGATCGCGCTTAATAGCTCCGCCGGTCAGTTGATCCTGATCGAGGAGCCCGAAGCACATCTCCATCCCCAGCTGCAATTTTCGCTAATCGCGGCAATACGCGCGATCGGCGTGCAGACCATACTGACCAGTCACAGCACCCAGGTGACCTCACAGGTCCCGCTGAGCAGTATTGTATCGCTCACCAAGCGCGAGGACGCCACCATTGCTGCGGGTAATCTCGCGCTCAATGCGGCGCTGACCGCACCAGAGATTGCCGATCTTGAACGCTATCTCGACGCAACCAAGAGCGCCTTGCTCTACGCCCGCAAGGTCATGCTGGTCGAAGGGCCAGCAGAGATGTTCCTTATCCCGGCGCTGATCGAGGAGGTATACGGCGTGAAGCTCGAGCGGCTCGGCATCTCGGTTATCGCGATTCATGGCGTCCATTTCGACGTTTATGCCAAGCTGTTCCGCGCCGGTTCGCTCGAAAAGAAATGTGCCATTGTGGCCGATGCCGACATGACGCCGTCCGACGCGGAGGACTTCAATCCGGAAACCGACGCCCCCGATCTGATGGCACTGGAAAGCGACCTTGTTTGCGCATTCGCGGGCGTCACTACTTTTGAACGCGAACTGGTATCGGTCGGGCGCCTGCCGATGCTGATCGAGACCGTTCGCGCGCTCGGCGCGCCGCAGATCCTTGCTCAGATGGAGGACGGACTTGCAAAGCTCGTGCTTGGGGGACTGAGCATCGCCGAAGAAACTGCGCTACGCGTCGAGCTTGGCCGTATCACGCTCAATACCGCCAAGCGCTTTGGAAAAGCGCGTTTCGCGCAGATAGCAGCGCGCTACGCTAACCTCGCGACAGATCTTCCGCTCTATATCGAGCAGGCCTATGAGTGGCTCACTGAATGATCCCGCTGACACCTGAACAGCGGGAGGCCGTCGAACATGATGGCAATCTGCTACTGACCGCTTGCCCAGGCAGCGGCAAGACGCGTGTCATTCTCGCCAAGCTGCTGACGCTGGCCGATCAGGTCGTCGACACGCCCCAGTTCATCGGCTGCATCACCTATACCAATGCCGCGGTCGACGAGATCGAGGCCCGATTGCGTACCTACGGCAACAACGCGCTCGCGGACCGCTGTGAAATTTCCACGATCCACGCTTTCTGCCTGCAATTCATCCTGCGCCCCTATGGCTGGCTCATTCCCGAGGTGCCGGCATCGTTTCAGGTGCTTTCCCGCGAGAACAGCCTATTCGAGCAGATCGTGACAGCGGTCGAGGATACCTTCGGTCGCATGCCCGCCGGGCAGGCGTTCGAGGACTATGAATCGCTTCGCGTCGACGTGAACGGCGACCCCTGCGGCCAAGGTGTCGAGACCGGCATCGTCACCGAAGAATCCGCCGCGCTCTATTGGGAGCGGGTCCGAGCCCACGGATACCTCGATTTTGCGATGATCCTCTACTATTCATGGAAGATTATTGAACAGCACCCGTTCGTCGGGCGCGGTATCGCGAGCCGCTTTGCTTGGCTGCTGATTGACGAATTCCAAGACACCACAGACATCCAGATCGCCATCTTCGGCGCGCTCCAGCATTTCCTCCACACCCGCTTCTTTCTCGTCGGCGACCAGAACCAGTCTATCATGCGCTTCGCCGGCGCTCGCCCCGAACTTGCTGAACAGTTCGGCGATCAGATCGACGCGCACCGCGACACTGTCCTGACCGGCAACTTCCGATGCGGGCCGGCAATAGTCAGCGCTGCGTCAACACTCATCCGGACGATGCCGGGGATGCAGTCGGCAGGCAATGCAGGCCAGCTCGCGGCACAAGTGAACTACGTCCATGTCCAAAGGCCGATCGACGCCATCACCGACTATTTTCTTCCCGCTCTGCAGGATGCCGGCATCCCGCTCGGCAAGGCCGCGATCCTTGCGCCATGGTGGACGCATCTCATCCCCGTCGCCCGCGCCCTCCGCGATTTCGATGTCCCGGTCTTCGGTCCGGGTGCGCGCCCATATAAGCGTAGACGTTTGCTTGCTGGACTTGCGGAGCAACTCGGAGCCTGCGCTGAGGCTGGCAATTATCTCGGGCTCCCGGGTGTTGAGCGCTCACTGTTTCGGCTCATCGGTGATCTCTCCGGGAACTCGCGCTACGACATGTTCAGCTATCAAGGGCGTCGCGTAGCGCTCGGGCTGATCTATCTCGCTCGCGAACTCGCCGACCAGCAAGCCGGCGGCGTCGCTTGGTTGCGCGCCATCGCCCGCGAGGCGGGAGACTATCTCGAACGTGAGGAATGGTTGCCTGGCAGCGCCAAACAGCCTCTGATCGATTCCGCCGAGGAAATGCTGTCCGACATGCAGGCTAGCAAGGTCGACCTCGCGAATCTACTGACCGCCGATATGGGCCTGTTCGCCAATCCTGAGCATGCACTGAAGCTAATCACGCTACATAACTCCAAGGGGCGAGAATTTGAAGGCGTCGCGCTGATTTGCATGAATAATGGCAGTATCCCGCATTTTTCAACATCAACGCAGGAAGCGTATGACGAGTCTCGCCGGCTATTCTACGTCGGCTTGACCCGCGCCAAGCGCGTTCTCGTCGTCGCGTCCGATCAATCTCACTGGAAGAACACGCCGACGCCGTTTATTGCAGAGGCAGGCCTTTGATAAAAAGGCCTGCTCTATTTGAAACTGGGTTATGAACCACCGGGCGGTTCTCATAATATTGATGATACACCGAGTGTCTTCTATTATCACCGCGCATTGATGCTCGCCTAACCGCCGATCTTCCCGGACCCCTTGCGAATAACGGTGAAGCCAGGGTTCTCAGCTTGCACCAAGCGGATCGCTTCCTCGAGATTGCGAGCTTCCTTGTGGATGTGGCGAGCGGGATCCTCGCCCTTCCTAGGCGAAGTTGCCCAGAAGTCGTCCCACTTTTCTTCATCGCCCCGCCTCACGATGGAGACGCGATAGATCGATTTCACCACATAAATCTCCTTCGAGTGCCCGCGGGCGAAACCGACTCCGCCCTTGATATACCCCGCGACGGGAATCACCGGGATCTGTACTGACCTAAAGGCAGGATTAGCGCGAGCCGCAGCTCCACATTTACACCGCAAATCGCGTGGGGGTTTGATCGTGTTCGCGGCCCTCAATCGAAGGGCAGCTTTCGAGCTCGGCTCGAGGCGACGTGAACGGCTAATACGAGGACGCAAAGCCGACCCGCTGGTTTGCACGACTCGAATGGCGGGTTCCAGAAAGAGCCGTCGCTCACAACAACGACGCTGAACGTCTTGAGTTGGTCGCGAGCGGCCGCGATGCCCTCCTCTGGCAGGACCCAGAGCCGGACGCTCGAGGCAGCATCTGCACTCCCCGAAGGCGGCCGGTCGTTCAGCAGCAACGTGCTCCATGATCGCTGACCATTGAACGGTGAACGTTTTCAGCAAGGTTGCTCCAACCCGAGAACCGCGTCACGATCCAAGCATGAAGGGTGTGTTCGAAATCAGCGGTGCATCGCGCTACGACGACTTGATCGCGGAGCGGTACCATTTCCCACGCATCTACCTACGCGCAGCCGAGGCATGCGTCGGCGATTGGATCATCTACCGCGAAACTGGCTCGGCGGGTGGGCGCAAGGCCTATGTGGCGGCCGGCCTGGTGCACAGCATCGACCCTGATCCCTCCGACCGCATGCTCTTCTACGCCCGCATCAGCGACTTCATCGAGTTCGATCGTCCCGTGCCATATCGCGATCCGGACGGCCGCTTTCTTGAGCGTATGCTGCGCGAGCTGGACAACCCCGCCATCGCTGGTCGGACGCTACGCGGTCGATCGGTTCGCGCCATTGATGATGCTGACTTCGCCGCCATCGTGAACGCCGGCTTGGTCGACACGCTATCGCCCGAACACGCGATCCGGCTCGAACTCGACCCCCGCCACATCGACGCATCCACGGCCGCATTGCTGGCCTCACCGCCGAACGAGCGGCGCGTGGCGCAGCTACTGGTCAACCGCAAGGTGCGCAGCGCCGCCTTCCGCGGCCATGTGCTGGACGCATATGACAACCGTTGCGCGGTGACGGGGCTGCGTATGGTCAATGGCGGCGGAAAGGCGGAAGCTCAGGCCGCGCATATCTGGAGCGTCGCCGATGGCGGGCCTGACGTCGTGCAGAACGGCATTGCTCTGTCCGCGACCGCGCACTGGTTGTTCGACCGTCACCTCATCAGCCTCGACGATGAGTGCCGGCTGCTGGTGTCGCACAACAAGGTGCCGTCCGAGCTCATTCGGCTTTTCCCACAACCGGGCGAGCGCGTTCGCCTGCCGGTCGATCCACGGCTCCACCCGCGCCCCGACTATGTCGCCCGGCACCGTGCCCGTTTCGCGGGCCTCGACGCTTGAACAACTACCTAGACGTCGTTGCTGCCTATGACGGTCAAGCCGACATGCTAGCCGAGCGGTACGAGGCGGTATCATCCGAGCGTATGCTGGCGGCGGTTTTGCCGGTCATCCCGGACGGCAGCGACAGCAAGCTGGCGCTCGACGTCGGCGCCGGCACAGGACGTGACGCGGCCTGGCTGACCTCACGCGGCTACGAGGTTGTGGCGGCCGAACCTGCTGCAGGTATGCGCAGGATCGCAGCCGAGAAGCATAGAAACCACGGCGTAAGGTGGGTGAACGATACCCTGCCCTCGCTCGACCATGTCCATGCGCTTGGGCTTGCCTACGATCTTGTGCTGATGTCAGCAGTCTGGCAGCACGTCGCGCCTGCCGATCGGCCCCGTGCCTTCCGCAAACTCGCCACGCTGTTGAAGCCGGGCGGCGTGCTGGTGATGACGCTGCGCCACGGTCCCGCCCCCTCCGTTATGCAGATGCATCCGACCTCAACCGCCGAGATCGAGGGACTTGCCCGGGCGCACGGGCTGGAGGTGTTACGGGTTGCGACCTCCAGCGATCAGGGCGGACGCGCCGGTGTGACATGGGACGTCATAGCGCTCCGCATGCCCGATGACGGCACCGGCGCGCTTCCTCTGGTGCGCGGCATCGTCCTGTCCGACGAGAAGTCGTCCACCTATAAGCTGGCACTGCTCCGAGCCGTGGCACGCATCGCCGAGTATGCGCCTGCGGCAGCTACGCCGGCGCCCGATGGCCGCGATGCAGTCGAAGTGCCGCTGGGCTTGGTCGCACTAAACTGGCTGAGAATGTACCTGCCGCTGGTGCGAATTGGACTTCCGCAGATGCCGGGCAACATCGGCACCGATCGACTGGGTTTTGCCAAGGGTGGCTTCGAAACGCTGCTGGCGCTTGGTACGGCACCGATCGAGCTGCGGGTCGGGGCTTCATTCAGCGGCGAACAGGCCCATGCCGTCGCTTCTGCCCTGTCCCGGGCCGCCCACACGATCGCCAAGATGCCAGCGACCTTCACCCGCTATCCCAACAGTGATACGCAGGTGTTCGGCGTTAGCCGTGGACGCCGGGGCGGTGCATCTGCGACCGTGCTCGACCTTGAAACGCTGCGCGGCTGGGGTCTGGTCGAGGTGCCGGGTCACTTGTGGCGGGCCATGTCGCGCTTCGGGTCCTGGATCGAACCCATGCTCGTGGCTGAATGGTCCCGCCTCACCCGCGCCTATGCCGACCGCATGGGTCTGGCGGTCGCGCCGGGTGCTGCAGAAGCCGCCCTGGCCTGGGTAGAGCCGGTTCGCACCACCGCTGTTAGCCGCGACGTCGTCCAGCGGCTCCTCGCTTGCGGGCAGCCGATCGAGTGCGTCTGGACGGGACGCCCCCTCAAGCCGAACAGCTTCGACATCGACCACTGCCTGCCATGGTCGGTCTGGCCATGCGGTGATCTTTGGAACCTGATGCCGGCGCACACCCGGGTCAATCAGCACGAGAAGCGCGACCGGCTACCGTCGGCCGCGGCGATGGCGAATGCGCGAGATCGCATCATCGGCTGGTGGGAGGCAGCCTATCTGGAGGATGACGCACTTCGACCTCGCTTTCTGCGTGAGGCCGCTGCGGCACTGCCGCTCAGCGATGCTGTAGGCACTACCGCCGTCTACGATGCGCTGGACTGGCGACGCCTGCGACTGTGGCAGGACCAGCAGGTGCCGCAGTGGACACCGGCGAACGCACTGACCTGACCGTCCACTACGAACATTCAACGAGCCTTGAGCACCCCTCGCGAGCGGTCGCCCGTTCATTTCTCACTGGTAGTCCTTCCTTCTGGTGGGTTCAGCGGCACATCAGCGTCGCAACGCGCACCGCATCGTCGGCCGCGTCGAGCACGGCGGCGACGCCGCTTACCAGTCGCTCGAACCGCTCCAGGTTTTCGATCTCTCGCTCGATCGCGGGTATGGCGGCGGACACGGCTTGGGCGTGCTGAGCGATCTCTTCCGTCTGCATCGCCAGCAGCACGCGGCCTGTGGATGTGGCTCGCGCGTTTACTTCGACGACTTGGTCCGAGATCGCAGCGATGGCTGCGGCGTTCGGGGCGTCGTCGATCGCCAACTCCAGCCGGCGGACCAGCGAGAGAAGGTCGCGGTGCATAGCTTTAAGGTCCGGGTTCTCTCCGCTTGGCGACATTGCGCTCCGTCCATTCGTCATTTTGCATCCCCCGCCTTTTCGACCGCCCGGTAAGTCGCCTCGGTTCGGGTAACCCTGTCGTTCACGTCCTTCAGCACCTCGTCGAACGGCCGGCGCGAGCCGGCCGCTGCAGCAGTGTGCGCGTCAGCAAGGCCAAGCAGGGACGATCGCAGGCCTGCAAGCGATGCGAGCTGGGCGTCGCGCTTATCGACGCCCGCGAGGTATTCGGCGACGATCTGCCGCTGCCGAGCATCCGCTTTCTCGGTCGCGGCGACTGCGTACGTGCGCTGGTATGCAGTAAGCGCCGCGGTCCAGTTCGATGCCACCGTGCCGCGCAGGCCCTCAGCGTCGCTGGAGCCGACCGCGTCGGCCATCGCCATTAAGAGGCGGCGTACGTCAGGGTCAGTGCGGTGCAGGATGTCGCGGGCCGTTGACTGCGCGCGCAAGTCCACTAGCGTGCCCGCAAGCCCCGCGAAGCCTGCAGAGACACCCGGATCCAGGTCAGCCGCAGTCGTGCCCGACGTCAGCTGCACTCCGAGCTGCCGAAAAGCGTCCGTCTGCTCACCGCCACGGCCGGTGCTCGTGAGCGTGGCCAGCAGGTTACCGTAACGCGCTAACTCGCCGAGTGCGGCGCGCCAGCGCGCGGTCACCTCGGGCGGGACGGCCGGTGGGAAGCGGCGCTCGGACAGGGCAATGGTGCCCGATCGGACGAACCGGTCCACCTCGACGCTGCGCGCGACACGGTTGGCCTCAGCGAAGGTCGTGCCGACATCCGCCTGCAGCCCCCCCGCCGCCCGCCCGAAGCCGGTCAGGTCGGTCGACGGCGTGGTGGCGCAGGACGCTGCGGCGAGGAGCGGCAGCGCAGCAGCAAGCTGACCCCGCCTGATCGCGTTCCCCATGATCATGTTGGGCATCCCAGTGCTGGCGAAAGGTCGGTGAAGGCACGCCGCTCAAGCCGCGGGAACAGCGCGAGGCGCGAGCGGAGCTCCACCTCATCGAGCGTGACGCGAGCGGCGCAGTAGTCGAGCGATCGGGGGGCGTCCGTTTTCATGATGAAGGCCGCCATCTGGCCGTCCTGCGTCGCCACCACCTTCCAGTAGCCGGACGGCACGCGGTGCCGCTCATCGGCCCCCGGCAGCGGCGGCAGTACGCGTTCGAACAGCGGGCCGGTTACGACGTAGGCGGCGATGTTTGCCGAACGGGCGAGATCGTTCTCGCGTGCCTCTAGGCGCTGCCACGCGCCTTGGTTAAGCGCCGCGCCCTGCGGAGTGATGTTGGATAAGATGTTCGTGTCGGCGGCGAACGGAGTGCCGGACTGGCCGGCAAGTGGCGCCTGGTGGCCGCGGTCGACGCCGAGCGCCTGCGATGCGCCGTCGTAGTCGCCCGGCTCGAGCGTCTCGTCGGGATCAAGCCACGGGTCCGCGGACCACTTGCGCTCGCCCGACGGTCCGATCGACGACGGCGTCACGCGGTAGGCGACCCAGTCGGCCATCTTGGTGAGGTCGTTCGACGCGAGGGTGTAGATCTCGCGCACCACAATGTCGTCAATGTCGGCCGCGCCGAGCGGACAACCATGAAGGCAGTGGAAGGTGTGGAGCTCGCCATTGCCCGCAGCAGCGGGCGCCGCAACAAACGCAGCGAGCAGTGCCGCGAGCGCAGCCCCTCTCACGGTGCCACCTCGGCGGGAGAGGCCGCCGAGGTTTCGGCCAGCGGCTCAGGCAGCAATGCCGGTATGCGCAGCTTTTGCCCGACGAAGATCTCGTCCGGGTCATCCATTTGGTCGAGGTTAGCTTCGTAGATCGCGTCTTCGAGATCAGCCGCACCCAAGTAGTGTATTGCAAGTGCGCGCAGCGTGTCCCTTTCTTTCACCTCATGGACGAGTAAGCCAGCCGCGAGCGGCTTCCGCGACGGCAAGGCGTCGAGCGCTGTGGCGACTTTAGCAAGGGTTTTTGGGCGATAAGCCAGGTCCTCAGGCAGCGCGGTAGCTGCAGCCTGCCAGCGCCGACGTGCCGCGGCCGAGATCTGGTAGATCGCCGATGGGCCGTCACGGTTCGTCTTCAACAGCGCCGTGGCACTGAACTCCTGCTCGCGCACGTTGACGAGCGGCGCAAGCGGGTCGGGCCGCACTGCCTGGATGCGCGACCCTTGCTCGACATCGAGCTTCAACCCGGCGCGTTTGGCGCCCTGCAGTACCCAGGCCAGTGCGCCATCGGAGAGGCCACGGATGTCGCCGCCACCACCTACCGACCCGTGGGTCCCAGGGAACCACTGCTCTTGATAAGGAGCCTTGGGGTCCTCCGGCCGGTAGTGTCGCGCCCTGTTCATCGCGGAGAGATCGCCCCATGGCTCCGCCGGGAAGAGGACGCGGCGCTCGTCAATGGCGATCGCATGGCGAGCGCTGTCGATGAAGCCGGTCAGCGCGATGTCGTGAAAGTGATGCTTGCGATTAAACATGCCGCTGAGCGGCAGCACCTTAGGCACGCCGAGTGCGCCGACGGTGTCCCACACCCCGAGGTACTTGATCGTCATTGGCGGTGCCTGGCCAGTCAGGTAGCCGGGCGAGTTTGAGCAGCGCCAGGCGTCGTCTTCGGCGCCGATGCAGACGTTGTTGGAATAGTCAGCTCGAAAGCGACGCAGTTTCTCGGTAGCGTCATCCTCGTCCTTGAGCCTTGCCTCATAGAGTTTTAGCGCATCGTCAATTCGGGCGGCGTGTAGCCGCCGCAAAGGGCCGACATGGCGCACGAAGCCGCAGAACGTGCGGGCGCTGAACGCCCCGCGAGAGAAGCCGAAGACGAAAATCTCGTCGCCGGGATCGTAGTTGAAGATAAGGAAGCGATAGGCCTCTCGAATGTTGGTCACCAGCCCGACGCCCATGGTGCCGCCCGACACCCGATCGAGCGTCCCGGTGCCTACGCCCTCGTCGTAATGGATAATCTGGGTTGGGCCGCCATTGGGTACCTGTCGGACTATGCTGGCGGCAGTGAGGACTACATTGGTGGGCGTGTTAGCATCCAGTCTGTTCCACGTGCCGTCGAAACAAAAGACCAGCCTCTTCATTGAATATCCCCCAACGGTGCCAGCCGTGCCGAACGTCCGTCGAGTCGGCGTCACACCCGCCGTAACCAGCGTGCGCGCCGATGGTACAGTCGTTCCGGATATGTTCAAGAAGAACAACGTGTAACAAGTGCGCGGACGAATACAGCAGCTGCAAATAGGTCTCCGCCGAAGTTCGATGTATTTTTGTTACGTGCGCTACGTAAGCGCCCACCGTAAGTGCTAACATTCTTTCAGAAAGATCGTCCTCTCGTCAGCGAAAGTAAGCGGCATTCTACTGGGGAAGACCCAGTCCCGGTCATCCACACGACGGTCGTCGCTTCCCAAAATCAGACGTTCGTTCACCGGGGAAAGTCGCAGCGATCCGTCGCATCGCGCGTTCTGAGCAACCGAGGAAACGTTGCAGATGCACCGGAGTCATATTCAAGCCTCGATCAGCCTGCCGACCGCCCAAATGACTGTGGTTCAAGCGGCAGGTTGACCATCGCCCTCTACCTCATCTCCCGTGCTCTCGATCGACTTGCCTCCTCTCTCGCTCTCGTACGCAGCATCTTGCGCGACACTTGGGCTCGACGTGGATGTAGCCGCCGTCACAGGCATCGCGGCCTTTGCTTCGGCCTGACGTTCGACCTTGAGCGAGTCCTTCAGCGCAGCGAGCGACACTCTCAGCGCCGGCATGTCGGCGATGAGTTCCAACGGGTCGTCCTCCAACCGGTTCTCCCGTCGAATCCGTTGGGTCGACCGTCGGATCGCCTCCGCTTCGGTCGAACTGTCCAGCAGGTTCTCGATCTTCTCTATCAGATTGGCGACGTCCTCCCTGGTGGCCGTTCTCTTATGATCGCGAACAAATAGCTGCTGCTCGCGATCAACGAGATGGCTGAGTCGATCGCGTCCCGCTTCCGCCTCGGCCTTTCGGCGCAGCCTGTTCAGTTCGGCGAACAGCCTGCCCATTCGTTCCAGGTAGAGTTGGACGTCCGCAGCCAGCTCCTCACATGGTTCCTCGCACAGCCTGACCACCGCGCGGGCGAATGGCAGCTTCTCGATCCTGACGTTCTTGCCGCCGAGCACGGTTTCGATGAGGTCGAACATGCCAGTGCCGCCCGGCCGCCCGTTTAGCTCAACGTCGATCACCGATGCGGAACTTGCCGCACGATACATAGAGAGTTCCCTAAGGCATAGGTTCGCCGCCGCGGCGGCGAGGCCTGGCGGTAACAGGTCCTCGATTTCAGCTATCTCCCCAACGTCCTGACCTACCTTGCCAAGCTGCAGGACGAGATCCCCCGCCAAGAGGCCGCTCAGCGGCTTTTTCTTGAGCAGCTTCACCGCGTCGTCGCCAGCGGTGTCGGAGTCGAGCAGGACGACAACCGGCGGCTTCTCAGCGTCGCGGCCGCGCACGAGGTGGACCATGTATGGGACATGGCTCGCCGACCCGCACGGCACGATGACCATGCCGTTGAGGTCTAGGGACTCGTTCTCCGGACGGCCGGCTTTGCGGATCGAGCGGGCGGCACCGGCGAGCAGCACCTGCTCGGTGATCCCCTCAACGAGGAGATTAGCGGAGCCGACGAAAGCGGTCTCACCGACGAACGCGCCGAAGGCAGAACGGAGGGGCTCGTAGTGGTTCTGCGCAGCGTTATCGACGACTAGGGTTCCGTCCCGCCCCCGCCCCTTCTCGAGGACCCGGATCCGCTCCGCATGGTTTTTGTCAATTAGGAAAGGCGAATGGGTCACGTAGACTACCTGCACCGCGGGACGCTCGGGTTGATCCTCGGCGAGGTCGCGCAGGATACGCATGAGGTCCTGCTGTGCCTCCGCCGACAGGTAGGTGTCAGGCTCATCCATGAGCAGAATACGCTCGCGTGTCCCCGGCCGGTGCGCCTGGGACTGGATGAGGTAGGAGAGGAAGTATTTGAGCCCGCTGCTGCGCTCGGCGAATGTGTACTCGCTTCCCGTGCGATCTCGGATGGTGAAGAACAGATCGTGCTCTCGCGTATCGACGCGCAGCGAGAAATCGCGGTCCTGCACCCACCAGCGCCGGAAATTCAGAGCCTGCTCGATCTGATGGTTGATGCGCTCAACCAGGGCGTTCGCGTACCCGTCCTCCCCGTCCGCGATGGCGTCGGCGAGCTCGGCGATCGCCGGCGGATCGATCCTCGCTAGATCGACGAGCAGACTGCGCGCAAGATCCAGCGCGCGATTGTCTTCCTTCGTTCGGGCGGGCTGGGCGAGCTCATCGATCAAAGGCCGCAACACCCCGAAGATGCTCGGCGCGTTGCTTACGACTGTGGACGCATCGTGACCGACCATTCCTGCCAGCGACGACACTTTGTCGAGCAGCGAGTCGCGCATGCGGCGCTTGTCGGCTGGATTGCCCGAAACGATCCAGCTGAACGGCACGCTGTCTGGGAGCGCAACGTCGGAATAGATCCGGTAGGTGCTGGGCAGGAGAGCCGTGAACCGGTCCGCCGTCGGACCGTCGAGGATGTGCGGCTCCCACCCACCGTCCCTGAGAGGCGTCCAGACGGTCAGCGCGTCTGGCCCCTCCCTGAACATCATGAACTCGGTAGCGACCGGTCCGGTGGCGCCGAGAGCGCTCCGGATCGCATCCCACTCGTCCGACGTCACATCAGACCACGTCACGCCGAGGTGCGGCCAGCACGCCTGCTCCGCCGTGACGCCGAAGAACTCACAATAGCGGCAGAGGTCCCGCCGGGTGAAGCCTTCGCCGGATACCGCCTTCTCGATAGCGCTAAGGAGATGGCTCTTCCCCGATTCGTTCGCACCGACGACGGTCGTCAGACGCTCGTCGATCCTCACTTCAATATAAGGAAACCACTGGCCGCGGAAATTTTCCCACTCGCCTCGCGGCACTGCGCCGGGCTTAGCCGCGCGGATGCGGTCGAAGTTGAACGACTTGTAGAAGCGCGCGTAAACGGTTGAAAGCCTCATCCCATCCCCCTCGAGCATCGTAGCCCATGCACGAGCGCGCCGGCCCTCCGCAACGTTTCGGCAGCCTCCTGCGGACCGACCGGTGGCTCGAACCATGATTGATCAGGTTACATGGTAGCACGCCGAAGTCGCCCCGCAACGCCTCGTCCCCATTCCGTTTGCCATGAACGCCTTGCGGGGCACGCATGACCGCAATCATCGTGTCAACTGCTTCGCCTCTGGCAGCTTCCGGCTGTAAGACCCATAGTCGATCATCCAAAGTACAGGTCCGCATTCTCAACATCCGCCATTCGTTCAATTTTGCGACTGCTGTTCCTGTTTCGCGGCAGCCGTCTCATGGAACGCGACGTTCGTAGTAAGACGCGCTGCTACGGATGTTGCTGGCGGATCGTTCGGAGACAGAGATCCAATGAGGTCCATGCCTATATCAAGGGCGTGGGGCGACCACGTCTAGCCATCGCGTGATGACCTTAGGCGGCGCCGGTCCCTGGCCACGTCGGATGTCGAATGTTTCGCCGCCGCCAATTTCTACGCGGCACACAGTGAAAGCCTGCTTTTGATCGCGGCTGTTGTCGGCGAGCAACGATGCATTTGCCACCTTAAGTGCTGCGGCAATGGCCTTCTGCGTCCTCGGGAAACGCTCGCGAAGCTTGGGTTCGGCAACTCCATGACCATGTTCAATCACGCGCGTCGCGACGCGGCTGACGGAAAGTTCGACGCTGGCTAGCCCAACAAAGACAAGCAGCACAAAATAGCCTGCGTCCTGCATGTCGCGGATCAGATCTACCTTGGATTCAAAGGTACCGTCCTGACGCTCGACCCAATGCGAAAAGACGGTTTCCATTGCGAACGGCACCTTGGCGTTCATGGCGTGGCCAACGAACGCCTGAACGCCCTTTTGCGCCACCCGCATCCAGCTTTCATCAGTGTCGCGCAGATGGGCAGCCCACGGCGGCAATGCGCCCTCTGAGTTCACTTCGGGCAGGATCGAAACCATCATACGATCGGCGTTGACGAGCGGAACCTGCATCTCGTCTGCGAGGCTGCGGTGCCAAAGCGTCGATTTGCCCGAACCGTTATGACCGGCCAGCACGATCGCGAGAGGCTTTTTGGTCGCGTCTTGGGCAAGTCGGATTTCCCGAATTGCCTCGACCGGCGAGGTTAGTCGATCGCGTGGAATGCGCCGTCCACCATGCGTCCGCGTTCGGTTCTGCCGTTCATCGTGCGGATCATGACGTCAGGATTGTCACTGTCGAGCGAAAACAAGGGCACATTCTTGCGGGCGCGGATCGACACACCCGGTTTGCCGAGCCGTTTAGCCAGCCGCTCGAGCGCCTCTGTGCTGCGCTTGACATTATGCTTCACCATCGTTGCCGACGGCGCCGGTGCGGTAACGGTGACATCCCCAAACTTGATCTTACGACCGCGCTGTCCCGAACGGCTCTGCGTCATCGCTTTCGTTGCCACATTGCCCTCCTTCCAAAGTCCGACCTCTATCCTCAATATGGCGAAATGATAGCCACTTCGCTAGTGAGCATGGCAAACTCAAGTGATCTGGCGAATGCGGCTACCGCACCGGATTGGCTGACGGCGACAATCCCATGCTGAAGTTTTCGCGATAGCACGATCCATTCCCGGACAATCAGCGCTCCGTAAGCGCCACCCGAAACCGGCCGCTCGTTGATGTGAGAAGATCGACCGCCAGCCGGGTCGGGATGACGCTTGGAACGACTTAGGTTGGTAGATCAAGGTCTGTCTGCTTTGAAACGGTAAGCCGGCATTTGGTCCAGACGGAGATCCGCCTTATGGAAGTAGGGACCCGACCTAACGGACGCGGTAACTAAGGTCATGACTCTGAAGCAACTTGCCGATTTTCTCCTCCAGGTACAAAGGCGCGCGGGCTCTTCGTTCGTAGGCGTGGGCGTTATCGTAACCTTGGACCCATCGCTCCTGCCGATCGCCTCGCTTCGGCCTGACCTGGCTGTCCGCAACGCCGGACCGCCAGTGGAGGTCTTGGCGGCGCTGTCTGTCGGGACCAGCGAGCTGCACGACGGCTTCCACGTCCTGTTGCCAGACTATTCGATCGTACGAGTCGCACAATATTTCGGCCCGCCAGTTGGGGATCCGCCTCCCCTACCGCATGGCCGCCTGCTAGGCGCGCGCTACATGACGGCGCTCCTCGGTTCGCGACTGCCTAGCGTAATCGCAACCGGCATCGCCACGGTCGATCAGGGGGTGACCGTATTCGTGGATGGAAGAGAAGTAAAAAGATGAACGGCATTTCGGCCGATCTGCCCGGCACCCCGTCATCCGCGTTTCCGGCAGCTCTGGTCGGTGCATGGGACATGATAATTGATTGGGAGTCGCCACGGCGTTTTTTATGGAACAAGACTGGGCGGGTACGTGCAGAAGCAATAATCTCGCGCGACGACCGGGGTCTGGCCATGGACGTCCATTCACCGGGATCGGATTCAATGACGAGGGTCGCCGAATGGAGTGATCGCGAGCCTGGGAGACCGGCCTTGTGCTATATATACGACGTAAACCCAAGGGCCGGTGCGTTGCTATCCGGCGGCGCTTACAGTGGGGCTGCCATCTTACGCTATGACTCCCGCCACAATGAGCTTCGAGGTAACTACTGGACTAGCGCGCGCACTACGGGTGAGTTCACCTTGGTGAGGCCGGGGACGGACCCGTCGCGGGCGCCGGTTACCAAGTTGACCGTCAGAAGAAGGGGAAGATTCATGTTCAAGGCGTTCGGAGCAACCGTGATTCTACTGCTGCTCGGAGCAATGCTATGGTTTCTTTTAGGGCCGTTCGGACGGCCAGGCCAAACACAGGCGCAGCAGGATCTTGAGTTCGCCGTAAAGCAGGCTTCCGCCACATGTCTGATGAATACGTCCGAACAGGAGCGCCGCCGCATTGAGACCGGCGTGTCGTCACGGCTCGACCGCTACGCTGCAAAAGGAGAGGTCACGACCGAACGGGCGCACCGAGCGGTGAACGAGACGTTCTCCGAGCCAGGTCAGATTTTGCAGGGCCGCGAACTGCAGGAATGCATGCTGAAAAACACGGATCATTTCTTGGAGAAGATTGCGCCGCCGAAGGTCTTGTCAGGAAAGCGTTAGTAACGTTCTATGCTGAGAGGGCGCGAGCCCTGCCCACATCCTACCGCCGCAGACCGAGAGGTCCTACAGTGATCAGTGTCCGTATCTGCGCCTCGGCGGGTTACGCGGCGGGATGGCTGGGCCACGCACCTTCACAGCAATACGGCGACGCCCCACCGGCCGACTGCCAAGGAAGACCGTAAGATCCATTGCGTGGTCGCCATTATAGGCGGTGTGGCGTTCGACCGAGGCTCCGGTCCCCGCGACATGACCCATATCATTCTCCATCGCGGCTTCCCTCCCATGGTTGCGCACTGTCCATTTTAGCGTGCATCCAGCGGGTAGCAGGTCCGGTCTTGCGATCGCGAAGTCTATGTCGCAGTTCTTGGGCACTGGCCGGATCTCGTTGAGGCCCTGGATCGGCTTGACGTCGCGATTGTCTCGCGGCGTCGCGGTGACGATGATGTCGGGAGTATATGCGTAAACGGCGATTGCTTGGCTCTTCGCCAGCGCCTGCGTGCCTTCCTCAGTATCTTCCGGCATCGGAAAGAACTGATCAAAGGCCTCGCTCCAGATCTCGGCCGCCGCGGATATGTCGGCAGCGAGGCGCGCCCTCTCGCCGATCGACGCTAATTCACGCAACTTCGCGACCAGCTTGACGACGGCTCCGATCTTCAACCGGTTCACGTCTTCATTGGAATTTATAGGGTTCGGTACGGTCGGATCGTCATCGAGGCGATTGGCAATCAGCGTGGCCGTCTCTTCCAGTATGTCGTCGTCATCCAAAACTACGTCTAGATCGATGCTGTCGAACGCTTCTGCGGCCAGCACAGTCAGCAAAATGGATGATGGACGCTCGGCCTCCTCGATCCGCAGTGCCGCCCACATCTTCAGGTAACGAATTAGTCGGCGCAGTCTCTTGCGAGGCACGTCCTCCTGACAGTCCTTGAACCATTCGTAGATCTGCTTCGGGTCACTCACCTCCCAGCCCTTGGATTCCGTCGCGAGCGTGCGGGCATCGCGTTCGCTGTCGAGATGGTAGCACGGCACGTCGATGTGGAAGTCTGGCGCAAAGGCGATCCGGCAGCAGCGCTCCTTCGGGTCGGCGACACCGGTCGCTTCGTTGTCCTCGTCGTCCTGATAATCGACGAGCGCATTCTGAACGATCGCCTTCAGCTCCTCCGGGGTGTGATCGCCATCCTCTGGCTCGCCCTTCCATTCGAAATAGATGCCGAGGTCGATGTCGAACTCAGCGCCAACCATCCAAGGCCGGATCTGCGTACGACACTTATAGGATCCCTGAAGCCATGTTCGGATGGAGTAGCCGCTGCCTTCAGTGAGGCGCTTGACGAGAAATTCGGCGAGGTCGTTCCAACGATCTTTCTGCGCCGTGAACTGGTCGGCCGTGGGAGTAACCCGCCGATGAAGGGTCTCGGATTCGCTACCGGCTTGGTAGAACAGCTTTGCTGACTGGGACATCGGGATCCTAGAGGGTCGCGTTGGTGAAGGTGAATTCCGGTGCCACGTGGTCGAGCATGTCACGCAGCATCTGATTCGACGAAACGTCGGCAATGGAGCTGGCCGCCGCAGACTGTAAATCGCGTTTGGCGATGGGACTTGCGCAGTCGAGCGCCAGTTCGGACTGCTGATCCGGCGGCTGGGCGCGGTCGATCCGGACGTATCTGTCAGCAATGACGTGCCGCATCATGTCATCGGTCAGCGCCTGCTGTGATCCGATCATAACGCTCGGCAGGCGCTCGTTCTTTATCCACCCGTACGATCCAAGCGCGCGGCCGACGGAGGCGGAAAAGGCGAATGCCGTCGTTGTGGTGCCAACGCTAAGCACCCTGACATCCTCCCTCTTCACGTCGAGAAACGTCTCGGCCTCATGCAGCGCGATCAGATCAGGCGAGTTGGCGAACATTCCGCCGTCGGCGAACAGCTCGACGCCAATCTGGTGGATCGGGAAATATGTAGGTGCCGCCGAAGTAGCTAAGGCAACGTCGACGACCTTCAACTGCCAGTCGATGATGAAGCGCGGGTGGTGCCCAGTCTTGAACACCTTGGGTCCACCCTTGGTGAGATTCACTGCGGGAATAATGGTCGGCCGTCTCAGATCCGACATTCGCGTTTCGGTCCCCACGATGCGCTCGACGATGCTGCGGAGGGGGGCGGGATCATACCGGGATTTAGGAAGGCCCGTCAGTATGCGCGCGCCGATGCTCAGGACGTTGGATGCCGGCCGCTTCGGCGAGAATATTTTGCCGCCTTCGTCCAAAAAAGCCTGTTTGATTTCGGCTGCACTGCGGCCTGCCGAAAGTCCGAGAGCAATGATGCCGCCGACAGAAGTGCCCGCGATCAGATCAAAGGAATCTACGAGCGGCCGCCCCGAGCGCTTCTCAAGTTCCGCCAAAACTGAAGCAGTGTATAGCCCGAGAAATCCGCCACCCGATAAACTGAGAATCTGAAAGCTCAATATCGTTTCCTCTATGGAGGTAGTCGATCGCCAGAGTGGTGTGATACTTTGTTCTAGAAAGCAGCTGCCAACCTAATCGATCGCAAAGATCGTCCAATCACTTATTTATAGAACGAACCTTACAGCTCCGCTTTCGGTCAAACTAGGCCGCAGCCGGCACTCGTGCGTTCCCCAGCGTCGCGTAGATATCGTCCCAATTTGGCGACGAACTGTAGAGCCCTTGCTCACGAGCGACTTGCTGCGCCAAATCGTCTAGCTCGGTAGAAATCGTCAGCAACCCTGTCCGCTTTCTCTCGTTGTTCAAAATGGCACGCGAACCGTCCGGCGTCATTAGCTTGCTAGCTTCGTCCTTATTACGATAGCACCAATCAAGAAACCGCTGAGCTTCTCTTAAGATATAAAGCTCATTAATGTAGCCGGCTTTCAAGGGCGTTTCATCAGCGTGGTACATCAGCGCAGCAATGTCGAAACTTGGCAGCATTGCGGCGCTATCTTCATTGGTGGCGTCATTCTTAACGTTCTTTACCAATCGTATCGCTTTTTTTAGACTGCCGTAATAAGCCGTATCACGATCATGAACACGATTGATGTGTGTGAACGGAAGGTTGTCGATAGTTTCCGGGACTGTCTTGTTCAGAATTGTAACGCCGCGGTCATGTTCAGCCAACGACGATTGGTAGGCAACCGTATCGTTCCAATGCGATGGGACGACATCGACAGGCCGTTCGAATGAGCCACCCGAGAGCGCGATGCATTTGCCCCCGCTACAATCGACAGTCGCGCCCCAATATCGCCGCTTCAAAAGATCTTCGCTTTCGCACCGCAATGAAGCCAGCGCAGATAGCGACGTCTCGCTTGTCGGGCTGGTGTAGTACCCAGCCAAGGCACGGGCACCGTAAGTGACATAAGTATGGAAGCCGGTTCTTAGCACCAGCAGGTCAACATCGCTAACGCCCCGGATATGAACGTCGAGCGGCACCGAGCCCTGCAGCCGGGTTTCAATCGAGACTGACAGTCCGTCGCGAAGTTGCTTGGCGACCCGCTCTGCTTCGTCTCGACTTTTCTGGGTGTAAGCGGAATCCACCGCCTGCATCGCACCGAGCGCATAGCGCGTGTAAGGGTGTGAGGTGGCCCGACGTTGCCAAGGCTCTTGGATAATGCTTTTGCGGAGTACATCTTCAGCAAAGCTTGCCGTTACCCGGCCGTTGTTGACTGCATCAATACCTTTTCGGCGGACTCTTAGGTTTTCCAAGCGAGCGTTAATGTCACGAGGCATTAGCGAGGTTCCTTGATAAGTCTCATGGTTCCGAAGGTAAAACGGCCTTGACCATTAAAATACTCGCCTTCTGCGAACTGGCGATCATGTGAGAACACTAGCTCGGCGAAGCCTCGGTGACTTTGTAATGCGGGTTGACCTGCCTTCGGATCGTTGCGATAGTTGTAGAGCAGCCGGAACCCGTCAGCTTCATCGCACATCAGCGCAGCCGCTAGGCTATTTGAGCCAGAGGTCGAGGTTTTGAGCCGAACTCTTATTTTGTCCCAGCTCTGAATAATTGTGATCGTGCCGGACCAATTGAACTGCGGCGATCCATCGGGGTTCAGTGTCACGCCTTCACACGCCCAGGCACCGCTCAAATCAGGGGCTTTCAGCCAACCACCCAAAGGCGCCCAACGCCAAGCATGGTTATCAAGGAACCAGTAAAGGACAGTAAAAATTGTTCCCGCGCCAATCAACGACAATACGGCGGGGGGAATGTTGGACGGCAGGCCCAATGCCTTAGCCGCGTCCCACAAGGTTAGTAAGCCCAACATTACGATCGCTGAAATACTGGCAGCGGCGACGCTTAGGTATCGACCGACCTTTGCACGGTTCATCCCCCCTAAGAGCGCATATTCATGGTCTAGTTTCATATCCCCGCCTCCGCCCGTGCCCCCACGGGTCAACCTTGGTGCAGGATGTGGGGGCGCTTGGTACAAGAGGCAAGTGTTCCCGTAAAGTTCTCTCGCGCATCGTTGCTGGGCCGACCCTCATACCTGCATACTGCCCTGATCGGCCCCATAGCGCGAGGCGCAGGAAGGTAAGCAGCATATTTATGCGACGTCCAGCCTTGCGGGTAAACTCAGATCTTTCGCGAGCTTGTGCGCAAACTGAGCCTATGGCGAGCCCCGACCTGAACAAGCGGAGGTTAAGCCTCTACCTCTCTCCAAACCGCTCATTCCGGTTTCCACCAGGAAACGGTCGATTACCTCCCCCCTGCCCCATCAAATGAACGAACGTCTGTTTACCGCAATCGCCGCCCGAAAACGGCCTGGCCGCTTTTCCACCAGGAACCGGCCCTTCGCCACCCTGCCCCACCTTCTGAATGAACGTCCGTTTACGTGGATCGCTGCCCGAAAGCGGCCGGGCCGCTTTCCACCAGTTTTACCGTAAATGCGGACGGTCCGCATGCACCGTGATGGCGCCGTTCACTCTTTGAAGCTGTGCGTTCCTGCCGCTTTGGGATCTGCTGCCAGGACGCAGTGCGGTTCTCCATTAGAGAAGCTTCTTCCGCCTGCAGATAGCGAGCATTTTTGGCCGAAGACCTCAGCCAACCGGCCGTAAATGCCACTGCCGCCCCCGCGACGT
Source organism: Sphingomonas sorbitolis (assembly GCF_036663875.1). Classification (NCBI taxonomy): domain Bacteria; kingdom Pseudomonadati; phylum Pseudomonadota; class Alphaproteobacteria; order Sphingomonadales; family Sphingomonadaceae; genus Sphingomonas; species Sphingomonas sorbitolis. The sequence continues at coordinate 86,532 of NZ_JAXOJS010000006.1, read as the reverse complement.
TCATGATAAAAGGCGGCATGCTCAAGACAAGAATGAAGCGGGTCGCCCATCGCGGCGATCACGCGGTGCAGCGGCTTGCCGAGATCGAAGCCTCGATCGCGGACCTTTCCAACGAGGATCTGCTCGATTTGGCCGACATCTTTAAAGCCGAGCCTCGCTCACCAATCGGGGATATGGCATTCGTTGAAATGGCGCAGCGGAATATCAGTCTTTAGAGACCGGTCGGGAACAAATTAGCAGGATCCTTAGACTACCAAGGAGCATCGGCTGCCCCAAGGATCTCCCGCAATTTTGCATGATCATCAACGGAGCGACGACATAGCGATGGTAGCGATTGGTACCCGGATCAATGAGATAGGCACGTTGGTCCGCGATGGCGGAGCCTTCTATCTTCGCCGCGATGTCGGTGGCCGCTACGAGCTGGAATTGCATCGAACCCCCGTAGATCTGGTAGAGAAGCGCGTCCGACTCATCGGCACATTGGTTGGCCCGGATCTGGTGAACGCTGACGGCGTTGCGCCAGCTTAGTTGGCTGGACGTTTGTCCCGTTCAGTCGTCAGCCACTGGCCGCGATTATGATTCAACCTGACTCATTGCCGTTGCGCACAAACCATGAGCGGGCATCCTCCATGCCATGGAACAGCGGATCATTCATGCCTGCGGTCATGAGCAGGCTCATTATCTCACCGGCTTTGAAAGCCAGCAGGAACGTAAGGCCAAGTGGCTGAAGACGACTACCTGTCGTGATTGCTTCGTTGCGGAGAAGCGGGCTGAGGAGGTCGCTACGGCAGCGTTAAGCAGCGCCGCTGTCTCACACCTTGTTCTTCCGCCGCTGACTGGGACTGATCGGCAAATCAGCTGGGCGTCGACGGTCAGGAACAAGCGGCTTGCAGCGCTAACCAACTCAAACAGCGATGCCGACTGTAACGCATGCCTTTGGGTCACTGACGCCAAATGGTGGATCGATTGCCGCGATCTAGGTGACGTTGATCTGATGGCAGCCGCGAACCGAGCATCAAACATGCAATGCGTGCCGACGCTTATGCCATCGATTACAAATCCCACTATCGCCCTCTGAAGGCATAGGCCGGCCTCGCGATCCACGCCGGTAAGCCAGACGCCTATGTGTGCGAGCAGGATCTAGACCTCCTGAATACGGTGTTCAATTTCGCTGTTACCGACCCTGTTTGAACGGGATTTGTGTTCAAACCACATGCTTACTCAGGGTATACCCCTTTTAGAAAGTTTTAGGATCGTCCGAGCTTTTTCTGGTTGTCGCGTGCCGGTTGTGATCGCACCGTCGCACCGTCAATATCGGTGGCCGTGTCGGATAACGAAGTCAGACGACCGGGGGCAGTTGCTCGAAATGCTTTTCCAATGTCAGCGGATAGTCGCGCACCCGCACCCCCGTCGCATTGTAGACCGCGTTGGCGATGGCCGCGGCGACGCCGGTCAGGCCGAGTTCCCCCACGCCTTTGGCCTTGAGCGGGGACATGGTGGCGTCGACCTCGTTGATGAACGACACGTCCAGATGCGGCACGTCGGCATGCACCGGTACCTCATAACCCGCCAGATCATGATTGACGAAGAAGCCGAAGCGCTTGTCGACGACCATCTCCTCCATCAGCGCCGCGCCGATGCCCATCGTCATGCCGCCGATCACTTGGCTGCGCGCGGTTAGCGGATTGAGGATGCGCCCCGCGGCGCATACCGCCAGCATGCGCCGCACCCGGACCACGCCGGTATATTGGTCCACCGCGACCTCGGCGAAGTGCGCCCCGAACGTCTGACGGTCATACCGCTCCGCAAGGTCGCCATATTCCATCGCGTCCTCCGCGACGATCTCGCCGTCCTTCGCCGCCTCGGCAAGCGGCACGGTCCGGCCCGCCGAGCGCACCGTCCCGTCGACGAAATCGACCTCGGACGTGTTGAAGCCGAGCCGCTGCGCCACCGCCTGCCGCAATTTGACGCAGGCGGCATAGACGCCGGCGGTAGCGGACGCCGCGCCCTGCTGTCCGCCCGAACCATAGGTTTCGGGATAGCGGGAATCGCCCAGCTTCGCGACGACCCGATCCAGGGCCACCCCCAGCATCTCGGCCGCGACCTGAGCGATGATCGTGTAGCTGCCAGTGCCGATGTCGGTCATGTCGCATTCGACCGTAACGATGCCGTCGCGCCCCAACCGGATGCGCGCGGCCGACTTGCTGATAAGCGCGCCGCGGATGGCCCCCGCCACGCCCATCCCGATCAGCCATTTGCCGTCACGGCGACTGGCCGGAATCTTCGGGCGTTCGCTCCACCCGAATTGCTTCGCGCCGGTTTGCAGGCATTCGACGAACGCCCGCGTCGAGAAAGGACGCGAGGGCTGCTCGGGATCGACCTTGGTATCGTTGAGCACCCTGAGCGCGACCGGATCCATGTCCAGCTTCTCGGCCAGCTCGTCCATGGCGACTTCGAGCGCCATCAAGCCGGGCGCTTCGCCCGGCGCCCGCATGGCATTGGCCTCCATCAGATCGAGCACCGTCAGGTAGCGGCGCAGCAGGCGGTTCTCGCCGGCATACAGGTCGCGCGTACCGATCGGCGCAGCTTCGGCCGAGCCACCCGGCAGGTTGCCCGACCAGGAATCATGGCCGATCGCCGTGATCCGCCCGTCGCGACCCGCACCGATCCGCAGGCGCTGGATGGTCCTGGCACGGTGGGTCGTGTTGTTGAACATGATCGGCCGCTGGAGCGCGATCTTCACCGGACGGCCCGCCATGCGCGCGGCGAAGGCGGCGAGCACGAGGTCGCTCTGCGCCGTCCATTTGCCGCCGAAACCACCACCAATGTACGGGGATAGCAGACGGACCTTTTCCCGGGGTACGCCGATGATCTGTGCAAGATCCGTGGTACCCGACGAGAGCTGTTGGATCGAGGTCCAGCAGGTCAGAGCATCGCCGTCCCAGCGGGCGATCGAGGCATGCGGCTCCATCATCGCATGGGTCTGGTCGGGCACCGTGAACGTCGCGTCGACCTGCACGGGCGCGGCGGCAAAGGCACCATCGAAATCGCCGACCGCGTTGTTCGCCGGACCGCCGAACTTGGCCTCCGGTCCGAGCGGTGCAGACGCCTTCAGCGCGGCGAGATCGAAGGCACCCTTGGCGCGCGCATAGCGGACATCGATCATGCTAGCCGCAGCGCGCGCCTGTTCGAAGGTTTCCGCGACGACCACGGCGACCGGCTGGTGATAATGATCGACCAGCGGACCTGCCAGCGCCCGCTGGATGAAGAAATTGCCGCCCCGTACCGGTCCGGTTGTCTCATAGGTCAGGACATCCACCACGCCGGGCGCGGCGCGTGCCGCGGATGTGTCGATGCGGGTGATACGGCCCTTCGCGATCGCCGCGCCCAGGATATACCCATAGGCGAGGTTCTCACCGACGTCGTGATGCTCCGCGGCGTAACGCGCGGTGCCGGTGGTCTTCAGCCGGCCTTCGACGCGAGCATGCGGCTGACCGACGACCGCCTGACGGTCGATCGGGGTCACGCCGGCGGGGGTATCGAACTTCATGCGATCGGTCCTTCACTCTGGAACATGTGGGCGTCGGCACGCATCAAACGAGCCGCGCGCCACCGTCGACGTTGAGCGTCGCGCCGTTGATGAAGCCGTTCACCATGACAAAGACGACGACGGCGCCCGCCTCTTCCGGCGTACCGACCCGGCCTACGGGCAGCGTCGCCCGGTAATGATCGAGCACGGCGTGACGGCCATCGCCCATCGCCTTTTCGAACAGCGGCGAATCGATCGGACCCGGCGCGATCGCGTTGAAGCGCCGGGGTGCCATTTCGAGGGCCAGGCCGCGCGTCAGCGCTTCCATCCCCGCCATCGCCGCGGAGAACAGGGCCGACCCCTGCGCATTCGGGCGATACGCCAGGCCACCGGACGTCAGGACCACCGATCCGTCCCGCGCAAGCCTGTCGCCCAGAGCGCGCAGGACGTGGACCGTACCCCATATCCGTTCGTCGAAGATCCGACGCATCTGGGCGACGTCGCCGCCGATGACCTTTGCAGAAATGTACGTGCCGGCCATCATCGCCACGTGATCGACGACCGGAATGTCGGCGAGTGCCGCTTCGATCGCATCCGGTTGCGTCACATCGGCCGCGCGCCAGCCGGCGAAGCCGTGCTCCTCGGCCACCCGCCTGGCACGTTCGGCGTCGGGACCCATGATGATGACCTGCGCACCGAACGCCTTCGCCTGGACCGCGGCGGCAAGGCCGATACCGGATGTGCCGCCGACGATCAGGACCGTACGGCCGTCGAGTGTTTCGGCAAGGGGAACGGTGGTCATGCGTTTGGCTCCATGCAACGCAGCCCGTAGGGCCGCACACCATAAGTAAGTCCACGACGACACTTGATAATCCGGCCGCTTATCGCTTTACTTGTGACATGACGTCACATATCGGCATCGACCGCCTGACCGGGCTCATCACGTTCGCGCGTGCCGCCTCGCTGGGCAGCTATACGGCCGCGGCCCGTGCCCTTGGCATGTCACCCTCGGGTGTCAGCAAGAGCATGCAACGGCTCGAAGACCAGCTGGGCGTCCGACTGTTCACGCGAACGACACGCTCGCTCACGCTGACGCCGGAAGGTCGCGATCTCCACGAACTCGCGTTGAAGCTTCTGCGGGATGCGGAGGAGATCGAGCAACTGGCGCTCGCGGCGCGCGCCGAACCGTTCGGAACGTTGAAGGTCACCGCGCCGCTGCCGATCGGCTTGCATGTGCTGGGCCCGGCAATCCCCCTTTTTCGCGAGCGCTACCCCCGAATTGCGATCGATCTGCGACTGGGCGACACCATCGTCGACATGATCGCCGATGGCGTCGACGTGGCGATCCGGGTCGGCGAGATCGCGGACTCGAGACTGATGTCGCGCAAGCTCGCATCGAACATGGTCTGCGCCTATTCCTCGCCGGCCTATCTCGAAAAGCGTGGGACACCATTGCATCCCGATGATCTGGGCGAGCATGACTGCGTCAACGTACGGCTTCAGAGTTCCGGCCAGCCGCTGCGTTGGCCATTCCGGATCGGCAATCGGACGGTGGAGGTCCTCCCGGACGCCAAGGTCACCGTGGATGCCAGCGATGGGGTGGCGACCGTACTCGCAGCAGGCGGCGGGATCGGGATCTCGGCGACTTACATCGCGGCACCCTATGTCGCCCGCGGTGACCTTGTGCCGGTCCTCACCCGTTACGCGGTGCAGCGCTCCGCCATCACCGCGCTGTGGCCCGAAAGCCGCCGTTCCAGCCCGAACGTAAAGGCCTTTCTCGCCTTCCTGACGGAGGTCTTCCCCGCGCGACCGACCTGGGATGCCTTCCTCATTCAATGAAGCGGCCCGGCCCGGCCCGATTCGTCCGTGACCGATCAGCTGCCCGGATGGCAGACCGCTATATTGAGGTCGGACGTGTCGAAGAGGCCCATCAGGGAAAATAGCAAAGGTGCGTACATCTCGGTCGCACGCGATTGCCGGATGCCGCCGAGATCGACCATCGCCGCCGTCGGCCACCCGAACTCGGCCAGCAAGGCCTTGACGATCGTCTTCGCCCTGTCGTCGTCACCCGCCAGAAAGACGTTGTGGTCTCCCGGAACACGGGATGGATCGGTCATGACATTCATGTGCATCGTATTCAGCGTTTTCACGACGTGGGTTCCGGGTAGCGCGCGCTGGATCTGCTCGCCCAGACTGTCGTCGTTCGCGAAGAGAAGACGCGGCGGCCGCCCCTGCGAATAGTCGAGCGGGACCGCCAGATCGAGCAGCACTTTGCCGACGAGGCTCTCCGCGCCGACCAAATGCAATACGGTCAACGACTGAGCACCTGCCGTCGCGTTAATGATCAGGTCTCCGTGAGTACCGGCATTTTCGAAGGGCACGAGCCGAACCGTCGGATTAAGCTTTTGCCATTCAGTATAGGGTGCCGATCCTTTTGCATCTGGCTCGGATCGCGCCAGTGTCTGTTCAACGTCGCGCGTTCCAATAGAAACGTCGTGATTCAATTCTGTGAGCCTGGCGGCAAGAGTACGGCCCACCATTCCTGTACCCAACACGACAATGCGCATCCACCAACCTTCTCCACGACCCTAACCCGGCACCGTTCGGAACAATTGCACGAGTGCGACGCAACCCGAACGATCACCTGCGCCGCCTTCCGGTGCAACTGTTTCAAAACGGGGTCCGTCTACAGGCATATGGAATCGGGGGTAATCGCCGCGACTGTCGTATCAGTCATGACGATCGGTCACAGATAAACTTGCGCTGCGCAACGTTGTACTAAAAGTGTTGGGTCGAGAAGATGACGATATTTCGAACGACACAATTTAGAACGGAGCCCGACCTTGGTTATGGTGCTCTGTGCGACGACAGGAGATAACCGATGACAATGAAGGCCGTAGCATTGAGTGACTTTGGTGGGCCGGAGGTGTTGCACATCGTCGCCCTACCCATGCCCAATGCAGGCCCGGGCGAGGTAAGGATCAAGGTGGCGGCTGCAACCGTGAATCCAATCGATACAATGGTCAGGCGCGGCGTCGCTTTCGTGTCCGACGCCCCGCCGCCCTATGTGCCTGGCATGGAAGCGGCGGGCGCGATCGACCAGATTAGCTCGGATGCGCAGACCGACCTGCGCGTAGGCGACCGAGTTGTGGCGATCGCCGTTATCTCCGGTATGCACGGCGCGTATGCGGAGTGGCTGGTTGTTCCGATAGAGTCGGTCGTACGGTCGCCCATAGGTGCGAGCGACGTAGAAGCCGCTACCCTTCCGATGAACGCCTTGACCGCACGCCAAGCGCTCGACCGGCTTACCTTGCCCGTAGCTGGCACGGTGGCAGTTACCGGAGCCGCTGGCGCGGTCGGTGGCTACGCGGTGCAGATCGCAAAGGCGGAGGGCTACCACGTGATCGCGGACGCGGCGCCCGGGGACGAGGAGTTGGTTCGAGGCTTTGGCGCAAATGTCGTTCTGCCACGCGGCCCGGGCTTCGCCACAGCGGTACGGCAGGTCGTGCCTGGGGGTGTTGATGGCCTAATCGATACGGCTGGAATCGCACCGTCTGTCGCCGGCGCGGTACGCGACGGTGGTCGCATCGTTACGTCTGCTCCCGGTACGCCACTCGTGGACGAGCGCGGCATAGTCACGCAGCGAACCTTTGTGCCGGATTACGCCCGTAACCAAGCGGCACTCCTCCAGCTAAGCAATCTAGCAAGCGAAGGCCATCTGACACTTCGTGTCGCGCGAACCCTGCCGGCCACCGATGCCGTCGAGGCGCACCGGTTGCTCGAAGCCGGCGGTCTCCGCGGCCGCATAGTGCTCACGTTCTGATCCCACCCTGCCAGCCCCCCCCGACCCCATCCAAGGAGATACCATCAGGGGCGTGATCCGAGCGAACACATAGCTCGGTCGGGCAGAGCTGCCTGGCCGAAGACCCTGTTTTGTGAACTAGGCTCACAAGCGCATGTATCAGGATGAGCTTACGACTGTTGGTTGTCCATTTTACTAAGCGATTGCGGTGGCGGCGGTCCGACCAACGGAATGGCAAGTAATTTCGACATCCGCATAGACCCCCGTTTTCCGATCCGGTGCTTCTAGTGTCCATGCAACGGGCAGCATCAGACTGAGGATCTAAGTCAGGAACTGAGCCCATGGTAACTTTGGTCGTCAACGGCGCCAGTCACGAACTGGACGTCACGCCTGACACGCCCTTGTTATGGGTGCTACGCGACAACATCGGGCTGACAGGGACCAAATATGGCTGCGGTATCGCGCAATGCGGGGCCTGTACCGTCCACCTCGACGGCAAGCCCGTACGAAGCTGCGTCCTGCCGGTTTCTGCTGTCGGCACGCGACAGGTCACGACCATCGAGCATGTCGGATCGACACCGGAAGGACGGAAGGTCCAGGAGGCGTGGCTGAGTGTCGAAGTCGTCCAGTGCGGTTACTGCCAATCAGGCCAGATCATGTCCGCGAGCGCTCTGCTCGCACGCAATCCCAAGCCTGACGATGCGGCGATCGATACGGCGATGGCCGGCAATATCTGCCGTTGCGCGACCTATGCCCGCATCCGTACAGCGATAAAGCGAGCCGCCGGCGTGCCTGAGGACGATATCCGATGAGCGGCGACGCAAATGGAGCGCCGCACTCTCCTGAGGGCGCTCCGTCCCGCCGGCGGTTCCTGACCGGCGCGGCACTGACGATCGGCTTCGCGATCCTCGATCAGCCACGGCGTGCCTGGGCGCAGAGTCAGGCAGAAGATTCCTCGCTGCACGCGCTGGCTACGGAAACGGAACCGGGCGATGCGTTCGACGGGTTTGCGCCCGGGGGCTTCATCCGCATTCCGCAGACCGGAAAGATCACCCTGGTCATGCCGTTCGTGGAGATGGGCCAGGGTATCTATACCGGCGTCGCGATGCTGCTTGCCGAGGAACTCGAGGTCCGGCTCGACCAGGTTCAGCTCGTCGCAGCACCCCCCAATGCCGATCTTTACGCCAATCCCATCTACAAGACGCAGATGACCGGAGGCTCCGCCTCCACCCGCGCGGGCTGGGTCCCGCTCCGGCAGGCGGGCGCTGCTGCGCGCATGATGCTGATCTCCGCCGCAGCACGGCGGTGGAATGTCGCGGCCGAGCAATGCGAGGCACGTGACGGCATCGTGCATTGCAGGACCGATCGCCGAACGCTTTCCTACGGTGCCCTCGTGAAGCAGGCGGCGGTCGAAGCCACTCCGCAGGACCCCAGGCTCAAGCCGGCTTCCGAATTTCGCCTGATCGGACATTCGCAGCATCGCCTCGATACGCCTGCCAAGGTCGACGGCAGCGCGGTGTTCGGGATCGACGTCAAGGTGCCCGGCATGAAGATCGCAGCGCTCGCGCTCTGCCCGTATATCGGCGGACGCCTGGGCAAGGTGACGGACAATGGCGCGCGTCGGGTACGCGGCGTGGCGGACGTTCTGCGCATTCACGACGCTGTCGCGGTGACCGCGGACAGCTTCTGGGCGGCGCGCAAAGCACTCGATGCACTGGACATCGACTGGCTGCGACCGGCGGGACCAGCGCCATCGACAACGGACATGGAAGCGCGGATGCGCGATGCCGGTGGATCAGGCAAACCGGTCCTCGGCGCTGCGACCGGCGACGTCGACAAGGCCTTCGCTGCCGCTTCGGACCGGCTGGAGGCCGAGTACCAGCTTCCGCTTCTGGCCCATGCGGCGATGGAGCCGCTCGTCACCACGGTCCATGTCCGGCCGGACGGATGCGAGATCTGGCTGGGCACGCAGAGCCCGGTCGACTGCCAGACTGCCGCCGCCGCGGAGCTCGGCATCCCGCCGGAACGGGTGACCTTGCACAATCACCTGATCGGCGGCTCGTTCGGCCGACGCCTTTCGCCCGAGATGGTGGTGCAGGCCGTCTCGCTGGCCCGGCAGGTCCGGTATCCGGTGAAAGTGATGTGGACCCGCGAGCAGGACATCCGGCAGGACCGCTTCAAGCCCCACTATCATGACCGGATCGCGGCAGGCCTCGGTCCGGACGGCCTGCCGACTGTCCTTACCGATCGCATCTGCGGGCCATCGACGTTCAATGGGTACCTTCCCAAGGGCCTGCCCGACGGAGAGATCGATTCCGATGCCATCGAGGGGGTCGTCGATCTGCCGTATTCCATACCGGCCCGCCGGATCGACTGGGTTCGCACCCGTGTACCCGTCGAGCTGGGCTGGTGGCGGGGGGTTGGCGCCGCTCACAACATATTCGTGCTGGAAAGCTTCCTCGATGAATGTGCGGAGCGCGCTGGCAGGGATCCGCTCTCCTATCGTCGTGCCCTGCTCGCTCACCATCCCCGCTCCCTCAACGTGCTGCGGATCGCGGCCGAACGCTCCCGCTGGGGAACCGAGCTGCCGCCGCGCTGCGGGCGCGGCGTATCGTTCCATCAATCGTTCGGAACGCATCTGGCGCTGGTCTGCGAGGTGGAAGTGTCGAGGACCGGTGAGATCATGCTGCGTCGCCTGACCGCAGCCGTCGATCCCGGTCAGGCGACCAATCCCGACGGTATCGTCGCTCAGATCGAGGGAGGCGTATTGTTCGGCTTGTCAGCTGCGTTGTTCAACGCGGTCACGGTCACTGATGGCCGGATCGACCAGCGCAACTTCAACGACTATCGCCAGCTACGCATGAACGAGACACCCCCGATTTCGGTGCATCTCGTGAAAAGCACCGAAAAGCCCGGTGGCATTGGCGAGGCCGGCGTGGTGTCGGCTGCGCCTGCGCTGGCCAACGCGGTGTTCGCAGCAACCGGCGTGCGCGTCCGCCAGCTCCCGTTCGCATCGGCGAAGCTGGGCGAAAAAGCGGCGGACAAGATCATTGCCGGCGGTTCGCTTGCCGCTGTTGCGGGGATCGCCGCGATCACCGCGCTCGCCACCCGCCAGAAGGAGATGGAGGCATGACGCGGCGAGTCCGGATGCTGTTGGCTGCGGCCACGCTGATACTGGCGGCGGTAGCGCTCTTTTTCTTCTATCCGGCCTCCCTCTCGCCTGCGGTGCCGAGTGCCGGATTGCCGACCGGTCGTGCGCTGGTCGAACGCGGTCGATACATGGCGACTGCCGCAGATTGCGCCGCATGTCACACGGTCCCCGGCGGCAAGCCCTACGCTGGCGGTTTACCGTTCAAGCTTCCGTTCGGGACACTGTATTCATCCAACATCACGCCCGATCCCGAACACGGTATTGGCAAATGGAGCGACGCCGAATTCGTTCGAGCGGTGCGGCACGGCGTGGCCGCAAACGGGCAGGAACTCTACCCTGCCTTCCCCTACACGGCTTATACCAACATGAGCACGGATGACGTGCTTGCGATCCGAGCCTATCTGCGGACCCTGGGTCCTGTTGCCAGGAATGCTCCAGAGAACGCGCTCGCCTTCCCCTTCAACATGCGGTTCGTGATGCGCGGCTGGAAACTGTTGTTCATGCCGCGAACGTCACTGGCCGACGATCCGAAACGATCGGCGGAATGGAATCGGGGTGCGTATCTGGTCGAGGGGGCCGGACATTGCGCTGAATGTCACTCACCTCGAAACCTTCTCTTTGCCGTCAAGCGCGACCAGCATCTCGCTGGCGCCCTCACCCAAGGGTGGAAGGCCTACAACATCACGTCCGATCCTCGGACCGGGATCGGAAACTGGTCATCCGATGAGATCGTCCGCTACCTCCAGACCGGTCATAGCCCCGGTCGGGGCGCAGCATCCGGCAGCATGGCCGAAGCGGTCAGTCTAAGTACCAGTCGTCTTACGACGAGCGACCTTCGCGCCATGGCGGCCTACCTGAAGTCCGTCCCGCCGCGAGCGGGCAAAAACCAGCCTTCCGTCCACCAGCGCGTCGCTGCGCTCGATCGTGCGACGCTGTACGATCCGGGCGCCTCGACGGCGCAATCGACCAATGCGCAGGGCTTGCGCGTCTTTCAGGGGACGTGCGCAAGCTGTCACGGCTGGAACGGCGAAGGGCTCCAGAGTGGATATGCTGCGCTGCGGGGAGCACGCACGGTCAATGACCCCGACGCCGATAACCTCATCCAGGTTATCCTGCACGGATCGAGGATCGACACCCCTGCGGAAACCGCGGCGATGCCGAACTTCGGCAAAATCCTCTCCGACACCGAAATCGCGGCCGTTAGCAACTATGTGCTCGGTCACTTCGGCGGACGGCCCCCAAGCATCACGCCGGAACGGGTTGCCAGCGCGCGCAAAGAGGGCGCGGGACATGAGTGACATCCTCAAAAACTCACCTCGTCGTACTGCGGTTCGCAGCTGCTGGAGCGGCTTCCGAAACGATCCTACGTCGCCTCCAGTCGCTACCGCCTCGATGGCTTACTGCTGAGCATCCCTCAACATCGCTTGGACATGGATGCGGGTACGCGGGCCCAGTTGCCGGCCGTATATCCAATGCATCAAGTTCAGGAGACGATCATGCAGAAGATCATTCGTAATGGTTCGCAACCATCCGCACAGGGCCCGGCCGAGTATTTCACCGGAACGGTCCGGCTCGACACCATGTTCGCCGCCGACGAGCCCGGCCGAGCAACAGGCGCAATCGTGACCTTCGAACCCGGAGCGCGGTCGCACTGGCACACGCATCCGCTCGGGCAGCAGTTGCTGATCCTGACGGGTGTGGGCTGGACGCAGTGCGAGGGCGGACCACGAACGGAAGTCCGCGCCGGAGACGTCGTCGTCTGCGGTTGCAACAAGCGCCACTGGCACGGGGCAAGCGCAAAAGTCGCCGTGTCTCACCTCACGGTCGCTGAAATGCTCGATGGTCGGAACGTGGACTGGATGGAGCCGGTCACGGACGAACAATATGAAGCAGGCGAGCTGGTTACCGATTGATCGGCCACCCTCGAGATCCGCGCGGGCTGATCCTGCGGGACCCCACGACAAGGAAATCCCACATGAACAGTCCCACGCGGATGTCCGGTGCCATGACGCTGCTGTTCGCCGTCGCCGGCGGTGCCGCGGTCAGCAACCTTTACTGGGCTCAACCCCTCCTCGCGCAGATTGCGGAGTCGCTGGGCGTTCCTGTGGGTCGTGCCGGCCTGCTGGTGACGATGACGCAGCTCGGCTATGCGCTCGGCGTCCTGCTGATCGTCCCGCTTGGCGACATGCTCGACCGGCGTCGCCTGATCCCCGCCATCATTCTGGCGTCGGCCGTCGCGCTGGCGGGATGCGCGCTGGCGCCATCTTTCGGTACCCTTCTGCTGGCGCTTGCCGCGGTCGGCATGACCACTGTCGCCGGCCAGCTCCTTACCCCGCTCGCCGGTGATCTTGCTGCGAGCGATCAGCGCGGGAAGGTCGTGGGAACCGTCGCGTCGGGCCTGCTGATCGGCATTCTGCTGTCGCGCACGATCAGCGGACTGGTCGCCGATCTGTTCGGATGGCGGGCCGTCTTCGTGCTCGCGTTGGCGCTGACCCTGGTCGTCGGACTGCTCGTCGCGCGCTATGTGCCATCGGACGCGCGACGCCCACGTGTGCCCTATTTCCGGCTCGTCGGTTCGGTCTTCGGCATCGTCCGTTCCCACCCGCCGGTCCAGGTCATCATGGCCCTGGGCGTGATAACGTTTGCCGTGTTCACGATGTTCTGGACCGCCATCACGTTCCTGCTCAGCGCTCCGCCGTTCAACTATGGCGTTACCGCAATCGGCGCGACCAGCCTCGTCGGTCTCGCCGGTGCGGTCGCGGCGCAGCGTGCCGGGAAACTCTATGACCAGGGTCATTCCGTCGTGCTGAAAGGCGCCGGTCTGGCAACTGTCCTGCTCGGTCTCGCGATCGCCGCGGCCGGCACGACGTCGATCGTCCTGCTGCTTGTCGCAGCACTCCTCGTCAGCGCCGCCATCCAGGTCGTGAACGTCCTGAACCAGACGCGCATCTTCGAGGTCGATCCGGCCAGCAGGAGCCGTCTGAACACCGCGTTCGTGGTCGGCAACTTCCTCGGCGGCGCGGTTGGATCCGCGCTGGCAGGTCTGTTGTGGACGAACGGCGGCTGGCTTGCCGTTACCGCGGTGGAGGCCGGGCTGACACTCGCAGGGCTTCTGATCTGGTACCTCGGGCGCCGCCTGCTTGCGCCCACCCGCCTCGCCGGGACGGAAGGCTGACCATTACCTGTCGGAATGCAGGCACCGCCACGACGTGCCCGTATCCCGGCAACGAAGACTAGCAACAACCCAGGAGAAAATGATGAAACGCCATCTGATTGCCGCCATGCTGCTCTGCGTTGCGCCCGCCGTGCAAGCACAGGAAATCGTTCGTGCCGGCACCGTTGAGCCGCAACCCGGACCAGCCGAATCCTTCACCGGGCCGGTCACGGTGCGGATGCTCACAAAGCCCACACCACCGGGTCAGGCTGGAACGTCCATCGTCACCTTCCAGGCCGGTGCACGAAGCAATTGGCACACCCACCCGGCTGGCCAGACCCTTTATGTGACGGAAGGATGCGGCTGGACGCAGGAAGAGGGCGGCGCCGTCACCCGGATCTGCAAGGGCGATACCCTCCACGCCAAACCGGGGACCAAGCACTGGCACGGTGCCACGGACAAGACCCGCATGGCCCATCTCGCCATCTCCGAGACCCATGACGGGCGCAACGTCGACTGGCTGGAGCCTGTCAGTGCCGCACAATATCACGGCCCTGCCCGGTAGGCTGCGCAGCGTTCAAATAACGGTGGCGAACATCCCGCCACGAGCAACCCCATTTGCAAAGGAACAGGCATGACTGACGAACCAACCAACGCCCGCAAAACGTTCGGCGACATCGCACCCAAGCTCGCCGAGATCAGCGACAAGGTGCTCTTCGGAGATGTATGGCGCGACGAAACTTTGTCCCCGCGTGACCGCAGCCTCGTAACGATCACCAGTCTCGTGTCGCAATATCGGCACAACGAACTGGGCCATCATGTGAAGCTTGGTCTGGAAAACGGGCTGACTCGGGACGAGATCATCGCCGCAGTCACCCAAATTGCCTTCTACTCCGGTTGGCCGACCGCGATGACGGCGCTGGGGGAAATCCGAACTGCGTTCGAAGACGCCTGACGACTTGCGCTTCGTCGCTGGGCTGTTGTGATCGTGCGCGATGCCCCGCGGGCGCAGAATGGCCATGTCGGAGCGCCAAGCATCGTCCTGTGCCCCGTCGACAGAGTCCCTCCCCTCCCGTCTCGACCTCGCGACTATCGAGGCGTGGTCGATCGGCGCATATGTAAAGGACCCGACATGCGGTTTAATCTCCTTGTCCTTCTCGGTACCGTAACGGCGACGGTGGCTTCTGCGCAAAGCGTCGAACCAGAAGCGCCCGAGCCGATGCGCCGCGCAGCACCGGCGCTTGCCGCATTCACAGACGATCTGCTGCTGGCTGATGTCTGGAAACGGCCTGGTCTGTCACCGCGGGACCGAAGCCTCGTAACAATTACCGCCCTCATCGCGACGGGCAAACGCGAGCAGTTGGGGGGCCATTTATCGCTCGCGCTGGACAATGGCGTAACGGCCGCAGAAATCGGCGGTGTGATCACACACCTGGCGTTCTATACCGGGTGGCCAAACGCCGTCTCCGCCTGCGAGGTCGCGGACGCTGTCTTTAAGACACGGCGTATCCCCGCATCATCGCTGCAATCCACCCGTACGGCCTTGATACCGACGCCCGCGAGCGATGCTGCGAGGGCAAAGAACGTGGACCAGACGGTCACACCGATCTCGCCGTCCTTGGCGCAACTGACCAACGGTCCATTGTTCGGCGACCTCTGGCGACGCAGCGATCTGGCCCCTCGGGACCGCAGCCTCGTGACGATCGTTGCACTTACGGCAAACGGCGATGCCGATCAGCTCGGCTTTCACCTTAGCCGCGGAATCGAGAACGGCCTGACCCGGGCGCAACTCGGAGAGGCGATGGCACACCTCGCCTTCTACGCCGGGTGGCCAAAGGCCTTTTCCGGAACGACGGCCATCGGCAAGCTGGACTCGCCTGCCAAGCCTTGAGGCCGGATGGGCGCTCAGTTCCCTCTGAACCGCAAGGCGTCGAGAATGATCTTGAACGCCGGTGTCGCCTGCCGCCGACTGGGATAATACAGGTGATATCCTGCGAAAGGCTCCGCCCAGTCGGCAAGCACCTCTACCAAGCGCCCGCTATCGATTAACGGGCGAACTTGCGTGTCCGGTAGATGCGCGATGCCAAATCCCTCAAGTGTTGCCTCGAGTATGGACGTGATGCTGTTGAACGTCAGTTGACCATCGACCCGAACTTTAAGTTCCTTGCCGTTCTGCTCGAACTCCCAAACATAAAGACCACCATGTGTCGGCAGGCGAAGATTGATGCACCTGTGCTGGAGAAGGTCTTGGGGGTGTAGGGGTACCGGACTGTTCGTGAAATACGCCGGTGCCGCGACTGCTATCAAGCTCATTTCCGGACCAATCGGAACGGCGATCATGTCCTTTGCGATCGCATCACCTGCGCGAACGCCCGCATCAAAGCGTTCTACGACGATATCCGTCAGCCCGTTATCGATCACGATTTCGAGATGGATGTCGGGATACTCCCGCAGCGCCGAACGCAGCTTGGGCCAGAGGATAGACCGCGCCGCATGCTCGTCGGACGTTATACGCACGGTCCCGGCAGGCTTCCCCCGCACTTCGCTCAATAGTGACAACTGCGTATCAATCTCCTCGAACATCGGGGCGAGACTGAACAGAAAGCGCTCGCCCGCCTCGGTCGTAGTCACGCCGCGCGTGCTTCGTGTCAGGAGCCGCACGCCGAGCCTTTCCTCAAGGTTGCGCATGGCATGGCTGAGGGCAGAAGGCGTTACGCCCAGTTTTGCAGCAGCGCGCGTGAAGCTTTTCTCGGTACCAACCGCCACGAACGCGGCAAGGTCATTGAGATTGGTCCGCGACATTATTGAGCGATCCTCACGTCTAGGGGGGTCTAGCTTGAATGTAGCAGTGGAACGGAAGCATGCCTAGGCGGGGTCGGTCGCTACCCGCACGACCGAAAGCGCGGCGCAGCGCGATAGCCGGTTTGGGGACGTTGTGAGCAATGCTCACCACCGGATTGCACTCAACTCATAAAACTAAAGAGAGCGATGATTGTTTTTAGAACAGCAGCATCGAAGTGCTGCGTATTTCACGATTTCATGGGCGACCGTATCGCCGGGATGGTGACTTTCTAGAGAAAGACGTGCGATGCTTATAAATATGGAGGAGTGTCAGCTCTTATTTGTCCATCTTCAGGATGATATTCTGACATCCTGTACGCCGGACGAGAAGGCTCGGATTTGCCAGGCGGCCGGAAGTCTGGCCGAACTTGGTAGCTCGCTGGGTATTCCCATGACCTTCGGTTTGGTTCCGCCCGAGGAAGGACTGGCAAAACCGATCAAGGCTTTGCTGGGATATGCCAACGACGAGAACACTTTTCATCGGCAAGCTGCCAGCGTCTTCCTCGATCCCCCGTTGGCGGGCAGGCTTGATGCCAACCACCGCCCTACCCTGCTGATTGCAGGATACGCCACCGAGGTCGCTGTTCTACATGCCGCCCTGGACGCGTTGGCGACGACGTACAACGTCTACGTCGCAGTCGACTCAATCGGCGGAATGTCGCCGCGCACCGAGCGCGCTGCGCTCGATCAAATCACCCGCGCTGGCGGTGAGATAACGTCGGTTGCTTCCCTGCTGTCGATGCTCGCGCCGGATTTCGCGATCGAGCCGGGCAGTACCGCGCTCCGGATTATCAAATCGCTCGGCTCCCGCTGAACGCCTGAATCCCTTCATCCCCAAAGCAAGGATACTTTCTGATGACTGACTTCCACGACAAGATCATTCTCGTTTCCGGTGCCGCCAAAGGCATAGGCCTTGCAACCGCGCAGGCATTTGCCCGAGCGGGCGGAACCGTTGTGCTGGCCGACAAGGATGGCGACCTCGCTGCTGCCCGTGCAGCCGACATCGTAGCGGAGGGGGGCAAGGCTGACTCGCTTGCCGTCGATGTGGCGGTGCCGGACCAGGTCGAGCAAATGATCGCACGAGTGATCGACAATTACGGTCGTCTCGACATCGCGTTCAACAATGCCGGCTTCATCCTCGACATGACGCCGACGATCGACGTGACACTTGAAGACTGGGACCGCCTGATCGCAACCAACCTGCGCGGAACCTTTCTTGCCATGCAGGCAGAAATTAGAGTGATGCTGACGCAGGGAGAGGGCATCATCGTCAACTGCGCATCGATCGCGGGGTTGAAGGGGAGCCCAGGCGAGGGCCCCTATGCGGCGACCAAGCACGGCATGCTCGGATTCACCAAGTCCGCCGCCCTCGAATATGCGAAGCAGGGTCTTCGCATCAACGCGGTGTGCCCCGGGCAGATCGATACCCCGATGAACGATGGCCTCACCCACGGGGACAAGAAAAAGTCGGACGAAATGGTCGAGAAGACCCAGCCGATCGGGCGTATCGGCACGGCCGAGGAGATTGCCGACGCCGTTCTCTGGCTGGCAAGTCCGGGTGCAAAGTTCACGATCGGTATCGGCCTCTCCGTCGATGGCGGCCAATCGGCGATGTAGTCGTAAGGGTCACCGAACCAGCCTCCGCTGGTTCGGTGACCCCACGTCCTGTTGCCGCGGTCTAGTCGGCCTCGGACGGCCGTGAACTCAATTCGAGCCGGTCCAGTTCTTCCTCAACCGTCCTGTAGGCCTCGTCACCGATCGTGCCCTTGGCGCGCAACGTGTCAATGGCGCTACGTGCCGCCGGGATCACGCGCTGACGCAGGACATTGTCAGTGGATGCGCGTGGATCGTCGCCGGCACGGGCGAAGCCCAACGCTTCACCATATTCGCGGCGGAGCCGATCCGCAGCAGGGCCCGTATCCTCGCCCAGTGCCCGCAAGGTGGCATCCAACGCGCTTTCCCTCGCGGCCGTGACCTCGTCGGCGATGATGGTGTCTTCAGGAAATTGCAGCGCGCGCAGCAACGGCTTGAGCGTCAGCCCCTGGATCACCAGCGTTCCCAGCACGACGACGAACGCCGACAGGAGGATGAAGTCGCGATATGGGAAACCTTCCGGGATCGCGAGTGCTGCTGCCAGTGTGACGATTCCGCGCATGCCGGACCAGCCTACCAGGATGCCGCTTTTCACCGTCTCCGCCCAGGTTCGCGGGCCGTTACCGGTGACACGTGAAAGCCGGTGTGCAGCGCCATAGACCAACACCCAGGCGAGGCGCACGAGGACCACTACGGCCAGAATCGCCAGCGCGAACAGCGGATATGTCGTCAGTTCTGCGCTATCGAGCCGTTCCAGGATCGGCCGCAGCTGCAATCCGACCATCGTGAAGGCCAGCACGTTCAAAACCAGCGTCACGGTTTCCCACGTCGCGAACGACTGAACGCGCACGAACGTCGGCAGCGATGCCGAACTGCGCCTACCTGCCGTCAGGCCGAACACCACGATCGTCACCACACCCGACAGGTGCAGCCGCTCGGCCAAGATCCACACGCCGAACGTCGTCACGAACTGCAGGATCGTCGCGATCGCCGGATGCGCGATCGGTGCGGTCAGCCGCACGACGATCCTGGCGAGGACCCAGCCCACCACCACGCTGCCGATTGTCACAAGGCCGAACGCGGGCAGAACATCGGCGGGTCGAAACGCACCGACCGAGACGGCCGCGACCGCCAGATTGTAGATGAGCAGCGACGATGCGTCGTTTAGGAGGCTTTCACCCTCGAGGATGGCCCGGATGCGATGCGGCGGCGAGACGGCGCGCATGACCGCCAATGCTGCCACTGCATCGGGTGGTGCCAGTAATGCACCAAGCGCGATGGCAGCAGCCCATGGCATGTCCGGCAGAAACTGACGCACGACGCAGGCCACCACGATCGTCGTCAGCCCGACCGCTACGACCACCAGCGACAAGACGGGCCGCCAGTTCGCCCGCAGGTCGCGGAGCGATGTGTCGTGTGCCGCGTCGAGAAGAACCGGCGCAACGAAAAGGGCAAGGATCAGGTCCGGTGGCGGATCGAGCCGGGGGGTGCCCGGGATCAGCGCGACGGCGACCCCGCCCAGCGCCAGCAGGGTTGGGTATGGTACGCCCAGTCGCCCCGCCAGCAACGATAACAAGGCGGCGCCTAGAAGCAGCA
The DNA here is from genome assembly GCF_036663875.1 of Sphingomonas sorbitolis. NCBI lineage: Bacteria > Pseudomonadati > Pseudomonadota > Alphaproteobacteria > Sphingomonadales > Sphingomonadaceae > Sphingomonas > Sphingomonas sorbitolis. Next base: position 66,866 of record NZ_JAXOJS010000006.1, on the reverse strand, counting down.
GCAAGACGGTCTCGAACAGGATCAAGTGCCTTCTCCTTGGCGGCGAACGGGTGCCGATCCTAATTCTCGCTGACCCCCGCCGGCGACTGCGAGGGAAAGCAACGCCAGCAACACCGTGCCCGGTCCCGCCCCTGCATAGTGGATGAGGTGGGTAATGTTGGGATGAATGTTTCTCACTACTTCGTTGCGTAAGTCTTCTGAAACAGCGTCACCGAGACAGGGGTTATAACTGCGTGGGCAATTCGCCTTTTATTCCAATATCGAGGTACAAACATGTCAAGCCATGAGAAGCAATTCGCCGGTAAAGTCGCTTTTGTAACTGGCGCGGCGAGCGGCATTGGCCGCTCGACCGCTATCGCATTCGCTGAACACGGCGCCAATGTCGTGATCGTCGATCGTTCCGCCGATGCACTCGCCGAGACCGCCGCACAGGTCGATGCAGCTGGTGGAAGGGTCGAAATGATCGAGTGTGACACGTCGCAGCCCGAGGCTGTCGAAGCTGCAATCGGCAGGACCGTGGCGATCTTCGGCCGGCTCGATTTCGCTTTCAACAACGCAGGGGTCGAGAACACGCCGACGCCGCTGGCCGACATCGACCTTACCGAATGGGACCGGATTATCGGCATCAACCTGCGCGGCACTTTCGTGTGCATGAAGCACGAGATCGCGCAGATGTTGAAGCAGGGCGGCGGCGTCGTCATTAACAACTCGTCGGGTGCCGGCATCAAGGGCATCCCTGGCGGCAGCGCCTATGCAGCGTCGAAGCACGCAATCATCGGTGTCACCAAATCCGCCGCACTCGATTACGCAACCTCCAACATCCGCGTTAATGCGATCCTGCCTGGCAACATCGCCACGCCGATGATGGACCGCTTCACGGATGGCGATCTTCAAAAGGCGATAGATCAGGAACCGGTCGGTCGACTGGGAAAACCCGAAGAGATCGCAGGTGCCGTCATCTGGATGTGTTCAGACCTTGGCAGTTTCGTCACCGGTGCCTCGATCAGCGTGGATGGTGGCTGGTCGCTCTGAGCACCCGCTCACGCCATCGGCGGTGTCCTGCGTCCTTGCAGGCTTGAAACGGTGCAGACCAAGCGCCTTTTGCGTCACGTGGGACCAATCGGCGCTGACACGGTGTCATGAGCAAGTTTCATCATGGCATCAAATCAAGACCGAATTGTCGATCAGGCGCTCCCCGACTAAATCGACGTCTTCGCAGCCCGCTGTTCGTCCCCGAACTCGGTGAGGCGCGCGCGTCCGGACCGGCTACCCCCCTCCCCGGCCGGTCCGGGCGCATTCAACAGGACAGGAGAGCCGGTATGGCGAGCTTCACCGCGACCAATGCGAAAGATGGCGCCCTGGGCGTCGACGCTACATCGGCGCGCTGGAGCGCAGTCTACGCCATGGCCCTGTGCAGCTTCGTGCTCGTGGCGTCCGAGTTCATGCCGGTCAGCCTGCTGAGCCCGATCGCACACACCCTGCGTCTTACTGAAGGCCAGGCCGGTCAGGCGATCGCGATCTCCGGCATCTTCGCGGTAGCGACGAGCCTGTCGCTCGCCTCCGTTCTGGGCAAGCTCGACCGACGCATCGTACTGCTCGTCTTGACCGGAATGCTCGTGGTGTCTGGGGCTATCGTCGCGTTCGCCCCGAGCTATCTCATCTTCATGACGGGACGCGCGCTGCTGGGCATCGCCATCGGTGGGTTCTGGTCAATGTCTGCCGCGATCGCGATGCGGCTGGTACCAAGCACAGCGGTCCCCAAAGCGCTTGCCATCGTGAATGGGGGCAACGCGCTTGCCACCGTCGTCGCTGCGCCGCTCGGCAGCTTTCTGGGCAGCCTGATCGGCTGGCGCGGGGCATTTTTCTGCGTAGTGCCGGTAGCGGTCGCGGCGATCGTCTGGCAGGCGGTAACGCTGCCGCCGCTGCCCGTCGCCGAGCGTCAGACGGCCAAGGGCATGTTTGCGCTGCTACGTCGCCCCCCCGTCTTGTTCGGACTGGGAGCGGTCGCATTGCTGTTTGCCGGCCAGTTCGCGCTGTTCACCTATTTACGGCCATTCCTCGAGCAGGTGACGCATGTCGGTCCGGCGATGTTGTCGGTGATGCTGCTCATCCTCGGCGTATCCGGTTTCGTTGGCACCATCCTGATCGGTCGCGTGCTGAACAACGGGCTGCATCTGGCCCTGGCGGTCCTCCCGGCGCTGATGGCGTTGGCTGCCGTCGCACTGACCATGCTGGGCTCGTCCATCATCGCAACCGCGCTGCTGCTCGCCGTCTGGGGGTTTGCCGGGACGTCTGCGCCAGTGGCGTGGTGGACGTGGCTCGCGCGCATCGTGCCCGATGAAGCGGAAGCCGGTGGCGGCCTGATGGTCGCGATCGTCCAGCTCGCGATCACGCTGGGCGCCACGGTCGGCGGCGTTGTGTTCGATCGGGCCGGCGCCAACGTCGAGTTCCTAACCAGCGCCGGCATTCTAGGTCTCGCCGCGATCACCGCGTTCGCGGTGGGACGAATGCATGCCCGCCCTGCCGCGCACGGGATAGCGGCGCTCGCGTGAAACAGGCTCTCGCCATCCTCTACTTCCTGCGTGAGTGCGCCGGACGCGGAGAGCGTGCGGCGCTGGTGACGCTTACCGATGTCACGGGCAGCGCAGCGCGTGCGCCGGGCGAGCATATGGCCGTCGCCGAAAGCGGACAATCTGTCGGGTCGTTCTCCGGGGGCTGCGTGGAGGCGGCGGTGATCGCCGAGGCACAGGATGTTCTTTCCGAAGGTCGCGCGCGACACGTTCGTTTCGGTGATGGGTCACGCTACATCGACATCCGCTTGCCCTGTGGCGGCGGTATCGATCTGCTCTTCACGCCGGCTCCTGACCGCCAGCAAATCGATCGCGCTATCGCGCTGCTCGAACAGCGCGCCCCTGTTACGCTGCATCTGACTTTAGACGGAGGCCTGTGGGTTGCCGCTGCAGGTGAGGATGATCGCACGATGTGGCACGCTGCAATGTTCGCCGTGCGGCATGATCCAGGTCTCCGCCTGATCGTCATGGGGCACGGCTCTGAGCCGGCTGCGATGCTTGATATCGCTCGCGCCTACGGCGCTGACGTGATGCTGTTCAGTCCGCAAGCGTCCCTCATCCAAGAAGCGCGGGAGAAAGGGATCGCCGCTGACCTTCTCCGTTTCGTCGGCCGCGCACCGGGTTTGTCGGTCGACCCCTGGACCGCAGTGGTTGTGCTTTTTCACGACCATGACTGGGAAACCGAACTCCTGCTCCAGGTACTGCGACAAAATCCTTTCTTTGTCGGCGCGATGGGCAGCACGCGCACTCATGCGGAGCGTTCGCGTCGCCTTCTCGATGCAGGGTCCGCCCGGCACGACCTCGAGCGGATCATCGGGCCCGTCGGCCTTATAAAGGCTTCTCGCGACCCACAGACGCTCGCGCTGTCGATCATGGCGCAGGTGGTCGATGCGTATGAGACAATGATGATACGGAGCGCCCACGGCACGGCTGCGACCGCCATGAGAATTCCTCATCCCCCCGTTGAGTTACTCGCACCGTTCAATCCCGTTGTCGCTGCGTTATCACCATCGATAACAGGCGATGCACAGGAGACCGCCACCACGGTCGCGGGCTCTGCCAGAAAGGAAGACCAAGTTCATGCCGGGCAATTCTGAAGTAGAGCTTTCGCGGCGTGGGCTTCTGGCCGGCAGCGCGGCGACCGCGGCCATCGTCGCGTCACCAGTAGGAGCAGTAGCCATGGCCCCGTCGCAATCGGATGCCGCGCCGACCCTCCCGGTCCGCTTCAAGGTGAACGGAGAGCGACGCGAACTCAGCCTCGATCCGCGCACCACGCTGCTCGATGCGCTGCGTGAGCATCTGCACCTGACCGGTACCAAGAAGGGTTGCGATCACGGCCAGTGCGGAGCCTGCACGGTGATGGTGGACGGAGTCCGCATCAATTCGTGCCTCAGCCTCGCGGTGATGCACGAGGGCGACGAGATCACGACGATCGAGGGCCTCGGTACGCCGGACAAGTTGCACCCCATGCAGGCGGCGTTCGTGAAGCACGACGGCTATCAGTGCGGCTATTGCACGCCTGGACAGATCTGCTCTGCCGTCGCCGTCCTCGACGAGATCAAGCGCGGCGTTCCCAGCCATGTTCAGGACGACCTGACCGCGAAGCCGGTCGCGACGAACGTCGAGATGCGAGAGCGGATGAGCGGCAACATCTGCCGCTGCGGTGCCTATTCCAATATCGTGGAAGCGATGGCCGAAGTCGCGGGAGCAAAAGCATGAAGGCCTTCACTTACGAGCGCGCGAAGGATGCTAATGCAGCGGCGCGTGCCGTCGCCGCCAATCCGGCCGCAAAATTCATCGCTGGCGGGACCAACCTGCTCGATCTGATGAAGATCGAGGTCGAGGTGCCGACCCATCTGGTCGACGTCCAGGACCTGGGCTTCGACAAGATCGAGGCGACGCGCGACGGGGGGCTGCGTATCGGTGCGCTGGTTACCAATACGAACCTTGCCGCGGACGAGCGCGTTCGTCGCGACTATGGCGTGCTGACCCGCGCGATCGTCGCGGGCGCTTCGGGCCAGTTGCGCAACAAGGCGTCGACCGCGGGCAATCTGCTCCAGCGGACGCGGTGTCCCTATTTTTATGACACCAACATGGCGTGCAACAAGCGCAAGCCTGGCTCGGGCTGTGCCGCGATCGGCGGCTATTCACGCCAGCTGGGCGTCATAGGCGTCAGTGACAGCTGCATCGCGACCTTCCCAGGCGACATGGCGGTGGCGATGCGCGTACTCGATGCCGTGATCGAGACCGTCGATGCGACCGGTCAGCGTCGCTCGATCCCGATCGCGGACTTCCACCGGCTGTGGGGGGATAAGCCCGAGCAAGATACCGTGCTGAGGCAGGGCGAACTCATCACCGCGGTCACGCTGCCGAGGCCGCTGGGTGGCAAGCACTTCTACGAGAAGGTCCGTGATCGCGCGTCCTACGCCTATGCCCTGGTGTCGGTCGCAGCGGTGATCCAGCCCGACGGCACCGGGCGCGTCGCGTTCGGCGGGGTCGCGCCGAAGCCCTGGCGTGTCGAGGCGGCGGAGGCGCTGTTACCGCGCGGTGCCGCTGCGGTAACCGCACGTGCGTTCCAGGGCGCGACGCCAACGAAGGACAATGCCTTCAAGCTGCCGCTCGCAACCCGCGCGCTGGCCTCCGTCATTGCCGAAGCCAGGGCCTAGATCCCATGAAGTTCGAAACCCCCGCCGGCACTAACCCGGTCGACCGCCTGAAGGTCGTTGGTCATGCCCGTAGCCGCATTGACGGCCCGCTGAAGACGACGGGGCTCGCCCCCTATGCCTATGAGCATCACGAACTCGAGAACGTCGCCTACGGCTATGTCGTGGGGGCAGCGGTCGCGAAGGGCCGGATCAATACGATCGATACCTCGGCCGCGAAGGCGGCACCCGGTGTGCTCGCGGTCGTGACCGCGTCGGATGCCGGCACGCTCGGCAAGGGCAATTTCAATACGGTAAAGCTGCTCGCCGGACCAAAGGTCGATCATTACCATCAGGCGGTCGCGGTCGTCGTTGCCGAGACATTCGAACAGGCGCGCTTCGCTTCCGGGCTTGTTCGTGTCGACTACGCACGGGCCAGCGGCCGGTTCGATCTCGACGCCGCGCTGAAGACCGCACCGCTCACCGATGCGGACAAGCCCGGCAAGGGCGAAGACCGCGTCGGCACGTTCGAAGCGGCCTTCGCCTCCGCTCCGGTTAAGCTCGACGCCGAATACACCACGCCCGATCACAGCCATGCGATGATGGAACCGTTCGCCTCGATCGCCGCATGGAACGGCGACGCGCTGACGGTGTGGACGTCGAACCAGATGATCGACTGGGGCCGCTCCGATCTGGCGAAGACATTGGGTATCCCCAAGGACAAGATCACCTTCCAGTCGCCCTATGTCGGCGGCGGTTTCGGCGGCAAGCTGTTCCTGCGGAGCGACGCGGTGCTGGCCGCGCTCGGTGCGAAAGCGGCCGGTCGGCCGGTCAAGCTCGCGATGAGCCGGCCGTTCATGGCCAACAACACCACCCACCGGCCCGCTACCCGCCAGCGGATCCGCATTGGCGCGGCGAAGGACGGCACGATCACCGCGATCGCGCATCAGAGTGGATCGGGCGATCAGCCGAACGGCAGTCCGGAAGCCGCCGTCCTGCAGACAAACCTGCTGTACGCCGGCGCGAACCGACTGACGTCGATGCGGCTCGCGGTGCTTGACCTGCCTGAGGGCAATGCGATGCGTGCGCCGGGTGAAGCGCCTGGCTTGATGGCGCTCGAAGTCGCGATGGACGAAATGGCGGAGAAGCTCGGGATGGATCCGATCGCCTTCCGCGTAAAGAACGACACGCAGGTCGATCCGAAGGACCCCAAGCGCCGCTTCTCGCAGCGGCAGCTTGTCCGCTGCCTGACCGAAGGCGCGCAGCAGTTTGGCTGGTCGCAGCGCAATGCCGTGCCGGGACAGGTTCGCGACGGTCGCTGGCTGGTCGGGATGGGCGTCGCCGCTGCCTTCCGCAACCATATGAACATGGCGTCGGGCGCGCGCGTCCGGCTGGGTACGAACGGCGTTGTCACGGTCGAGACCGACATGACCGACATCGGCACTGGCAGCTATACGATCATCGCGCAGACAGCCGCTGAGATGATGGGCGTGCCGGTCGACGCGGTCGTCGTGAAGCTCGGCAGTTCCGCCTTCCCGGTGTCCGCCGGGTCGGGCGGCCAATTCGGTGCGGCGAACGCGACCGCCGGTGTCTATGCCGCGTGCGTCAAGCTGCGCGAGGCGGTGGCCCAGCGGCTTGGTTACAATTCGGCCGAGGCGGTGTTCGACGGCGGCAAGGTCACCAGCGGCAACCGCTCCGCGGCGCTACGTCAGGCGGCGTCTGCCGGCGAATTGGTCGCCGAGGACAAGATCGAGTACGGCGATCTCGACAAGAGTTGGCAGCTGTCTACCTTCGGCGCGCATTTCGTCGAGGTCGGCGTCGATGCCTATACCGGCGCCACCCGCCTGCGACGCATGCTCGCAGTCTGTGCAGCCGGGCGGATCATCAATCCCACGACAGCGCGCAGCCAGGTGATCGGCGCGATGACGATGGGCGTTGGCAGCGCGCTGATGGAGGAACTGGCGGTCGACAAACGCTTCGGCTTTTTCGTCAACCACGATCTGGCCAGCTACGAGGTGCCGGTCCATGCCGACATTCCGCATCAGGACGTGATCTTCCTCGAGGAGACCGACGACAAGGCCAATCCGATGAAGGCCAAGGGCGTCGGCGAACTCGGACTGTGCGGCGTCGGTGCGGCCGTCGCCAACGCGGTCTACAACGCCACCGGCGTGCGCATCCGCGATTACCCGCTGACCCTCGACAAACATCTCGACCGGCTGCCGGCAGTGGCGTGAGCCATGACGGAACGGGGCGAATGGGAGAATGAACGATGACACCCGAAAAGACCGCCCTGTTGCTGATCGAGTATCAGAACGACTTCGTGAATGAAGGCGGCGTCCAGCATGACGCGGTGAAGGCCGTGATGGCCGACACCGACATGCTGGCGCACAGCCGCGCCGTCGCAGAGCAGGCGCGTGCACGCGGCGTGACCGTGATGCACGCGCCGATCAGCTTCGCCGAAGGCTATCCCGAGCTACGGGCAAAGGCGTACGGCATCCTCGCCGGCATCCGGCAGGCGCAGGCGTTCCGCAAAAATAGCTGGGGCGCGGAGATCGCCGATGCGATGGCACCGGTCGATGGCGACATCGTCGTCGAGGGCAAGCGCGGGCTCGATTGCTTCGCCAGCACCAACATCGACTTCATCCTGCGCCAGCGGAGTATCACCGATCTCGCCATCGCCGGCTTCCTCACCAATTGCTGCGTCGAATCGACCATGCGCTCGGCCTATGAGCGCGGGTTTCGCGTCGTCACGCTAACCGACTGCACAGCGACGCTCAGTCCAGAGGAACAGGATGCTGCGGTGACGAAGAACTTCCCGATGTTCTCTCGGCCCATGACCCACGACCTGTTCCTGGCCGAACTGGAGACCCCGGAATGAAATTCGACACGCCGGCAGGCATCTCACCGATCGATCGCTTGGCCGTCGTCGGGCGCGCCCATCTCCGCGTCGAGGGCAAGCTGAAGACGACTGGTACCGCTCGCTATGCCGCTGAGTATCACGACGTCGCACCCGGTGCCGCCTATGGCTACATTCTCGGGGCGGCGATCGGCAAAGGGCGGATCGACCGGATCGACACTGCCGCGGCGCAAGCCGCGCCCGGAGTCCATACGATTGTCACCCACGAAAATGCGGGCCCGATCGGCAGGGGTGAGTTCTACGTTCAGCGTATCCTCGCCGGTCCGATGGTCGATCATTACCATCAGGCCGTGGCCGTTGTCGTCGCCGACACGTTCGAACAGGCGCGTGCCGCGGCCTCGCTTATCCGCGTGACCTACGCCCGGGAGAAAGGTCGCTTTGACCTTCTGGGCCAAAAGCCATCTACCCCGATCGCGCCGAAGGAGGCCTTCGGTGGCCCGACGGCGGTCTCGGTCGGCAGCTTTGCCGCCGCCTTTGCCAGCGCTCCTGTAAAGATCGACGAGACCTATACCGTACCGGACCAGGCGCATGCCATGATGGAGCCTCACGCAACTATCGCCCGCTGGGACGGCGACCAACTCACCTGCTGGACGGCTATTCAGCAGATGAACTGGGGTCGCCGTGATCTGGGTCTCATCATCGGCACGCCAAAGGAGAACATTCGGCTGCATTCCGCCTTCATCGGCGGCGGGTTCGGCGGCAAGGGCACGGTACACAGCGATCTTGCACTTGCCGCTATCGCAGCGCGCATATCCGGGCGCCCGGTCAAGCTCGTCCTCCAGCGTGCGCTAATGTTTAATAATACGATTCATCGGCCCAAGACCATTCAACGAGTGCGACTGGGTGCGGCAACCGATGGCCGGATCATTGCAATCGGGCATGACAGCTGGTCGGGCAACCTGCCGGGCGGTCGGACCGAGCCTGCGACGTTGCCAAGCCGCCTCATGTACGCGGGCGAGCACCGCTTGATGCGCCGCTATCTCGCGACGCTCGATCTGGCAGAGGGCAACGCCATGCGTGCGCCGGGCGAGGCGCCGGGCATGATGGCGCTGGAAGTCGCCATGGATGAGCTTGCTGAAAAGCTTGGCCTGGACCCGGTGGCGTTGCGTATTGCCAACGACACCCAGGTCGACCCGGAAAAGCCCGACCGCCGCTTCTCCACCCGGCCGTTCGTGCAGTGCCTGCGTGAAGGTGCGCAACGGTTCGGTTGGGACGCGCGGACTGCAAAACCCGCCAGCCGGCGCGAGGGACGATGGCTCATCGGCATGGGAATGGCGAGCGCGATACGCGGCGCGCCGATCTCCAAAGCCGCCGCGCGCGTGCGCCTGCACAGGGACGGGCGCGTGACGGTCGAAACCGACATGACCGACATTGGCACCGGCAGTTACACGATCGTGGCGCAGACTGCCGCTGAAATGCTGGGCGTCCCGCTCGATCGCGTGACCGCCAAGCTAGGTGATTCAGCTTTCCCGGAAACACCGGGATCGGGCGGTCAGCAAGGAGCCGCTTCTGCGACGGCGGGCGTTTACGCAGCCTGTGTGAAGCTACGCGATCTGGTCGCGCAACGCATGGGCTACAACACTACCGACGTGACGTTTGCGGACGGGCGGGTCAGTTCTGCCGGCCGCTCAGTGCCGCTTGCCGAGGCAGCAAAGGATGGTGAAATCGTAGCCGAAGATTCGATGGAATATGGCGACCTGAACGAACGCTACGCGCAGCAGACCGTGGGCGCCCATTTCGCCGAGGTGGGCGTCGACGCGTATACGGGCACCGTCCGAGTGCGCCGCATGCTTGCGGTCTGCGGCGCCGGCCGGATCCTCAATCCCACCACCGCGCGCAGCCAGGTAATCGGAGGCATGACGATGGGCATAGGCGCAGCGCTGATGGAAGAGATGGCGGTGGACACGCGCTTCGGTTTCTTCGTCAATCACGACCTGGCTGGCTATGAAGTGCCGGTACATGCCGACGTGCCGCATCTCGAAGCGCATTTTATCGACGAGGTCGATGCCACGATGTCACCGCTGAAGGCGAAGGGGGTCGGCGAGCTGGGGCTGTCGGGTGTGGCGCCGGCGATCGCCAACGCGGTGTACAACGCGACCGGCGTGCGGGTCCGCGATTATCCGCTAACGCTCGAAAAGCATCTTGCGGGTCTACCGGAGCCCGCATGAGTGGTGTCCTCGCTTTCCTTCCGAGCCTCCCTGGCGGGACGCTGGTGGTGTTTTTGATGCTTACCCTCGTGGCCGCATCGGTTGAGCTCGTACGCTTGCGGCGAACAACCTTGCCTCAACACCGCCTGCGGACCGTAAACTTCCGACGACCCCTCCCGGACAACCGGTGACGCTTTTTGGCGGGTCACAGGATGCTGATGGACCGGTTCTCGTGTCGGACAACGAGCCTCGGTTCGTGGGCGTTCGGGATGGCGACGCGGGCTTGGCGGTTTCGCAAGACGTGAGTGTGTCGGTCGAATGACAGGGCGCGCTCGGCGAACCTATGCCGTTCTCTGTTCGCTTGTCGTCCTAATGGGATGCCGCGAACTCTTCGCGATCGCAGCGACAGGCAGCGAGAATAGACTGAACCCGTCCGGTACCCCGAAGGTAGGAACAATGACGACGATCGAAATCGATGGTGGCGCTAACCGATGGATTGCGCAGATCGAGGATAATCCATCGGCACGCGATTTTCTGGCGCAGCTGCCGCTCGAGCTCAAACTCGACGATTACGCGGGAACGGAGAAGGTCGCGACGCTGCCGCGCAAGCTGACGCGGGACGCAGCGCCTGTGGCGGCTATGCCGCGCGCTGGCGATTTTGCCTATTACGCGCCTTGGGGCAATCTGGCGCTCTTCTACCGGGACGGCCATCATTCGCCTGGCCTCATTATCCTCGGTCGCTTTCTAGGTCCCGTCGCAGGCCTGGCCACGCCGGGTTCGATCAGCGTGACGATCAGGCGGAGCGGAGCTGATCGGCGGGATTTGAAGCCGACGGGCTAATCAACTGAAGCCATCAACGCGTCAGGTGTGGGCTTTGTACGAACCGGTGCCTCGGGTTCCATAGCGAGCGCGGCGTGTCAGTTACGGGCTTCGCAGTAAATTGCAGGATTTCAAATGCCAACCAGCCGCTCCGATCTTGCCGATCTGACCTACTTTCTTGCGATCGCTCGACATCGCAGCTTCAGGCTCGCGGGCCTGGAACTGGGCGTCAGCGCCTCGGCACTTAGCCATGCGCTGAAGGGACTAGAGGCCCGCCTCGGCGTTCGCCTCCTACATCGCACTAACCGGAGCGTGACGCTTACTGCCGCGGGCGAGGAACTGCGAGACAAGGTGACGGAGCCTTTTCAGACCATCGCCAATGCCGTGGAGGATCTCAACCGTTACCGCGATGCACCGACCGGCCGTGTTCGCCTTAACGTCGCCGCCGAAGCGGCATCGCTGCTCCTGGCACCTGTGATGCCAACCTTCATCGAGCGCTACCCCGACATCGAGATCGATATTGCGGCACGCGACCGGATGACCGACGTGATCGACGACGGCTTCGACGCCGGTATTCGTTACGGCGGCACAGTTCCTGAAGACATGGTAGCCCAGCGCTTGTCGGCCGAGCTTCGCTGGGTCGTTGTGGCATCGCCAGCGTATCTGGCCAGGTTCGGCACACCGCAGCATCCATCGGAATTGGACCAGCATCATTGTCTCGGTGTGAGGCTCGGCAACGATCACATCTATCGTTGGGAGTTCGAGGGACCGAACGGCGAGTTCTCTATACCGGTTCAGAGCAAGATCCTCGTGAACGGGGGACGGGCGATGTTGGCCATGGCGCTTGCAGGCACCGGCCTGATGTACGGAATGGAGCCGACCTTTGCGCCACACGTCGCGCGCGGCGAGCTACGATTGGTGCTGGAAGACTGGGCCACGATGGGCGCCGCATACCATGTCTACTACTCCAGTCGACGGCAGGTGCCGACCGGACTCAAGGTGATGATCGAACTGATCCGAGAGCTCCGTCCTTTGGGCCTGTAGGCAGTAACTGTATTGCCCCCGACTACGATGAGCGCTGCTTCACGCCGCAATGAACGTTTCGTCGGTCGCAAGCTTGTCCATCGCCCTTAGATTACCTTCATGCCTGTTACAGCATTACCTACCGAAGCGGGCACCAAGCCTTCCTTTCGCAAGATCGTCGTGATCCTCAGCGCGCTGCTCGCGTTCGCCTCGATCTCTACCGATATCTACCTACCCGCGATGCCGACGCTTGGTCACTTGCTCGGCGGTAGCGAAGGCAGCGTCGAGTTGACGCTGTCGAGCTTCCTGATCGGCTTCAGTCTGGGACAGCTTTTCTGGGGGCCGATTGGCGACCGGTACGGCCGCCGTACGCCGATCCTGTTCGGGCTCACCTTGTTCATGATCGGTTCGGCCGGGTGCGCCCTAGCCGGGAGCGTCGAGCAGTTGATCATCTGGCGGATCATTCAGGCTGCCGGGGCATGTGCGGGCCCGGTTCTCGCGCGCGCCATGGCACGGGACCTCTATGGCCGCGACCGGGCAGCGCAACTTTTGTCCACGCTGATGCTGGTCATGGGAATTGCGCCTTTGCTCGGCCCTCTCGTAGGCGGGCAGGTGCTGCTCGTTGGATCATGGCGTCTGATATTCTGGCTGCTCGTAATTGTAGGGATCGCCATCTTCGGCGCAGCACTGCTGCTCCCCGAAAGCCTGCCGCGCGAAAGGCGATCAAACATCGGCGTACGAACGATCCTCTCAAACTACTGGATGATGGTCAAAAGCCGAAAGGTGATGGGGTATGCGGCGGCAAGCGGATGCTACTATGGAGGCATCTACGCGTATCTCGCCGGAACGCCGGCCGCCTACATCAACTATTATCACGTGGCCCCACAGACCTACGGTTTTCTGTTTGGACTGGGCATTGTCGGGCAGATGCTGCTGAACCTGCTCAACACGCGCCTCGTCGTCCGGGCGGGCAGCGACCAGATGTTGCGATGGGGCGCTGCACTGGTCGGCGTTTCGGCGCTTTGGACTGGAATGGCCGCCACGACCGGCATGGGTGGCCTGTGGGGGCTGGTGGTACCCCTGTTCTTTTTCCTTTCCGCCAACGGCTTGTTCGTCGCTAACGCAATGGCGGGCGCACTGGCGGTCAACCCCGATTGCGCAGGAGCAACATCGGCTTTTGTCGGCGCGCTCCAATTTGGCAGCGGCATCGTCGGCTCAGCCCTTGTGGGCTGGTTTGCAGACGGTACGCCGGGACCGATGGGCCTCATTATTGCGGCGCTTGGGACGGCAAGCTTTATCATCACGTTCTTCGCGACGGGACGGCATCCCAAAAATGTTGGTGCGGTCATCAATGGTGAACCGACGCCACGGCCGCACCAATCTGCCCATGGTTAATTTTCGACCGTGCAAGCGCCCAAGGTCCTCAATCGCAAACGTCGATAAGTGAAGTTGAAATTGTTTGCCTATGCGTCAAGCGCCTTTGTCTTGAAAATGGTCCGCTTCGGATATACCCGTTCAGGCCCCATAATATATCGAGATCCTAATGAGCGATGAGATCAGTGCAGTCGAATTGGCAGCCGAACTGACTGCGGCGTGGTTGGCAAATCCCAACACGCGAACCAATACGGATGACGTCCCTGCGTTTCTGGTTTCCATGCATGCCGCAGTCGTACAGTTAACCGGTGCAGCGGCTCCTACTCAAGCAGACGAGCCCGCTCAAACATATGAGCCGGCGGTCACTGCCCGTAAGTCGCTTGCTTCGCCAGACCACATTATTTCTATGATCGATGGCAAGCCGTACAAAACACTACGCCGCCATCTTTCTACCAATGGGCTGACCCCGGAGGACTATCGCGCGCGCTATAATCTTAAGGCGGACTATCCGATGGTAGCTCCATCCTATTCGGAAGCGCGCCGCACCATGGCCAAGTCGATCGGCTTGGGGCGGAAGCCCGGTGAGACCGTCGCAAAGACCGCTGAGGAAGCCCCTAAGGCTGTGCGTAAGCCTCGTACTGCCAAACCAGTTGAAGAGGCCTGAAAGCCACCCGGGGGGAAGCAAGCCTCCTCCCGGTGCCGTGCGGTGTCCCTTGATCGCGGTCCATTCGAGGGACAGGCAGATACGCCTCAATCTGCCATACCCGTAGATGACAGGGCCTGCCCATCAGCGCTGATACCCACATTCGGCTCGCCGCTTTTGCAAATTTGATGAGGGGCGACGCATCGAAGAGGATCAGGCTATATCCGCGATATCAGCGCGCCTGCTTTAGGAACTCTGTGAAGCGATCTGCGCTCTCACGTAGCGCTTCCCCGTCGGGGCCGTCGAAGGCGGGGGGCGGTACGCGAAGGTTCAGCCGACCAAGATCATCCAGGATTTAAGCATAATCCAGCCCGGTACGCTCCTTCGTCTCTTTGGCGGAGCTGCGCCCTAAGGCATAAACGCGCAATGCGTCGTCGATCGTCATGGTGCGACCCTTCTCACCTAGCCAACAATGCCGACGTCTAATGAGAATCTATAATGAGAACATATTTTGAGAAAGCGAAATCTGGCCCGGCTGTTATCTGTGCCCGCCCAGGATAATTCATTGATGAGATCGCTAATCACGTTCCTTATCGGGAATGGGTGTTGATATACGATCTGCCCATCTCGACCAATTCATGCGCCAGACCTACTGTGTCGCACAGAGATACAAGGGGGAATGGCCGTGGGGGCATGGGGCGCGCTAATCATGAGCTTCTTCGGAGCGGTGTTCGCTTCGTTGACGCTATACTGGCAATGGCATCTGTCCGGAGTCGCTCTGGCCGTGCCCTTTTTTGGGTTCGTCCTTATTGGGCTTGCCGCGAGGTATGTTATCCGTTTACCCGGTGAAGGAATAAAGCCGTCACCGAAAGAAGAACGGGCTATCAAGTGGAGCACCATAGGTGAAGGTGTTGGGCTTTTCATTGCATCCAATATTGTCATCAATCTGCATCGGCCCGCCCTTCTTTTGCCATCGATGGCGCTAGTCGTAGGCCTGCATTTCTTGCCGATCGCTTTCGCCGCTGGCTTCCGTCTCTTCTATGCTCTTGGCGCGGCTCTGATTATTGCAGCGATCGCCGGCTTCATCATTGGGGCTCCTATGGGTGGCGCGGTCGCCGGGTTCGTGGCTGCTAGCGCACTCTGGCTTGCGTCGGGCATGGCAGTCCGTCGCGATTGGTTGGCAAAAGGGAGGGAAGGCAGTCACGGCCTGATCGTATCCCAGTCGGTATAGCTCGCCGCTTTCGCTCAGCTGCCCTGCTCGGATAACGACGCCATCAATAGGGGAGCGCTGGTGGAGATACGGCTTAGAAAGGGTTGGGGCTGGCTGCTGCTGGTCACGCTTACCCTCTCGACCATCGGCGACGAAATTTCGTTGATAACCTTGATGTTTCGAACGGCCGGAAATCGCATACCGTTCGCTGTCCCGATGCTGCTCGTCGCGCAACTACTACCGGGCCTGCTAGCGACGCCCTTGATCGGACGGTTGGTCGACTCTCGCGACGCGGGCAAGCTGCTGGTTGCGACGGCTCTGGCCGATGCCGCCATCATCGCATGGATGGCGTGGCATCCCGATCTTGCCTCCACCATCACCGGTGCCAGTATCCTTAGCGTCCTGTTCGCAATCGGGGGCACCGCCAGCTTCGCCCTCATCCCGGTCCTGGGGGCCGAGCTAGGCATGACGCTGCCACGGGCGAATGCAGCGTTAGAGTTCGTAAGAAGCGCGGGGATGCTTGCCGGACCTGTCGTGGGCGGTGCGTTGGTGGCGTGGGGCGGAACCGGCAATGCGCTGCTGATCGATGCGGCGAGCTTCGCGCTGTTAGCGGCTGTTGTGTTCGGAAGTGGTTTGCGCCGGCCGGTCACGACTTATGACGATAATCAACATCGGACACTCCTATCCGAATATCTGCCCGTCCTCCGAGATCGCCGCATCACCATCATGGTCGGCGCGCTAACCTTGGGGGTTTATGCGACCGCCATTGCCGACGTCGCCTTTGTTTTTCTCGTTACGGTCTCTCTGGCGTCGGGACCAACTGCGTTCGGGCTGCTGACCGCTTGTTGGGCGGGAGGGATGATGGCGGGGGCCGTCGCCTCCGGGACGATGGCCATGCGACAGCCGGCTTCGTTCGCGTTTGGCTCGGTGACCATCATGGGCGCTACGATGCTCGCGATCGGCATCGGCATTACGACGATGATCGGCAGCCTTGTTTTCGTAGGGATCGCCTTCGTCATCGGCGGTGCCGCTAATAGTGCCCACAATGTAGCGGTGCGGACGATGCTACAACGTGAAGCGCCTTCTGGCGCACACGGCAAGGTCGCCGCGATCTACAGCGCTGCGACGAGCAGCGCCGGCATTCTGGGCTATATGACAGGAGGGCTATTCGCCCCAAACGGGGCGATCCATGCTTACATACTTGGAGGAGCGCTCGGTGTGGTGGCTGGCTTGGTGGGATGGCTACTGTTCACCTCGATTAAGGCCCAAGCAATGCCACCGTCAGCCTAACGGCCTTCTCAATAGCTATTTGGGAAGAGTTTCGGCAACGGTTCTTCATTCTCTTTTCTCGATTGATTCCGAGAACGCTAATCCCTTCTCGCCTGCCGTTCCCAATCGAGAACTCCGGATCGGCTGCATCTCAGAAATCACCCACTGCAGGCTGGACGAAGCAAAGTCTTCCATCCAGCCGTGGTGCGTTACGCTCGTCAGAAACCGAACCGGACACCGGCTCGGAAGGTGCGACCGAGAACATCATATAGAAGCGGATTTACGCTAAGCGGAGCAGCACCGATCGACGGACCAAACGCCACCTGTGCAGGATCCTTGTTCGCGATGTTGTCAACTACCAGGAAGGCCTGCGTGCCCTTAAGCAGCTTGATCGTAATATTTGCGTCAAAGTATGTCGCGCCTGGAAGATTATTGTCGTTGATAGTCATGTTGGCAGGGGTCGAAACCGGGCAACCGGACGTGCACTCGACGTACGACGTGTTGTAGACGCCTGCGCTGAACCCACGCGCGGTTAGTGTGAGCGCGACCGGATCATGATCATACCCGATGCTCGCGAGATACTTCCATTTCGGCAGCGAGTTGCGAAGCGTGCCGTTGGTCCCGTTGGTGCCCACCGTGTCGGTAGCCGGGGTGATGCCGTCATTCGTGTAGTTCTTAAGGAACCTCGTGGCGAGCCCGCGGATGCTAATGCTGCCACCCAAAAGAGAACGACGATAGCTTGCCTCGATGTCGAGGCCGCGGGAAATCTGCTTGGCCACGTTGACTGGCAGCACTGCAACCGTGTCGATCTGGAACAGCCCGTTGATTTGCGTCCCGGTAGTCGCGCGGGTGATCTGTGAACAGAATGCGGTGTTGCCCTGTTGGCACAAGCTGACGACGGACGCCGCATTCAGGGAGGTGATAGCGTCCTTGATCTTGATATCGTAATAGTCGACCGATGCCGCGAAGCCAGGAAGCAGACGGGGCTGGACGACGACGCCAACACCCAGGCTATCGGCCTTCTCCGGCTCAAGGTTCTGGTTTCCGGACGTCACTTGGAAGGTGGTCGCGGCAGTGTTGTTGCGAAACGGATCTACGAGCGACGTTGTAGCGGTAGTACCCGCCTGGAACAGCTCGGCCAGATTTGGCGCGCGGATATCGCGCGACCGAGTGGCGCGGAATGTGATGTCCTCGATCGGCGACCAAGTCACGCCGGCCTTCCATGTCGTCACATAGCCCGACGTGCTGTAGTTCGTCGCCCGCACCGCGCCGTTCAGATCCAAGGTCTGGAGGAACGGCATGTCCTTGGCGAGCGGCACGACTGCCTCGAGAAAGCCTTCCGTGACGCTATACTCCCCAGTACTGGCGAGAAAGTTGCCCGCGAAGTAAGGCGGTGCTGCTTTTGCCGCCAGCGCTGCCGAGCGCAGCGGATCGTTGCTGCCCGAAACCTGCTCCGTCCGACGCTCGGCGCCCGCCGCAATCGAGACCGGTCCTGCCCAGGTGGAGAAAGGATCGCCACGCAAGGTGCCGGCCATAACGTTCTGAGTAAGCTTCGTGCGCCCGTAGGTTGTACCCAGTACGTAATCCCGCGCAGCCTGCGAGACCACTCCGGTGCCGAAGACGTTTAGCGGTACGCAGCCGTTGGTCGGGTTGGTAAGCGTGGAACGGCAGACGATAGCGCCGTTGGCATTGCGGACTGCATCAATGGCATTGGCGTAGTTCGCCGCTATGGTCAGCCGGGCGTCGGTGTAGATACGGTTGACGGTGCGCTGGCTGTAAACGTCCCAGTTCCACTTTGATCCGCCCATGTCGAAGTCGCCGCGAGCTCCGATCACGCCACGGGCCGACTGACGCTCGGAAGTCGCCACTATTGGTCCGAGATCTTGGTTCAACGTTCCAAACGAGAAGCTGGACGTGACGCGCGAAGCGATGCTGGCGGGAATGAAGGCGTTGTCTGGACGGATCGTGATGTTGCCGAAGTTGAACTGGTCCAGCGTGTTCACGCGCGTGGTGGCGCGGTTGTACGCCCCCTGCACGAAGACTTCGACGCGATCGGTCACGTCGTAGCCGAGCCGCCCGAATGCGCCTTGTCGATGCAGCTCGGGATCGAGATCTCCGCTCAGTCCAAAATCGGCGTAGCGGGCATCGCCACCGACCGTGATGTTGCCGCTGGTTACAGAGCCGTAGTTGAACTGCGTCGGAACCCCACCGGGACCGAAGTAGGTACCGCGAAGCGGACCCGAGGTGATGATCCCTCCAGGCGTTGCTGTAGCGAAGCCGGCATTGGCCGCGACGAGAAGCTGGGGCACGGTGTTGTTGGTCGTCGCGTTGTAAGCTGGGTTCACGAAGAGCTTGCTGTAATTGTACCAGTCGCGATCGCCAACGCTGCGGATGCCATCGTTTGACGAAATTTCGCCGTTCAACAGGAGGTGGCCCCGGCCCTCTGCGAACTTGGTGCCGAACGTCAGCTGGACGTTGTAGTTGCGGTCGTCGCCGTACGTAGTGACTCCGCCCTGCACCTGACCTTTGATGCCAACGTAATCCTTGTCGAGGACGAAGTTGACTACGCCTGCCACTGCGTCCGAGCCCCAATCCGCCGAGGCACCGCCAGTGACCACGTCGACGCGCTTCACCAGCGCCTGCGGAATGGTGTTGATATCAACCAGTCCGGTCAGCGTTGACGCTGCAACGCGCTGGCCATCGAGTAGGATCAGCGTGCGGTTTGCACCTAGGTTGCGGAGGTTCAACGCGTTGATGCCGACCACGCCAGCGCTGACCGAGCCGACGTTCGCCCGGGGTGTAGTGCTGCCGGACAATGCGGGCAGCTCATTGACGAAGTCCGCGAGGTTCGCTGGCGCCTTTGCAGCAATCTGTTCTGCGCCGAGAACTGAAGTTGGCGTCGGTGCTTTGTAGCCGTCACGCACGACGCGGGTTCCAGTCACCACGATGTCGCCGCCACCTGAAGCTTCTGCCTGGGGCTGATTAGACCCATCTGCCATTTGCGCTTCTCCGGCCTCTGCTGGAGCGCCCTGCGCGGCGCTAGAGCTCGGGGGAGCGGCACCTCCGGCTGCAGGCCCGGCGGTGACGGGTTCTCCCGTCGCAGGAGTGCTGGCCGGGGGACTTTCAGGCTGGCTCTGCTGCGGTGCTACCTGAGCGTTTGCGATGCTTGGGAGGCCGAGAGCAACGATCGTTGCAAAAGCCGCTCCGCACAGAAGTCCTGCGCGAACTCGCACTCGGCAATTTACCGCTTCGACCATCAATTATCTCCCTTTAAGGGCCTTAAAGCCCGTCCCATTTGCATGATGTTGCGAACTGGGAGGCATTTCTGTCAAAGTCGAAAATAAGAGCTTAGTATTCTAGATCGTTATGGTTTGTTGGTCGGCAGAGGCTCCTGGACGCGCCTTATTCTTCCCGAGGCTGCTATCCTGGCGATGAATCACATTTGGTCTAAATCCGCGGCGGCAGGGCACATTTGTAGAAGCTGACGACGCCGAGACTGCGGCCTCAATCGAGACGAACGGTCCACCCCCAAGTGTCGGGCGCGGTCCCTTGCTGCAGTGCAAGCAGTTCGTTTCGCAGACTCACGGTGAGAGGGCCGGCCTTGCCGTCGCCGATCGTGAAGTCGCCCGTTCGGCCACGCACGATTCCAACGCTTGCAACTGCAGCGGCGGTACCACAGGCGAACGCCTCAGTAAGAGCGCCTGAAGCCGCATCTAATCGCCATTCTTCCAGGGAATACGGTCGTTCTTCAACGACGATTCCTCGGTGCCTAGCGAGATCTATAATGGACTCGCGCGTAATACCTGGCAGTATAGTTCCGCTTAGAGGGGTGTCAGCAGTCGCCCATCGTTCATGACAAAAAAGACGTTCATGCCGCCAAGCTCCTCCACCCAGCGTCGTTCGGCGCTGTCGAGGAAAACGACTTGGTCGCAACCGTGCTTCTTGGCTTCAGCCTGCGCGAGGAGGCTGGCGGCGTAGTTTCCACCGCACTTTGCGGCTCCGGTTCCGCCGCGAAGGGCACGGGCGTACTCCTCAGTGACCCAAAGCGAAATCGCTTTATCGCCACCTGCAAAGTAAGGTCCGACCGGACACGCGATGACACAGAAGATGTACTCTGCGGCGGGGCGCACGCCGAGGAATGCCTCGCTCGCGAACATGAATGGTCGCAGGTAGAGGCTGCCGGTACCCTCCGGGACCCAGGCGCGATCGACGTCGACCAACGTGGCAACCGCAGAGGTGAAGAGGTTCGTTGGCACCACCGGCATAGCCATGCGGGTGGCGGAATCCGCGAAGCGGGATGCGTTGCGGTCGGGTCGAAACAAGGCCACTCCACCCTCATTGGTGCGGTAGGCCTTCATGCCTTCGAAAATCTCCTGTGCATAATGGAGGGCGGCACAGGCGGGGTGGATGGAGAATGGTTCGCGTGGCCCGACCTGTGCATTTTGCCAGCCGCTACCGTCCCTCCATCGGGCAGTGAACATGTGATCGGTGAAGACCGTGCCGAACCGAGGCTCGGTCATGAGTAGGCGGCGATACTCAGGTGGATATGGAGCATAACTGCGGAAGATGCTGATTGGCTGCTCAATACTGGTCATCGGCGTTCCGGCTTGGTTGGGATCCGCTCCCGGGCATTCCGCGGCGACCCGAAGGTTATGGGTAAGAAGGCGAGGTAATTCGACCGAAGGAGCTAGACCGGCATTGCTGCGGTCACGATGATCTCTACTAGGACGTCGGGCGCGCCCATCTCACATTGCGCGGTCGCTCGCGCCGGCGCCACATGAAAGCCGATCCGGGTGTCCCAGACCTCGTTGAAGCCTACAAAGTCGCGGCTGATATCTTTAAGCCAGATTTGCGCGGTCAAAAGATGATCCATGTCCGTCCCGGCTTCCAGCAGCACCTTCTCAAGCTTTGTTAGAGCTTCAGCAGTTTGCCCTTCGATCCCCTGCGTCCTGTCGGATGCGGCCTGTCCGCCGACATACAACACACGATTATGCATCACTGCACGGCCGCGTCGTGCGTTCGTGACCAGTCGAACGATATCCGTCATTTCATCTCTCCTTTTGCTGAGAGGCAGCTATGCGGTCATAAGTACAACGTCCAAGAACGATCCCCACGGCGTTTATTCTGAAAGGTTATGATCGGAGCCCGTTGATCTCGACTCATAATGCTAAGGCCGGCATTCTGAGGCGCGGAGTCGCTGATGGCTGACCCGTGAAAAAAGGATCAGGTGACGGCGTAGCGCCCCGGACGATGATAGATGACGACGAGGAGGCTCTGCGCGAAGGCGCTTAACGCCGAATAACCCAAAGATCTGACATCGATCACGACAATCGATGCCGCCACCACCATCATGTCGACCGTCATTTGAACGAGACCGGCGCTCCAGCCGCGCCGCTCCTGGAGATAGAGTGCAAGAATGCTAATGCCTCCGACGCTAGCGCGGTGGCGAGCGAGCGACAGCATGCCCATCCCTATCAACGATCCGCCAAACAGTGCGGCAAAGGCAGGCTCCACGCTCAATAGGCGCAGCCAGCCCGGCATCGCCGCAGCGAACGCCGCGAGAGCGATCATCGTTGCGAAGGACTTCATCGTGAACGTCCACCCCATTCTCTGGCGGGCCAGAAGGAAGAACGGAACGTTGAGCACGACGAAGAGCACCCCGACTTGGATGCCGGTACGGTACGAGAGGATCAGGGCCATGCCAGCGACGCCGCCCGTCACCAATCCGGCAGCCTTAAGCATCACAAGTCCGAACGCGGCCAAACTAGAGCCGAGGGCGAGTGCATGGAGATCTTCCGCTGGTGAATGCGGAGGTGGACCATCGCGACTATCGACGATCGATGATGACGCCCCATTCGCCTTCATATCAGCAGCAAGACCCAGCCTAATAGTCGGCTCTGCGCAGACGCAAACGTCACGCGATGTTTCCTTTAGCACGACTGCTCCGATCCAGACTGAAGAGCAATTGTCGCCTATCGATCGACTACCCTCATGTCCAAGACGGATGGTCGAGCAATGTATTCACCCTAGTTATACGTGCGACGTAGGGTACAGATCCACTACCCTCCGCTCCAATGATCTCGTTGGCGCGGATCGACGAGCATGCCAATGATTAGATATCAAGCATCAAGCGCGAGATCCGCTCCGCCGCGTCTCGAAGTTCCTGCGCGAAGGAATCTACGAGCTTGGCGTTTCTGCTATCGGTGCTTCTGCAAAGTTGGAAGTTGTACATGATCTCGTGGGAAAATCGCCTGACCGTCAGTCGATCCTCCAAGCCGCTTACCGTAAGGGGGTGAACGAGCGAGATGCCGAGACCCTCCGCAACGAAGCCGCAGACCATTGATGCCGTGTTGGCGACGAGAACGATCGATGGCTCCAAGTCTAGAGCTTCGAACATCGCCCCGACTCTGTTGCCCAAATAAGTGTCCGAGGACAGCGCGACGAACGGAACGCCTTCAAGATGTCGCGGCTCAATCAGTGACAGCTTTGCGAGCGGGTGGTCCAGCGGCATCACGCAGACGAGCGCGTGCTCCATAAGTGGTTCAAGAGTAACGTAGGGGTTGGCGTAGCCAGCACCGACCAAGCCTGCATCTAGGCGGCGGGCAATTAACCAGTCCACAATGTACTGCGAGCCGAGCGACTGCACCGAGCAGAACACATTGGGTCGCGCCTTCAGAAACCCGGCGGTCACCCGGTGGATAAACGTGTTTGCCAATGCGGGCAGTACGCCAACAGCGAGGCGGCCCTGTTCTTCGCGCCTGATGACCTCAACGGCATTCTCAACCTGTCTCACACCGGAGAAGATGCGACCCACCTCATCGTATAACCGCATGCCGTTCTCGGTCGGCGCGAGCCGGCCCTTGATCCGGTCGAAGAGTCTTAACCCGGTGTCCATCTCAAGATTTGCAATCATCTTGCTCATGGCTGGCTGCGAGACGTTCGACATCACCGCGGCGCGGCTAATCGTGCCGTTCTCGATAACGGCTTTAAAGGCTTCGATTTGGCGCAGGTTGACGTGTCGGGGCAATCCATAACCTCTCGGAATGCGCCAAGCGCTTTTTCGACTTGGACGGGATGGAGCATACGCACCTAGCGTACCGTCATACAAGAGGAGCGTTATGGATCCCGAGGTCGTTGTAATTGGTGCAGGAACCGTTGGTGCGGCGATCGGCTATGGTCTTGCCAGCCGCGGTGTTCGCACGCTCGTTCTTGACGGCGACGACGGCGACTTCCGCGCCGCGAACGCGAACTTTGGTCTTGTTTGGCTGCAGGGAAAGGGCATGGACATGCCCGCCTATCAGCGGCTGACGCGCAGTTCTGTCGATGACTGGGACGCGTTCGGAGAGGAGTTGGCGGACGTCACCGGAATCGGTCTGCAGTATGAGAACAGCGGTGGGCTAATGATCTGCCTTGGTGAGGAGGAGTTCGAGCAGCGTAAGGCTATGCTTTGGCGTCTTCATAATCAGATTGGCGGC
Organism: Sphingomonas sorbitolis; assembly: GCF_036663875.1. NCBI lineage: Bacteria > Pseudomonadati > Pseudomonadota > Alphaproteobacteria > Sphingomonadales > Sphingomonadaceae > Sphingomonas > Sphingomonas sorbitolis. Next base: position 42,777 of record NZ_JAXOJS010000006.1, on the reverse strand, counting down.
GAACCCGACTTCGAGATGCTCGACAGGGCCTCCCTGGCACGCCTTCTGCCAAAGGTGGAACTTGGTCCCGAGGTCACCGGTGCCGGTTTCGGCCGTCGGGATGGACATACCAACCCGCTACGGCTGCTCGCGGCCCTGCATGCAGGCATTCTGCGCAAAGGCGGATCGCTGCGAGGCGGATGCCGCGTTCAGAAGATCCAAGCCGACGGAGCCGGTTTTTCACTCGACACGGGCAGCGAACGGATCCGCACATCCCGGATCGTCATCGCGGCAGGACTGGGTACAAAGGAGTTGGCCGCGCAAGTTGGTCTCGCCGTTCCCGTGCGTCCGCAGCGCGGCCAGATTCTTGTCACCGAGCGCGTAGAACCCTTCCTGCCGTTGCCAATGAGCGGTCTGCGACAGACCCGGGAAGGCACTGTTATGATCGGCGCCACACAGGACGAATCCGGCTTTGATAACTCCACGACGACCGAAGCCGCTACCGTTCTCAGCTCACGCGCTGTGCGCCGCATCCCGGCGCTCGCAGAGGCGCGACTAGTTCGCCAGTGGGCGGGCCTTCGCATTCTGACACCCGACGGCCACCCGATTTACGCTGAGTCGCAGACGCATCCCGGCGCGTTCGTTGCGATTTGCCATTCCGGAGTGACGCTGGCTGCAGCGCATGCGTCCACCCTCGCGGATGCAATTGTAGCAGGCGCGTTGCCTTCCTCGCTTGAAGATTTCCACCATAGGCGTTTCGATGTTCCGCAAGCTGCATGAGCCACCCGCCGAAAGGCTGACGATAGAGATCGACGGCATTGTTGTTGATGCCGAACCCGGAGAGACGGTTGCGGCCGTCCTGCTGCGCCAGCACGAGGACTGGTGTCGGCTGTCGCCCGTCTCCGGATCGCCGCGTGCGCCTTACTGCATGATGGGCGTGTGCTTCGAATGCCTGGCAGTTGTCGATGGAGCACCGTCAGTACAGACCTGTCTGTGTACGGTTCAGGATGGTATGCGCGTCACTCGGCAGCGCGGCCGGCCGAGGATCGGCTCTTGAGTGCGGTTGACCTGTTGATCGCTGGTGCGGGACCCGCCGGAATGTCGGCTGCAATCACGGCGCGGCGACACGGACTATCCGTCATGGTTATCGATGACCAGGCCGGGCCCGGCGGTCAAATATGGCGATCGATCGAGAACTCCGAGCGCCGGCATGAAATTCTAGGACCGTCCTACGTGGAGGGTCGCGCGGTTGCGGAGACCTTCCGCGCTTCCGGCGTCGTCTACCGACCGGGTGCGCAACTTTGGCAGATTGAGGCCGGATTCAAGGTCTTTGTGAGCCAAGAAGGGAAAGCTGAAGTAATCAGGGCGGGGGCCGTGATCCTCGCCACCGGTGCGCAAGAGCGACCGGTACCGTTCCCCGGCTGGACCCTACCAGGGGTTTTGACCGTGGGGGCTGCGCAGATCCTTCTGAAGAACGCTGGGCAGATCCCATCCGGGCCAACCTGGATTGCAGGCAGCGGACCGCTACCGCTCCTTTACGCCACGCAGTTGCTCCGTGCGGGAGGCACGCTGGAAGGTTATCTTGACACAACGCCGCCCGGACGTTGGAAAAATGCGATGCGGCATTTGCCTGGCGCACTCCGTGCGTCAGGCGACCTGTTAAAGGGCGTAGGCTGGATGGCATCCCTCCGCCGAAGCACTACGCGCGTAATCAGCGGTGTCTCCGACATTGCTGCACTTGGAACTACGCATGTTGAGGGCCTCCGCTACCGGACTGGGAATGGTGCCGAACGCGAAGTCGCGACGAGCACTCTCCTTATCCATGAGGGTGTCGTTCCGAACGTGCACGCGGCTATGTCACTCGGCTGCGTAACCGAGTGGAACGAGGCTCAGGACTGCTTCGTGCCGGTCCTTGACGCTTGGGGTGAGACCTCGATGCCTAGTTTGTTCGTTGCCGGTGATGGCGCCGGTATCGCGGGCGCGAGGGCGGCGCAGTGCCGAGGCGAGCTTTCTGCATTGAGGGTCGCGGCGCAGCTTTTTCGTCTGCCGATTGCCCAAGCCGAGCGCGATGCACAATCGATCAGGAAGCGCTTGGCACGCGAACTTGCCCCGCGCCCCTTCCTAGATGCCATGTTCAAGCCGCGTCCACAGGTCTTCGAGCCGGCGGATGACGCCATCATCTGCCGCTGCGAAGAGATCACAGCAGGGCAAATCCGAACTCTTGCCCTGGTAGGGCGGCCAGGGCCAAACCAGATCAAGGCGGCAACGCGCACCGGTATGGGCCCCTGTCAGGGAAGGCAGTGCGCCTATACCGTCACCCGTCTACTCGCCACAGCGCAAGGGCGGACACCAGCAGATGTAGGCTTCAACCGAATACGCCCTCCGCTGAAACCTGTCACGCTAGGCGAGTTAGCATCACTAGACCGTGGCAAAGCTTGTGCGTCGCTCGATAAGGGTAAGGCATGATGCACCAAGTGACACAGCAGCAAGCGGGACGGTCTCGCTGGAAAGCGCGTCACACAGTATTGTCGGTCCTGTTCGTTACCTGGTTAGTTGCGTTTATGGATCGCACGGTCATGTCCGTGGCAATCCCTTACATCGCTGCCGATTTTAAGCTTACTCCTTGGCAAAGCGGTCTCGTAATGAGCGCTTTCTTCGCAAGCTACTCAATCTCGCAGATACCCGGGGGTATGTTGGCGGACATCTTTGGAGTGCGGCGGGTTGCGACGGTCGCCATGCTCTGGTGGTCGGCTTTCACAGCAGTAACGGGTGCGGCAGGCAACTTTGGGCAGATGGTAGCCGTCAGGGCAATCTTCGGGCTCGGGGAGGGTGTCTATCCTGCGTGCGTGTTTAAAACGATAGCCGTATGGTTTCCGAAACGGGAGCGCGCTACCGCGAACGCGATCAAGATGGCAGCGGGTCCGCTCGGCGCAGCGCTCAGCCCGCTGTTCGTAGTTGGCGTGATGGCCACATGGGGGTGGCGGCACGTCTTTTACTTGCTGTTCATCCCTGGCATCGTCGCTACAATTCTTTTCTGGATTTTCGTAACCGACAAACCGTCGGAAAGTGCTAGAGTTTCCGCTGAGGAACTGGCCGAGATCGAAGAAGGGGATCATATTTTGGTCACCACTTCTGAACCAAAGCCTTCATTAAGAAGCGTTATTTCGGAACCTAATGTACTGAAGTACTTTTTCGCACTGTTCGCCTTCGATATCGCATATTGGGGTTTCACAAGTTGGCTTCCAACCTATCTCGTTAAGGCACGTCATTTTTCGATGACTGAGATGGGCGTTGCGGCATCGGTACCGTTCTTCGCGGGCACGATTGGTTCGGTACTCGGAGGCTGGATTTCAGATAGACTTTTTCTGAACAGCAGAAAGACGCCGATTGTCATAATGCAACTGCTCTCGGCACTTCTGCTTTTCCTGTCGTACCAAGCTCAGTCCACTATTGTATTGGTGATATGCCAGGCGCTAGCGGGCTTCTGTCTGAGCTTCTTTTTTTCGTGTTTCTGGGCTCTACCTATGACCACAATATCGAAAGAACGCATGGGCGTCGCGAGCGGCTTTATTAATACGGCAGGCCAGATTGCGGCATTCATATCCCCAGTCACTATCGGGTATCTCGTAACCATATCAGACGGGGGTTTTGGGCTTACCTTCGGCCTTCTGATCGTATCTCTGCTAGCCTCGTGCGCTGTCGTGCTGACAATCCCGGGGCGTTCGGCGAGCGCTACAGCACTTTAGTTTCTCGCAATGGCCGCCAAGGACGGATTTCGAGAAGCCGCTAGCATTCTCAAAACTCGATCCCTTTTGAGAAGATTTGTGTGACGTGGCTAGGTCCTGTGACCGCTACAGCGGCAAACGCGTTAAGGGCACTGAGCCAAAGGCCGAGGGCCAAGCTAAGGTGGCCGAAATAATGCGGCGGTAAGGGCACCACTCGAGATTGCGTGCGTTTGACTACCTAACCGTAGGCATTGTTTCGAAAGAGTTTACATATGACAAAGTCCCTTGTGCGGTTCACCATTGAACCAAGCTCCGACGCTTACCTTCTGCTTATCGAGGACGATGCCGGCGAGACGGTAGAGCTGGCAGCTACGCTAGAGCAGCTAGATCTTATTGGTGAGGCCATCGATCAGCTTTTGGAGCAGGACGACGCGGAGACATCCGACAGCGAATAATCGCCGTTCCTACGGATACATGACGGCAAAAACTGTGTGGTATTCAATGACGCAACCGATCCCCATCGTACGGAAGCCGAGACCTTTATCGCCCAAGTGAACACGCTTTGGCGCTCTATGACGGCATCGGCCTGCGGAAGGTTGAGCCCAACACCAACTTCTACCGCCGACATGGTCGGCGTGGGATAGCACTCAATCCAGGGTCCGTCGATTAATCCGTATTCCCTCTATCCGTACAGAAAGTAATGGACTCCACATGGCTAAGCCTTATCGTTCTCGTATTGATTCTCGTAACCATTTGCGAGAGGTGAACGCCGCCAAGCGCGATCGTCCTCAGGGCACTGGTATTGCGAAGGTTCTTGCTGACGCCAAGGATACAGCGAAAGCAATGCTTGGCTTCTAGCCTTCATATACCGCCATTATCGTGCGGACACAGGCTGACATATTCTCTCTAATGACGTTGTTAGCAATGCCAACGCGATCGCTTGTCAGAATCGCGAACCTGCGCTAGCCGCACCGTCAACAACGTGGGGAGTCTGACCTACGTATTGTCGGCTAACGGCCTTCGCTGGTATGGTTGCTTGACCCGGTTCTCTGCGTTCGCCTGTGCCAAACGCTCGGTCATTTCACCCTGACTTGCCATCGCGTCCCAAGCCTCTGCTGACCGCATATGACGTTCTCGGACACGGGGTAGCGTGGACCGCTCCGCCTCCGATCGTTCGTGTGCGGCAGCGTTACGGTATGACTCGGTTTGGGAGAGACTCATACGTTAAGCCTTTAGCTGACAACCTAGATTCTAAAACCTGAAACGGTTGGGCTCATGCACGGCACGACCTGTATGATTGGCTTTGCAATCGGCGAATACACGGCCCCGGCCCAACGCCTGTACATGATTGTCATGGCTAGCGATGCCGTGACCGGAGGGTCAGTGTCTCAGCTAAGCGATCGGAGCCGGTCCACGCCGAGCGAGTAACAGAGTAACAGTCCTAGTTGACCGGTAGCACGTCGGAACGACCCGTCCATCAGACGACGGGCCAGCCGCTCAACAAAGGCGGCAGCAAGGGCTTTGGGCTCTAAATTGCCTGTGGCCAGGAGCGTCGGAAACTATCCCTCGATCAAATTTCGTATCCGTGTTGCCAGAACGTCCATCGCGAATGGCTTGGTAAGGACATGCATCCCAGCGTCGAGATGGCCGTGGCTTAGCACGGCGTTCTCCGCATATCCGGTGATGAACAGAACCTTCAAACCGGGCCGTGCGACGCGTGCAGCGTCTGCTACCTGCCGGCCGTTCAGGCCGCCTGGCAGCCCCACGTCGGTGACGAGCAGGTCGATACGCAGGTCTGAATTGATGACCTTCAGCCCCGCTGCACCGTCTGCGGCCTCAATCGCGGTATAGCCAAGGTCGGTCAGAACTTCTGCGACAAGCATGCGCACGGTCGGCTCGTCATCCACTACCAGCACCGTCTCCCCGGCTTCCGCACGCGGTGCGGCCTCGATCTTCGGCTCCACGTCGTCCAATTCGGCCTCGCCTTGATGACGCGGGAGGTAGACGCATACCATCGTACCCTGATCGACTTCCGAATAGATCGCCACCGAGCCACCTGACTGCTTGGCGAAGCCGTAGATCATCGAGAGCCCCAGGCCGGTGCCCTCGCCGATCGGCTTGGTGGTAAAGAACGGGTCGAAGGCCCGGGCGATTACCTCTGGCGGCATGCCGGTTCCCTTGTCGGACACGCACAATGAAATGTACTGGCCGGGATCCAGACCACAGTCCTTGGCCATCCGCTGGTCCATCCAGCGGTTGCTGGTTTCGATCGTTATCACGCCGCCATGGGGCATCGCGTCCCGCGCGTTGATGCACAGGTTCAGGACAGCGTTTTCGAGTTGGCTGGGATCGATCAGGCTGGGCCAAAGTGCAGCGGCATTGACCGTCTCGACTTCGATCAGCGGCCCAACCGTACGGCGGATCAGATCCTCCATTCCGCTGACGAGGTGGTTAACGTTGGTGGGCTTGGGAGCAAGCGTCTGTCGGCGTGAAAAGGCGAGTAGCCGGTGGGTAAGAGCCGCGGCGCGTTTGGCCGCCCCTTGCGCTGCGCCGACATAGCGTTCGACATCGGTCGTCCTGCCCTGCGCAATACGGATTTGCATCATCTCCAGGCTGCCGGAGATACCGGTCAGCAGGTTATTAAAGTCGTGCGCGAGGCCGCCAGTAAGCTGGCCGACCGCTTCCATCTTTTGCGCCTGCCGCAGCGCATCCTGCGCCGTCATGAGGTCGGCCGTTCGCTCCGAAACACGGGCCTCCAGCGTCTCATTGAGCTCGCGCAGCGCTTTCTCTGCGCGTTTGCGCTCCGTAAGGTCCAGCATTGCGCCGATCATGCGAACGGGGCTTCCGTCCTCATCGCGAAAGACGTGCCCGCGGTCGAAGACATCGGCAAAGCTGCCGTCGCCGCGCCGGAAGCGGTACTCGGACGCCCATTGATCACCGGCTCCATCGATAATCGCGTGGATATCCCTGTCGACCCGTTCCCGATCATCGGCATGGATGTTACCGATCCACCAGTCACCCGTCGGCTCAATCTCGTTTTCAGAATAGCCAAAGAGAACCCGGACCGCCTCGTTCCACTCTACGGAGTTCGAGGCCAGGTCCCAATCCCAGATCGCGTCATTGGTCGCCTTGGCGGCAAGACGGTAGCGCTGTTCGGTCTCACGCAGCGTAGCCTCGGCCGCCCGCCGCTCGGTCTCGTCGCGCGCGATCTTGATAAAGCCAGTGATCGTACCCTGCGCGTCATGCAACGGACGAACCGAACCATTGGCAAAGAACCGGCTTCCGTCACGTCGAACATGCCAGCGTTCGTCGTTTGCGCAGCCTTTGTCGCGTGCCGTCCTCAACTCCTGCGTCGGAACGCCAGCGGCGCGGTCTTCGGGGGTGTATAATATCTCGACGGAGCGGCCGCGGATCTCGTCAGCGGACCAGCCAAAGACAGTTTCGGCGCCGGGCGTCCAGTCCATCACTTGGTTCTCGGTATCGACGGTGAAGATCGAATGGTCCTTCACCCCTTCCACAATACGACGGCTACGTTCTTCACTCTCCCTCAACTCGGCCTGCGCACGATGGGCTTCGGTGGCATCATGTCCTTCGACAAAGATTCCGGTCACGTTGCCAGCGTCGTCGAGGATGGGTTCGTAGATGAAGTCGAGGATGCGCTCGACCTGGTCGCCGTCCTTTCCATTCAGCACGAGCGGTATATGATCGGCAACGAACCGCTCGCCCGTCTGATAGACGGAGTCTAATAGCTCGTAGAACCCCTGGTCTGCCAGTTCGGGGAAAGCCTCCCGTACTGTCTTGCCAACGGCATCTCGATCACCGAACAGCCGGCGATAGGTCGCGTTTGCAAACTCAAACACGTGCTCGGGCCCGTGGAGGATGGTGATAAACCCCGGTGCCTGTTCGAACATGCGCCGCTGCCGTTGCGTATCTGCGTCCCGACGGCGCTCGGCCAAGACCTGATCGGTAATCTCGGTACAGGCGCAGAACAGCCCGTTCACTGCTCCGGCTTCTCCCCGAACCGGGGTATAGGAGAACGCGAAATGGGTCTCCTCGACGTAGCCGCGCCGCTGCATCATCAGGGTGATGTCGTCCATATGGACAGGGAAACCGGCATAGGCCTGTTCAACAATTGGGGTCAGGTCCGCTTCGATTTCCGCCCACACCTGCATGAACGGCTGGCCGAGCGCCTCAGGATGCTTGTCCGCCAGAATGGTCGCATATGCGTCGTTGTAGAACAGCGTCTGCTCGACACCCCAAGCGACAAACATGGGCTGGTTCGAACCGAGCACGACGCTGACTAACGTCTTCAATGGAGTCGGCCATCCCGCGGGGGCGCCTAATTTAGTCTCGCTCCAATCACGGGAACGGATGGCAGCCCCCATCTGGCCACCGTCAATTAGGAAACTGAGCATCTGCTTTTCCGATGTCCTATGTTCGATCGGTCGGTTCAGCACGCCGCTTGCCAATCAGCACGCCTGACAGGTGACTAGGGCGTACGAACGCCTTCCTCAATGGCATCGCCTTGAAATCTGACGCACTTCCAGCTGTCCTTACGTGTTCGCTGACTGTAATGGAGTTGCGAATGCGAATGCTGGCGAGATCATTGGTATTGCGTACATTCGCGCTCATTCATACGCGCGTAAGTTCACCGGTAGTCCGGCGCTCTATCTATCGTTTCTCGAAAAAGCCCCGACCGTTATTACCGATCATGTGCTGCTCGGAGACGATGGCCGCCAAGCACTGCCGCTCTTCCATGCGCTAGCGCAAGTTCAATATGAACGTTTTTACTGCGGTCATCGATCGCTTGGCTTGCGCGCCTTCGTTCTTGCTCTGCTCGTTCGCGATGATAGGCAACCTTGGCAGTCTCAGCCATCGACTCTATGTCCCCTCATGCACCTTGCCTGTTAGCATACGTGAGAGACATCGGGAGGTTCCCTGTCCTTGCACCATTTAACGCTCGCAGCGGTCGCCATATGAGATCGGCAAATCATGGAGCCATCGCCGGTCGATCGGAGTTAAACCGTCGAACGCTACACTCTGGACAAAGACCATGACCTCTGCACGCTGGCCGTCTCGGCTCTGGATTGTGCGCCACGGCGAAAGTGCGGGAAATGTGGCGCGCGACGCTGCCCATGCAGCTGGAGCCGAACGGATCGAACTGTCGCATCGCGACGTCGATATACCGCTTTCTCCGCTCGGCGAAGACCAAGCTCGTGCGCTCGGCAGATGGTTCGCCAGCGCGGTTCCGGACGACCGCCCCGACGCTCTGCTAGTCTCTCCCTATATCCGCGCGCGTCAGACCCTCAACCTTTTTCGAACGCAGGGCGGCGCGACCGGCGACGATCCGGTCGGTATCGACGAACGCCTCCGCGAAAAGGAATTCGGCATCCTGGACGGGCTAACCACCAGCGGTGTCGCCTCGGTATACCCGGACCAGGCTGAGTTCAGGCGCATTCTCGGCAAATTCTATCATCGACCGCCTGGTGGGGAGAGCTGGTGCGACGTGATCTTCCGCCTCCGATCGCTGATGGACACAATCGCATTGCACTATGCCGGACGCCGCGTGATGATCGTCGCGCATCAGGTTGTCGTCCTGTGCCTGCGCTATGTCATCGAGAACCTGACCGAGGAGGAGATCCTGGCGATCGATCACCAAGGAGATGTCGCGAACTGTTCGGTCACCGAGTATCGGTTCGATCCCGAGGGACCGCAGGGTGGAGCGCTCAAGCTCGTTCGCTACAACGATGTCGTCGACCACGAAGAGTCCGCTCCCGTCACCGCCGAGCCGGACCGTACCACGGGAGTACGAGGATGACCGATACCATTCCCCTCGATAGCAACTGGATCGCTGCCAACCCGCCTCCCGTTCACGGCAGCGGAACCACCAAGAATAGCCGGGGACGTGTCTTGGCAATCGGAGGTTCGGCTATGGTCCCCGGCGCGCTTCGGCTTACGGGTGAAGCGGCACTTCGAGTTGGCGCGGGCAAGCTGCAGATGGCGACGATCGCATCGGCAGCGATCGGACTCGGTCTGGTCGTACCGGAAGCGGGTGTTCTCGCGCTGCCGCAAGACGCCGACGGAGAGATCGACTGCGCTGCTGGCCCCTTGCTCGAAAAGTCGCTGAAAGGGTGTGATACGCTGATCATCGGACCCGGTATGGGCTCCACCGACGCTGCCAAGGCTCTCATGCGGCTGATCCTGACGCAGCCCTGCGACGAGGTAACCCTGGTCGTCGACGCCTTGGCGATCGGATCCGCACGGGATCTGCGCGAAGCGCTTGCTGCATTCGACGGTCGCATGGTTTTCACACCGCATCACGGCGAGATGGCCATGCTGACGGGCCTGGAAGAAGACACGATCTTGCAATCACCAGAAAAGTCGCGCGCGATGTCGCTGTCCAGTACGGGGCTGTTGTCGTCCTCAAAGGCAGCGATACCGTCATCGCGGCCCCCGATGGAACGACACTGCATTATGGTGGTGGAGGCACCGGACTTGCGACAGGCGGATCGGGAGATGTCCTGGCCGGCGCGATCGGGGGCTTGCTGTCCCGTGGCGCTTCACCGACCATCGCAGCCGGTTGGGGTGTCTGGCTGCACGGACAAAGCGGACGACGCGTCGCAACTACAAGTGGGCCAATCGGCTTCCTTGCACGAGAGGTTCCCGCCGAGTTCCCTCGCCTGCTTCCGCAATAGCCTGGCGTTCAGTAACTCAGCGGGCTTTGATTTTGCTGTACGGCACGAACTGACCAAGTGAGACAAAGCCGCGCGGAAAACGCGAGCCACGATCAATCAGCCGAACCGTGTCGATGCTGCAGAGCTGCGACCCAATGGTACGCGTAACGAGTATGTCATCGCGATGCAGTGACTGCGCGCCGGATCGCGGTTCGTTGACGTAGAGCCGGCTCCCAACCCGGTAAATGATGGCTTTGCCGTCTATGATTTCAGATGAGTTCGAGCCCGACAGGCTGATGCAGTTGACGGGTTTACCCGCAACGCGCCCGACAAGCATTTTCTGCAACCGTACGTCAGGCGTATCGCGACGCGTTGCGATAGCGGGATTAGCGAGAGTCACCGCTGCGAGAAGCATTATTCTAAGCATAAGCTTTCCTAGACATTGCGTGCTGAACAAATGCCGCTCAAACACCTTGCTCACCTGCATCCGTGCCGTCCAAGCCCTTTGTCGCACCTGCTTACAAAGGACCTACGGCGGGTTACTTAGACTGCTGGGTCTGGCGGACCCCGCCGCCTCCGCCAGGCGTGTCGGCATCATAGTCCTCGGTAGCGTTTCCTCCGCCCGCTCCGGCGCCGCTACCATGCACTTCACCGGTCTTCTCATCGATATAGGCGCGTCGGCCAGCGTCCGGCGGAATATCTTCGCCCGGCGCCTTGTTCGGCGCTGCGACATTCGCTTCCCGATTGTCCCGACTTACGCCGACCTCGACGTTGCGCGGCTGATCCTTCTTATAGCTGTCATACTCTTCGCCCGAGTATTGCCCGACGGTACCGTCATCGTTCCCGCGAAGCGCCGGATTATCGTCGGTTTCCGGGGGCGGTAAGGGTTCTGCTGACATTTTCTAACTCCAGAAAATCATACGAATTTGGACATTTATGGACATCGTCGGAAACGGAGCGCCGTTAACGGCGCTCCGCCGTTTTACATACCAGACATGTTCGCCATCGGCTTACCCGCCTGCATCTTCATCGCAGCATCGAGATGCTGTTTCACAATCGGTACCGCAGCCTTGGCCGACATGCGCAGGGGCGTCTGATCCCCGCCGCTCGAATAGCTTTGGTGGAGGTCCAGTGCGGCCTGATGCGCCGAAATCTGCTGACCGATGTAGAGGCGGTCGAAATCCGCTGCAGATGCGGTCTGCAGTTCATTGATCGATGCTGTCGCGCCGGCATCAAGCACAGGCGGCGTTGGCGTCAAACCTGCCTTGGCCGCCGCCTTAACCGTCGCGGCCGTTGTCTTCTGATGGTGCTTGATCAGCATGGTCGCAAACTTGCGGATCGCGGGCGTCTGCGACTTCTGCAGCGCGACCTGACTCGAGTTGATCTCGTACAGATCGCTCATTCCGGCAGCCATGACATAGGGCATCGCAGCTGTTTTCGCCTCGGGCGGCGGTGGTGGTGGCGGCGTCTGCGCAAACGATGCCGTGCCGACCGTCGCTGCGAGCAGCATACCGATGTGTTTGATATTCATTGGTTCTCTCCTGATAGTTTCTGCTTGGAATTGCGTTCGATAAGGCCAGTTCACAGTAGCTTTTACGAACCGTCTGTGACGACGGTAGCTAATGATCCGTCAGGGTTACGACCCTCGCGGGCGAGGGCGGCATCCTGCTGTGCTTGGCGCACGTCATCCGGACTACCTTCTCTTGCGGCGGGAATGGCGACTTCGGCAGTTCCTCCGACATTTGCCGAACCGTGCCGTGCTCCTGCGATCTCGCGATCGAATTCGCCCGCTTCGATGGCCGATCGCATGTTGACGAGGTAATCGGCGAAGCGATCTACTGGGATGAAGTTCGTCGTCTGACCGCCGATCGTCAACGTGGCCCCATTCCGTGCGGTGGGCGTAAAAGCCACATGCTCGCCGTCACGGACAAACCAGGTACCTGAGCGAACATCATCGGTCGCCCATGCCTTCTCGGCTAGATGCAAATCCTGCAGAACGTCGTTGCGGTCGGAAACCGGATCACTCGACTGCGGTGAGACGACGCCAAGAACGGCAGATTTTGCGGCATTCACGATGCTTTCAAGAGCCAACTCGTTTCTCCGATACCGCTAGATGGGACGCTACCGATGCGAGACGTGCGGATGCACGCCCCGCAAGGTCGTAATCAACCGATCTGCTGGTTCTGAGCGCCGCTATCAGGGCGCGCCGGCCCCATCACCGGTTCTTCACCGAGCGGTTCGTTGCGGAACACGGTGAACTCGCCCTTGCCGTCCATTGAAGGACCCGACGTCCAGCGGCCTTCCGGGAATGTCCCGTCGACCGACGTCGCGTAGAAGTTGTAGTTGTTCTGCTGATCTTCCATGTCCTGGGGGAAGCTGTTGGGGATCGGCAGGTTCGTGGCTTCGGCACCAAGCTCCTCGATAACGGCGAGCCACTGTTGCTGGTGCATGGTGTCGCGCGCGATCATGTAGTGGAGCATCTTCTTCATGCCCTCATCATGGGTCGCGTTGAATAGCCGTACCGCGAGAACGCGACCCGTGCTTTCTGCGGCAACGTTGCAGTACATATCGGCTGCAACGTTGCCGCTCGCGTATATGTGGCTCATGTTGAACGGAACGCCGTCGGAATCTATCGGCATCGCTGCCATGCCGCCCGACAACAGGTTCTTGTGGATGATGCCCTCGATGCTCTGACGGGGATTTTCACCGCCCATGACAGCGCCGACGATGCTATCCTTGACGCCCTCTTCCTGGAGGTGCGTTGGCGCCTTGTCGAGGTTCAGCGCGACGGCGGTCGCCAACATTTCGATGTGGCCGATCTCTTCTGTCGCCGTGTGCAGCAGCATGTCACGATATTTCGTTGTCGGCGCGCGATTGCCCCACGCCTGGAAGAAATACTGCATGCAGACGCGTATCTCGCCTTCGACGCCACCAATCGCCTGCTGCAACATTCGAGCAAAAGCAGGATCGGGTTTCGTCACCTGGACCGGGTACTGTAGTCTCTTGTCATGATAATACATGATTCGCTCCGATGTGATGAATATCGTCGAGAGACGACCACCCCGCAACGCGTTCCATATCGGTTCGATCCAAAATAACTCTCAACTTGATATGAGTTAGTACGTCAGGCCTCACTAATGGGTCACAACGCACCGCTTACTTCGCCGCTTACTTCGCCGAAATGTTACTAATCCATATCAATATGAAGCGACATCTGTTGATACTGAGCGTTCCGTATCTCTACGTTTGCAGGCTGCCATCTATCAAGGGGTTGCACCTCGTACACCTGCTGTACGCAATTCGCTCTTGGCCGCAGCGTGACCATGTCTTCCTATCCGTGCGAAAAGGTTGAGGCCAGTGAAGATACATCATCTAAATTGCGGCACGTGTTGCCCGGTCGGTGGACGCCTGTTTGACGGCTACAGTCGCGGCATCTCGGCACATCTCGTTTGCCACTGCCTGCTGATCGAGACGAATGACGGTCTCGTTTTAGTGGATACCGGCTATGGCAACCAGGACGTGACGCGACCGCGGGAGCGGCTGTCGGACTTCTTCTTAGCGCTCAACCGGCCGCAACTCCGAACGGAAGAGACCGCAGTCGCACAGATACGCCGCCTGGGCTTCGCGCCAGCCGACGTCCGCCACATCGTCGTGACGCATCTCGACTTCGATCATGCTGGCGGCATCGAGGATTTCCCGAACGCGCGCATTCATGTCACGGCGCGTGAGAAGGAAGTTGCCGACCAGCGTCGCGGCGGTGCGTTCGTCTCTCGCAAACGCTATCGTCCGCAGCAATGGGACGAGGCCGCCAACTGGTCGCTCTATCCATTCGGCGGAGGGGAGCGTTGGTTCGGGTTCGATGCCGTACGTGACCTGGAGGGTTTGCCGCCCGAAATCCTGCTGATACCGCTCGCCGGCCATACCTGGGGACATGCCGGCATCGCCGTCCAGGAGGACGACGGTCGCTGGTTGTTCTACGCAGGCGACGCCTATTTCCACCACGGCGAGGTGAATGGGGCGCGCCGCACCTGCCCTCCAGGGCTGCGCGGCTATCAACGACTCATGCAGGTCGATGCTGACGCGCGGATGGCCAACCAACGCCGCGTGCGAACGCTCTCTACTGACCACGCTGACGCCGTCCGCATCTTCTGCGCACATGATCTAGTTGAGTTTGAAGCAATGACCGAAGAGCTGGCCCCATTCTAACGAACGCTCGATAATGCAAACGCTACTTCGCAAATCATCCCGATAACCGATTGATCCAACTGAACGGGCATTCGGGAGCGCAACTTGATCTGGGATAGGACGATGGCTCGGACCCTGCCTACCCCCATCATACGTTGTTCTTATTCCAACAAAGGAGCGGATCATGAGTGACAGCGAACCGAACTCTGACGAAGGCGCAAGCCCCGCCGAAGACATCAAGAAGCAAAACCCTACTGGAACGACGACCGGTGACCAGACCGGTGAAACCGGCGGCGACCACAAGGTTGAGGATCTCGCGAAGGCAGGCCGCGACGACATGGATACCGGTAAGAGCGCCGAATAACGAGTTTATCAAAACTGAACCGCTGCGAGGAGTAAGTCATGAGCGACCGCAAACCGTCCGATCCAGGGTCGGAGGACTTCAAGAAAACCGCCGACGAAAGCCTCGATGCCGGTATCGCGGACGAAAGCGCTGCCTACGAAAAAGCGATCGATGCAGATAATGCAAACGACGAGGTCGCAGAAGGAAAGTGGAAATCGACGGATGACGGTAGTGGTACGAGCGAAACTGATTGACTAGCGACAGATTGGCGGAGCGAGACTGCAAAGGGTTTCAACAAATAGGGCTTCCGCGCAGTTCCACTTCTCCGCCTTTCTTCGAAAAAGAGAGCGCCAAATCGGAAACGTTTAGCGGACACCGCCTTTTCCGTGCCATCAGATCGTCCTGAGACCCGAAAAATCGTTTTGTGGAAGGTTCGTTTTGGGGAGGATCAGTGCGGCAATGACAGCACCGCTCAGCTACGCTACCGGCGTCCCGTGTTGACCATTCGCCGCCTCCTAGCGCAACGCTATTTTGCTGTGCTTTTCTGCGCGGCAGCGTTGTTACTGAAGCTGCTCGTACCGACCGGGTACATGATCGGCAGCGAGCACGGCCGGATTACGATCGAGCTATGTTCCGGCGTTGCCCCCAACGCCACGACGATGGCCATGTCGGGGACGCACGGCGACATGCCCGATCACGGCAAGTCGCAGGACCACGGCAAGACTGAAATGCCGTGCGCGTTTGCAGGCCTGTCAGCCGCAACGCTCGGTGCGATCGATCCCGTTCAGCTCGTAGCCCTGATCGCCTTCGTCATGGCGATCGGGCTGTCACCAGCCGTCCAACCGGCGACGGTCCGCCGCGGCCACCTTCGGCCTCCGCTACGAGGGCCTCCGGCCGCCCTTTGACTGACTGATCGTCTGCCCCTTCGGGGGCAGCCACGTCCACGGCCTTCGCGCTATCGCGAGGGCCGGTCAAAGGCCTGTTCATGATCCGAACTCACTTGCTGGCAGAGGCGTGCCTGCCCTGCCTCCTGCTCGCCGTACCAGCGTCCGCTCAGGATGACGCGGCACGCATCACGAAGTCCGACCTAACAGTCATCAATGCGCAGGGCCTCCACACAGCGCAAACCGGCGACATCATCGTCACCGCGCTGAAACGCCCGCAGGCGCTTCAGGACGTGCCGGCAAGCGTCACTATCCTTTCCGCCGATCTGCTTCGCCGCCTCAATGTGCAGGACTTTTCCCGCGTCGCGGACTCCGTGCCGGGCCTGGCCTTCGCGACCACCGGCCCCGGCAACTCGCAGTACATCATACGCGGCATCGGCGGGGTGGGGTTCGTCCAGTCGCCGACGACGGGCGTCTACCTCGACGAGACCCCGCTTCAGACCCGCGCACTCCGCGGCTTTTCGCAGCCCGACCCGCAGCTGTTCGATGTCGCTCGGGTGGAAGTGCTGCGCGGACCGCAAGGCGTGTTGTTCGGATCGTCGTCGATGGGCGGCCTTGTCCGCATCGTGACCAACCAGCCCGACCCCACCAGGATCGCCGCACTGAGTCAGACGAGCGTTTCGACCATCACCGATGGCGGCACGAGCTGGGACGCCAAAGCGATGCTCAATCTGCCGATCGTTGCCGATAGGTTGGCGCTGCGGATATCGGGCGGGTTTGCCCGGCAGGGCGGCTGGATCGACGATCTCCGACCCATCACCGGCGACCTGACCGAGAACGCCGGAACGTCGGCGGTCCGCAAGAACGTCAACTGGACGCGCACCGGCACGGCTCGCGCCGCTCTGCGCTGGAATGCTACGCCGACCCTCATGATCACGCCGTCGCTGATCTGGCAGAACGTCTACAGCAATGCGGACCGTCCCCATAGCGACGTAACCTTCGGCAAACGCGCGCGGCTGAAGGCGCGGTATGCGGACACATATGCCAAGGATCGGTTCGTCATCGGCTCGCTGCTGATCGAGAACCGGTTCGATGCGCTCGGTGGCTTCACCGTGTCGTCCAACTCGTCCTGGCTCGACCGGCGCAACCGGCTGTCGTTCGACGTCACCGCATTTGACTCTCCAATCGTCGAGGACATCGTCGGACCGGGCCCCGGGGGCAGGCTGTTCCCAACGCCGCTCGTGGATTTCGGCCGCACGAAACAATTCACGCAGGAGGTGCGCGCGGTGTCCGATGGCCCAGGGCGGCTGCAATATGTGTTCGGCGCGCTCTACCGCGACCTTCATCAGGGCTCCGGTCGCACGATCACCGTCGCCGACCTGTTCGGCGTCACCGCGCCGCTGCCGCTTGGTGCCAGCAGCCCGGCCGTCATCCAGGACACGACGGTGCGCTTCCGTGAGAGGGAGATCGCGGCGTTCGGCGAGCTGACCTATGCCGTGGTACCGAAGGTGAAGGTCGCTGCGGGAGCCCGTGTGTTTGCCTATCGCCAACGCGAACCAAGCCGACGCTACGGGATTGGTGGCGTCGCAGGCGGCGACCTCGCCTACGATTATGACGAGCGCAATCGCGAGAACGGCGTCACACCGCGCTTCACGCTGAGCTATGAGCCAAGCCGGGCCGCGACGCTCTACGCCAGCTACTCGCAGGGCTTCCGCACCGGAGGCGTCAATGCGCCCGTGCCCGATGATATCTGCTCCGCTGCTGAACGTCGCGCGGCAGGCATTCCCGACGTACCGCCGCCCTATAACAGCGATCGTACCGACAATTACGAGATAGGCGCCAAGACCAGGCTTTGGGGTGGTCGTGTGCGGATCAACGGCGCTGCCTATGCGATCGACTGGAAGGACTATCAGCAGGCGTTCCAGACCGCGTGCGGGATCAACAACGCGACAACCATCTCCTTCACTGTCAACGCCGGCCGGGTTCGTAGCCGTGGCGGCGAGCTGGAAGTTTCCGTGTCACCGGTCCGGGGGCTCGATCTTCACGCGGGCGGATCGTTCACCGACGCGACCTACCGCAACGACGTGCCCAACCTGCTGCTGCCGGCAGGCTCGCGTGTGCTCGATGTGCCCCGCTGGCTGTGGAATGTGCGCGGCGAGTACGAGACCGCGCTCACGCATGAGCTGACCGGCACGTTGTTCGCCGCGGCGCGTCACGTCGGCGGATCCGACAGCGGGTTCGGCGAAGGCGAGGTGCTGCCGCGTCCGGCCTATACGCTGGTCGATGCCTCCGCGGGGGTGACGATGAATGGCGGCTTGGGGGTCGACCTGTTCGTCACCAACCTGTTCGACGCCGTGCCGGTCTTTGGCCAGGAATTCACGACGTCACCCGGCAACACTACCGCAACCAGCTACTTTTCCTATCTCGTCGGCCCTCCGCGGACTGTCGGGATACGTCTGACCAAGGCATTATGATGGCGGGCATGGACGCTTCAGCGATGAACACGAACCCACCCGTCAGTCATCGGGCACCCGGCGCGCGGTGGTACAACGCGGTATGGCGCTGGCACTTCTATGCAGGGCTGTTCTGCATCCCATTCATTATCTGGTTGTCACTGACGGGCACGATTTATCTTTGGCGACCGCAGCTGGAAGCATTGTTGGACCGGCCCTACGACCATCTCCCCGTTGCCGGGCGGACTGTCTCACCCGACGCGCAGGTGCGGGCGGCACTGGCTGCGGTCCCAGGATCGTCGCTGCACAAATATGTACTCCCGGAACATCCGGGAAACGCCGTGCGTGTAATTGTCTCCGCTGATGGCGTTGATCACCGCGTCTATGTCGATCCGCACTCGCTTGCGGTGCTGAAGGTCATTGGCGAGGAAGACCGGCCGCTCAACGTTGTATCGCGCCTTCACGGCGAATTGCTCGCGGGGGTGTGGGGCAGCTACCTCGTCGAGATCGCCGCGTGCTGGGCGATCGTCATGCTCCTGACCGGGCTTTATCTATGGTGGCCGCGCAACAGGAAGGGCCTCGCGGGTGTCCTCTACCCTCGCCTGGGGGGCGGCCGACGCGTGTTCTGGCGTGATATCCACGCGACTGCCGGCATCTGGGTTTCGGTGTTCGCGCTCGGGCTGATCCTCACTGGCCTCCCTTGGGCAAATGCCTGGGGCAGCTATCTGGGGGAGGTCCGCACGCTCACGGGCACGACGCAGGGTCCCGTCGACTGGACGATCGGCGGCAAGGCGCCGACGCCCAAAGCGGACGCGATGCTTGGGGCTCATGCCGGGCATGACGGCATGGTCATGGCTGCCCCGCGGATTCGGCCCGCTGAGCTTGGGCGCGTGATCGCTACGGTTCGGCCGTTGTGGATTGCACCCCCCGTGCTGCTGTCTCCCCCCGCGCATGAAGGCGCGCCGTGGGCGGTGTCATCGGACGCAGCCGATCGCCCACTGCGATCGGACGCGCAGGTCGATGGTGCGACAGGCCGCCTTGTCGGCCGTGTCGCGTTCGCCGACCGCCATTGGATCGACCGGGTCATTGGCTACGGCATCGCGGCGCACGAGGGCGCACTGTTCGGCATCGCCAATCAGATCCTTGGCACGCTAACCGCGCTGCTGCTGACCGTCCTGGCCTTTTCGGGCGGAGTCATGTGGTGGCGGAGGCGGCCGATCGGTTTGTTGGGCGCGCCATTGCCGCAGAACCGTCCGCGCTTTCGTATCGGGTTGGTGGCAGCGATCGTTGGGCTTGGGATCTACATGCCGCTGTTCGGCACGACACTCGTGATCGTCCTCGTAGTCGAATGGGTTGTCCTGCGCCGCATTCTCGTGACGCGACACTGGCTTGGCCTCGGGCGTGCTCCAGCCTGAAGGTGCTCATCATTCCGGATATGCGCCAAATGCGGTTCGGGTGATGGCAATCTACAACTCGGCATCGTGCCTCTAACGAAGCCGTTCGCCATGGAAGCGTGGACTGCCGAAGTGGCAGAGCATGGCATGTTGACGGTACCCGACTAATCGGCGCGGAGCGCAACACGACTAGGTGTTTGATCCCACGGTTTGATGGTGCGATCCTTTCGTTAGAATGGAAGGAAGCCGTATGGGACAGGTACGTCACGGGAGCGCCACGACCACGCACGCCGTCAGAGCAGCAATACAGCGATCGCAAGCTTCGCTCTCGGCGCTGAGCCGAGAGCTTGGGATCAACCCTAAGACGGTAGCGAAGTGGCGTAAGCGGGCGACGGTCAAGGATCTGAAGACCGGGCCGAAGGCCCCTCATTCAACGACCCTGACCCAAGCTGAGGAGGCGGCCGTCGTCGCGTTCCGCCGGCATACCCTGCTGCCACTGGACGACTGCCTCTACGCATTGCAGCCGTCGATCCCTCATCTGACACGGTCAGCGCTGCATCGATGCCTCCAGCGGCACGGCATCTCCCGCCTGCCGGACATCGAGGGTGACAAGCCGAAGCGCCAGCGCTTCAAGCGCTATCCGATCGGCTTCTTTCACATCGATATCGCTGAGGTGCAGACCGCCGAAGGCAAGCTTTACCTGTTCGTCGGCATCGACCGCACCAGCAAGTTCGCGGTCACCCAGTTGGTCGACAAGGCCGATCGGCGAACGGCGTGGGAGTTCCTCGAACACCTGCTGAAAGCTGTGCCCTACCGGATCCACACGATCCTGACTGACAACGGGATCCAGTTCGCTGAGCAGCCGCGCAACCGGAACACCGCCTGGTCGCGCCAGATGCGCTTCGACATGATATGCGAGGCAAACGACATTGAGCACCGCCTCACGAAGCCGAACCATCCGTGGACCAACGGACAGGTCGAACGGATGAACCGCACCATCAAGGAGGCGACCGTCAAACGCTTCCACTACGAAAACCACGACCAGCTACGGACGCACCTCGCTGACTTCATGGCTGCCTATAACTTTGCCCGCCGGCTCAAGACGCTCAGCGGACTCACACCCTACGAATACATCGCCAAAATCTGGACGTCAGAGCCGGATAGGTTCATCGTCAATCCGATCCACCAGATGCCGGGACTAAACACCTAGGCAACGCTCGCGGCCGCATCGCATTTTTACTGTTCAAATTCGCGCAGACGATGGCCGTCCGTGGGCTGATCGGAGCACCCACTGATGCGCTGCCGCTGAGGCAGTACCATATTGCGGACGCGACAGGTTTAATCAATGTTCATGTAAACAGAATGATCGCAAAGCTGCGTCGGGATCGAATTTTGTCGGGAAGTGGCACAGTTCTGGAGATTGTCGACGTGGCGGGACTGCGCTCTACATCGGGGATCAAGTGGTTACTGTCATAGATACTCTCCGCAAGTATGGATAGCTCGCTGCAATTGTCGAACCTCGGTACATTTGGCAAGTTCTTCTACAGCAGTTTAGCCAGGACCGGCATTGCAAATTGGTCGATCCCCTCTCGTGGATATGTTCTAGAACTAGCGCGTTTTGAACATACCAAAGGGAGACCATGATGTCCGATACGTTCAAACCAACTGCGAAAATCGCCGCCAATGCGAAGAAGGGGCTAAAGTTGCGTGACGACTTCGGACGAGGCGGCACGGACGTTGGGGTTCGTCGTGCCGAGCAACTGGCAGCGCAGGTCGATGTGACTGCCGAAGATGTGAAGGCGATGCACAGCTACTTCGCTCGTCACGAGGTCGATAAAGACGGCAAAACGCACGAGTGGGGATCAGACACCGATCCATCTGCCGGCTATATCGCTTGGCTTCTCTGGGGAGGCGATGAGGGCAAGGAATGGGCTGATCGACACGTCGAGAAGCTCGACTAGAAGGCGGGCGGAGAGGAAAATCACGACCGTCATTCGATCGCGATCCATCAGCACCTTAAACGCAGAGGACCGGCGCGATGCCGGTTGTACTCCTTGCCCTGTAATTGATCGGCGCCTTTCAGATGTACGTTCTCTTTTTCGCCGCGGCTGCAGCGCTAGTGCAATCGCCGGTTGCCGCATTCGTGGTGAAGCCAGGCACGATAGCGATCGTGGCTGCCGATAGTCCGACCACGTCTCCCGCTATCACGAAAACGTTCACGGACGCCGTTCAGCGAACCCTCCTTCGAACAGCCTTCCTGCCGCTGCCCGACCCGAGCCACAGCCTTTACGTCGCAAAGGTTGCGGTATCGCAGACACAGCGCGGTGTCGTCCGGTCCGGCAACGGCCGATCAGATCGGCCTGGCATGGCGGCCGGGCTTGGGGGCCTGTCGGTGACACTGCCGTCCGGGAAGGATCAGTTGCACGGTCTCATCGTGACCCGTCTCACAGTGACCGTGTCGCTGCGCCGCGATAGTCACGTCGTGTGGACAGGACAGGCGACCACGGTCCGCGCTAGCGGCACACGAACAGGCGATCCCTCTGTTGTCGCTGCGGCGCTGTCCGATGCGCTCCTGGCGTGGTTCCCCCGGCAATTGCCCGGACCGCTTTCGGTCCCATGAGGCTCGCACGCCAAGGTTAAGCGTTAGCCCCTGATCTTTGACAATACGCGCGCTGCGACGTTGCTCCTGGCCGCAAGCTTGCGCCCATAGCGTAGCGCAGTCGATGGCGATGACCAGCGCAACGCCTGTGCGATCCCGACACCGTCCTCGCCAGCCGCAAACAGATCCTGGGTCAGCCCCACACGCAGCGAATGGCTCGACAGCGCCCGCGCCGCTTCTTCGATTTTTGCGATCGGCATCTCGACCAGTCCCTGATCGAACGCACTCAGCGCCACCCGCCGATAGATCCCGTTGACGCCCTGCCGGCTAAGCGAGGCCGTACCCACGGTGTACACCGTCCGCGCCGGCTCGGCCCTCTTGCCCTTCAGCTTCTCCTGCCAGTGCCGCGTGTGCCCCGGGATCGCTTCGTACGCCATCGGCGGAACCGCGGTCCGCAGACGGCGCCGATCGACCCCCACGCGGCGAAAGACGGGCCCCTCGGTGATGGCGCTCGCTACCAACCAGGCGCCAACGCGGCGCATCGTGTCCGCGGACAGCCAGCCCCAGGCCCCCTGCCCTTCCTGATCGGTCTTGGACGATGGGATGAACAGGAGCGCCGAGCCATCACTGTGCGGATCGATGTGCGCGACGGTGACCGCGACGAGCTCACTGACGCGTAATCCCGCATCATAGCCGAGTGAGAGCAGCGCTGCGTCGCGCAAGCCCTGCAGATCGCCGCCACAGGCACCGAGCAATGCGGTCAGCGTGAACCCCTTGGTATGGGGATCGAGCGAAGCCCCAAAGCGCAACGGGGCCGCCTGGCGCTGGGCGGCTCCACGACGCCGGCGCAGGCCCTTGAGGGCGGCGCGGACCATGACGTGGCTGGTGGGCACATGCCCCCTCTCCTGCAGGCCTGACAGGCCGTGTGCGGTTGCAAGACTGGCAACCCGCCGGGCGACCGTGGCAGGCTTGGCGCCCCGCGTCTCAAGCATGGCGATGTAACGGACCAGGTTTTCGGGCTCGGCGGGCAGCGGGGCGACACGGGTGTCCTCACACCAACGCAGATAGCAGGCAAGGTCCGACGCCAGTGCCGCCTTGCTCGCTGCTGCCATAGCGCCAAGCTGTGCGGCGAAGCCGATCTCGCTGACAGGGCCAGCATCAGTGGGCAGCGCAAGACCCAACAACCGGGTAACGCGGGCATCGATCGGCTCGACGATCCCACGCCTCTCTCGGACCGGAAGCGCCTCCCCGTCGGTGCGATGGATGACGATCTCGCTCACGCGGGCCCTACCCGCTGGTCCGATTTAGCCTGCATTTCGCCTTCGTAGCACATCGCTGTAGTTACCATAATGTCCGATTATGGTAAGTCAGTAATGAACCTCTAGAGCGATGCCTAGTAATCTTTGATCCGCTAGGTTATTTCTAAATTTATGATCCGTCATGATCTTGTCCCGTTGGCTCACGCACTGGGGTGCCTGACCGGCGCAACGCGGTTTGCCACTGCCGAACGCAATCGGATCAGCGGTCTTGCGACTGTTGCTGAGGCATGGCGCGCGTACCGACGCGATGCCGGCGTCGGCGATGTCGGTCTTGCCCATCAGGAGAGCATTGACGCCGACACGCTTCTCCTCACTGACGACCTCCGTCGTGACGCTGTACTCTTATGGCTTGCTGATCATGGCGTGCCCGCGATCGCAGCGCCCGCCGCCATGCTGGCACACATGGTCGATGCGTCCCGGCGTTTTGGGCCTGATCAGTTAGCGCTCCTCGACGCAGCACAAGCCACTTTGCTCGCAGTGCAGACAACCGGCTCGCTTGCTATAGCTCTCGGACTCGCTGGGCTGGCTGCCGATCACCCTTTGCAGCAGATCGCGCCGGCCGTTGGCGCTATCGATGTACTGCTCGACGATCCCGATTTCGCCCAGCAGGACAGCCATGACGCCATGCTGGAACTGCCGGATGGACCGCTGCATCGTCATGTCGCAGCACCACCTTCAGGGTGTTGGGCGCTCAACCTAGCGTTGTTGGGCCACAACACGGGCGTCATGCCTGGACTTGCGGGGCAGCTTCCGCGGACCGTCTTTCGCCTTAATTTGACCACTCAGGAGCGCGCAGAGGCACTTGTCCAGCATTGCGAACATATCGCCCGCGGTTGCTTTGACCGACTTGAACAGAGCAACCGCCGCTGCGTTCGCGGTACTGAAGCGCTTACCGGCCTCTCCCGCAACGCACGCACGCGCGACGCGTGGGCGCTCATCGTTGCAGTCGGCCCGCTGCGGCGGATTCAGCTTGCACGGGCGCTAGGTCTGTCTCGAGCCGGGGCCGATATCCAGGCGCATGCGCTCGCCCGTGCCGGTCTCGTTACCATCGCAGCAGGCGGTCGTATTCATCCGACGCAACGTGAGCTTTTGGTCGAGCAACCCGCTATCCTAGACGACGGGCCGCTGGCCCTTGCCACGGCCGACCTTGATGCAAGCATGGCTGATATCGATCGGTTACTGGAACGTTCGAGGGGTCTTTGATCGTCGCACGTTTCGATTACCCGTTCAGCCTTCGGCCTTCGGCCATCGGCCACCGGTGGCAACCAGTCAGCTCTACAGCCGCTCCGATAATTAATCATCCGCCGCATTCCCAAGGATCGAATGATAGTACCTTATTATCCTCCGGAATGGGCTAGTAATGCCACCTTCTTTAATATCCAAACCAGTGAATTTCGGTTCAACAGATTGACGTAGTAGCCAACGGTGGTTACGCACCACCGTGTTAATATCCTTTTGGGGTGCATCTGTGATTATCACGATTGGAAATACAAAGGGTGGAGTAGGAAAAACCACTCTGGCGGTTCAGATAGCAATTTCCCGAGCTCTCTCCGGCCGTGATGTGTGGCTTATTGACGGTGACCGGCAGGGAACAGCAGCTGCGGCCATCGCAGCACGCGCACAGTCCGGGCGGCTTCCTGGAATTGCCTGCGCTCAGTACCCTGACGGTCCTGCGTTACGCGCTCAGGTGCAGCAGCAGCGACACAAGTGGCAGGACATAATAATTGACGCTGGAGGACGCGACTCCACCGCACTCCGTGCGGCTCTCGTACTCTCTGACGTGCTGCTCGTACCGTTTGCGCCGCGTTCGTACGACGTATGGGCGCTGGATGACATGGCTTCACTTATCGATGAGGCTCAGAGTGTCCGAGATGGCCTTCGGTGTTTTGCTGTGATGAACCAAGCTGACCCAGGCGATAAGTCAACGGACAACGCTGAGGCGGAAACTGCAGTGAAGGATGTTCCCCAGTTCAAATACCTACCGTTCCCAATTAGGCGCAGAAAGGCGTTTAGCAACGCTGCCGGTGCCGGCCTTGCAGTCTCCGAACTGCCTAGCAGGGATGCTAAAGCGACGGGCGAGCTAAACACGTTAATTTCATCGCTTTTTAATATTAAAGAAAACTCATAAGGACGGCGTTGTCATGGCAATTACCCAACGGCCAAGGCTGGCTGGCAATACGACGAGAACCGCGGCTGAAGACGCATTTATTAGCGGAGCGCCAGATGCTGCGAAGGCAACAAAAGCGTCGGGAGCGGAGTACGAGAAGGGGGTTAAGAAGGGAAACAAACGGCAGATTACGTTGACGATCGCGCCGGAACTGCTCGAGCGAGTAGATCAGATCGCTAATCGAACGGGACAGGCAAGGGCGGCGGTCATCAACATGGCTATATATCAGGCGATCGAAGGTGACCTGTTTAAGTCTTAATATAATAATATAAGGTGATATTAATATCCATATGCACTTCTTACGCAATCGATTATAGATTAATATGCGGTGCCTCTGCTGCTGAATAGCCGGTCTATCCCACCAGTAGCGCGTTCGGACTCCATTCTGAAGCTGATCTGTACCCCCGCGGTAGTTCCTAATGCCTCGGCGAAGGGCTGCCTGATCGAGTAGGCAGCCATCAAGCGCGGCGGCTAACGGCGTTTCGGCTCAGCCTAGATACTGCTAGGATACTTTACATGGACGCGTATCGTGAACGATCGTTGGATGAGTATGCAAAGACCGTAGCGTCGACGGTCCGCGAAAACACGAAGGTCGTGCATGGATCAGGGGTTCCCGCCCCCTTATCGAGAAGCCTGAGCAGCAGAATTCGTGCTTTCGCGGACCACCCGGTCTTAAGCTTCGTGCTTTTGCGGACCGTGGGAGTCGTGGTCATTCGCAACCGAATACCGGAGCTAACGAAGTGAGTATCCGACCAGGGCCCCAGGGCGAGCTTTTAGTGCTAGATAGCCCGCTGCTTACCGAAGTACGCGGCGAGCAGTCACTTATGGCTTACCCATTTTTTGCACTTACAAAGACGGCATGGAAAAAATCGCTAATCTACAAAACTGATGCTGTAACAATAGAAATCGGACCAGGTCCTCGCGGGGTCGCAACAATATACGACAAAGAGGTTTTACTTTATATCGCCAGTCTTCTTGTCGCGAAGCTTGATGCCGGAGAAGCAGTAGCGCAAGACTTTTACTTTACTGCGCATGATCTTTTTCGAGTTACTGGCGTCAATGGTTCAGCGCGATCCTACTCACGTCTGTCAGATGCGCTTGAGCGTCTTCAGGGTACGCAAATTAAGACTAACATTGAGGCAGGTGGCGAGGGGCAGGCGGGATTCTTCTCGTGGTTATCTGAGGCACAACTTCACTACACAAAGACACCCCGTGGCGAAAAGCGACTGAAGGGAGTCAAGGTCCGTCTATGCGACTGGCTTTACCGCGCGATCCTTCGCGATCGACGGGTACTGGCATATGCTCCCTCGTACTTCCAGCTAGGCCCAGTCGAACGGCGACTATACGAAGTAGCTCGATCTACGTGCATGGATGGTCCGGTACAGGTTGGCCTTGACGATTTGCGCCTGCAACTTGGCTATCAAAACTCGCTCAAGCACTTCCGTCACGTCATGAAGGGCATTGCCGAAACAAACCCCATTCCCGATTATCACATCGTCATGGGAAATCCGGAATCGTTCTCCCCGGAAAAGGGAAAGCGCCGAAATACCGGCGCCAGTACAGTGACAATTACGCCGAAGCCCACGTTGTAATCGCCTTAAGAAGGGCGTTGGTGTTATCCAAGCACCGCGATTCGGCACGGTCCGCGAAAGCACGAAGCTCGGTCCGCTAAAGCACGAACTAAATGAATGATCGGTCCGCGGTAGCACGAAGTTAAACAAATTTCGTCCGTGAAAGCACGAAATTATTACGCCATCGGTCCGGCAAAGCACGAATACTAGCTATTTCGCACGATGCTTCTTTCCTTCAAAAATACCGAAGGGTTGGTGAATCTAGCGCCAGCGAAGGGAATTGAGCTGTGACCACATAAAAGAAAGCCCGGCGCAGAGGCCGGGCGTCCCAGAAATTATATGGAGCGACGTCGCCAAACGTCGAACCGGGTCTGTTGCTGTCCTCTTCATATAGCTCTGAACGAACGTGAGTTCAAGGATGCGCGTTTTGCGCCACGCTATAACTTTGCCCGGTCCCAGCCCTATCGAGGGGATGGACGATGGAAGCATTATCGATTGGCGAGATTGCGCGGAGCGCGATCGGCGGATGGAAATCCGCGCGTAAGCCCAAGCCGTCAGGTGCAGCGCATAGGACCGGCGCTCCGGTCCTGCGTGACAGCATCGAAGAAGGCACATTTGAGGAAATGTTTTTTGCGGTTCCTGCGAAGGGCGAAACCGACAAGACGTTGAAGGCGGCAAAGGAGCTTTCTGGCCGTCGTTCGGCAATCCGGGCGACGATCGCCCGCGAGGCGCGCACGCCGTCGCGGATCGAGCGCGCTATCCTGTCGCTTAACGGGAACGTGATCCTGATATTTGAGCGGATGCTAGAGCTGGCGCGGCTTAACGCCGGGCGCGTTTTCCCAACCTATGAATGGCTGATGGAAAAGACGGGCCTTAGCCGGGCTACGGTGGCGCGTGCTTTGGGTATCCTAGAAGCAGTCGGCTTCATCGCCCGCCAGCGCCGCTTCAAGCGCGTCGAGGTCGAGGGGATCGGGCCGCGGTACAAGCAAACGTCGAATGCCTACCGCACGATGCTGCCGGCGCGCGTCCTGGCCTATCTCCCGCGCTGGATGCGACCGGCGCCGGTCCCGATCGATCACGAGCAGCACCACGCCGATAGCGCAGCCGAGACGAAGGCTATGCTAGCCACCCTCTCCTGCCGCGACTTCGCGAAAGCCACCGTAGGCGGGCAGTTGGGGAAGATGCTGGAGAAGTTCGGTGCGGCGATCGATCGGAGAGACAGCGAGTCTCAATTACAGACGCAACCGCTAGTAGATTCATTTAATCATAATTACGGGGGAGTTGGCCTAGTCGGCCAACACGTTTACGCCTGATGGCGAGGGCCGCAAATGGCGCTGGAGAAGATCTAGAACCGTATCCGCGTGGATAGTGTGGGAGTGTCGGCTACGCCGCCACGATGCTCCACAATGGAGCAAGCGGCTTTGTCAGCTTCCATTTGAGCGCGTTCGTCCCGTTGAAACGGTGCAAAGGGTCACGAACACATCGAGAGCGGTACCGACTATAGCAGGAAGAGCGTCCGAGCGGCCCCAAACCCAGCGAGGGCCGCAATTCCATAGCCCAGCAGATTGAGGCGATAACCGATCGTTCGCCAGCGGTCGCGCCGTTCGTTGAGCTGATCGCGCAGGACGGCGACCATCCGGCGATCGTCGTCGGCTTCTAGCATCCGATCAATCATCGCGGTTAAACCGGCCGTCACGTCGACGCGGCGCACGTCTGCCAACAGCTCTTCCGGATATTGTTTGAGAGCGTCGACCGTCATCGGCTTGGACGGGAAATGACGACGCCAGCCATCGGCAGGGCGATCCCAGGCGAAACCGAACCGAGCGTAAAAGCGGGCAAGCTGATCGAAGGCGGCACCGTTGCCCGGCGAAATTAACGTGACCGGCACAACGTCGCGGCCGGGGAAGGTCCGTTGCGCCCACGCGGTAACGACGTTGAACACCAGCGTTCCGACGCCCTGCCCGCGCAACCGAGCGTGCAAAACCTCGACGTTCCCGTTCGTTACTTTGACGGCGGAACGCACCAAGCGCCCTTCCCCGCGCATCACAGTGCGAGAGAATCCCTCGCGCTCCGTCAGATCGACCGCCAGCACGTCGAGGCTACGGGTTTCCCCGCCCTCTTCGTCCAGCGTGCCGAGGGCAATCAAGCAGCCGCCCGGCTGCGGTCCTACCTCGAAAAGGGACCAGCTAAAGGCTTCGTATCGCTTACCCGGTGACGGAAACAGCGCGGCGATTTCGGGCGTGAGCAGCATCAAAGCAAACCTCCTAACCTTCCCAAAACAATACGATATCGAAAAATATTAGGCGATATGCAAAATACCTATTGCATAGCAAACGATATCGTTTAATATCGTGAGTGGAAGGACGGCCTTCCCGCCGATTTGCAGCGGCGATCACCAACCGGAGACAGACCCATGAACGCCACCCTCGCAACCCGCTTCGCACGCAACGCCCGCCAGATTCGCGGTTCGGAAGCACTCGACAACGACACGCTCCGCGCCCTCGTCCCCTCGATCTTCGCAGAAGAAGCGCACGACAGCCGTTCGCAGCGTTACGTTTATGTCCCGACGATCGAGCTGGTCGACGGCCTTCGCAAAGAGGGTTGGGCACCGTTTTTCGCGGCACAATCGAAGCCTCGCGACCTGGGCCGCATGGCGCACACGAAGCACATGCTTCGCCTCCGTCGTCCCGACGATATCGGCAACGCCGAGGCCGCAGAGGTCATCATCGTCAACAGCCATGACGGCACGAGCGCTTATCAGATGTTCGCCGGGATGCTGCGTTTCGTCTGCACCAACGGCATGATTTGTGGCGATCAGTTTCAAGAGGTCCGCGTTCCCCACAAGGGCAACATTCAGGATCAGATCATCGAAGGCGCTTACACCATCGCCAAGGACTTTCCGCGCATCATCGACGCCACGGCCGAAATGAAGGGAACGCGCCTTAGCGAGGCCGAGCAGCGCGTTTTTGGTGAGGCTGCATTGATCGCCCGCTATGGCGACGACGTAAGCCCGATCCGTCCCGACCAGATCATTCAGCCGCGCCGTTCGGCCGATGCTGGCGGCAGCGTCTGGAGCACGTTTAACGTCATTCAGGAGAACGTCATTCGTGGCGGCGTGCACGGGATGAAGCGCACCGACGAGGGCCGCATTCGCCGCAGCAAGTCGCGCCCGATCAACGGCATTGACCAGAATGTCAGCCTCAATCGGGCCATGTGGACACTGGCCGAGGGGATGCAGTGCCTAAAGGCCGCAGCCTAACAAAGGTGGGGGGACGGCATTGCAGCGCCGCCCCCCCGGTTTTGCCGACAATCGGAGACAGACCCCAAGCCGACGCGCACCCCCTAACAGGGTCGTGTCGTGCCGTCACGGATACAGACCCATGACGATCGTTGCACAAACCCGCTGGCGTCACCTGGCCCCAGCCCGCGCCGCCCCTTTCCTTCGTCAACTGGCTGGACGCCGACACGTATCCGCCTTGCCGCGTATGCGTCGCGCACGAGCTGCGTCGCGCCGCTGGCATCCGAAACCGGAGGTTTGCACAATGACCTTTCCCGCATGGCGCGGCGCGATTATCGGGAAGGCCGATAATCGCGCGCATCGCTTCTCGATGCAGAAATCAACAATTTTGCATCATTTCAAAAATGGCTGTTTTCCGCGGCCTTTCGCTATGCATATTTCTGATACAAAAGAGGGCCATGATTTTGGGCTATGCGCGCGTCTCGACAGGGGGACAGGATTTGACCCAGCAAGCGGAGGCGCTTCGCGCCGCTGGTTGTCAGAAAATTATTCGCGAGACGCGCAGCGCCGGCGCCAACGCCGATCGCCCAAAATTACGGCAAGCGTTGAAGTCCCTAGAACCGGGCGACGTGCTAGTGGTGACGGCGATCGACAGGCTGGCACGCGACACGCGCGACCTTTTGAATATCCTTCACGAGGTCAAACTATCGGAAGCCGGTTTCCGATCGATCGCGGAGCCGTTGGTAGATACGTCGTCGGAGCTGGCCGAGGTAGTGATTGCCGTTCTTGGGATCGCAGCCAAATGGGAGCGAGGGCGCATCATCGCACGCACAACGGCGGGACGGGTTCAGGCGAAGGCGGCAGGGATCAAGTTCGGTCGCAAGCCAACACTGACACCCCACCAGATACGCGAGGCGTCTGCACGCGTCGCCAGCGGCGAGACACAGCGCAACGTCGCGCGATCCTTCAATGTGAGCCAAGCCACAATTTCACGGATTGTGACGCGGACCGAGGAACAGCAAATATGAGCCGGTACGATTTTGAGGGGAACGGCGCGCGCCTCGCAATCGGATGGGACGCGCCGCTTGCGTCGTTCTTTCTGACCGTCTGGACGGACGCCCTGCAGGACGGTTCGGAAGACGAGCCGCCTTTGATCTGGTTAGGTGCGTCCTATGCCGAGGTCAGTCATCCCGGCGTATTGGTAACGATCGCGAAGCGTCACGTTCCGGAGATCCCGGCCGACCTGGCGCGAACGCTTATGGTCGACCAACTCAAGGCCCCTGCCCGGCCGCTCGCGGCTGGCAAGTCGACAATGGACCGCCTTCTAAACACGTTAACCGGCCAACCGCCGATCAACCCGACAGTGCACTAGTCTTTATGTTCGGTATAGCCCTCTTGCTTCGCCAGCGCGTCAACGGCGCGCTCGATCGCCGTCACAAGCGACCAGCCCTTTTCTTCGCGGATACGCTGCAACAGTTCGTGCTTATCAGCCGCGAGACGGGCGTAAACCGACGCTACCGTGCCGCGAGAAGGCCGACCGCGCGGCTTTGCTTGATCGTCCATAATGCTCCTACACCTACCGCGTTTGACGATAGCAGGAGCGCTCATAGGCGATTTAACGATATCGTGCTAGGGTGGCGTCATCGGATGACGTAAGCACCCCCCGGCCGAGTAACGGAGGAACGGTAATGCAAGAAGTGTGGGACGGCATTCGCGGTATTGGCGAAGCGATCGGCTACCTCTTCATTGCAGGGCTGATCCTTTGGGGACTGTTCGTTCGCAGATCGACGCCCTTCGGGCGCAATCGCGGAGCAGGACGCGGAGGGGGTGGCCCCTACCGTTACGATCGATCGGCCCAAGAACTTTATGACCGCAATCTCCGGAAGGGTCCGGACCACAATTGATCCCGGCATAGCCGGTGGAGGCTTGAGCCATGCAGACGATCGTAATCAACAATCAGAAGGGCGGCGTCGGGAAGACGTTATTTTCCGTTCACCTTGCTTGGTTTCTGGCCGAGCTAAAGGCGAGCGTCTTGTTCATCGACTTGGACGGCCAAGCCAACTCCAGCACCGTTCTACAAGCTGAACGCAAGGGCGGCTATGCAGCCGACCTATTCGAGACGGGCAAGCTAGATCCTTTAACTGCTGAACCGGGCATCACCGTCTTAGCCAGCGACGGACGCCTAGACGCCATCGAGGCGGCGGGCGCGGATGCGATGATTCCGCAGTTTGCGAAGATCGCGGGCGCGTTTGATTTTTGTGTGGTCGACACCCCGCCCGCCTGGGGCTGGCGAAACTTCTCTGCAATGGCCGTGTGCGATCATGTAATTGCACCGATTGAATTGAAGGACTTCGCTATAAGCGGCGTCGGCAAACTATTGCAGTCAATGAAGAATGTTCAAGACAAGGGTAGAAACGGCAAACCAGTTAACTTTCTTGGTTTGCTCGCTTCGCGGTTTAACAGCCATTCGAATCGTGAGCGTGACAACCTCCAGACCCTTATAAATGCGCTAGGCTCTGATATGTTGTTTCCGGGCGTGATAACAAACCGTGACGGCTACGAACAGGCAATGTCCGATGCCGTTCCGGTTTGGACAATCAAGACTTCCGGCGCGAAAGTAGCGGGCGCAGAAATTCGTAAGATACTTGCGACGGTTTACGAGCGGGTCACGCCTAAGCAGCCCGACACAACGGAGGCTAAGTAATGTCCAAATTTGGAAGCCTACTTGGCGACGTGGCATTTACGCTCAATTCCAACGCGAGCGCGGTTGCTATTCAGATGATCCCGCTCGATCGAATCACGAGCGACCCAAACAATCCTCGCAAGATTTTTGATCAGACGCAGCTTGAGGAAATGGCGCAGTCGATCAAAGAGCGCGGGATTCTCCAGCCGATCACCGTTCGCCCGCTGGAGGGCGGAACGTCGTTCATGGTCCGCTATGGCGATCGGCGCTTTCGCGCCGCCCGGATAGCGGGGCTTACCGAAATCCGCGCGATCGTGACGACCGCCGACGTGTCCGAAGATGATTTGTTCGATCAGGTCATTGAGAACGATCAGCGCGCGGCGCTGACGACCGCCGAAATGGCCGAGGCGATCGGAGCTGCGTTAGCCCGAGGCGATAAGGCAGTGGACATAGCGAAGAAGCTAGGACGGCCGAAATCTGTAATCGCGGAGTATTCCGCGTTGCAGGAAATGCCGCCATTCCTTCGCGCCCTGGCCGACACGACCGCAATCCGTACGCTCTACGAACTTTATCAAGGTTGGAAGGCAGACCCGGCAAAGGTCGAGGCGTTCGTTGCCAACAGTGACGGAACAGGCATTCGGCGAGCTGCCGCGCGTGAGCTTGTACGTGGAGCGGACGCAGTAAATAAGCGCCCGGCACCAGCTCAAGCAGCAACACCAAACGCCGATGAGCCACCTCTACCGCTGGAACCAGACGATAAAAGTTCGTCCGGACGAACTTCCGAGCCAGCTCCAAACGGATCGACAGCGACAGACTCACCGGCCGCAACGGGAAAAGACGTGGAAAACCTGTCAGCTCCAGTAACGAAGCCGGTTGCGAAGGATGCGACACCAACAACGCTAAAGGGTGAGGGAAAGCCCGCGCGAGCCACGCTTGAAAAATCCCGCGCGGCTGACAGCAGAGAGCCAAGCCTTCCTGTCATGGTGCATGGGCGAGCAGCGAGGCTTATCATGCCGCCAGTTGTTCGCGTCGTGTTTGACGATGACGGAGCGGAAGAGTCCGTTGATCCAAACGACGTTAGCCTTTTGGCGTTCGGTTCATAAAGGGAGGGGGATGGCGTCTGCCGCTTCGCGGCACCGTTCATTCAGTCGCTACGCTCCCCAAGCCCCCAAGCGGGGTCTTGGCCCTTACGGGTTCCAATCACTGACGAAGAGGCGGCGCGGAAGAGCGCCGCCGAAAGTGCCGGCGAAGGCCGGCGCGTAGTTTGTAGAAAGGGGGGGAAAGGACGCACGCGCCCTCTCCCCCGCAACGACAATCTAGGGGACCGAGGCTCAGTCGCTAAAGCTCCCTGCGCCCGCACCACTCCCCTAGATTCTCGCTGCCCCCCTCTCCCCGTTAGATTCCACGATGAAGGAGTTTGCGGGGTGTTCCCGCCAGCCAATGAAGGGATCGCAAAATGCGCTGGATCATCATCACCGACAAAATCGACGACGGTAACGCAGTCAACTTCGGCCAGTTCGACGACGAAACGCGGCGCTACCAGAACGAGAGCAAGGTTGCCGACGCACTGACAACGATGCCGACCGAGTTCGAGCTTTTGGACGATGACGGCGAGGTCTATTTTGAGGGTCGCACCCGTTGCATCAACCACGGCGCGGACCTCGCTTTCGCCCCGCTCGATTGGGCCGAAGCCTACGGCTGCACCGAATTACGATATCGGCCCGTCCGTTCGGACGAACCTTGGAAAACCCTCTGATCCATTGCGGGCCGGGCAACGCCCCGGCCCCTCTTTTTCGAGGATGCCGATATGACCACCACCAAGACCCGCGACGAGCTAGGCGAACAGATCATCACCGCAGGGCTTGCGGAGAACGATTTCATTCTGGACCTCAATGGCGGTTTGACCGTGCCGAGCGGCTTTCCCCTGCCCTCCCCTTGGAATCTCTCTTCCCGCCTGTTCCGGTTCCCGATCGAGGTATGCAAGGCGCGAGGTGATCGGCCCCGCACGATCGGCCTTCGTCACCCTGATCTAGCCGCACATCCCTTCGTGCAGCACGTCGAAGCCGCGCTAGGGTTTAAGCTGGACCCGAACGGCGCACCCAACAAAAACGGCTACAGCACTTGCGAAGGTTTCGGATGGTTTCACGCGGTCGACCTCGTGACGGCGGGCCAGTGGCGCGCGTTGCTCGATACGTCCGACTTCACCAATACCCGCAGCATCTTCAACGCGGTGGATTTTGGTTTGGGATATTCAGATCATAGCGAGGGGGGAAAACGCCACGGCCACCTTTCCACGTCGGATGCCCGGCAGATCATGGACGAGCTTGGAGCTATTGAACCGACCAATCGCGCCTCTATCATTCGGGAACTCGGGAAACCGTCAGCTTGCAATTCAGAGGGCAAGAAAGGCGGCGAGCGTTGGCCGATCAACGGGAAAGCCAGCAGCCTTGAGGATCAGGCGTGGGCGATGATTTTTGGAATCGAAGACGGATGGTTTGAGTATGACCGCGCCGGATTCCTGCAATGGTCCGTGAAGGGACGCGACAGGTACAGCGCCGGGAATGCCGTCACCTACGTGGAGGAAAAGACAGGACAGGCAGCGTTCGCGTTTTAGAACGGGTGAGTGACGGCGCGGAAACAGGGGGGAAAAACCGCACCGTCATAATCTGAACGAGGCGCGAAGGCTTACGATCCGATCGGCCGAAATTTTGGAGCGGGTGACGACGCGGAGACCGGAGGGAGAACGCGCCGTCAGAAGTATAACAGAGGGCAGGGTATTACGATCCGGGCGGCGCGAAAATGCCCCAGTGACGATCGGCGCAAGAGCTGGATCGTCACGGGGGCATTTTCGCGCGAGCCGGGCTTTGCCCGGCGTTCGACCAAGAGAGGGCAGGGGGAAGGGCAAACGAGCGGTGAGAAGCGATCGTTAGCGAAAGTTCGTCCGGACGAACGATTTTAACTCTTGTGGTATGATGGCGGTGAGAAGCGATCGTTAGCAAAAGTTCGTCCGGACGAACGATTTTAACTCTTGTGGTATGATGGCAGGATAGGCTTACAGCCGGTTTTGTAATACATTCCGCCGATGGCTACATTCATTGTTCGATTGGCTGACGACGTTGCCACCCGGTTTGATAAGCTCGCCGCGAGTTATGGCGGGCGGTCGAAGGCGTTGCGCCTCGTCATCGGAGACGCGTGCAATCAAGCGAAACCGCTTCCCGAGGTTCAGCCGTCGAGTGGTCGATACCGCGTTGAGATTAAGTTGAACGAGGGTGACGCGAAGCGGCTGGAGGCGATGGCCGACGAGCGCGGGTTGACGCGAACAGACTGGATTGTCGCCCTGATCCAGACGCGGCTAAACGGTGCGCCGGTCCCGGTAGTCGACCAGCGGCAGACGCTAACCGACATTCGCATCCAGCTTCGCGGGATCGCGAAAAACGTCAATCAAGTCGTGAAGGCGTTCCACGCTGCGAACATGGAGGACAGCCGTTTGGAGGTAAGCCGCGAGGTTGCGCGCTTGGCTGCGATGGCGGAATCAGTAAGCGAACAAGTCGAGGCGATCGGTGACGCGATGCGCGGCGACCTATCCTATTGGAGAGCCGGGGATGAGTGACGGCCCGAAGATCGAGTTTCTAGACACCACCTGGCGTGCACCAGCAGGAGGCAAAACAACAGGCTCGAAAGGCCGGTTGAACATACCGGCTGGCAAAAGCTCCAGAGGGGGAGGGGGCGGAAGCGTTGCGGCGACAAAGGCAAAGCTCCAGCGGGTCACGAACCGCGTCCCGGAGGTCATGGTCAAGGTTTCCGGCCGTCAACGTGGTGGCGGGCATACCGCCGCGCACTTGGAGTATATCGGCCGACACGGAAAACTTAAGGTCGAGACGAGCGACGGCGAAAAGCTGGAGAGCGTGAAGGACCTTCGCGAGCTAGCGCAGGATTGGGCCGAGGATGAAGCGGCGACCACCAAGCGCCGCGAACCGCTTACTTCAATTTCGATGGTCCTATCCATGCCGCCCGGCACCGATCCGGACACGGTGTATCAGGCAGCGCGGGCGTTCGCTCGCACCGAGCTGGAGCGCTTTCCCTACGCAATGGCGCTGCACACAGACACGGATCATCCGCACGTTCATTTGACGGTCGCGGCCCGAGGGGAAGGCGGGGAGAGGTTCAATCCTAGAAAGGATGATCTAGCCGGGTGGCGGGAGAGCTTCGCACGCGAGTTACGAGCGCGCGGTATTGAAGCCGAGGCAACACCCCGACGAGCGCGGGGCGTTATTCAGAAGATGGAGCGGACGCCGATCCGCAAGATACGCGATCGAGCGGAAGCCGGAACGGCCGAGCTGCCCCGCGTATTGCAGTCGAGCAGAGCCGAGGCCGCAGCTATGGCACAGGAGAAGCCAGCCAAGGCGCGACCTTGGGAGGTGAGCGCGATCGTTCGGCAATCCGAGGTGCGAGCGTCTTACGAGAAGGCCGCTACCGAGCTGGACGCCAGCGCCGACCCCGCCGATCGTAAACTAGCCAAGCAGACGCGGGCGTTCGTCGCGTCGATGCCCGATCCAATGACACGGGATCGCGACCAAGCCCGGCAGATGGCAGAGGCGAGAAGGAATGACCGCGATAGCGAACGGGATCGAGAGCGTACGCCAGTGACCCGAGCCGAGCCGGTTCCGCCAACAAAGCCAGATCGCCAACGGCCGACACGAGAACCGCAGCAGCCAGAGCGGACGAACGATAAGCCTCGCGACACACTAAGAACGCCAAAGAGACCCGATCGAACCCGATAGTTCGTCCGGACGAACTTTTGACCATACGACGAACAGACGGCTTTCTCGGTATCGACCCGATGCCTACGATCGCACCGGCAAAGACGCGCAAGGGATCTACGATGCCGCTTCGACAATTTGCCCGCGTAAACGGCCGTTTGCGTCGTCGCGCATTTTGGCCGTTCGCAGCAACAGCCGTAGCGCTTGTGCTTGTAACGAGCATTATTCTCCCACCTTTGGGCGGGTTGCTTGGGCTGGTTCTAGCCGTCCCGATTGCCACCCCAGCAGTACGCCGGTTTCATGATGTCGGACTATCAGGGTTCTGGCTTTTGCCGCTGTTGGTTCTGCCTATCGTTTTGATAGGCATCGTGCTTTTCAGCATTTCGATTTTCTCGCTCGTGCTGGCTGCGGTGATCGACAGCAGTCTTAGTCAGGGACAGGTCGGGGACGTATTTCACAACATCGAAATCGTGTTGGCCTCGGCTTTTGGAGGTTGGCTTATGCTCTGCTTGATTGCCCTGCTCTGGCGTGGTTCAAAGGGGACCAACAGGTTTGGCGACAACCCCCGGCCAGCACGAAAGCCGACATGAGCTATAAGACTTCCGCCCTTACGGTCCTGACGGCGCTGACGCTGGCGGCATGTCATCGCGACCCTGCGAAAGCCACGGTGCAAACGAAGCAGCCCGATACCGTTGTGACCAGTCGCTCCAACGGTAAGGCTGTCCCAAACCCCCGCAGGGGAAGCTACAAGAAATCAGACCCGAACGCCCCGGCTGGCTACCGATCGCCGGATTGAAAGTTCGTCCGGACGAACTTTTGATTTCTTGCCGATTAAATGGGACCGTATGTGTTACCCGGCATGGGTTGTCTGGCTTAAAAGCGAAAAGTAGCACACGTAATGGGAACGCTCGACCTTACCACCGCCCGCGACAAGGACGGTTTCGTTATATACTTCGGCGGCAAGCCGGGTGAGGTAGATACCTATACGTTCGCTAATGCATTGGTGGCGCTTTCGGACGCGTTTCAGGAAATCAACAATCAGGTAAACCCCGGGTACTCGCTTGAACTTCGGCTGGAAGCTGTTGCGGAAGGCAGCTTCATGGCGCGTGTTCGTGAGATACCAAAGAGCATACGCGACGCGTTTAAGTGGGGTTCTAACGCGGTAATCATGCCGATCTTGGTAACGCTCTTTTATGATGGCGTTATAAAGAAGGATGAAAACACCAAGATCACCATCAATACGAATGAAGTTATTATACAAAAGGGCGCTGACAGGGTCATTGTCCCTCGTACTGCATATGATCAGGCACAAAAGCTTACCGATCGCAAGAAGGTGTTGCGCCACGTTGCAGCCGCTGTTCGTGCCGTTGAGAGCGATCCTAACGTCACGTCGCTTGGGATATACAAGGACTTCGATACTACTCAGCCAGCGGCGATTTTAATTCCGCGTGATGAGTTTGCCTTCATAAAATCAGTTGCCGACGATGACGACGACCAGCGGAAACGTATCGTACCGCAAGAGGCTACGTTGGGCATTCTCAAGGCGGTTTTTGCTAAAAGCGATCGCAAATGGGAGTTCGTTTGGAACGGGGTCAAGATCGGTGCCACGATCAGCGATCCAGTATTTATGGCAAGCGTCATGTCGAGGCAGGTTCGTATCGGGGCCGGAGACGCTATCGACGCAACGATGGAAATTGAGCAGTCGTTTGACGATACGGCCGGCGTTTGGCTGAACGTCGGGTATCGCATCGCCCATGTTCGGAAATTCATCCCTGGTAATCACGGTGAGCAATTGGATCTAATCGATCCATCTAAGCCATAGATTATAATCCAGGTTTTACGGCGAATATTCTGCGTTTCTAGGAGTGTTGACGGTTGAGTCTTTATAGCAACTTGCAGAAAACTAAAAGCGAGGAGGACGTAAAAGACGTCTATATCAAAGCTTTAGGTCTCAAGGGCTTCTCAAAGAACCTCATTGATATTCAAACCAAAGAAGTATGGTTTGAGGCTAAGGCGAACGGCAAGTGGTCATTCTATGAAATGTTCACCCAGCTTCTGCACTACGTACAGGTAGCTCTAAATAAGGGCGAAGAGGTTCCGGCACTGTTGTGCGTAGTCGATACCGACAAAGCCGCAATAATGCAGACGGACCACGTGATACCGTTTTTAGCAAAGAAAACCATTAAATGGGGGAAATCAGCTAGTGAAGTTCCGAAGCCTGCGGTTGATGCTATCTCCGCTCATATTGGAACTCACTTTGTTGCATTTAAAATTGAGAATGACGAACTTGAGTTTATAGAAACTCTTAAGGACGCTATCAAATCTGGCAAAATTGTTCGCAATCAGATCACGCCCGATAACCTCAAACAGGTTTTCGACAAGTGGGTAGAAATGATTGGGCAGGAAGTACAAGGCGTTCATTCAGAGGAATATAACCTGCTATTCTTCGCTGACATTATGCATGATGGTAAGGTCTCAACGCATCAAGACCTTACCGCAGAGCTATTATTCAGGAATGGAGACCCCGTATTCCTTTTAGCGGGTAAAATACATAAGCTCGATACGCATGAGGGTTATCGGAAATTTTGGACCCATTGGGATAGGCCTCCACGCAACGAATATCGCAACTATATTCTTGAGCGCCGAGACAACCTTATCCCCTTGGATGAGCGTATATTCAAAGGTGCATTTTACACGCCTCTTCATGTCGTAGATAAATCGTACGATCTTTTGACGTTTACCTTGGGAAAGAGGTGGCAGCAAAAGTACAAAGTGTGGGATATGTGCTGCGGTGTCGGAAATCTAGAGGTAAAACATTCTAACCCTCGCAATCTATTCATGTCCACACTCGACCAATCAGACGTTGATATCATGGTTGCTACGAAGACATGCGTTGCTGCTCACCGCTTTCAATATGACTACTTAAACGATGACATTACTAAATCTGGTAATATCGATTACAGCCTCACTAATAAGGTTCCGCAAGACCTAAGAGATGCGATCGCTTTGGGTGAGAAGATTGTAATATTAATCAACCCTCCGTACGCGGAAGCGATGAACGCGGGTACGGGTGTTGCAACAACTGCCGTTGGTAAAACGATGGGCGAAGATGTTGGCTATGCGCGTAGAGAGCTGTTCATTCAGTTTCTGCTGCGTATCAAAAAGGAGATTCCTAACGCGATCGTGGCGATATTTTCCAAGCTGAAATACGTCAATGCGCCAAATTTTGGAGAATTCAGGGAACAATGGACGCCGAAGTACCTCGGCGGTTTTGTCGTTCACAGTCAGGCATTCGACGGCCTGAAAGGCGAGTTTCCAATCGGCTTTCTTATTTGGAATACCGGTAAGAAGCGGAAAGGCGCGTTAGAAATCGAGACGGAAGTCTTAAATCGAAATGCCGAGGCGATCGGCGCTAAGCGGTTTTACGATGTTCCTCGTACAGCGTTGGTCAACACCTGGATCAAACGGGCCAAGCCCAACGACATTCCCGCACTTCCGCTTATTAATGCGTTTGATCCAAAACCCGGAACGAAGGACGTTCGCGGGTCTCGTTGGGCGGACGGGGGACTCGGCGGGATGATTTGCAAAGGCTCTGATTTTCAGAACTCGCGGACCGTTGCTCTAATGTCTTCTGGATACGCCAGTGCCGGTGGCATCTTAGTTACGGAAAACAACTTTCGCGAAGCTGCAATTGTATTTACAGCATGACGTCTAATTAGACAGACATGGCTAATGACCGCGATCAATTTTTTGTGCCGTCCAATAATATAAGCGACGAATTCGCCAACGATTGCTTAGTATGGATGCTGTTCAGCAACGCCAACTTGGCGGTAAGCGCCGATGGGATAGAATGGAATGGTAAAAAGTGGTCTTTGACGAATCACTTCATTCCGTATCTTGAATCAGATGTAGGGGCGACAGGTAGATTCGAGTCTGACTTTATGTCGTCATACCTAGGAACTCAGAAGCTATCGAAAGAAGCTCGCAAAGTCATATCCGATGGTAAAAAGGTATGGCAAGCCTTCTTCGAACGTAAGGATGAAAAGGCCGTGCGGGATAAATATCATCTTGGAAGACCAGACGTTGGTTGGCTC
This sequence comes from Sphingomonas sorbitolis, assembly GCF_036663875.1. NCBI lineage: Bacteria > Pseudomonadati > Pseudomonadota > Alphaproteobacteria > Sphingomonadales > Sphingomonadaceae > Sphingomonas > Sphingomonas sorbitolis. The sequence continues at coordinate 709 of NZ_JAXOJS010000006.1, read as the reverse complement.
CAAGTCCGTAATGTACTTACCGCGCGCTTGGCTTCTGGCACCACGGTGTCAGCGAAGCCAAAAGATATCGAGACGGCCTATCGTGCATTGGGTGAAAAGATCGCGCCCGACGTCTATACGACTGGATTGCTAAAGGCTTAGATCGGCCAATCGTCGCTTGTTTTGAGCAGGTCAAAAGTTCGTCCGGACGGACTTTTGACCTGCTACCGCCCTTCGCGGCGCGTAGGAAAAACAGGTCCGCGCACCGTCATCTTGCCCGGTTCGAAAGGCTTCTGGAGCCGAACAACATCGTCATATGAGCCTCGCAACCACGTCTCGATATCGTCGGGATCGAGTATTGTTATCATGGCTTTGGGATGGATCGGGCTAACAAGCGAATTGGGATCGCACGTCACCATCGTAAAGCCGTTACCCTCCGCTGTAGTCTGCCAGAATCCGGCGACAGCGAACACAGGCTGACTTGGCACCGAGAACCACATTTCCCCTTTAAGGGGCGGTTTTCCGTCATCCAGATCGTGCTTGTCAGGGGTGAACTCGCAGAACTCCGTAAGAGGCACGAGGCAACGATTTTCCGGCTTCTCGGCCAGCTTGCGCCATTGCGGCAGCGCGAGGTTTCGCACGTTCGTCATAGGCCACGGGGCTTTGCCGCCAGTAACGTCCCACGTCATCACGTCCCAGGCGCGTTCGCCGCCCTGTTCGCGGATAATGT
>NZ_JAXOJS010000005.1:0-580926 GCF_036663875.1 Sphingomonas sorbitolis | reverse complement strand
CCGGTGCTGGCGCTACCCAACCAGCGCTGGAGCCTGGACTTCGTTCATGATCAGATGGCCACGGGGCGGCGGTTCCGTATCCTCAACATCGTCGACGACGTGACACGCGAGTGTTTGCGGGCGGTGCTCGACACGTCGATCTCGGGCAAGCGGGTGGTGCGCGAGTTGGGCGACCTGATCGCCGAGCGTGGCGCGCCCAAGATGATCGTCAGCGACAATGGCACCGAGCTGACCTCAAACGCGGTGCTGGCGTGGTCGGGCGATGCCGGCGTCGAGTGGCACTATATCGCTCCGGGCAAACCGACGCAGAACGGGTTCGTCGAAAGCTTCAACGGTCGCATGCGCGATGAGCTACTCAATGAGACGCTGTTCTTCACGGTCCGCCAGGCGCGCACGATCCTCGCCCGCTGGGTCGAGGACTACAACACCGAGCGGCCACACTCGTCGCTCGGCTACGCCACACCGGCCGCCTTTGCCGCCGAACTCGAAAAGCAACGGTGGGGTTTAAACCCCACCGTTGCTTCACCCGCGCTCCTGCGCGACAACAACGGTCGGTCTCTGGTTGCCGCTGGATGAAAGGCGGGGGTCACGTCACCACGCCCCTACTCGCGATCGCTGCTGCGCCTCCGAATGGACGTGTGACTTGCACTACAGGATCGTTGGCTGCCACACCCGAACGCGGCCCGCGAGCCGCTTGAACGACGCCCGCTAACGTGGAGTCGGTACGTCACATAGGACATTGAGTGCCCCCAATCGACTCAACGCGCAGGAGGCTCAGTGCACCGGTGCAGATCAGGTTAGCCGGTCTCTGGTAGCGCCCCCCCCCTGGTTTGTGGACACCGTCTGCCACACTGGTTGTGAGCGATGTTTCGTCATAACCTGTAGGGGTGCGGCAGCGCCGCGCAATGTCGGCTACCGCCATCTGCCTTCCCGTAAGCGTACAGTTCGCAATCCTTCCCTAGCAGCGCATAGAGGGGTCGAGAGCGGGTGTTCGAAGGTAGGGATACCGGCAAGCGGCGAGCCGCCATCAACGCTTAGTCTCACGCGCCACGTTAGCCCCGGACACCGACGCATTCCCTCTCGCGCCAAGGCGAAAGTCAGGCGCGGCGTCCCGTTGCCTAACGCAACCAGCCTGTGACAATCGGCTCGGGTTTCGCTCGGAACCGCTCGAGCCTATAGACGCCGCATGACAAAGCCACCTCGCGAAACTAGCACCTCGAAGAAGCCACCTCTCAATGGTTGGCTCGGGATTGGCATTGTGCTTGTCACCATGACTATCTCGTTCTTCGTGGCGTATGCCTACTTGCTGTCGTAAATCCCGCTCGATCAGCCAGTCGCATACCGCGGTGTTCGAGCGCATGGGGAATGCGCCGTGAGCGATGCGCGCTGTTCTTCTTGATGGTGCGGTACATAGAACAGAGCTCGGTATACGTTAAACGCCAGCAGGTCGTTAGGACGTCGCAAATCGCCTATTCGTCGTACGATAAGGCGTCGGAGAAATCGGCGGCGTCGGTGTTGCACCTGCGATCGGCAACGTCTTTTATCACGCCGACAAACGTATTCGCAGCCTCCCGATTATACTCGACCGGACGTTGCATTCGGCCGGGCTTGCTTGAACGGCGTCCGCGACCGACCGGCACCGCGATGATGAGTAAAGCTCATCGCTGCATCAATGACGCGGCAAATTGTTCGAGCAATCAGAGGGGCTATATTGCGAATTCGCCGCGCAACCTCGTTGCGGTCGACGGCGCTCGAACGATGATACGTTCCGTGCATGAACCGTGCGGACACCCCATATCCGACACAAGGACGTGCCGACATGGCCACCCTCGTTGCTATTCCAGCGACTCAGTTTGATGCGACAAAAGGCGATGCCAGGCCGGCACGCTGGAGCGCCGTGTATGCGATGGCGCTGTGCAGTTTCGTGCTCGTCGCGTCCGAATTCCTGCCGGTTAGCCTGCTGAGCCCGATCGCGGAGACACTGCGCCTAACCGAGGGACAGGCAGGACAGGCGATCGCGATCTCGGGGGTGTTCGCGGTCGTCACGAGCCTGTCTTTTTCGGTACTGCTCGGAAGGATCGACCGCCGCCGCGTCGTGCTCGCGCTGATCGCCATGTTGATCGTTTCGGGCGCGATGGTCGCGTTTGCGCCGAGCTATCTCATATTCATGATGGGTCGGGCGCTGCTGGGCATCACGATCGGCGGTTTCTGGTCGATGTCCGCGGCGATTGCGATCCGGTTGGTCCCCGAGGAGTCGGTCGGCAAGGCGCTCGCGATCATGAGTGGCGGCACCGCGCTGGCGACCGCGCTCGCCGCCCCGATGGGCAGTTTCCTCGGCAGCCTGATCGGCTGGCGCGGCGCGTTCTTTTGCGTGGTGCCGGTCGCGGTCGGCGCGCTCGTCTGGCAGGCAAGCGCATTGCCCAAGCTCCCTGTCGCAGAACGGCAATCGGCGCGCGCGATGCTCGGGTTGCTCCACAGCAAGGCTGTCCTGCTCGGATTGTTTGCCGTCGCCATGCTGTTCGTCGGACAGTTTGCGCTGTTCACCTATCTGCGGCCGTTCCTCGAACAGGTCACGCACGTCAGCGTCGTCATGCTCTCGGTCATGCTGCTGATCGTCGGCGCCTCCTGCTTCGTCGGGACCGTCTTGATCGGTCGGTTCATCGTCAAGCGCCTGTTCCTCACTCTTTGGCTGCTGCCCGTGGCGATGGCAGCGGTCGCGATCGGCCTAGCGCTGTTTGGCAGTTCTACCGTCGCAACCGCGCTCTTGCTCGCGGTATGGGGTTTTGCTGGGACCGCCGCGCCGGTCGGATGGTGGACCTGGCTCGCCCGGACCTTGCCCGAAGACGCCGAAGCGGGCGGCGGCCTGATGGTCGCGGTGGTCCAGCTGGCGATCACGCTTGGCGCGATCGTCGGCGGCGCGGTGTACGACACCGTCGGCGCCGTGCCCGAGTTTCTTAGCAGCGCGGCGTTGCTCGGCTTAGCGGCGATCGCCGCGTTCGCTGTCGCACGGCATGATCGCGCCAATGCCACTCTCTAATGAAAGATGGCGGTCGACACGCGCTTCGGCCTGTTTGTCACATCGACGAGGTCGACCCGACCATGTCGCCGTTAGGGCCAAGAACGTCGGGCTCCGCGTGCGCGGCTATCCGGTGACGCTGGACAAGCATATCAAAGAATTGCCCGATCTCGTCTGACACTTCACCTCAAAGGAGTATGACCATGGAATTGAAACGCGCAGGATCGCAGCCGTCGCAAAAGGGACCCACCGAGTGGTTCACGGGCACGGTCCGCATCGATCCGCTCAACACCGCGAAGGAACCCGCGCGGCACAGCTGTGCGGCGGTGACGTTCGAGCCCGGCGCCCGGACCAATTGGCACACGCATCCGCTCGGCCAGACGTTGATCGTCACCGCAGGTTGCGGCTGGACCCAGTGCGAAGGCGAAGCGATCGTCGAGATCCGCGCCGGCGACGTGATCTGGTGTCCGCCCGGCCACAAGCACTGGCACGGCGCGACGTCGACCACGGCGATGACGCATATCGCCATCCAGGAGGCGCTGGACGGCAGCCCGGTCGACTGGCTGGAGCCGGTGACCGATGCGCAGTATCTGGGTTCGGCCGCGTAGGGCTCTGAGATACACAAGGAGGACATGGTCACCAGTCGATCCGATTTCGCCGACTTCAGCTACTTCCTGGCGATCGCGAAGCACCGCAGCTTCCGCGTCGCCGGGCTGGAGCTCGGCGTCAGTGCGTCGGCGCTTAGCCATGCGCTCAAGGGGCTCGAGGGTCGGCTCGGCGTGCGGTTGCTCAACCGGACCAATCGCAGCGTGACGTTGACGGCCGCGGGCGAGGAACTGCGCGATGCGATCACGCAGCCCTTCGCGGCGATCGACCAGGCGGTCGAGGATCTCAACCGTTACCGCGACGCGCCGACCGGCCGCATCCGATTGAACGTGGTCGTCGATGCGGCCATGCTTCTGCTCAGCCGCGTCCTACCCGAATTCACCGGTCGCTATCCGGACATCAACCTGGATATCGTCGCCACCGACCGCATGGTCGATATCGTCGGCGGTGGCTTCGACGCGGGGATTCGTCACGGCGGCACCGTCCCCGAGGACATGGTGGCACAGCGCATCTCGGGCGATATTCGCTGGGTGGTCGCAGGCTCGCCCGCCTATCTCGACCGGTTCGGCGACCCGCAGCATCCCAACGACCTCCAACAACACCGCTGTCTCGGCGTTCGCCTCGGCGACGACCGCATCTACCGGTAGGATTTCGAAGGCCCCGACGGCGAGTTCGCAGTGAGCGTGCCCAGCAAGATCTACGTCAACGAAGGCCGCGCGATGCTCGGGCTAGCACTCGGTGGCGCCGGGCTGATGTACGGCCCCGAACCGCTGTTCGAACCCTATTGCGCGCGCGGCGAACTGCGCATCGTCCTGCGCGATTGGGCGACGACGGGCCCCGGGTATCACGTCTATTATTCGAGCCGCAGACAGGTGCCTGCCGGCCTCCGCTTGCTGATCGAACTCATCCGCGAACTGCATCCCTTAGGACTGTAACAGGAACGAGAGCGGATATATGCGGGGCAGCGGAGACCCGGTCCCGGACATTCACGTCCGACTTGTGACTTCCCCACTTCAGCCTTTCGTAAGCTTCAAATTCAGACTTGAATTCGATATTCTCAGACAGGCGGCTTTCGAGCCCAGCCCTAGGAAAACGGGGATTTAGACTTTCCCCAACCGCGAGGGAGCGATGCGGTCGCGACTTTGAAGGCTTTAAGCAGGGCCTCGTGCTCGACTAGCCAGTCGATCGACTGAGGCGCGTCATCGCCATCGCCGCCACCGCAAGCAGCAGGATCGCGCTCGCCTCGAACACGATATTTTCGGGCGCCATGTCCTTGCTTTGCAGCACGATGAGCCGCGCCAGCGCGGTGATCGCGATGAATATCGGATAGATGAAGGTCGCGCCCTTGCCGGTGTAGAACACGTTCACCATGCCGATCACCTCGGTGTAGAGAAACATCAGAAGGATATCGGCGAGGTTGATCGAGCGGGTCTGGTAGATCTGATAGATTTCGGTCGCGGCGCCGCAGATCGTCATCAGCGCGACGAGCAGGAGTAAGATGCGTTCGACGACATGAAAGCCGATCGACGCGACAGTGTGCTCGGTTTCGCCCACGGCCGGCTTGAAGGACCGATCGGCGACTATGTCCTCCTTCGAGGCGTCGGCCTGATGTTCGCCGAAAGACTTCATGCAAGGCCCTATGCAATGCGTATTGTAACTACTGCCGGGGGCAGAGTGGACGTGGCGCCGGACACACCGGCGCCACGATTTGCGTCACGGCATGAGCACCGTGTCCACCACGTGGACCACGCCGTTCGACTGCATCACGTCGGCCGTCGTCACGGTCGACTTGCCGCCCTTGGCGTCGGTCAGCACGATCTTGCCGTTCGTGACGCGCGCGGTGAGCGCCTCGCCCTGCACGGTGGTGAGCGTCGCCTTGCCGCCCCCGGCCTTGATCGCGGCCAGCGCATCCTTCGCAGTGATCTTCCCCGGCACGACGTGGTAGGTCAGAATACCCGCAAGCTGCGCCTTGTTCTCGGGCTTGAGGAGCGTCGTCACCGTGCCGGCGGGCAGCTTCGAAAAGGCCGCGTTCGTCGGTGCGAACACCGTGAACGGGCCTGGGCCGGACAGCGTCTCGACGAGACCGGCGGCCTTCACGGCGGCAACAAGCGTCGTCAGGTTGCTGGCGGCAGAGGCATTCTGGACGATGGTTTTGCTGGCATACATGGCGGCACCGCCAACCTTCGGGTTAGCCGCGACCGCAATAACCGGCACCGCAACCGACAGTGCGAGGCAGACGCCCAATGTGCGCGCGATCCGTGATGTCATCTTGGTTCTCCTAGCATCATACACTCCCGTCTGCCGGCCACCGACAAGCGTTCGGGATCCTGAAACGACGGGCCTGAAGGGGAGTCACAGCGCCTTTTCGGGGCGCGCAATCACTCACCATCAGCCCGTCTGCGGTCTCGGCACTAGGCGTTCGCCAGGCAATACGGACCAAAGGACGGGTCCGACCTACCCCGATCGGCAATGCGATCCCCGATACGCTGCCGTGCGATCATATCCTCTCGTCGAGCGACGCGACGCTGGCCGGCACGGGATACGGCCCAAAGTCCGTATCGTGACACGATTGACGAGAGCGTAGCGAAACCCACCCGCGGGTCTGCCCCCACCAGCACCGATCGGGCGTTGCAGCCGTTCGCCCCTGTCGCGGTGCCGCATCCGCGGTTATCGCACGGGATCGAACGACCGCTCGTGGAGCGCCGCAGATCCTCTCCCGACTCCCAGGAAAGACGACCGTCATGACCCGCCAGCGCGCTATCGTAATCGGATCGGGGATCGGCGGCATCGCCTGCGCGATCCGCTTGCAGAGCCTCGGATTCGATACGCAGATCGTCGAGCAGCTCGGCGATGTCGGCGGCCGCGCCTATGTCCGCCGCGTCGATGGCTTCGTCTTCGACATGGGCCCGACCGTGCTGACCGTTCCGCATTTCATCGAGGAGCTGTTCTCGCTCGAGCGCGACGCGGCGATGCTCGACGAACCGGACTTTCCGCCATCGGTGCTCGCCGAGGGTAGCCGCATCGTATCGGGCGCAAGCGGCGGCCCCAACACGCAGCGCTACGTCGACATCGTGCCGATCCTGCCATTCTACCGGATCTATTTCGACGACGGCAGTTTCTTCGATTACGATGCCGATCCGGTCAACGTGCGGGCACAGATCGCGCGGTTGGCCCCTGAGGATCTCGACGGCTACGAACGCTTCCACGAGGCCGCACGCGCGATCTTCGAGCGCGGCTTCCTCGAACTCGGCTATACCTATTTCGGCTCGCTCGGCTCGATGGTCGGCGTCCTTCCCGACCTGTTGAAGCTCGGCGCGATCCAGCCGCTGTTCTCGCTGATCTCGAAATATTTCAAGAGCGACAAGATGCGGCAGGTGTTCAGCTTCGAGCCGCTGCTGATCGGCGGTAATCCGCTCAAGGTGCCCGCAATCTATGCGATGATCCATTTCGTCGAGAAGACCTGGGGCGTGCATTTCGCGGTCGGCGGCACCGGCGCGCTGGTCAAGGCGATGGTCCGCAAGTTCGAGGAGCTCGGCGGATCGGTGCGGCTGAATGCGAAGGTCGATCGGATCGACGTCGAGAAGCGCGGCCGGAAGCGCGTCGCGACCGGCGTGACGCTGGCGAACGGCGAAACGCTGGCGGCGGATCTGGTCGTCTCGAACGCCGACTATGCAACCACCTATCTGAAGCTCGTCGACAAGGCGCACCGGCGGATCAATCGCGACGCGCTGGTCAAGTTCCGCAAGCAGAGCATGTCGCTGATGGTGATCTATTTCGGGTACCGGATGCAGGACGGCGACCCCGACCTGCGGCACCACAACATCATTCTCGGCCCGCGCTACGAGGAGCTTCTGACCGACATCTTCGAGCGCAAGATCCTCGCCGACGACTTCTCGCAATATCTCCACATCCCGACGATCACCGACCCCAGCCTCGCGCCGGCGGGGCACCACGCGGCGTACACGCTGATCCCGGTCCCCAACAACCAGAGCGATATCGACTGGGATGCGGTCGGCGAAGGCTTTGCCGACACGGTGCTGAAATTCCTCGACGAACGCGGCTATATTCCCGGCCTGCGCGAACGGATCGTTCATCGTAGCTTCGTGACGCCGGACTATTTCGAAGAGGTGCTGGGATCGCATCTGGGCAATGGTTTCGGGGTCGAGCCCCGGATGACGCAGACCGCGTTCTTCCGCCCGCACAACCGCAGCGAGGATGTCACGAACCTCTATCTGGTCGGCCAAGGTACGCAGCCCGGCGGCGGCACGCCCTCGGTGATGATGTCCGCCAAGATGACCGTGCGCGAAATCGCGCGCGACTTCGCGATCGATCCGCGGATCGTTGGCGGCGTACCGTCGCAGGGTGGCGATGATCGAGCGCTGGCGATGGGGCTGGCCGAGGTCTGAACGGCCCACGCGCGGCATGCGCGAGCGGCGTGCGCGCTACACGGCTGCCAGCATCTGCTCGGCAAGCTGCCGCCCGGATAGCCAAGGCGCCAGCGGCGGGCCAGCGCGTAAACACGCCAGTGGATGCCCAGCCGTGCATGGCCTCGACGAACGTGGGATCGCGCATGCGCGGGATAGGCCTGCAATGCCGACAAAGACGATCGTAACCGTCCCGCATGTCTTCAACCGGTGGCACCAGGACGTTGCTGCCCCGGTGCCGGATTGTGGAGTCCTCAGCCGGTCGGCAGCAGCACCTTGTCGATCACGTGGATCACACCGTTGGTGCAGGCGATGTCGGCGGTCACCACCTTGGCGCCATTGACGGTCACGCCGTCGGTGCCATCGACATGGACCGTTGCGCCGCCGGCGGTTGCCGGGTCGAGCACCTTGCCGCTCACGTCCGCCGCCATCACCGTACCGGGCAGCACGTGGAGCAGGAGGATTTCGGTCAGCTTGGCCTTGTTCTCGGGCTTGACCAGATCGTCGACGGTGCCGGCCGGCAGCGCGGCGAATGCGTCGTCCGACGGTGCGAAGACGGTGAATGGTCCCTCGCCCTTCAGCGTATCGACCAGCCCCGCGGCACCGACTGCGGCGACCAGCGTCGTGAACGAACCCGCAGCGACGGCGGTGTCGACAATATCATGCTTGGTATCGGTCATCTTCTTCGTCCTGAATCAGAGGAAAATAGCGCGTTTGCCAAGGTTCAACCGGCGCGACGATTTGCCGCGGCCACCGTTTGGGGCCGAATATTAGAGTTCGTCGCGCCGTGTCGTCGTCCGGCGCACCCCTCATTCCACCCGGTCATGCGAGGCGCGATATGACCTTTCGGTCGTATGGAAATCGGCGTCGTCAATGCCACGTGCCAATCCACCCCCGGAAAAGGGCTGCAGCTTTTCAAGCTGTTCCGGGATGTCGGCAGCGCTGCCGTAGGCATCCGAAAGCTTTTTCCAGCCAGGGTCACCAAGTCCGATCGCAACCCAGCCTAAGCGACGTATCCGATGTCCGCAAAACCCGGTTACGGAATGTACATTCTTGTCGAGACTAATTGAGGGTCAGACCCGCGGAGCCATCACGAACGGATCGCTGCACGTAATTCGGTCGGGGGCGTCGATACGCCCTGATACCCGCCTTAGATAGTTGGGGACTTTCGCTGCACCGATCGTGATGTCGTACCACCCATGGCTCTTGCCCAGCGGCCAGCTACGCTGGGCTTCGGTCAGCGGCGTCACCAGGGTCGTCGCGCCGATGCGTTCGGTCCGCGCGATCAGCTCGGACGTGCGGTGCCCGGCGGGAAGAAGCAATGTCATCTCGGTCGTGGTTGCGCGCCAGACCAGCTCGGACAACGGTGCGGGATCGTCCCTGTGCCCCATGAAGTGTCGGTGAAACCCGTTCGGACCGAGCACCCAGAGATCGTAGCGGCCTTCGTGATCGAACGGCCAGCGCCCATTTAATGCGCGTCCGGGCTCGACCGTGAAGCGGCGCGGCGTCTGGGTCAGGTTGGTCCGATCATAGACGTGGAACACTGCGCCCTGCGTGCCGTCCACGGCGAAGCGAAGCGTGATCGCGCCATCGGCGATCGTCTCGCCGACGGTCAACGCATACGGTAGCGGGCGGGCACGACGGATCCCGGGTTCCTGCCATGGAGGCGATGAACCAGCCGGCGCCTGCGGGCTTACTTGCTTGGGGATCGCGGCAGCCCGCACGGCATCCGCGTGCGGATCGGGCATGGCGGCGAACGGCGCAGGGTCGGCGGCGGTAAAGTCGAACGCGGAGGTCAGGTCACCGCAGACCGCGCGGCGCCACGGCGTGATATTGGGCTCGTGGAAGTCGAACCGGCGTTCGAGGAAGCGGATCACCGAGGTGTGATCGAACACCTGCGAATTGACCCACCCGCCCCGGCTCCACGGCGAGACAACGTACATCGGCACGCGCGGCCCTAGTCCGTAGGGACGACCGCGATAGGCGGGGAGGTCGATCGCCGCATCGCCCTTGCTCGGTTCCGTGTGATAGCTGCCGGCCAGATCGACCGTCGAGCCGCCGAGCAGCGTGCCGTCGACGGCGTGCGAGGGTGGCGCCGGCGGCGGAACGTGATCGAAGAACCCGTCATTCTCGTCGAACATGACCAGCAACGCGGTCCGCGCCCAGACCTTCGGATCCGCGGTCAGCGCGTCGAGCACCTCGGCGGTATAGGCGGCGCCTTGCGCGGGGCTCGACGGGCCGGGATGCTCCGAGCCTTTCGCGGTGGCGATCACGTACGACACTTGCGGCAGTCGCCCGGCGAGCACGTCGGCGCGCAACACGTCCAGTCCCCGGGTCGTCAACGCGCGCTCGCGCAATGCCGGGTCCCCGCCACCCCGGTGCGCCTCGCGAAACGCGGCGAAGCCGACCAATGGGTTGTCGGTGAAATTGTCGGCCATGTCCTGGTAGATCCGCCAGTCGACGCCCTTCGCCTGCAACCGCTCGACCACCGTCGTCCAGCGATACGGCTCGGCAGCGCCGCCGTCCGCGGGAAAACTGTCGTGCGAATTGCCGATCGCGGGGCCACCCAGCGTACCGCCGGGATCGTTGGTCCCGCTCCACAGGAACAGGCGGTTGGTGTTCGTCCCGGTCTGGACCGAGCAGTGATACGCATCACAGACCGTGAACGCCTCGGCGAGCGCGAACTGGAACGGGATGTCCTCGCGCCGGTAATGCCCCATCGCGCGCTGGCTCTTCGCCTCGGGCCAATGCGCCATCCGGCCCTCGTCCCACCCGCGCTGCGCATCGGGCCAGCTGTGCGGCGTGCCCTCCATCCGCATCAGGTCGAAATTCGTGCGCGTGGCTAGATGGAACGGTAGGACGGTACGCGCGCCGCCGGCCGCCGTCCGGTCGCGCTGATACCAGACCGGCGCAGGCTTCGTCGCATCGGCCGCCGAAGGCACGGGGATCGGCAACCGGTCCGCAAACCCGCGGACGCCGCGCAAAGACCCGAAATAATGATCGAAACCGCGATTTTCCTGCATCAAGATGACGACATGCTCGACATCCATGATCGACCCCGTCTTCACGTTGGGCGCGATCGCCGCCGCCCGTGCGATCGCCGCGGGAAACGCGGACAGCGCCGCCCCGGTGAGGCTGGCACCTAGCAGCGAACGGCGGGAAACGTCGGTCATTGGGGCAATCCACATGTGAAGGACATGGTCCGCAAACGCCGACGAACCATGCCCATTTCAGATCAGAAGTCGAGCGACCCCTCTTCGGATCAGAAGTCGAGCGACAGCGACGCGGTCACGGTCCGCGGCGTGCCGAGGAACGCCGAGCCACCATCGGCACTCGACAGATAGCGTTCGTCGGTCAGGTTGGTCGCCTGGACTGTGAACGACACGCCCTTGAGCTGCTCGCTCACCGCCTCCAGATCGGCGCCGACATAGCCGCTCACCAGCGTGAAGCTGCCGGCCTGGGCCTTGCCCTGCGTGTCGATATTGCGGTCGCCGACGAACTTGGTGGCGATACCCGCCTTGAAGATCGACTTCTTGTAGTCCGCCGAGACCACCCACATCGTGCGCGGCGAATTGATCACCTGCTGGCCGGGCGTCACGCCAACGTCGGCATCCTGCGCGGCGTTGCCGGTGCCGATATAGGTCGCGTGGTTGTAGGTGAAGCTGCCCGACAGCGTCAGCGGTGGCAGCACGCGGTAGGCGAGCGCCGCCTCGATACCGCGGCTCTTCACCCCGCCGACGTTGAGGTAGACGCTGTCCTGCTGTTCCAGATAGTCGATCCCGGTGACGAGGTTCGACGAGATCGAGACGATCTGGTTCTTGAACTTGATGTCGTAGCCGGTCAGCGACGCCTGGATACGCCCGGTATTGTAGCGTGCCCCGATCTCGATGTTGTTCGCGGTTTCCGGTCGCAGGTTGCGGATCGTCTCGGGCGGCTGGCCGAGGGGGCCGTTGCCGATCGCCGCGAAGTTCTGCGAATAGCCGGCGAACAGCTCCATGCCCTGCAACGGCGTCGCATAGGTCAGGCCGGCGTTGATCAACGGGTCGGAATGCGACTGGATCGACGTCGTGCTCAGATTGCCGAGCAGTTCGGTGCGGCTCTGGTCGAGGAAGAACTGTTTGACGCCGAGCCGCGCCGTGACCGAGCCATAGGTGACCGCGTCCTCGGCATAGTACATCACCTCGTCGAGCCCGTAGTCGGTGCTGAACTGCACGTAATAGGGCGTGCCGTCGAAGGCGGGGCCGACCCGCGCGTTGGTGATCTTGTGCCAGTCGCGAAGCTGGTTGGCGCGGCTGTGCTCGAACCAGAATCCGGCGCGGAACTGATTCTGCACCACGCCGAAGTCATGCTGCCAGTCGACGTCGCTGGTGAAGCCCATGCGGTCGTTCTTGTAGTGGGTGTGGCGGTACGACATGACCGGGGTCGCGTTGGACGCATAACAGGTCGGCGAGTATTCCGCGGGCACGCCGCTGGTGCCGACGCACCCGGCGGTCATCGTCGCGCCCGCGCCGGTCGGCGTGACGAAGTAGATCTTGCCGATCGCGTCGGTACCGCGCACCGTCGGACCGCCGACAAATTCGCTTTCCGGGTTGCCGACGCCGTCGTTGCGCGCGTCGACCAGATACGGCGGCGCGAAATCGCCGCGACCGCGCATCCGGTGATAATAGCCCGCCGCCTGCAGCTTCACTTCGCCGAGTTCGGTACGGGCCTTCAGATACCCGAACAGGTTCTTCCGCAGCGCACGCGAGGTCGGGCGATAGGCCTGGTCGACATACGGCAGGCCGGTCCAGCTGTCGGTATAGGCGTCATGGTTCGGATCGTTCGCGAACTGCGCGGGCGATACCGATCCGAACTCGGATTCATCCGCATCGTCGTACGAGACGAAGCCGGTCAGGTCGACCGTACCGACACGGCTCAACACCTTGGCGTCGATATGGTCGCGGCTGGTCTTGCCCGATCCGCCGATCCAGTCGCGCACGCGTGAGGTCGACGCGCTGACATAGGCAGTCGTGTTGGGCGCGATGGTGCCGGTATCGCCGCGTACGTAGAATTTGCGCGCACCGAAATCACCCCCGGCGGCAGTGAAGCGCAACCGGCTGTCCGTGGTCGGATCGGAGGTCACGTAATCCAGCGTCGCACCGAGCGCTTCGTTGGAGCGCGACGAGATGTCGGCAGTGCCCTGCGACACGTTGACGGTCTTCAGGTCGAGCACGTCGATATACCGATTGGCGCGCGATCCTCCGCCATAGCCCGAGCCGCCGTTCGGCAGGCCGTCGATCGTCGAGCCGATCTGCTGGCCACCGCCGCCGCCGCTGTTGAAGCCGCGGATGCTGATCGAGGTCGCCCAGTCGGACGATCCGAACGCGTCGCCCTCCGCGACGAACACGCCGGGCAGTTCGTTGATGACGTCGTTGACGCTGGCCAGCGCGGACTGGCGCTCGATCATCGGTGCGGTCACGCGCGTGTTGGCGAATGCGGTCGACTGTCCCGTTACGACGATCTCGTCGGCACGCGCCTTTTCAGCATCGCCAGCCGGGGGCGCCACCGTCGTTTGCGCACGCGCGGTCGTCGTGGCCGCGATCGCGAGGATCGCAGCGCCCATCATCCACTTGGTCATGTCGTCTCCCCGTGCCGCGGTCCGAATATCGCCGGGCATCCCGTACCGACGCCCCTGCAAGCATCGTGTGACATGCCTGTGACATTGTGTGGTTTCGATTGGTATTTTGTGGCTTGTGCGGAACCAGCGATATGGTGAAACAGGCCGTACAGGAGAAGCCGTGTGACGCAGTCGGATCGTATCGCCAGTCTGGTCGCGTTGCTCGAAGCGCGGGGCTCGTGTTCGATCACGATGCTCGCCGATCACTTCGCGGTGTCGGACGAAACGATCCGGCGCGACGTGCGCCAGCTCGAGGCGAGCGGTCGCGCGTACAAGGTGCATGGCGGGGTCAAGCTGCCCGACAATCGGCTCGAAGCGCCATACCGGTTACGGATGCAGGCGCAGGCGGACGCGAAGCAGGCGATCGCCCGCCGCGCCGCTTCGCTGATCGAGGACGGCATGACCGTGCTGATCGACTCAGGCACCACCTCGTGCTGGGTCGCGCGTGCGCTCGCCGATCGGCGACGGCTGACGATCGTCACGAACAATCTGGAGGTGGCGAGCGACATGCTCGGTCGCGACGGGATCCGCGTCTTCCTGGCCGGCGGCGCGGTCAACGTGGACTACCGCGCGACGTTCGATGCCGAGGCGATTCGCTACTCGCGCTGTTTCTCGCCCGATGCGACGATCCTGTCGATGGGCGCGATCGAGGCGAAGCGCGGCTTCATGGATTTCGAACCCGACGAGGCGGCCTACAAGCGCGCACTGCTCGACGGCGCGCGCCGGGTGATCGTCGTCGCCGACGCGGCGAAGTTCGACCGCGCCGGCACCGTCCATGTCGCCGACTTCGCGCAGGTCCACGATCTCGTTACCGACCTTCCCGCGCCACCGGCGATCGCCGATGCCGCGACACGCGCCGGCGTCCGGCTCCACACCCTCTGATCGCCCTCACCGCGTCGGCGGATGGCGGACGAACCAGAATGCCGAGACGAACGTCAGCACCAGCAGCGCGGCGCCGGTCAGCACGCCGGCATCGAGGAACAACCCGAGCCAGTTCCGCCCGGGGGCGGTCGTGCTCCGCATGAGCAACAGACCGATACTGCCCGAATAGCCGAACGCGTCCGCCAGATAGATCAGGAATCCCGCGGTGCCAGGCGACGGACTCGCGGCCATGATGCGGTCGAACAGGATCGCGCTGAACGGGGCATAGGCGAGGTAGATCCCGATGCCGGTCAGGATCATGCCGGTCACCGGCCCGATCGCCCCTGCGCGCAACGCCAGCATCGATCCGCCAAGGATCACGGCGCCTGCCATGATGACGCCGTGGATCGTGACCACCGCGTACCGGTTGTCGCGTACCAGCCCCAGCATCGCCAGGCCGAACAGCACGATCACCGTAACGGGTACCTCGGTCGCGACGTACAGCGCGGGCGTCGCCGGATGATCGAGCGCAATCCACAGTTCGGGTGCAAAATTGTCGCGCAGATCACGGAGTGCGGCCAGCATCGTGTAGCCTGCGACCAGCGCCGTCACCGGTACCCAGTGGTCCCGCAGATAAGCGCGCCGCGCTACCGCATCCATCGGACCGCGAACGCCTCTCGCGGTGGCATCCGCTGCATCAGGCGGTGGGGATCGGGCAAGCGCCGCCATCCCCGCCAACAGCAGTGGCGTGAAGATTAACCCGGTCAGCGCCGGCATCCAGAACGCGCCGACGCCGTGCTCCAGCAACAGGCTGCCGACCGATCGCGTCACGCCCGACGACAGGATGAAACTCGCGGTCAGGATCGACGCCAGCACTTCCGAATTGCGCCGCCCCTCCAGATAGCTGAACACCAGCCCCCAGATCATCCCGAGCGGCAACCCGTTCAGCAGCATTGCCAGAGGGCCAAATCGAGAGGGCAGCAGCGCGAGCAGTAGCAACGCCACCCATGCCGCTCCGATCAGCGAGAGCATCAGGCGCATGCGATGCTCCGGCCGATGGACCGAGACGACATGCACCCCGATCATCTTCGACAGTGCGTAACCGACCGCCTGCGACAGGATCAGGGCCGTCTTGTAATCGAGCCCGGCAAACACGGCCGGCACGCCCTCGAACCCTGCTGCCGCGATCGGCTTGCGAAACCCGTACATCGCAAAATACACGCAGAACGCGGCGATGCCCGGCGCGGTCGCCGTCAAGCTGGTTGGGAGGCGCATCGACGACGACAGGGACCGTAAGTTCACCGGCAGTCGCTAGACCAGTCACGTTTCATCCGCGTGACGCCGTTTTATGTCAGGCTGCCGTGCCCCTCCACCAGATCCGGATCACCACCAAAACGCCGCGGTACGCCACCAGGTTCTTCCACAGCCTGGATCCGAATAACCCTTCTTCCATGACCGCGTTGCCGCCTCGCGACGGCAAATCGCTCAAGACTCCTTCGTCCATCCGATGGCATTCAGGAGGACGTCGAACAGATGCGTGTTTGCGAAAAAGCCATGGATAGTCTCCGCCCCTGGCCCCGAGGCAGCGGCGATAACTTCCTCGCCGGTATGACCGTCCTGGACCCCGATCACGTCGTTGCTCGCGATCGTGGCGCCTGGTTTGGCCGCGGCTGCGGCAAACTGTTCGGCGAGCGGTGCGTCACGATCGCCGCCCGACATACGCAGGCCAAAGCTGTGGTCGGCCGTGAACAGGATGAGCGTGTCCTTGCCCGCAATGGCGGTAACGCGGCGGATCATGTCATCCATCTCGACGACGTGGCGCAGCCCCGCTTGCGGATTATCGGTGTGCATGTCCCATTCGACCATCAGGAAATAGCCCTTGGGGTTGCGCGCGAGTTGGCCGATCGTTGCCTCGACGGCCGGTAACGGCGCGTAATCGTCGTCGCGCAGAACGGCGGCCCGTGCGGCAGTGCGAACGAGCGCCGGATCCGAACCGTAGCGATACCCCGCCTGGGTAAAGGCCTGCTCGGGCGTCTGCTGGATCTTGCCAAAGGACGCGACCGCGTCCTTGCGGCCCTTGCCGATCAGGATGTCGACACCGTTGCCAAAGCGGGGCGCCAACATCTGACGGAAAATCTCGTCCTTGTCCTTGCGGGACGCGACATGCGCGTAACACGCTGCCGGGGTGGCATCCCAGATCGGCATGTTCGTGACGACCCCGGTCGATAGACCGTGCTGCTCGGCGTATTCGAGGAACGTCTTGATCGGCTTCACTTCGCCGCCCGAGCCCGACGGCACGACCGATACCATCGCGTTGTTCGTCTTCCGCCCGGTCATGATCGCGGTCATGCCCGCACCGGAGTCCGTGACCCAGCGGTTGAGCGACGAAGTGTCCGATAAGCCGACATGCGGCATCGACTGGATGAATAGGGATTGCGGTTTATCGTGCGCAAGGATGCCTGCGGCGTTAAGCGTCGGCAGACCGCCTGCATCGCCCAGGAACACGATGACGTTGCGGGGCTTTACGGGTCGCGCTTGAGCGGACGCTGCGCCGCTCCCCACCAGACCGGCGGCCAGACAGCACGCTGCCAATACATCCTTACGCAACGTGCGTTCGGAGGTGCTTCCGGTTCTTGTCATTGGTCGAGTCCCAGACTGGTAACGCGTTCGAGCGAAGATTTGTGAGTTGTCGCTACAGCGAGCATCTTACCCATTTGTGACAGCAGCGTTTGCAATCCCGCTGCGAAACGGCGCCCCATAAAGGCGGCAGGAATGACACCGGTCATCGTCCAGTCACGCAATCATCATGGGACAGTAATGTTACCGTAGTCCCGCCGTCATCGTCCGGCCCCATAGCGCTGTGGACACGTCGGCCGGCAAGGCCGGGACACATTGGGGTTCGAGTTACCATGCAGACGATCACGATACTGCGGGGGACCGCGGCGTTGATGGCCATTGCCGTCGCCACCGGCCCGGTCGATGCACAATCAGCGCCGATCGCACAAAAAGACACTATGTCGGCGCCCGATGCCGGTTCCGGTGACGAGATCCTGGTTACCGGCCGCCTCGGCACCGTCGCGCAGAAGAAGGTGGATGCGAGCTATTCGATCACCACAATCAGCGAGAAGGACCTTCGCGAACGCGCGATCGGCAATCTGGCCGAGGCGATGCAGCAGATCCCGGGCGTGTGGGCGGACTCCTCAGGCGGCGTTGGTGCGAACAACACGCGCGTGCGCGGCATCCCGCGTGGCGGATACGAGTCGCTCGCGGTGTACGAGGACGGCCTGCCGATCCAGCACGATCCTGGCATCAACTGGATCAACGTCGACCAGTTCCTCCGCATCGACGAGACCTATTCGGGGATCGAGGCGGTTCGCGGCGGCCCGTCCTCGATCTTCGCCGCCAACGCCCCCGGCGGCCTCGTCAACTTCATCCCGCGCAAGGGCACGCCGCAACTCAGCGGCCTGCTCAAGCTGACAACATCGGACTACGGCCAGATCCGCGGCGATGCGTGGCTCGGCGGGCCGATCGCGGACGGCTGGCGCTTCTCGGTCGGCGGCTATTACAACAAGGACCAGGGCATCCGCGATCCGGGGCCGGCGGCGAACAACGGCGGCCAGGGCCGCGTGCTGATCTCTAAGGATTTCGCGCGGGGGAGCATCTCGTTCGGCGTTAAATACATGGAAGACAACAACTTCTTCTTCGACGCCATCCCATTGGTGCGCAATGGCGACGACCTCAAGCCGCTCGCGCCGTTCAACGGCCATGACGATACGCTGACCGGACCGCAGGACGGTCGCGTCCAGATCAAGACGCCCGACGGCATCCGCAAGGCGCAGTTCAACCTGTTCAACCAGACCAGCGACCTGCAGTTCACGCTGAAGGGCAATACCGAGTTCGACGACGGCACGACGATCAGCGGCGGGTTCCGCTATCGCGACTCCACCACCGATCGCAACGCGCGCGGACTGAACAGCCTCAACACGCAGGCGGCGCAATTGTCCTCGGTCCGTGCCAACGCGGTCAAGGCGTTCGCAGGCCGCGGCGCGACCGACGTGCGGCTGGTCTATAACGACGACGGCAGTGCGTATGGCGCCAACGCGAACGGCAACGGCCTGGTCGGGGTCAACACCTTCCAGTCGATCCAGAATCCGATCAAGGAGACCATGGGCCTGATCGAACTCGGCCATGTGTACGAGACCGGGATCGGTCGTCACGACGTGAAGCTCGGCCTGTACGGCACCACCGCCGACTGGGCGCACGACCGCAACGACGGCGTCGGCCTGACCGAGGTCGTGCCGAACGCACGCCTGCTCGATATCGTCGCGGTCAACGCGGGCGGACAGGTCGTCGGGCGCGTCACCGACACTGGTATCCAGCGCTACGAGGCACGGTTCGCGCATTCCTATGGCGGGTATGAGGACGTCGCGTTCTACATCTCCGACGAATGGCAGGTCACGCCCAAGCTGCGCGTCGATGGCGGCTTCCGCTACGAAACGATCTGGATCCACGGCTATTCGGAGGGCGTGAAGAGCTTCAACCTCGGCAATGCCGACACGCTCGCCGACGACAACGTCCTGTACGGCTCGGGCGTGTTCAACCGCTTCGACCCGAAGTTCAGCGACCACAGCTACACGATCGGTGCCAACTGGCAGTTCATGCCCGAGGCCGGCATCTTCGGTCGCTACACCAGCACCTACCGGTTGCCGCAGATCGGCCAGTACCGCGACAACGTGCTGCCGACGGGCATCCGCAGCCAGTCGATCGAACAGGCCGAAGCGGGCGTGAAGTTCCAGAAGCCCTGGGGCAGCCTGTACGCCACGCTGTTCTACAATTCGTTCAAGGACGTGCAGTTCACCAACACGTATATCGACCCGGCCAGCTTACGCATCGTCCAGGAGATCAATTACGGGGACGTCAGCACGACCGGGGTCGAGCTGGAAGCGAACCTGAAGCCGGTGCGCTGGTTCGACGTCTCGGCGACCGCGACGTACCAGGAGCCGAAGTTCAAGAACTATACCTACAATACGATCGTCGCCGGCGCGCCCGTCACCACCTCGTTCGACGGTAACCGTCCTTCGAGCATGCCCAAGGTGATGGCGAGCATCCGCCCGCGCGTATCGCTGATCGGCGGCCGCCTGCGCGTGCTGGGCGAATGGCGGTATGAGGGCGACAAGTTCAACGACGATTCCAACCTCGTGAAGCTGCCGGCGTTCTCGGTGTTCAATGCCAGTGCCGAGCTGGACGTGACGCAGAACGTCACCGTGCAGGTCAAGGGCACCAACCTGTCGAATGCACTCGGGCTGGGCCAGGGCGGCGGACAGCAGCTCGTGCCGGGGGCGGCGGATGGTGCGGTGATCCTCGCCCGACCGATCTTCGGCCGCGCGGTGCAGGGTTCGGTGTTGTTCAAATTCTGATCGGGAGAATAGCTGTGAAGCGATCGATCGTGGCGGGGCTGACCCTCGGCCTTCTTACCCAAACGGCAGTGGCGCGCGATACCGCACCGCCGCTGCGGATCAACGACGTGGCGGTGATCGGCACGCATAACAGCTACAAACAGCCGATGCCCGCCGCGACGATGGCGAAGGTCCGTGCGGCCGATCCGGCGATGGCGGATGCGCTCGATTACTCGCATCGCAGCCTGACCGAACAACTCGATGCCGGCGCCCGGCAACTCGAGATCGACGTGAACTACGACCCGCAAGGCGGCCATTACGCGCGCGGCTCGGACGATCCGAAGCTCAGACGGCCGGGCTTCAAGGTGCTGCACATTCCCGGCATCGACAACGCATCGAGCTGCGTCCTGCTGACCGAATGCCTGACGATCATCCGCGACTGGTCGGCCAAGCATCCGCGTCACGTGCCGATCCTGCTGATGTTCAACGCGAAGGACGAGCGCAACGCCGCGCGGGGTGGGATCGACGCGCTGCCGTTCGACGAGACGGCGTATGATGCGCTCGATGCGGAAATTCGCTCGGTGATGGCGCCGGCCAAGCTAATCGTGCCCGACGATGTGCAGGGCCGCTATCCGACTCTGCGGGAGGCGGTGCTCGCGGACAACTGGCCGTTGCTGGAGTCCTCGCGCGGCAAATTCCTGTTCGCGCTCGACGAGCCGCCCGCCAAGGTCGCAGTGTACCGGGGCAAGCGGCGTTCGCTCGAAGGGCGGGTGTTCTTCATCAACACCGACGAAGCCTCGCCTGCCGCCGCCTATCTGACGCTCAACGACCCGGTCCGCGATGCCGACCGGATCCGCCGCGACGTCGCTACCGGGTTCATCGTCCGCACGCGGGCCGATGCCAACACGCGCGAGGCCCGCGCCAACGACATCGTCCCGCGCGACACCGCACTGGCGGGGGGCGCGCACTATGTCTCGACCGACTATCTCTGGCCCGATCCGCGGCTGCCCGGCGGCTATCACGTTGCGCTGCCCGGCGGTCTGGTCGCGCGCTGCAACCCCGTGCGCCATCCCAAGGGCTGCGGCGATCTGGAAGGAGCCGCAAAGTGATCCGGAGCCTGTCGCTGCTCGCCGTGCTCGCGCTGACCGGCGCGGCGGATCGTCCCGCGACTTATCTCGCGAACCAGCCGATGCCGGACCTGATGCAGGTCCTGCCCGCCCCGCCCAGGCCCGGTTCGCCGCAGGATGCCGACGACCGCGCAACCTTCCAGCAAACGCGCGCGCTGCTCGGTACGCCGCGGGGCGAGATGGCGACCCGCGACGTTACCGACGACCGCTTCACCGTCTTCGCCTGCGCGATCGGCCGCAAGCTCGATACGACGTCGTCCCCTGCCCTCACCCGCATCTTCGCGCGGATCAGCGACCAGGGCATGGTCGGCCGCGCCAAGGATGGCTTTGCCGTCAAGCGTCCGTACCTGAAGGACGACCTGCCGATCTGCGAACCCAAGACCGCGCATCTGGCGGGCAATGGCGATTATCCGTCGGGGCACACGAGTTCAGGCTGGTCCGCCGCGCTGATCCTCGCCGAACTCATGCCGGACCGTGCCACGCAGATCCTGCGCCGTGGACGCCAATATGGCGAGAGCCGCTACATCTGCGGATCGCACAGCCGAAGCGCGGTCGAGGCGGGGTATATGGCGGGATCGGTGCTGGTCTCGATGCTCCACACCTCGCCGGACTTCAGGCGTGAGATGGACGTGGCGCAATCGGAACTCGCCGAGATCAAAGCGCCTGCACCGGACGCGGAGCGGTGCAGGGCCGAAGCAAAGGGCGCCGGTCACGGATGATCATCGGCCGTCACGTGCGCACGGATATGGAATGTGTTGTCCGCCACCTCATCCATGTCGAACGGGACCGCCATGCGATAGCCGTCCTCGGCAAGCGCGGCCGCCAGTCCGCCAAGCAACATTTCCTGTCGCCTATCCAGATCATTCTGCGACACCAGCGGGCGGATCGTCGCGGTCAGCGAGCATTGCCTGGCCCGGCATTCCATTGCGACCTCGGATAGCAGGGGATACGCACGGCGGAGGTCCGCAACCGCAGTCTCGACTGGCATTGCGGTCGGTGCGACGCGGGTAGGCCTGATCGGGGTGAGCGGTACGGCCTTGGCGGCGGTAATAGGCGCGCCGCGGACCACGACGATACCCGTTGCCGGATCCGAACGCGCACGAGGATGCCATCCGGCGATTATCCCGCTCACGGCGAGCATCGACGTCACGCCGAGCAACACCGCACCGGATCGGAAACGAACGCTTTGCATACGGCCTCCACAGCGCCGAAGGACCCTGCGCTACCGAGTGACCGGCGGCGCAGGGTATCGATCAGCAGATGGTGGAGCCCGATGGGCATCCCGGCGAGTCACCGCCGGCATCGAGGTTGGCGTCGAACCCGGGGGCGATGCCGCTCGCGTTGGCCGCCGCGAGCGTGCCTGCGAACCGGGCGTCCTTGTTATCGAAATTCGCGCCCTTGAAATCATAGTTGGAAACCGCGTTCCTGACCCCGACCGACGGGTAGCCGTTCCAGCTTACCAGCGGCTGGATCAGCCATTGCCCGGTGCCGTTCTCGGCAGGCTCGTCGCCGCCATCGGTCTTGGAGAAGCGCCACAGATGGGAGAAGCCCCAGGTCTCGTAATGGAAGACGAGCTTCGCGTGCTCGCCGCTCGAGTCGCTGACGAAGCGGAGTTGGTCGCCGTTGCGCGTATCCCATTTGCCATGATCGCCGCGCGTGACGCCGACGACGCGGCTGCCGGTGCCCTGGTCGGTGGTCCAGACGATGATCGATTCCCAGTCATAGGCGTGCGAGAAATCGGACTGCCAGAAATAGCTGTAGACCCGCCCGCAATAGCCGTTGTTGCAGCGGCTGCGCGCATAGACGTTGCTCTGCGTGCGATAGCTACCGCTGCGACACGATGCCGGTGGTCGCGTGGCGTAAGTGGATGCCGCCGGGCTGATCGCGCCTGCCGCGTCCACGGCCGGCACATTGAAGCAGACGTCGGTGTCGAAATCGATCGCAGGCTGGAAACGCTTGTCGAGCGCGGTGGCACGTTCGGGCAGCGGCGAGACCGGCGCCGGCCAGCCTTGTGCGAATGCAGGCGTGGCCTGCGCCACCAGCATGGCGGCGGCGGTGCCGATCATCAGGGATAACCGGCTCGTCGAAACATGGCTTTTCATACAAACTCCCGTTGCAGGATGTCGTGAGGTACGCCGTACGCTCTCGTCCGCGCCGTTGCCGCCGCGGACGAGGAGTTCAGAAACTGGTCGTCACGCCGAAGGTGAAGATGCGGCCGCTGCGGGTGTAGACGAGCGTCCGGTCGGTCGAGAGATCGGTGAACTGCTCGATCGGCCGATTGGTGACGTTGACCCCCTCAACGACGAAACGCAGGTTCTTGGCCGGGCTGTAGCGGACCTGGAAATCGACGTTGTTGGTCGGGCGGATGCCGTCGCCGACATTGGCGTTGCCGCCTGCGCCCGTCAGATACCGGCTGCGATAGGCGGTCGAGACACGTGCACCGAAGCGTTCGGTCTCGAAGTACAGCGTCGCGTTGGCCGCCCATTTCGACAGATTGTAGAGCGGGATGCTCTTGACGACGCCGTTGTAGACCGCGGTCTGGTCGCCATCGATCCAGGTGCCGTTCGCGACGATGCCGAACCCGTCGAACGGCGCGGGCAGGAAGGTGAAGTCGTGCTGGAACGCCGCCTCGATACCCTTGATGCTGGCACCGTCCCCGTTGATCGGGCGGGTGTAGTTGTACGGCGTCGTACCGTCCTGGCCCGGCAACAGCAGCGAGACCGGAAAGCCTGTTGCGCTGTAGGGAACCTGCGACGTCTCCGACGTGATGAAGCTGTTGAGGTCCTTCCAGAAGAACCCGACCGACGCGAAGCCGTTGCGATCCATATAATATTCGAGCCCCGCCTCCGCCGAAGTGGAACGGAACGGCTGAAGATTGGGGTTGCCGACGGAAACGGACCCGCCGAACGGCGCCACGGTCAGCGTCCCCGCTGCGGCAAGTTGAGGGAGGCCAGGCCGGTTGACGTTGCGGCTGGCGGAAGCGCGCGCGATCAGCTTCGGCGTGATGTCGAGCGCGACGTTGAGCGCGGGCAGCCAATCATCGTTGCTGGTCCCGACCGTCACCGGCTGAAGCGTGGTCACGCCGTTGGTCGCGGTGGCGAGCGAACCGCTCGAGACAAGGTCGGTATGATAGTAGCGGACGCCGGCATTGCCGCGCAGCCGCATCGAGCCGATGTCGGTGTCGAGATCGAGCTGCGTAAAGCCCGCCCAGGTCTTCTCCCGAATGCGAAAGTCGCTGCCCGCGGTCAGGTTGGCGGCGGTCAGGTCCCGGTTGTTGCCGAGCAGCGCGTAGATCCCGGCGACGTCGCCGCCGATATACGGAAGCAGGCTGTCGCGGTTGATGACGTATTTCAGCGCGTCGGGTATCGCGCGATCGCTGGTCGCCGCGGTGCCGTAGAAGATGTTGGTGAGATACTGATACCCGCTGTTGGTGAAGCGCTTGTACTCACCGCCGACCTCCAGCTTCAGGATCGGCGTGAGATCGTAGACCGCCTGGAGCTGACCGTTAAGATAGTCGCTCTTGATCATGTTCTCCTGCGTCACCAGCCGCTGGACGTTCCAGTTCGCGGGGTTGGCGAGGTCGAAGCCGTAGGTGTTCACCGGGATCGTCGGCTGCATGTCGAAACTGAACGCGGTGTTGCGAGCCTGCAGGAAGATCTTGTCGAACGTCGGCTGGACGAAATTCGACTTCTGGTAGCCGCCGAGCGCGGTCAGCTTCAGCCGATCGCCGACGTCCCAGCTGACATTCGCCACCGCCTGGTAGAAGTCGGTCTGGTTCTCGACACGGTGATGCTCGGTGCGCTGATCGATCCCGGTATAGCTGGCGGCGACGAGCGAATTCCCTTGGATCGTCGCGGATTGGATCACCTGCGTGCCGCTGACGTTGCCGGTCAGCGCGTTATAGCCGCCCGCCGCGATCGCCCAGTCGTCGCGCTTGTCGGCAAGGTGTCCGTACAGCAGGTCGACATCGATCTTGAAATTGTCGCCGGGATGATATTGCAGCGCGCTCGTGACGCCGATCCGCTCACGATCGGTGTACCAGGTCGATGGCGATTGCGCCTGAGGCGCGAAGATCGTGCCGCCGCGCAACAGTGCCCGCGTAGGTGCGTCGATCTCCGGACCGATATTGTTCGCGCCGTAGGTGACCTTGCCCCAGTTCCAGTTGCGATAGCCATATTCGTTGTTGCGAACCTTCGAATAGGCGACCGAGACAAGCGCACCGAAATCGCCCTGACGCTGCGAGAACAGGCCGACGAGCCGCGGAGTGACGCCGCTGGTCTGATCGTTGGTCTGAGCCTTCGCGGACAGCACGATCTTCTGGCCGTCATAGTCGAACGGTTTGGCGGTGAAGAGCTGCACCGTGCCGGCGATGCCGCCCTCGTCCTGGTTGGCGGCGTAGCTTTTTTGCACGCTCACGCGGTTGAACAGCTCGGACGCGAACAGGCTGAAATCGAAGCCGCGGCTGCGACTGACGTTGCCGCGGTTGTCCATGCCGGAGGCGGTGTTGCCGAGGACTTCCATGCCGTTCAGCTGCGTGCGCGTGAAATCGGGGCCGAGACCGCGCAGCGCGATCTGGCGTCCCTCGCCCGTGTCGCGCGTGATGGCGACACCGGGGACGCGCTGGAGCGCCTCGGCGAGGTTCATGTCCGGAAACGCCGCGATGTCGGATGCCACGATGTTGTCCTCGGTCCCGACGGCGCGACGCTTCAGGTCCTGCGCCGCCAGCAGGCTGCTGCGATAGCCGTTGACGACGATGTCCGGGGTGGTCTCCGGCGTTTCACGCGCGAGTGTGGTCGCTTGGCTAGCGGCGGCCGCAACGACTGGCGCGTGCGCGCCAACAGTGCTTGGCGGCGGCGGTGCCTGGTCCCGGCGGAGGATCGTCACGCCGTTGCTCTCGACCGGACGCAAACCCGTGCCGCGTAGCAGCATCGCGAGCGCGGCCGACGTGGTGAGCCGCCCACTGACGCCCTTGGTCCGCTGCCCATGAACGAGCGCGGGCGCGGCGATGACCTGCATGCCGGTGACGCTCGAATAGGCTGACAGCGCCCGTGCGAGATCGCCCGCGGGAATGGCAAACATCCGTGCGCCCGTCGACTGCGCATCCGCCACCGTCGGTGCGGCTAGAGCGAACGCTACCAAGGCCAGTGCCGACGTTCCGTGAAACCGCGTCATCATATTCCCCCGTCTTGGCGCCATCAGACGCCACCCGGAGGGAAGACGGCCGGTGCCGCCAAATCCGGACAGTGTTTTTCGTCAGTGCGCGGTTTCGAGCGTCAACGTCCCCTGCCGCTGGATTACGGTGAAGCCGAACCCGCTGCCGATCGCGTTCAGAAGCCGATCCGGATGGTCGGTGCGAAACCGCCCGAACACGGTCGTCGATGCCAGCGGTTCCGCCGGGCGTGCGATCCTGACACCCCCCTGGCGGTCGAGAATTTCGACCAGATCGTCCAGGCGCATACCCGCCGTGTCGATCCAGCCCTTGCGCCAGTCGGGCAGCACCGGATCGAACCGGGTCGGTGCTGCCGCCACACCGCCACGGACGGCGCTGCGGTACCCGGCCCGGACCACGACGCCGCGCGGCGCCCCGACCGGATCGAAGCCGACCGCGCCGCGGTAGACCGCCAGTGCAACCTGAGTCCGGGTCAGATCGAGGTCGAACGCGGTGCCGAGGACGCGTGTCTCGCTGGCACCGGCGCGTACGACAAAGGGGCGAGAAACGTCATGCCGCACGTCGAAGAACGCCTGTCCCGCAAGCAATTCCGCGCGGCGCTGTCCGTCCGCATAGATAACCCGAAGCCGTGTCGCGCCGTTGAGCGAAACGGTGGAGCCATCTGCCAGCGTCACCGTCGTGCGCTCTCCCGCTCGGGTCGCGAACATACGCGTCGAAACCGGCGCTGCGGTCGGTTTGCCACTAAACGAGCCGGCGCCCACGAACAGCAGGGCGATGGCGACCGGCGCCGTTGCAATCGCCGCGATGGCGGAACGCCTTCGACGCCTGAGCGACCGGACCTGCTCGTCCGAGAGGCGACCGCAGCGCTTCGCCGCCGCCTGCAACGCGTCGACGAGCGCAGCATCGGTTACCGATGGTCCACTGCCGGCGGCGGTCACGCGCCGGCCTCCATCGTGAATCCGCGCTTGGCCAGTGCGCCGCGGAGGTCCTGAAAGGCGCGGACGACGTGTTTCTCCACCGCCGCCATGCTCATGTCGAGGCTCTGGGCGATCGTGTCGGTCCTAAGCCCGTCGAGCCTTTTCCGCAGGAAGATCTCGCGGCGGAGCGGCGGCATATGCTCGAGCGCCTCCGCCATGATTACGACAGCACGACGGAACGCCAATACCCTGTCGGCAGTGGGTTGCTGGCACACGATCGCCTCGTCGAGTTCGACATGCGTGGAGCGCCGCACCGCACGGTGATGGTCGAGCAGCAGGTTGCGCGCGATCGCAAAGCACAGCGCCTTCATATCGTTGACCCGTGCGGTCGCCTGATACGCGAACAGTCGCAGATACGTTTCCTGCACCACATCGTCGCCATCGGCATGGTGATCGAGCCGACCTCGCACGAAGCGCCGCAACGCGCCCGCCAGTTCGGCATCCGGATATTCCAGTGCCAGCCCGTGCTCGGGTAACGGGCCGTTGCCGATACCATCGGCAAGAAATGCTATGCTGCTCACCACGCCCCCGTCTGCAGTTCCGGAGCGGCTTATGGGACGATCGTGAAGGCAGGATGACAGCGACCGAAATCGCTCGTCGGTATGCGGGACTACCCCTCCGCTCCCTTCGCCGAGCTTCGGCTTGGCGAACAGCTCGTCCCGTTGGAAAGACGTCGGCGCGGTCGCTGACTTACGGCCGCGCGGGCCTATGTCCGGCTTCCAGGCGCACCGGCGGCCTTGACGAAGGCGTGGACGATCGTCGGCACGCGAAGCTCGAACGGGGTCGGTACGAAACCGAAACGAAGGGTGAACTCGCCGCCGTCGACGATGCAGGGACGGTCCCTGGTTAAGCCGTCATCGTCGACCTCCTTGGCAAAACGATACACCAGCCCGATCGGCCGCAGCAGCGCGAAGGGCCGCGGCGCGGGCAATGTCGAAAACCTCGGCGAAGTCGTGCGGCGTATCGGCTGCGACCAGCACCTGCGTAGGCTTGTTCTAAGCCAACTCGCCAGAGGCACTCGCACCGAGATGCGCGCCTGCCACACCCGGACCGTAGAAGTCGGAGCCCCGCAAGGTCGCGGTACGCACGCGCGGGGTCGCGTCCTGCCAGTCGCGCACCACCTTGGCGAGGATCGCGCGCTTCGCGCCGGTCGGGATCAGCGGCATGCCCGCGGTACGCGGTGCCGTCTTGGGCCCAAGCTGGTAAAGATTGCCGATAAATACCACACGCTCGCCCGTGCCCAGAGCGTTGCCTCCGGACTCTCCTGGCAGAGCCGCCGGCTTCTGCGAAGACGACGGTGACTCGAAAACCCTGTTCCAAAACGGTCAAGCCGGGTCCTACGTGATGTGCCGGTGGCGCCCGCCCTCCCCGCCTGAACGAACGGCAGGCTATGATCGTCGACCGAAAGCGGCCCGGCAGCTTTCCACCAAATTCGCAAAAGACCGGCGGCCATTTTCCGACGACGCGTATTCTTTCGGGGCACCTTCAACCATCAAGCTGGTACCAGGCGGGTGGCACTGACCAGCTGGCAAGTTTAGTCATTCTACGCCGCGGCTGCGACGCCGCACGACATACCATATTGGCCGCTGTCTTTGCGCGGCGCGTATTCAGGCAATGGGCTGTCTGGATCATTCGGATATGCGGGGATCAACACTCAGCGGACGCGGACCGCCCTGGTCTGCTTGAAGACGCCGTTAATCCGGCCCCTCATTTCATGCAAAGCTTTAGAAGGTCGAAGAACAATTTTGATTCGATGATATCTTTGATCGCTTTGGCGTCCTGATGGTGCGCATCGACTTCAGCACCCCACGTGCGGCTTCCATTTACAAGGCCAACTGTGAATTATGGCGGTTCTGTCGTGAACATCGATGCCTGACTGTGGACTGTCCTGCAGAAGGAATTTTCTCACCTTTGTCACACCAGCCCAAAACTTTAAGACGGCAGGATGCGACACGTGGCCAGCAGCTGCCGACAAAGAATAATGTTCCCTTCCCGATCAACGACGAAAGCTGTGCGCGAACATGCCTGCCGTCACCTTGGTCTGGGATGAAGCGCTCGTTCAAGAGAGCAGACGGACTGCATCACGCAACCCAAGGCAAATTCAGCTGGTGGGGCAACGAGTGGGCCAGCCGAAGCAAAGAGCTTTAAGTCGCTGATCTCTCAGCATAAAACTCAAGTAGTTGGCGGAGCGGGTGGCCATCATATTGAGCGGCGTTAGCTGTTCAATTTACCCAATAGTTTATGGGCCGCCTCCGCCACATACCATGCAATATACCATACCGATGAATTTTGCATGTGTGACTGGTATAGCCATATTCGAACTTCAGCCCAGGATCACCGGTTGGCTGTTCAAAAAGCCCGGCTATTTGACCTCTACGAAACGAGCTGACGATACGATACCTAGCGACGGATGCACAGCTGAGGGCAGCCGCAGCGTCTAAGCATCGAACTCCGGCTCTTCCTCATCACGATAGAACGCGTGGAGAGCCTAAACCGGCTTCACTGTGGGACGTAGTTAACCGAGCTTTCAGGCATTTCTGCGATCGACGGGCTAATGAATTTGCATCAACACGCAGCCCTCAAGCCCGGCCGGTACCCGACCGACGAGCGAGTCGCCGTCCGGCGTCCTATTCACCTGCCTGCCTTCTTGGTCGCCTCTGGGGGTGAGCGGTTTTCTGCGACCCTACTTGATGTTTCTACGCATGGCTTTCGGATCCGCTCCGGATACCCGACAACGATCGGCCGATTTCTAGCGGTTGATATCCCTGCGTTCGCTCGATACTCAGGATGGGTAGCTTGGGCGTACCAATTTGAGTTTGGCTTTGACGTGGCTAATCCGCTCCCTGACGAAGTGGTGAACCATCTGCAGCGGCTGGCCGCTGCCGACTAACGTCAGACATGAACTCGGGCCCTTCGTCATCACGACAGAACGCAGTGCAGTTAGGCAGTGACTGCCAGTTCGGCCTCGAGGGCGTAAGCCGATCGATCGAGTGCCAAGGCGACCTGCTCGATCGCATCGCTGAGCACGGTTCCTGTCATATGCGAGTGAAGGTCGCGGTATTCCCGAGCCTGTTGGCGCGTTTGCTCCGGTGTCTTGGTCATCCGGACTAGATAGCGGGCGAGCCTTTCTAGGGAGTGACCGATCGCGAACGCAGCGCGCGGGACCGTTTCCGACCGCTGGCCGTTTCCCGACGACGGGAGAAACAGAATGGCTGACCTACTGCGACCGGACGCCTTCAAGGTTACTGTTTTTGACGGAACAGTTCTGATTGAAGCTTCAGGGTTAGCGGCCACACTGGAACCCGAAGCTGCTCAGTGTCTCGCCGACCAGCTGCTCGAAGCGTGCGGCTCTGCTCGCCTGCACAAATACGGGAAAACTCCCTAAGCCCCGAACTCCGGCCCTTCCTCATCAGGATAGAACCCGTGTAGATTGGGGAAGCGTAGACGCGGCTGCGTTGGTTCAGCCGTCAACGAGCTCCAAACGCCAGTCGCCGTAATGCGCTGGCCGCCCCGTAGCCTGCAGAACCGCGATCACTCGCTCTTCGTAAAATTGTGCGAGACTCATATGAAGTTCCATCACCGGCACGGTGACGGCTAATGTCGCCAGCATGATGTGACGGCGCCGGCAGGCCTCAAGGTCGATCAGGTTGAAATCGGGCGGGAACAGCATGTTGGCGCTTTGCAGGACCTAGGTTTATACTGCAAAAACCTTGCCTCAGTCTGAGCGTATTTCGGGTCAAAACGAGTGGAATTGTAAGCAAACTGTGTCGGCCGGAACAGGCGCCATTCTCGACCAATACCCGTACGCCCGGCCCTCCCTCATCCGGATAGACGCGTGAACACTAAGCTATTCCGCGTTCTGTGAGAACATCGCCAAATCCGCTCTATGCATCCCGTCGGCGTCGTCGGTATATTGCGATATGCCGGCTCCTCCCGATCCAAACGTTCGATTGCGCTCGTCGCGATATTTTATCGAGGGGGAAGACGTTGGGCTCGGCGGTGGGACATTCCGGGATTGCCGCTATTTCAAAGGGTCGAGAGCCTTTGACGATTGGATGGCAGGTTTTCGGGAAGGTTGCGCAGCCTACTTTGACCTTACGGATGAGATGGCGATCGGCCCTCCCGACGCTCCAACCTAGGGCCCTTCTCCATCGGGGCAAGGGCGTACACCGGCAGTCAAATTGGATTAGGCTTTCGGTGGACGGCATGCGCGTTGGGCACCAGCTCGAGCAACGCGCGGCGCATTGATTTAACTGCATCTCGTTTTCCAGCGCTGCTCCCCCGGGCCGCTGCGACGGCCGCGAGCTCATCCAATCCAAGTGGCCGCTCTAGGATTCGTTCATAGTGGGCGACGAATTTGCTGGGCTTCATCATCCGAACATAGGTTATGCCGTGCTGTAGACCTAATGTTAAACGCCGAACTTAAGGCCTTCTTCGTTGAGATAGAACGCATGCTTGGAAGACCGCGGTCGCGCCGCCTTCCTTCATATGCTTGCCGATTTGCGACATGGTAGAGATTAGGCCTCAACGGGCGGAATTTCCCCCTACCGCGTGCCATGCTTGGTCGTCATACGGGAGCTTCGCACGGACGCTGCCTGAGTGCTGGCGCCCGAAATACCAAAACCGGCGTTAGGATGCAGCGCCTTCACGCAAGTTAATAAATCTTCGCTAGACTCGTCAATTTGTCGCGCTAGATTTACTCATGGTGAACGACGCGCAAAACAACGGGGCAAACTGGGAGAAGCCCCATACTTTGGATTGGGCTTTACGTTGCGCCGTCATCGCCGCCTTAGAGCATTGTAATTACTGTTGTTCACGAACAGCCAAGCGGCTCGGATGTGGCCGCAGCACGCTTTATCGTCATATCTCAAACTACGAAATCCCCCTCAAGAAAATCACGCGGAAGCAAACCAGGGTACGTCGTCAACCTGCCGCCCAAAACACCGATTTAGCCAAAGTTGTGACCTTCAGGGATGGGCAATATCTTATGGCAAAAGGCTAGGGTTTCACGGCGCCGGTCTTGCCTTTGCGAATGGGCCCGGTTCAATTCCGACAATTTGCGGGGGCAAGCTCGTCCATATGCCGCACTTGCGCGTTACTGAACGGGTGACCAACTTTCCACATCGTTATCCGGGTAGCCAGTAATGGACATCGATAAGTTCGATCGGCTTTATCCATCGCCTGCACACGCAGCAGCCGCGGATTTGCGCGACCGGTATGCGCCCAGACATCTTCAGCCTGAGCCTAGGAGCTTGGTCCCTGATCGCTCAGGCATCGTTATTGGAGTTGCCGCACTCACAGCGGCGTTTTTAGGCGGAGCGGCATACGTATTGACGGCAGGACAAACGTTAAAGTCGACTCCTGGTAATAGAAAGATTCAAGTATCCTCAGCGGTGCCGGCGGCAGAGCAGTTGGCTCCGACCGCACGCGTTTTGCCGGTGCCAGCCCAACACATGATAGCGCCGCGGAGCACAATCGTAGCAGGTTATCGAACTAGGGCTGTACCAGAGTTAGAAAAACCCGTTCCTGAACGAAAGGGGTCGTCTGGCTGGATCCTTGACCCGCTGTCAGGTGACGCGCTAGCCGCTGCGCTTGTCATCGATAAACAGCGGACGATCGAACTGAACGCGCAGCAGTTGGGTAAAATGACAAGAGACGATCTTCGGCCACTTCCCACAGCCGAGGCTGTCGGTGAGAAGGACCCTGGTAGGTCGTAGGCGGTATGTTCGCCAATCCAGATAGCTTGCTTGAACCGATCAAGGCGGCGGCGATCGCGTTTTCGTCGAACGGGTTCTTCAGCTCGAGACCCAATTTCACCACTTCACTCGGGCGCACGTCAAGCACTCCATCCGCCTATTTATCATGCGCGTCGTCGTTCGGGAAGTCGATGCCGACTTTGCAGTGATGGGTTCGTCCATGCCAGGCTCTCACGTATTCGAGCAGCAAGTGGCCGCCCTAATTTGGAGCCACCGCTGAACCAGAACAGGGCTTGGTATGCGCCTGCGGAGAAAGCAGCACTTGCTAACGCGGTATTTTACAGGTCATGCCCCCACTGAAAAAGAGGGGGATAAATGATGGGCCACTTGCGAGCATTCGGCATTTTGGCGGCCGTGATATCCGTTGCGATAGTTGTTATATTCCATACCCGCGGATTCCAAATCACCGCGGTGGGACCACTCATATTTGGGACCTGCGTGCTGATCGCGACACTGCCTCTCCGAGCATATACTCCCAGTAGGCGTAATCGAATTACCGCCGCCTGCTTTATCTACGCGTTGGGAGGTTGTCTTTTTTCGCTAGCCGCTGTCGCGTCGAAACCGACAATGCTAAGTTTTGTGGCCATAATTCCGGCACTTATGGGACTGGCGTTGTCCGTTTGGGCATACCGAACTCGAAGCCGGCGACGCATGATTGGATACTCTAATTATTATCGAAATTAGTAGATGGCTGGATATCGACGATTTCGATCGGCGTTACAAAAGCGGGGCGCGTTTAGCGTTTAAACTGTAAAGTCGCGAGTGAGTATACGATTCTCTAGGGTGTCTTTTCGGGACGATCGTCAGAATGCGACGTAGACTTAATAATCCGATGCCATAGCCTTCCGATATGGAAGCCGAATCGCAAAACTTATCTGAAAGCTGGATGAGGCCAGGAACGCTCGACTGGGCACAACGAGCAGCGATCGTCGATGCGCTAGAACATTGTCATTACTGCTGCGCAAAGGCTGCTAAACGTCTCGAGTGCAGTCGATCGACGCTGTATCGCCACGTTGAGGCGTTCAAAATTCCGACGTTGAACGTCAAGCGCGGAAAAAGGCCTGTGAAACATCTGCACACACTCGGAGAACCGCCCAAACGCGAAGTTATAGTCCTACAAAACGGTCAGTATCTGCTGATGAAAGTTTAGAACCGTTTTCTCACGGTGAGCGTCAGTGCATAGAGCGGTTTTTTTCGTTCACGCGGGTAGTTTGCCCGAATCGGTTGACCGTACATAGGCTCCGCTAATGGACAAGCCTAAGCCGAAGCCTAGCGCTGGTCGACGGGACGCGGCAGCCAGCCCGGCGCCGGTGCTTCTCGTCCCGGACTGGTGCACGTCGTCCGCACCTTTATGGGGAGCCTCCAGCAAGTCTGGACACCGACGATTGCCGAGCATACGCATCTTAAGCTCTTTCTAGTTTTTACAGTGATCGGTAAATAACCCCGTGGATGGTAAATTAGACGACATAACGGAGAACGCGGGATCGAAAATATTCTCACCTCTCACTCAAATTAATTTAGAGGCATCCGCAACCACCGAGGTCGACTGGGCTGCGAGCACCAGACAATCGATCAAGGCGGTGCGCGGTCTGATGGTTCTGCTCGTCATTGCTGCGCATTGGGGCCCCTTCTTCATTGATCATGCCGGGCGGCTAAAGCCGATCCTTGATATGCTGACCAACCCGATATTCCGTTTGGGCACCCCCGGGTTCGCGCTAATCTTCGGTCTGCGAATTGGGTTCAATCTCACGTCGAGAGAAGCCAAGAGCAAGGGGTATATTGCGGCACAGATGAAACGATCGCTTCGGCTTCTGGGTCAGGGCATAATAGCCTTTGCGGTTGTGCAGTATTTTGCCCTTTCTGCGGAGGGTGTTCCTGCCGGTGACTGGCCTCAAAAAGCTTTTTATTCGGTTCTATCATTTTACTTTGTCACGGCTTTTGTGGGCCCAGAAATCTTTCCCAAGCTGATGCGTAGCAAAAACGCCATTGGTATATCGCTAATCTGTGCAGCGATGTGCTTGCTGACATCGACATTGCTCCGGAGCATTTGGACCACGCACGCGATCGGTTGGCTCCATTTGCTGCAGTCTCTGACGCTCGACAAATACGGCTTTTTCGAAATGATGTCGTACGTTCTCGTCGGGTTCGCAACGGGAATATGGCTCGAGCGGAGCAAGCAGCTTCACACGTCACTACAGTCGATGCGAATCGCTGGAGCCGGCCTGCTCATTGCCGGCATTACGATAAGCATATCGACCGGCATGGTGGACCGCTGGTTCACCAACTGGGCCTATGATCCCGCCCATCCGATGCTGATTGCGTATATCGGCGTCTTCTTCATGCTGATCGCGGTCGCGGCCGAAGCGAATGTGAGGCTTGGCCCGGACACTCTCCCGCGACGGTCATACAAAATGCTCTGCGTCTTCGGCACCTTGTCGTTGAGTGCGTATGTCGGGCACACATTGGTCATTCCCCTGGGGAACATTCTTGCACAGGCCGGCATCTCGCACCTGGCGGCAGTATCGATAATGGCGACCGGGTTTGTCATCCTGTTCTCGGTTAGAACCTATCGGCGATACCAGGCGATTTTCGTCAGCCCCGAGGCAGCGCAAGCGGAATGACGAAACGATGGCCGTTGAGAGTCAATACTCTGCCAGATGGCGTGCTAGTCCACTTCAAGGACGGAACGAGTGAGCAGCTAACGGTGGTAGTCGTTGGCTAGCCCCCCGAGGCTGACAAACGTACAGGTCTGGCTAAAAGCGGCTGAGATCGTCGAAGCGCATGGCCACGCTGCTCACAGAGCCGTACTCGACTCCCTTGGTGATATGGTATTGACGCCGGAGGGCTGCGACGATTGGCGTCGCGTCGCGGATGCCGTTGATAGGATCTTATTTGCGCTCCCGCAGTAGCGTGTCACTGGTTTCTGCATAGGCCCCGGATCGTCGTAGCTGGCGAACGATCCCGTTGAACGAGGCGGTAACGCTCTGACTGCGGCCGATCTCGTTGTCCTGCATCGCCCCCTCCCAGAACATCACCAATGGCCAGCGCTCAGGACAATGCGACCAGAGGCACCGCAGTGCTAGACGAACGGCAACGGTGTCGACCCGGCCGGCGCTCTTCTGATCAAGCGTCGACCGCAGGATCTGTACGGCCAGATCGACAGTGATTCGCGTTTGCCGGTGCATCCGCTTATGGAACGCAACGGGAACAAGGTTGCAAGAATTCGATATGGCTGGCGATGCCAACTCTGCACAAGCAATTACGACGACGCACTGATCGAGCACGTCGCCGCCTACATGTGGGAAAGCCGAATGGGGCAAGTCGAGGATCGCACGCCATCAGCCGATGCCGGAGCGGCATGGAAAACGGCATTTCGCGAGATGGCGGTTGCCGCCCGCCAAGCACTCACCATTTCCAACTGACGCGCTATGCGAGAACGCGACTCAAAATAAAATTCATGGTTCGTTAACTTACGATAAGTTTGGCGCGCTTGTTGAGCCTACCCCTAGCGTACCGAAGGGGATTCCTATGCAAACCCTTGTCATGACAGTGCTCATCGTTTGGCTTGCCTGCTCGGTACTGTTATTTATCATGCTCGGAATAGTGACGGTGGTCCAAAGCCTGCCCAAGCGGTAGCCACGCGAGCCCCATGACAGCGTTATCACATCAGATAGATCTTCGGTCACGCGACCTGCGGCGTCACCTCTGCCTTGGTAAGGGACGCCGCGACACCCACCTACGCCTTGACCAGTTCCAACCGAATGTTTGCCGCTGCGCCTGCGGACTTGTCGACAAATACCTCTGTCACGGTCTGCGGATCGGTTGGCCAAGTGAAATCCACGAAACCACCAGGCGCCAGTTTGCTGGTCGCCCCGTACCGTTTAAACCCTTTGCTGTTCACCGCGAGCATCGCTGTGATGCTTCCCGAGCCGATCGCTCGTACGATATACCGGACGCCGGGTTCAGGGTTCAGGTTCCAGTTCTGTTGCTTGTACCCGAATAGGTCAGCCTCACTATGTGTGTTTAGCAACTGGCGGATTGTGCGTGGCTCTCCGGTCGGCTCGGCCCGAAATAGATCGGTCGATGCGTCGTACTCGCCAAACGATCGTGAGCCGCCGTAGCCTTGCCATGGACCGCGCATCGACAATAGGTTCGTTGAGCGAAACGGTAGGGGAGCATAGGGCTTACCATCGCGATCTAAAAATCCACTTTGTGCTATAACTTGCCGCAAGCTTGCTTTGATCGC
Organism: Sphingomonas sorbitolis; assembly: GCF_036663875.1. Lineage (NCBI taxonomy): Bacteria > Pseudomonadati > Pseudomonadota > Alphaproteobacteria > Sphingomonadales > Sphingomonadaceae > Sphingomonas > Sphingomonas sorbitolis. The sequence goes on along the minus strand of NZ_JAXOJS010000005.1, from coordinate 543,691 downwards.
TTGCATATCAGGGCTAAATGCAGCCGTGTACTTCCCGTTGACGTAGCTTTTGTTCCAGCCACTCCCGATCTCAGCGTAGAAGTTCAACGAACCGACCGTTGCATCTACGATATACCCGCCATATTTTTTAAGTGTCCGGGCGATAGTCCTCGATTCCGGTAAGCCGAGCTTGTCAACGTCGAAAGAGGCTGGGAGCATTAACAGCCGGCCCATAGCGAAGCGTTGCCCCGTCAGTCCCTTGTAGGTGCTGGCGCCGGTGTAATCCTGTAAAGTTGCAGGCCAAACAGGCCCGGACATGAAAGCATTTTTATCCATGCCAATCGCGAGAGCATGTGGCACAATTTCGAGGCCTAACTCCGACGCGAGGAGAAGACCACCTGCCGTTGAGCAACCGGCGGCTCGTACATTATCAGGATTTGATACCGTACCCCAGCCACTCCCCTGCGCTGACGTGCAAGCGTATTTGCACGCTCGCCAAGTCCCCGCCGTACGACGAAGCTGATAAAAGCTATGTAGCTTACCGTCAAACAGGTCCAGAATTTCGCAGTGACCGTCCTGACCAGTCGCTGGCATGGTTGCCGCCGGAAACCTAGGAATCGTAACCGCACCGGCCTTAAACTGGTTAGCTATTTCGTCCGCAACGACTGTCATTGGACTATCGTTTGCCGCAGCGTGAAAAATTTTAGACGAGTAGGCACTTTCTTCGATCCAAGGTATCTGTTTCGCGACAGGCAGAGTATTGTTCCCAAGCTTGGGTTTGATCGGCGTCAAATTCCACGGTGATTGCGCAGAGAATAGGTTGGCTGCTGGGATCGTACGTAGGGCCGTTGGCGCCGTAACAGCTTCCGACCCCGATGCCGTGATCTCGGGTTGCGTGCTGCTTGATCCGTCTACGACTGTGATGCCGTTGGATTCAACCGTTGCACTGCCAGTGTCACTCTCACTGCCAGTGGCATAGCTACTAGCATATGCTCCCGCTGCAAAAACTGGTGCGCTCGCGAGAAAAGCGAGTAAGCGTCGTCGGTCGAACCCGGGCAGCTCTGTGGTTGAGCTCAAATCGCTAAAATTTTCGTCGTGGTCTACCGCGATCATAAATTACCCCTTTGCTCACCGTGAACCTAGATCTCTGACACGACGGGATTCACAGGTAAGCAAATACAAATCGCCAAGTTTATCCTCGGTAAAAGCGTATGGATAACGTACATTAGCCAAAGCTTGGGGAGTTTCGGCCTCTTCGACATTTCGCTATGATGGTTCTCAACCAGCAGCTAAAATGAAAGCTTACGTGGCGTCATCTCCGTCTCGGATGACACGAAAACGATGCGGACCGTGAAGGCCTCGGAAGTATCTCGTCGTTGGCTAACCCGATGGTCTGATTGCGTTCTGCGCAACTGCTTAGCACGAATTTGCAATCGCCACTGACATCTCCTCTGCGCATCTTAACCATGTGTTAATTACGATCGTTCGGAGAATGTTGAGGGGGATTTCGCATGAAAATCGGCTATTTTACGAACCAGTATCCCAAGATCAGCCATTCGTTTATTCGACGAGAAATCATCGCGCTCGAATATCTGGGAATCGATGTAACCCGATGGGCGATCAGAGGGTGGGATGCTGAGCTAGCGGACCCGTCGGACATGGAAGAGCTGAAACGCACTAGGTACATTCTAGGCGGCGGCGTTATTCCGTTACTTACCGCGACCGCATCCGAATTAGTGCGAGCACCTAAACGATGGCTGAAGGCGCTGTCGCTTTCTTTAAAAATGATGAAACGATCGGACCGTAGTTCTCTATTGCATTTAATATCCTTTTTTGAGGCATGTCATCTTGCGAAAAGCTTGCGAAATTCGGAAATAGAGCATTTACATGTTCATTTCGGTACCAATGCGGCCGAAATAGCTATGATATCAAGCGCGATATCGAGTATTCCATATAGTTTGACTGTACATGGCCCGGGTGAGTTCGACGCGCCGATAGGTATGAAATTAAATCTAAAGATTACACATGCGGCATTCGTAATCGCCATATCGGAATATTGCGCAAGCCAGCTATACCGATGGGCAAAAATCTCAGACTGGACGAAAATTAATATCGTCCATTGCGGATTATCTGACGTGTTTTTTGATGAGGGTATTAAACCCATTCGAGACATTCCCCATTTTGTAAATATAGGCCGCCTTGATCCTGAAAAAGGGCATCTCGTGTTGGTCGAGGCAATAGCGCGGTTACGCGATAGGGGGACACCCGCGCATGTAACAATCGTTGGAGACGGGGTTCTGAAGGGTGAAATTCAGAAGTCTATTGAGCGGTTGGGGGTAGCTGATTATGTTACGCTTGCCGGTTGGGCTAGCGAAGCTCAAGTTCGCGATCATATCATTGCATCGAGAGCTATGGTGATGCCAACCTTCGCCGAGGGCTTGCCTGTCGTACTGATGGAAGCGTTAGCATTAGGTCGACCACTACTCGCGTCGAATATCGCCGCTATCGCGGAATTGGTGATACCAGGCAAGACCGGGTGGCTGTTCGCAGCCGGATCGGTTGATGCGGTAGCAGCAGCAATGGCTGAATGCATGGCAGCGCCAATCGAAGTCTGCGCTCAAATGGGCGAAGCTGGTAAATCTTTGGTTCGCGAGCGTCACAACGCAAGCGTGGAAGCGCGTAAAGTTTATAACCTTATCGTTTCGAACACCCAAAAAGGTAACGCTGGCCGAGATCGTGCCGAGCTGCACGATGGTATCGCTTGCCTCCCATCTTCAGATGTCATCGTGTCCGCTTGAAACGGTCAGGAAAAGGAATGAGGCTGGCGTCCGTCACGGCGCCATCTCTGCCTTGGTGAGGGACGCCGCGATACCTGCCACCATCAAACGATCAACGTACGCTTTCTGACAGCCCTTTGCTCCGTCAACAGATCCAGCACCCACGCGAGCGTCGCGACGATCGCCAAGATCATCGCATTCACCGCGAGGTAGCCGGCATAGGTTGGAACCGCGTATTCCCACAGACAAACCAAAGCGTACGTCGCAACGATACTGGCAGCAAAACAGTACAAGCTGTTCCGGCCAATGGATGCCAGTATCAATAGCGGAAGTGAGGTTAGGCAATTTCGAAGCACCGCGAGCGCCGAGGCATAGAACGAAATGAGCAGCGCATTCCCGATCAGAAGCGCCCCTCCGAGGAAGTAGCGGCTCGACCAAGGGATGCCGTAACCATACCCTGCCCACCGGCTAACCCGCTGAACGGTAATAAGCGCCATAACACCGAGAAGAACATAAAACACGATTGGATGCTTCTCTAAGAAAGAAAATACCGGTTCATGAATACGACGCGCGCCGAGCAGCATCGGAACGAAAAATAGAAGCTGCCAGGCCAGCGGATTGAACGGAAGATGAAAGAACGAGACCGCATCGCGAAGCGAGTGCTTATGCAGAACCGCCCAAACCGCGAACGATATTGCCGCAAGCGCGATCGGTTGCCACCTCGCCAATGCCATCGCCAGTGGGGTGAACCCCATGAAAATGACGTACAGACCCAGAACATCGATGAGGTTGGGAAAGCGATAGAGCATCGCCGCATCCAAAAACACGCCGAACGGGGAGCCCACCATTCCGTCGAGTTTGTTGTAATGGACTAAGGCCGATGACGATAGATAAGCGAACGGTGTTACGAGTAAGATAGTAACTAGCGCCACGATATAAATCTTCACCGCGCGCTTCAGAACGAGACGTCCACCATCTGCTTTACGCAGATACACCATTCCGATCATGTATCCCGCAAGCGTCACGAAGATTTCTGCGGCCGACGAAATTCCATAGTAGCTCGGGCTCGGTATCTGCCAAAGCCTATGCCAATCTGTCAGCGGAAATACCGCCTCGGTTACGTGGTCAACGACCATAGTGATCATTGCGATACCGCGGATAATATCGAGCCGCGGGTCCCGCATGGATTGGACAGGTTTCAGCGAATGGCTCGCACCTACCACAGGCTCCGCATATTCAGCTGATGCGTAGTTGACGGTCAATTCTTAGCCCCTTTGGTGCACTGCAGCATCCAAGCGTAGGGCCCAAACGGCCGCTAAAGCTAACCTATTTTAGCCTGGCTCGTACCATTCTGGGTTAGTTGTAAATAACTTAATCGAGATCGACGTATATCGTATGGTGCTTCACTGTCAGCTCGGCTCCGAGGGTCGCTGAAGCACCTGTAGGCTTGCCGACGAACGCCTCAGTCATCGTCGATCGACGCCGTGCCCAGTGAGAGGTTATCGACAGCGATCCGACTTGGTGGTTGCCGGGTCGAAGGTGGCGGTCAGGGTGCTGCTCATCACGACTTCATCGAATATGGAAATTCGTAAGGATCAGAGGGACCATAAAGGGCCAGCCATGGCGCAAGAAGTGACAGCGGGGTGTGGAACTCGAAGTCATTGGCGCTGTTTTTGCGGTCTAGGATGGCGTTGAACAGGTCCACGGTATTCTGGTTGTTCAGTACGTTGCCGTGGATCGCGAACTCGGCAACGCCATTGACCTTGATCGCTTCGTCTATGTGGCTCATCGTCTGCGCGATTGCGGTTTGCGTACCGGTGCCGAGGACGGCCACGTTCATGCAAACGTGCGACATCCGATCCCGGAACGGGAACGTCTCTGGCTGCAACATTGGCGGTAGCGTGTTCTTGACCGCGTTGTTCTTGAAGCGCTGGATGGTGCGGGCGCCGGTTGCGATCTTGGCCGAGCGCGAGTTTGGGCTGCCGGCGTTGACGCCCGAGTGGAACGAGTCGTCAGCCGCGTCCTCGTACCAGCCCTTGTGCTTATTGTATTCGCGCATGCCAGTATATTCGGTGACATACGAGGGATAGTCCGGCTGGGCTGCTTCTGTGGTCCAAGCCTGCGTGCCCGACTGCGTGCCCTCAGCTCGCAATGCATTGACCTGGTCGGTGGTCATACGCGCCGGGTATCCCCGGTCATACCCGTTGCCCGACTCTACGGCGCCGGGGGTCATGAAATACGGAACTACTAGCCCCTTAGCCTGTGCCATCGGACGGAGCACCGTGTACGGATCAGCGAAAGCGTCCGCGCACTTGAAGATAACGGCCGCCTTTGTCCGCGGGTTTGGCGTGAAGGTGAAGTCGCCAATCTGCGCTTCAAACGCGGCCCCCTGCCCGTCGCCAACTTGGATTTCGATGTGCGTAACGGCCGAAAGATCGGCACCAGTGCCGGTGATTACGACCCGGCTGGAATGCCAGCCAGCCTGACAGAACACGCCACCATCGAAAGCTTCCGCGAAAGTACCCGTGTTGTAGGCGACGGTCGAATAATTGGGCGAAGGTGCGGCAGGAGTTCCGGCAGACCATAGGTTAACCGTCACAGTCATTTCGGTAGAGATGCGCTTCACCCAAAGGCCAATGACGCCGTTGCGCATGTCCCAGGGCGTGCCCAACGATGCGCGGCAGGTGGTCCGGTTGTACGTTCCGTTGACCTTCATCGACAGGACGTTGCGGCCATCGATCGAGTCCGGCGACTGCACCACGGCAAACCGCGTAGCGTCCGTATTGTAGCTCACCAGATCGGATAGCGCGCGAAGTTGCTTAACCTTCTTGGGGAAGTTCGGGTATTTCAGAAGGTCGGAGGGCGTGGGAATGACGCCGCCAGTGATAGGTGTTCCGATTGACGCGAGCACGCCAGCGGCCGCTCCAACCATCACGACGCTATACGGCAGAAATAGTCGGCGGGTTAGGTTTCCAGTACCGTGCTGCAGAACGACCTCCGTCATCATGCCGGGATCCAGCGCGCCGCCTGCGGACAGCGTTCCAGCTTCGGCAGGGTTGGCGGCTGCAGCTACACCCGCGCGGACAGCAGCGGAAGCTACTGGGTCCTCGACCGCGAGCCGCGCCGGTCGCCTGTCTGGAAACCGCGGGTCCCAAAGGAGAATGGTCTTCATGGATTGGCCCCTTGGATCAGTTGGCAGCGGTGGTGGGTGCGACCAGCGCGGTTCGCGGGCAGTTCCGATCAAGGATCGATAGCGCCAGCTGTGCGGCATCTCGCGCGATCAGCGCGGCCTGCGGCACCGGGCGGCCGGAGAACTCGAGAACCGCGACAGCCTCGATCGCGGTCGAGTAAGCGGTACGGCGCAGTTCGGCGCCCTTGCACACGTCGAGGTGCGGGGTTTGCGCACACGCGGATAGGCTCGCCGCGCAGAGCGCAGCGGTCAGCAGTTTCTTCATCGTGGTCCTTTCAAGGGAGCGGAAAAGTTGGTTAATTTTTTGGGAACACAGGCGGTTAGCCAAGCGTCAGATCGATGGCGGCACGATAGGAGAATTTGATGCTGGACGACTCTGAGAAACGTGCCGATCATCGGGAGGCGTTGAAAGCGCCACAAATGAGCGGGCTTGTCATTGGAGCACTCGCTGGCGCGTTGGTCTGGATGTTGATCGGCCTGATCGTTTCTGCACTGACCTGACGGTTCGATGGCCGTGATGAGCGCGACAGTTTTGCTGCTCGGGCAAGATTCTAGTTCCACTGCCCAGCAACCAGGGCCGTCTGGAACGACATGGCGTACCCGGCGACCTTCTCCGCGCGATCAATCCCGTTGATGATGCGACGCGCTGACGTGAACTCGACGACCGTCGCTGGACCCTTCGCCGGCAAGTAGCTGGCGAACCGCTTCCCGGTGAACCAGCCCTCGGTCATGCCGAGCACCATGATCTGCGCGGAGATCTCGGTCTCTAGCGCCCGATCATAGTTCGCTGTCAGCGCGCCCTTTAGCCCGAGCTCGGCGTCGGCGCGCTCGTAGTTATAGTCGTGCGTCAGCTGGACATCGCCACGGCCGTACGCGACTTGGCCGCCATGCTTCCCCGGCTTGCCATATGGATAGTTGCGGCCGCGTCCGATCTCTGGAACCGGCTGCATCTTCTGAGCGGTCTCGTGAAACGAGGTGGCAAGCCCATACGCCACGTACGCGACGGGCGAGCCCTGCGCGGCAAACGCGGTAAGCTTCGCCTGGATGCCCTCGACCTGCGCTTGCGTCATCGTCCCGAACAGCGGTCGAATCGTCGCGAAGAATTTGTCCGGCGACGTCAGCCCATGCGCCAGGCGCGCAGAGGCGGTCGCAGGCTTTGATGCCGTCGGCATGTTTATTCCTTCCATAGTGATTAGGGTTAACATCGCCTCTGAAGGGCGGGCCTAGACGCGGTGGCCGGCAACGCTCCCACCGTGCCGGCGCAGGTCCATTGACTAGTCCTGCAGGCGGCCAGCCTGTTTGTTTTCACAGCATGTTTTTCAGACAGGTTGGCCGCCTAAACCACGGAGGGCTTCCGCTGCGGCCGCCGGATTTTCTGCCGTCGACAGGATCGTAGCCGTTCAACGTGAACCGTTACTGTGATTGCGCGTTAGGTTGCCGCTGGACGTGCCAACCTGTTCCAGCCGGCCCGCCTCGCGTTCACACGGCGCTTGAGGCGGGCCGTTATCCAAAAATTGACGTTATATTGTCAGAGGTGCTGCGGGCTTAGTGTCGCCCACAGGACGGTCCCTGCTCATCGTGACGCCCCCCGGTTGGTGAGCAGGGCCATCTTTACGTAGCCGGCTTGTCAGTCTCGACGCCAAATACCGCACCAGCCTTCTGCAGGTACTTCTCGGCGATCTTGAAGATGCCTTCGCCAAGCACGCCAAGACCTGCGCCGTAGAGAAGCCCGCCGAGCGGCTCGGGGCGCATCGCGATCACGATCGCCGCGGATACCGCCAGCGCCATCCCGGTGACCGGAATGTCGAGGCTCCAGCGGTGCTCCTGCCGGACGGACTGCGCGGCACCGATCCAAAACCGCGCGGCGAAACACGCGAACAGCGCCGCAATCATCCCGGCCGCCTCGAACGGATAGCCGAGGAAGTGCCAGATCACTGGCACCGACGTCGCGATCGTCGCGCCCTTCTCTGTCAGCGCAGCAGCGGCAACAGGTAGTATAGCCGCCATCGTTGCGCCCCCTTTGTAGATGCCCCCGCCGTCGATCATCGCGTGGAGACCACGCCGATCGCGGCGATCAATGAGAAGAGACCGAGCCACAGCATGCGCCGGACCATCGGCCAGGCGAGCCACATATCGATCGGGAACGGCTCCTTGCGCTGCTGCTCAATCATGCCCGGCTCGGAGCAGATGTAGAGCATCAAGCCCGAGACCCCGCAGGCGACTGCGAACGGGTCGAACAGGCGTTTGATCGTGGCGAACATGCCCGTCATCACCGGGTCGCGTGGATCATAGCCCCACAGCGTCAGGGCCTCCGCGCCGCATCGGATCGTGATGCCGCAGGCGAACAGGATGCCGAGCGCGCGGTAGATCCAAGCCGGCGACAGCCACACGTCCAGTCGCCGATGCTTCCAGGCGTCGCCCGCCAGCTTCACGACGACCATCACGCCGATCAGCGTCGCGACCGTCATGACGGCGAGGTTGATGACGACGAGCCAGCCCATGCCCTCAAAGCTGGGTTGAGCGATCGTGCCGGGTCCGTTCGCGACCGCCTGGGCCGCAAAGCTGCTAGTCGCCATCACTCGTCTCCTCGGAAGTAGCGGGTACCCAGATCGCCGTTCAGGATCGCGTCGACGATGCGACTAATCACACGGTCGTAACTCACCCCGTAGCCCGAGTGGCTGAAGTGGTTGAACTGGCCGGGCATGTAGAGAGCATCGACGGCCGCTGCCGGATCAGCCTGCTGTACCGCGGGCTCCAGACCAAACCGACGGAAAGCCCAGTCGCTATCCCCGAACACGGCTGTCGGCTTTCGGCGGCAGAGATCACGCAGCCAGGTGTTGCCGTGGGCGAACGTGCGAACGCCGCGGGTAAGGATGCCAGAGCCAGTCCAATCGATGGGATCAGTCAGGTCCGAGCCAAGCGCGTTGCGGATATCGGCAGCGCTGGCTGGTGCTGGCTTGAAGAATGGCCAGCTTACAGGCGTATCGGTCGGGAGTTCGCTCGCCAGATCTACCGTGCGAAAGTTTGGATGCGGACTACCCAGCACCACCGAAAGCACGCCAGCGCCTGCATCAGCGTCAAGGTAGGACTCCATCCGCGCCTGCATCAGGGGGAAGGTGTGCCGCATGGTCAGGTACCGGAAGAACATGTCGTTCATCAGTGGGATGTAGAGCTTGATCTTCCGCGGTTGCGTCGCGGTAGAGCCCGCCGCCTGAGATCCGAAGTCGAGGATCGCTTGGCCATTCACCGACCGATTGTCCGCCACGGCTCGCACGCCCGCCTGACGACGGCGCGCATTGAACTTGGTGCAGAACATGTCGACCGGCGCGTCGCCTGCGACTCCGCCGAAGCCGTTGCCGATCGACGAGCCTACGCACTGGACGCCGATCTCGCGGACGGCCGCTGCGATCGTGCCGCCGGTGTTGGTGACGGTGCCGTATGGGTTGGCGATCAGGTACGGCCGCAGCATTGCCAGGGGATCGGGATCCGATTCGGTCACGATGTCACGGGTGCCGGACAGCACGAAGTTTCCGCCGCCGGCGCTGTACTGAAAGGTCGCGATCTTGCCGAACGGAAGGTCGCCAGCTGCGAGAGCGGTGCCGCCGCCGTCACGAACCATGCCGCGATCGAGACCGCCTGCGGTGAGACGCCCAGGCCCGGTATTGTCCTTCAGGATCAGGACATCGAATTTGGTCCCGTCGCCCGCATTTGTGACATCGGCCGTCAGGATGTTGGGATTGCCATCAACCGGCAACGCCGCCGGCGCATGAATAAGCGCTTCCGAGATGATCGCGGAGACATGCGCCTGATCCTGCACACTGCCGACCAGATCAGCCGCGGCAGCAAGCGTTGGGCCGATCAGATCCGCGGCATCGAGATTGAGGACAGTGACCTCGGTAGCTGCGATCGTCAGCAGCGCACCCGAAGCCGGAACGCCCGAGCGCGCCCCGTATCCCGGTGCCCGGCTCGCTGGCGCAGCGTCGCTCCCATATGTCGACGCCAGGATGATGAAGCTGCCGACCAGCCGAGTCTGCCCCGAAATTAGCAGCGCGTAAGCGAGCTCCGTCGCGTCGCCGCGTTCGCCCGCATAGGGCAGCCCGAACAGCGTCGTCTTGTTGATCCGGATCCGGACATCGCTTTCCGGCAACCCGTCGACAATCGTCACCCCGGCGAGGCGGACGCCCTCGGCGTTGCCGTTCGTGACCTTCGCGAGCGACACGAGCGGAGCGCCCGGCGTGTCAGGCCCAAGCCGGATCTCCATGACGAGGCCTGCCTCGGTCAAGTCCGCGCCACGCACGCGCAACGGAAACTCATACACGTTGTCGTTGCGCCAGGCCGATAGGTCCAGGCGAGCTGTCGTTGCCATCGATGTCTCCGATTATTTTAGGGTTCAAGCGCCCTGATGCGGTCTTCAAGCGACTTGATTTGTGCCGCCGTGTACGACGTCGCGCCGTTGCTGATTTTGCCCGTTGAATCGGCCGCTGTGGCAGTCGCGGCGCTCCCCGCCGTTTCAGCGTAGCCGATGGTGATGGGGTAGCTTTCTGGCACCGTAAGGTCCGGGGTTGGCGGGGCCTTGCCGGTCTTACCTAGGCAGAACGGATGTTTCGCCGCAGTCTCCGACCGACACGTAAGGGTCACCCCCATCGTGCTGCCTTCGATCTCGCGGTTGCGCACGACGACGTCGCGGTTGTTGAGCGACGCCTCTGGGATGTCGACTGTCAGGCAATCGCCTGGGCGATAGCCGATCGCATAGACCTTGGCCGGCAGCACGATCCCGTCGAGTTCACGACCGTTCCACATCGCGTAGAGACCAAGCTGCACGCCCTGATCGACCTGCTGGACGAGCGGAAAGCTCAGTTCGGTAGGACGGCTGCCACCATCAGCCGTGACGTATGCGGGGATTGCGACGGCATCCAGCGGGACCTCTTCCCACCCATGCGTCTCCAGCCGGACGCGCGCGATCACGGTGTTACGGCGTAGGCGGCGCGAGGCAGTGCCGGGCGCGTCGATATCGCCGGTGATGTCGTCTGACGTGATCCTGCCGATCGAAACGCGAGGCGCGGAGTAGGTGCACGACAGCTGCGCGCCGACTGGCATAACCTCACCGCCACCCGCCTGGGCAATCATCTTCAGGATGTCCCAGCTGTTGTCCGAGTTCGTGTAGACGATCCCGCCGACCTTCCAGCCGTTGGCGTCGCAGACGTTGGCCCAGTCGACGAACGGCGCCATGTCGATCCCGCCGATCTTCATCCCGCCACCGGCGACGAGCACTCCGTTCTGGATGCGACCGAACGCCCAGGTCAGTGCATGAAGGGCCGGCGACTCGGACCAGACATAGGTCGCCTCATTACCAAGGCGACACGACCCGCTCCCGCCGGGGTAGGTGCTGTCGAGCCGGGGATCGTAGACGTAGACCCCTTCGACCACGCGACCGCGTTGGGGTACGCCGTTCGGATAGACCTTGCCCTTCTCGTCGAACTTCAGCGTCCAGAGGTCGGCCGCAAGGCCGGAAAGCTTGTGCGCCGCGGTCCAGCCCGGGAAATCACCCTGCGGGCCCGCCAGCGCGCGCGCCTCGGGTGCTGCGCCCAGCTGCTGATCAAGCCACATATATCCGGCATACGCGCCACCGATGGCGGTGCCGTTCAGTGAGACCTGGACCTTGTTGATCAGCAATGGGCCAAGGCTGCGGACTGGGCCGATACTATGCACCGTGACCCAGCTTTCGAGGCCGTTCTTCGGCCCGTAATACTGGCGGTGAACGACGTTGCCGCCGGAGTAACTTCGCCCGATCACCACGGGCATGCCCGCATCCTTGTCGATCTTGAACTGGGTTGCGCTGCCGCCGATCGTGCCTTTCGGCGTACCGGCCGCTAAGGTCAGCACAGCGCTCGCAGCACCCGCGATCGCACCGACCGCAGTCAATGTCGCTGCCGAAACGCCGAGGAACCCAGCCGTCGCGCCAGCCGCCGCACCAGCCCCCGCGGTCGCACCGATCAGGCCTGCGCCTGCTGCGGCGCCGACACCGGACGCAACCAGCGCGACGGCGCCGATCACGAACGCCGCTGTCCTGAGAGTCTTCGACATCCCTAGAGACGCCAGGCCGCGATGAACTGAACCGGCTGCAGGATGTCCGCGCCAACGAGATCCTCGTGATAGCCGAGCACGCGACCGTTGCCGACGGCGATCGTCAGCGCGCCGTCGAGGGGACCCTCCCCAGGGATCATGACGATATCCGCGACCCGCGCCGCGGCTGGCGCGACCCGCTCGAGCCCCAAGCCGTCCAAAGCACCAGCGAGCGTGTCGTAACCGGCCCGTTTCAAAGCGAGCAGCGAACCCGCGCCAGTCTTGTACGATCCGGCTTTCCCCAGCTGCGGACGATGTCCCATCTTACGCAGCACGAACGCGGCCATCCGCACACAGTCGTTCTTACCCAGTTCCCATGGCTCGCCCTTGAATCGGTCAACCGCGGCTTGCGCGGCCTGCTGCCGCCGGATCATCTCGATCATAGACCCATGGCTCCCAGGAATGCCGCGCGCGTGGTGCCGGTGATGACGCTGACCGCCGAAAGAGGCTTCTCAACGCCCCAGTAGCTGGTGCGCTCGATGCCGGTCATGTTCGCGAGACCAAGCTCACCAGGCGCGACCAGCTGATGCCAGGAATCCGACAGGCGGGCACCGATCTCCTGATCGTGAAACGGCTCGAGCGCAGAGGTGCACCGCCATTCGACGGAGCGTGTGCCTCTGCCAACGCGCAGGCGCGGGACATCGAGTTCCCCAGCGAACAGCTGGATCGGTTCGGGCAGGGGCAGGCCGGTCACGCGATCAATTACCGCCAGCCAGCCATTGACCAAGCCGCCCTGCGCGGTTGCAGCGGTGAGTTCCGCTGCGGCCACCGCGCTGGGCGGCACGAAGGTCGAGCACCTGCATCTGGAATGGAAGGGGCAGGCGATCGGACAGACGCCGCCACCGACGCCGCAACACGACCGCACCGCTCTCGACGATCGTACGCGCCGCCTGAAGCTGAAGGCCGTACAAATCATGACGCCCGCTGGCGTCGCAGGACTTGGTATCGAAGTGCTGGCGAGCGATCTTGTTCAGCCGGTCGTCGATGACGCCGTTGCGGTAGACCTGGAACGTGATGCCGGTGCCGACGAGGTTGTTAGCGATCGTGGCGACGCCGCGCGCGGCGAACGGGTTGTTGCGCACGAGATCTCGGGCAATTCCCCGAAGCGCCGCAGTGACTGCTGGCGAAAGCTCGCCGTTCGCGTCTCGCTGCGTACGCCGCCAGCCCGCCGAACGGCGACCGAAGGTTGCCCCGTCATATTCAGCGCGCGCGCCTCGACCGCGAGCAATGCGCTGTTTCGGCGCTGCCAGGGCGGGGGGCGTGGCCTGCTGCGACTGCCGGCGAAATAGCCGGTCGATCAAGGTGCGATCGGACAAGGTCAGAGCCCGCTACGATAGTAAGGAACGCGACGACGCATCACACCGCTTTTCGCGCTGGCCTGCATCTTGATCTGCGCATCGACTACTGCGATCGCCGCCGTGACGGCCTCGACGGACTGGAAGGTCGTTTCGCGACCGTCAGCGAAACGCACTTTCTGCGCGCCCATGGCGACCGCCAGCAACGACTGGTGCAGCTTATCGAGGTCGGATTGCTGATATGCCATGCCTACCTCCTTCGGTTGCTGGTGAACGGGTTCGTTTTCGCCCGCTTGGCCTTCGGTGTCGGCTCGCGAGTTTGATCGGCGCTAGTCGAGAGCCATTCCGGCTTCGGCTTTGCGGCGCGGTCTTCGGCTTTTTGCTTCGCAACCGCCTGGGCGATTTCAGGATCGGTCGAGGCCGCGGCAACGACCATGTTCAGCCTCATCCCCAGCTGGAGAAGGCCGGCCAGCGCCGCCATGGCATTGACGCGACAGTCGGTTGCCTCGTTTGCCTTGCCCTTGGGGCAGTCCCAGACCTGGTAGACACGCCCGCTCGCAACTTTCGGGACGAGGCGTTCCGCGGTCAGCTGCTCGTACCAAGCCAGTTCGCGCTTGGTGCTGAAGTGCATGTAGCCCGGCCCGGGATCGGTAAAAGTAAGCCGGGCGCGCAGCGTGTCTTTAGCCGAATTAACGCCGATGATGATCGGCTTGAACGTTGTCCGGGTCCGGTTGCTCGGCTTGACGGTCGGCCATAGCGGCGATCGCTTACCCGTTCGATCCGATGCGCCCTTGGTCGCCCAAACCTTACGGCCGAGACGGGCCTTGGAAAACTCGTAGACTTCCTTGGCGCGGTGACCGCCAGAATCAATGCACGTCGCGTCGACTGCGAACTCCCGCCCGTCCGCGCGTTTGAACGTTCGCAGCAGCTGACGATCAACTTCGTCCCACGTCGCCTTCTTCGACGTATCGCCCTCGACAACGACGTAGAGCAGCGACCAGCTTTCCTCGTTGGCACCCCAGCCGACGAACTCGAGCTCTACGCGATCGTCCTGGGTATCGCCGCCGACCGTGATGACGCCTACACCGTCGGGTACCTCGGCTGCCCAGTTCTCCGCGCGGGCAGCCAGAAGCTCGGCGACAACCTCCTTCGACGATGAACGCTTATGCGGCTTGCCCAGCTGGGTGTTGTCGAACTTCACCCGCTTGTCGGGATCGTTCTTGCTCGCCAGCCACTTCGCCGCGATCTTGGGCGGCGCGTCGTTCGGCCAGGGGCTGAACACCTTGCCCGCGGTAAAGCTGGCATGCTCGTTCGACACTGGCCAGCTGCCGCAGTCCGGGCAGCGTGCCCGGTACACGGCATGACGCGGCCCTTCCCACCAGTCCCACGTCAGCGCAACCGCGTCAGAAGCAGGATCAGCTTTCCAGACCTCGGCATATTGCGAGAGCGGATCGACGTGCTTGCCGCAGCAGCGGTAGCGTTTTGTCTGATGCCAGCGGATCGTGCCGAGCGCGGTGAGCCGCTGCCCTTCGTTCCACCCGCACCCGCAGGCTTCGCACAGCACATGAGCAGTCCGGGGATAATGCGCGGTGACGTTGCCGTCATCGTCATAGTCCTTGTTCCAATCGATGTGCTTGAAGAAATCGAGGAAGTTGCGGTGCCCGCATTCCGGGCATGCAACTGACGCCTGACGCTGATCGCCCTCCAGGTAACTGCTTTCGATCAGGCTCTCGCCCTCGATAGTCGGAGAGCACGCCCGCACAGACAGCGACCCGACGTAGGTTGCCATGCGCTCGTCGGCGAGACCGATCGGATCGCCCTCGCGGGTAATCGGGTATTTGTCCGTCTCGTCGCAGAATACGCGCTTGACCGGGCGACGAGCCAGATTGTCCGGGCTGCCTGCGCCCGCGAGGGCGAGGAAGCCGCCGGGAAACGCCTTGTAGAGCAGCGTCTCTTCAGCGGACCGGGTCTTCTTCGTCCCGATCAGCTTGCGCAGGACCGGCGTGGCACGAATGAGCGGCGTGATGCGCTCCTTCGAAAACTGCTCGGCAGCGGCCTCCTTCGGCTGCACGATCAGCATTGGGGCAGGATCAAGGTGCACGAAGAATCCGACCGCGTTCTCGATGAGCGCGGTCTTCATCAACTGGGTGCAGACCATCGCCGTGATCGTCTCGACACCGAGCTCGGTCACCGCGAGCATCGGCCCGCGCGCGATCTCTACGGTTCGGGTCGACCAGTCGCCTGACGTCGATCCCGCCTCCGGGGCCAGCTTGCGAAACCGGTCGGCCCATTCGGGAACGCTGATCCATGGCGGGGGCGTCATGCCCCGGCGCCACGATCGTTCTAGCCGTTCGTCCTTACTCGGCGTTTGCGAAGTCGGCTTCCGGCTCGCCGAGAGACGCGAGGTGCTGCTGGACATGGTCGTTCAGCGCCTCCAGCAGCGGCTCGACAGAGATCCCCAGTGATGCAGCGATCAGCGGCGAGACGCGCGACGGCCAGTTGAGCCAGGCATCTCGCACCGACCGCGCCATGTTGAACAGCAGGGTCTCGGCGACTTCGAGATCGACGACGTCGCCGGCCTCGCGTCGGGCTGCCAGCAGGCTTCGGGCGGCAAGGCCGTTTTCCTTTACCCGCTCGGCTTCGCCGGTGAGGGCGAACCTGCCGGCGAGCACCTCGGCGATGAAGTCCTCGTCGTCGAGACGGAGCGGATCAGGCGCGGGGTCCTCGGGTGCGGACACTTTTGTGCCGCGCTTGGAAGTGCGGACAGAAGGTGCGGACATTTGCACAGTGTCCGCACCTTCCGCGGCCCGCCGGTTTGTCCGGCGCCAGCCGGTTCCAGCAAGCGCACGATCGAGCTTGCCATCAGCTGAAACCCGCAGTTTTCCTTCACTTATTGCCCGCCGAACCAGCTTGTCGCTGCACCCATCGATGCGGGCAAACTCGCGAATGCTTACGGTGTCGGAGGGTGCGGACATTTTAGGTGCGGACCCCTTTGACGATCTGTAGCTGGGGATCGTTCACGCCTTTGCCCCCCGTATTACCCAGGATGCCAGGAAGGACCCAAAGGGCCACCCCGGCCCTTTCGTGATCGTGCGCGGTAGCGCAATAATCGTGCGCGCAAACCGGGTCAGGTTAGAGGGTTAGCGTCAGTCGTCTGTTTACTTGGAGGCGGATGCCGGCTCGCAAATCCGCTGCGGCTTAACAGTGTCAGGCTCGCCTTCCCTGCGGGTAAGGATCGATAGATTTCGGCACTGTCCCCGACCGGTATCTTCTGCGGCGCCAGCTACTACAAAACCATGCGCGCCAGTTGCGAGATCACCCCACTCCTGCACTTCGCCGGTTGCCATTGCCAGCTGCACTGCCTTCGCCACGTCCCCCCTTTGCGCGGGTTGCGCAACGTCACGGTGCGCCGAGGTTGGGGCAATCAGACCCGGAGCAGGCAGGGATACAGTTTGAGAGGTCACCCTCGCCAGCGGGGGGCGGATCAGCGATGCGCGGTGTACTTCGGGCTTGGCGCTGGTGACCGCGCGCGCCTTGGGTACGGCGTCCGGGACCGGTACAACGACCGAGTATACCGAACGGGCGCTAGCATGCTGGGTGGCTAAGCCGATCGATACCACCACGAACATACAGACTGCAGCAGATGCTCCCAGGCGCCAGCTGATCAGCGGCTTGGCAGCGTAGGAGTTGCAATCGCCGGTGTGCCGCTGGACTACCCGTCGATCCCACGCCTCGAAACGAAAACGACCAAGCTCAATGCTGAAGCCGCGCTCCTGCATCAATGGTGGGATCGGGTAGACCGCGCTCATAAAACCCCTTCGACGACTGATCGAAGGCTAAGCCGTGATCGCGACGATTACGAGGACTATCACACCAGACCAAGACGATACCGCATGGAACGGCCATCTAGACCGCACAAACAAAGCTACTCGAAAGCACGAAGAGGTGACGGAAACAAGCTTGCCATACCGCAGGACAGTTGCCCGGAGCACTGCTCCCGGGTGAAGGACGAGGGTGGCTTGCCACTGCGCTCGTCACGGTCCGCTTATGCGGCGATTGGCGAGCTATGTACCTCATCCGTTCCAAGTAGCCAAGCCCCGATCTTCATGTTGATGCCGGCAAAGGCGACGAGCACAAACTTGCCGTCACCATCTTTCACCACCTCACCTGACAGCCCAGCGCCAGGCCCCTCTTTGACCTTGACGGGCTGACCGATCGTGAACGCCTGACGCTGCCCCATCTTGGCGGCGCGCTTCCCCCGCTCTTCGATGCGCCTGGCTTCGGCGATCTCTGCATCACCGATTGTCGGGATGGCGCCGAGGTATCGGAACACCGAGAACCCGGGATGCTCAGAGAAGGGCAGAGCGGCAAGGCGTGCCAGGTCGTCCCGCCTATCTGCGCGGGCAAAAACGAACGTCGGCATGATCGGAGCGGCATATTCGACCCGCTCTCGGGTGCGACCGCGGCGACGGGTCAGTGTCTGCACTGGACTCCATACGTCGAAGCCGGCTGCCTGAAGCGAACCTACTAGCGGCAGCGTACGCGACGCGCCGGTTCGAAGAATGCACCAATCGTTTCCGCGGCCCATAACCTCAGCCCTGCCTATGTTCGAAAATGTAATGGGATGCTTCGCTCGAATGCCGATTTGCCGCGTGTCGTGCGTTGACGGGTCTCGAACCATGGAGATCGATATGACCGACAAGAACGCGCCTGAGCCCGTCGACAACGTCAGCATCAAGTCCGGAGATGCGGATCGAACTGCAGACGGTTTTGGCAAAGGCGAAGGCTACTCCGGAGACGAGTACGACAGCGCCGACCATGCCGCCGAGCGCCACCTGCAGAATCGGGACGGCGCTCACGACGCCGGAGCCGACGAGCCTGCCGACGGTCGCGACATCCCGCCGGAAGCCGGCAAGCGTGCCTACATCGATAACAAAACCGGCGAAGTTCACGGCAGCGGATCGGGTGCTGGAGGCGGCAACGCGGGGGAGGACATCGATCTCGACACGTCGCGGAGCGGTCCCGAGGAATGACCAGGGCGGGGAGCACGCAGCGATCACGCGTGCTCCTCCAGCTTCCGCTGCTCGGCCGGCGGTCCGGGTATCGCCATCCGCCGGTACCGTTCGGCGGTTGACCGACTGGCCTCCCGGGCCTCATCCTGCGCCGCGACTGCCGTCCGCAACCGGGCCTCGATCCACGACACCGGCTCAGCTCGGCCGGCGGCACTGAGCAACGCTGCGTTGGTCGCCTGCTCGCCGTGAGCGTGGTACCACTTGGCAATCAGGGCCCGCGCCGACTTGGCCGCCAGCCCCCCTGCCCCCAGCAACGCCACGCCAGCGTCGAACAGAGCTTTTTTCGGATCGCTCGACGACGCGACAGCGTCAGTAGATTTATCTACTGAACTATCTCCTCCCTCCTTCCTCTGGCGGGACTTTTCCCCACCGGTGGGTAACTGGTTCCCCACCGCTTCCCCACTAGCACCCCCTTTACGGCCCTTTGGTTCCCCACTCGCCTTGGCTGAAGGTGGGGTAAGTTCCCCACTGGGCGTAGCTGGAGGGGTGTCGAGTTCCCCACCGTCGCGTGTTGAACGGGCCTCGATGTTCACCCAGTTCCGAACCGCTTCCGTCTGCGGGTAGGTCGAGTTGGGCTTCTTCGGGCGCTGGTACTGGCAGAAGTTGCGCACGGCGCCGTAGCGTTTGCCGCCAGCCTCGTACGACATGATGCAGCGTGCTTCAGCCAGCTCGTTCAGCAGCGCGACGGCATCGACGCTGTCCGCCGGCAACAGCCGCATCTTGAGCTTGACCGGCGACCACTCGAACGAGCCCATGTCGTCGCATTCGTTCCAGATGCCGAGGAACATAAGCCGCGCGAATGGCGACAGCGAGACATAGGTCTCGTCGGTCCAGAGGCCGGGATGGATCGATCGAATACGCGCCATTATGCACCTTCCCTGGAACTGTAGAAATCGCTGCCGCGGACGGCTGAGTTTGCGCCGAAGAACCAGCCGAGCGCCTTGCCGGAGGGGCCGCTACGGCGCTTGGGCACGAGGAACTCGACCTTGTTGCGCACGGCTTCCATGTCGGTCCGCCACGCCTCGTATTTGGCGCCGAACTGGTCGTCGGGTTCCTGCTTCTTCAGGTATTCCTCCTCCCGGTAGACGAAGAGGATCACGTCAGCGTCCTGCTCGATCTGACCGCTGTCACGCAGGTCGGACGGCATCGGCCGCTTGTCCGGACGCTTCTCGACGTCGCGGCTGAGCTGCGCCACCGCCATCACGACGAGGCCTTCGGACTTGGCGAACTGCTTGAGCCCGACGCTGACCTCGCTCGCATGCTCGTACGGCGACATGCCCTTGCGGCTGTGAGCCATCAGCTGGAGGTAATCGACGACGACCAGCTCGAGCTTCTCCCCCTTGGCGGCGAGGCGGCGCTTATGGCTGCGCGCCTGGCGGATCAGCTTGGCCAGCGTCAGGCCCGACGTTTCGTTGATCTCGATCGGCAGGTCGTCGAACCGCGCCTTGGCCGCGATCATCGCGTCCATCTCGTGCGGGCGAACCGTGCCGTCGCGGACGTGTTCGTAGGGGACGCCTCCGCGGGGCGAGAAGGTCATATCGGCAAGCATGCGGCGCGTGAGTTCGTCCGCGCTCATCTCGAGCGAGAAGATCAGGACGCCGTGTCCCATTCCGGCCGCGCCGATCGAGTATGACGTGACGAGGGATGTCTTGCCCATGCCGGGACGGCCACCGACGACGACCAGGTTCGACGGGCGCAGCACGCCGATCGCGCCGTCGAGCGAGTTGATGGTGCCGCAGCGGACGCCGATGATCGGTTTGCCGAAGCTGTCGATGACGGCCTGCGCATACTCTCCGACAGACGCCTGTGCGGTGACGACCTGCTCCGCCAGTTCGGCGACGGCCTCGTCAGCATCCGCGACGAGCTCCTCGCGCGTCACCGATAGGTTGCGCGCTGATGCGACGACGTCCTTCAAGCCCGCGACCATCCGCCGCCGGCTCGACAGCATCGTGATCTGGTCGAAGTACGCCTTGGTTCGCGCCTTTGGGCCCGCATTGAGATTGGCGGCAGCGAGCACCGAGTAGGCGCGGGGCCATTCACCATCCTCGGCGAAGTGCGGTGCCAGCGTCACCACGTCGACCGCGCCGGACGCCGACTGCTCGATCATCTTGCCGTAGATGCGACCGTACAATGGGACCGAGAAGTCGGCGGGCCGGCAGCGATCGGCGACCTCGTCGATCAGCCGGTTGTTCGCCAGCAAGTCGCCGAGAAAGCCGATCTCAGCTTCGACGTTGTGAAGCGGGCTGGCGGTCTCGGCTGTGGCGAACTGCTCTTCGAACGCGCCGCTCATGCCCTGATGCCCCGGAGCTGGTCGTTCCAGTCCTTGAATCCCTCCGCCGGCCACATGATCCGGGTCGAATAGCCTTGCTCGATCAGCTCCTCCTCGACCTTCTCGACAGCGGCGCGACCGGCTGCATCGTTCTGCCCAGCGATCACGATCGAGACGATGCGGCGCGGGTATTCAATGTACGGCATCATTGCGGTGCCCAGCGTCACCCAGACCTCGGCACCGAGTTCCTGCGCTAGCGAAAGTCCATCCTCAGGGCCCTCGGTCACGATCAGCTCGTCGCCGACGCTGTCGGCGTCCGAATTGATGCGCAGTGCGCCACCCTTGATCCGGCCCAGGCTTCGCTTGGGCTTCTCCATGCGCGCCTTCTGTTTCCCACCGTCGGCGAGGAAGATGCGCTGCAGACCGATGAGGCGGTCGTCGCCGTCGACCACCGCTCCGACTAGCGCTGGTAGATCAGGGCCGCACTGGCCCGTATCGTCATCGTACCAGGCAGGCGTCCTCGCGAACCGGATCGTGTGCGGGATCGGCATGACGATGCCGCGGCCGCGCAGGTAAACCTCTGCAGGCGTGCCTGGGGCAGGCACCGCGCTATCCCAAACCGACTGCGCGCGATCGATGGCGCGCTGCCGGTCACCTTCGTCTTCCGCCGCCGCCTTAGCCCGCTGCGCCGGATCCACACCGGGCAGACTGGCGGCACCCAACCACTTCATCGCGTCGAGGAAACCGATGTTTTCGGTCTTCATCACGTACTTCACGATGTCGCCCGACGCGTTGCAGCCGAAGCAGTGATATGTGCCCTTGGCATCGTTCAGCTGCATCGATGGCGTGCGCTCGTTGTGAAAGGCGCATAGGGCGCGTTTCTCGTTCTTGCCGGCGCGGACCACCTTGCGAGTGCGGGCGACAACGTCGCTGATGTTATACCGCTGCTTGGCCTCGTCGACCGCCTGGCGGAAAGCGGCGTCACGCTCGGCGCGTCCAGTGGAACGGCTCATTGCCCCCTGCCCTTCTCGGCTGCGATCATCTCGAGCCAATGGCATGTGATCGCATGCGCGCGTCGGATCAGCGCCTCGTGTGGCGCGACCTCCTCGACCGTCGTTTCGCCGTCCAGTTCGGCGCGAATGATCGACGGCAGCAGCGTCGCGAGCGTCACGGATGCAGGATCGTCGCCAGCGCATACCGATCCGGCATCCGCCCAGCGGCCGCCGACCAGCGCGAGTAACGGATCCGCGAACCGCCCTCCCCACTCGTGGCAACCGGCAAGAAACGTCGGCAGGTCAATCGGTGACGCGGTGTTGGCATACGCCGCCGCCCGGTCCTCCGACTTGCCCAACACGCGACCCATATCGCCCCAGGTTGCGCCGTCGTCGGTCTTGATCGACGTGATAACGGCGTTCTGCGTATCGACCGCGGCTGACGCGGAGAACGTACGACGGCGTCCGTGGATGTACGGTGCGTTCATGCGGCAAATGCCTCTGCATGGTGAAAGACAGGAAAGCGCGGCAACGGATCGACCTGACGGTCATCGCGATTGCCAATCTGATCGCAGCGGTCACGGACGCCATGCGCAACGCTGATCTCGGGAACGACGTCGTGCACGGCTTTCTCGACGAGCTGGATCATCTGAACTGGATGACGATCCACGGCACGCCGGCGCGGGTGCTGAACGACATCATCGAGGTCGTGCGCGGGACGGTGCCGATCAATGATTGAGGGCAGGATCACGACGGCCCCGAGTGGGTTGCCGTTCGCAGGCGGCAGAGTAGCCTCCGCGTGTACCAGACAAGATCGGAGGACCGAGTCGTGCCCAACCCGAACACCGATGTTAGCCTTGGCGTGCAAGCCGTTGCCCTTGCCGGAGGGGCTGCGGCCGCGGGCATCATCGCGCTGTGCCTGGAGCTCGTCCAAGCTGGCGTGCTGCCCGCTGCTGCCGCCGGGCGGATTCGCGACATCATGGTCGACGACATTGGCCGCTTGGGCACCGACGCCGAACGAAGCATCAAGCGCGACATCTCGGCAGCAATCCGAAGGGGGTTCGATTGGACAGCGCCGACGCAGGAGTGAGCTTATAGCCCTAAGGTAGAACGCCGACGCTTTCTGCTCCGGCGCACATAAGAGGGCGCTGCCCTCCGAAGGCAGAGGCCGGGTCATGCGGCAATGGTCGTCATGGAACATAATGTGTGCTCGATCGGATACAGATCGGGCCGTAAGACATGGCGAGACAAGCCAGTGCCCTTCTCAACCGCCAACACAAATCGACCGGGTAGTGCGCTGCCCCGTCGGACCAATTGCCATATGTTGGGAGGCGTGCAGCCGCAGATCTCAGCAAGCCGGCCCTGACTGCCGGCGAGCGAAATAGCGGCGAGTAACGCGAGATGCGGATCTGTTTGCTGCGATGAACGATGCTGGTGCATAGGTTCCTATACCAACGACAAAATCAAATTGTCCATAGAAAGCTATGCGAGGCATGATAGATAGAGATAGGCTCCGTGACGAGATGCAATCCCTGGGGCTTTCCCAGGCATCGCTAGCGGCTCATGCGGGGGTAAGCCCCGCTGCAATCCAGCAAATATTAAATGGATCTACAAAACAGCCGCGGTCAATTCGTAATATTGCTGAAGCTCTTGGAGTACGAGTGGATTGGTTAGAAGGCCTATCAGACCATAAATATCGCGAGTTCGTTTTAGACGATCACGATGAAGATCTTCAGCCGATTACTATTTCCTACTTCGATCGTGAGCTGGAGGTTTTGTCTGGTCCGGATAATACTCCCATTCCGCATAGACGCGTTTTACTCGGTAAATCTTGGTACAATGCCATCACTGCGGGAAAAGATGGAAGCTACCTAATGTATAAAGTAGCTTCTAGCGTAATGGCGCCTACAATCATGATTGGAGATGATGTACTGGTTTCAGTGTCCGAGCATTTTGATAATGATAATGGGTCTGTATGGTTATTCTATTACGGAGATAAATATTTAATTCAGCGGATACAAAGGCGACCTACTGGCACTCTACAAATTTCTGGGGATAACCCAACTACGCCCGTAGTCGAGGTGGCAACGGATGAAATTGGGCTAATCGGAAAAGTCATATGGCAGGGGCGTCGGCTAACGCATAGTTAGATATGGACAAGCTATGCGCTTCGTCGTACTCCCGA
Source organism: Sphingomonas sorbitolis (assembly GCF_036663875.1). NCBI lineage: Bacteria > Pseudomonadati > Pseudomonadota > Alphaproteobacteria > Sphingomonadales > Sphingomonadaceae > Sphingomonas > Sphingomonas sorbitolis. The sequence continues at coordinate 519,809 of NZ_JAXOJS010000005.1, read as the reverse complement.
GCAACCAGCCGATCGCCCCCGGGCCGAAGACGCTGTCGCAGGTCGGTACAGCACGCTCCTATAGGAAGCCTCTGCCGCACTCCTGCGTCCTCGCAGGAGAACGCACGTGGCAACGCAGCTCAAACACATCGATTTTACATACACTCCGGCACCGGCTCCACGCCCGAACATCCGCGTCGCCTTTATCGCAGGTGAGGCAACCACCGCGATTCACGACGCGATGGCGAAGCTGCCAGCGGACATCCGCGACGGCGCGCTAGGTGACCTGGTTTGGGACCAGGGAGTCGCAGCGGACGTCGAGCTGATTCAGAGCATGACCTGTTCGCTGATCGAAACTGCGCGCGAGTTGCTCTCCCCGCACATGTACACAGCGTTCCTCCGGTGGGGCGAGACCGCGGCGCACCTATCGTCCTTCTATGGGAGTGACGAGGAAGGCGAGGTGCGCTGCCGCGCGAGCGGAGACGCTCTCCGAGCCGTGGCCACCGTCCCGGCCGAGAACGCGCACGACATGATGTTCCGGGCGTTGCTTACGGGCCTGGAGGCAGGTGACTGTTCGTGTTTCGGCCCGTTCGAGGTCGAAACCTCGGAACACGTCTACCCGCTTGAGGTTCTCTCCAAGGGCTTGGGTGATGACCTCGCGTCGCTGTCGCCGATCGCCGACGCATTCGAACAGTTGAGCAAACGGGCGTGGGCGCTTTCAAGCTCGAAATCTTCGTTCTCTGTCCCGATCGGCGGCGCGATCACCAGCGCTTTCAGCTTTGCGCGCGGCGAGGACGATCCGCAGAACGCGGCACTCAAGCCCGTGGTGATGGACGGCTACGATCCTTTCATGCGCGGCCCGCTTATTCAATGGCAGCGGGCGTACGACAGCTACTACGAGATCAAAGCGCAAGCCGATGGGTATCACAAGGACGTCGTGCTGCCCGCTGACGCGCGCTTCAAGGCGGTCAGGGATAAGTGGCCGACAGACTACGACTTCACGAGTGATGCGGGCGCGCAGGCCGAGTGCGACGCAGTCGATTACACGGAGATCGAAGCGCACTGCGACGGGCTGTGGGATCAGCTGCACGATGCGAAGGTCAGGCTATACCTCATACCGGCACCAAGCGCGGCGGAACTGGCAATCAAGCTCAAGCTGTTTGTCGAAGACCGCGACAGTGATCTGACGTCTCGCAACGAGATCCTCGAGCAGATGATGTTCGACGCACGCCGCTTCGGGCGGCATGGCACCTATCTGCAGACGGACGGAGCGCTGCTTGCGGCGTACGCTGGCTTGCGGGCAAGCGCAGCCGACTGGTTCGTTCAGGGCGCACACAACGACGAGCGCGACGACGCCAAGGACGCTGCGGTGCAACAGCTTGAGGAGGCGGTCTGGAAGAATCGAGCAACGACCCTTGAGGGCGTTCTCGCTCGTCTCCGGGTGACCTTTCAGCACATCAGCGGTGAAGCTTGGTCCGATCGCGCGGTTCTCGACCCGACGCATGCCGAGTTCCGCGCCGGATTGGCCAATGCCGGAGGTAACGATCAAATGCTGTGGTCGGCGATCGAGGACCTCGCGCGCATCGCCGGTGTCAGCCTCGCGGAGCAGGGAGCATGATCGGCCTCGTAGAGTCCTGTGGCGACATCTGTACACTGTCGGACATCAAGGCCGTCCAGCATCGCTACCAGACGCCCAGGCATGCAGAGCACTACCTCCTGCAGCTTCATTCAGGTGGGGAACCAGTGAAGCTGTTCTCATGTGACTATGCGGACCTGCAGGCGCGACCTGTTCAACTCATGCCGGCAGAACCCGGGACCCGCCTTATCACCGTGTTCGGCGGGCTATCTGAGGACGAGAAGCCGATCGTAGACAAGGCGCCGATCATTGCATGGGCGTTGTGCGTCGACGGCCAGGTCCGCCCGGTCACGCCCGCGGGTGTTAGTCGCGGGTTCAATCCTGCCAGCTCAACCAACTGGTATCCCGAATACCTGGAGATGCCCAACGGCGCGATCCATCAGTTCGGGTACGACGCAGAGTCCGAGGACTTCGTGAGCGTCGCCATGGTCATCGAGCGCGAGACCCGTCGCCAGCGCAACTACGAGACCGAACGTAAAGCGCGGGCTGCTGCTCGGGCTGAGGAGGCAAACTCGTGACGCCCGATCAAGCGTCGGCTCTGACGGGCGGGCATGGGATGTCGCACACGCCGACGTTCTTCAAGATCTGGATGCCCTACCTGTACCAGCGCATCGGCGTTGCCGGTCGCAAGCACGCATATCTGCCGCTCAACCGTGACTACGTGCCGCTTGGGTTTCGCCGGCAGGACGGCTTCGTCAATTACGACAAGACCGCGCTAAGGCATGCCGTGTACTTCAGCCGCGATCCGTCCGCGCTGAAGGACGTCTGGTGGAACCAGCGCGACGGAAGCCTCTGGCTTTACGACGACAGCACGCAGAGCCGGCTCGACTATTTCGAGCGTCTCGAGCGGCTGATGACTCGCAAGATGGAGATGGTAGCATGACTTGCGCATCCTGCCGGTTCTGGGATCGCTACGCCGACAGCGACATCTCGAAGAAGTTCGGCGACTGCCGGTATAACCCGCCGCGCATCAGCGAGACATTGCTCGCGCGGATGCTGCCGGGCCTAAGCGTGCCGCTCGCCGAGTACGACGACATCGAGCGCGATATCTACGTCGCCAGCGCCTTCCCGGTCACGCACCAGGAAAGCGAGTGCGGCCGATGGGATGGGAGGGTTCCGACATGCTGACGAACCGATCGGCGAACTCGTGCGCGTCGTGCCGCCACTGGCGTCGCATGGGACCGAGGCTTGCCAATGCCCAGCGCGATCCGTCGGCCGCTGCCGACGAGGGAACGTGCGAGCGCCGAGCACCAAGCGTCGTCCAGGGTAACGCACCATTCCCAGTGTCGCTGTTTCCCGTGACCCACGAGAGCCGCAGCTGCGGCGAGTGGGTCGCGCTATTAGTCAGTGGCGGCGGACCAGATGGTGGCGAGCACGCGCAACAATCTGCCGCAAACGTCACACCGTTTCGACGGATCGCCAAATGACGGCCCGCTACTTTTTGAAGTCCGACATGGTCACAACAATCTCTTTAGCCTTGGGGCCGGCGATTCGCTGCCGTATCAACACGGCCCTGCGCAGCGAGACCTCCACTTGGTCAGCAGAACTGTTGCGCATGAGCGCGGCGAAATGCCGTGCCGCTGCATTGGAAAAACGACCACGGATGAGCGTCACGATCGGTAGAAAAACCTCGGGCGCGCTATCGTCAATGAATTCTAGTTCAAAACTTCCGTCATCTTTGATCATAAATCGGAGATCCCACCCATGCCGTAGCCTGTCTCATTTCGGGACCGGCAGGGTCAATATGGTCTTCCTGCTTTTTTCAGTTCCGTCCGCGCGGCGGCGAGCAATCTGTTTGCTACGATGTCGCAGTCGGCCAGCTATCAATCGGTCCTGCCGGATGAGCCCGCTAGCCATACCCATATCAGCTTACACAAGGCGCGAGATGCCGGCTGTGGAGACCGCAAATGGCTAACCCTATGCCGGCCAACTACGATCGCCTGATCATGCTCGAGGTCGTCGAGAACATCGTCGGCCTCAAGCGCACCCGGATCTACAAGCTGATCCGCGAAAGCGACTTCCCGGCGCCGTATAAGCCTGGCGGTACGGGATCGCGGTGGAGTGAGGCTGAGGTTCTCGCGTGGGTAGAGCGGATTAAGGAAGCGCGGGCGGCGTGAAACCGAAGAGCCATACGCCGTTGCAGCCCTCTGGACCGCGCAAGGCTACAATGAAGTCGTGATGCCGATCGAAGTGGACGGAGCAATCAGGCCGTGATCACCCCGGCAACAGACGGCGCGCATATCAAGCAGCCGCGCCGGGCTTCGCAGCAGCCGAAATCCGTTCGATTTCCGCGACGTTGAACTGCTCGAGAAACTCGCACGCATCGGCAAGCGCTCGCGCTGCTCGCTCGATCGCCTTACGGGACAATGCTCCCATCCTGATCTCCGCGTGATGTTCGTTACCCTCAATCGGGGCGTGAGCAACGGTCATGCCCTGGTCAACAACGGCTTGAATTCGGTGGGCGACCAATGCGACCGCTCGGTCCATGGCGGGGTAGCGTCCAGTGGCCGTCAAACCTGACCGAAGCAGAGATTCCTCCAAGTCGACAGAAACGGTTCCGTCGCGACCTGGCTTGAATGCTGCGGAGGAGACACGATAGCCGTTCGTCCTGTCCGCCGCCGCGCTAATCTGCTGAGGCGCCTGAACCTCGCGCAAGGCACGGAGTTGCGGCTGCAGAACCGTGATCAAAGCAGCCGGCATGTTCCGTCAGGCGCTCAAATGCCGATCATTCACTAGGGCAGCCCACTGGACGAGTAGCTGGACAGCTTGGCTGCCATCAGCTTCAAGTTCCAGCCCAGTTAGGCGATTGTGCATCCACGCCGAGTAGGTGTCGTCCGAATAAAAATACATTTCGAACCGATACTCTGGTGAATACCATTCAGCTTGAAGGCTGCCATCGGCAATCGGCACGACGGTCGGCGTCGCCACGCCATCCAAATCACGCAGGCTGTGCGCAAGAATGCTGGCAGACTTTGCGATCAGGTTGCCAGATGGCGCCGCCGAATCGTGACCGTCCCAGCCATCCCGCAGGGCCCGTATTTTCGAGAACTGCTCGCGAAGATCTTGGCGGGTCGACGGTTGAAGACCGACCACAACCCGAGGATCGATCGGGCGCAGCGAGTTGTGCGGTGTCTGGACGCATTCCGCAGGCTCCCAAGGTGCGAGCCTTATGGAGTTCTCGTGCGCCCCTGCAGGCGTGGCAGACAGAGCCGCAAACCCAATCACGTTCGCCGTGCGGTAAAGAGACTGCATGTGCATAATCGTTATTTAGCCAGCGCGAGGGGATTTACGACCCTCTTAAATATTTCGAGGCCCGCCCGGTGGGCAACGTCGAACCCCTGATCCACGACGGCCCATCCTCCCGACAAATCAAAGTTTGCCGTCGTCTCGAGCGTCATCATGTGCGATCCTGACGGTGATAACGCCGGCCCCGACGCGGTCGATCGCACAAACCCACCGATGCCGCCCGTTAGCGGTTCGACCCATGTGCAATCGATGCTGGTGACAGGAAATCGTATCTCTGGATTGATGATAGTGAAAATATCAGCCGCTGGCGCCCCTGCCACGATACCATTTTCCCCGACCATGAAGGCATCGGTGTAAACGATTTCACCAACCTGAGGGGAAATCTCAATGCCGCGGGCCAATACCCAACCCTGCACACGCTCGAGATACTCACGGAAAAGCGCATATAATGCATCAAAGCCCGGATAATCCGAGGGCTCGCTAAGGTCTGAGACCCTTGCCCAGCCAAACGAAAATCGGTCGCTTTGGAACATCATGTGCCGTGAAGGATCGGCAGCGGTAAATGAAAGTCGGGGCAGAGCCCCAACTTGAATACTCTCGACTCGAACTTGAAACGGGTCAGCTGTCATAGGGGCTGCGCGGCTAATCTGCCGAAACACAGGGTAATCTTCGCGGAATAGTGCGTACAAGTCGGCGAGGTCGATGATCGATAAAAAATCGAGCGATGGGGAGAACGAGGCTGTCAGCAGCAGCTGGACTACTGGGGCCTTTTCTGCGGATAGCTCTGCCATCGCTTCTTTCATATTCAACCGGTGGGCGGTGTCAATTGCACACCAGTGCCAATCAAACCGTTAACAGAGTCCTTGCTCCCACGCATTACTCCGCCGTTCCGATCTGATCGATCGCGTCAAGACGATCTCGGCGTCGCCCCTTCGGCGACGTGTCAGCCCACCGGATCGGCTGGCCGAGATGCGCCTCGGGGGCGCTGAGGTCGGCCGCGATAATCTCCGCCCACTCGCACGCCAGCTCGCGCCGCCGGGGCATGTAGGCAGCCCGGTTATAGGCGCCCTCGACCTTATCCTTCGGAACGTGCGCGAGCATGAGATCAATAATCGCGCGATCCGGCGACGCGCCCTTGTGCCCCGCCTCGCGCCACTCGCGATCGGCGCGCTCATTCATCACTGTCGAGAACGCTGCACGGAAGCCGTGGGGCACGTGGCGAGCATGGTACCCTGCCCGCTTGAGCAGCGCGTTCAGCGTGTTCTCTGACATCGGCCGGTGCGCATGACGCTCGCCGGGGAAGATGATCGGCAGGTCGCCCGACAGCCGCCGAACCACGCGCAACAGGTCGACCGCTTCGGGCGCGAGCGGGACGAGATGGTCGCCAGCCTTGTCCGCCTTACGATCCTCGTCGCCCTTCATGCGCGCCGCAGCGATCCGCCAGAGGGCCGCCGGCGCGGGAGCGTTAGGCTTTGCCCAGTCGATGCCCTCAATCTCGTCCCAGCGAGCTCCGTGAACCTCGTTCGGCCGGACCGCCGTCAACGCCAGGAATCGGAGCGCGAACTTTGTCAGCGCACGGCAGCGCTCGTTATCACAGTCCACCAGCACAGAGCGGACAGCGGCGATCCGCTCGTCCTGTTCCTCAATGCCATCGATTATCGAGGGCTGCTTCGTCGCGCGGGGTTTCTTCTTCAGCGCCTTGCCCAAGCTTGCCGCTGGGTCGGTATCGCAGAGACCGGCCGCGATACCGTACACATAGATAGACGATACCCGCTGGCGGAGGTGGTGAGCCGTTTCGATCGCGCCGCGGTGCTCGACCTTGTTCAGCACCTCAAGCAGCTTCGGCGCAAGGACCAGCCGAATGGGCAGGTCGCCGATCGCGGGAAAGATGTCTTTCTCCAGGCTTTCGATTACGTCGGCCGCGTGGACGGTCGACCAGTTAGGCTTGCGCAGCGTATGCCAGCGGCGCGCCACAATCTCGAACGTGTTGCCGTCAGCAAACGCACGAGCCTTAGCGCTGATCTTGCGCTCGAGGGCAGGATCTCGTCCGTCTGCGAGCATGGCCTTAGCCTCGTCGCGCTTCCGCCTGGCATCGTTGAGGGTCAGCGCAGGGTATGAGCCGAGCGACAGCGTCTTCTGGGGCATGCGACCGCCGGGCTTGGTCGGCTCGCCGTACGAATAATTCATCCGCCAATGACGGCCGCCGGCTGGCGTGACGTAGAGATAAAGCTGTCCGGAATCGCCCAGCTTGTAAGCGGTGTCCCTCGCCTTCGCGGCTTTGACCTTGGCATCGTTGAGCATGATGGCGAACCATACCATACATTGCGAAGTTCATACCATACGAGGTGCCATACCGATGTGCGGACGCTAGCGCACAGCAGCGAACAACCAATCACCCAAAAACGGCGCAAATCTGCCAAAAACTGGCCCCGGAGGCCGGCAAAGAACAGCAAAATATGGAGTGTTGGCGGAGCGGGTGGGATTCGAACCCACGATACGCTTTTGACGTATACTCACTTTCCAGGCGAGCGCCTTCGACCACTCGGCCACCGCTCCGCATTGCTCTGGAAGGGGGTCTGCTAGTGCGGGTTTCGCGTGTGCGCAAGCGATTGCGTGCGGTGATGCACTCGGGCAGTCTTCGGGGATGTTGAATCTCCTTCTTGCCGCCGCGCTCGCGCAGGCCGTTGCTGCACCAGCCCCGGCCGCCGCGACACTTCCCTCGGATCCGTTGCCGGCTGACTGGAAGGCGGTGCCGGACGACGAACTACTCGTGTTTACGCTGGCCAACGGGCATCGCTTCACGGTGCGGCTGGCGCCGCGATACGCGCCCGTTCACGTCGCCAACATCCGCCGGCTCGCCGCCGCGCATTGGTGGGATGCGGGGACCAGCGTCTACCGGGTGCAGGATAATTACGTCGCGCAATGGGGCGATGCGACCGAGAAGAAGCCGCTTGTCGCTGGCGTCGTTGCCAATCCGCCGGCGGAATACTCGCACGCCGGGCCGACCACCGTGGCGCGGTTGGCGCAGCGCGATCCCTATGCCGAATGGGCGGGGTATAGCCGCGACGGGTGGCCGCTGGCGGGCAACGGTGCCACCGAGTGGGTGCCGCATTGCTATGGGATGGTGGGCGTCGCGCGTGATCTGGCGCCGAGCACGGGGAGTGGCGCGGAGCTGTATACCGTGATCGGGCATTCGCCGCGTGCGCTCGACCGGAACATCGCGGTGGTCGGACGCGTGATCGACGGGGTCGAGTGGCTGTCGTCGCTGCCGCGCGGGACGGGAGACCTGGGGTTCTACAAGACCGAGGGGGAGCGTAGCCCGATCGTGTCCGCTCGCCTTGCAAGCGACCTGCCCGCCGCCGAGCGCCCGCATTTCCAGTATCGCGGGGCGGACAATGTGCGGTTTACCGTCTGGATCGCGTCGCGGGAGAATCGGGCGGGGCCGTTCTTCACGGTACCGGCGGGCGGCGCGGACATCTGCGCCGCGCTGCCACCGGTGCGTAAAGCGCCCTAGCGGATGACGGGCGGCTTGCCGAACAGGCCTGCGTTATAGTCTTCGATCGCCTGCACGATCTCTTCGCGCGTGTTCATGACGAACGGGCCGTGTGAGACAACGGGCTCGCCGATCGGGTCGGCGTGGCCGTAGAGGATCGTCGCGGGAGTTTCGGTTTCGACGGTGATCGTGTCGCCATCGCTGCCGAACGTGGCGAGATGATGCGGCTTGATCGGTGTGCCGTTCGCCGAGGGCGCGCCGGCGACGACGTAGAAGAAGACCGCGCGACCACTGGGGGCTGGCAGGTCGATCTTGGCGCCGGCTTCGAGTTCGACGGTCATCATCGCCACACCGGTCAGTGATTCGATCGGGCCGCGATCATCGCCGAAGCTGCCCGAGATCAGGTTCACGGTGCCACCTTCGACCGGGATGGCGGGAATGTCCTCGCGCTGGAGGCCGGTATAGGCGGGCTTGGCCATTTTGAGCCGGCCGGGGAGGTTGACCCAGAGTTGCAGGATCTCCAGCGGACCGCCGTCGCGCTTGAACGAGGCGGGTGAGATTTCGGCGTGGATCAGGCCCGAGCCTGCGGTCATCCACTGGACGCCGCCCGCGCGGATGACGCTTTCGTGGCCACCGCTGTCGAGATGCGCCATCTCGCCTTCGAGGATGAAGCTGACCGTCTCGAACCCGCAGTGCGGATGCGGGCCGAACGGGAGGCCGTTGTTGCCGGGGCGATAGGTCTGCGGACCGTGATGGTTGAGGAACAGGAACGGATCGACCTGCGACAGGCCGGGCCCCGGCAGCGGGCGTCGGGTCACCAGGTCGGCGATGTCGTCGCGCTGGGCGGGATACTGGTTGAGAACGTGGCGCATGTCAGGACGCCTCGCGGTCGGCAGCGGTCGGGCGCGCGATGTCTGCGAGCAGGTCATCTACGCCGCCTTTCAGGAAGTCGAGGGTGCGCTGATCGGTGAGGCGACCATCGACGATCTTCTCGTGCACGGCGCCGACGACGGCTTGCGGACGCAGGACGGTGCGGGCGCCGATCGACGCCAGCGTCTCGTTGAGTTGCGCGTGCGCACGCGCGCCGCCTACCGCACCGGGTGACGAGGTTAGCGTGAAGACCGGCTTGCCCGTGAGCGTCGCCTTGCCGTGCGGGCGTGAGGCCCAGTCGAGCGCGTTCTTCAGGACGCCGGACATGCCGTGATTATATTCGGGGGAGGCGATGACGATCCCGTCGGCGCCGCCGATTGCCGCACGCAGGGCTGCGACGGCGGCGGGGGGCGTGTCGGTGTCGGCGTCTTGGTCGTAGAGCGGGACGTCGTTCAGCGCGAAGACCGTGAGTTCAGCCTTGTCGGCAATCGCTTTGCCAAGCGTGGTCAGGATCGCCGTATTGTACGAGCCGCGGCGCAGGCTGCCTGAGATAGCGAGCAGGACGGGAAGAGCCATGGGAATTCCTTTAGTTGAAGCGGTAGCCGGAGATTGCGGTTTGCAGCACGCGCTCGCTGTAGACCTGCGTACCGGGGTGATCGGAGGCGCCGGCAGCGACCATTAGCGGCAGGAGATGCTCCTCGCGGGGGTGCGAGAGGCGGCCGGCGGGGGCTTCGGCCCAGCCGGCTAGTGCTGCCGTCCGGGCGGTCGGTTCGGACTCGACTGCGGCGGTCAGCCATTGGTCGAAGGCTTCGGACGGCGCGGTGAAACGCGGGTCGCCGTAGCCGCGCATGTTGTGGAAGCTCATGCCCGAGCCGATGATCAGGACGCCTTCGTCGCGTAAGGGGGCGAGTGCGCGGCCGGCAGCGGCGTGCAAAGCAGGGTCGAGATCGCGGTCGACGGACATCTCGACGACCGGGATGTCGGCGTCGGGGAACGCGACCTTCATCGGGATGAAGACGCCGTGGTCGAGGCCGCGGGTTGGGTCCACGGTGGCGGTCTGGCCGGCTTCGCCGAGCAGGCCGGCGGCGCGGGTGGCCAAGGCAGGATCGCCGGGCGCGTCGTAGCGCAACTCGTAGGTATGCGCGGGGAAGCCGCCGTAATCGTAGATCAGCGGCGGCGTTGCGGCGCCGGTGAACGCGAAGCCGCGCGTTTCCCAGTGGCCGGAGACGACGAGGATCGCCTTGGGCTTTTCGGGCAGCGAGGCGGCGATTGACCGGAGGTACGCGGCCATGCCGGTCCAGTTGCCGGCGGGGTCGTCCATGAAGAAACAGGGCCCGCCACCGTGCGGGATGAAGAGGCTTGGCTGGCGGGTGTGTGTCATGGTTTCGAGGTAGGCGGCGGTGGCGGCAATCGGAAGGCCGCGAATGGCAACGCTGCGTTGCCGGTTGGCTTGGCGGTCAGGTCCAGTAGAGGATCCGAGCCTCCGGGAGCTTGGCGGCGATCTCGTCCTGGAAGAAGCTGCGGAGCGCGCGCATCGTTTCGGCGTCGTAGACGTATTTCACAGAGCCGAACTTTGTGCGTTTCTCGGTGCGGTTGGCCATGCTGAGGTCGAGCGACGAGCCTGGGTACCAGGTTTCAAGTACTGCCTTCGATCCGGGAGTGTAGCGGTGGGTGATCAGCTCGATCGTCACGTCGGGTATGTCGGCGAGCACCCTGCCCGCCTCCGTCAGCAAGTCGCCATACGCTTCGCGCCAGCCTTCGGCGGCGATGATCGGGGCGATCGTCAGGCCGATCTTGTAGCCGGCGTCCGCCATTCTGCGCAGCGCCACCAGCCGCGCGGCGACGGTGCTCGTGCCGCCTTCGAAGCGCGCATAGGCGGCGGGGTTGATCGAGGCGCGCATGCGGGTGCGGCCGCGGTGGTCAAGCGTCAGCAATGGCTCGACCGCGTCGAACTTGGTGGTGAAGCGCAACTGCACGTCCGCCTCCCACGCGCCGAAATGTGCGATCAGCGCCGACAGAGATCCGGTGACGTGCTCGATGCCGAGCGGGTCGGTATAGCAGGAGGCCTCGAACGTCGTGCCCTCATGCGCGCGGGCGGTCGAGCGCGAGGTTATGGTGCCCTGGCCGAGATGCGCGGGGAGTTCGGCGAGGATCTCGGGCAGGTTCGCGTAGACGCGCGTGATCGGCGGGCCTTTGAGCGAGCCGGCGAGGTAGCAATAGCCGCAATGCGCGGGGCAGCCCTCGGCGAGATCGATCCGCCAGTCCGCGCTGGGGGCGATCGGCTGGAGCTTGCGCTTCGAGGGTGGCGCGACGACCAGGGCGAGCGTCGCCTTGGCTTCCGCGTAGGCGCGGCGGGAGTCGTCGGGGAAGTCGAGTTTGAGGCGGTCGCTCGGCAGCGTCGTGACGGGTACGCCGAGTGCGGTAGCCCGGGCGGCAATCTCGGCACCGTGTTCCCAAGTCAACGCGGACGGGGTCGCCAGCAGGCGGCGGGGTTGCCAGAGTTTTTGGGAGCGCATCGGGGGACAACGCCGGCCATCACCGATGCGTTGCCGCTATTTGACGGGGCGTTTCTCAAGCTTACGCGCTAGCGTGCGGCGGTGCATGCCGAGGCGACGGGCGGTCTCGGAGATGTTGAAGTCGGTTTCGGCCAACGTCGTGTGGATACGCTCCCATTCGAGCGTCTTGATCGAGGTCGGGCGCTCGGAGAGTTCGGTGTCGACGCTGCCCTCGGTGCGGTCGAACGCGGCTTCGATGTCGTCGGTGTTCGAGGGTTTGACGAGGTAGTGCGAGGCACCGAGCTTGATCGCCTCGACCGCGGTGGCGATGCTGGCGAAGCCGGTGAGGACGACGACGAGGATCTCGGGGTCGTGCGCGTGGAGGGTCTGGACGCAGACCAGGCCTGAGGCGCCGCCCAGCTTCAGGTCGACAACGGCATAACGGGGCGTGCGTTCGGCAAGTTGCTCGACGAGTTCCTCGTGGCTGGCGGCCTGCATCACCTCGTAGCCGCGGCGTTCGAACGAGCGGCGGAGCGTGCGGGCGAAGGTCTCGTCGTCCTCGACGATGGCGAGAAGTTTCGGCTCGGTCATGGCGTCCGTCACGGTGTTTGTCATGACAGGGCGATCGCGGAGAGGGGCATGCGGATCGTGACTTCGGCGCCGCCGCCTTCGCAGTTTACGACGGATACGCCACCACCGAGCTTGCGCATGACGTTGACCGCGAGGAACAGGCCGAGGCCGTGGCCAGGTTCGCGCTTGCTCGACTGATAGGGTTTGCCGAAGCTGGCGAGGCGTTCGTCGCTGAAGCCGGGGCCGCGGTCGCGGACGATCAGCGCGAGGTCGCCGTCGGTGCGTTCGCCGCGGAAGGCGACCCAGTGCGGCGAGGCTTCGGCGGCATTGTCGAGCACGTTGGCGATCACCTGTTTGAGCGCGGGGTCGGACACGACCTGGGGATCGTCGCCGACTCGCGTGGTATAGTCGAAATCGACCGACGGGTGCACCGCGCGCCACTCGTCGACGATCCCGTCGAGGAGCTGGTGGAGCGGCATGATCTCGGGGGCCTCGCCGCGCGCTTCGCCGGCTGACAGGAGGATGCCGGTGACGATCGCCTTGCAGCGCTGGACCTCTGATTGCATCTCGACGATCTCGGCCTGGAGGTCGGCGTCCTGTGCGAGCGTCGGCATGCGGCGCCAGTCGGCGAGGATGACCGCGATCGATGCCAAGGGCGTGCCGAGTTCGTGCGCGGCGCCGGACGCGAGCAGGCCCATGCGGACGATGTGATCCTCCTCCGCGGCCTGTTGGCGAAGGTCGGCTAGGCGCGTGTCGCGCGCGCGCAGGTTCCCGGTGATGCGGTTCATGAAGAGCATGAGCAGCGTCGCGATCAGCATGAAGCAGAGCAGCGAGCCTATCGTGTAGAGCAGGAAATATTCGCCGCTGTAATCGGGGGGCAGGATCAGCGGGCGGTAATAGAGCGTGAGCACGCCGAAACACGCCGCCGTGACGGCGACGATCGCCCAGCTGGACCAGCGATCGAGCAGCACCGCGCCGAGCACGACGTGGAGCAGATAGAGCGAGATGAACGGGTTGGTCGCGCCGCCGGCGAGATAGAGCTGCGTGGTGAGCAGGCCGACGTCGAACAGCAGCGCGAGCAGGAGCTGGATGTTCGCGCCCTTGCGCCAGCCGTAGAGCGGCATGCTGACGAGGTTGAGGCCGACACCCGCCGCCAGCGCCGCGAGCATCGGCACCATCGGCAGGTCAAAGCCGAGCGCGAACCGGGCGAACAATATCGTGACGAACTGGCCGGCGACGGCGATCCAGCGCAGCGTGACGAGCTGGCGCATGTTGGCGTTGCCGGTCGCATCGGTGCGGGCTGTGGCGAGCGCGAGCCAGCGCTGCCAGCTCTGTCGTGCAACCCCCTGCCCCGCCATTGACGACGTCATGTGTCTATCGCCCCCCGCCGCTTGCGGGCATCCTGCCGCACGAACACGACGAACGCGCCGATCGTCATCGCGGCGAGCGCGAACCAGGTCAGCATGTAGACGAGGTGGTTGTTGGGGAAGGCGATGATCGTCAGGCCGCCGACCGGTGCGGCGGTGCCGGACTTGTTCGCGTCGACAAAATAGGGAGCGACGTTCGACAGGCCGCGCGCCTTGGCGATCGCGGCGACGTCGCGCGAATACCATTTGCCGGCGGCGGGGTCGTTGTGGCGCAGGAAGCCGCCACCGGGCTCGGTGATGCGGAGATAGCCGGTGATCGTGACCGGGCCGGTCGGCTTGGTATGCGCGACGCGCTGCTCGGGCGAGACGTAGCCGCGGTTGACGAGGACGGTGAAGCCTCGGGCAGTCCGCAGGGGGGTCACGACCCAATAGCCGCTGCCGAGTGCGGTGGCGGCGCGCACGAGCGTCTCCCGCGAATTATCGAGGGTGCCGTCGAGGCGGATGCGGCGATAGGCGTCCGTGGTGGCGGTGATCGCGTTCCAGGAGGCTGGCCCCGGCGGGGCGACCGGCGCGGCGTGAGAGCGCGCCGCGACCTGTTCGATCAGGTTGAGCTTCCAGGCACGACGCTCGACCTGCCAGATGCCGAGCGCCATGAACCCGGCGAACAGCAGCAGCGCGACCAGGCCTGCGACATAGACGGCAGGACTCGGTCGCGCACCCCGCGTGCTCACATGTCCGCCGCGGCCTGCATCGGCATCATGTTCGTGTTCATGTGGTACATCACCCAGATCGATCCGCTGAGCGTGATGACGACGAGGATGATCGTGAAGATCAGCGCCATCATCGTCCAGCCGCCCTCCGACTTGCCGCTCATGTGCAGGAAGTAGATCATGTGGACGACGATCTGCGCGACCGCGAACACCATCACGACGAGGGCTGCGGTCGACGGATCCTTGAACGCGCCGGTCATGACGGCCCAGAACGGGATCGCGGTCAGGATGACCGAGAGGAAGAACCCCTTCAGGTAGCTGCCGCGCGTGCCGTGAGCAGCGTGGTCGTGATCCGCATGCGCGTCATGCGTGTTGGCGTGGGGGTCGCTCATCGTAGGGTGCCCATCAGATAGACGAAGGTGAAGACGCCGATCCAGATGACGTCGAGGAAATGCCAGAACATGCTGAGGCACATCAGGCGGCGCTTGTTCGCCGCGATAAGCCCGTGCTTCTGGACCTGGACCATCAGCGTAACGAGCCAGATCAGGCCCATCGTGACGTGGAGGCCGTGGGTGCCGACGAGCGTGAAGAACGACGACAGGAACGCGCTGCGGGTCGGGCCCGCACCCTCATGGATGAGGGTGGCAAACTCGTACATTTCGATCGACAGGAACGCGAGGCCGAACAGGCCGGTGAAGACCAGCCACATCTGCATGACGCGCTGGCGACCTTCCTCCATCGACAGCATCGCGAAGCCGTAGGTGATCGACGAGAACAGCAGCATGGCGGTGTTCACCGCCACCAGCGGCAGCTCGAAGATCTCCTTCGGGCTGGGGCCGCCGGCATAGCTGTTGCCGAGCACGGCATAAGCCGCGAACAGCACCGCGAAGATGAGGCAATCGCTCATCAGGTACATCCAGAAGCCCAGCATCGTGCTGCCGCCTTCCGGATGTTCGTGCTCGTCGATGTCGTAGAACGAGACCGGCCCGGTTGAGCCTTGGCGGGTCTCGTTCAGGCCATCCTTCATGGGTATTGCGGACATCGCGTCAGGCTCCCTGGGTCGCGAGCTGGCGGGTGCGCGCGTCCTCGCTGGCGATCACGTCCTCGACCGGGATGTGGAAGTCGCGCTTGTAGTTGAAGGTGTGGAAGATCGTCGTCGCGAAGATGCCGACCAAGGTGAGGCCTGCGAGCCACCAGATGTACCAGATCATCGCGAACCCGAACGCCACGCTGAGACCGGCGAGCACGACGCCCGTGCCGGTGCCGCTCGGCATGTGGATCGCCTTGAAGCCGGAGACCGGACGGACCGCCTTGCGCTCCTTCATGTCGTACCAGGCGTCCAGGTCGTGGACGATCGGCGTGAACGCGAAGTTGTACTCCGGCGGCGGCGACGAGGTCGACCACTCCAGCGTGCGGCCGTTCCACGGATCGCCGGTCAGATCGGCAAGCTTCTCGCGGTTCCGGATGCTGACGAAGATCTGCATCAGGAAGGCACCGATACCGGCGGCGATCATGGCTGCACCGAAAGCGGCGATGATGAACCAGATCTGCAGGTTCGGATCGTCGAAATAGCGCATCCGGCGGGTCACGCCCATCAGGCCGAGCACGTAGAGCGGCATGAAGGCGAAGTAGAAGCCGGGGACCCAGCACCAGAACGAGATCTTGCCCCAGGTCTCATCCAGCTTGAAGCCGAACGCCTTCGGGAACCAGTAGTTGATGCCGGCGAACATGCCGAACAGCGTCCCGCCGATGATCACGTTATGGAAATGCGCGACCAGGAACAGCGAGTTGTGCAGCACGAAGTCGGCTGGCGGCACGGCAAGAAGCACGCCGGTCATGCCGCCGATCGTGAAGGTCACCATGAAGGCGATCGTCCACATCATCGGCAGTTCGAACCGGATCCGGCCCTTGTACATCGTGAACAGCCAGTTGAAGATCTTGGCCCCTGTCGGGATCGAGATGATCATCGTGGTGATGCCGAAGAACGAGTTCACGCTCGCGCCCGACCCCATCGTGAAGAAGTGGTGCAGCCAGACGAGATAGGCGAGGATCGTGATGACGAGCGTCGCGTAGACCATCGAGCTGTAGCCGAAGAGGCGCTTGCCCGAGAAGGTCGAGGTGACTTCCGAAAACACGCCGAATGCCGGCAGGATCAGGATGTAGACCTCGGGGTGACCCCAGATCCAGATCAGGTTGACGTACATCATCGGGTTGCCGCCCGAGTCGTTCGTGAAGAATGCGGTACCGATATAGCGGTCGAGCGACAGCATCGCGAGCACTGCGGTCAGCACCGGGAAGGCGGCAACGACGAGGACGTTCGTGCACAAGGCGGTCCAGGTGAAGATCGGCATCTTCATCATGGTCATGCCGGGCGCGCGCATCTTGACGATGGTCGCGATCAGATTGACGCCGGACAGCAAGGTTCCGATGCCGGCGATCTGCAAGGCCCAGATATAGTAATCGACACCGACGTCTGGCGAATACGCCAGTCCCGAGAGGGGCGGCATCGCGAGCCAACCGGTCCGCGCGAACTCACCGATGAACAGCGACATCATGACGATCACGGCACCCGCCGCGGTCATCCAGAAGCTGAAATTGTTGAGGAACGGGAACGACACGTCGCGCGCACCGATCTGGAGCGGGACGACATAGTTCATCAGGCCCGTGACCAGCGGCATCGCCACGAAGAAGATCATGATCACGCCGTGCGCGGTGAAGACCTGGTCATAGTGATGCGCGGTCAGGTACCCTTCGGACCCGTTGAACGCCATCGCCTGCTGCGCGCGCATCATGATCGCGTCGGAGAACCCGCGCAGCAGCATGACGATCGCCAGGATGATGTACATGATGCCGATCTTCTTGTGATCGACGCTGGTGAACCACTGGTTCCACAGATAGCCCCAGACCTTGAAGTAGGTCAGCGCGGCGACGAGCCCGAGCCCGCCGATCGCCACCATACCAAAGGTGGCGACGACGATCGGTTCGTGCAGCGGCAGCGACTCCAGGGTCAGGCGGCCGAAGATTGTCTTCAACAGAGTGTCGTTCATGATGGTTTCTCTAGCCGTTCGCGACGGGGCGCGTGCCCGGCTGTGTGGAGGGGGTCAGCATGGTGTGATTACGGTTCGATACCGATCCGGGCGCGCTGTTGGCGCCGTCCCGTTTTATATCGGCGGGTGCGGTCCAATGTTCGCCGCTGCCCTTTTCATCGGCGTCCTTCAGCAACGCGCCCTTGACGCGCTCGGAGGCCTCTTGCGGGCCCTTGCCGCCGTTGACGCCCGGCATCGCCATGCCGGCATGCGAGTCCCCCCCGCCTTTGCCGCCATGCATCATCTGCGACATGCAGATTTTGCCCGGCTGGACGCACTGCTCGACGATCGCCGTGAAGATCTTCGGCTCGACCGCATTGTAATAGCGGACCGGGACCTTCTCGCTCGGCTTCTCCAGCTGGAGATAGCTGGCGCGGTTCAGACCGCCCGCCCCGATCGCGCCACCGCTCTGCCGGACCCGGTTGACCCAGGCATCGAAGCCCGCGTCGCTGACGCCGTGGAAGCGGAAGCGCATCCCCGAGAAACCCGCGCCGCTATAGTGCGACGAGAAGCCCTCGTAATTGCCGGGCTTGTTGATGACCGCGTTCAGCGTCGTCTGCATGCCGGGCATCGTATAGATCATGCCGGCCAGCGCAGGGATGTAGAACGCATTCATCACCGATGACGAGGTCATCTGGAAGCGGATCGGGCGATCGACCGGTGCAGCCAGTTCGTTGACCGTGGCGATGCCGTATTCCGGATAGATGAACAGCCACTTCCAATCGAGCGCGACGACCTGCACCTCGAGCGGCTTGCCGACGCCGTTCGCCAGCTGCTGCTTGTCGACCAGATTGCCGACCGGCACGTTGTTCGCGAGCGTCGGCGCGTCGGGCTTGATCCGGCCGAGGGGACGGTACGGATCGAGCAGATGCGTGCTGGTCCACGTCAACGCGCCGAGCGCGATGATGATCAGCAGCGGGATGCCCCAGATCAACAACTCGAGGCCAACCGAGTGATCCCAGTTGGGCTCATACTTGGCGGCCTTGTTCGACTGGCGATAGCGGAACGCGAAGAACAGCGTCAGGCAGATCACCGGAACGATGATCAGCAGCATCAGCCCGGTCGAGATCAGCACGAGGTCGCGCTGCTGCACTGCGATATCGCCGGACGGCGACATCACGACCCAGTCGCAGCCGCTGGTGAGCAGCGCAAGCGGCAGCACGGCCAGCCATTTTTTTGCGCGGGAAACGGTTTTCTCAACGATCATGCTGGTCCCCTACGCCTCGGTTGCGCCGCACTACAGTGGACAATTTGTCCAATGGGCGCTGCACTGCAACATCGGCATGGCTTTATCATCACGAAGGGTAGCATAGATTGCCCCTGCCCGCATCCGCCCGAACAGCGTATGATGGGCCAGCGCCCTGCAGAGCGAGTTGAAGAATGAGTGCTAACACGATCCCCGAGACGAGCTTCGAAGCCGATGCTCGCAGTATCCACAGCGACGGCGAGCACGTCACGCCCGGCGTGATCGCGATCGGCGTGGTGATCGGCCGCACCTCGGAATTTTTCGACTTCTTCGTCTACGCGATCGCCTCGGTGCTCGTGTTCCCGACCCTCGTCTTCCCGTATGTCGACCGGTTGCAGGGCACGCTCTATTCATTCGCGGTATTCGCGCTGGCGTTCATCGCCCGCCCGATCGGCTCGATCATCTTCATCGCGGTCGATCGTGCCTATGGCCGCAGCGTCAAGCTGACGATCTCGCTGTTCCTGCTTGGTACCTCGACTGTCGCGATGGGGTTTATCCCCGGCTATGATTCGGTCGGCAACTGGTCGGTCGCGATCCTCGCGTTGCTCCGCATCGGCCAGGGCATCGCGCTCGGCGGTGCCTGGGACGGTCTGGCGTCGCTCCTCTCGCTCAATTCGCCCGAGAAGCACCGCGGCTGGTACGCGATGCTGCCGCAGCTTGGTGCGCCGATCGGCCTGCTGGTCGCGAGCGGGTTGTTCGCATTCTTCGTCGCTGCGCTGCCGACCGAGGATTTCTTCGCCTGGGGCTGGCGCTATCCGTTCTTCGTGGCGTTCGCGATCAACGTCGTCGCGCTGTTCGCGCGCCTTCGCCTAGTGGTGACGCCCGAGTTCGAAGAGATGTACGCAAAGCGCGAGCTCGAGCCGGCACCGGTGGTCGAGACCGTGCAGTCGCAGTGGAAGGCTATCTGGCTCGGCTCGTTCGTGCCGCTCGCGAGCTTCGCGCTGTTCCACATGGTTACCGTGTTCCCGCTGTCGTGGGTCGTATTGTTCACGCGTGAGGCCCCTGCGCGCTTCCTGGTGGTCGAGGTGATCGGCGCCATCATCGGGATCGGCGCGATGCTGGTGTCGGGTCTGCTCGCGGACCGGTTCGGGCGTCGCACGATGCTCGGCACGATCGCGGTGCTGATCGCGCTGTTCGCGATCGCCGCACCGTCGCTGCTCGATGGCGGCGACGTCGGCGAGCGGATGTTCATGGGAATCGGCTTCCTGCTGTTCGGGCTGTCGTTCGGTCAGTCCTCGGGCGCGATCGCCTCGAGCCTGTCGCCGCAGCATCGGTATACGGGTTCGGCGCTGACGACCGATCTGGCGTGGCTGTTCGGTGCAGGGTTCGCGCCGCTGGCGGCGTTGCTGCTGACGAGCAAGCTGGGGCTCGCGGCCAGTGGCGCGTATCTGTTCTCGGGCGCGGTATTCACGCTGATCGCGCTGGGGCTGAACAAGGAACTGGCGAAGCGCAACATCGCGCGTTGAGGTTTGGGGGGCCTCTCCCCCTTACCGACACCACCCCGGCGTAGGCCGGGGCCCAATTGGCAAGGCCGCAGTAACGGCGCGCCGTCCGTAGTTAGCACCGTCCCCCAACTGGGCCCCGGCCTTCGCCGGGGTGGTAGTGATTGGGATATCTCTGAGCCCCTCCAAAACCATCGCCCCTCCAAAACCATCGCCCCTCCAAAACCGTCACCCCAGCGAAAGCTGGGGTATCGTCGTTGGCGGACGCTCCGACCCGGAACGGGGAGATCCCAGCTTTCGCTGGGATGACGGTGGGAGAGACGGTCAGCCGGCGAACGCTGGAATGACGGTGAGGGCAGTCAGACCCGTCGGCGATCGAGTCCCCACGACAGCGCCCAGATCGCAAACCCGCCAAGCGCCAACGCCGTCCCGACCCAGCCGGTCGACGGCAACCCATACCCGCTCGCAATCGCCAGCCCGCCAAGCCAAGGCCCAAGCGCATTGGCCGTATTGAATGCGGAGTGATTGAGTGCGGCCGCCAACGTCTGCGCCTCCTCAGCAACATCCATCAGCCGGGTCTGGAGGATCGTCGACAACCCGCCGCCGCACCCGATCAGCACCACTACCGGCAACATCGCCCAGAGATGCGGCGTCGCCGGCGCGTAGAGCGCGAGCGCGCCTGCCCCGAACAGCAACGTGATCCCCGCCGCCGGCATCAACGCCACGTCCGCCGCCTTTGCGCAGACCAGCGTCCCGATCGTCATCCCCACCCCGAACAGCGCGAACGCGACCGGCGTGAACGCGGACGACACGCCTGTCACTTCGGTCAGCGTCGAGGCGAGGTAGGTATAGACGCAGAAGATCCCGCCAAATCCGACCGCGCCGATCGCCAGCGTCAGCCACACCTGCCCGTTACGCAGCGCCGCCAGTTCACCGAGCGGACTCGCATCCTTCGCCGGGCGCAGCACGGGCGCGAATTTCAGCAGCATCACCACCGTCGTCGCGGCGATAATCGCGACGATCCCGAAGCCCCAGCGCCAGCCGAACCACTGGCCAATCCCGTTCGCCAACGGCACGCCCGCGATCGTCGCGATCGTCAGCCCCAGCATCATCCGCGATACCGCGCGCGACCGCTTCTCGCGCGGCACCATCGACGCCGCGACCAGCGATCCGACCCCGAAATACGCGCCGTGCGGCAGCCCGCTCAGGAACCGCGCCAGCAGCATCAGATGATAGGTCGGCGCGAGTGCGGACAGCCCGTTGGCGATCCCGAGAAACGTCATCAACCCGATCAGCAACACCCGCCGCTCGATCTTCGCCGCCAGCACCGCGATCGTCGGCGCACCGACGACCACGCCAAGCGCATAGGCGCTGATGACGTGCCCCGCGGTCGGCTCGTCGATCCCAAGTCCCCGCGCGAACTGCGGTAGCAGGCTCATCGCGGCGAACTCGGTGGTCCCGATCGCGAAGCCACCCACTGCAAGCGCAAGCAGCGCCAACCGCGCGTTGACAGGCGGCGCAGACGAGGTGGTTTGGTCGGTATCGATCATCCGGTTTATTTCGCAGGTGCAGCATAAAGCTTCAACCCGCGGACACCCGATCAAATGTCAGCCGCACCCTAGCCCATGTTCGCCGACACCCGGCTTGGTCAGACCGCGCCCTCGATCGGCGCGGTCATGATCACCCGCAGCCCGGGCATGTTGTCGTCATGCTCGATCGTGCCCGAGAGACCGGCGACGATCGCATTCATCATCCGGCTGCCGAAGCCCTCCCGCGTGCCGACCTTGCCCGACCCCTCGTCCGCGACGATCAGGCGAAGACGGTTGCGATGCTGTTCGAGCGCGATCAGGATCGGGCCCGGACGCCCGCCATAGGCATATTTGCTGGCGTTTATGACGAGCTCGGTCAGTACCAGCCCGATGTTCACGGCGCGATCGGTCGGCACCAGGATCGGCGCGAGATCGAGCCGCATGTGCGCCGCCCAGTCCGCGCCGAGCGAGGTCTTCATGTCGCCGGCCAGCTCCTCGAGATAGCGCGACAGATCGACCGACTCGACCTGGTCGTCGCGGTACAGCCGGCGGTGCACCAGCGCGACCGCGGAAAGCCGCGCCTGCGCTTCGGCGAGATGCTCCTTCACCTTGGCATCGTCGGACGCCTTGGCCTGGAGCGACAGGAACGCGGCGACCAGCTGGAGGCTGTTCTGGACGCGGTGATTGACCTCCTTCATCAGGACGTCCTTCTGCGCGATCAGCACGTCCTTGTCGGCCAGCGTGCGCTGCATATCGGCATTGAGCAGGCGGAGCCGCTGGTTGATATGCGCGTCGTGAAACGCGCGGCGCAGGCGATGCGCGGCCTCGATCTCCTCAAGCGTCCAGCGCCGCGACCGTCCGGACACGATCTGCGTCCAGGACTCGAACGAGGTGCGCGGAGTCAGCACCGCAGTCGGATCGAGCGAGACCGCCTTGTGCGGATTGCCCGCCCATTCGACCTCCTCGGCCTGTTCGGCGCGGAACCAGAACAGCATCGCACCATCGTCGATCAGCGGCATCGCGAGCACCCCGCTGGCGCAGGCGCGATAGGCCTCCGCACGCGGCAGCAACGCGGGGAGTTCGTGCGTCGCCAGCGGCTCGATCCCGCTGCGCGCGCAGACCCAGGCGGCGAGGTCGCGAATCTCGTCATGCGCCGGGCAGACCCCGTCGGTGTCGACGATCGTCCCCTGCACGAACGCGAACCCGTCGGCGTCGAGCATCCGCCGCAGGTCGTCGCGCAGCGCCACGACGATGCTGCGCGGCGCCGGTTCGGTGGCGAGCTTGGCGATCACCGCATCCTCGGCACCGCGTAAACGCAGGCGTTCGCGGTAGATCTCGGCCTCTTCCTTCGCACGGATCTGACGCGCGAGACCGCTGGCCAGCGTTGCCGACGCGGCGCGGATGTCGGGGCTCAATCCCCGCGGCGTAGCATGATGGCAGGCGATCAGGCCCCACAGCAGCCCATCCTTGACGATCGAAATCGACGCCGACGCCGCGACCTCCATGTTGGCGAGATAGCGCAGGTGGATCGGCGACACGCTGCGCACCGTCACGTCGCTGAGGTCGAGCGTCTCGAACCCGGCAGGACGCAGCACCGCGGGCGTATAGGCGATCGTCGGGATAGTCCGCGTGCGGTTGCGAACGTACAGCGCGCGCGCCTGCCGCGGGATATCCGATGCCGGGAAATGATGATTGAGGAACGTGCCGAGACCGACCGCCTTGTCCTCCGCCACGACGCGCCCCGCGTCGTCGTCGAGGAAGCGATAGATCATGACGCGGTCGAACCAGGTAAGCTGGCGAAACGCGATCGCGGCGCGGTCGCACAGCGTGCTTAGATCGGTCGCGCGCTCGAACATCGTGATCATAGGATTGAGACGACCGAGCATCTGCGTGGCGGTCATCGGTGCGGCCTCGACCGGCTCGAGCTCGGCCAGCAGATAGTCGCCGCTGCGGTGGATCGTGACCTCGAAACGTTCGGTGGATCCCATCACCGGATCGCCGACCAGCCCCCCCGGTCCCACGTCGTCCGTCGGCACGGCCTGCGCGAGGAGTTGGGAGAGGTCTGCGCCGAGCCACTCTACCGCCAGCCGACCCTCGATATTACCCGCCCCCGCGACGATCTTCAGCGACGCCGGATCAGCGACCAGCAGCAGCCCGTGCGGCTGGATCGACCCCGGAATGTGGATCAGCTCGCGGTCGCACGCGGTCAGGTCCAGCCCGCTGTCCTGGGTCTGCGCCTGATCGAGCGCAGTAGCGTCTACATCGTTCTGCGCAGTCATCGGCCAAGGCCCCCTTGTCAGCAAAACCGCTGTGGCGGTCATTGCGGAACAAAGCAAATACCCTCGCAGTGAGCCTATTGATCAGGATCAGGACGGCGGCGCGGACTCGGCATAGCGCCGCGCGATTATGGCACAGGCGATCAGCTGCAATTGGTGGAACAGCATGACCGGCAGCAGGATCACGCCGACCTGCGCGGGCGGGAACAGCACGCCCGCCATCGGCACGCCCGATGCAAGGCTCTTCTTCGACCCGCAGAATTGCAGCACGATCGCATCCTCGCGGGGCAGCTTCATCAGGCGGGCAACGGCAAACGTCAGCCCGAGCACGAAGGCGAGCAGCGCGGCGCACAGCAGTCCGATCAAGATCAGGTCGCCGAGCGACAATTTGGTCCAGAGGCCTTCCACCACCGCGGCACCGAACGCGCTGTAGACGACCAGCAGGATCGAACCGCGATCGACCACCGTCAGCAGGCCCTTGTTGCGCGTCACCCAAATGCCGATCCACGGCCGCAACAGATGTCCTGCGACGAACGGCACCAGCAGTTGCAGCACGATCGCCTCGATACTCTCGATCGAGATCCCCCCGCTGCCCGAAGTGTTCATCAGCAGCGCGACCAGCGCGGGCGTCACGAGGATGCCGAGCAGGTTGGAGAACGACGCACTGCACACCGCCGCCGCGACATTGCCGCGCGCAATCGCGGTAAAGGCGATCGACGACTGCACGGTCGAGGGGAGCAGCGTCAGGAACAACAGCCCGGCGGCGAGCGGCCCCGTCACGAACGGCAACGCGGTCAACCCCAGCCCGAACAGCGGGAATGCGACGAAGGTGATGGCGAGCACCGCCAGATGCAGCTTCCAGTTGCGCAGGCCCGACAGAATCGCATCGCGCGACAGCTTGGCGCCGTGGAGGAAGAACAGCAGGACGATGCCGATATCGGCGGCGTAGCCGACGATCGTCGCCATCTCGCCGCGTGCCGGCAGCAGGCTCGCCAGTACCACGGTGCCGAGCAGCATCAGGATGAACGGCTCGAAGACCGCGAGGAACCGCCCGATCACGGGTGCGCCTTCACATAGGCGTCGAGCGTCGCGAGATGGCCGCTGAGCGCGTCGTCGTCGAGGAAGCTGCCGAGGAAGCTGTTGCGCGCGAGCGTCACGACCTGCTCGCGCGACAAATTCTTGGCGCGCGCGGTCTGACGGAAATTCTCGCCGATATAGCCGCCGAAATAGGCCGGATCGTCCGAATGGATCGTCGCGCGCAGCCCGAGATCGAGCATCCGGTCGATCGGATGGTTCTCCAGCTTGTCGACGTTGCGCAGCGCGACGTTCGACAACGGGCACACGGTGAGCGTCATCGCATCGCGTGCGAGGCGAGCGACCAGTGCCGGATCCTCCAGTGCGCGATTGCCGTGGTCGATCCTGTCCACCTGGAGGATGTCGAGCGCCTCGTGGATGTACGCGGGCGGGCCCTCCTCGCCAGCGTGCGCGCACAGCATCAGCCCGGCATCAGCCGACGCCGCGAACACGCGCGCGAATTTCGATGGCGGATGGCCGACTTCGGACGAATCGAGCCCGACGCCGATGAACTGGTCGAGCCACGGCTCCGCCTGCGCGAACGTCTTGAACGCGTCCTCCTCGTCGAGATGTCGCAGGAAGCTCATGATCAGCCCCACAGACATGCCGTGCTTCGCCTGCGCTTCGTCGATCCCCGCGAACAGCCCGCGCGCGACGACGTCGAACGGTATCCCGCGATGCGTGTGCGTCTGCGGGTCGAAGAAGATCTCGGCATGCACCACGCCGTCCTGCGCGACGCGGTCGAAATAGGCGACCGCCAGATCGCGGAAATCCTCTTCGGTCTGGAGCACCGCGGCCCCCGCGTAATAAATGTCGAGGAAGGTCTGGAGATTGGTGAAGCTGTACGCGGCGCGGACGTCTTCTACGCTCTTGAACGGGATTGCGACCTTGTTGCGTTCGGCCAGCGCGAACATGAGTTCGGGTTCCAGGCTGCCCTCGATATGGAGGTGGAGTTCGGCCTTTGGCAGGTTCGTGATGAAGTCGTCTGGCATGATCCGTCCTGTCGCTTGGGTCGCGTCGGCTGCAACCATTCCGCCCGCCGCGCACTACCGCAAGTGCGAAAGCCGTTGCATGACAATCCTGTCACGTTACCGAGCGCGTAAACCTACGCTAAGGACACCATCGATGCCCACAGGACTGGTCGCACTGCTCGACGACATCGCCGGGATCACCAAGCTCGCTGCCGCCAGCCTCGACGATATCGCTGCAACCACCGGCAAGGCAGGCAGCAAGGCGATCGGCGTGGTGGTCGACGATGCCGCGGTGACGCCGCGCTACATGGTCGGGTTCGAACCCAAGCGCGAACTGCCGATGATCGGGAAGATCGCGCTAGGGTCGTTCCGCAACAAGCTGGTCTTCATCCTCCCCGCGGCGCTGGCGTTGAGCGCGTTCGCACCGTGGCTGCTGACGCCGTTGCTGATGATCGGCGGCACCTATCTGTGCTTCGAGGGCGCGGAGAAGATCCTCGAGGCGTTCGGCGGCGGTCATGCCGAAGAGGTCGTCGAGGCGCCGGTCGATGCGGCGACGCTCGAAGCGCAGAAGGTCTCGGGCGCGATCCGCACCGACTTCATCCTGTCGGCCGAGATCATGGTGATCGCGCTGTCCGACGTGGCGACCAAGCCGATCTGGGAACAGGCGATCGTCCTGGCGCTGGTCGGGATCGTCATCACGATCGGCGTCTACGGCGTGGTCGCGCTGATCGTGAAGATGGACGATATCGGCCTGCATCTGGCGCAGCGCAGCAGCGCGGCGGTGCAGGCGATCGGCCGCGGGCTGGTGAAGGGCATGCCGCTGGTGATGTCGGCGCTGTCGGTGATCGGCACGGCAGCAATGGTATGGGTCGGCGGCCAGATCATCGTCCACGGGATCGAGGAGTTCGGGTTCACGACGCTCCCGCACTGGATCCACGACACCGCGGAGGCTGCTTCGCATGCGGTGCCGTTCGCCAAGGGCCCCGTGAACTGGGCGATGAACGCGTTCTTCTCGGGGATCGTCGGACTGATCCTGGGTGGTGCGATCGCGCTGGGTCTGCATGCGGTGAAAAAGCCCAAGGCACACTGAAGGACGGAGTGCCGATCGCTGCGGACCGTGTCGTGATGGGGCGCACCTTCCCATCTCGGTAAAGGACTGGACGGCTGCCCTTTATCGCGATTACACCTCGTGTCATCGTCTCTCAGCCGGAAGGCCCTTCCTTTGATCCGCAAGCTTCTCGTCGCATCCCTGCTCGCGTCCGCTGTTCCTGCGGTGGCGCAGGTTCCCGCCGGCAATACTGCGCCACAGCCGGTACCGTTCGTCGACACGATCCCCGACGCGGTCGACACGCCCTATCCGGGCACGCTGCTGCTCGACGTCGATGCGACCGATACCGAGCGCGGCATCTTCCGCGTCAAGCAGACGATCCCGGTCGCCAAGTCCGGGCCGATGGCGCTGCTGTATCCGAAATGGCTCCCCGGCGCGCATTCCCCCCGCGGCGAGATCGAGAAGCTCGCCGGCCTCGTGATCCGTGCGAACGGCAAGATCCTCCCCTGGACGCGCGATCCGGTCGACGTCTTCGCGTTCCATATCGACGTGCCGACGGGCGCGAAGAGCGTCGTTGCCGAGTTCCAGTTCATCTCCGCGACCAAGAGCGACCAGGGCCGCGTGGTGATGACCCCGACGATGATCAGCCTCGAGCCGAATCTCGTCAGCCTCTATCCGGCCGGCTATTTCACCCGCCAGATCCCGATCAAGATGACCGTCACCTACCCGACCGGCTGGACCGCGGCGGGCGCGGTGCCGGCGAAGGTATCGGGCTCGACCTACAGCTACGACACGACCAACTACGAGATTCTCGTCGATTCGCCGACGCTGGCGGGCAAATACGGCAAGGTCTGGCCGCTCTCCCCCCGCGTCGATCTCAACGTCTTCGCCGACAGCCCCGACCAGCTCGCCGCCAAGCCCGAGCAGATCGATGCGCACAAGCGCCTCGTCGACCAGGCGGTGAAGACGTTCGGCGCGCAGCATTACGATCATTACGAATTTCTGCTGTCGATCACCGATCAGCTCGGCGGGATCGGCTTGGAGCATCATCGCAGTTCCGAGAACGGCGTCCGTCCCGGCTATTTCACCGAATGGGAGACGGGGGCCGCCGCGCGGAACCTGTTGCCGCATGAATACACGCATAGCTGGGACGGCAAGTTCCGCCGCGGCGCCGACCTGTGGACGCCCGATTTCCGCACGCCGATGCGCGATTCGCTGTTGTGGGTCTACGAGGGCCAGACGCAGTTCTGGGGCTATGTGCTCCAGGCGCGCTCGGGGCTGGTCAGCAAGCAGGACACGCTCGACGGCTATGCCTCGATCCTCGGTATTTACGACACCGCGCCGGGCCGCCAGTGGCGTCCGCTGATCGACACGACGAATGATCCCGTCATCTCGGCGCGCAAGCCCAAGGGGTGGACGAGCTGGCAGCGGTCGGAGGATTACTACAACGAGGGCCTGATGGTCTGGATGGAGGTCGACGCGATGCTCCGCCAGAAGTCGAACGGCACCAAGTCGATCGACGATTTCGCGCGTGCCTTCTTCGGCGTTCGTGACGGCGACTATGGCGAGCTGACCTATACCTTCGCCGATGTTGCGAAGACGTTGAACGGGATCGTCCCCTATGACTGGGCGACGTTCCTGAACACGCGGCTGACCGAGACGGGCAAGCCGGCGCCGATCAACGGCTTTGCGATGAACGGCTACAAGCTGGTCTACGGCCCCGAGCAGAGCCCGTATCTGAAGCAGGCGGAGAAGACGCGCGGCACCGATGTCAGCTATTCGCTGGGCATGGTGATCAACAAGGACGGCGTGGTCACCTCGTCGATCTGGGACAGCCCCGCGTTCAAGGCGGGCCTCGACGTCGGCACCGAGATCGAAGCGGTCAACAGCGAGGCCTATTCGGCGGACCGGATCAAGGCGGCGATCGTCGCCGCGCAGGGAACGAAGCTACCGATTCGTCTCACTGTAAAGAACAATGACCGATTCCGTGACATCTCGCTCGATTACCACGACGGCCCGCGCTATCCGCGGCTTCAGAAGGTCGGTACAGGTGACGGTGGGCTCGACAAGCTGCTGACGCCGCGCTGACCAGCCACTGACTTACCGGTGCCGGTCGCTCCCCAGACGAGGAGCGCCGGCACCGTCATATTCTGAAAGGACCGCCATGCGTATCGATCTCATCCCGACCGGCAAGAACCCGCCCGAAGACCTCAACGTCATCATCGAAGTCCCGACCGGCGGCGAGCCCGTGAAGTACGAGTTCGACAAGGCCAGCGGCGCGCTGTTCGTCGATCGCATCCTGCACACGCCGATGCGCTATCCTGCGAACTACGGTTTCGTGCCGCACACGCTGAGCCCCGATGGCGATCCGCTCGACGCGCTGGTGATCGCACGCTCGCCGTTCATCCCAGGCTGCGTCGTCCGTGCGCGTCCGATCGCGGTGCTGAACCTCGAGGACGAAGCCGGCGGCGACGAGAAGCTGGTTTGCGTGCCCGTCGACGCGGTGTTCCCGTATTACGCCAACATCGGCGAGCGCGGCGACATGCCGGAAATCGTGTTCGAGCAGATCGAGCACTTCTTCACGCACTATAAGGACCTGGAAAAGACGAAGTGGGTCCGGGTCGGCAAGTGGGGCGATGCCGACGAAGCCAAGCGCGTCACGATCGAGGCGATCGAGCGCTACAACGCCGAGAAGGCCAAGGGCGAAGAGCCGATGAACGCGGACGACACCGCAGGGCGCTGATCGCATGACAACGGCGTCTCGTGCGTTCGATGGCATCCGCGTCCGCGCGGCGCAGATCGGACTATACGAGACGCCGATACTGCACGGGCGGCTGGCCGATGCGGATGCGCTGAACGCCGCGCTCCGGTCGGCGATCCTCGATCGTCACTCCGCCGCGCCCAGCCTCGCACGGTCCAATGTCGGTGGCTGGCATTCCGCCACCGACATGCTCGACTGGGGTGGACCGGCAGCAGCGGCGCTCGCCGATACCGCGGTGAAGATGGCGAAGCGCGCGTCGCATTTCGATGGGCGCGATGCGGCGACGGTCGAATGGACCGTCAAGATGTGGGCGAACGTCTCCCCGCCCGGCGCGCTCAACATGAGCCACGCGCATCCCGGCGTGCTGTGGGCCGCGGTCTATTATATCGACATGGGAGTCCCGCCCTCGGAAGGCGAAGCGGGCGGCGAGCTGTTCTTCGAGGACCCGCGCTTTCCGGTGCCGTTCATGCGCCTGCCCGGCTTTCGGCTGCTCGGCATCGACGGCCAGCCGCAACCGGTCGAGCGCCGCCTGCCGACCGAGGCGGGTGATCTGGTCCTGTTCCCCGCCTGGCTCCGCCACGGCGTCCGCCCGCATCTCGGCACCCGCGACCGCATCTCGATCGCGATGAACATCGACGTGACAGGGTGAGATAGCAGGCAGATTAACCCGCGATCCGCCCTAGTCCTACCGCCCGGCCAGCTTCACCAGCGCATCCCCGGTCATCCGCTGGATCGTCCAGTCCTCCATCCCGACCGCGCCAACCTTCCGGTAGAACGCGATCGCATCGGCATTCCAGTCGAGCACCGACCATTCGAACCGCGCGCACCCGCGATCGAGCGCCACGCCTGCGAGATGCGACAGCAGCGCACCGCCGACCCCCTGCCCGCGCGCTTCCGGCGTCACGTACAGATCCTCGAGATACAGCCCGCGCTTGCCCGTCCAGGTCGAGAAATTGTGGAAGAACAGCGCGAACCCGAGCGGGCCATCGGCATTCTCCGCGATCAGAGCCTCCGCGGCAGGCCGCTCCCCGAACAGGGCTTCTTCTAGCATCGGCTCGGTAGCCTCGACCGCATCCGGCTCGCGCTCGAACGCGGCGAGTTCGCGGACGAAGCGCAGGATCGTGCCGACATCGGCCGGAGTCGCGGAACGGATATGGGTCATGCACTAGCCTCGATCGATGTCTGCGCGATGTCACGCCGCCGCGCCGCGTACAGGCACGCGACGACGATGATCGCCGCGCCAGCCAGCGTGAACGCCGATACCCGCTCGCCGAACACGAGAAAACCCAGCACTGCGGCATAGACGAACGAGGTGTATTCGGTGGTCGCGAGGAACCCGGTATCGCCGTGCGCATACGCCCAGCCGAGCAGCCACAGCGACGCGGTCGCGAGCCCCGCGGCCAGCACGAGCTTGGGCCATTGCACCGCCTCGGGGACCACCGCGAGCCAGGGCGCCGCGAGCGCCAATGTCGCGGTGATCACGAGCGCCTGGAAGAACGCGATCTCACCCGGCCGCGCCGCCTGGCTCTGCAGCCGCGCGATCACGAGGTTGACCGCATACAGCACCGCCGAGCCGAGGATCGCGAGCGTGCCATGAAACGTCTCTGGCCCCGGCACCTCGCGCCCCTGCCCGATCATTACCACCAGCACGCCGCCAAGTGCCGCGATCGATGCGACCAACGTCTTCCACCCGACCCGCTCGCCCAGCGTGGCGGCCGCGAGCAGCAAGGCGAGGATCGGCGCGATGTAGGTCAACGAAATCGCCTGCGCCATCGGTACGCGTGCCAGCCCCCAGAAGAACAGCACCGCCATCGCGGTCGTCACCAGTCCGCGCGCGAGATGCAGCTTGAGCGCGCGCCCGCTCGGTCGACCGCTATTCCCCAGCTTCCACGCGACCGCGCCGAGACCGACGCTGATCATCTGCCGCCACAGCAGCGCGTTATAGACGCCGATCGCCAGCACGAGCGACTTCATCACCGCATCCATCATGGAAAACAGGCCGATGCCGAGCGCGGCGACCGCGAAGGCCAGGGCGGGCGAAACGGTGCGCGAGGTCATCGGAACAGGTGGATATCCAGATCAAGACCGAGCGTCACCCAATCCTTGTCCGCAGTCCACAAGGTCGCGGCCTGATCGATCGCCAAGGCCAGGCAGACCCGGTCGGCAATCGACACGTTCTTGCCTTTGACGACGGGCCACAGATCTGCGGCGATCTTCGCCTGCGTTGTGGTGAAGGGCATGATCACGATCTCGAGACGATCGAGGTTCGCGATCACCGCATCGACGTCGGACACGATCTCGAACAGCTTGCTGCGAACCTCGACCAGATTGACGCTCGACAGCATAGCTCCACGCGCATGCTCGATCGCGACGTCGGCGCCGGGCTCGTTCTTCAGGATAGCCAATATGGTCGACGCGTCGAAAACGACGGTCACGCGGTGTGCCGCGTCCGCCAGTCCTCGATCTCGGCGTTTTCGCGGACCGCATCGGCGCGACGTTCCGCCAACAATTCGTCCACCAGATTACGATCGGCAGGCTTTGCCATCGATCGGAATTCGGACTGCACCTCGCGCACGACCTGCGCGTAGGTCTTCATCGTCAGGCCGCCGTCCGGGTTGAGTTCGATGACCAGCGAATCGCCATCTTCGATCCCCGCATCGCGACGCAGTTCGAGAGGCAGGGCGATCTGCCCACTGACGACTTTAGCGTGATAGGTCATGATCACCTCCAGCGAGGTGTGACCCTACCACGCCGCTTATTCCGCCGCCACCGGCACCAGTGCAGCCATCGCCTCGTCGGCCGCTTCGATCTCGGCGGCTTTCGCTTCGACCAACCGGACGATGTGGTCGACCATGTCGGCGTCCTGGACGTGGTGGTCGGTGACGCCCGACAGATACACCATGTGCTTGCCGTTGCCGCCGCCGGTGATGCCGATGTCGGTCTCGCGCGCCTCGCCCGGGCCGTTCACCACGCAGCCGAGCACCGACAACGACATCGGCGTGCGGATGTGCTGCAACCGCTCCTCCAGCGCCTGCACGGTGCGGATCACGTCGAAGCCCTGCCGTGCACACGACGGGCACGACACGACGCGGACACCGCGGTTGCGGATGCCGAGCGACTTGAGGATCTCGAAGCCGACGCGGACTTCCTCCTCTGGCTCGGCGGAGAGCGACACGCGGATGGTGTCGCCGATCCCGTACCAGAGCAGGCTGCCCATCCCGATCGCCGACTTCACCGTGCCGCCGACGAACCCGCCCGCCTCGGTGATGCCGAGATGCAGCGGGCAATCGACCTGCTCCGCGAGCTGCTGATACGCCGCGACCGCGAGAAACAGGTCGGACGCCTTCACCGCGACCTTGAACTCGTGAAAGTCGTGGTCCTGCAGCAGCTTGATGTGATCCATCGCCGACTCGACCAGCGCATCGGGGCAAGGCTCGCCGTATTTCTCGAGCAGGTGCCGCTCGAGCGAGCCGCCATTGACGCCGATCCGGATCGCGCAGCCATTGGACTTGGCCGCATCGACGACCTCCTTCACGCGCGACGCCGAGCCGATATTACCCGGATTGATCCGCAGGCAGGCCGCACCCGCATCCGCCGCTTCGAGCGCGCGCTTATAGTGGAAATGGATGTCCGCGACGATCGGCACGCGGCTCGCGCGGACGATCTGCTTCAGCGCGGCGGTCGATTCGACGTCGGGGCAGCTGACGCGGATGATGTCGACGCCCGCGTCTTCGCAGCGCCGGATCTGGTCGACCGTCGCGCGGACGTCGTCGGTCGGCGTGTTGGTCATCGTCTGCACGGTGACCGGCGCGTCGCCACCGACGGGGACGTTGCCGACCATGATCTGGCGGCTCTTGCGGCGGGTGATATCGCGCCAGGGACGAAGGGACATGGGGATTCCTCGGGAGTTCGAGGCCTATATAGCGACTTGCGCGCTGGAACGGAACATCGCTGGCCGGAGTAGCGAACGTCGGCCATAGCGGCGCACGGCTTTAGGAGCGAACGCGATGACCCTGTCCCTGTACGATGCGACGATTCCCTCGAACCTCCAGATTCTGCGTGCGGTCGACGCGCTGCTCGACAAGGCGGAAGCGTTCGCGGCCGAGAAGGGTATCGAACCCGCGACGCTGATCGATGCGAAGCTCGCCGACGACATGCTGCCGTTCGGCTATCAGGTGAAGTCGTGCGCCGCGCATTCGGTCGGCGGGATCGAGGGTGTCCGCTGCGGCACCTTCTCGCCCGATCGATCGGCTTGGCCGACCGACTTCGCGGGTCTCCACAGCGTGATACGCGATGCGATCGCCAAGCTGGAGGGGATCGACCGGGAGACGTTCGACGCGCTCGCCGACAACGACACGACCTTCGAGTTCGGCACGTTCTTCATGCCGTTCACCGGCGCGAACTTCCTGCTCTCGTTCTCGCAGCCCAACTTCTACTTCCACGCCAGCACCGCATACGCGATCCTCCGCGCGCAGGGCGTGCCGATCGGCAAGCGCGACTTCATGGGCACGCCGCGCATGAAGGCGTAAGCCAACTGGAACGCAGATACCCGGATTAAACGATCCTCCCCCGCCAGGGGGAGGTGGCACCGAAGGTGACGGAGGGGGCGGTAAGGGTAACCGCTGTTCCGTGTCCGCCCCCTCCGTCTGGCAAGCGCCAGACACCTCCCCCTTGCGGGGGAGGATTTCGGGGGGGATGCCTGTCCGTCCTGAACACCACACCACCCCTAGCGCGCTTGCGGCACCGCTCCCCGCCCCGTAGGGCCGCGCGATGACCCGGCATTACGGCATGGACTGGCTGCGGATCGGTGCGTTCGCGCTGCTGATCCTCTACCATATCGGCATGGTCTTCGTGCCGTGGAACTTCCATGTGAAGTCGCTCCATGTCGAGGACTGGGTGCGGCTGCCGATGCTGGCGAGCAATGCTTGGCGGCTGACGCTGCTGTTCGTCGTCTCGGGCTATGCCAGCCGCGCGCTGCTTGCCCGGTCGAGCGGCACGGCCGGGTTCTTTGCCAACCGCTGTTACCGCCTGCTAGTGCCGCTGCTGTTCGGCATGGCGGTGATCGTGCCGCCGCAACCCTGGGTCGAGCTGGTCACCAAGCACGCCTATGCCGGCAGCTATCTGACGTTCTGGAGCCATGACTATTTCCGCTTCGGCAAGCTCGCCGGGCTGTCGTTGCCGACCTGGAACCACCTCTGGTTCGTCGTCTACCTCTGGGTCTACACGAGCGTTTTGACGCTGGGGCTGGCCGTCGTCCGCGGCGACTGGCTTCAGCGCGCGTTCGACCGGGTCTTCGGCAGCTGGGCGGTGCTTGTCCTCCCCGTCGCGTGGCTCGTGTTCGTCCACGCCTGGTGGTTCCAGATGGCCGCGGAATCGCAAGCCCTGTTCGGCGACTGGGTCGCGCACGTCACCTATTTCCCTGCCTTCCTGTTCGGCTTCGGCCTCGCCCGTTCCGAGCCCGCAATGGCGGCGATCCCGCGCTGGTGGAAGGTCGGCGCGGCCGCCGCGGTGCTCGGCTATGGCGCGATCATCGGCGTCGAACTCGAATGGCCCGGCGACATCGTCGCGCCGCGCTGGATCTACCCCGGCTACGGCGTCGCCCACGCGCTCGAGCAATGGGGCGCGATCGTCGCGCTGATCGGAATCGCCGAGCGCCACTGGAACCGCGATCATCGCTGGCGCCGCGTACTGACTGAAGCGGTGTTCCCGTTCTACCTGATCCACCAGACGATCATCGTCATCGTGATGTACGCGCTGCTTCCCGCCGGCCTGCCGGGCTGGGCGGAGTTCGCGTGCCTGCTCGCCGCGACGACGATCGGCTGCATCGCCTTCTACTGGATCGGCCGCAGCATCGCGCCCTTACGTCCCCTCATCGGCCTTCGCGCCCTACCCTCGAAAGACTCAGCATGACCTGGACCCTCGTCATCCACGGCGGCGCCGGCAAACTCGACAGCGAAATGGTCTCGCCGGAGCAGGACGCGGGCGCGAGAGCCGGCCTGTCGCGCGCGCTCGACACGGGCTCGAAGGTGCTGGCGGACGGCGGCAGCGCGCTGGATGCGGTCGAAGCGGCGGTGCGTGTGCTGGAGGACGACCCGCACTTCAATTCGGGGCGCGGCGCGGTCTTCACGCATGACGGCACGCTGGAACTCGACGCCGCGATCATGGACGGCCGCACGCGGGCAGCCGGCGCGGTCGCCGCAGCGACCGCCACGCGCAACCCCGTCGGCCTGGCCCGCGCGATCCTCGACGACGGGCGGCACGTCTTCCTGGCCGGCAAAGGCGCGGATGCGTTCTCGCTCGAACGCGATCTTCCCCAAGCCGATGCCGCGTGGTTCGCCACCGACGAACGCCGCCGACAATTCGCCGAGTTCCAGGCCGATGGCGGCGGGTTCGACGTCGACATGAAATATGGCACCGTCGGCGCGGTCGCCTGCGACACGCACGGCCACGTCGCCGCCGCCACCTCGACCGGCGGCGTCACCGGCAAGCGCTGGGGCCGGATCGGCGATACGCCCGTGATCGGCGCGGGCACCTTCGCTGACGACCGCGCCTGTGCCGTGTCGTGCACCGGCTCGGGCGAGTTCTTCCTCCGCATCGGCGTCGGCCACGAAATCGCCGCGCGCGTCCGGCTGTCGGGCGAATCGTTGCAAGTCGCTGCCGACGCCGTCCTTGCCGAAGTGAAGGCACTAGGCGGCACCGGCGGCGTCATCGTCGCGGGACCGGACGGCGACATGGCGTGGGGTTTCAACACCGTCGGCATGTACCGCGGACGTGCGTCGTCCGAGGGTAGCCGGACGGTCGCGATCTACGCTAACGAGCCGGCATGAAGCGCTTTCTCCTCGCTGCGATCACCTCGCTCGGCCTCGCCTCCCCCGCCACCGCGTTCTGGGAGTACGGCCACCAGACCGTCGCACAGATCGCCTATGCCAACGTCACGCCCAAGACCAAGGCCGCGATCCGCAAACTGCTCGCGAAACAGGCGCTGCTCGACACGCCGGAATGTCCCGCCAGCACGATCGAGCAGGCGAGCGTCTGGGCGGATTGCATCAAGCCGCTCAAGACCGCCGACGGCAAGTCGCGTTTCGGGTTCGCGTACACGTGGCATTTCCAGGATGCCGACGTCTGCGCGCCGTTCGACCTGACGCCCGCGTGCAAGGACGGCAATTGCGTCTCGGTCCAGATCGATCGCGACGTGAAGATGCTGAGGGATCGCGCGACGTCGCCGAAGGACCGAGTGCAGGCGTTGGCGTTCCTGATCCACTTTGTCGGCGATTTGCACCAGCCGCTCCACGCGGGCGATCGTAACGACAAGGGCGGCAACGACGTGAAGGCGGACTACGGCATCTACGGCCCGGCGCGGTTCAACCTGCATTCGATCTGGGACGGGCCGCTCGCCGAGCGCGCGATCTCGACGCCGCCGTCGCTGGTGCGGCGCTATCCGGCAGCGGAGCGGGCTAAGATCGGGGCCGGGACGGTCGTCGACTGGAGTCGTGAGTCGTGGGAAGCCTCGCACAAGGCGTATGCGGCGGCGCTCGGCGGAGATGCGTGTGGTCCGGTGCCGGCGCGCGTGAAAATGGACGACGCGACAATTGCCAAGATGGTTCCGGTGTCGCGCGAGGAAATCCGCCGCGGGGGTATCCGCCTGGCAAAACTGCTCGACAAGGCGCTGGGGTAAAACCCCTCTCTCCGCCGGGGAGAGGGAGGGGCCCGCGGGCTCTTGCACGTGGGAGGGTAGGGGCGTGAGGCTCGCGACATGAATGCTCAAGCCTCGTCATCCTGACGAAAGTCAGGATCCAGAGCCAAGAACCTCACCGTGTGTTACTCTGGATCCTGACTTTCGTCAGGATGACGGAGCATGTGTGGCAGGTGCTGGCGTCCGATCGTCTTGCCAGCACACGCCACGACAAACCCTAGTTCAGCACCACCGTTACCGCGCGACGGTTCGCCGCCCAGCTCTGGTCGTCCGACCCCATCGCCACCGGGCGCTCCTTGCCATAGCTGATCGTCGTCATCCGCGACGACGACACGCCCTTTGCCGCGAGATAATTCTTCGTCGCGTTCGCACGACGATCGCCAAGCGCCAGATTATACTCACGCGTGCCACGCTCATCGGCATGGCCTTCGATCGTGATGCGCTGGTTCGGGAACTTGGCCAGCCACTGCGCCTGGCTGTCGAGGATCGCGCGTGCGGTCGGATCGATGTCGTACATGTCGAGCCCGAAATTCACCGTGTTCGAGCTGACCGAGCGCTGGAAGTCGGCATCCGACCCCGGCACGATCGCGCCGCCGACATTGCCGTTGTTCATGCCAGCATTGGGATCGACGGCAGCGTTGTTGTCGACCGGTGCCGGCGGCAACACGGCGGGACGCTTCTTCGCACAGCCCGAAACCGCGATCAGCGCGGTACACGCCAGCAAGATGTTGGAAAGCTTCGACATAGATAGTCTCCCGTAGAAAATCACGTTCCCCGTTATGCCCCCATAGCAGGTTTACGGGCGAAGCGGGCCCCAGGCCGGATCCGAGCCGTCGAGCGGCGTCGGGATCTTCCGCTCGTTGACGCCGGTCAGGTCGACCGACCAGAGGTCCGCCTTGCCGCCACTGCCGCGTCCCGAGCGATAGAAGTTGATCACGCGACCGTTCGGCGACCAGCTCGGCCCCTCGTCCTGCCAGTCGTTGGTCAGCAGTTTCTCGCCGCCGCCGCTCGGGCTCATGATGCCGATCCGGAAGCCGCCGCCGAGCTTGGTGAACGCGATCAGGTCGCCGCGGGGGCTCCACACCGGCGTCGCATAGCGACCACCGCCGAAGCTGATCCGCTGCTGGTTCGAGCCATCGGCGTTCATCACGTAGATCTGCTGTCCGCCCGAACGGTCGCTCTCGAACACGATCTTCGAGCCGTCCGGAGAATAGCTGCCGCCGGTGTCGATCCCCGGCGAATTGGTCAGGCGTTGCGGGGTCCCCCCCTGCGACGACACGCGGTAGACGTCGGTGTTGCCGCCCTGCGCCATCGAGAACAGGATGTTGCGCCCGTCCGGCGAAAAGCGCGGCGCAAACGTCAGGTTCGCGTTCGCGACTACCAGGCGCTGCTTGCCCGAACCGATGTCGTAGACATAGATCGCCGGGCGATTGTTGAGATAGCTCATATAGACGATCGACTGCTGGTTCGGCGCGAACCGTGGCGTCAGGACGATCGACTGGCCGTTCGTCAGGAAGCGGTGGTTGGCACCGTCCTGATCCATGATTGCGAGCCGCTTGATGCGGCGGCCCTTGGGGCCGGTCTCGGACACATAGACGACGCGGCTGTCGAAATACGCGCCCTCGCCGGTGAGGCGGGTGTAGACCATGTCGGCGCATTTATGCCCTGCGCGACGCCAGTCCGACGGCGGCACGACGAAGCCGGTGCGCGTCAGCTCCGCCTTGGACGACACGTCGTAGAGGTAGCAGCCGACGGTCAGGTTGCCGTCGCCGTTCGCGCGGATGAAGCCCTGCACGAGTGCCTGCGCGCCGGTGCTGCCCCAGTACTCGAACCCGGGTGCGGTGACTTCGGGGAAAGTGATTGGGCGGAGCTGGCCGGGGGAGAGCGGCGTGAACAGACCGGAATTGCGGAGATCGTTGGTGACGATATCGGCGAGCTGGCGGCCGAGCACGTCGGTCGAGCCTGCTGGCGTGGAGACGACCGCGGACGTCGGCATGACGGGAATCGCGATCGGCATCGGCGCGGAGATACCGCCGGTGACGTCGACCACGAGCCCGCCGGACTGATCGCCGGCCGCTGCCTGCGCTGCAGGATCGGCGGGAGCCTGTTGCGGTGCCGGCGCTGGTGCGTCTTGCGCATACGCTGCACTGCCGGAGACGAACGCGAGCAGCCCAACCGATGCAAGAATCGATCGAGTCATACGCCCACCTAACACCACCCCGGCGGAGGCCGGGGCCCAATTGAGGGACGCCGCTGAGGGACCGTTGCGCATCGTTACATCGACCTTCCCAATTGGGCCCCGGCCTTCGCCGGGGTGGTGTTTCTCAACTGGAAGCAGCTGGCGCGAAGGGAAAAACCCCAGGATCGATCGAGTCATAACGGACATCCTCAGCCGGGAAGTTTGTAGCGCAGGCTGAAATTGCTCCAGCCGTTCTGCACGTCATACAGGTCGTCGGGCAAACCGCGTAGCGGCGAACACCCGACGAAGGTCGCGATCGCCAGATCGTCGACGCGGTCGACATAGCGCCGGTTGTCGTCGTCGACCCCGGCATGACCGCTGATCGTCGGCCGCGACTTCAGCGTGCCGTCGCGGTTGAGCTTCAGGTTGATCGTCACGCGGATCCGCTCCGCGCCGGGTCCAGGCGTGACCTGCCGGTTGGCGCAAGGCTGTACCTGCCGCAGGATCGCCGAACCGATGTTGGCCGCCGCCTGCGCGCCGAGCTTGGCCGCCTTGGGGGCTTCCGACTTGCTCGGCGACGGATCGGCCGACAGCCCCTTCAGGAAATTGTCGCCGAGCCGCGAGCCACGCGGACGCGAGGTCTTTGCCTCCGCGGTCGAGCCGCTGCCCTTGGTCGAGGACGGTTTCGCAGGCTTGGCCGACGACGCGGACGACGTCTTGCCAGTAGTGGACGACGTCTTCGCCGGCGCAGTGCTCGGCTTGGCCGTAGCCTTGCTCGGCGCGGCCTTTGCCGGCGCTGCCTTCGCCGGAGCAGACTTGGTCGGCGGCGCCTTTTCGGGCTTGGGCTGCGGCTTCACGACAGGCTTCGCGACCGGGGCCGGCTTGGCGGCGGGCTTTGGTGGCGCGGGCTTGGGTTTGGGCTGCGGCTTGGGCGCCGGTTTCGGCGGCGCGGGCTTGGGCTGCGGCGCAGGCGGTGTCGGATCGGGCTTCGGCTCGGGTTCGGCCTCTTGCGGAGCGCGCGGCGCTGCATCCTCGGGCGCGCCCTCGTCCGGCGCGATCGATTGCGCGGGCGCTTCGGTCGATTGCGGCGCGGTCGCCTCCAGGGCGACGTCGGGTACCAGGCTCACGTCGATCGGCTGCTGCTGGATCTTCGGCGGTTCGGGCGTGCTGAGAAAGCCGAGCGACAGCAGGCCGAACAGCACGACATGCCCGACGACGGCAACGCCTAAGCCGATCTTCTCCGAGCGATCCATCAGGCCAGCGCCATCAGTTCTGATTACCCTCGACGGTCACCAGCGCAACGCGGTTCAACCCGGCGCGGTTGAGTTCGCCCATCACGCGCATCACGCGGCCGTAATCGAGCTTCCGATCCGCGCGCAGCAACACCTGGGGTTCGTCCCCCACCGCACGACTGGCGGCGATCGACGCGAGCCGGATCGGCAGCGCGTCATCGGTCACCTGATCCTTGTCGATGAACAGCGCGCCGGTGCCGTCCATCGAGATCTCGACGGGCTTCTGCTCCTGGTCGAGCGCTTTCGCGCGCGCGTCGGGCAGGTTCACTGGTACGCCCGCGGTCATCAACGGCGCGGTCACCATGAAGATGATCAGCAGCACCAGCATCACGTCGACCAGCGGCGTGACGTTGATATCCGCCATCGGCGCGCGGCGACCGCGGCCGCGGGAAGAGGGAAGGTTCATCGCCATCTCAAATCCTCCCCTGCAAGGGGAGGTGGCAGCCCGCAGGGCTGACGGAGGGGTGACGTGCTATCGAGAGGGTGTCACCCCTCCGTCTGGCTGCGCCAGCCACCTCCCCTTGCAGGGGAGGATTTTCCGGCCCCATCATCGCGAGCCGTCCAGTTGGCGCGACAGGGTCGTGTGGAAACCGTCGGCAAAGCGGTTCAGGCTCGCCTCGATCCGGTTGATACCGTGCGAAAACCGGTTGTACGCGATCACCGCGGGAATGGCCGCGAACAGGCCGATCGCGGTTGCGAACAGTGCCTCCGCGATCCCCGGCGCGACCACCGCGAGGGACGTGTTCTGCGCCGCCGCGATGCTGGTGAAGCTTCGCATGATTCCCCACACCGTGCCGAACAGCCCGACGAACGGCGCGACCGAGCCGACCGTCGCCAGTACGTTGAGCCGGTCCGACAGCTTGTCGATCTCGCCCGCGACCGCTGAGCCCATCGTCGTCGCGAGCCGCTCGCGCGTGCCGCTCTTGTCGATCGTGCCGCCTGCGGTCGAGCGCCGCCACTCGGTCACCCCGGCGGCGAACACGCGCGCCGACGGCAGGTCGTTCTCGCCCTCCGCCTTGTAGAAGACGTCGATATCCTCGGCCTTCCAGAAATCGCGCTCGAACCGCGTCATGCCTTTCCGCGTCTTGCCGATCCGCCGCCAGAACGCGACGATCAGCGCCCAGGTCCAGATGCTGGCGAGCAGCAGCCCGATCATCACGCCCTTCACCACCCAGTCGGCCTGGAGGAACAAGTGGATCGGCGACAGCGTCGCGCTATCCATAGTCAACACCGGATTCATGCTTCCCCCTGCCAGACAAGGCGTTCGTAGATATCGATCCAGGCACGCGGCTGGCGGCGTGGGCGGCCGTTAGAAGCGACCAATGCCGCCACCACGTCCGCCTCGGCCAAGACAAGCCCGTCGCGCATGACCCTTTGATGAATGGTGACCCCGGCCGAGCGGACACGGCGTATCCGCGAGACGACCAGCAAGGCGTCGTCGAGCTTCGCCGGCGCGGCATAGCGGATGGCGACGCTCGCAATTGCGTAGGAGCCCTCGCCCGCCTCGAACGTCGCGCGCTGGTCGATCCCGCCGACCCGCAGCATGTCCGACCGCGCGCGCTCCATGTAGCGCAGGTAATTGGCGTGGTAGACCGCACCCGACAGATCGGTGTCCTCGAAATAGACGCGCACCGGAAACCGGTGCTCGCGCCCTTCGAAGCGGCCTTCCGCCGGACGATCTGAAACCTCAGCCATTCCCGCGGCTGTTAACCCAGTCTTTGCAGGGAAGCCAACCATTGCCTGCAAGATCGCGCTGGGCGGCGCTTCGCGATGCGCCTAGCCTGGCGACATCCAACGCAGGAGACTCGCATGGCCGATCGTCCCACCAGCGGAATCACACCGTTCCTCGTCATTCGCGGACAACGCGGACGCGAGGCCCTCGCCTTCTACGAAACCGCGTTCGCCGCAACGCTCGTCGAGACGAACTTCGCGGACGACGGCGTCCAGCTGATGCAGGCGAGTCTGCGGATCAACGACGCCTGGCTGATGCTATCCGACGAGTTTCCCGAATGGCGTGGTCATGACGAACCCGAACCCGCCGGTATCACGCTGCACCTGCAGGTCGACGACACCGATGCCTGGGTGGATCGCGCAGTAGCAGCAGGAGCCGTCCTGACGATGCCGGTCGCCGACCAGTTCTGGGGCGATCGCTACGGCCAGGTGCGCGATCCGTTCGGCCATAGCTGGTCGATCGGAACGCCCATCAAGGCCTGACTACTGGAAGACGCCTCGCTTACTGAAAGACGCTGGCGTCGAGCTTCAGACGAGGCTGCGCGGGTGGCACCGGCTGCGAGATCGGCTGGAGACGCGCCTGCGTGATCGTCTGCACGGGCATGTTCGACGCATATTGGCGCGAGACGGCCAGCTGAGGCTGGACCGGACGCACGGTGCGGCCGCGCCACGCGTCGACCGCGCGGTAGAAATCGGTGAACGGGCGCTCGAGCACGGGCAGGTTCTGGGCGGCGAAGGCGGGCAATGCCTCGGCCGTCAGACCTGCGCTCTGCGCTAGGACGGCGCCCGCCGCGGCGCAGAATTCGTCGCGCGCTGGCGACTGCGAGAAGAAGTTGTACAGCCGCGTCATCGAATCGTCGTAGCGATCCTGCCAGTCGCCGCCGCCCGACTTGTATTCGCTGGCATAGGTCGCCTCGGCCTTGGCGAGCATCGGCTTCTGCGCCGACAGCAGAGCGTTGTAGCCCGCGACGATCACCACTTCCTGCGGCCCGCGGCACGCCAGCGCGGCGACGTTGAGCGCGGCGCGGAGATGCCAGACCT
The DNA here is from genome assembly GCF_036663875.1 of Sphingomonas sorbitolis. Classification (NCBI taxonomy): domain Bacteria; kingdom Pseudomonadati; phylum Pseudomonadota; class Alphaproteobacteria; order Sphingomonadales; family Sphingomonadaceae; genus Sphingomonas; species Sphingomonas sorbitolis. Next base: position 476,074 of record NZ_JAXOJS010000005.1, on the reverse strand, counting down.
TGGCGGACGTCGTCAGGTTGCGATTGGGCGTCGGATAGGTGCCGTCGGCGAGGGCGACCGGAATGACGATCGTAGGCGACGCGCCCTTTGGCATCGTCGGCGCAGGCACCGGCACCATGATGACGGGCGGCGCGACCTGCGCCACGGTCCGCGGCTTCGACGTGCAGCCGGCCAGCAGGCCCAGCGCGGTAACGGACAGCAAAGCAAACCGACGACTCATCACAACACCTCGTAACGTCCCCCGACGGGACACTCTTGCCGGGATTAGGTTAACGAGACGTAAGCCGTACGCGCTTTGCGGCGAGTGGAGAGGGGGCGGGGTTGGGGGTGGTGGCGCTCGACTAGTCCACCCCGGCGGAGGCCGGGGCCCAATTGGAAAGGTAGCAGTAACGGAACGCCACGAGGATCAGCAACGTCCCCCAATTGGGCCCCGGCCTTCGCCGGGGTGGTGCTGATGAATGTCTAGGAGCGAGGCATGACCAAGCGTATTACACGCGTGCTCTGCAATCCTCCCCTGTTGGGGAGGTGGCTGGCGCTTGCCAGACGGAGGGGTGATGCCCTCTCGATAGCGGATCACCCCTCCGTCAGCCCAAGCGGGCTGCCACCTCCCCCGCCGGGGGAGAATCAGAAGTGTGTCAAACCGCGCGTGCATCGAGCGCCGCTGCCGCCTGCGCCATCAGGCCGCCGATGATGTCCGCCACCGGCTCCTCGCGCTTTACCATGCCGACCGACTGGCCCGCCATCACCGAGCCATGCTCGACGTCGCCGTCGATCACCGCACGACGCAGCGCACCCGCCCAGTAATGCTCGATCTGCAACTGCGCCTCGGCCATTTCCACGCGGCCACCGTCAAGATGCCCGGCAACCTCACGCTGCTTCGCCGTAAACAACTCGCTAGACGCGTTCTTCAGCGCACGCACCGGGATAACCGGAAGCCGCGCATCGATCTGCACGCTGGCGATCGCGTCGCGTGCCGAGGCGCGGATGAAGGCCTTCTTGAAATTGGCATGCGCGATCGATTCGGTTGCGCAGACGAACAGCGTGCCGAGCTGGACGCCCGCCGCACCCATGTCGAGATACCCCGCGATCGCCTCGCCGCGACCGATCCCGCCCGCGACGAACACCGGCACCTGCTCAGCGATCTCGGGCAGCATCTCCTGCGCGAGGACGCTGGTCGAGACCGGGCCTATATGGCCGCCGGCCTCCATCCCCTCGATCACCAGCGCATCGACACCGCTGCGAATCAACTTCTTCGCTAGCGCCAACGCGGGCGAGAATGCGATCAGTTTCGCGCCGGTTTCCTTGATCGCCTCGATGCTGCCCTTGGGCGGCAGGCCACCGGCGAGGACGACGTGGCCGACCTGATGCTTGGCGCAGACCGCGATCAGCTCGAACAGGTCGGGGTGCATCGTGATCAGGTTCACGCCGAACGGCTTGTCCGTCATCGCCTTGGTCGCGGCGATCTCGGTATCAAGCAGCGCGGGCGTCATCGCCCCGCACGCGATCACGCCGAACCCGCCCGCGTTCGAGATCGCCGACACGAGGTGCCGCTCGCTCACCCAGGACATCGCGCCGCCGAGAATCGCGACCTCCGACCCGAGGAACGCGGCGCCGCGCGCCATCCGGCGTTGCAGCCGCTCAGTACCGATCGTCATGCATCCATCCCCGTCGTCCCGGCGCCTGCCGGGATCATGTCGTTATGTATCAAGCTCAAGCCGCATCCTCGGCATCGAGGCCATACGCGGTGTGCAGCACGCGCACCGCCAGCTCGGTATAATCCTCTTCGATCAGCACGCTGACCTTGATTTCCGACGTCGCGATCGCCTGGATGTTGATCCCGCGCTCGCCGAGCGTCGTGAACATCGTCGCCGCGACACCCGCATGGCTGCGCATGCCGACACCAACGACCGACACCTTGGCGACGCGCGTGTCGTGGACGATCGTCGCATAGCCGATCGCGTCCTTCGCCTTGTCGAGCACGTCGAGCGAGCGCGCGAGATCGGCTGCCGGTACCGTGAACGTCACGTCGGTCGAGCCGGTCGAATGCGCGACGTTCTGCACGATCATGTCGACGTTGATCCCCGCGTCCGCGAGCGGCGCGAAGATCGCCGCGACCGAGCCGGGCCGATCGCTGACCTGCGTCAGGGTGATCTTCGCCTCGTTCTTGTCGTGCGCGATGCCGGTGATGAGCTGGCGTTCCATATCGTCGATTTCCTCTTCGCCCACGATCAACGTGCCGCGGTGACCATCATTGGTATCGCCGTCCTCGAACGAGGACAGCACGCGCACGCGCACGTTTTCCTTCATCGCCAGGCCGACAGACCGCGTCTGCAACACCTTGGCACCGACGCTGGCGAGTTCCAGCATCTCTTCATACGTGACCTTGCTCAGTTTCCGCGCGCGGGGCACGATCCTGGGGTCGGTCGTGTAGACGCCGTCGACGTCGGTATAGATGTCGCAGCGATCGGCCTTCATCGCCGCCGCCATCGCCACCGCCGACGTATCCGACCCGCCGCGACCTAACGTCGTGACGCGCTGCCCGTCCGCGACGCCCTGGAAACCCGGGATCACGGCGACGACGCCGTCCGCGAGGCTCGCGTCGAGCGCGGCCGTGTCGATCTCGCCGATGCGCGCCGATCCGTGCGCGTCCGAGGTGTTGATCGGCAACTGCCAACCAAGCCAGGACCGCGCCTTGCACCCGGCCGCCTGCAGAGCGATCGCGAGCAAGCCGCTCGTGATCTGCTCGCCGGCCGAGACGACGACGTCATATTCCTTCGCGTCGTACAGCGACGACGCCTCGCGGCAGAAACCGACCAGCCGATCGGTCTCGCCCGCCATCGCGGAAACGACGACGGCGACCTGGTTGCCGGCGTCGACTTCGCGCTTCACGCGCGCGGCGACGTTGCGGATACGCTCGATCCCAGCCATCGACGTCCCGCCGAATTTCATCACGATACGGGCCATTGGCAGCGCAAATCCCTTTGGGTCGAAGCGGCGGCCCTGATAGGTAGCGCGCATGATACTGGCAAGCGACACGCACAATAACGCAACAATCGATCCGCGCGAGGCCGCGCATTTCGGCACGATGGCGAAGGACTGGTGGGACCCGAAGGGCTCGTCGGCCCCGCTCCACAAGCTCAACCCGCCGCGGTTACGCTATATTCGCGAGCAGGTGGACGCGCATTGGGGTGGCGATGGTTCGACCTTCACGCCGCTGGAGGGGAAGACCGCGCTCGATGTCGGTTGCGGCGCGGGGTTGCTGTGTGAACCGCTCGCCCGGCTCGGTGCAGAGGTTACGGGGATCGATGCGGCACCCGAGAATATCGCGGTCGCGGAGATCCACGCGGCGCAGAGCGGCTTGGCGATCGACTACCGCGCGGGGGGCGTCGAGGGACTGGTCGGGCAGTTCGACCTCGTCACCAGCCTTGAGGTGATCGAGCATGTCAGTGACCCTGCCGGCTTCGTGCGCGGTCTCGCGCGGACGTTGGCGGAGGGCGGGTTGCTGATTCTTTCGACGCCCAACCGGACGCCGTTGTCGCGGCTCGCGATGATCACGGTGGCGGAGGGTGCTGGGGTTATTCCAAAGGGTACGCATGACTGGAACAAGTTCCTGACGCCCGAGGAACTGACCGCACTGCTGAAAGACGCGGGTCTCCGCGTGACGGATACGCGGGGGCTGAGCTTCTCGCCCGCGACTGGCTTCACGCTGAGTGACTCGACGAGCCTCGATTACTTCCTGACCGCGGTAAAAGCCTGACTCGTGGCCCACACGCCACCTCCCCGGCGAAGGCCGAGGCCCAGTTGGGAACGCCAGGGTAACGAAGCGCGATCGCTAATCATCACCGTCCCCCAACTGGGCCCCGGCCTCCGCCGGGGTGGGGCCGAATGACGAGCCGAAGCACTCCCCAAAATTGTTCACCCGCGAAGGCGGGTGCCCAGTCTGGGCACCCGCCTTCGCGGGTGAACATACTTCTGATGCTCGCAGCGCTGACGATCCTCTTCACCACCCTCGCGCTCCTACGCTCGGTGGACCACGACGAGAGCCAATACGTCGCCGCCGCCGCGCTGACCGCCCACGGCCTCCTCCCCTACCGGGACTTCGCGTACCTACAGACCCCTCTCCAACCCTATCTCTTCGCGCCCGTCGCACTTCTAGCCGGCAGTTGGACCTTGCCAGCGCTTCGCATCCTCAACGCCCTGCTCGGCGTCGTGACGATCGCCTGCGTCCACACCGCAGCCCGAACCCTCGGCGCCAAACCCAAAGCCGCCCTCACCTGCGCAGCCGTGTTCGCCACCTGCGACATCCTCCTCTTCAGCATCGGCACAGCCCGCAACGACGCACTCCCCGCCGCGCTGCTCGCCGCAGCCCTCCCCCTGATCGTCCGCCCCGCCATCACGCGCAAAGCCGCCGCGCTCGCCGGCCTCCTCCTCGCCAGCGCCGCCGCCGCGAAGATCTCCTATGCGTTTCCCGCGCTCGCCTACGGCCTCTACGCGCTGGTCGACCGCCGCCATCGCCCCGCCGCGGTCCTGCTCGGCACACTCCCGGTGGTCGCCTTCGTCGCCTGGACCTATGCCGCCAGCCCGGCCGGTTTCGTGTTCGGCACTTTCACCTTCCCGGCGCGCGGCCCCGCCGAATATTACGCGCTCCGCCCGTGGAAGATGTCGCTCCCCGCCAAGGCGATCGACACGCTCAAGTTCCTCGCACTAGGCGCAGCCCTGCCCGCGCTCGCGCTGGTCGCGCGCGACGCATGGCGACGCCGCACGGTAGACCTGCTCGACTGGCTGATCCTCGCCGGCCTGATCGCCGCACTCCTGCCGTTTCCAACCTGGCGGCAATATCTCCTCCCAGCCTTGCCAGCCCTGTTCGTCCGCCTATCGCTGATCCCGCCCCCAAGCCGCGCGTGGCGAATCGCGTTCGCCGTATTCGCGGCCGCCGGCATCGCCCCCTCCATCGCAGCGCTGGCAGATTCGGATGGCCTGTCGCTCACACAGGCCCTCCGCGAAGGCCGAGCGGTCGGCCGCGTCCTCGACCAACACGGACTCGCAGGACCGATCGCGACGCTATCACCACAAATCCTCCCTGCAGCGAACCGCCAGCCCGATCCCGCCTTCGCGACCGGCCCCTTCTATTTCCGCAGCACCAAGCTGCTCGACGCAACTCAAGAACACGCGCTCCACCTGATCTCGCGAGCGCGCATGAAACTCGACGGATCGACGATCCTAACCGGAGGCGAAGGCCCCGCGACAAGCGGCGATGCCAGCCTCGACCAAGCCCTCGCCACCGCCGCACGCGACGCCGGTTACGAGCCGATCCCGATCCCCGGCACGCGCTTCACCGCGTTCACGCCGCCAGCCCACACCCCTGCTTCGCCGCGACCAGCCCCGCATAATAGTCCATGAGCTCGACCGCATGCTCGCGGTCGCTGCGGACGTGCCGCGCCGCCACCGCCGCCGCGCGCCGCAGCAACGCGGGGTCGCGCGCGAACAACCGCCCGATCGCCGCCGCCGCGCTCTCCGCATCACGCGCCGCGTAGAGCTCGCTGGCGTGGCGGTCGGCGACTTCCGCGCAGCCACCCGTATCCGGCACGATCAGCGGCAGGCCCGATGCCATCGCCTCCGACGCGACCAGGCCGAACGGCTCCGCCTCCGACCCGTGGATCAGCGCGTCGCAGCTCGCCATGATCCGCGCGAGCCGCTCGCGATCATAGACCGGCGCGAACATCCGGATATGCGGCGACCCGCCGATCCGCCGCTGAATCGCCTTGGTCTGCGCACCCGCACCGATCAGGACCAGCCCGACCGGCAAAGTCGCTCCCGCCCGCGCCACTGCATCGACCACCAAGGGCCAGCGTTTCTCGCCGTGATGCCGACCAAGCCCGAGCAGCAGCATGCCGTCCTCCGGCAACCCGCACTGCTGCAGCAACGCCCCGCGCAACCGCGTATCGCGCAGCTCCGGCGAGAAATGCCCGCGCTCGATCCCCAGCGGCATCGCCGCATCGATCCGGACGCCACGCGCGCACAATCGCTTCTCCAGCGCCGGACCATTGGTGACGACGACGTCGTATTTCTCGAGGAAGCGGTTCATGTACCGAGAATACCAGGCGAACCCGCGCTCGATCTGGTCATGGCTCGCGACGCCCGCGAACCAGCGCTGCGCATACGCCGCGATATTGTCGTTGTGCATGAAGAAGGACTTTACCGCGCGTCCCTCCCAGTCGCCGACGAACCACGCCGGCCGCCACGGCGAGCAGCATTCGACCACGTCCGGATCGAGATCGTCGAGCACGCGGTGGATCGCCGCCCGATCCCAGAACAACCCGTAGTTGCGATCGAACGGCATGCCCGGCGACTTGAGGTAGAGGATCCGCCCGCCGCCCGGCCGTTCCTCGACGCGGTCCTCCCTGCCGGGCGCGACGACGATCAGTTCATGGCCCATGTCGGCCATGATCCCCATCTTCCGATCGACATAGGTCCGCACGCCGCCACCAGTCGGCGAGTAGAACTCGTTGACGTCGACGATTCTCATGGGACGATTCTCACCTCTCGGCCCTCATGGCGTGACAGGCCCGAACCCGCCGAGCCCGCGCAGATATTGCGCGGTGATCCGCACACTCGTCACCCCCGCGCCGACCTCGACCAGCGCCTGCTCGACCTTCGGGCGCGACCGACCGAGCTTCACGTTACTCGCGAACCCGGCGCCGTCGGTCCAGACGCTGAACTTGTTCTTCCCGTCGCGATTATGCGTCAGCAACAGCGCATAGCGGCCCGGCCGCGGCGCCCGGATGCACAGGATCGGCGACCCGGTTGGCGGCGTCGGCACCACGACCCGCCGAAACGTCTTGCCCGCCGCGATCAGCACGCGGTCGTCCTTGAGAAAATCCGCTTCCTCGCCCGGGTAGAGTTCGAGCTTCAGCTCGCCGGTGCGATCCTTCAGCCCGGTGATCTCGACCGCGATCGCCGGGCCTTCCCCCGGCCGGCACGCCGCCGCATCGCTGCCCAGAACCTGCGCGCCCGCCGGTCCCATCAAGACGACCGCAGCGACCAGAGCCAACCCAAAGCGAATCATGCACGAATCCTGTCGAGTGCCGCGTGGATGCCGAACAGCACGATCAGTCCGACATGCACGAGCAAGGTCGCCGCTGCCGTAAACGCGATCAATTCCGACAGCGCCTGATCCTGCCCGATCAACAGGATCGCGATATTGGCGAACAGCAGGTCCTTGTTCGGCACCAGCGGCAGGCGCGACACGAGCAGGCGTCCGGCGGCGAGGAACAGCCACATCCCCATCGGCACGCCCGGCAGCGCGAAATGCCACGCGAACGCGATCAGCACCGATCCGCACAGCAGCCGGATGCAGTGGATCCCGAACACCCACCACAGCTTCGCGCGAGGCAACGAGAACACGCGGCGCGAAAAGATCAGGAACGGCAGCGAGATCGCCAACGTCACCCCCGCCGATGCCAGAACGGTCCGGAACTGGTCGTGCGTTAGCAGATGCCGGCCAAGCGGCAACGCGATCGCCACCAGCAGCAGCGTGATCGCATTGCCCGCGATCGCCGACAGGATCGTGACGTCCTTCACCGCGCCGAACGGCGACGCCACCATCCGCGCCTTGGCTCGCGCCCAGGCATAGAAATACGCGTCGCCCGAGTATCCGAACACGACCTCGTTCGCGATCCGCTTCTTGATCAGCGCGACGAGGCCGCCAAGCGGGATGCCCCACAGCCGCCGGAAGATCACATAATCCCCGGTCGGCGGCGACATGTAGAGCAGGCCGAAGCACAGATAGAAGCGCGGATCGCTTGGCACCGACCGCGTGAGTCCCGCCAGCCCATGCCCGAGCAGTTCGCGCCCCAGCCCAGCGATCATCGCCAGCGTCAGCACCGCGCCGATGATCGCCGGCCAACGACTGCCGATCGTCTTCAGCGGCTCCAGGCCGGCACGGGCGATGTCGGCATAGCCCTCGGTGTCGGCAGTGTTCGCACGCGTGTTCAATCGCCGGTCCTCAAGCCATTCCGTCGCCCCTCGATCGGCCCAATAGCCGCCCGTCGGCACGCGTGCACGCAAAGTCGGTTTCATTCGGTCGCGATCTCCGCTCTACCAATCGCGCATTATGATGACCGCCATATTTCAGTGACGTCCCCGCCACCGCTCGCCCGACACATCCTGACCTATGCCGAGGATTTGCGCGGCGGCGGGGTCGAGCGCGCGCAACTCCGTCTCGCGCGCGGCTGGCTGGCGGCGGGGCGACGCGTGACGCTGGCGATCGAGGATATTGCCGGGCCGCTGGCGGCGGAACTGCCGGAGGGGCTTGAGATCGTTTCACCCTCGCGGCTGCTTGCGTTCCCGAAGGTCGTGCGACAGCTCGTCCCGGACGTGATCTTCTGTCCGGGCAATTTCTATACCGGCATCGCGGCGTGGACCCGGCTTCGGCTCGGCAAGGCGTGCCCGCCGATCGTCGCCAAGATGTCCAATGCCCCCGCGCGCGCCGATCACGGCCGGCTGATGCACGCGGCGCACCAGCTCTGGCTCGCGCGCCATGGCAGCTTCCTCGATCACCTCGTCGCGATGACTCCGGCAACGGCGGACGAGGCGGCGCGGGCGACGCGCATGGTCGGCCGCACGAGCATCATCCCGAACCCGCCGGCGGTGCCGATCCCGGGGGAGACGCCGGATTTGCCCGCGCGCTACATCCTCGGCGTGGGGCGGCTCGAACCGCAGAAACGCTGGGACCGCCTGATCGCCGCGCTTCCGCTGCTGGTGGACCGGACCATTCCGCTGGTGATCCTCGGCGAAGGCGACGAGCGGGGGGCGATCGAAACGCAGATTCGCGCGCTTGGTTTGGGGGACCGTGTTCGCTTGCTCGGGCACAGCACCGATCCGCTGCCGGTGATGGCGCGCGCGCAGGTGGTCGTGCTGACCTCGGATTATGAAGGTGTGCCCGGCGTGTTGCGCGAGGCGCTGTCGGTTGGAACGCCGGTGGTTTCGACTGATTCGAGCGCTGCGGTGGCGGAGATCATCGACCGCGCGGATCGCGGTACGATCGTTGCGCGGGACGATGCGGCCGGGCTGATCGCAGCGTTGGATGCATGGCTAGCGCCATCTGCGCAGCGGCCGGAGGCGGTCCCGCAGCCCGGTGCGGACTCGGCCGATCGCTACCTCGCGCTCTTCGATCGATTGGTGAGGCGCTAGCGTCCTAGCCTTTCTTGCCCCCGCCCCATTATAGGTCTCCGCCCCCACCTACCGTCATCCCCGCGGAAGCGGGGACCCATATCCTCCGAGGTTTGCCAGTATGGGTCCCCGCGTCCGCGGGGATGACGGGGGGTGAGCTTGGACCCGCATTACGTAGGAGGCGGCGCTAAACTGGATCAGGCCGTAGCCTCACCCTCACCCGCCTCAGCCTTCTCCTCTTCCCGCTCCGACCGCCGCTCGAGCGCGGTCTTGATCATCGCGGTCATCGGATCGGCCAGCGCCAACCCAAGAATCCCGAACAGCGCGCTCGCCATGATCTGCGCGCCCAAAGTCAGCGCCGGCGGCAGGTCCACCGTGCGCTTGGCGACCATCGGCACGATCACATAGCCGTCGATCGTCTGCACGATCAAATACGTCCCGATCGCCCAATACCCCGTGTCCACGCCCGCGCTGAACCCGACCGCGACCATCAGCACGCCGGTCACGATCGCGCCGACGTTCGGGATGAACGCGAGGATACCCGCGATGATGCCGAGCAGCATCGCCATCGGCACGCCGCCGATCGCCAGCGCAATGCCGCTCGCGACCCCCTCGACCGCCATCCCGAGCAGACGCCCCGCGAGCAGCCGCCGCAACGTCGCCCCCATCTTGAGCAAGGTCCTGGCGAACTCTGGACGCAGGTCAACCGGCACCATCCACTGGAGCCCGCGCGAATACGTTCCCGGGTCCATCGCGATAAACAGCCCGAGGATCAGGATCATGAACATGCTCGTGATCGCACCGATCGCGCTGCCGACCCACGACGTCACCCGCCCGACCGAGCCCAGCGCCTGCTTGACGATTCCGTTGACGTCAGACGCCCCCGGCATCAACCCCTGCGACGTCAGATAGCTGGTGAAGCGATTGGCCTGCGATTCGAGCGTCGAGCGGAGCTGCATAACCTGCTCGGTCACCTGCACGCCCGTAAGGATGAACGTCCCGACCAGGAACGCGAACGTCAGCAGCACGACGATCAGCAACCGCCAGCCGCGCCCGATCGGCAGCACCCGCCCGAGCAACCGCACGCCACCATCGAGCAAGGCTGCGAACACGACGCCGGCAAAGATGATCAGCAACGGCTGGACCAGCACGATCAGCAGCGCGATCACGCAAGCGAGCCCGAGCCAGATCATCGCACGCTTCAGTTCCTTGCGCAGGAACGGATCGCGCATCTCGACCGGGCTGAGCTCGTCGACGGTCTTAGTATCGGCCATCTCAGTTCACCTTGGCGGGATGCAGCGAGGTGCCCGCGCGATCCGGGCGCAGCGAACTCCACCAGCTCAGCGGATTGAACGTCGCATCGCCGTCGAGGCTGAAGGTGATGAACTCCGCCCGGCCACCGAGATTCTCGTACGGCACCGGTCCGCCGAGCCCGAGCTGGCTCAGCGCGAAGCGGCTGTCGGCGGAGCGATCGCGGTTGTCGCCCATCAGGAAGACGTGGTTCGCGGGAATCGTGATCTCCGCGAAATTGTCGCCCTGGCTGTCCGATTCGAGATCGATCGTCTCGTAACGGCGCCCGTTGGGCAGCGTTTCGGTATAGGTCGGCAGGCGGCACATCTCGCGACCGTCGGGCAACGTCTCGCGCGCGCCGGGATAGTCGATCTCGCTGCACGGGCTGTTGGTGTCGACCGGGATCAGCGTGTCGTGCAAGGGGCCCCGCTTCACCGCGACGCCGTTGAGGAACACGATCCCGCCGCGCACGGCCAGCTTGTCGCCAGGCAGGCCGATGACGCGCTTGATATAGTCGTTGTGCGTACCCGGCGGCGTCACGATCACCACGTCGCCGCGCGTCGGCAGCGATCCGAACAACCGACCATGCATGAACGGCAGCGACACGCTCCAACTCTCTTCCTGCTGACGCAGCACGACGCCCTTGAAGATCGCGATCGGGTCGGGAATCGTCGGCGACACGAACGACCAGCCATAGGCGAACTTGGTCACCACTAGCCGGTCGCCGATGCGGAGGCCCGGCAGCATCGATTCGCTGGGGATATAGAAGGGCTTGGCGATGAAGCTGTGGAAGCCGAGCACGACCAGGATCAGCCAGAATATGCCCTTCACCTCGCCCCACCAATCGGTGCCGCGGCGGCGGGTCGTTTCGGGGGTCGTGGTGACCGAGGGCGCGGGATCGACCGCCGAGGTCTGCGCGAGGGGCTTTTCCTGGAACTCGTTGCCGTCCAACGCCGCGTCCTTCATCGATTCGTATCCTGGCGCATGTCCGGGGATATCAGAGGTATAGCTTCGATGATCACAAAGGCCTGCGCCCACGGATGATCATCGGTCATCGTCAAATGCACGCGCGTGGCGTGGCCTTCGGGGGTCAACGCGTCAAGCCTCGCTTTGGCGCCCCCGGTCAACGCCAGTGTCGGCGCGCCACTCGGAGCGTTCACGACGCCGATATCGCGCATGAACACGCCCGCGCGAAACCCGGTCCCGACCGCCTTCGAAAACGCCTCCTTGGCCGCGAACCGCTTCGCCAGCGTCCCGGCTTTCGTGAAAGGCCGCCGCGCCGCCTTCGCCCGCTCGACATCGGTAAACACCCGCTGCTCGAACCGCTCCCCGAACCGCTCGACCGACGCCGCGATCCGCTCGATGTTACACAGGTCGGATCCGAGCCCGATGATCACGACACTGCCTGAAGGCGGAAGACAGATTTGGTTCTCGCGAAGGCGCTAAGGCGCGAAGAGAACAAGAAGGAAAGCGAGCTATGGGCTCTCTCCTTTCTCTTCGCGCCTTTGCGCCTTCGCGTGAACAAATTCTGAAAGCTAGCGCGCCGCATCCATAGCCTCGCGCATCAGCCGAACCGCTTCGCCAAGCCCGACGAACAGCGCCTCGCCCACCAGGAAATGCCCGATGTTCAGCTCCCGAACCTGCCGGATAGCCGCGATCGGTGCGACGTTGTCGTAGGTCAGCCCGTGCCCCGCATGCACCTCGATGCCGTTCTTCGCCGCCAGCGCCGCCGCATCGTTCAGACGCCGCAGCTCCACCACCCGCGCCTCGCCCGACAGTTCCGCATACAACCCGGTGTGCAGTTCGATCACCGGCACTTTGAGCCGCACCGCCGCCTCGATCTGGCGCGCATCCGGTTCGATGAACAGCGACACGCGGATCCCCGCCCCCGCCAGCGCATCGACCAGCTTCGCCATCCGGTCGTAATGCCCGGCGACGTCGAGCCCGCCCTCGGTCGTCAGCTCCTCGCGCTTCTCCGGCACGATGCACGCCGCGTGCGGCTTGTGACGCAGCGCGATGCCGAGCATCTCGTCGGTCGCCGCCATCTCCAGGTTGAGCGGGATCGTCAGCTCGGCCGACAGACGCGCGATGTCGTCGTCGGTGATGTGCCGGCGATCCTCGCGCAGATGCGCGGTGATCCCGTCCGCCCCCGCCGCCGCTGCGACCAAAGCCGCGCGCACCGGATCGGGATACCCCGCCCCGCGCGCATTCCGCACCGTCGCGACGTGATCGATGTTGACGCCAAGGCGCAAGGCGGAGTTCGAATCGGTCCGGAGTGTCATGGGCATGCTACCGTCGAGAGGAGGTCATAGGCGAAACCGGATTTCTGCCAGATCTCGCCGAACGCAAAATCGTCCGAACTCCGGTTGGTGAAGACCACGACCGCGATGTCGTCGTCGGGCAGGATATAGTTGCGGGTCTGGACGCCGCCGATCTCGCCGTCGCGCTGAACGATCCGCTTCGGCGCTGCGCACCCTTTCAGCTGGCCGGGGAACACCCACTGGCCCAGCGCCTGATAGCTGCGTCCGCCCTCGGGCTTCCACAGTTCGGCGCGCGCGGCGGGAGTCATCAGCTTGCCGGTCATCAGCGATCGATCGAACCGGAACACGGCGCGCGCCGTCCCGATCAACCCGCCGGCCGCGCCGAAACTCGCCAGTTCGTACCGCGGTTCGGCCTTGCCCGCGACAAAACCGGGAACACCCATCTCGCCGGTTCTCGCCATCGCCATCCCGGCAGGCCAAGCCAGCGCGCCCGACCCGTACATGCCGACGACGGCCATCAGATAGTCGCAATTATTATAGGCGAACGGCGCGCCGGGTTTTGGAGGAGTGGTGAGGCAATAGGACCTATCCGGCGCAGGCGCACGATAGAAGGATGGCACGCCATCACGCAGGGGAGTGTCGTCGGGATTGGCCAGTCCGGTGTGGTGCGTCAGCAACTGGCGCAGCGTCAAGCCGCCCAGCGGGGCAAAGCCTTGAGTCCCAAGTGGCCGGTCGAGATCGCCAGGATGCCGTCGCACGACCATCGCCGCCGCCACCTGCTTGGTGATCGACGCGAGCCGCCACCGCGCACGCGGGTCATGCCGCTTCCCGCCCGCCGGATCGACCGTACCATAGCCCCGCTCCACCAGCACCCGGTCACCCTTCCCGACCAGCACGACGCCCGCCAGCTTCGCCTGCGCGGCCACCGCATCGACCCTGGCCGACACGCTCGCAGCAGCAAGAGCCAGCGCGAGGATCATGCCGCCGCCCGGCTCCCGGGCTTGATCGCAGGGATCGCGGCCAGTTCGCGCGGCAAGGCATCCGCCGGATAAGTCGGCACGTCGAGCCGGATCAGCGGGAAGAACGGCACGCCCAGATCCGCCGTCCCGTTCGAGCGATCGACCAACGCCGCCGCCGCGACCGTCACGCCGCCAGCCCGCCCGATCGCCGCGATCGCCTCGCGCGACGACAGCCCGGTGGTGACGACATCCTCCATCATCAGCACGCGCTGGCCGGGCGCGAGCCGGAACCCGCGACGCAGTTCGAACACGCCGTCGGGCCGCTCGAGGAATACCGCCTCGACGCCAAGCGCGCGGCCCATTTCGTGGCCGGCGATGACGCCGCCCATCGCTGGCGAGACCACGATATCGATCTGCGCCCGCAGTTCTTCGGGGATCGACGCGACGAGCGCCTCCGACAACCGAGCGCCTCGCGCCGGATCCATCAAAACCCGCGCGCATTGCAGGTAGCGCGAACTGCGCAAGCCCGAGGACAGGATGAAATGCCCTTCGAGCAACGCTTCGGCAGCGCGGAATTCGGCGAGCACGTCGTCTTCGGTCATCGCGGGTCATCGCTCCAAATGGTCTGCCCGCGCTGATACGAGCGCGGGAAACCACGTGCAACGAGAACCGGCGGCTCACCGCCATCCTGCGTTTCATTGCGCCCCGCCTCTCCTTCGTCATCCTGACGAAAGTCAGGATCCAGAGCCACAAGGGAAGGCGTTCGTGATCCTAGGTCCTGACTTTCGTCAGGATGACGGAGGGTTAGTGCGGGCGCCTGAAGGGCCAACGCCAGACAAGGCTTGAGGCAAGCCCCCCCGCTGGGTATAGCTCTTCCCAAATCATAAGCAGACATCCGCGCGTCCGGAATCGGGTTCGCTATAAACCGGGGTCAATAAAAACGATGCGCAAGATGGGGATGAGAGGATTTGCGATGGCAGTGGGGCTCGCACTGGCGAGTCTCGGTGGTGCCGGGCACGCGGCCCAGCCGGCTGCCACGCCGACGTCAGCAGCACCCGCACCGCAAGCCGCTGCCGCACCCGGAGGCGTGTCGAACACTGCGCCGACGACCGCCGCAGCGATGCCCACCGCCAACCCATCCAGCCCCGAGCTCGCGATGGACGGTGCGCCCGCGATGACGGTCAAGCCGATGATCGGCCAGCCGACCGATGGCCTGTTCGGGCTCCAGCCGCAGGTGACCAAGAACGGCCAGTTCGCGCACTGGATGCACAATTCGATCCTGGTGCCGACGATCACGATCATCTCGCTGTTCGTTCTCGCGCTGCTCTTCTGGGTCTCGTTCCGCTATCGCAAGGCGCGCAACCCGGTCGCGTCGAAGACCAGCCACAACACTTTCATCGAGATCATCTGGACACTCGCACCAGTCGTGATCCTCGTCCTGATCGCGGTCCCATCGATCGGTCTGCTGCAAGCCCAGTTCAAGCCGGCACCCTCCGGTGCGGTGACGCTGAAGGCGATCGGCAACCAATGGTATTGGACCTACCAGTATCCGGACAATGGCGGCTTCGAGATCACCGCCAACATGCTCAAGGAAAAGGCTGACGTCGCCGCCGGCGAGCGCCCGCGCACCGATGCCGACGGTCCCAAGCTGCTCGCCACCGACAACCGCATCGTCCTCCCCGTTGGCGTGCCGATCCGCCTGATCACCACCTCGAACGACGTGATCCACAGCTGGGCCGTCCCGGCGTTCTGGATCAAGCTCGATGCGATCCCCGGCCGCCTGAACGAGACCAGCTTCACGATCGACAAGCCCGGCCTCTATTTCGGCCAGTGCTCCGAACTGTGCGGCGCACGCCACGGCTATATGCCGATCGCGGTCGAGGCCGTTCCGCCCGCCGAATACGCAGCGTGGGTCAAGGCCAAGGGCGGCACGATGCCGACCCCCGGCAAGGCGTCCGACAAGGTCATCCCGCAGCCCGGCGCCGACGGCTCCGCGGCGAAGGTCGAGGAAGCCGCCGAGACGGCGAACGCCACCGGCCCCGTGGAAAATGTGACCACCGCAGCCCCTGCGACGACGCAGGGCGCCACCTCAAACCCGGCCGGCGCCGGCAACGCGGGACAGTAAGATGACCGACACCGCTCTCACCCCGTCGGCCTTCGTGTCCCACGAAGCGCACGACCATCATCACGATACCGATCACAAGCCGGGCTTCTTCGCGCGTTGGTTCATGTCGACCAACCACAAGGACATCGGCACGCTGTACCTGATCTTCGCGATCGTCGCGGGGATCATCGGCGGCTCGGTATCGGGGCTCATGCGCGCCGAACTCGCGCATCCCGGCATCCAGTATCTCCAGGGCTGGGCGAGCATGCTCCATGGCGGCCCCGCCAGCCTCGACGAATCGCTCCATCTCTGGAACGTGCTGATCACCGCGCACGGCCTGATCATGGTGTTCTTCATGGTCATGCCGGCGATGGTCGGCGGCTTCGGCAACTGGTTCGTGCCGATCATGATCGGTGCGCCCGATATGGCGTTCCCACGCATGAACAACGTGTCGTTCTGGCTGCTGATCCCCGCCTTCACGCTGTTGCTGGCCTCGCCGTTCTTCGGTGGTGCGGGTAACGGCTGGACGCTCTACGCGCCGCTCTCGACCTACGGCGAGCCCGGGCCGTCGACCGACATGGCGATCCTCGCGCTCCATCTCGCGGGTGCGTCGTCGATCCTCGGCGCGATCAACTTCATCACGACGATCTTCAACATGCGCGCGCCGGGCATGACGCTGCACAAGATGCCGCTGTTTGTGTGGTCGATGCTCGTCACCGCGTTCCTGCTGCTGCTGGCGCTGCCGGTGCTCGCCGCTGCGATCACGATGCTGCTGACCGATCGCAACTTCGGCACGACCTTCTTCGATCCGGCCGGCGGCGGTGATCCCGTCCTGTATCAGCATCTGTTCTGGTTCTTCGGCCATCCCGAAGTCTACATCATGATCCTGCCGGGCTTCGGCATCGTCAGCCAGATCATCTCGACGTTCAGCCGCAAGCCGGTCTTCGGCTATCTCGGCATGGCGTATGCGATGGTCGCGATCGGCGTGGTCGGGTTCGTCGTGTGGGCGCACCACATGTTCACCACCGGCCTCAGCGTGAACACCAAGATGTACTTCACCGCGGCGACGATGGTCATCGCGGTCCCGACCGGCATCAAGATATTCTCGTGGATCGCGACGATGTGGGGCGGCTCGCTCACCTTCAAGACGCCGATGGTGTGGTCGATCGGCTTCATCTTCATGTTCACCGTCGGCGGCGTGACCGGCGTCGTGCTCGCGAACGGCGGCATCGACGACTATATGCAGGACACCTACTATGTGGTGGCGCATTTCCACTACGTGCTGTCGCTGGGTGCGGTCTTCTCGCTGTTCGCCGGGTTCTATTACTGGTTCCCGAAGATGACCGGCAAGATGTACAACGAGTTCCTCGGCCAGCTGCACTTCTGGGTGTTCTTTGTCGGCGTGAACGTGATGTTCTTCCCGATGCACTTCCTGGGTCTCCAGGGCATGCCGCGCCGCATCCCGGACTACACGCCGGAGTACGAGCATTGGAACACGGTGGCGTCGGTCGGCTACATGATCATGGCCGCGGGCATGGTGGTGTTCTTCGTCAACCTGATCTGGTCGCTGGCGGCCGGCAAGAAGGCGGGCGACAACCCCTGGGGCGACGGCGCGACGACGCTGGAGTGGACGATCTCCTCGCCGCCGCCGTACCATCAGTTCGAGACGCTGCCGCGGATCGATTAGGATGCGAGGCAGCGTAGCGACAGCTACGCGCCGGTGCGGCCCAGCCGCACGCATCCGACCGGCCGGCGCGGCAATGCCGCGTCCGACGACACGGGATTAACTCCCGTGTCGGGCCAGCCAAGCAAGAGAACGCCTCGGGGAAACCCGGGGCGTTTCTCGTTGGATAAGGCAGTACCCGCTGGCGTCGACACTCGAACGCTCCCCCGCCGCGCCACGTCATTCTGACGAAAGTCAGGACCCAGGGTCAAAAGCGTCTCCCTCCATGGCTCTGGGTCCTGACTTTCGTCAGGATGACGGTGGGAATGGGTCGACCGCTCGCCGATCTGGCAGGGTCGTGCTAGTGGGCTATCGGGTTAAAAAGCAGCGAGCGAGCTCATGAGCTAGCGCGCGAAAAAGCCAGCACCCCTGCCTTGATCCCGTCACCCGAGCGAAAGCTGGGGTCTCATCTTGAGATTCCCGTCACGCACAACGCGGGAGACCCCAGCTTTCGCTGGGGTGACGGTCGTAGAAAGCGGCCGCTCCTCGCGCCACCAAGCCACGCCGCTTTCCCCCAAGCCTTTCAACGCGTATAGCGTACCCGAACCATGACTCCCGCAACTCCCCTCCTGCCACCGGCGCATTGGCGCGATTTCCTGGCGCTGACCAAGCCGCGCGTGATGACGCTCGTCGTCTTCACCGGGCTCTGCGGCATGCTCGCAGCCCCCGTCGGCGTGCACCCTGTGATCGGCTTCACCGCGATCCTCTGCATCGCGCTCGGCGCGGGCGCTGCGGGAGCACTGAACCAATGGTACGAGTCGGACATCGACGCGGTCATGCGCCGCACGCAGAAGCGCCCGCTGCCCGATGGCCGGATGGACCGTCAGGCGGCACTCCATTTCGGCGTCGGGCTCGGCGCGTTCTCAGTCCTGTTCATGGGCATCGCGGTCAACCTCGTCGCGGCCGCGATCCTCACGGTTTCGATCCTGTTCTACGTGCTGGTCTACACCGTCTGGCTGAAGCGCCGCACGCCGCAGAACATCGTGATCGGTGGTGCCGCGGGCGCGTTCCCGCCGCTGATCGGCTGGGCCGCGGCGAGCGGTGATGTCGCGTTGCTCCCCGTCCTGCTGTTCCTGTTCGTATTCCTCTGGACGCCGCCGCATTTCTGGGCGCTCGCGCTGTTCATGAAGAGCGATTACGCCGCCGCGGGCGTGCCGATGCTCCCCGTCGTCTCGGGCGAGCGCACCACGCGGACGCAGATCGGGCTCTACACGATCCCGATGGCGGCGGTTGCGATCCTGCCTTGGCCGCTCGGCCTAACGGGTGCGATCTACGGCATTGCGGCGGTCCTGCTCACCGGCTGGTTCGCGTTGCTAGCCGTCCGCGTCGCCAAGCGCACCACGCATGCCGACGATGCGATGAAACCGGAGAAGGCCTTGTTCAAATACTCGATCCTGTACCTGTTCGTGATGTTCGGCGCGCTGGTCGTCGACCGGTGGTTCGCATGAGCCTGCCCGATCCCGACCTGATCCGCAGCCGTCAACGCGGTCGCGCGCGCGTAATGGCTATCCTGCTGGGCGCATTCGTAATCCTCGTCTTCGCGATCTCGATCGCCAAGATCCGCGCCGGCATGCCGCACTGATGGCCGGCTGGAAGGCTATGTCGCGCACCAACCGTACTGCGGCGCTCGCGGTGCTCTTCATCTGTTTCATGACCGGCCTCGCCTGGGCCAGCGTCCCGCTCTATCGGCTGTTCTGCTCGGTCACCGGGCTCAACGGGACGACCCAGCGCGGGCTCGTCGCCCCCGGCGCGGTCGATCACAAGATCACGGTCGACTTCGACACCAACGTCAGCCCGAAACTCCCGTGGAAGTTCGTGCCCGAGAATCGTTCGGACACGATCGACGTCGGCGCGCGCGACATGGCGTTCTTCACCGCGACCAACACGTCGAACAAGCCGCTCACCGGCACCGCGACGTTCAACGTCCAGCCCGCGCAGGCCGGCAAGTATTTCACCAAGATCCAGTGCTTCTGCTTCACGCAGCAGACGCTGAAACCCGGCGAGACCGCGCGGATGCCGGTGATCTTCTTCGTCGATCCGAAGATCCTGACGGACCCCGACGCGGCCGATATCCAGACGATCACGCTCAGCTATACGTTTTACCCGGTGGATTCTGCGAAAACAGCCAGCTAGAACGACGCCAAAGAAAATAGGGGAGTACCGATGGCCGGCGCCAAGAACCATGATTACCACATCCTGCCGCCGAGCATCTGGCCGCTGGTCGGATCGTTTTCGGCGCTGATCATGGCGGTCGGCGGCATCATGTGGATGCACGGCGGCCATATCGACAAGCCCAATGGCGGCGGCTGGATCTTCTTCATCGGCCTGACCGGGCTGCTTTTCACCTTCTACAGCTGGTGGGCGCAGGTCATCAAGGAAGCGCACGCGGGCGACCATACCCCCGTCGTGCAGCTTCATTTCCGCTACGGGATGATCCTGTTCATCGCCTCCGAAGTGATGTTCTTCGTCGGCTGGTTCTGGGCGTTCTTCGACTTCTCGCTGTTCCCGACCGCGATGACGTTTGCCGACGGCACCGTCACGCGGGCGGTCGAAGGCGGCGCGGCGATCGTCGCACAGTGGCCGCCAAAGGGCCTGACGGTCATCAACCCGTTCGAACTGCCGCTGCTCAACACGCTGATCCTGCTGACCTCGGGCACGACGGTGACCTGGGCGCACCACGCGCTGATCCACAACCAGCGCGGCGGCGAGAAGACCGGTGCATGGGGCCTAATCGGCGTCGGCAACCGCGACGGCGTGCTCAAGGGCCTGTGGCTGACCGTGATCCTCGGCGTACTGTTCAGCTCGATCCAGGCGTACGAATATGCCCACGCGCCGTTCCCGTTCAAGGGCATCAACTACGGCGCGTCGTTCTTCATGGCGACCGGCTTCCACGGCTTCCACGTCCTGATCGGCACGATCTTCCTGATCGTCTGCCTCGTCCGCGCGTACAAGGGCGACTTCACCCCGCGCCAGCACTTCGGCTTCGAAGCGGCGGCCTGGTACTGGCACTTCGTCGACGTCGTGTGGTTGTTTCTGTTCGTCACCGTCTACGTCTGGGGCGGCTGGGGCGCACCCGTCCACGGGGGTTGAGGGTTACTAATTACCACCCCGGCGAAGGCCGGGGCCCAATTGGTGAGGTTGCGGTAACGAAGCGCGGTCCTCCGTTGGCAACGTCCCCCAATTGGGCCCCGGCCTCCGCCGGGGTGGTGGCGAATGGCACGGCACTGATCCAGGCCTACTCCCTCCCCTTGTTCTCCCGCGAAGGCGGGAGCCCAGTCTGGATCCCTGCCTTCGTGGCGAAACAAGGATGGGGAGCGCTGACCGCATGACCGACGATCCATACCCGCTCGCCAACGCCCCCACGATCGCCCAGGTCGCGCTCAAAGGCTTGTGCCCTCGCTGCGGCAAGCCCACGCTCTTCGCGAAATGGTCCAACTTCGCCGACCGCTGCCCGAATTGCGGGCTCGACTTCAGCAAGTTCAACGTCGGCGACGGCCCCGCCGCGTTCCTGACGCTGATTCTCGGCGCCGTCGTCGTGGCCCTCGCAATCACGCTCGAACTCAAGGTCCACCCTCCGCTCTGGCTGCACATGCTGATCTGGATCCCCTTTACCGCCGGCGGAGTCGTGTTGTCCCTAAGAGCGGCAAAGGGCGCCCTCATGTCCGCCGAATACCGCAACGCAGCCCGCGAAGGCCGAATCGACCCGTGACGAGACGCATCCCGATCATCCCCACCATCCTCGTCACGCTCGCAATTGCGGCGATGATCGGCCTCGGTCTGTGGCAACTCCTCGACCGCCTCCCGAAAAAGGAAGCGTTCCTCGCCCAGCTCGCCGCCAACCCTGCCAAGCCGCCCATGGCCTTCCCGCGCTTCCCCGACGAGACGCTCCTCTTCCGCCGCGCCTCCGGCCTCTGCCTCCAGCCGACCGAGATCAAACTCGCCGGCGCCGGCAAGTCGGGCTTCCGCGCGATCGCCGAGTGCCGGACCGGCGCGGAGGGCCCCGGCATGATCGTCCAACTCGGCACCACCCGCAATCCGATGGCCAAGGTGAACTGGGCTGGCGGCGAAGTCTCCGGCTTTATCAGCCACGCACCCGACGGCCGTTCGCTGATCGGATCACTGTTCGATCACACGCCGCAACGCCTGATGCTGGTCTCTGACACGCCGCAGGCGGGGCTCAACCCCAACGGCAAGCCCGACATCGCGTCGGTCCCGAACAACCACCTCGCCTATGCAGGCCAGTGGTTCTTCTTCGCCGCCATCGCCGCGATCATCTACACCCTCGCGCTCCGCCGCCGGCCACGACCGGTCTCAGACGCACGATAAACCAAACACCGTCATCCCAGCGAAAGCTGGGATATCCCCGTGTGGCACGCGTCATCTGCCTCGTGGGATACCCCAGCTTTCGCTGGGGTGACGGAGTGGGGCTAGGGGCAACGGACTGCCGGCTGAGGTACGGGACTGGGATTGGCGACTAGGAACCGGGGACTGGGGACCGGGAACCGGGAACTGACGGGATCGCCCACCGTACTCGCCCGAAAGCTTGTCCCCTCTCCCCCCAACCGCTAACCGGCTTGACCATGCGTTACATAAGCACCCGCGGCTCGGCGCCGATCCTCGATTTCGAAGCGGCGACGCTCGCCGGCCTCGCCTCCGATGGCGGCCTCTACCTCCCCGAGGCGTGGCCGACGATGACCCGCGACGAGATCGCCGCGCTCGCCGGGCTGTCCTATGTCGACACCGCGGTCGCCGTGATGGCTCCGTTCGTCGGCGGCGCGATGACGCGCGAGGAACTGAAGGCACTCTGCGAACAGGCCTATGGCCGCTTCTCGCACGCAGCCGTGACACCACTCGTACAGCTCGACCACGACCAGTGGCTGCTGGAACTGTTCCACGGCCCGACGCTCGCGTTCAAGGACGTCGCGCTCCAGCTGCTCGGCCTGTTCTTCGAACGCTTCCTCGCCGGCACGGACAAGCGCCTGACGATCGTCGGCGCGACCAGCGGCGACACCGGCTCGGCGGCGATCGACGCGGTCGCGGGGCGCGAGGGGATCGACATCTTCATGCTTCACCCGGTCGGCCGAATCTCCGAGGTGCAGCGCCGCCAGATGACCACGGTGCTCAGCCCCAACGTCTACAACATCGCGATCGAAGGCAGCTTCGACGACGCGCAGGCGCTCGTGAAGGCGATGTTCAACGATCGCGCCTTCTCGACCAAGTTCGCGCTGTCGGCGGTGAACTCGATCAACTGGGCCCGGCTGATGGCGCAGGTCGTCTACTTCTTCTACGCCGCCGTCCGCCTCGGCGCGCCCGATCGCGAAGTCGCGTTCGCGGTACCGACCGGCAATTTCGGCGACGTGTTCGCGGGCTACGTCGCGGCGAAGATGGGGCTGCCGGTGGCCAAGCTGGTGGTCGCGACCAACGTCAACGACATCCTCCACCGCGCGCTCAGCACCGGCGATTACTCGAAGGGCGGGGTGCAGCAGACCCCGACCCCGTCGATGGACATCCAGGTCAGTTCCAACTTCGAACGCCTGTTGTTCGACCTCGGCGACCGCGATGGCGCAGCGCTCGCCGCACAGATGGCCGGCTTCGAATCCTCGGGCGCGATGCGTCTCACCAATGCGCAGTCGGAAGGCGCCTCGGCCCTTTTCCAGAGCGAGCGCATCGACCTCGACGACATGACACTGGCGATGCGCTGGGCACACGAGCACGCCGGCCAAGTGATCGACCCGCACACCGCGATCGGCCTCGCCGCAGCCCTGCGCACCGAGGTCCCCGCCGGCGTGCCAATTGTGACTTTGGCCACCGCACATCCGGCTAAGTTCGGCGACGCGGTCGAGCGCGCGACCGGGGTCCGACCCTCGCTCCCCGCCCGCGTCGGCGACCTCTTCGACCGCGAGGAGCGCTACGCCACGCTGCCAGCGACGTTCGAAGCAACTACCGCCTACATCACCGAGCGCGCGAAGCCGTCAGCATGAAGCTAGAAACCCTCGTCGGCGAACCCTGGACGGATTACGGCCTGATCGACTCCGGCCACGGCAAGAAGCTCGAGCGCTATGGCCGCTTCCGCTTTATCCGCCCCGAACCCCAGGCGATGTGGGCGCCTGCCTCGACCGACTGGCAGGCGCAGGGCGAATTCGTCCCCGGTTCGGACGAAGATGGCGGAGGCCGCTGGGAATTTTCCGAGCCCGTGCCGCGCGAAGGCTGGACGCTCAGGTGGAACGAGGTGTCGTACACCGCGCAGACCACGCCGTTCCGCCACCTCGGTTTCTTCCCCGACATGGCGCCCGTGTGGAGCTGGATGCGCGAGCGCGTGGCGGGCCTCGAGAGCCCCGAATGCATGAACCTGTTCGGCTATACCGGCGTCGGCACGCTGGCGATGGCGACCAAGGGTGTCCGCATGGTCCACGTGGACGCGTCGAAAAAGTCCGTCGAGGCGGCCAAGGCCAATGCCAAACTCTCGGGCATGGCCGACGCGCCGATCCGCTGGATGACCGATGATGCCGCGAAGTTCGTTGCGCGCGAGGTGCGCCGTGGGCGGCGGTATGACGGGATTTTGCTCGATCCGCCGAAATACGGGCGTGGGCCGGAGGGTGAAGTGTGGCGGCTGGAGGAAGACCTGCCGAAGCTTATCGCCGACTGTCGCAAGCTGCTCGACGAGAACTCGCGCTTCCTGTTCCTGACGGTCTACGCGGTGCGGATGTCTGCGCTCGCGATAGGGGAGTTGCTGAACCAGGTATTTGCGAACCTGCCGGGCAAAGTCGAAGTCGGCGAACTCGGCGTCCGCGAAGAAGCGCGCGGCCTGACACTCCCCACAGCAATTTGGGCCCGCTGGAGCTGCTGAACTAGGCCTCTTGGCTACCACCCCGGCGAAGGCCGGGGCCCAATTGGAAAGGTTGGAGTAACGAAGGGCAATCCTTCGTTGGCTACGTCCCCCAATTGGACCCCGGCCTCCGCCGGGGTGGTGGTTAGTTCAGAGGTTATCGCCCGTCACAATCGGCGGAATTACCCCGGAATCTGCTGCGAGATGCAGTGAAAGCTCCCGCCACCCGTCAGGATATGATCCGCACGTTGCCCGACCACTTCGCGATCCGGGAACAGCGCCTGGATCGCCACCACCGCCGCTTGGTCGTTCTCCGCGCCATACAACGGCACCACCACCGCGGCATTGCCGATGTAGAAGTTCATGTAGCTCGCCGGCACGACCTCCTCGTCACGCAGCACGCGGCCCGGCGACGGGATCGTCACGACCTCCAGCCCGGCCGCGGCGGCATCGCGCGCGGCGTTCTGGTACACCTGCCAGTTCGGATCGTTGTCGGTCGCCTTGGGGATCGCCACGCGGCCCTCGCCGACGAACCGCGCGAGGTTGTCGACATGGCCGTCGGTATGATCGTTGACCAGCCCGTCGCCCAGCCACACCACGCGGGTGTAGCCGAGATCGGACGCCAGCCGCGCCTCGATCTCCGCCTTCGTCAGCGACGGATTGCGATTGCGGTTGAGCAGGCACTGCTGCGTCGTGACGACCGTCCCGGTACCATCGCCATCGATCGCGCCGCCCTCGAGAACCCAGTCGCACGCCTCGACCCGCTTGTGCCGGCTTTCCGCCAGCCGCTGGCCGATCGTATCATCGCCGGGCAAGTCGTACTTCCCACCCCAGCCGTTGAACCGGAAGTCCCGCGCGCTGCCGTCGCCGACGATGATCGGCGCGGTATCGCGCAGCCAGATATCGCCGAACGGCTCGACCACCACGTCCGCGAACGGCGCCAGCTTTTTGGCGGTGGTCGCCGACCCGACATCGGCGGCTACCAGAATCACCGTCTCGCCCTTGCCGCCGGCATGCACTGCCTTGGCAAACGCGACGACCTCGTCCCGCGCGGGCTCCAGATCCTCCAACCACAGGTCCGCATGGCTCGGAAAGCCGATCCAGACGGCCTTGTGGTGCGCCCATTCGGCGGGTGTCGAGACGGTCGTGGTCACTTACTTGGCTCCTGCGCGATCGCGGTCACGGATGCCGCGGAATTCGGCGGTCTTATACCAGTTCGGCCACAGACTGGTATCGTCCGCGAGCTTCCGCCCCAATCCGTAATAGATCGTCAGATCCTCGACCGCACCCGACCAGTCCCACTTCGCGTCATATTCGTCCGCGGGCTTGTGATACCGGTGCGCGACATAATCCTCGCGCGCGGCATGGCCCGCCGCGGTACCACCGACGATCAGGTCCTCGCCGCTGCCGCCATCGAGCATCGGCACGCCCAGCTTGGCGAAACTGAAGTGATCCGACCGGTAGTAACCGCCGCGTTCAGGATTCGCCTCGACGCCGATCACACGGCCCTCGGCAGCGACGAACGGCTTCACCAGATCCTCGATCTCCGACTTCCCCGCGCCGGTCAGCACGAAATCCTTCGCCCGGCCGTCGACGTTCAGCACGTCCATGTTCACGCCGCCGACGGTATGCGCGAGCGGATAGATCGGATGCTCGGCATAATAGCGCGACCCGAGCAGCCCGGACTCCTCCGCCGTCACCGCCAGGAACGCGATCGAGCGCTTGGCCGGCCCCGCCTTGGCCTGCGCCTCGGCCAGCGCGATCAGCCCGGCGACGCCGCTCGCATTGTCCGACGCGCCGTTGCAGATGTCGTCGCCATCGACCGGATCGCAGCGCCCGAGATGATCCCAATGCGCCGAGTACAGCACGTAATCATTCGGGGCGGCAGTACCCGGCAGCACGCCGATGACGTTCTTCGACGCCTGCCGCTTGATCGTGTTGTCGAACCCGCCGGCGAACTTCAGTCCGAGCGGAACCGCCTTGAACCCCTTCACCTTGGCCGCCGCGGCGAGCGTCGCATAATCCTTGCCCGCGCTCGCGAACACGCGCTCCGCCGCCGCGCGCTGCATCCAGCCGACGATCTGCGACTGGTCGAGATGATCGCCCTTCTCGTCCAGTTCGAGCTGCGGCCCAGTCCAGGACGACTGCACCACCGCCCACGGATACGCCGCCGGCTCGGTATCATGGACGATGATCGCCGCCGCCGCGCCGTGCTTCGCCGCATTCTCGAACTTGTACGGCCAGCGCCCGTACCACGTCATCGCACGCCCTTCGAAAGGCCCCTCGCGCGACATCGTCTGCCAGTCGGCATCGTTGATGAGGATGACCACCGTCTTCCCCTTCACGTCGGTGCCAGCGTAATCGTCCCAGCCCTTTTCGGGCGCGGTGATCCCGTAGCCGACGAACACCACGTCGCTGTTCGCCACCGACACCTTCGGTACGACGCGGTAGGTGCCCGCGACCATGTCGGTCCGGAAGTTGAGACTTACCGGAGTCTTGCCGCCGGTGAAGCTGTACGGCTGCACGTTACCCGCGGTGATCTGCACCATCGGCACGTCCTGCGTCCACGACCCCTTGTTGCCGGGCTTCAGTCCTGCCGCCTTCATCCGCTCGACGATATACGCGACCGTCTTCGCCTCCGCAGGCGTGGTCGGCGCGCGGCCTTCATAGGCGTCCGAGGACAGCACCTGCGTGACGGTCTTCAACGTCTCGACCGAGATGGCAGGGGTAGTCTGCGCGGACGCGGCGGTCCCGAGCAGCAACAGAGACAGGATGGCAGCGCGCATGGTCATTTCCCCATTTGGTTGCGCGCGTTCTGGCAAAACCCGGCGCGCATGTCCACGAAGCGACAAGGAGCAACGAAAAAGGGCGGCCCCGCAGGACCGCCCTTTTCCTCGTATCGATCGTACCGAAAGATCAGCGCGAGTAGAACTCGACGACCAGATTTGGTTCCATCTTCACCGGATACGGCACTTCGTCGAGCGTCGGGACGCGCGTGAAGGTAACCTTAGCCGCGCCGTCGGTGGCGACATAGTCGGGGATCTCGCGCTCGGCGAGGCTCTGTGCTTCCATGACCAGCGCCATTTCCTGCGCCTTCGAACCCAGCGTGATCTCGTCGCCGACGAAGCAGCGACGCGAGGCGATGTTGCACTTCACGCCGTTGACGCGGATGTGGCCGTGCGAGACGATCTGGCGTGCCGCGAAGATCGTCGGCGCGAACTTGGCGCGGTAGACGATCATGTCGAGGCGCTGCTCGAGCAGGCCGATCAGGTTCTGCGAGGTATCGCCCTTCAGACGCGCAGCCTCGTGGTAGCATGCACGGAACTGCTTCTCGGTCACGTCGCCATAATAGCCCTTGAGCTTCTGCTTGGCGCGCAGCTGGATACCGAAATCGCTGACCTTGCCCTTGCGGCGCTGGCCGTGCTGGCCCGGGCCGTATTCGCGCTTGTTGACGGGCGACTTGGGACGACCCCAGATGTTCTCGCCCATACGGCGATCGAGCTTGTACTTCGCGCTTTGACGCTTCGACATAGTATAACCTTTGCAAATGCAAACAACGTTGGTCCCGGTATCGCTCTGCTTGCTGTACTGGACAGGGCAGGGCCACCGCTTCACCGGGGTGCAGGGCCATTGCGAAGGCGGGCGCCTAGACGGGGGGCGGGCCAGAGTCAAGCTGGACAGGCCGGGTGGGGCTCGGCAAGGGACGGCGCATGACCATTCTCTCCGGCCCCGATTGCACCACCATGACCGAGGTCCGCGCGGGTGTCGACGCGCTCGACCGCGATTTGGTCGCGCTCCTCGCCAAGCGGTTCGCGTACATGGACGCCGCCGCGCGGATCAAGCCCGAGCGCGGGCACGTGCGGGATGAAGCGCGGAAGGCGCAGGTGATCGACAACGCGCGGGCCGAGGCGGTGAGGCTAGGCGTTCCGGATGCCGTGGTCGCGGATTTGTGGGAACGCCTGGTCGAAGCCTCGATCGCCTACGAACTCGCCGCCTTCGACCGGCGCTAGGCTCGCGGTCGCTTCCCCGCCAGCGACGACAACACGCCGCGGAGAGTCCGAATCTCCTGGCTCGACCAGCCCGGTTTCGTCAGCAGCGTGCGCAGAGTCCGCCGCGTCGACTGCATCTTGTCGGGCAGGTGGAAGAACCCCGCCCCCATCAGCATCGCATCGAGTTGCCCGATCATCCCGTCGAGCTCCTCCTGCGGCGCAGGCGGCATGATCGGGTTGATCGACGGCTGCGACAGCTCGCGCTCGGCGGTCAGCCCCTTCGACCATTCATACGCGACCAGGATCACCGCCTGGGCGAGGTTGAGCGATCCGAACTCGGGGTTGATCGGCACCGTGATGATCGTCCGCGCGACCGCGACGTCGTCGGTTTCGAGGCCGGAGCGTTCTGGCCCGAACAGGATCGCGGAGCGGCCGGGGGCGGCGTGGATCTCGGTTGCGGCCTGTTCGGGGGTGACGACCGGCTTGGTCACGCCGCGTTTCCGCACCGTGGTGGCGAACACCTGCGCGCAGTCTGCGGTAGCGGCCGCGACGCTGTCGTAGACCTTCGCGTTCTGGAGGACGATGTCGGCGCCGCTGGCGGCAGGGCCGGCGGAGGGGTTGGGCCAGCCGTCCCGCGGGGAGACGAGGCGCATTTCGGTTAGGCCGAAGTTGAGCATCGCGCGCGCGGCCTTGCCGATGTTCTCGCCGAGTTGGGGGCGGACGAGGACGATGACGGGGGGTGGGGTTTCTTCCGCCAAGGTGCTTCGACTTCGCTCCGCACGAACGGGAGAGGTTATTGCGGCATCCTTCCCCTCTTCCGATGGGACACCCTTACTCTCTTCCGACGGAACACCTCCCCCCTCTTCCGTTCGCCCTGAGCGAAGTCGAAGGGCACGCTCCCGCGGGGGGATCGCCGCATCGTGCAGATCCGCCCAATCCTCTCGCGCGAGCGCTTCCTTCTTGCGCCGCGACCAGCCCTTCACCTGGAACTCCGCGGCGAGCGCTTCCTGCCGGCTGCCGAAATCCTGGCACCACAACAAGGTCACGGGGCGGCGCGTCTGCGTGTAGCCGGAAATCTCGCCGAGGTTGTGCTGGCCGATCCTGCGTTCCAGGTTATCGGTGTGTCCGGTGTAATAACTGTCGTCGGCGCAGCGCACCACATAGGCCCAGAATGTCATGGTCGCGGCTTACGCGGGGGCGTGGTGTTCGGACAAGTCCTTCGACTTCGCTCAGGACGAACGGGGGTGGAGAGGCCGGGTTGCTACCGAAAGGTACACCCCCCTTCCGTTCGCCCTGAGCGAAGTCGAAGGGTACCTTTCTTGAGTCGCAAGACAGGCCAAACTCACTCCGCTCGCCCGACCTCCTCCACACTCCCGGCAAAAGCCTCGAAGTCCTTCGCCTCGCTGAAATCCCGGTACACACTCGCAAACCGGATATACGCCACGGAATCGAGCCCCTTGAGCCCGTCCATCACCATCTCGCCGATCCGCTTCGACGTCACGTCGTTCTCGCCCAGCGTTTCCAGCCGCCGCTGGATCCCGCTCACCAGCTTTTCGATCCGCCCAGCCTCGATCGCCCGCTTCCGCGTCGCGATCGACAACGACCTGAGCAGCTTCTCCCGGTCGAACGGCTCGCGCCTGCCCTCGCTCTTCAACACGAACAGCTCGCGCAACTGGATCCGCTCGAACGTCGTGAAACGCGCCGCGCACCCTTCGCACTGGCGCCGGCGTCGGATCGCCGCCCCGTCTTCGGTGGGGCGGCTGTCCTTTACCTGGCTGTCTTCATGTCCGCAGAAGGGGCAGCGCATTCAGACCTTCTTCTTGCCCTTGTAGTACGCGTAGCCCGCGCCTGCGAGTGCGCCGAAGATCGGGCCGATCACCGGCACCGGGATCGCGACGACCGCGCCGAGCGCGCTCCACTTGGCCATGCTCTTGCCGAGGCCGGGGGTCGCCTTGATGTCGTTCTGGACGTCGTCGAACTTCGACATGCTACTTATCCTTGATAGATCGGGAAGCGCGCGCAGAGTGCACGAACACGCGTCCGAACGTCCGCCTCGACTTCCGGGTCCCCATGCTCGCCCTTTTTCGCGAGGCCGTCCAGCACGTCGGCGACCATGTTGCCGATCTCGCGGAACTCGGCCGGGCCGAACCCGCGCGTCGTGCCCGCTGGCGAACCGACGCGGATGCCGCTGGTCTTGACCGGCGGCAGCGGATCGTTGGGGATGCCGTTCTTGTTGCAGGTGATGCCTGCGCGCTCCAGCGCCTCATCCGCATCGCGGCCGGTGATGCCCAGCGGGGTGAGGTCGATCAGAGCGAGATGCGTGTCGGTGCCGCCCGAGACGACGTCCGAGCCACGCTCCTTGAGCGTTGCCGCCAGCACCTTCGCGTTCTCGACGACCGCCGCGATGTAGCTCTTGAAATCGGGCTGCAGCGCCTCGCCGAATGCGACCGCCTTCGCCGCGATCACGTGCATCAGCGGCCCGCCCTGGAGGCCCGGGAACACCGCCGAGTTGAACTTCTTGGCCAGAGCCTCGTCGTTGGTCATGATCATGCCGCCGCGCGGACCGCGCAGCGTCTTGTGCGTGGTGGTCGTCACGACATGCGCGTGGCCGAACGGCGTCGGGTGCAGGCCAGCCGCGACGATCCCGGCGAAATGCGCCATGTCGACCATGAAATACGCGCCGACCTTGTCCGCGATCGCCCGGAAGCGCGCAAAGTCGATCGTGCGTGGGTAGGCCGAACCGCCCGCGATGATCAGTTTCGGCTGATGCTCGACCGCCAGCGCCTCGACCTGGTCGTAGTCGATAAAATGCGTGGTCGCGTCGACGCCGTATTGAATGGCGTTGAACCACTTGCCCGACATCGCCGGCTTGGCGCCATGCGTCAGGTGGCCGCCCGCATCGAGGCTCATGCCGAGGATCGTGTCGCCCGGCTTGACCAGCGCCAGCATCACCGCGCCGTTCGCCTGCGCACCCGAATGCGGTTGCACGTTGACGAACCCGCAACCAAAGATCTGCTTGGCGCGCTCGATCGCCAGCGTCTCGACCGTGTCCGACGGCGCGCAGCCCTGGTAATAGCGCTTGCCCGGATAGCCCTCGGCGTACTTGTTCGTGAACACCGAACCCTGCGCCTCGAGCACCGCCTTCGAGACGATGTTCTCCGACGCGATCAGCTCGATCTGCGTCTGCTCGCGCTCGAGTTCGGCAGCAACGCCGGCGAAAACGGCAGCGTCCGCATCGGCGAGAGTACGCGTGAAAAAGCCGTCCGGCTGGACGTCATGGAGTTCGCGGGGCTGGGTGCTCATGCGGGGACCTTTAACTTGTCGACACGGAGTTGATGACGGCCGCCGGCGAAATCGGCGGACAGGAAAGCTTCGACGCACGCCTTGGCCATTTCCTCGCCGATCAGGCGGGCGCCCATCGCGATGGCGTTGGCGTCGTTATGCACGCGCGCAAGGCTCGCCGACAGCGGTTCGGAGACGAGCGCGCAGCGGCAGGCTGGATTGCGGTTGGCGGCGATCGAGATGCCGATCCCCGAGCCGCACAGCGCGATACCGCGCTCGACGCGACCATCGGCGATCGCGGCCGCAAGCTTGAAACCATAGTCAGGATAATCGACGCTGGCGGTGCCTTCAGGGCCAAGGTCGAGCACATCATGCCCCATCTCCCGCAACCACGTTGCGAGCACCGCTTTCAACGAAACGGCGGCGTGATCGGACGCGATGGCGATGCGCACCTGGCGTAATCCTGTGACGGGAGATCGGGTGCCCAGCCCCTTACCCACCCGAGCCGGAATTTGCCACACCTGTTCGCAGGTCTAAGCGATCCTCCCCCGCCAGGGGGAGGTGGCTGGCGCTTGCCAGACGGAGGGGGAGGTAAGCGCAACATCTGTTCCGTGCCCTCCCCCTCCGTCGCCTTCGGCGCCACCTCCCCCTTGCGGGGGAGGATCGAAAGATTGACTGTCGCCCCCGTCCTCAAGGAGACATCCATGAAAGCCCTCACCCTGCTCGCCGCCGCCGCGCTGACAGCCTGCTCCGGCCCCGCCCCCGACACCAGCAGCGACGGCAACATGACGTCCGCAGGATCGGTCGACCGCAAGCTCTCCGCGCCCAAGCCCAAACCCGCGCCCGACTACACCGGCCGCTGGATCGGCGTCGAAGGCATGGTTCTCGACGTCGCGCCGACCGACACCCCCGGCCACTACGCGCTGACGATGCAGTGGGACCTCGACAACAAGGGCAAGTTCGACGGCACCGCGACCGGCGACACGATATCCTTCGATCGCGGCGGGATACGCGAAACGCTTCGCCCGACCAACGGCGACGCGACCGGCCTGAAATATCTGTTCGGCAAAACCGACTGCCTCACCGTCAAGCCCGGCGAAGGCTATTGCCGCGAGCGACTTAGCCGCTAGGTTCCGGATCGTGACCATGGCCTTTTCAAATGCGGACGCGGCGCGCGCGCATCTCTCCGAGGTGCTCCTGCGCACCGGGCAAGAGGACCGCGACGCGTTTCGCGAGCTCTATTCGCTGACCAGTGCGAAGCTTTTCGGCATCACCCATCGTATCTGCGGCAACGCCCAAGCCGCGGAGGATGTGCTGCACGAGGTCTATCTCACGATCTGGAAACGCGCCGGTGCCTGGGAACCCGGTCGCGCGAGCCCGATAACCTGGTTGGCGACGATCGCGCGCAACCGCGCCATCGACTGGCAGCGCGCGCAGGGCGTCCGCCGCACCAGCCCGCTGGACGATGCGCCCGACATTGCCGATCCCGGCGAAGGCGCTGAGGCCGGGATGCTGGCGAGCGAATCGTCGCGCGAATTGATCGAGTGCCTCGATGGCCTCGAACCGCAGCAGCGCGACGCGATCCGCACCGCGTTCTTCGACGGCGTCACCTATGCGGAGCTGGCGATCAAGCGTGCGGTCCCGCTCGGCACGATGAAGAGCTGGGTCCGCCGTGGTCTCGCGCGCCTGAAGGATTGCCTCGATGGTTGATCCGATCCCCGATACCGGCGTGCCTCAAGATGTGGCGGCCGCCGAACTCGCGCTGGGCCTGCTCGACGGCGAAGAGCGCGGGGCAGCGCTGCGCCGCGTGCTCGCAGAACCCGGTTTTGCCGCGCAGGTCGAATGGTGGCGATCACGCCTGGCGGTCCTGTTCGACCTTTGGCCCGAACACGCCGCGCCGCCGCATCTCGCAGCCCGGATCGAAGCCAGTCTCGATGGCACGCCAGCCCCTGCGCAAACGAGCCGCTTCGCTTGGCCGGCGCTCGCCGCCGTCACCAGCGCGATCGCCGCATCGCTGTTGCTGTTCGTCATGGTCCGCC
This sequence comes from Sphingomonas sorbitolis, assembly GCF_036663875.1. Taxonomy (NCBI): domain Bacteria; kingdom Pseudomonadati; phylum Pseudomonadota; class Alphaproteobacteria; order Sphingomonadales; family Sphingomonadaceae; genus Sphingomonas; species Sphingomonas sorbitolis. The sequence continues at coordinate 442,430 of NZ_JAXOJS010000005.1, read as the reverse complement.
CAGAGCCGACCGTGCCCGTCTCGCAGCCGATCCCCGTCGCGCGCCCGACCAGCGTGCTTGTGGCGATGCTCGGCGATGCGAAGTCGCCCGTCGCCGCAGTCTACGACCCCGCAAACGGCGCGCTCCGCGTCGCTGCAGGTCCCGGCGTTCCGGACGCGCGCGTCGCGCAGCTCTGGGTGATCGGCGGCGACGGCGTGCCGCATTCGCTCGGCCTGCTCTCGGGCCGCCCGACCTCGCTGGCACCCAAGGGCGTCGATCGCGGTCGCATAACCCCCGGCGCAACGCTCGCGATCTCGGTCGAACCGCTCGGCGGCTCGCCGACCGGCCTGCCGACCGGCCCGGTCGTCGCCACCGGCGTTGTCGCGCGCGTCTGATGCGCGAGCGACCCGCCGCGCCCGGCGGCATCCCGCCGATCGCGCGCGTGCTCGGGCTGAGCGGCCTCCTCCCGCAACTCGCGGCGGTCGCGCTGCTGTTGAGCGGCGATCCGCAAAGCCGGTTCTCCGCGCTGGCGATCGCCTACGCTTACGCCGCGATCATCCTGAGCTTCCTCGGCGGTCTCTGGTGGGGTCTGGCCGCACGCACCGACTCGCCACCGCGCTGGCTCTGGTTCGCGAGCGTCGCGCCATCGCTGATCGCACTGGCCACCGCCTGGCCCTGGATGGTCGGCCTGCGCTGGCCGGGCCCCTCGCTGGTCGTGCTTGGCATCAGCCTGATTGCCGCGCTGCTCGTCGACCGCGCGCTGGTTCGCGCCGGCATCGCCCCATCGGGCTGGATGGCCTTGCGCATACCCCTGTCGCTAGGCCTTGGCGTCCTGACGTTACTGGCGGCTATACTGTGACTCGGCTGCGGGGAAATGCTATACTAACGCCATGAGCGTTGCCGAACACATCACTCAATTGGCCTCCGGACCCGCGCGTTTTACCACCGCCGAGTTCATGGAACTCGTCCGTCATCCGCCGATAGCCGACTGGCTGGGCAAGGTCGAACTGGTCAACGGGGAGATTATGCGGATGTCGCCGGCAAACGTACCGCACTGGAACGCGCAGCGGATCGCTTTCCTGCGCTTGCAGTCCGCCTTCGCCGCGCTCGGCACCGAATGGATCGTCGGACAGGAACCGACCGTCCGCCTGACCGCCGATACGCTGCGCGAACCGGATGTGGCGGTGCTTCGCGACCCGGATCTATGCGCGACATTATTCGACCGCGTTGCGTTGTTTCTCGCTGTCGAGATCGCCGATACGAGCCTCGCGCTCGATCTCGGCGCCAAGCGGAGCGATTATGCCGAGGCGTTCGTGCCGCATTATTGGGTGGTCGATATCAACGCGCGCCGGACGCACGTGATGGCCAAGCCCCGCGCTGGTGATTACGAGGACAAACGGCTGATCCCGTTCGGCCACCCTATCGCGATCCCCGAACTCAATCTCGACATCGTCGTCGACTGACCTCAAGCCGCCTTGCGCAAGTCCAAGCGGCTCCAGATCTCCACCAGCGCGTCGGTCAGTTCGCGCATCATCGCCTCGGTATGCGCAGGCCCCGGCGTGAACCGCAGCCGCTCGGTACCGCGCGGCACGGTCGGATAGTTGATCGGCTGCACGTACACGCCGTATTCGGCGAGCAGCACGTCGCTGATCTTCTTCGCCTTGACCGGATCCCCGACCATCAGCGGCACGATATGCGTATCGCCGATCATCACCGGCAACCCGGCGTCCTTCAGCATCCCCTTGAGCATCGCCGCGGAGGCCTGCTGCCCCTCGCGCTCGACGCTCGAAGCCTTCAAATGCCGTACGCTGGCCAGCACGCCGGCCACGAGCACCGGCGACAGCGACGTCGTGAAGATGAACCCAGGCGCATAGGACCGGATCACATCGACGATCGTGCGGTCGGCGGCAATGTAGCCCCCCATCACGCCGAACGCCTTGCCCAGCGTCCCCTCGAGGATCGTGATCCGGTGCGCGACCTCGTCCCGCTCCGAGATGCCGCCGCCGCGCGCGCCGTACATCCCGACCGCGTGGACTTCGTCGCAATAGGTCAGCGCGTTGTACCGGTCGGCGAGATCGCACACCGCGGAGATCGGCGCGATGTCACCCTCCATCGAATACACGCTCTCGAACGCGATCAGCTTCGGCGCCGCAGGATCTTCGGCCGCGAGCAACTCTTCAAGGTGAGCGAGGTCGTTATGACGAAACACCCGCTTCTCGCAGCCCGAATTACGGATGCCCGCGATCATCGACGCGTGGTTCAACTCGTCGGAAAAGATGATGCAGCCCGGCAGAACCTTCGCAAGCGTCGCCAGCGTTGCCTCGTTCGAGACATACCCGCTCGTGAACAGCAGAGCCGCTTCCTTGCCGTGCAGGTCGGCGAGTTCGCCCTCCAGGTCGACATGGTAATGCGTGTTGCCGCCGATGTTGCGCGTGCCGCCCGAGCCCGCGCCGACGTCGTGCAGTGCCTCTTCCATCGCCGCGATCACCTTGGGGTGCTGGCCCATCGCGAGATAATCGTTCGAGCACCACACCGTAATCGGCTTGGGACCGTTATGCCCGGCGAAACAGCGCGCGTTGGGGAACGCGCCCTTGTTGCGGAGGATGTCGATGAACACGCGGTAGCGCCCTTCGGCATGCAACCGGTCGATCGCCTGCGTGAACACGCGCGAATAATCGACTCGCGGACCCGAGATGGAATCCGTTGCCGTGATGCCGTTGGTAATCATAGGCTTGGGCACTACGCCTCGCTTTCACTCGTTTCCAGCGCAATACCGCTCTTACGGTGATCGCTTTCCTCATCCGGGGTGCACATTGCCACGATGCGCCCGCGAAGCAAGGTGCCACATTGTCCCAGGTTAACGCTTAAAGCTGCTCGATCCGCGCAAATCCTCGCCCCGCTAGGGCAGGTCCGAGCGCCCGCTCCTCGTCACCCAACCGGGTAAAGACGGCGATGCCCTCGCCCGCGCCCGACCATGATTCGCCCTGCATCAGATGAACGATCCGCCGCGCGATCCCGGGACCACCGTCGACGAACCGCACGCCAGGTGCCGCCATGGCCAGCTCCGCCTCGACCAGCGGGAAATGCGTGCAGGCGTTGACGATCACGTCGATTCGCTCCCCGCCGGGTTGCGAGAACAGCCCATCGAGCACCGCCGCATAGCGCTCAGGCGCCACCGCTCGCCCGTGCAACTTGGCCTCCGCCATCTCGACCAAAGCCGCCGACCCGTAGCGGAGCACCGTGCAATCGCCCGCAAACCTCGCAGCCAGATCATCGACATACGCCTGCCTCACGGTCGCCTCGGTCCCCAGCACGCCGATCGTCCGCGTAACCGACAGCGCGGCAGCGGGCTTGATCGCCGGTACCGTCCCGACCACCGGCAGGTCGAGCGCCGCGCGCACTACCGGCAGCGCGATCGTCGAGGCGGTGTTGCACGCGATCACGATCAACCGCGGCCGATACCGCTCCGCCAACCGCCCCAGCAACACCGGCACGCGGGCGGCGATCTCCGCCTCGCTCTTCGTGCCGTAGGGAAACCCGGCCGAGTCGGCGGCGTAGACGAACGGCGCATCGGGGAGCGCCCCGCGCGCGGGCCCGACGATCGACAACCCGCCGACACCGGAATCGAAGAACAGGATGGGGCGCGTGTCCATCCATGCGCCTTAGGACGGAACGCCTTAGGCAAACCAGAGCCTTCCCCCCGCCATCCTGACGAAAGTCAGGACCCAGGGTTACAAGGGTTGTCCTCCGTGGCTCTGGGTCCTGACTTTCGTCAGGATGACGGAGGGTGCTGTGAGGTCGGCACCCGCTCGACGCCATTTGCCGTCAGCCCCGCGTCGTTTATAAGCGCCCTCGGAACGGGGGACATACTTGCAGACGGAAATTCTCTGGGTCGCGCCCACGCTATCGCTCGTGCTCAGCTACCTGCTCGGCTCGATCCCGTTCGGCGTCATCCTCACGCGCGCCGGCGGTGCAGGCGATCTGCGGACGATCGGCTCGGGCAACATCGGCGCCACCAACGTATTGCGCACCGGGCGGAAGGGCCTCGCCGCCGCCACGCTGCTGCTCGACATGGCCAAGGGCGCAGTCGCCGTGCTGCTGGTCGCACACCTGCTTCCCGGCAACGCACTGCTCGCGGCCGCCGGTGCGTTCATCGGCCATTGCTACCCCATCTGGCTGAAGTTCAAGGGCGGCAAGGGAGTCGCCACGTTGATGGGAATCGTCGTCGCGCTCTACTGGCCACTCGGGCTCGTTTACGCCGTCGTCTGGCTGGGCCTGCTCGCGGGCCTGCGCATCTCCTCGGTCGCCGGCATGGCCGCGGCACTGAGCGCACCGTTCGCGGCCGCGCTGTTTGGTCGATTCGACCTGGTTCTTCTCCTTCTCGCGCTCGCCCTGATCGTCCTATGGAAGCACCGCGAGAACGTCGAGCGCCTGTTCTCCGGCACCGAGCCGCGGATCGGCTCCAGCCGGAAAACGAGTGGCTGACCCGACGGTCTCAAGACTTCGGCTTATCCGCACGACCGGGATCGGACCGGTCACTTATCGCCAGCTCATCGCCCGCTTCGGCAGCGCGGACGCCGCGATCGAAGCGCTCCCGATGCTCGCCCAACGCGGCGGCGGTCGCAGCCCGCGTATTGCCGAAGCGCCGCTGGCCGAACGCGAAATCGCCGCCACCGCCAAGCTCGGCGCGCGCTATCTCTTCCTCGACGACCCCGACTATCCCCGCCTGCTCGCAGAAATCGAAACCGCGCCCCCAGCGCTGATCTTCCGCGGTGACCTCACCCACGCCACCCGCCCCTGCATAGCCATGGTCGGCGCCCGCAACGCGTCCGCCGCCGCCTGCCGCTTCGCGAGACAATTGGCACTGCAACTCGCCGAGGAGGGCACGACGATCGTCTCCGGCCTCGCCCGCGGCATCGACACCGCCGCGCATATCGGCGCACTCGGCGCCGGCAGCAGCGGCGCGACGATCGGCGTCATCGCCAGCGGCATCGACATCGCCTACCCGCCCGACAACACCGGCCTGCAGGAGCGCATCGCCACCGACGGCCTGCTGCTCGCCGAACAGCCCCCCGGCACCGAGCCCAAGGCACGCAACTTCCCCTCGCGCAACCGCATCATCGCCGGTCTCGCGATCGGCACCGTAGTGGTCGAGGCGGTCCCCAAATCCGGCTCGCTGATCACCGCGCGGCTCGCCAACGAGTCCGGCCGCGAGGTCATGGCCGTCCCCGGCAGCCCGCTCGATCCCCGCGCGCAGGGCTGCAACCTGCTCATTCGCGAAGGCGCCACGCTGGTGCAATCGGCCGCCGATATCCTCGAGCAGATCCGCCCGTTCGACCCGCGCTCGGTCCGCTCGCCGATCGACGCCTATGCAAGCTCCCCCGCCGAAGACGCCACCGACACCGACCGGCGCCGGATCACTGACCTGCTCGGCCCCGTCCCCGTCGCGATCGACGAACTCATCCGCCAGTCGCGCCGGAGCCCCGCCGTCGTCCACACGGTGCTATTGGAGCTCGAACTCGCCGGCCGCCTCGACCGCCACGCCGGCGGCCGCGCCAGCCTGACTTGATCGCTAAGACTGATCCTCCCCCGCCAGGGGGAGGATCGCACATCACCGCAATCACTCCGCCGGCAGATAGATCTCGCTGCCTTTCGCGCGGAATTTCTCGCTCATGTCAGCCATGCCCTTTTCCGCGTCGGCGTGGCTGCCCGTCGCGAAGATCGCCCGCTCGGCATCCCCAGCATCGACGTCCGCCGCTAGAAACGTATCCGCTGGCGCGTTCTGCTTGGCGGCAAAGTCCCGCACCTCCTGCGTGATCTTCATCGAGCAGAATTTCGGCCCGCACATCGAGCAGAAATGGGCGGTCTTGGCGCCTTCTGCCGGCAACGTCTGGTCGTGATAGGATTCCGCCGTGTCTGGATCGAGCGACAGGTTGAACTGATCGCGCCAGCGAAACTCGAAGCGCGCACGCGATAGCGCATCGTCGCGCATCTGCGCCGCCGGATGCCCCTTCGCCAGATCCGCGGCATGCGCGGCCAGCTTGTACGTGACCACACCGACCTTCACGTCGTCGCGATCCGGCAAGCCCAGATGCTCCTTCGGCGTGACGTAGCAAAGCATCGCGGTGCCGTACCAGCCGATCATCGCGGCGCCGATGCCGCTCGTGATGTGATCGTAGCCGGGGGCTATGTCCGTGGTGAGCGGCCCCAGCGTGTAGAAGGGGGCTTCGCCGCAAACTTCGAGTTGCTTGTCCATGTTCTCCTTGATCTTGTGCATCGGGACGTGGCCGGGGCCTTCGATCATGACCTGGACGTCGCTCTTCCACGCGCGGTGGGTGAGTTCGCCCAGCGTGTAGAGTTCGCTGAACTGCGCTTCGTCGTTGGCGTCGGCGATGCTGCCGGGGCGCAGGCCGTCGCCGAGGCTGTAGGCGATGTCGTACGCCTTCATGATCTCGGTGATCTCGTCGAAGCGCTCGTAGAGGAAGCTCTCCTTGTGGTGGCTGAGGCACCATTTCGCCATGATCGAGCCGCCGCGCGAGACGATGCCGGTGACGCGTTTCGCGGTCATCGGGATGTACGCGAGGCGGACGCCGGCATGGATCGTGAAGTAATCGACGCCCTGCTCGGCCTGCTCGATCAGCGTGTCGCGGAAGATCTCCCAGGTGAGGTCTTCGGCGACGCCGCCGACCTTTTCGAGCGCCTGGTAGATGGGCACGGTGCCGATCGGGACCGGCGAGTTGCGGAGGATCCATTCGCGGGTGTCGTGGATGTTGCGGCCGGTGCTGAGGTCCATCACCGTGTCCGCGCCCCAGCGGATCGACCAGACGAGCTTGTCGACTTCGGCGGCGACGTTGCTGGCGACCGCGCTGTTGCCGATGTTGGCGTTGATCTTGACGAGGAAGTTGCGGCCGATCGCCATCGGTTCGGATTCAGGGTGGTTGATGTTGTTGGGGATGATCGCGCGGCCGCGGGCGATCTCGTCGCGGACGAATTCTGGGGTTACGAAGTCTGGGATTTGTGCGCCGAAGCTTTCGCCGTCTCGCTTGTACTCCTTGAGCATCGCGCGGCCGAGGTTCTCGCGGGTGGCGACGTATTCCATTTCGGCGGTGATGATCCCACGTCGCGCATAGTGCATCTGGCTGACGTTCTGGCCTGCCATCGCACGCAAGGGTCGCTTGATGCTGCCGGGGAATTGCGGGACGCCGCCGGAGCGGTCCGGGCCCAATTGCCCGTTGTCCTCGGGGCGGATTTCACGCGCGTCGTAGCTCTCGACGTCGCCACGCGCTTCGATCCACTGGCGGCGGAGTTGGGGGAGGCCGGCGTTGATGTCGATCGTCGCGCGCGGGTCGGTGTAGGGGCCGCTGGTGTCGTAGACGCGCAAGGGCGGTTCGCTGCAGCTCGGGTCGAGGACGATCTCACGCATCGCGACGCGGACGTCGGGGCTGGAGGGGACCGCGACGTGGATTTTCCGCGAGCCTCGGATCGGGCCGGTGGTTACGCCAATGTCTGCTGTCGGGGTGCCTGCTTCGTAATCAGCCATGCGCTTGCTCCTAAGGGTATCGGAGCAAGGATTGCGGTTCTGTGGCGACCGCTCCCTCCCTCCGCCGGTATCAACCGGATCAGGTTCAGCGGGTCGAAGGCTCCTGCCTTCCTCTCAAGCGCGGATAAGCGCTCCCCCGGGGTGAGGCGAGCATAGGCGGCTGGGGGTGGGGTGCAATGGGGAAATTGGTGGCTTGGGGTGTGCGGGGGATTCAGTGGTTTTGGCGCGATCGGTAAGGCTCCACCCCGGCGAAGGCCGGGGCCCAATTGGGGGACGGCGATAACGAGGGGCAGTTCTTCGTTATATCCACCTTTCCAATTGGGCCCCGGCCTTCGCCGGGGTGGTGGCACTGTGGGTGTTGGGTTTATGATCTTGAGCGCCCGTTCGCTGAAACGAGAGAAGGCCGATGCCCTGTTTGGGGCAACGGCCTTTTCTATTACTCCGCGCGCCGTCAGTCGTAGCTAAGCTACGCCTTGTGGCGTGATTTGCTGCGCTGGCCGGGCTTGGGCGAGTCTTGCGCCGGGTCGGCGCAAGCCGCCCTGCGCCTTAGAACCGGAAGCTCACCGTCCCGCGCAGCGAGTGCCAGCGGAAATTCTCGTCGCTGCGGCGGAAGGTGGTGCCCGCGGTGTTGGGGGCGAGCACGAACGGGTTGTTCGCGAGCAGGACCGGGCTGCCGGTGATCGCGCTGCCAGCGGTGACGAGGACGCGGGCGTCGTCGTCCTTGTACTGGTGGTAGGTGTATTCCATGCCGATCGAGATGTTCTTGGTCAGCTTCTGCTCGATGCCGCCGCCGCCGACATAACCCCAGCGCTTGTCCGAGCCGGTGGCTGCGAACGCGTTGGCGGTGTTGGTGGTGAAGAACAGGTTGTCGATCTTGGCATAGCCGGCGCCGCCGGTGGCGTAGAACAGCGTGTTGCGGGCGGCGAGACCGGCGCGGAGGCGCGCCGAACCTTCCCACTTCAGCTTGCGCGCCATCGTGTAGCTGGCGGGCGTGGTCGAAAAGGCGGCGACGCTGTCGGTGATCTCGGACTTGCCGAATTCGCCGACGATGCCGACCACGAACGCGCCGCGCTGTACGTCGAAGCCTGCACGGCCGTAATACGACCAGCCGTCGTCGTCGTTGCGGCAACCATAGGCGGGCACCGCGGTGCGGGCCGAGCCGTTGCAGAAGCCCGGCGAGAAGGCATTGGCGCCGGTGATGGTGTTGACGCTGTCGCTGAAATTGCCGTCGTTGTTGCGATCGAACAGGATCGACGAGCCGATGTCGTTGCCCTGGACGTCATAGCCGCCGGCGGCGCCGATATAGACGCCCGAGAACGGCTTGCTGTCGCGGTCGGTGGTCATGTCCTGCGCGGCGGCCGGAACGGCAAAAATGCCCGCGGCGGCGAGGCCGGCGAGCATGGTGAGCTTCGTGAAGTTGGTCATGGTCGTTCCCCAAACGAGGGGCCGCGACGCTCTTGATGAGCGCCGCGACCCGGATTTTCCTGTTTCAGTTCGTGACGACGATCACGCGTTGGCGCCGCTCGTGCGCAGCGAATCGAGGCGGTTGTTGGTCCCGTTGGGGAAGAAGCCGCCACCGATCTTCGCAGTGGGCGTCAAGTAGACGATGTTGTGCACCTGAGCGACCGAGCGGCTGTAGGCCAGGCCGTTTGCGTCAGTCGGCACGATGTTTGAGATCGTCGGATCCGACCCGGTGATGCCCTGATCGTCGTCGCCGATCACGCCCGTCGTCGTGTTCGTGACGGTGCCGTCGAGGCTGTCGCGGGCGTCACTGATCTGGTTTGCGGCGGTGATGAGCGACGGAATCGGGTTCGGCGTCTGCAGACCTTTGCGGTACAGGATCGTGCGGATCAGCCCTGCGTGATACGCCTCTGCCGCGAGGATGCCGGCGGCCGCCTCGAGATAGGTCTTGTTGGCGATCAGCGGTGCTGCGCCCTTGTAGGCCGACACGCCGACGTCCTCGAAGATGTACGCACCGAGCAGGAAGCTGTTGTCGTCGGCATAGGGGTTAAACACGCCCGTCGCGCCGATGACGCCAGCCGCGCGAGCGGCCGCCGTGAACGCGCCCGGCGCGGCGGCCGTGCCGACCGAGATGTCGATAGCCGGCTGGGCGACAGCGGCAGTGCCGAGAGCGGAGCGCAGGAAGGCGACGTGCGCGACTTCGTCGATCGCGATTTCGCGCGCATATTCACGCACCACGGCATCCTGGAACGGCACCTGTGCGCCACCGGTGACCGCACCCTGCGTCCCGATGCCGGTCAGCAGGCTGGCGTTCAGGCCGACGCCGAATGCCGCGAACGCGTAGAACTGCGCTTCGAGATATTCGAGGTTCAGGGCGACGTTGAGCACGTCGGCGTCGTTGAGCGCGGCGACCGGCGCCGGTCCCGGAGTCGGGGTCGGTGCGAGATCGGAATCGTCGCTGCCGCATGCCGACAGGAGCGTGGCGCCACCGATGGCGAGCGCCGAACCGCCGGCGAAGCGGAGGAAACTGCGGCGTTCGTTGCGACGGCTGGCGATCGCGTCGAATATTTCGAGCTTGGTAGAGAGATCGGTCATTGGGTTAATCCCCTGAATAGCGAAGATGAGCTTGGGCGAGGCTGAGAAGATCAGGCTGCCGCGGTGCTCGTCTTGATGTTGCCGTTCATGCCGTTCGGGTAGAACCCGCCTGCCGACGCCGCACCGCTGGTGAGATAGACGATGTTGAGCACCTGGCTCGCCGAACGGCTGTAGGCGACGCCGTTGCTGTCGAGCGGGACGATGTTCGACACGGTCACCGCCGCCTGCGCGGTGGCGAGGTTGATCGGCGTCGCGCTGTACGACGAGATGCCCTGGTCGATATCGTTGGTGCCGAAGATCGTCGTGTTCGCACCACCGCCGTCGAGGCTGTCGCGCGCCTTCGAAATGGCATCTGCGGACGTGCGCAGCGACGGCGTCGCGATGCCCTTGCCGTACAGCGTCGTGCGGACGATCGCGGCGTGATACGCCTCGACCGCGAGCAGGCCGGCAGCCGCCTCGAGATACGCCTTGCTGGTGAGCAGCGGGGCGGCGCCCTTGTATGCGGTCACGCCGACGTCTTCGAAGATGAACGCGCCGAGCAGGAATGCCTCGTCCGACGCATAGGGATCGAACGCGGTGCCGGCGGGGACGAGACCAGCGGCCTGGGCCGCGACCGAGAAGGCGCTGGTCGGCGAGACGCTGACGTCGATCACCGGCTGCGCGACGGCGGCGGTGGTGCCGAGTGCGGTGCGGAGGAACTTGACGTGGGCGATCTCGTCCTGGGCGATCTCACGCGCGTACTGGCGCACGATCGGATCGGTGAAGTTGACCTGGCGACCGCCGCGGACGGCACCTTGCGTGCCGATGCCCGAGAGCAGGCTGTTGTCGAGGCCGGTGCCATAGGCGGCGTAGGAATAGAATTGCGCCTCGAGATATTCGAGGTTGAGCGCGAAATTCAGGACGTCCGCGTCGGTGATGGTCTGTGCCGCCGCCGAGCTGGAAAAGGACAATGCGGTCGCACCAGCCGCGGTGACCGCAGCGGCGCCAAGCGCAGTCTTGAAGAATTCACGCCGCTCGCTGCGCCGTTCAACTCGCGCATCGAGGGCTTCGATTAGGTGCACGCTCTCGGTCATATCAGGGTCCTCCCCTTGTAGTTGCAGACGTCGGAGTTATTGAAACAATCGAACAATCCGGACCGATGAGAGTAACACCCTTGTCGCCAAGGCCCAACTCGTAACGCGCTCTATTGCGGGCATAATGATGCCGTCCAGCTTGAGGAACGGACGCAAGCGGGAAATGGACGCAGCCTTAACGGCAATGTTGTGAAATAAATTTCAGACGTGGTGGAGCGGCGGCGGGGTGATCTTGCGAGTCGCTCGGGGGGGGGTGGGTTGCGGGAGCTTCGGAAGCTCCGGCTGGGCAGTTCGCACGCTTGGTTGGTCAGCGTGGCGGAGTGACGCTTGGGGTTGGCGCTTCCGGAAGCCGCTCGGACACGATGTGCTGGAATGTGGACGTTCGAGACCCATCGATCCTCCCCCGCCAGGGGGAGGATCGATGGGTCTCGAAGTTTGCCCAGTATCATTTGGGCCGGCCTCGGATCGGCCAGCCTCAGATCAGAAGGTGTAGGTCAGCCCCAGCGCGTAGAGCCACTGGTCCGCGCTGCCCACGTCGGCGACGATCGGGGTATCCTTGTACTTGCCGACCATGCGGCCGTAGAGCACGCCGGCACCGACGCCGAAACCGTGGCGGAGATCGCCCGACAGGCTCTGCACCACGAACAGCGATGCGTTGACGCGGCGGAAGCCACTGTCGTTGACGTCATAAGTCCGCAGGCCGCTGGCGAGCGTACCGATCGGCGTCACCGCCGCATAGGTCCGGCCGAAGCCCTTGCCGGCGTAATCCGCGGCGACGCCGAGCGAGACGAGCGTACGAACCGACAGCGGTGTGGTGTAATTCACCTGCGGCGTGATGACGTAACTGTCATAGGTGCCCGAGACGTCATGAACATAGGCGACGCGCGCGGTGAGCGTATCATAGTCGCTGGTGATGACGCCGGTCCGGGCGACGCCGACATAGCCGCCCAGTTCATAGGCGGTATCGATCTTGCCGAGCGCGCGGACCTGACGGTTGTCGATATCGCCGGTGCGATCGCGACGGACGCCGCCGATCACGCCCAGCTCGAAATTGGTGCCGACCTCACCCGTGTTCGGGATCAGGTTGAAATAGAGCTGCGTGCCGCGGAGGAAGAAGTCATGCCCGCGCACCGTGCCGACGAAGGCGCCGGCGGGGGTGAAGGAATTGCTGTCCGCACCTTCGTAATCGGGCATCGACACCACGCCGAGCGCGACCGTGACGCGGTTATTGTCCTTGGGATCGGTGATCGTCGGCGACGGGTTCGGGTCGGTCTGGGCGAAGGCGGGCGTGGCGATGCCAAGCACCGCGATTGCGGCAGACGTGAAGAGAGAGAATGCGCGCAAGGAAATGCTCCGGACAAAAAGGTTCCAGCGCAAAACGCAGCGTCTTCGTTTTCGGTCCGTTACGATCGGTCAGAAGATGTAACGCATTTTCACCTGTTGCATTTCGGCATCACCGGCGACCATGAACCGGGCCGCCGAAAAGCGCGGCGGCCCGAACCGGACCGCGGCATTGCGCGAGAATCCATAGCCTTCGCGCGGGATCCCCGCGATCGTATCGAGCTTCGCGTTGCTGTTCTCGTCGTGAATGACCGCGAGCGCATAGCCACGCTGCGGCAGGCCCGGAAAGCTGGTGGTGTGGACGCTCGCCGGGATCGACCGGGTCAGTGCATTGGCATCGTCGACGCAGGCGGGAAAGTTGTCCGGGTCGGCGGTGAGGCAGATCCGGATCATGCCCTTTGCCGAGCGGAGATTGTCGATCTCGACGTCAAGCCGCGTGATGGGAGCCGCCGCTGCCAGCGTCAGCCATGCCAACGTGCCCGCTACTACGAGCGGCAGCCTTCGCGTGCGCCTTGGTGAAGTCGCCGAGTCCCTTGTCGGTGCCGCAGAGCCGATCCCAAAAGCGGAAATAGAGGCCATAGTTGCACCCGTATTGTTCGTGATGGCGCTGATGATGGCTCGCCGTGATCAGCCAGCCGCCCAGTGCGCCCCGCCACATGAACCGGGGGAAAACCTCCCACCCCATGTGATTGGTTACCCCCATAACGGTCATGATCGTCAGTACCAGACCCAGTGCGCCGACATTGATCGGAATTGGGAACACCAGTAGCGGAATTATCACAGCACCGGTGATCGCCTCGATCGGGTGAAACGCCATCGCCGCCCACGCGGTCGGCGGGCGGCTGGCGTGATGCACCGCGTGCGCGAGCTTGAAGGGCTTCGGCCGATGCATCCAGCGATGCGTCCAGTAGAACCAGGTGTCGTGCGCGAACAGGAAGGCAAGCACGGAGACCGGCAGATACCAGAGCGGGTAGGCGTGGACGTCGGGGTAACTCTGCGTCCAGCCGCGATTCTGCCAGCCCCAGGCGACGATCCCTGCGGGCCCGCCGTAGATCGCCGCCGAGGCGATGCTCCACCAGATCTCGCGCCGCATCTGCGCGTCGAGCCCGCGATAGAGCCCGGGATGACGCGCGCGCGTCGCGGCGGCGAACGCGCCGGAGACGATGAGATACCGGATGCCGACGATCGCGGTCATCGCGATCGCGGAGAGGACGATGGCGAGCCTCATGAGGGGCTTATACGGGAATTCGGGGTTTTGGGTAATGGCATAACCGGCTGGGGCCCATCGATCGGAGTCGATATTGCCGGAACGGACCGAGCCACCGAATCGAACCGATACCGATCGGTTTTCAGGGGGCCGTCATAGCGTATCGGCGATGGAACAATAGTGTTCCGAAGCGCGCCATCCGCATACCCTGCTAGCACCAGCCAGCGTAGCGCCGGTTAAAGCCTGGTGATCAAAAGACTTATTCTGGTGCCGAAGTACATGTTAATAAAATTGATGCGTTCATTAATTATGAACTGTTTAAATAGATTTACATTTATTCAGTAGTTATTTTCTCAAATTACGTAGATATCTAACAACATAATCCGAATTGAACATTGACCGCACATTTGATTAGAGTCGTAATTGATGCTGATCTATTATCTTCTAACAAGAAGCTTAGGAGATGAAGCATGTCCACGATCAACATCATGATTGCCGTCGACGTCGAAACTGCACAGTCCACTGCGAGCGGAACGACTATAACCCAGGGGTTATATATGATCGATACGACCGGGTATGAAGGTACGGCCGAAGCAGGGAACGAATTGAACACGCCGTGCGACGCGGGCGACGTACCCGTCTGGACGATTTACCCGATCAATCCGAGCGACAATATCGCGATCACCGGGTTCACCGGACAGTGCGTCATCGACGGAATCTTCCAGAATCTCGAACAGCAGAAAACACCTGCGGGCGTCGATTACTGGACATGCGTCATCAATGAGGGGACGGCATCTGCAAAATACCAGTACAGCCTGAACATTTCGATGTCGGGCAAGACCTATTCCTATGATCCGTTCTTTACGGTCACGGCCAACTAAGCCCGCGATGTCGTGGCACCCGTTCGAAATGCGTTGCGGCATACGTCGGTTATGACCGATCTGTATGCGGCAAATTCCGAGCGGGTGTCATAGGCGGTAACGGCCAGAGGCATTGCTACCCGCCCTCCATACTTATAAACGTCGATTTCGGTCAGTTTACATAGTCTCGAGGCGCACATCGACTCTTCGGACGCATTTGGCGATTGGGGGCAGGTATGCCGTCAATCCATGACAGGGGTGGTGACGGCGAGGCGCGTCTGGGACCGAGATCCGCAACCGGGATACGTAGAGGATATGCTGGCCTGGTTCGTCCGGGCAAGTTCTTTTGGGGCCGCCTGCATCTCGACATACCCTGCCTTCCGCGGGTGCCGAGGCTTGGTATTGTCCCGGCGGCCCCCTAGCCGTTGCAATAGGCTCTATGCAGTGCGCGGATTCGTGATAGCCTTCGTGTCAGAGCAGGATGACCTGCCTATTCGGAGAGTGATGCATGGCAAACCACAGCGCCGCGCGCGGGGATACCGACCTGGATACGGGCAACAACAAGAAGGGGCTGATCTACGTGATCTCGGGCGGCATCCTGGCCTTGGGGCTGGTGTTGATGGCGTTCTACGATCGCGCGGGCGATCCGATGCCGATCGCCTCGGTGCAGAAACCGGTCGTTACTGCGCAGCGCTGATCGCGGGATCCTCTCGGCGCGCGGTGCGGTCGAAGATCAGGATCGGCGCATCGCGGTACGTGCCTTGCGTGCGCAGGCGATAGCCTAGCCGTTCGGCGAGACGGATCGAGGGAGCGTTGGCGGGGTCGATGATGCAGGTCGTCGCGGGGATACGCGCGTCGGTCCAGGCGAGGATCGCGGCGAGCGCTTCGGCGGCGTAGCCCTGACCTTGCGCGGCGCCGGTGAGGGTCCAGCCGACTTCGGGAGCCGCGTCGATTGGGGGTTCAATCGCCCGTCGCGCTTCCATCAGGCCGAGTTCGCCGATCAGGCGGCCGGCGGCGTCGCGCGCGACCCAGCTGCCATACCCAAACAGCGTCCATTGGCCGATCGCGCGCAGGAGACGAATCCAGACGTCTTCGCGCGATCGTGGCTGGCCGCCGATCATCGCGAAGACGCGCGGATCGGCCCACATCGCCGCGCAGTCTTCGAGGTCGGTGGCGGCGTGGCCGGTCAGGGTCAGGCGGGTGGTGGTGAGTGTCGGGGCGGATATGAGTGTGCGCATGGAGGCAGGCTAGCGGCATTGGTGGGTTGAGGGGAACACCCGCTGCCCTCGCCTTTCTCACGGCAAAGGCGCCGTAATCCTTCGATCCTCCCCCGCCGGGGGAGGATCATATGTCAGCCCCCTCACCCGCCCTCCCGACGATGCAGGTTGTTTTCGGCGGTGATTGGTTTGCAAAGGTTGTTTTCGAGGCTCTCGCTTTGCGCTAGTCGGAGGCATGGCATCGACGATCTCCTGCGACGTCGCGATCGTTGGCGCGGGTTTGGCCGGCGGGATGATCGCGCTGGCGCTCAAGGCCAAGCATCCTGCGCTAGACGTACGTCTGATCGACTCCGCGCAGGTCGTTGGCGGCAACCACCTGTGGTCGTTCTTCGGCAGCGACGTGGCGCAAGGAGATCGCTGGATCGTCGCCCCGCTCGTGGTGCATGCGTGGCAGGGCTACGACGTGCGCTTTCCAGCGCATGCGCGGACGATCGACGAGACCTATTATTCGATCGAGAGCGAGCGGCTCGACCGCGAGGTCCGCCGGGTGCTCCCTGCGCATGCGCTGATGCTCGAGCGGAAGGTGTTGGGGGCGAGTGCAACCGCGGTGGTGCTGGCGGATGGCGACCGGATCGAAGCCACCGGCGTGATCGACGCGCGCGGACCCGGCGACCTGTCGCTGCTCGATCTCGCATGGCAGAAGTTCCTCGGGCGCGAACTCGCGTTGAGCGCGCCGCACGAGGCGCCAAAGCCAATGGTGATGGACGCGACCATTCCGCAGATCGACGGGTATCGCTTCGTCTATTGCCTGCCGTTCAGCGCGGACCGGATGTTCGTCGAGGACACCTATTATAGCGACACGCCCGATCTCGATATCCCGGTGCTGGGCGATCGGATTGACGCGTATGTCGCGGCGCGCGGCTGGTCGGTCGACAACGTCGTGCGCGAAGAGTCTGGCGTGCTGCCGGTCGCGATGGGCGGCGATTTCGAGGCCTATTGGCGCTCGGGCGGCGCGCATGTCGCCAAAGCTGGCATGCGCGCAGGGATGTTCCACCCGACCACCGGGTATTCGCTGCCCGACGCGGTGCGGACCGCGTCGATGCTGGCGGGACGCAATGATTTCTCAGGAGCGAAACTCCACGACGCGACGCATGCGATGGCGCGCGCGACGTGGCAGTCGCGCGGTTTCTACCGGATGCTCGACACGATGTTGTTCCGCGCGGCGGAACCAGAGGAACGCTACCGCATCCTCGAGCGCTTCTACCGCCTCTCACCATCGCTCATCGGCCGTTTCTATGCCGGACGTTCGACCCTTGCCGACAAGGCGCGCGTTCTGACCGGCAAGCCCCCCGTCCCCATCGTGCGCGCCGTCCGCGCCATCGCAGGCAGTATGTCATCATGAAGACCGCAATAGTCATCGGCGCAGGTTTCGGCGGGCTGGCGCTCGCGATCCGGCTGCAATCCGCGGGCGTGCAGACGACGATCGTCGAAAGCCGCGACAAGCCGGGCGGGCGTGGGTATTTCTGGGAACGCGACGGCTTCACCTTCGACGCCGGCCCGACGGTGATCACCGATCCGGATTGCCTGCGCGAATTGTGGGCGCTGACCGGGCGCGACATGAGCGAGGACGTGACGCTCGATCCGGTGCTGCCGTTCTACCGGCTGAACTGGCCCGACGGGACGAATTTCGACTATACCAACGACGACGTGCAGATGCGCGCCGAGATCGAGAAGCTGCATCCCGGCGACTGGGCGGGATACGAGAAGTTCCTGCAATATTCGGCCGGGGTCTTTCACGAGGGCTATGAGAAGCTCGGCCATGTCGCGTTCCTCGACTTCGGGTCGATGATCAAGGCGGCGCCGGCGCTGGCGAAATACCAGGCGTGGCGCTCGGTCTATTCGATCGTGTCGAGCTTCGTGAAGTCGGAGAAATTGCGCGAGGCGTTGAGCTTCCACACGCTGCTGGTCGGCGGCAACCCGATGACGACGAGCGCGATCTATGCGCTGATCCACAAGCTGGAGCGTGACGGCGGGGTGTGGTTCGCACGCGGCGGGACCAACCGGCTGGTGGCGGCGCTGGTGACGCAGTTCGAGCGGCTGGGCGGCGTGCTGCGGCTCGACGATCCGGTGACGTCGATCGAGACGCTCGGGGATCGCGCGACGGGCGTGACGACGGCGAGCGGCTGGTCGGGTCAGGCGGATGCGGTGGCCGCGAACAGCGACATCATGCACACCTATCGCGACCTGCTGGCGACCTCGCGCAGTGCCAAGCGCAAGACCGGGTCGCTCGAGCGGAAGAAATATTCGCCGTCGCTGTTCGTGGTGCATTTCGGGATCAAGGGCACGTGGCCGGGCATCCCGCACCACATGATCCTGTTCGGACCGCGCTATAAGGGGCTGCTCGAGGACATTTACGATCACGGCGTGCTGTCGGAAGATTTCTCGCTGTACCTACATCATCCGACCGTGACCGATCCTTCGCTGGCTCCGGAGGGGCATTCGGCGTTTTATGCGTTGGCGCCGGTACCGCATCTCGGGAAGTTCCCGGTCGACTGGGACGAGATCGCGCCGATCCTGGAGAAGCGTATCCTCGACGAGATCGGGCGGCGGTTGATCCCCGATATTCACGAGCGGATCGTGACGAAATTCTCGTACGCGCCGAAGGACTTTGCGGAGGACCTGAATGCGCATTTGGGTAGCGCGTTCTCGCTGGAGCCGGTGCTGACGCAGAGCGCGTATTTCCGGGTGCATAATCGCGACGAGCATATTCCGAATTTGTACTTCGTGGGGGCTGGGACTCATCCGGGGGCTGGCATTCCTGGGGTTGTCGGGAGTGCGAAGGCGACTGCTCGGTTGATGCTTGAGGGCGAGAAGTAAGAAATTTGTTCGCGCAGAGGCGCGGAGGCGCGGAGATTGTTGCATCCGGTTTTTCGGTCGGCAGACACAACTATCTGTTCGTCGACGGTGATTGGGCAGTCGCTGCGCGACAAGCGCTACATCTCCGCGCCTCTGCGCCTCTGCGCGAACAAAATCTTCCCTTGCAGCACCGTGCGCGCTTCCCCTAGCGAGGCGGGATGAAGAGACTTGCTGTGTATTGCGGGTCGGCTACGCCGGCCGATCCCACCTATATCGAGGGCGCTCGGGCGCTCGGACGCGCGTTTGCCGAGCGGGGGATCGGCCTCGTTTATGGCGGTGGGCGGACCGGACTGATGGGCGCGATCGCGGATGGGGCGCTTGAGGGCGGCGGCGAGGTTATCGGGGTTATCCCGCAGGCGCTGGTCGACGCCGAGGTCGCGCATCGCGGGCTAACCGAATTGCACGTCGTCAGCGGCATGCATCAGCGCAAGCAGATGTTCACCGATCTCTCCGACGGGTTCGTGACGATTCCGGGCGGAACGGGGACGATGGACGAACTGTGGGAGGCGCTGAGCTGGGCGCAGCTTGGCTATCATGCGGATCCGGTGGGGTTGCTGAATACCGCTGGGTATTACGACCACCTGATCGCGTTCTGGGAGAAGATGGGCGAGGTTGGGTTTTTGCGGCCGCAACACCGTGATCTGCTGATCGTGGCGGATACGCTGGACGTGCTGCTCGACCGGATGGCGGACCATGTTCCGACGCAGCCGATCGTGCGGATGAACGCGTCGGATTTGTGAGGTTGACGGCTCACTCCATCACCTGCCGCCATCCCAATGTTCGCCGCCACCCCGGCGAAGGCCGGGGCCCAGTTGGGAAGGTTGCAGTAACGACGCGCAGCGCCAGCCAATTGATGTCCCCCAACTGGGCCCCGGCCTTCGCCGGGGTGGTGCCTGCAATGGTGGTAGCGCTGGGGGGTAGGTCGTGACCCACCCCGTCCCCTCGCGCGAGGCGATTGTGGCTACCGCGCATGAGTCGATCGCGCGCGGGTCGAAGAGCTTTGCCGCCGCCAGCCTCTTGTTCGACAAGCCTACGCGGGAGCGAGCCTGGCTGCTGTATGCGTGGTGCCGGCGGTGCGACGATATCGCGGATGGGCAGGATCATGGGCACGGGATGACCGTGGTTGACGACGCCCCTGCCCGGCTAGTGCAGTTGTCGGCGATGACCGAGCAGGCGCTGGCGGGTGAAGTCGTGGGCGAGCCGGCGTTCGATGCCTTGCGGATTTTTGCTGCCGAGACGCGATTGCCGAAGCGGTTCGCGCGCGATCTGGTCGAGGGGTTCGCGCTCGATGCGCGCGAGTGGCGGCCGCGGTCGGAGAACGACCTCTACAAATATTGCTACCATGTCGCGGGCGTCGTCGGGTGCATGATGGCGATCGCGATGGGCGTCGATCCCGACGACGAGGACACGCTCGATCGTGCGTGCGACCTGGGGATGGCGTTCCAGCTTGCCAATATCGCGCGCGACGTCGAGGAGGATGACCGGGTCGGACGGTGCTACCTCCCCGAGGACTGGCTGGTCGAGATGGACTTTCCGCCGGGGCAGCACATGAAGCCGCCGTTTCGGTCTCGGCTCGCGCTGTTGACGCAGCGGATGGCGGATCGGGCTGCGGCGTTCGAGGCGAGTGCGCGGGAGGGGACGCCGGCGCTGTCGTTCCGCTCGGCCTGGGCGGTGTTGTCGGCGGCGGGGATTTATGGGGCGATCGGGCGGACCGTGGCGGCTCGGGGGGAGCACGCGTGGGACCACCGGGTTACCACGTCGGGGATCCAGAAATTGGGGTTTATCGCGACGGCGGCGCGGGAGGCGGCGCGGCGGGAGGCGCTGTATCCGAGGACGCCGAGAGATGCGCGATTGTGGACGCGGCCGAGGGTTTGACGCTTATTTACCCCGACCATCCCGTCATCCCGGACGTGTTCCGGGATCCACGGTTCCGCACATCCCGACGCATTGGGTTCGGGGACGGGTGGATGCCGGAACGAGCCCGGCATGACGAAGAATGGAGGGGCTAGCCCTGCGACTTGGCTTTGCCGGCCTTCGCCATCAACTGGCCGCTCGCCCGGCAGTTCGCGCCGATCATCGGGTAGGGAACATCGGTGTTTCGCGCAAGCTGGTCGGGCAACGCCGCGCGGCACTGCGCCATCGTCTCGTAGCGCGCCGGGATCACGCGCGCCTCGGTGCAGTTCACATTGCCGTCGCCGCAACCCATGATCGCCATGACGTAGAACAGCGGTTCCATTTCACTCTCCGGTTGCGGGCCCAATTACGAGCGTGCCGTTGCGGCAGGACGTACCGATAAAAGCGACGAAGCGGCAGGATTGTTCCCCCAACTGCTTTCGCCGGGGCTTGACTGCACCTACATCGCATCGATCCATGCCCCCTGACAGCTACACCTCCACCCGCGCGGACCAGCCCTTGCTGCCGACGCTCCGCCGCTTCCTGCCGTTCCTGTGGCCGGCGGGGCAGCCCAAGCTGAAGGTACGGATCGTCGTCGCGATGCTGCTGGTGATCGCGTCGAAGCTGATCCAGGTTTTCGGTGCGGCGTTCACGTTGAAATACGCGGTCGACGCGATGGCCGGGAACGATCGCACCGCGCTGACGCTCGTCGTGTTGCTGGTGATCGGGTACGCCGCGTCGCGGTTCGGGACGACGCTGTTCGACAATCTGCGCAACGCGGTGTTCGAGCGCGTCGGGCAGGACGCGTCGCGGCGGCTGGCGGCGCAGGTGTTTCGCCATCTGCATGCGCTGAGCCTCGATTTTCACCTGTCGCGGCGGACGGGCGCGGTCACCAAGGTGGTCGAGCGCGGGACCAAGAGCATCGACACGATGCTGTATTTCCTGCTGTTCAACATCGCGCCGACGGTGTTCGAACTGGTGCTGGTGCTCGGGCTGTTCTGGACCAAGTTCGGCTGGCCGCTGGTCGTCGCGACCGTCGTGATGGTGGTCGGCTACATCCTCTTCACGCGGATGGTGACCGACTGGCGCAACGCCTTGCGCGCGCGGATGAACGACCTCGATACCGGCGCGGTCGCGCATGCGGTGGATTCGCTGCTGAACTTCGAGACGGTGAAGTATTTCGGCGCGGAGGAACGCGAGGCGCGGCGCTACGACAGCGCGATCACGGCCTATTCCGAGGCGGCGGTGAAGAGCGAGAATTCGCTCGCGTGGCTGAACCTCGGCCAGGCGCTGATCACGAATGTGATGCTGGCGGGCGGCATGGGCTTCGTCGTGTGGCGGTGGAGCCGCGGCGAGGCGTCGGCGGGCGACGTGGTGTTCGTGTCGACGTTGCTGGCGCAGCTGTTCCGGCCGCTTGACCTGCTGGGGATGGTGTATCGCACGATCCGGCAGGGCGCGCTCGACATGGCGGCGATGTTCGACCTGATCGATACGCCCGCGACCGTGGTCGATGCGCCGGGTGCGCCTGCGCTGGCGGTGAGCGCGGGGCATGTGCGGTTCGAGGGCGTGTCGTTCGGGTATGACGCCGGGCGGCCGATCCTGCGTGACCTGGAACTGGACGTGCCGGCGGGATCGACGCTGGCAGTGGTCGGGCCGTCGGGCGCGGGGAAGTCGACGCTCGCGCGGTTGCTGTACCGGTTCTACGATCTGACGGGCGGGCGGATTACCGTCGACGGGCAGGATATTTCCGAAGTCGCGCAGGCATCGTTGCGCGCGGCGATCGGAATCGTGCCGCAGGATACGGTCCTGTTCAACGACACGATCGGGTACAATATCGCGTACGGTCGCCAGGGGGCGGAGATGCCCGAGGTCGAGGCGGCGGCGAGGGGCGCGGCGATCGCCGGGTTCATCGAGCGCCAGCCTCTGGGTTATGCGACCCGTGTCGGCGAGCGCGGGTTGAAGCTGTCGGGCGGCGAGAAGCAGCGCGTGGCGATCGCGCGGACTCTGTTGAAAAACCCGCCGATCCTGATCCTGGACGAGGCGACGTCGGCGCTGGATAGTCGGACCGAGGCGGAAATCCTCGACACGCTGGAGGCGATCGAGCGCGGGCGGACGACGATCGTGATCGCGCACCGGCTCTCCACGGTGGTGCATGCGGACCAGATCGTCGTGCTGGAAGCGGGGCGGATCGTCGAGAAGGGGACGCATGCGGACCTGCTGCGGCAGGGCGGCGTGTATGCGGAGATGTGGAACCGGCAGGCGCAGGAGCGCGCGGGGGATGACGATGGGGCGTTGGCGGCGGAGTAGGGGCGTCGGGGTAGTCGGTGAGGAATGCTCGCCACGCCCCTTCGCAACGTCAGATACTTGCGGTCTTTGGCGCGTAAATACCCCCGTAAATACCGGGGCGGCCGCGTTTCACCGGTAGCTTACCCCTCCTTGTTCTCCCGCGAAGGCGGGAGCCCAGTCTGGGTCCCCGCCTTCGCGGGGAAACACGGAAGTGAAGAGTGTGAGTCCACCCAAACCACCACCCCGGCGAAGGCCGGGGCCCAATTGGGGGACGTTGCTAACGGATGACAGCGCGTCGTCATTGCCGCCTTTCCAATTGGGCCCCGGCCTCCGCCGGGGTGGTGGTTTGGATGCCGGGTGAAGCGTTAAAGACGAGCAGCGTATCGTACGCCGCCCCTTCTGTTCCCTCGCGAACGCGGGCCGCCAGGAATCACGGGCAATGGCTCTGCTGGGTCCTGGGCCCCCGCTTTCGCGGGGGAACAGAAGAGAGCGGGGACCCGGGGCGGCCGCTACGCTGGGATCGCCGAATCCAGTTCGCGTAACCGGGCCTCGATCGCGTCCGAATATTGATAGATGTGCGTCAAATCCGACAGCAGATGCCGCGTCTCGTCCTTGCCGGCGAACATGCCGAGATACTTGGTCGTGATGCCGTTGAAGTGCATCCGCGCGACCGTCTTCCGATTGTTGTCGTCGAGCAGGATCGCGCAGTACGACTTCGCATCGCGGACGATCACGCGTTTCGGGTCGACCAGGCGCGACGCGATCGCTTGGATGATGT
This sequence comes from Sphingomonas sorbitolis, assembly GCF_036663875.1. Taxonomy (NCBI): domain Bacteria; kingdom Pseudomonadati; phylum Pseudomonadota; class Alphaproteobacteria; order Sphingomonadales; family Sphingomonadaceae; genus Sphingomonas; species Sphingomonas sorbitolis. The sequence goes on along the minus strand of NZ_JAXOJS010000005.1, from coordinate 418,784 downwards.
GGAAGCCGGAAATCTCCTCCTGCGTGGTGACGATGCCGTCACCGTCGGAGGGATCGTCGGACGCACCCGGCGGCAGGTCCTCGACCGGACTCGACGCCTTCAGTGCGGACGACAGGCGTTCGTTGACGAAACCGCGGATCAGCGCGGCGATCGCTGGCGCGAGCAGCTTGGCGAACCCGTCTTTGATCGCCGGCGTCAGGCGCCCGCCGTGGACGCGCTGCGCCATCATCCGGACGAACTCGTCGGAGGGTTCGGCGAACTCCTTCTCCAGTTCGAGGCGGATCAGCGACTGCGTCTTGAGGTTGCCCGCCTCCTGGACGATCTTGTCGATGTCGAACGCGGCCTTGGTGAACTTCTCGAGCGTGCGGATGTCGCCGGGCTTGATCGCGTCCATCGTGAAGGTGAAGAACGGCTTGTCGTCCATCTTGTTCGGGCGCTCGATGTCCGAGTAGAAGTGGTAGACGACGCCGTTGGTCAGCACCGCGAGCCGCGCGTCGGTGACGCTGAAATAGCGGAACAATTGCCCGGCATGATTGACGTTGAGCTGGACCGAGGACGGCTTGCACTCGATCAGGATCGACACCTTGCCACCCGCGCAGATCGCGTAGTCGACCTTCTCGCCCTTCTTGGTGCCGACGTCCGCGGTGAATTCGGGGACGACTTCGGACGGGTTGAAGACGTCGTAGCCGAGCGACTGAAGGAACGGCATGACGAGCGCGGTCTTCGCCGCTTCCTCGGTCAGCAGCACCTCGCGGTGCTCGATCGTGCGCTTTTGCAGCTCGGCCAGCCTGATACTCAGTTCCATGCGCGTCCCCCCGGATTGAACGGGGGAGGATGCGCAGGGAAGTTCGGGTGGTCCATGACGGTACCGAAACAATCTGCTCCGATTTCGATCTAGTCGTGAACGCGGCAGGATCGGGCAGGATCGCGGATCATGCATTGCGGCGGCGGGGAACGAACCCTAGGTCCGGGTCGATGGCACTCGACCCCCTTCCCGATCTCCAGCGCATCTTTGGTTTTCCCGATTTCCGCGGCGTGCAGCGCGATGTGGTCGACCGGGTGCTCGCGGGGCAGCGGACGCTCGCCGTCATGCCGACCGGGGCGGGCAAGTCGCTGTGCTACCAGTTGCCGGCGACGATGCTGGAGGGGACGTGCGTGGTCGTGTCGCCGCTGATCGCGTTGATGCATGACCAGTTGCGGGCCGCCACCGCGGTCGGGATCAAGGCGGCGACTTTGACGAGCGTAGATACCAATCGCGAGGAGACGATCGCGCGGTTTCGGGCGGGCGATCTGGACCTGCTGTATGTCGCGCCCGAACGCGCTTCTAACGAGAGTTTTCGGAACCTCCTGAGCCAAGCGCGGATCAGCCTGTTCGCGATCGACGAGGCGCATTGCGTTAGCGAGTGGGGGCATGATTTCCGGCCGGATTACCGGTTGCTGCGGCCTTTGCTCGACAGCTTTCCGGATGTGCCGCGGCTCGCGCTGACCGCGACGGCTGACGCACATACGCGCGCCGATATCCTCGAGCAGTTGGGGATCTCGCAGGAAGGGCTGATCGTGTCGGGGTTCGACCGGCCGAACATCCGCTATGCGATTTCGGGGCGCGACAACGTCAATCGGCAGATCGCGGATATCCTGGAGAAGATCCCGGGGCCGGGCATTGTGTACGCGCAGACGCGTGCGGCTACCGAGAAGCTGGCGGAGGCGCTGGGGCGGAGCGGGCGGCCGACGCGGGCGTATCATGCGGGGCTCGATCCGCAGGTGCGCGCGAAGAACCAGGCGGATTTCGTCGCGAGCGAGGACATGGTGATCTGCGCGACGGTCGCGTTCGGGATGGGGATCGACAAGCCCGACGTGCGGTTCGTGGCGCATGCCGGGCTGCCGAAGTCGATCGAGGCTTACTATCAGGAAACCGGGCGCGCGGGGCGTGATGGCGACCCGGCGATCGCGCATCTGTTCTGGGGCGCGGAGGATTTCGCGCGCGCTCGGCAGCGGATCGGGGAAGTGGAGCCCGAGCGGCAGGCGGGGGAGCGGCAGCGGCTGACCGCGATGGGCGGGCTGGTCGAGACGGCCGGGTGTCGGCGGCGGATCCTGCTTAAGCATTTCGGCGAGGAGCGGCTGGAGGATTGCGGCAATTGCGACAATTGCCTCGGTAACGTCGATGCGGTCGACGCGACCGAGACGGCGCGAAAATTCCTGTCGGCGGTGTTTCGGACCGGGCAGATGTACGGGGTCGGGTATATCGAGGGCATCCTGACGGGCGTGTCCAGCGAGCGGAGCCTGATGAACGGGCATGAGGCGCTGTCGGTGTACGGCATCGTCGAGGGCGACGAGGTGGCGTTGCTGAAGCCCGTGTCGCGGGCGCTGATGCTGAAGGATGCGCTGCGGACCAATCCGCATGGTGGGCTTGAGTTCGGGCCGGCGGCGAAGGCTATCCTGAAGGGTGAAGCGGCAGTTTCGATCGTCCTGCCGCCGAGGCGCGAGCGGCGGCGCAAGGGTGCGGTTGGCGCCGTGCCGAACCCCGTGGACGATCCGCTGTTCGAGGCGCTGCGCGTGCGCCGGCGCAATCTGGCGAAGGAAGCGGGCGTTCCACCGTATGTGATCTTCCACGATTCGGTGTTGCGTGACATTGCGCGGCAGCGGCCGGCGTCGCGGGCCGAGCTAAGCCTGTTATCAGGCATTGGCGCGCGGAAACTCGACGCCTATGGGGATGCCTTCCTCCAGGTGATCCGCGAGTCTGCATGATACGGCACATCAACGAAAGTATTTCGGTCGCGCCGCAGATCGCGGTCGAGCAGGTCGCGGACATCGCCGCGGCGGGCTTCAAGACGATCGTCAACAACCGGCCGGACGACGAGGATGCTGGGCAGCCTTCGGGTGACGCGATCCGCACGGCGGCGGAAGCGGCTGGGCTGAAGTACGTTTCGATTCCGGTGACGCATGCGGGGTTCTCGCATCCGCAGATCGACGCGATGACGCAGGCGCTGACCGACTCGGACGGGCCTGTGCTGGCCTATTGCCGATCGGGGACGCGGAGCTGCAATTTGTGGGCGCTGGCGGCGGCGAAGGCTGGGCGGAACCCGAACCTGCTGCTCGCGCAGGCCGAGGACGCCGGGTACGACCTGCGCGGTATCCGCCCGATGCTGGACGCGCTCGCAGGGCCGCGATGAGCCAGGTCGCGATCGGGCCCTATCTGGTCGGGCCCTATGCGATCGGCGGCTCGGTCGTGGCCGTGCTGGTGATCGTTGGTCTCGTCATTGCCTGGGCGTTCGTTCGGGCGCGACGGGTGGTAAAGATCGAGACGCCGGAAGAGGCGGCGGATGCGGCGCAGGCGCAGTTGCACGGGTTCGCGGTGGCGGGCGCCGTGGTCGGCGCGGATGGCCAGGGGGCGCTGGCGGTGGCGGACGACGGACGCGTCGCGGCGGTGAAGCGGGTCGGCAAGCGGCTCGCGGTGCGCGAGGTCGCGTGGCGGACGGTGCGCGCGACGCATGAAGGGATCCTGGTCGAGACCGGGGACAAGATGCTCGGCGCGGTGATGCTGTCGCGGGTCGATGTGCTCGATATCCGGCGGTTGGCGCCGAAGGGCGTGCGGGTTTAGGCGCGGGCTTTTGCTGGGGTCGCCGCTTACGCGCTCCCCCGTCTCTCGCCCCGCTCCCCCTCCCCGTTCGTCCTGAGTAGCTGCTGAGCTTGTCGAAGCGGCGTATCGAAGGACAAGTTGGCACTCGGGGCCTGTGCTTCGATACGCGCCCTCGATACGCTCCTGACGGAGCTACTCGGTCGCTACTCAGCACGAACGGGTGGGGGTGTTTGCGCTGGTCGTATCGGGGCTCCGCACCACCCCGGCGGAGGCCGGGGTGGTGCTGGCGCATAGGACTATGTGGCAGGCAGGGTCGGGGGATAGCATTTGTCGGCTCCCCTTCCGCCTGCGGTAGGGGTTAGCCTCATGGACCGGACGCCAGTACGTACGTCGGCCCCTCCCCTAACCCCTCCCGCAAGCGGGAGGGGAATTGAACCGCCGTTGCTTTGCTTGGTCCTGGGCTCCCGCCTTCGCGGGAGAACAGAAGAGGTGCGCCCGCCCCCCTCACACTCGATCGAAGTATCACTTCGATCGACACAAAAAATGGCCCGGTGTGTTGCCACACCGAGCCAAGGTTGTCCGCAGGAGGAACGTCGTGGGTGCGGGCTCGGGTGGCCCGCTACCGAACTAGTCGTAGGCGCGTTCGCCGTGTTCGCCGAGATCGAGGCCTTCGCGCTCGACTTCCTCGGAGACCCGCAAGCCGGTCAGCGCCTTGGCGATGTAGATCGCGATCACGGTGCCGATCGCCGCCCAGACGATGGTCGTGGCGACCGCCGCGACCTGGACGAACAACTGGTGGCCCATGTCGAAATCGGGCTTGCCGGGGCCGCCGAACGCTGGCGAGTAGACGATGCCGGTGCCGATCGCGCCGATCATGCCGCCGATGCCGTGGATGCCGAATGCGTCGAGCGCATCGTCATAGCCGAGCTTCGGCTTCAAGACCGTCACCGCGTAATAGCAGACCACCGAGGCGACCGCGCCGAGGATGATCGCGCCGAACGGGCCCGAATTGCCCGCCGCCGGCGTGACCGCGACGAGGCCGGCGATGATGCCCGAGCAGAAGCCGAGTGCCGAGCCCTTGTGGCCGTTGACGCGCTCGATCAGCATCCAGGCGAGGCCCGCCGAGGCGGTGGCGACGAAGGTATTGAGCATCGCAAGACCCGCAGAACCGTTCGCCTCGAGCGCCGAGCCGGCGTTGAAGCCGAACCAGCCGACCCAGAGCAGCCCGGTGCCGATGCCGGTCATCGTCAGCGAATGCGGGGCCATGCGATCGGTAGGGTAGCCGAGGCGCTTGCCAAGGATCAGCGCCGCCACGAGCGCCGAAACACCGGCGTTGATGTGGACGACGGTGCCGCCGGCGAAATCGAGCGCACCCATCTTGAAGAACTTGCCACCCGATGCCCACACCATGTGCGCGACCGGGAAGTACACGATCGTCAGCCAGACGATGGCGAACACCATCACCGCCGAGAACTTCATCCGCTCGACCACCGAGCCGAGCACGAGCGCGACGGTGATCGCGGCGAACGTCATCTGGAAGCAGATGAAGACATATTCGGGGATCGCGACGCCCGCGGTGAAGGTGGCCGCGGTGGAGTCGGGCGTGATGCCGCGGAGCAGCGCCTTGCCGAAGCCCGAGATATACTCGCCGCCGCCGTCGCCGAACGCCATCGTGTAGCCGTACATGACCCACAACAGCATCGCGAGACACGCGACCGCGCCGATCTGGGTCATAGTCGACAGCATGTTCTTCGATCGGGTGAGACCGCCGTAGAACAGCGCGAGGCCGGGGACGATCATCATCAACACCAGCAGCGTCGACGTCATCATCCAGGCGGTGTCGCCCTTGTTCACGGTAGCAACGACGGGCGCGACCACCGGTGCGGCTACAGCCTGTGCCCAGGCGGGTGCGGCGGCGATCATCGTCGCGCCGAACCCTAGAGCCGCGACGGCGGCCTTCTTCAAATCATGCTTCATCTCGTCCCCCCTCAGAGCGCTGAATCATCGGTTTCGCCGGTGCGGATCCGCACCGCCTGGCCGACGTCGAGCACGAAGATCTTGCCATCGCCGATCGCGCCGGTGTTCGCCGATGCCTGGATCGCCTCGACCACGCGGTCGGACAGGCTGGCGGCGCAGACCACCTCGATCTTGATCTTCGGCACCATGTTGGTGCTGTACTCGGCCCCGCGATAGATCTCGGTCTGGCCCTTCTGACGGCCGAACCCCTTGACCTCGGTGACCGTCATGCCCGCCACGCCGATCGTGGTGAGCGCTTCGCGCACCTCGTCGAGCTTGAACGGCTTGATGATGGCAATGACGAGTTTCATCGCGCCCCTTCCCCTTGTTACGGGAGGTGCCTCGCAATGTGCGTGCCAATTTGGGCGTGGAGGGGTGAGGCGTGCTTGCGGGGGCGGGCCGAGGGATATTGGCGGTTAAAACTTGTGCAGTGCGGTGCAGGTGCTCGAAAAACGGGCACCTATTTCCCCGTCATGCCGGGCTTGTTCCGGCATCCACCGTGCCGCGTACTTACGAGCGTTTGGTTTGCGGAACCGTGGATGCCGGAACGAGCCCGGCATGACGGAGTGGGTGGGGTGACGGGGTGGGTGGGGGTGACGGGTTTGCTTGCCCCCGCCAGCCCCATGCCAAACTCAGTGGCGGAAGTGGCGCATGCCGGTGAAGACCATCGCGAGGCCGGCTTCGTCTGCTGCTGCGATGACGTCGGCGTCGCGGATCGAGCCGCCGGGCTGGATCACCGCGGTCGCACCGGCTTCCACCGCTGCCAGCAGACCGTCGGCGAAGGGGAAGAACGCGTCCGACGCGACCGCCGAACCGATCGTGCGCGGGGTGGACCAGCCGGCCTTCTCCGCGGCGTCCTTCGCCTTCCACGCGGCGATGCGGGCGGATTCGAGGCGGTTCATCTGGCCGGCGCCGATGCCCGCGGTGCTGCCGTCCTTGGCGTAGACGATCGCGTTGGACTTGGTGTGCTTGGCGACGGTCCAGGCGAAGCGGCAGTCGAGGAGTTCCTGCTCGGTCGGCTGGCGCTTGGTGACGACCTTCAGCTCGCCGGGCGTGCCGTTGTCGCGACCCTGGACGAGCCAGCCGCCGGCGATCGACTTGGCGGTGAGGCCGAGGCGGGCGGGATCGGGGAGCTCGCCGGTGAGGAGCAGGCGGAGGTTCTTCTTGGCGGCGAACAGCGCGATCGCTTCCTCGTCGGCATCGGGGGCGACGACGACTTCGGTGAAGATGCCGGTTATCTGGCGCGCGGTCTCGGCGTCAAGCGTGCGGTTGACGGCGATGATGCCGCCGAACGCGGAGACGGTGTCGCAGGCGAACGCTGCGGCATAGGCGTCGGCGAGCGAGGCGCCGGTGGCGACGCCGCAGGGGTTGGCGTGTTTAACGATAACTACGGAGGGCTCTGCGTCGCGGAATTCGGCAATCAGTTCGAGTGCGGCGTCGGCGTCGTTGAGGTTGTTGTAGCTGAGCGCCTTGCCCTGGAGCTGGCGGGCCTGGCCGATACCGCGGACGGTGCCGGTTGCGGTGTAGAAGGCGGCGGACTGGTGCGGGTTCTCGCCGTAGCGCAAGCTGTCGCCGCGCTTGAGCGTGATCGGCAGCGTGGCGGGGAATTCCTCGGCCTGATCTACCGTGCCGAACCACGTCGCGATCGCCGAATCATAGGCTGCGGTGGTGGCGAAGGCCTTTGCGGCGAGTTTCTTGCGGTCGTCGAGCGTGGTGGTGCCGCCCGAGACCAGCGCATAGTCGGCGGGGTCGGTGACGATCGCGACATAGGCGTGATTCTTGGCTGCCGAGCGCACCATGCTGGGGCCGCCGATGTCGATGTTCTCGATCACCGTTTCTCGATCTGCCCCTTTTGCGACCGTAGCCTCGAACGGGTAGAGGTTGACGATGACAAGGTCGATCGCGCCGATCTTGTGCTCGGCCATCGAGGCGGCGTGGCCGGCATCGTCGCGGACCGCGAGCAGGCCGCCATGGACCATCGGGTGGAGCGTCTTCACGCGGCCGTCCATCATTTCGGGGAAGCCGGTGAGTTCGCTGACGTCGCGGACTTCGAGGCCGGCGGCTCGGAGGGCGGTGGCGGTGCCGCCGGTGGAGACGAGTTCTACGCCGTGGCTGGCCAGCGCCTTGCCGAGATCGACGATCCCGGTCTTGTCGGAGACGGACAGGAGCGCGCGCTTGATCGGGATGCTGGTCATGGGAGTCTTTCGTCGGGAGTCGCCGTGCGGCGGTGCCTTAGCGTTGGTTTACGTCGGGGAACAGGGCTCCTCCGCTTTGTCGATCCACTCAATAAAGGTAGCACCTCCCCGGCGGAGGCCGGGGCCCAAGTGGAAAGGTGGCAATAACGGAGTGCCGTCCCCGGTTAGCGACGTTTCCCAATTGGGCCCCGGCCTTCGCCGGGGTGGCGCATTAATCCCAGTGGTGTGGCAGTCAGGCCTTCTTCAACGCCCAGCTAACGCTCGCGCCGCCTGCCGCAGCTTCGCCGGTGATCATCAGCTGCTGCGTCGCGACCGGGCGACCATCGGCGTCAATCCAGACGCTGTCCTCGACCACCAGCGCGCCGCCGCGGCAGCGGAATTGCCACAAGGGACCACCCGGCAAGCGAAGGATCGCGCCCAGGCCGTCCGCGGTGGGGGAGACCTGGACGCCTTCGCCGAGGTGGAAGCGGATCGCGAACAGCGACAGGCCGGCGCGGCGCTTGCGGCCCTGCGGCAACAGCGCGTCCTCGCCGCGGAGTTCGCGGCCGTCGCCGGTGAGCATCAGCTGGCGGCGGTGGAGGAAGCCCCAGCGGCGGACGTAACCGTCGTGGCTCGCCTCGATCCGGCTGGCGGCATCCGATTCCTGGCGGCTCAGTTCGACTTCGCCGACGCCGCGGCCGAGCGTGCCGTCGGCTAGGATCGCGGTCGAGTTGCTGTCGGCGATCGTCAGCGTGGAGTGGGCTGCGGTGGAGCGCAAACCCTCGACCATCGCGGGCGGGAGTTGCGCGATGCCCGCGCGTGCGCCGCCGCAGTTGACGACGATCCGCGCCGGGCCATCCGAGAATTCGAACGCGAGCGTCGAGGCGCAGCCGCCTTCGACGAGGCGCGCGATCGGCGGTGGGGCGGCGTCGACGATCAGCACCGCGGTGCCGGCGGCGAGGCGTTGATAGCCCCAGTCGCGCGCCTGGCGGAGGGGGCGGGTGCGGACGCCGCTGGCTTCGATGACTGCGGCGACCTGCGTTTCGCTGGCGGGGCCGCCACCCTGCCAGCTCGATAGGCCGCGATCGGCGTGCGCGACACCGAGCAACGCCGCGACCATCCGCGTGAGCGTGACCGCGACCGTCTCGGGGAGTTCGGCGCTGCGCGCAGCGTAGCTTTCCTGGAGGAGGGTGAGCAGCTGGATCGAGTCGAGCAGCATCGCCGGGCTGCGCGAGACCGAGCCGCCATCGTCGAACAGACCGGTGCCGAGCGCGCGGAGCAGGCCGGCCTCGCCAAACGCCTGGCGCGGCTCGCCGCCGGGGATGAGGAGTCCGGCCGCGACGACTCCGCACCACGCGGCGATGCGGGGGGCGCCGGCCGGGGCCTTGTCGGCGGTGCGATCGAGGTGGAGTGCACCTTTTGCGAGCGCGTTGAGGACCTTCGAGCGGTAGATCTGGTCGGAGGACGACAGGATCAGCGGCGCGTGCGCGGTCCAGGCGAGGATCCGGCGGCCCCACATGTCGGGACGCCATGCGATCCCGCCTTGCGTGTCGGCATGCGCGGTCAGCCAGAGGCCCATGAGGTATTCGGCGATCGGTGCGCCCCTCGCGCGGGTCGCGACGGTCGACAGGTCGCGCAGCCACGCGAAACTGTGGAGGTATTCTGCGAAGGGTTTTGGGAGCGGCTTTGTAAGATCGAGCGTCTCGATATCGCGCGCTTCGCCGCGGAACGAGAGGACGCCTTCCAGCAGCATCGTACCGCGCGGGATGTCGCCGAGGATGGGGTCGTCGGGAACCGCGATCAGCTTCAGCGGATAGCGCCCTTTGAGGCGCAGCGTGTGGAGCGGGGTGCGCCACGTCAGGCGGTGGAAGCGTTCGGCCAGGCGATCGGCGAGCGACAGCCCCTTGTCGCCGCCGAGCCGGATCAGGCGGCGGCCTTCGTCGATCCCGTCTGGCGCGGGATCGATCACAAGATCACGCGGTTCGTTCACCCCCGCAACGCGGCGATGTTGGCGGCATAGTGGTCGGGGCCGCCGCGGAAGACCGAGGTGCCCGCGACCAGCGCGTCGGCGCCGGCCTCGATGCAGCGTTTCGCCCACTCCGCGTCAACGCCGCCATCGACTTCGAGATCGATTGCGCGGCCGCTCTTTTCGATCATCGTGCGGATCGCTGAGATCTTCTTGAGCTGGCTTGGGATGAAGCTCTGGCCGCCGAAGCCCGGGTTGACGCTCATCACTAGGACGAGGTCGACCATGTCCATGAGGTAGTCGAGCATCTTGGCCGGCGTGCCGGGGCAGATGACGACGCCGGCGCGCTTGCCGAGGCCCTTGATGTGCTGGAGCGAGCGGTGGATGTGCGGGCCGGCCTCGTAGTGCACGGTGATGCAGTCGGCGCCGGCCTCCGCGAACGCGTCGAGATAGGCGTCGACGGGGGAGATCATCAGGTGGACGTCGAACGGCTTGGTGGTGACGCCGCGGACCGACTTCATGACCGCGGGGCCGAACGAGATGTTGGGGACGAAATGGCCGTCCATCACGTCGATGTGGATCCAGTCGGCGCCGGCCGCGTCGATGGCGCGGACTTCCTCGCCGAGTTTCGAGAAGTCGGCGGAGAGGATCGAGGGGGCGATGCGGACGGGTTGCATGGGATTGTCCTAGCGCGGGATTGGCGTGGTGCGAAGGGCTTCTGGATCCTCCCCCGCAAGGGGGAGGTGTCACCGCAGGTGACGGAGGGGGAGGAACTCGCAATCTCGGTTCCCCTTTCCTCCCCCTCCGTCTGGCAAGTGCCAGCCACCTCCCCCTGGCGGGGAGGATTTATTTAGGCGCGCTTCAGTCTCGCGATAAAGAAACCATCGCAGCCACCTTGGTGGGCCAGCATGTTGGGGAGTGTGCGGATGGTACCGGTTTCCGTGGTGGTGATGCCGGCGGGGAGTTCCGACTGGTCGACCGGGGCGATCGTGTAGTCGCTGCGGGCGGCGAGGAACGCGTCGAGCTGCGCTTCGCCTTCCGACGGCTCGAGCGAGCAGGTGGCGTACACCAACGTGCCGCCGGGTTTCACCCAATCCGCCGCCCGCGCGAAGATCCGCGCCTGCAACGCCGCGGTCTCGGCGATGATCGAGGGGCGGACGCGGTGGAGGACGTCGGGGTGGCGGCGGAAGATGCCCGTCGCGCTGCACGGCGCATCGATCAGGATCGCGTCGGCGGGCTCGGCGGGGGCCCATTCGAGGATGTCGGCGTTGACGACCTCGGCCTTTAGATGCGTGCGGTAGAGGTTTTCGCGGAGGCGCTTGATCCGGCTCTGCGAATTGTCGACCGAGGTGACGGTCCAGCCTGCGCTCGCGAGCTGCAGCGTCTTGCCGCCGGGCGCCGCGCAGAGATCGAGGACGTGGCCCTCCCCTTTGCCGAGCAGACGTGCGGGGAGCGAGGCGGCGATGTCCTGCACCCACCAGGCGCCGTCGCCGAAGCCTGCCATGTCGGGGACCGAATCATGGTCGCCGAGGCGGAGATGCCCGGGCATGAAACTTTCGCCGCCGAGTTTCTCGCGCCAGCCTTCGGTCTCGGACGGGTCCGCGATCGTCAGGTCGAGCGGCGGCACCTGCGCGATCGCGCGGCCTGCGGCGTCGACCATCTCCTCGCCCCACGCGGCTTCCCAGCGCAGTTCGACGGGGGCCGGCAGCGTCGGCACCTCGGGCAGCAGCATGTTGGCGCGGAACAGCGTGCCGAACACGCCGTGGACGAGTTTGCGCGGGCCGCCGTCGACCAGCGGCAACACCGTCGAGATCGCGGCGTGCGAGGGGGTGCCGAGGATCAGCACCTGGACCAGCGCGATGCGGAGCGCCATGCGCGCCTTCGCATCGTCGGGCAGGTTGGTCTTGGTCACCGAATCGATCATCGCGTCGAGATCGGGGAGGCGGCGCAGCGTCTCGGCGGCGATGGCGTGGGCGAGACCGCGGTCTGGGCCGTGGATCGCGCGCGTGGCGGCGGGGAGTGCGGATTCGAGCGACTCGCCGCGACGCAGGACGGCGTCGAGCAGGCGGAGCGCGGCGCGCCGGGTGGGGACGCCGAGCGGTTCGGGGGCGTGCGTATAGTCGGGCATATGAAGGTCCTTCGCGTTCGGTTTGCGCGCGGCTTGTGGCAAAGCGGCGCGGCAGAGCCCATGTGGCGGTTACGACGCCAACACGCAAATCCGGAGAGCCGCGATGGGCCAGCGCCCCGATCATCTGAAGCCGCCAGAATATCTTGCGAAGAATACGCCGGTGCCGAAGCCCGAGGCGATCGTGCCGGACAAGGACCCCGAGCCGCGCGATCCTACGCGCTATGGCGATTGGGAGCTGAAGGGCATGGCGATCGATTTCTGATCCCCCCGTCATCCTGACGAAAGTCAGGATCCAGGATCACGAACGGCACCGTATTCGGCTCGGGATCCTGACTTTCGTCAGGATGACGGATGTAATCTGCGGCAGCGGTCCTGACGCAGGCGGAACGATTTCCCCGGCGGCGCGTCGCCGCTATGATGAGGGGATTCTTCGCAAAACGCTGGGTTAAAGTCACCGGCATCGTTGTCGCGAGCGTGCTCGTGCTGGGGCTGGTGGGGCTTGCCGCGTTTCCGTGGGGATCGCTGAAAGGCGTGATCGAGCGGCAGTTGACCGCGCGGTTCGGGCGCCCGGTGACGATCGGCGGGATCGAGCGGGTCGACGCGTTCGGGTTCAATCCGACGATCCGGATCACGAACGTGCGGATCCCGCAGGCCGACTGGGCGGGCAAGGGTGACTTCGTGCAGTTGCGCGAGGCGGAGGCGACGTTCTCCGGGCTCGGCCTGCTCAAGGGCGCGTTCGGGCCGCGCGACGTGAAGGCGCGCGGACTGCATCTGGTGCTGGTGCGCGACAAGCATGGCCGGACCAACTGGGAGCGGCCGGGCAAGCCCAAGGGCGGCGGCAGTTCGACCGATCTCGACGGGCTGGCGATCAGCGACAGCGTGATCGAGTATCGCGACGACAAGCAGGACCGCTTCGTCACCGCGCGGTTCATGTCGGATCCGGTGCATGGTATCCGCGCGAACGGGAGCGGCACGATCCGCGGGGCGGCGGTGCGGATCGCGGTCGCGGGGCCTTCGGTGGAGAAATTTCAGGGCAAGCCGTGGCCGTTCACCGCGTCGATCGATGGCGATGCGCTTTCGATTGCCGCCAAGGGGCTGATGGACCGGCCGCTCGATACCGACGCGATGAGCCTCGACGTGACGGCGCGCGCGACCGATCTCAAGCTGATCGACGCGGTGATCGAGGCGGGGCTGTTCCGCACGCAGCCGGTGTCGTTCAGCGCACACGTCCGTCACGACCAGCCGAAATGGACGGTTACGCAGTTGAAGGGCGTGGTCGGGCGGTCGGATTTCGCGGGGCACGTGACGGTCGACAAGCAGGCTGGCCGCAGCAAGGTCGATGGCGACATCGTCTCGCGCCAGTTCGATTTCGGCGATCTGGCGTCGGACGAGGGCAAGGCCGAGGGCGCCGCGCTGGAGCGGGCGATCGGGCCGCGACTGGTGCCGAACACGCGGATCGATATCGGCAAGATCGACAGGACAGATGCGCGGATGGGGTTTCGGATCGGGCGTATCGTGAGCGGTAACGGTGTGTCGCCGATCCTGTCCGCCAAGGGCGTGCTGGCGATCGATCATCAGCTTCTGACTCTGAGCGAGCTGGTCGCGCGGCTGTCGCATGGCAACGTTACCGGCAAGGTGACGGTCGACCAGCGCGGCGACCGCAAAGTGCCGACGGTCGATATCGACCTCAGGTTGCGCGGGAGCAGCGTCCAGGCGCTGGCGGGCGGCGGTGGTGATTTCAGCGGCAACGTCAGCGCGCGAGTGCGGCTGAAGGGGCCGGGCGAGACGATCCGCGCGGCGGTCGGGCGGTCGAACGGGACGATCGGGTTCGTCGCGCGCGATGGCCAGTTGCCGCAGGGGATCGCCGCCGCGTTGGGGTTCGATGCGGCGCGCGCGTTGCTGGCGAAGGATGGCGAGCGGGCGGGGCTGCGCTGCGTAGTGCTGAAGCTCGACGTGACGGGCGGGCAAGGGCGGGTCGATCCGATGATCGTCGATACTACCGCCAGTCAGTTGCGCGGCCAGGGGAGCGTGGTGTTTCCGGGGGAGACGCTGAACATCCGGCTGACCGGCACGCCGAAACAGCATGCGCTGCTGCGGTTGCCGGGGTCGGCGTACATGACCGGGACGATCGAGCGGCCCAACGTGACGATCCCGCCCGAGGTGAAGTCGGTGGGGAATATCTTCAAGGCGATCGGCCGCGCGATTACCGGGAAGCAGGGGCCGACGGCGAGCGATGCGGATTGCTCCGGGTTGGCGGCGCGGGTGTTGCGGTAGTGTCCACCCAGTCATCCCGGACTCGTTCGCTTCGTTCAAATACCACCCCGGCGGAGGCCGGGGCCCAATTGGGCGAACAAGGTAACAGCGGGCAGCCCTGCGTTACACCGACCTTGCCAATTGGGCCCCGGCCTTCGCCGGGGTGGTAGTGAGCATCGCGCGGTCGAGCGCGGTAACGGAAGTTTAGCCCGCCTCGCCCTTCAGCGGACGCGCGAGGAGGTCGCCGATGACGTCGCTTACCGGGGCGCCTTCCAGCAGGCGGCAGACGGCTTCGGTGATCGGCATGTCGACCCCGGCGTCGCGCGCGGCTTCGCGGAGGACGGGGGCGGTGAAGGCGCCTTCCGCGACGGTGCGGCGATCGGCGAGCAAAGTCGCGGCGGAGTCGCCCCTTCCCAGACCGACGCCGAGCGAGAAGTTGCGCGAGCTGGTCGAGGAGCAGGTGAGGACGAGGTCGCCCAATCCCGAGAGGCCAGCGAGCGTTTCCGCGCGGGCGCCGCGGGCTAGGCCGAAGCGAGTCATCTCGGCGAATCCGCGCGCGATGAGGGCAGCACGCGCGTTCTGGCCGAGCCCTGCCCCCTCGACGACACCGCAGCCGATCGCGAGGACGTTCTTCACCGCGCCGCCGATCTCCGCGCCGGCGACGTCGGTCGAGGCGTAGGTCCGGAAGTGGCGCGCGGCCAACCGCGTGGCGAGACGTTCGCCGAGGTCGGCATCCTCGCAGGCGAGCGTCACGGCGGTGGGGAGGCCGGCGGCAACTTCGTGCGCGAAGGTGGGCCCGGAGAGGACGGCGATCGGCGCGTTCGGGTGAACGGCACGCGCAACTTCGCCGACGAGACGCTTGCTGCCGGCTTCGATGCCCTTCGCGCAGAGGACGAGCGGGATGCGGCCGACCGGGGCGGCGGCGAGGACGCTGCCGACGTGCTGCGCGGGGGCGACGACTAGGATCGCGTCCATGTCGGCGAGCGCGGTGAGGTCGTCGGTCGCGCGGATCGTCGGGGAGAGCGCGACGCCGGCGAGGAAGAGCGCGTTTTCGTGGGCCGTGTTGATCGACTCGACGACGGCGGTTTCGCGCGCCCAGAGGATGATGTCGCGGCCTTCGTGCGCGGCGACCTGCGCGAGCGCGGTGCCCCAGGCTCCGCCGCCGATGACGCCGATTTTCATGCCTTCACTCCTGCGCCACGCACCGCTTCGGCGTTCGGATCTAGTGGCCAGCGCGGGCGGGCGGCGACGTCGAGCGGGTCGGTGAGGCCGGCGGCGAAGCGCTCTGCGCCGGCCCAACCGATCATCGCGGCGTTGTCGGTGCAGAGCCAGAGCGGCGGCGCAACGAAGCGAAGGCCGTGCGCGCTGGCAAGGGACTGCAACGCGCCACGGACCGCGGTGTTGGCCGCGACCCCGCCCGCGACGACCAGCGCGGTGGCGCCGTGTGCGGTCCGCAACGCCTTGGTCGTGCGATCGATCAGGCAGTCGACGACTGCGGCCTGGAACGAGGCGGCGAGGTCCTCGGGCGAATACTGGCCGACCACGCGCGCGACCGCGCTCTTGAGGCCAGCGAACGAGAAATGCGGTTCGGCCGAGCCTTTGAGCGGGCGTGGCAGCGGGACCGCCTTCGGGTTGCCGAGTGCGGCGGCACGTTCCACGGCGGGACCGCCGGGAAAGCCCAGGCCAAGCAGCT
The DNA here is from genome assembly GCF_036663875.1 of Sphingomonas sorbitolis. Taxonomy (NCBI): domain Bacteria; kingdom Pseudomonadati; phylum Pseudomonadota; class Alphaproteobacteria; order Sphingomonadales; family Sphingomonadaceae; genus Sphingomonas; species Sphingomonas sorbitolis. Next base: position 402,977 of record NZ_JAXOJS010000005.1, on the reverse strand, counting down.
TGGCGGTCTTGTCGAAGGCTTCACCTGCCGCGTCGTCGATCGTCGTCGCCAACCGCCGGTACGCGCCGACGCCCTCGACCAGCAGCAGCTGGCAATGGCCGCCCGAGACTAGCAACAGCAGATAGGGGAATTCGAGATCCGGGTCGGACAGACGCGGCGACAGCGCGTGGCCTTCTAGATGATTGACCGCGATCAACGGTTTCCCCGCGGCATGCGCGAGCGCCTTGCCCGTCACCAGCCCGACCATGACGCCGCCGATCAGCCCCGGCCCGGCGGTCGCGGCGATCGCGTCGACATCGGCGAGCGTCAGCTTCGCGTCGGCCAGAGCGGCAACGATCAGCGGCTCGAGCGCCTCGACATGCGCGCGCGCGGCGATTTCGGGGACGACGCCGCCGAACGGGGCGTGCGCGGCTTCCTGCCCCAGCAGGCGGTGCGCGAGGACCTGACGGTCGCCGGTGACGAGCGCGGCGGCGGTTTCGTCGCAGGAGGATTCGATGCCGAGAATGATCATCGCGTGTCTGTATAGGGGTGCGAGAAGCTTGTCGAAGGGGGCTCCTTTCTGCATGGCCCACCGGATGACTCGTTTTCGGCTCGGTACGCGCGGTTCGCCGCTGGCGCTCACCCAGGCGGGCATGGTGCGCGATGCACTGTGCGCGGCGCATGGCTGGTCGCCCGAAATGGTCGAGATCGTGGTGATCCGCACGACCGGGGACCGCGTGCAGGATCGCGCGCTCGCCGAGATCGGCGGCAAGGCGCTGTGGACCAAGGAACTCGATCGCGCGCTACACGACGGCGATATCGATTGCGCGGTGCATTCGATGAAGGACGTCGAGACGATCCGACCCGCGACGCTGAAGATTGCGGCGATGCTCCCGAGGGCCGACGTCAGAGACCGGCTGATCGGCGCGGAGACGCTCGCCGACCTGCGCCCACATGCAGTGGTTGGCACGAGTTCGCCGCGGCGGCGCGCGCAGATGCTGCGGCTGCGACCCGACCTAGAGATCGTGCTGATCCGCGGGAATGTCGACACGCGGCTCGGCCGGGTCGCGAGTGGCGAGATGGATGCGACGTTGCTCGCCGCCGCCGGGCTCGACCGTCTCGGACGCGACGACGGCCATGCGATCCCGACCGACGTGATGTTGCCGGCCCCTGCCCAAGGCGCGGTCGGGGTCGAAGTGCTCGCCGGGAGCGCGGCGGGCGAGATCGTCGCGGCGATCGACCACCGCGATACGAGCCTGTGCGTGCTGACCGAGCGCGCGCTGCTCGCGCGGCTGGGGGCGGATTGCCATTCGCCGGTCGCAGCGCTGGCGTCGCTCGCGGGCGAGACGCTGACGTTGCGCGCCGAACTGATCGCCGAGGACGGCGCGTGCGACGTCGCGGGATCGATCGAGGGCACGGTCGACGACGATCTGGGCACGACACTGGCGGAGGACCTGCTGACCCGCGCCCCCGCCAGTGTCCGGCGACTGTTCGCCGCATGATGCCCCGATGACCCGCATGGTCGTGGTGCTGCGGCCGGAGCCCGGCAACACGCGCACCGCGACGGCGCTGCGTACGCTCGGGCTGGAGGTGCGGCAGGTCCCGCTGTTCGCGGTCGTGCCGGTCTATTGGACGCCGCCCAACCCGACCGGGTTCGACGGGCTGTTGCTGACGAGCGCGAACGCGGTACGGCATGGCGGTACCGGGCTGGACCTGTTCAAGCGGTTGCCGGTCGTGGCGGTCGGTGCAGCGACGGCAGCCGCAGCGAGCAAGGCCGGGTTCGCGGTCGCGGTGACGGGCGGCGAGAATGCGCGCGCAGTAGTGGCCGAGGCGCGGGACCGGGGTTTCGCGCGGTTGCTGCATCTTGCCGGGCGCGAGCGGGCGCCGACCGAGGACGGCGTCGAGACGGTCACCGTCTATGCGAGCGACGCCGTACCGGTGCTGGCGGACGTCGCTCGATCGTTCGAGGATACGGTGGTCCTGATGCATTCCGCCCGCGCCGCAACGCGGCTGGCCGAACTCGTCGATGGCTCCGGCGCGGACCGGTCTCGCATCGCTTTGGTCGCGATCAGCCGAGCGGTCGGCGACGCCGCCGGGACAGGCTGGGGCGCCGTGTCGATCGCGCTCGAACCGAGCGATTCCGCGGTTGTCGCAACCGCTGCTGCGTCTGCGAACACACGCACGATTGACCATCCGGCGCGCGGCGGGGATAAGCACGCCATGAGCGACTACGTGCCTACCGATCGCCCACGGGCACGCGGACCCAAAATGGGCGTCATCCTCGTGCTGGTCGGCCTTGCGTTCGTCGCGGGCCTTGGCCTGATGGCGTATGCGGCCAAGACGGTGCCCTGGTTCGGCTTCACCCATTCGACCGCCGCTTCGACGACCGCGCAGCAAAAGGCTTCGTCGTCCGCGACCGGGTATATCCCGTCGCAGCCACTCGGCCCCGATGGCCAGCCGCAGGCCGCCGCGCCGGTCGATACCGCAGTGCTGGCGACGCGCGAGGCGACGCTGGCGGCGCAATTGACCGCGCTCGAGGCGCGCACCGCGGCGATCACCACCGATGCCAGTGCCGCCGGCGGGCAGGCGACGCGCGCCGAAGGGCTGATGGTCGCGTTCGCCGCACGACGCGCGCTCGATCGCGGGGTCGGGCTCGGCTATCTCGAGGAACAGCTTCGCCTGCGCTTCGGCCAGGCGCAGCCGCGCGCGACGATGCTGCTGATCCAGGCCGCGCGTCAGCCGGTGACGCTGGAGGACCTCCGCCAGGGCCTCGACACGATCGCGCCCGACATCACGACCTCGACCGGCGAGGGCTGGCTCGACACGATCCAGCACCAGATCGATTCGCTGGTGGTACTGCGCAAGGCCGGCACGCCCTCGCCGATGCCCGCCGACCGCCTCGCGCGCGTCCGCCGGTTGCTCGAAGCGGGGCAGGTCGAGGCGGCAAGGGCGGAAGTGGCGCGCTTGCCCGGAGCGGCGCAGGCCGGCAACTGGATGGACGCCGCCCGCCGCTACGTCACCGCACGCCAGGCGCTCGACGTGATCGAGAACACCGCGCTGATCGGCCAGGCGGGTCAGCCACAACCCGCCCCGGTAGTGATCCCGACGCCGGTTCCCGAGATCGTCGCGCCGGAGGCATCCGCGGCGGACGGAGTCTGATATCTTCGAACGCCAGGCGCAGGTGCCGGCAACTGATCGCTTGATCGGCCAGCCATGCCCTTGGGCGATAGCGCCGGGACGAGCGCCGCTTACGGCGTAGCGGCGATCTTGATCTCGAACAGAGTCGGCCAGTATTTGCCCGTCACGAATAGCCGGTTTGCCTTTGCATCCCACGCAATGCCATTGAGCACCGCCTCGGGGTCGGTAGCAGCCACTTCGGCGACTAACGGGCGCAGGTCGACCACTGCCGTGACCTTGCCGATCTTGGGGTCGATACGGACCAGGAAGCCGGTATGCCAGACGTTGGCGAGCAGCGCGCCGTCGACGTATTCGAGCTCGTTGATGTCGCGCAACGGGCGACCGTCGATCGTCACCGCGACGCGCTTGCGCTCAGCGAGCGTCACCGGATCGCGGAAGATGATGTCGGGGCTGCCGTCGGACTGGAGCAGCGACACGCCATCGCTCGTCAGGCCCCAACCCTCGCCGGTGTAGCTGTTCTGGCTTTTGGGCTTTAGCGTGCGGATGTCCCAGCGGTGCGCGATGCCGTCGTGCCAGGTGAGGCTGATCAACTCGTCCTTCCACAGCGCGAGGCCTTCGCCGAACTGCGCGGGGTCGATACGCGCCTTCGCCAGGACCTTGCCGTCCTTGAGCGACACGCGGCGGACGTCGGATTGGCGCTCCTGCCCGGTGCTCTCGTAGAGCGCGCCATCGTGCCAGAGCAGGCCTTCGGTGAACGCGGTGCGGTCGTGCGGGTAGCGCGCCACGATCGTCGCCGACAGGACCGGCACGCGTGTCTGCGCAGGCGCTGCTGACGAAAAAGACGATGAAACGAGAACGGCCGGCCCCGCCAAAGCGAGACCGGCCGCAATCATTATCCTACCGAACACGGTACGATCAGCCAGCTATCAGCCGCCTGCGCTCAGGTTTACCGCTGCGTACTTGCCGCGACGATCGACCTCGAGCTCGAACTCAAGCTTGTCGCCCTCGTTCAGCGTCGCCATGCCGGCGCGCTCGACGGCCGAGATGTGGACGAATGCGTCAGGCTGTCCGTCGTCGCGCTGGATGAAGCCGAAGCCCTTCATCGCGTTGAAGAACTTGACCGTACCGGTCGCCTTCTCGCCGGTGAGCTGACGCTGTGCGCCACCTGCACCACCGTCACGGTCGCGATCGCCACCACGGGGCGCGCCCGGGCCGGCATCACGGTCACGCGGCGGGCCGCGATCGGTGACGGCCATCGGCTCGCCGTCGATCTTCAGGTCGGTTGCCGAGATACGGCCACCGCGGTCGACGAGCGTGAAGCCGAGCGGCTGACCCTCGGCGAGCGCGACCATGCCGGCCTGCTCGACTGCGCTGATGTGGACGAACACGTCCTCGCCGCCGTCATCGCGAACGACGAAGCCGAAGCCCTTCTGTGCGTTGAAGAACTTTACGACGCCGGTGCCTTCGCCGACCACCTGGGGAGGCATGCCGCGACCACCGCCGCCGCCGCCACCGCCCGAGAAGCCGCCGCCACCGCCGCCGCCGCGGTAACCACCGCCGCCGCCGCCGCTGCCGCCACCGAAGCTGCTGCCGCCGCCGTAGCTGCTGCCACCGCCGCCACCGTAGCTCGAGCCACCGCCGCCGCCATAGCTGCTACCGCCGCCGCCGAACCGATCGCCGCCACCGCCAAAGCTGCTGCCGCCGCCGAACTCGTTGTCGCCGCCGCCGAAGCTGTCGCGCTTGTCGCGGCCACGCCCGCCACGGTTCCCGCGGCCACCTTTATCGAAACCCATAAGCTCTGTTCGTCTTCCCGGTTCGCCCGCAAATTTCTCAAAACCCTTGTGCCGGACGACGAACGCGGGTTTTCCAGCGCGAAACCTTTTGCGCCTTGAGGAGACCCTTAGCGCAAATTACAAGCCGTCGCGAATAGATTCTTGTCCTACGCCGCGCGATTTGGATCGATACTGGCGCAAGTGTCGCTTGTAAGCCACGGCTCGTCGCAGGTGCGCTAGGCGGGCCATCTTATCGCCCGATTCGACACCACTGCCTATGACTGGGCCATTGAGCGTTCAGCCGCGGACCGCTACGGCCACCGTCATGACAGTTTATCTCCACGAAGGCGACATCCCCGCCGATCTGTTCGCGGCCGGCGCCGCGATCGCCGTCGATACCGAGACGATGGGTCTGATCACTCCGCGCGATCGGCTCTGCCTCGTCCAGCTTTCGGACGGTGGCCCCGACGAGCATCTTGTCCGCTTCGCCGCGGGTGCCGGTTATGACGCGCCCAATCTGAAGGCGCTGCTGGCCGACCCGGCGCGCGTGAAGCTCTACCATTTCGGAAGGTTCGATATCGCCGCCGTCCAGCATTATCTCGGTGTCGTCGCGGCGCCGGTGTATTGCACCAAGATCGCCTCGCGGCTGGTGCGCACCTATACCGATCGCCACGGCCTGAAGGAACTGGTCCGCGAACTGCTCGGCCAGGATATCTCGAAGCAGCAGCAATCGTCCGACTGGGGCAGCCCCGAACTGTCCGACGCGCAGAAGGACTACGCGGCGTCCGACGTGCGCTTCCTTCACCGCTTGCGGACCGAGCTCGACAAGCGACTGATTCGCGAAGGCCGGATGGAGCTCGCGCAGGCGTGCTTCGACTTCCTGCCGACCCGCGCCGCACTCGATCTCGCCGGCTGGCCCGAAATCGACATTTTCGCGCACGCTTGATGGACGTTCCGCCGCCCTCACCCGTCGCCCGCCGCGCACGCACCGCGCGGCAGGACTGGGCTGCGCCCGGTGGCAGCCACGATCGATTCGTGGCGATCGCGCGCGTCGCGCTGCCGACCGCGATCGGCGTGCTGGCGGCGTTCCTGGTGATGGCGCCGCTGACCGCGGGCGGCGACGTGTCGTTCCTGCTCGACAAGAACAAGGTCGACGTCGCGCAGGAGCGGATGAAGATCCAGTCCGCGCGCTATCGCGGCGAGGATTCGAAGGGCCAGTCGTTCACGCTCGATGCGAAGTCCGCGATTCAGAAGAGCTCGGCCGAACCGATCGTCCAGCTCAATCAGCTCGCCGCGCAGATCCAGCTGACCGACGGCCCCGCCAACATCAAGGCGAACACCGGTCGCTACGACATGGACACCGAGAAGGTGCAGCTGTTCGGCCCGCTCAACGCCACCGCGGCGGGCGGCTACGACCTGAAGACCACCAACGCGACGATCGACATGAAGGCGCGCACGCTCGAAAGCGGGGGGGCTGCGACCGGCACCGTTCAGCAGGGCACGTTCAGCGCGAACAAGCTGCGCGCGAACCTCGAGGAGCGCACCGTGACGCTCGATGGCAATGCGCGCTTGCGGATCATCCCCAGAGGGCCGAAATAGCCGCCATGCGCGCCACCCACATCCTTGCCGGCCTGTCCGCCCTGCTGCTGTCCACGACCGCGGTCGCGCAGCAGGCGCACAATTCCAACGCTCCGATCGATTTCGGCGCGGATCACATCGAGCTGCAGGACAAGGCGAACCGTGCGCTGTTGACCGGTAACGTCGCGGTCAAGCAGGCCGAGATGACGCTGAACTCGGCGCGGATGACGGTCGCGTATACCGGCCAGGTGATCGGCGGGAACCCGCAGGTCTCGCGGCTCGACGCGTCGGGCGGCGTCACGGTCAGGCGGCCCGACCAGACCGCCAAGAGCCAGTACGCGATCTACGACCTCAACAAGCGCGTGATCACGATGCTCGGCGCGGTGACGCTCAACCAGGGCGGCAACGTCGTCAATGGCGGGCGCCTGACGATGAATCTCGACACCGGTCGCGCGGTGATCGACGGCTCGTCGGTCGGCGGCAGCACGGGCGCGACCACCGGTGGCGGCACGGTGACGCAGTCGGGCGGACGCGTGACCGGCACCTTCTCGGTCCCCAAGCGCAACTGATCGCTTGAGCGGGTCCGCGGGGGCTTCCCTCCGGCGGCGCGCTCATGCATGTTTCCTGCCAAATCCCTGCCGATCATTCGGCATACACCCGATGCCGGACGTCCGGCAAAGTTTTGCGAGGGCCTGATCCCATGGACGCCACCACGCTGCCCCCGATCGAAGCCGTAGAACCGATCTCGGAGCCGCTCGTCAGCAACGGACTTCAGGTCGTCTCGATCGCCAAGTCCTACGACAAGCGCGTCGTGCTGACCGACGTGTCGGTGTCGGTCGGGCGCGGCGAAGTGGTCGGCCTGCTCGGGCCCAACGGCGCGGGTAAGACAACGTGCTTCTATTCGGTGATGGGTCTGGTGAAGCCTGATTCAGGGAGGATCATGCTCGACGGCGAGGACATCACGAAGCTGCCGATGTACCGGCGCGCGATCCTCGGCCTGGGCTATCTCCCGCAGGAAACGTCGATCTTCCGCGGGCTGACGATCGAAAAGAACATCCTGACCGTGCTGGAGCTGTCCGAGCCCGACAAGGCGGCGCGCCAGCGGAAACTCGATACGCTGCTGGAGGAGTTCGGCCTGACCCGGCTGCGTGCGGCACCGGCGATGGCGCTGTCGGGCGGCGAGCGGCGACGTGCGGAAATCGCGCGCGCACTGGCGGCGGATCCGTCGATCATGCTGCTCGACGAGCCGTTCGCGGGCATCGATCCGATCTCGATCGCCGACATTCGCGACCTGGTGAAGGACCTGAAGCGGCGCGATATCGGCGTGCTGATCACCGACCACAATGTCCGCGAGACGCTCGAAATCGTCGACCGCGCGTACATCATCTATGACGGCCGGGTGCTGTTCTCGGGCTCGCCGGAAGAACTGGTCGCCGACGCCAATGTCCGCCGCCTGTATCTCGGCGAAGGCTTCTCGCTTTAAGCTTATGCCGCCCTCCCTCCCAGCCCCCACCCCCACCCGTCATCCCAGCGAAAGCTGGGATCTCCCGGTGAGGGCGCGCGCTCTGATCGTGGAAGACCCCAGCTTTCGCTGGGGTGACGGAATTGAGTTGTTCGGCTCTCTGCGGGACTCCGCGGCATGAGCCTCGCCCCCCGCCTGGACATCCGCCAGTCGCAATCGCTGGTGATGACCCCGCAGCTCCAGCAGGCGATCAAGCTGCTGGCGCTGTCGAACCTCGAGATCGAGGGTTTCATCGCCGAGGAAGTCGAGCGCAACCCGTTGCTTGAGGCCAGCGCCGCCGAAGACAGTGACGCCCCCGACCGCGAACCCGCCCCCGAAGCCCGCGACGAACGCGTCGCCGCCGACGAACTCGTCGCGGGCACGGGTAGTGGCGACGAACCGACGCTCGACGTCGACTACGCCACCGAAAGCCACCAGCAGGACAGCGTCGCCGACGGCGGCAGCGGGATGGACGGCGCGCTCTCGATGACCGGCGTGAGCGCGGGCGGTGCCGGCGGCGAGGACGGCCCTGATCTCGACGCGTTCGCGGATACCAGCCTGAGCCTCGCGGATCACCTGCTCGCGCAAGCCGGGCCCGCAATTCCGCACGAGGACGCGTTCATCGCTGCGCACCTGATCGACCAGATCGACGAGGCGGGCTACCTGACCGTGTCGCTGCTCGACATCGCCAACCGGCTTGGCGTGCCGCTGGTCCGTGTCGAGGGCGTGCTGGCGACGATCCAGACGTTCGACCCGACCGGCGTCGGCGCGCGCGATCTTGCCGAGTGCCTTGCATTGCAGGCGCGCGAGGCGGATCGTTACGACCCCTGCATGGCGCGGTTGATCGACAATCTCGACCTGCTCGCGCGTGGCGAACTGACTCGGCTCAAGCGGATGTGCGACGTCGACGACGAGGACATGGCCGACATGATCCGCGAGCTGCGCGGCTATGATCCGAAGCCCGGCTGTCGCTATGGCGGCGAGCCGTCGCAGTCGGTGACCCCCGACCTGTTCGTGGCGCGGACGAAAGCAGGCTGGGCTATCGAGATCAACGCGTCGACTTTGCCGCGCGTGCTGGTCAACCGGAGTTATTACACCGAGTTGTCGGGCGGGCAGCAGGACAAGGCGTCGAAGGCGTGGCTGTCGGACTGCCTCGCGAGCGCGAACTGGCTGGTGAAGGCGCTCGACCAGCGCCAGCGGACGATCATCAAGGTCGCGACCGAGATCGTGAAGCAGCAGGAGGCGTTCTTCCTGAAGGGCGTCGCACATCTCCGCCCGCTGACGCTGCGCCAGGTGGCGGACGCGATCGAGATGCACGAATCGACCGTCAGCCGCGTGACGAGCAACAAATACGTCTCGTGCGCGCGCGGGCTGTACGAGCTGAAATACTTCTTCACGAGCGCGATCCAGTCGGCGGACGGCGGCGAGGCGGTGTCGGCGCAGGCGGTGAAGTCGGCGATCAAGGCGCTGATCGACACCGAGGGTGCGAAGATCCTGTCGGACGACACGCTGGTCGACCTGCTCAACGCCAAAGGCTTCGACATCGCGCGGCGGACCGTCGCGAAATACCGCGAGGCGCTGGGGATTGGCAGCTCCGTACAACGCCGCCGGGCGAAGGCGCTGGAGGGGGTTCGGTAGGCTCCCGTCCCCGCGGTGAAAGACTGTACACTGCCGTCCCTACGAATCCTCCCCCGCCAGGGGGAGGATCGCACCGGCTCAGTTCGGAACCTGCCCCGAGTCCCCCGCCCCCGAAACGCTCGCCCCACCCGGCGGCGTAGCGCTCCGCGCCTCGCCGACCGCCTGATCGTACCAGCGCGCCAAGTCCGCCTTCATCTGGTGCAGCGCCTCGGGATTGAGATACGTCATGTGCCCCGCGGGATAATAGCGAAACGCCAAATTCCGCTGCCGTGACGGGTCGAGCATCATATGCCCCAGATCGTTCTCCGTCCCGAAGAACGGCGTCGCCATGTCGTAATAGCCGTTCATCGACAGCACGTTCAGATACGGATTCTCGCGCATCGCCGCGGCCAGATCGACCGCGGTATTCGGGTTGTTCTGCGACTGGCCACCGCGACCCGGCGCATCGTGCTTCCAGTTCCACGTCCAGCCGGGCGCATCGCGCGCGCTGAGGCGGTACGGCATCTCGGTCTTGTAGCCGAGCGTGTGCGTCACGTAATCGTTGAACGTGGCGATGAACGCGCCGGCGATCGCGGTGTCCGACGCGTCGGTCTCTGGCCGTTCGCCCGCCGCATCGCTGTCGACGCCGGTATAGCGCGAATCGAACCGCCCGAGCGTCAGCCGCTGGTCGCGCAACAACTCCTTCTGGAAGCGGGCGAGATCGATGCGGAGATTGGCGCGCTTGATGAAGTCGGGCGAGATCCCGATCAGCTGGCTCATCCGGGTGGCGACCGTATCGCGCTCTGCGTCCGAGATCGTCTGCCCCTTCGACAGCGCCGCCGCGTACGGCCCGGTCGCGAACGCCCGCGCCTCGGCGACCGTCGTCGCGACGTCGGCGGGGCGGTTCTGCAGGCGGTTGTGGTACCAGGCGCTCGCCGCATAGCTCGGCAGGTAGTTGAGGTAGATCTCGTCGAGCCCCGGCTGGCGGTAGCCATAGTTCATGATCGACGACAGCAGCACGACGCCGTTCAGCGCCATCCCGCGGTCCTGCAACTGGTAGGCGAGCGCGCCCGAGCGCGTGGTGCCATAGCTCTCGCCGAACAGGAACTTCGGACTGTTCCAGCGGCCATATTTGGTGGCGTAGCGCAATATACCCTTGGCGAACGCGTCGGCATCCTCGTCGACGCCGTAGAAGGCGGACGGTTTCGTGTCGCCGAGCGGTCGCGAATAGCCGGTGCCGACCGCATCGATGAACACCATGTCGGTCTTGTCGAGCAGCGTGTCGGGATTGGGCCCGAAATCGTACGGCGCGGGCTTGATGTATTCGGGGTTGGCGGTGCGCAACCGGACCGGCGCGAACGAGCCCATGTGCAGCCAGAAACTGGGCGACCCCGGCCCGCCATTGTAGAAGAACGTCACCGGGCGCTTGGTCCCGGGTTTCACGCCGTCGAGCGTGTAGCCGGTGTAGAACAAGCTCGCGGTCGGCTTGCCCTCGGTATCGCGCAGCGTCAGCGTGCCGACGGTCGCGGTATAGCCGAGCGACTTGCCGCCGACCGTGACGCGCCCCTTCGACTTGACCTCCTGCTCGGCGACCGGCGCGTTGGCGTAGTCCGCCTCCGCCTCGGCCTTCATCCGATCGGCGTTGCTCTCGGACTTGTCCTTCTTCGGCGCGTCCTGCGCGATGGCAGTGGTTGAGAGCGCTAGCAGCAACAGAGCGGCGAACTTGGTCGAACGGGCCACGGATCATCCTTGCGACAGGGGCAATGCCCTATCCTGCCGCAGCCTCCGCAAAGCGCAAGGCCTCAGTCGTCCTCGTCCTCGAACCCGACCAGCGCCAGCGCGCGGGCCTTGATCTGGCGGGTCATGCACCAGTGGACCAGCGCATCCTCGCGCCCGTGCGTGACCCACACCTCCTGCGGGGCGATCTCGGTCAGTGTCGTGGTGAGTTCGTCCCAATCGGCATGATCGCTGAGGATCAGCGGCAGTTCGACGTTCTTCTGGCGCGCCCGCCCGCGCACGCGCATCCAGCCGCTCGCCATCGCGGTGATCGGATCGGGCAGCCGCCGCGACCAGCGATCGTTGAGCGCGCCGGGCGGGCACATCACGACATGCCCCGCCATGTCCGCCTTCTTCGCGTCTGCCACGGGCAGGAGTTCGCCAAGCCGCACGCCGTGCTCGGCGTACAGGTCGCACAGCTTTTGCAGCGCGCCGTGGATGTAGATCGGGGCGGTATGCCCACGCTCACGCAGTTCGGCGATCACGCGCTGCGCCTTGCCGAGCGCATAGGCGCCAACGACGACGCAGCGATCGGGGTTGGCGTGGAGCGCGGCGATCAGCTTGTCGATCTCGTCGCCCGTGTCGGGGTGGCGGAACACGGGGAGGCCGAACGTCGCCTCGGTGATGAAGACGTCGCATTTGACGGGTTCGAACGGCGTGCAGGTCGGGTCCGGGCGGCGCTTATAGTCGCCCGAGACGACGATCCGCTCGCCGCGATAATCGAGCACGATCTGCGCGGAGCCAAGGACGTGGCCGGCGGGAACGAAGCCGATATCGACCTCTCCCATCCGGATCGTCTCGCCATACGCGACCGGGTTGCCGGCCTGCGGACCGTAGCGCGCGTCCATGATCGCCAGCGTTTCCGGCGTGGCCCAGACCGCCTCATGACCGCCACGCGCGTGATCGGCGTGACCGTGCGTGACAAGCGCCTTCGCGGTCGGGATCGAGGGGTCGATCCACGCGTCGATCGGCTTGACGAGGATGCCGTGCGGATGCGGTTCGAGCCAGTCGCCAAGTTTTGCCATGATCAGGTAACGCGTGACGCGGCGGTGCGGTGCCGTCGGCAGCGTATGCACGGCCTTACGTCATCGCCCCCCGCCAAAGGGAGGATCGGTCAGCGCCGTCCGCCGACCTTGATCGTCGCGAGGATCGCATCCATCCGGGCCGCCGCAACCGCCTGGGTCGGCGCATTCCGACCCGCGGGCGCCGCCGCCTTCACCGCATAGGTGACGCGGTCGATCGCGTAGCAGGCGCCGTTGATGACGCTGCGGAAGTTGGTCGCGTTGACCTGCTGGCTCATGCCCGCATCGCCGTTCGTATAGACCGTCCAGCGGTGGCCGCCGAGCATCCGGTTCGGCAAGCGCTTCGCATGGCCCGAGACCATCCCCGCCGTGCCGCAGGTCGCCACCACGGCCGCGCTCCGGCTGAAGCCGACCTGGATCATCTCGGTCACCTGGCCCTGACCATCGGTCGGCTTGGCGACCTCCCAGAAGCGGACGATGCCGACGCCGCGCCCGACCGGGGCGCCATCCCACATCTGTCGCCAGCCGCTGTTCATCAGCGCGCGACCCGCGAAATTGCGCGTCGGCGTCAGGCTGGAGGCATAGGATAAGCGGACAATGCCGCCCCCGCCGACGAACGACTTGTTGGCGGCAGTGGCATTGGCGAACGGCAGGAGTGCGAGCAACGGCAGGGGCAGGAGATAACGAAGAAGCGACACCGATCGTCTTTCACAACAGAGCTTTAGCCAAAGTGGCGGTCGTTCCGCACGCGGTCCATAGCGGTGCGGCGCGACGCCCCCATATGGCGATGATGCGTGAACAGGCCGTGAGCGACCTCCCCCTTCCCTTGGAAAACTGGTTTGCCACACGCGGTTGGCGGCCGCGGCGGCATCAGCTCGAGATGCTCGCCGAGGGCCGCGCGGGGCATCATGCCCTGCTGGTCGCGGCGACCGGCGCGGGGAAGACGCTCGCCGGGTTCCTGCCGACGCTTGCCGAACTGATCGAGGCGCCGACCTCTGGGCTCCACACGCTCTACGTCTCGCCGCTCAAGGCGCTGGCGGTCGACGTGCAGCGCAATTTGCTCACGCCGATCGACGAGATGGGCGTCGATATCCGCGTCGAGACGCGCACCGGCGATACCCCCTCGGATCGGAAAGCGCGGCAGCGGATCAAGCCGCCGCAGATCCTGCTCACCACGCCCGAATCGCTGTCGCTGCTGCTCAGCTATCCCGACAGCATCACGATGTTCGAGAACCTCCGCACGATCGTCGTCGACGAAGTCCACGCCTTCGCGACCGGCAAACGGGGCGACCTGTTGTCGCTGTGCATGGCGCGGTTGCAGACGATCTCGCCGGGAATGCGCCGCGTCGCGCTGTCGGCGACGGTAGCGGATGCGGACGGCTATCGTGCGTGGCTCGCGCCCGATGGCGATATCGACCAGGTCGCGATGGTCCGCGGCGAGCCCGGCGCAGATCCCAACATCGCGATCCTGCTGCCTGAAGGCCGCGTGCCGTGGTCGGGACATTCGGGTCGCTATGCCGCCGCGCAGGTGATGGCGGAGATCGAGGCGCACGAGACCTCGATCGTGTTCTGCAACACGCGCAGCCTCGCCGAGCTGATCTTCCAGGATCTGTGGAAGGTGAACTCGGGGAACCTCCCGATCGGCGTCCACCATGGCAGCCTGGCCAAGGAGGCGCGGCGGAAAGTCGAGAACGCGATGGCCGAGGGTAAACTGCGCGCGCTGGTCGCGACGTCTAGCCTCGATCTGGGCGTCGACTGGGGCAATGTCGATTGCGTGATCCAGATGGGCGCGCCGAAGGGATCGTCGCGGCTGTTGCAGCGGATCGGTCGCGCCAACCACCGGCTCGACGAATCGTCGCAGGCAATCGTCGTGCCGGGCAACCGCTTCGAATATCTGGAGGCGCGCGCGGCGCTCGACGCGGTCGAGGCAGGCGAACTCGATGCGGACATTTTTCGGGTCGGTGCGCTCGACGTGCTGGCGCAGCACGTGATGGCGTGCGCGTGCGCGGCGCCGTTCCATGAAGCTGCGTTGCTTGAGGAGATCCGCTCCGCGCTGCCGTACTCCGCGCTGCCAACCGAGACGTTCGAGCGCGTGCTGCACTTCATCAGCGACGGCGGGTATTCGCTGAAGGCGTATGACCGGTTCAAGCGCCTGACCAAGGACGCGGACGGGACGTGGCGCGTCAGCCATCCGAAATTCATCGGCCAGCACCGGCTGAACGCAGGCATCATCGTCGAAGCGACGATGCTCAACGTGCGGTTCGGCAATGGCCGCGTGCTCGGCCGCGTCGAGGAGGCGTTCGCGGCGCAGTTGAGCCACGGCGACACGTTCTTCTTCGCCGGCCTCAGCCTCGAGGTGATTAAGATCGACCTTGAGGATCTGGTGGTGCGCGCGACATCGAAGCCAGCGCGGATCCCGACATATGGCGGCAGCCGGATGCCGCTGTCGACCAACCTCGCCGACCGCGTCCGCGGGTTCCTTGCGCATCCCGGCGACTGGGCGCGGTTCCCCGACGACGTGCGCGAATGGCTGGAGATGCAGGCGTATCGCTCGGTCATGCCCGAGCCCGGCCAGCTGCTCGTTGAGACGTTCCCGCGCGAGGGGCGGCATTACATGGTCGCCTACAGCTTCGAGGGGTGGAACGCACACCAGTCGCTCGGCATGCTGATCACGCGGCGGATGGAGACGCAGGGGCTGAAACCGCTTGGGTTCGTCGCCAATGACTATGCGCTGGCGGTGTACGGGTTGGAGAAGATCACCGATCCTGCGGCGTTGTTCTCGGCGGATATTCTCGAACACGAGTTCGTCGAATGGGTGCAGCAATCGCATCTGCTCAAGCGTGCGTTTCGCGAGGTGGCGGTGATCGGCGGGCTGGTCGAGCGCCAGCATCCGGGCAAGCGCAAGACCGGCAAGCAGGTGACGTTCTCGACCGACCTGATCTACGACGTGCTGCGCAAGTACGAGCCGACGCATTTGCTGCTGGAGGCGGCGTGGGCGGACGCGCGCGCGCGGATGACCGATGTCGGGCGTTTGGCGTCGCTGCTCGATCGCGCCGCGGCGACGATGGTGCATGTCGATCTGGAGCGCGTGACGCCGCTCGCGGTGCCGGTGCTGACGCTGATCGGGCGGGAGAAGGTGGCGACGAACAGTTCTGACGATGCGTTGCTGATCGAGGCGGAGGCGATGATCGCGGATGCGATGCGGCCGGATTGAGGGCGAACGCCGCCGCGTCCTGCCACCACGGAACCCCCAAAATCTGCCACCCCGGCGAAGGCCGGGGCCCAGTTGGGGAACGTTGCTAACGAAGGGCGGCGTGCCGTTATTGCCACCTTTCCAACTGGGCCCCGGCCTCCGCCGGGGTTGTGCCGTTTGCAGCGTCGTCCGTCCCTAACAACGACCGTTGCGTATACGCAAAATCAGGCGCAGCATTTGCAGCATGCACAGGTGGCTAGCCCCTCTACTGCTAGCCATCGCCGCCCAGGCCAGCGCCCAGGACGCAGCGCTCCCGCGCACAAATGCTGCACCCCCACCAAGTGCAGCATCCGCAGCAGAGCCCGACCCCGCCACGCTCCTGTTTGGCGACGACGAAACCCGCATGACGGTGCCCGTAACGATCGCCGGCGCCGGCCCCTTCCCCTTCATCGTCGATACCGGCGCACAGCGCACCGTCATCGCCCGCGAACTCGCCGCCACGCTCGGCCTTGCCCCAGGCCGGACCGTCCGTGTCACCGGCATGACCGGTTCGGACAGCATCGGCACGGTCATCATCCCCTCGCTCAAGGTCAGCGTGATCGGCAGCGCCGCGATCGAGGCCCCTGCGATCAGCGCGATCAACCTCGGCGCGCGCGGGTTGCTCGGGATCGACACGTTGCAGGATCATGCGGTGGGGATCGACTTCGACACGAAGACGATGACCGTCACCCCCTCGCGCAAACGTCAAACTCGCGAACGCGCCGCCCCCGACGAGATCGTCATCCGGGCGCGGAGCCTGTTCGGGCAGCTCGTCGTCACCGACGCCTATTGCAACGGCATCCGTATTCGCGTGATTCTCGACACCGGCACCTCGGTCAGCATGGCCAATGCCGCGCTCCGCCGGAAGGTGACGCGCAAGGGACTAGGCAGCGCGGGGGCGTCGCAGCCCGTGTCGCTGACCGGCGTCACCGGCGAAACCGTGGTCGCGGACTACACCACGATCGACCGTGTCTCGATCGGCAGCCTGACCCTCGGCGACCTGCCCGTCGCGTTCACCGCCATCGATGCGCCGCCGTTCCGCCAGTTCGGCTTGTCGGAGCGCCCGGCGATGCTGCTCGGGATGGACGTGCTGCAACTGTTCCGCCGCGTCGACATCGACTTTGCCAACCGCGAGGTGCGGCTCACTTTGCCGCGCGGAACACGCCGACGGTGAGCGCCGCGGTGTCGAGGTTGCGTCGGCGCCTGTTCGCTGCAACTCTCTGTGCCGGAACGAACAAGGGGACGACGATGCGCGCGACTGGCTGGCTACTCACGGCGGCGATTTTGACCACGCCTGTTACTGCACAGGCGCAATCGCGGCCCGACCAGAAGGCGTTTCTCGGGCTCTACAAGGAGCTGGTCGAGACCAACACGACCATATCCTCCGGCAGTTGCACGCAGGCCGCGGTCCAGATCGGCGCGCGGCTGAAGACGGCGGGCTATTCGGACGCCGACGTCACCTATTTCTCGGTGCCGGAGCACCCGAAGGATGGCGGGCTGGTCGCGGTGCTGAAGGGATCGGACGCGTCGATCAAGCCGATGCTGCTGCTCGCGCATCTCGACGTGGTCGAGGCCAAGCGCGAGGATTGGGTGCGCGATCCGTTCAAGCTGATCGAGGAAGGCGGCTATTATTACGCGCGCGGCACCGTCGACGACAAGGCGCAGGCGGCGATCTGGTCCGACGCGATGATCCGCTTCAAGACGAGCGGCTACAAGCCGAAGCGGACGATCAAGCTGGCGCTGACCTGCGGCGAGGAGACGACGTTCGCGTGGAACGGCGCGCAGTATCTGGCGAAATCGAAGCCCGACCTGATCGCGGCCGAGTTCGCGCTGAACGAGGGCGGCGGTGGGCGGCTCGACGATAACGGCAAGCGCCAGTTGCTCGCGATCCAGGTCGGCGAGAAGGCGGCGCAGAACTACACGTTCCTCGCCACCAACCCGGGCGGGCACAGCTCGCAGCCGATTCCCGAGAACGCGATCTATGAGCTCGCCGACGCGGTGAAGGCAGTGCAGGGGCACGAGTTTCCCGTAAAGTTCACCGACACGACCAAGGCGTTCTTTGCGGCCAGCGCGAAGGCGATGCCGGGCGAGATGGGCAACGCGATCACGCGGTTGCTCGCCAATCCGGAGGACAAGGCGGCGGATGCGATCGTCAGCCGCGACAAGGCGATGCATTCGACGCTGCGGACGACGTGCGTGGCGACGTTGCTGAACGCGGGTCATGCGGAGAACGCGTTGCCGCAGCGCGCGACGGCGAACATCAACTGCCGGATCTTTCCGGGGGAGACGGTGGAGGGCACGCTCGCCAAGCTGAAGGAACTGGCGGGGGCGAAGGTGACGGTGACCGCGAACCAGCCGGTCCGCCCGACCGCGATCCCGCCGACGCTCGATCCGAAGATCATGGGGCCGGTGACCAAGGTCGCGGCGAAGCACTTCCCCGGTATCCCGATCCTGCCGATGATGTCGACCGGGGCGACCGATGGGATCTTCTTCGAGACGATCGGGATTCCGGTCTACGGCGCACCCGGCGTCTTCATCGACAAGGACATGGGCGGCATCCACGGCCTCAACGAACGAATTCGTGTGAATTCCCTGTACGACGGCCGAGACTACCTCTTCGACCTGGTGAAGGCGTTTGCTGGGTGAACGTCCTTTCCCTCTCCCTTCGGGGAGAGGGAGGGAGGAGCCTTTAGGCGACGGAAGGGAGAGGGGCGTGAGGCTCGGGACGGCGCATCCAACGCCCCTCTCCCTTCCCACGGCAAGCGCCGCGGGCCCCTTCCCTCTCCCCCGAGGGGCGAGGGAGTTTAGACGTCCGGGTTATATGTTCGATCTGGTGAAGGCGTTCGCTGGGTAACGAGGCCTTCCCTCGCCCCTACGGGGAGAGGGAGGGAGGAGCCTTAGGCGACGGAAGGGAGAGGGGCTTGGGGCTCGAGACTGTACGTCCCAACGCCCCTCTCCCTTCCCACGGCAAGTGCCGCGGGCCCCTTCCCTCTCCCCGGAGGGGCGAGGGAGCACGCGTTTTCCGACTGGAACCGGTCCGCTCCGCGCTCGACTTACACTGTGACCTGTTCGCCTAGTTCTAGCACCTTGCCGGGGGGGATCTTCAGGAAGTCGGTGGGGTCGCTGGCGTTCCTTTGCAGGAACAGGAAGATCCGGTCCTGCCAGGGCGGCATGCCCTTTTCCGCATCGGGCTTCAGCGTGTTGCGGCCGATGAAGAACGAGGTGCGCATCGGGTCGAGCCCGAGCTGTTCGGTCTTGTTGCCGACGCCGAGATCGCGGGGCACGTCAGGGGATTCCATGAACCCGTAGGTCAGCACGACGATCGAGAAATTGTCGTCGACGCGTTCTACCTTCGCCCGCTGAAACTCGTCGACGAACGGCCGGTCGGCGGTGCGGATGCTGACGATCAGGTTGCGCTCGTGGAGCACCTTGTTGTGCTTCAGATTATGCAGCAGCGCGCCCGGTGTCGCGTGCGGGTTGCCGGTCAGGAACACCGCCGTCCCCGACACGCGCTCGGGCGGACGCTTCTCCAGCGCCGAGGCGAGATCGCTGAGCGGGATGCTCTGGCGCTTTTCGAACGCGCTGACGATCTTCTTGCCGCGCACCCAGGTGAAGATGATCAGCCCGATCGCCGCGGCGATGACCAGCGGTACCCAGCCACCCTCGATCACGCGCAGGATGTTCGCGCCGAAGAAGATCAGGTCGAGCGTCAAGAACGGCAGGATCGCCGCCAGCGCGAGCGGGCGCGACCAGTTCCAGCGGTGACGGACGACGATGTACGCGAGCAAGGTCGTGACGACCATCGTGCCGGTCACCGCAATGCCGTACGCGGCCGCCATCGCCGACGACGTCTTGAACTGGATCACCAGCACCAGCACGCCGATCAGCAACAGCCAGTTGATCGCGGGGAGGTAGATCTGGCCGGCGAACACGGCGGAGGTCTGGCGGATGCGCAGGCGCGGGAGCAGGCCGAGCTGGATCGCCTGCTGCGTCAACGAGAACGCGCCGGTGATGACCGCCTGGCTGGCGATGACGGTCGCGAAGCCGGCGAGGATGATTAGCGCCGGACGCAGTGATTCGGGCGCCATCAGGAAGAACCAGTCCTGATTGACGAACGGCACGCCGCGCGCCGCCGCATCCTCGAGCCGCGACAAGGCGAATGCGCCCTGCCCGAGATAGTTGAGTGCGAGCGCCGGGAAGACGAGGAAGAACCAGCCGATGCGGATCGGCAGCTTGCCGAAATGACCCATGTCGGCAGTCAGCGCCTCGGCGCCGGTAACGGTAAGGAACACCGCGCCGAGCACGAACAGTCCGGTAACGCCGTGCGTGGCGAGGAACGAGATGCCGTAGGTCGGCAGGAACACGCGGACGATCGAGGGCTCGTCGGCGATATGCCAGATGCCGAGCGCACCGATCGCGACGAACCAGAGGATGCAGACCGGGCCGAACAGCTTCGATACCTGCGCCGTGCCGCGCGACTGGATCAGGAACAGCCCGATCAGGATGGCGATCGTCAGCGCGCGGACGACGCCTTCGTTGAAGATGTGCGCGGCGCTGGGGATCGTCCGCAGGCCTTCCATGGCGGACAGCACCGACAGCGCCGGGGTGATGATCGCATCGCCGTAGAACAGCGACGCGCCCGCCGCGCCGAGCACGATCGCGATCCGCGACCGCATGCCGAGCGCGCGACGGGCGAGCGCGGCCAGCGCTAGTACGCCGCCCTCGCCCTGGTTGTCGGCGCGCATAAGGAAGATGACGTATTTGACGGTGACGACGAGGAACAGCGACCAGAGCGCAAGGCTCAGCACGCCGAGAATCTCGGCCGGATCGATGCCGCCCGCGGACGTCTGGCCGAGCGCCTCGCGGAACGCATAGAGCGGGCTGGTGCCGATATCGCCGAACACCACGCCGATCGCGCCGACGGTCAGCGCGGCGAGCGCGGGGTGCGGATGCAGATGCGCCGCCGACAGATCGCCAGGCGTTTCCGGTACAGCGGCAGTTTGGGGTGTTCCGGCTACGGACGTCATGGCGCGAAGAGCGCTCCTCCTGAGGGGACGGCGCGCTTTACGCCGATTGCGGGCATGCGCAAGCCCCACCCGGTTCGCGACGATGGTGGCTTGATTCGGTGCGGCGGGGGCGGCATGGCGGGCGGATGGTTCCCTTTTCGTTCGGCGGGCATGCGCTTCTGGCGTTGGCGCAAGGCGCGCTGTTCTGGCCGGAGCGGCGCGCGCTGCTGGTCGCCGACCTGCATTTCGAGAAGGCGAGCTGGTTCGCCAAGCGCGGCCAGATGCTGCCGCCGTATGATTCGATCGCGACGCTGGCGGATCTCACTGCGCTGGTCGCCGCAACGGGCGCGCGCGAGGTCTGGTGCCTCGGCGACAGCTTCCACGACAGCGACGGGTGCGAGCGGCTGCCGCAGCGCGCGCAGGACATGCTGCGGGCGATGACCGACGGAACGCGGTGGACGTGGATCACGGGCAATCACGATCCGGCGATCCTCGATCGGTGTGGCGGGGAGGTCGTGGACGAAGTGGTCGTCGATGGACTGGTGCTGCGGCATGAAGCGGACCGGGCGGAAACGCGGCCGGAACTGTCGGGGCATTTTCATCCGAAGCTTCGGCTAAGGGTACGGGGGAAATCGGTTGCGCGGCGGTGTTTCGTGGCGACGACGACTAAGCTGATCTTACCGGCGTTTGGATCGCTGACCGGAGGGCTGGACGTGGACCATCCGGAGATCGTTCGGGCTGTGGGCGTCGGCGCAGAGGCTATGGTGCCGGTGGCGGACCGGATGCTGCGGTTTCCGGTTGCTGCCTGAGGTTTGTCGCTGGTCAGGTAGACAAGTAAATAGCACCACCCCGGCGAAGGCCGGGGCCCAATTGCGGGCGGCGTATAACGAAGGTTCGTCCGTCGTTACTGCAACCTTTCCAATTGGGCCCCGGCCTTCGCCGGGGTGTAAGTGAGGTAAAGGTGCAGCCTCAGCTAGAAATAGTCGGGAACGCCGCGCGAAACGCCGCTACCTTCGGCTTGTCCCACATCACGACATACGGATGCGTCGGGTTCCGGTCGTAGAAATTCTGGTGATACGCCTCGGCCGGATAGAACGCACCGGTCTCAAGCTTCGTCACGATCGGCCCAGAGAACGCATGCGTGGCACCGAGTTGCGCGATGTAAGCCCGCGCGACCTGCGCCTGCGCGGGCGACTGCGGGAAGATCGCGGAACGATAACTGGTGCCGCTGTCAGGGCCCTGGCGGTTCAACGTCGTCGGGTCATGCGCGATCGAGAAATACACGCGGAGCAACGTGCCGTAGCTGACCACGCGGGGGTCGTAGGCGATCTTGATCGCTTCCGCATGCTTGGTCGTCTCGGCGGAGACCTGGTCGTAGGTCGCGGTCGCCTTGGTGCCGCCGGCATAGCCGGTCGTGACGGCCTTCACGCCCTTCACATGCTCGAACACCGCCTCCATCGTCCAGAAGCAGCCGCCCGCGAGTACCGCGGTCTGGATGCCGGGCGCTGCGGGAAGGTCGGACTTGACGGCGGGGATGACGACGGCGCGGGCACCTTGCGCGGTGCCGGTGGCGATAAACGCACCGGCGATACCGACGGCGGCGAGCGTGGCGAGAAGCGGCTTTTTCATGGTTCGATACATGGGGTTGCCGATGTTCTTCGCTAGGCCATCGTCGCTGTTATCGCGCGGTGGCGGAGACGCTGTGCTCGAAATGGCTGGCGAAGGTCTGGCGGGCTTCGGCGGGCTGCAGTGCGAGCAAGCCGATGGCGCCGAGGACGAAACCGCCGCTGAACTGCCAGAAGAAACTCGACTTTACGATGCTGCGCATGATGCGATCCCAATGAAACCCGGTGATGGCGCCGACCGGATAGGTCAGCGTCAGTTACGAACCGGCATGTCGTAGAGATGCCGGCCAACCACAATGTCGTTTTTAGAAACTCTCGATTAACGCGCCGTGGCCGATGCGTTCATCGTGCAGCAGGCATCGCGCGGCAGGGTTGCCGGACGATGTCGCCGCGTGTCTCGAATGTGCTCGAACCTTGCGATCCTCCCCCGCAAGGGGGAGGTGTCGCCGAAGGTGACGGAAGGGGAGGACACGGAACCTACGTGGTCGCCTACCTCCCCCTCCGTCTGGCAAGGGCCAGCCACCTCCCCCTGGCGGGGGAGGATCAGATCTCATTTCAGCGCGGCGCAGGCCGTCTGGATGCGCGTGCAGGCCTCGCGGAGCAGCGCGTCGGACGTCGCATAGCTGATCCGGAACGCGGGGCTGAGGCCAAACGCGGCGCCCTGCACGACGGCCACCTTGGCGTCGTCGAGCAGATAGCCGACCATCGCCTCGTCGGTGTCGATCAGGCGGCCGTTCGGCGTCGTCTTGCCGATCAGCTCGGCGAACGACGGGTAGACGTAAAACGCACCCTCCGGCGTCGGGCAGTGCATGCCGTCGATCTCGTTGAGCATCGACACGACGAGGTCGCGGCGGCCCTGGAACGCGGTGTTGCGCTCGGCGAGGAACGACTGGTCGCCGTTCAAGGCAGCGACAGCGGCGGCCTGGGCGATCGAGCACGGGTTCGAGGTCGACTGCGACTGGAGCTTGGCCATCGCCTTGATCAGCCACGATGCGCCGGCGCCGTAGCCGATCCGCCAGCCGGTCATCGCATAGGCCTTCGAGCAGCCGTTGACGGTCAGCGTGCGCTCGAACAGCTCGGGGCAGGCCTCGGCAATCGTCGCGAACTTGAAGCCATCATAGACGATGTGCTCGTACATATCGTCGGCGAAAATCCAGACGTGCGGATGCCGCGCGAGCACCGCGCCGAGTGCCTTCAGCTCGTCGATCGTGTAGCCGGCCCCTGTCGGGTTCGACGGCGAATTGAGGATCACCCACTTGGTCTTCGGCGTGATCGCCGCATCAAGCGCGGCGGGATCGAGCTTGTAACCGACCTCGGGGCCCGCCTGGACGATCACCGGCACACCGCCCGCGAACTGCACGACGTCGGGATAGCTGACCCAGTACGGCGCGGGGATGACGACCTCGTCGCCCGGATCGATCGTCGCGACCATCGCGTTGAACAGGGTGTGCTTGCCGCCGACGTTCACGCTGATCTGGTCGGTGGTGTAGGTGAGGTTGTTGTCGCGCGCGAACTTGGCGACGATCGCCTGCTTGAGCTCGATCGTGCCGTCGACGTTGGTGTACTTGGTCTTGCCGTCGCGGATCGCCTGGATCGCGGCCTCTTTTACGAAGTCCGGCGTGTCGAAATCGGGTTCGCCCGCACCGAGGCCGATCACGTCGACGCCTGCGCGCTTCAGTTCGAGGACGCGGCTGGTGATCGCGAGCGTCGGCGAGGGGCTGATGCGGCCGAGCGCGGCGGATGCGTGCATGGTGTAACCTTTGCGGTTGTCCACGAGCGTCGCCGCGGATTTCGCGGGCGCTATACGCTCCGCTTGGCCGAATTCGCAACCGTAACGATAGCCGGAATCAGCCCGCGAACCGCATTTCCGATGAAGAAGCCGGCGGTCAGGTCGGCCCGGGTGATCGGCGCCTCGATCGCGCGGCCCGATTCGAGCAGATCGGCGCGGAGGATGCCCGGGAGCAGGCCATGCCGTAGCGGCGGCGTGACGAGGCCGTCGCCTCGTGGCACGAACAGCGACGTGAAACTGCCTTCGGTGAAGAAGCCGTCGGCATCCTCGAACACGACTTCGAACGTCCCCGCTTCCTTGCGAGCATCGTCGTAGAAGTCTCGCGCGGACGTCTTGTGACGCAGGCGGAAGTCGGCGGCGGCGACCGGCAAGGGCACGATCGCGACGGTGGCCTGCGCAGGGGACTGCGGCAGTGGCGCGGATTCGATCGCGATCGCGCCAGATGGACTCAGTAGCAGGCGGACGCGGCGGGGCCCGCGCAACCGGAAGGTTGCGGCTTGCAGTTCGTTGCGCGCGGTGTGGCGGTCGAAGGTGAAGCCGAGCGCCTCGGCACTGGCCTTCATCCGCGCGAGATGGGCTTCGAGGCGGGTCAGGCCTTCGTCAGGGTCGAACGCCATCGTCTCGATCAGGTCGAAGGGGCGCTGGCCGGCGGTGACGAACGCGCCCTTGGCATGGCATTCCGCCCATTCCGCGTCGGCGTTGCTGTCGGCGACGATGCCCGAGCCGAGACTCATCATCGCCTTGCCGTCTTGAATTGCCAACGTCCGGATCGCGACGTTGAAGATCGCGTCGCCGTTCGGATCGAGGCGGCCGATCGCGCCAGTGTAGATGCTGCGGACGCGCGCGTGCTCGACTTCGGCGATGACCTCCATCGCGCGCTGTTTGGGGGCGCCGGTGATCGATCCGCACGGGAACAATGCGGTCAGGACGTCGACCGCGTCGCAATCGGGTTTCAGGGTCGCGGTGACGGTCGAGGTCATCTGGTGGACGGTCGGATAGGTCTCGACGGTGAACAGGTCCGGGACCGCGACGTGGCGCGCGACCCGCGACAGGTCGTTGCGCATCAGGTCGACGATCATGAGGTTTTCGGCGCGCTGTTTCGGGTCCGCCGCGATCGCTTCGGCGAGCGCGCGGTCGGCGTCGGGCGTATCGCCTCGCGGTGCCGTTCCCTTCATCGGGCGACAGGTGAGCGTGTCGCCGTCGAGTGCGAAGAAAAGTTCGGGGGAGAGCGACAGGAAGCGCGTCTCGCCGGTGTCGATCAGCGCGCCGTACCCCGCCCCCGCCTGGCGCCGCAGCCGGGCATAGAGCGCGAGCGGGTTGCCGACGAACGGCACGCTGGCGGCAAAGGTGAGGTTCGCCTGGTAGATATCACCTGCGGCGATCAGGTCGAGAACGCGCGACAGGCTCGCGTCGTAGGTGTCGCGGTCGATCAGCGGTCGGGGTGTGCCGGTCCATGCGCCCGCGGGATCGGGGAGCAGTGCGGCGACGTCTTGCGCGGCGATCGTTTCATAGCCGGCGAACAGACCGAACCACAGCAGCGGTCCTTCGGTGCGGACGTCGACCGGCTTCGATGCGAGCGCGGCGCCGGCTTCGTAGGTGAGATACCCGGCGGCGTGGAGCCCTTCCCCGCGGGCGTCACGGAGCGCGTCGAGCGCGGGGCCAACCTCGGCGAGCGTATCGGCGCGGACGATCCGGACGGGATCGCGGTACAATCGTGCCGGAGCGCCCCCCTCGCGGGCGTCATCGAACAAAACGAAGGGCGCGGTCCACATCGCCGCGACTTTTGCACGGGGCACGGGGCAAACCGCAAGCGGCGATTGCTCCAACCGGTGCGCTATCCTATTTCAGCGGCATGACAAATCCTCCCCTCCGCGCTGCGCCCCCGCTCCGTGCTGCCATCGTGCCGGTCACGCCGATCCAGCAGAACTGCACGATCCTCTGGTGCACCGCGACGATGAAGGCGGCGGTGATCGATCCGGGCGGCGACCTGCCGCGGATCATGGCGGCGGTCGAACAGGCGGGCGTGACGGTCGAGAAGATCCTGCTGACGCATGGTCATATCGATCATGCGGGGGGCGCCAAGCGACTGTCGAACGATCTCGGCGTGCCGATCGAGGGACCGCACGAGGCGGACCGCTTCTGGTTGCAGCGGCTCGATCAGGATGGGCCGAAATACGGGATTTCGGGGGTCAATTTCGAGCCGGACCGGTGGCTGGTCGAGGGCGACACGGTGTCGGTCGGCGACCTTACGCTCGATGTGTACGAGACGCCGGGGCATACCGAGGGGCATGTGATTTTCCACCACGCGCCGTCGAAGTTCGCGCAGGTGGGGGATGTGCTGTTCCAGGGGTCGGTCGGGCGATCGGACATGCCTGGGGGCAATCATCAGACGCTGGTGAAGTCGATCGTCGAGAAGCTCTGGCCGCTGGGGAGCGATACGAGCTTTATTCCGGGGCATGGGCCGGCGAGCACGTTTGCGCATGAGCGGGCGACGAATATGTTCGTAAGCGATCGGGCGCTGGCGGCGTAACGTCCGCCCGCGGCCCTACCCGTTCCCCCGCGAAGGCGGGGGGCCAGGATACCAAGCGATAACGCCTGTAACCCTGGGCTCCCGCCTTCGCGGGAGAACGAGAAGAGGCAGAGACACCACGACTCAACGGCCCCACCCCGGCGAAGGCCGGGGCCCAGTTGGGGAACGGCACTGACTGAGGGCGGCGCTCCGTTACGGCAACCTTTCCAACTGGGCCCCGGCCTTCGCCGGGGTGGTTGCCCGCGTGAGGGTTAGTCTTACTCCCGCTCCCCCGCGCTTTCAGCCCGCACCGACTTGAACTCGGACCCATCGCGCCACTCCGGCCAAAGCCGCGTATTCGCCAACTTCGTCCCGATCGTCTGGAACAGCTCGACATCCTGCGCCGCGCCGCGCAGATCCCAGTCCGCGCCCCACGCGTCACACGTCTGGTGATAGCATTTCATATACCCGTCGAGCCAAGCCTGCCCCGCAGTCCGACCACCCGTGACCAGATCGGGGGCGCCGCTGATCGCCATCAGCAGCAACGTCGGCACACCGCGGCGCGCGACCGAGAAATGATCGGCGCGGTAGAACAGCCCGCGCTCGGGGAGCGCTTCGGGTGTCACGACGCGGCCTTGGGCCTTTGCAGCGTCACCGAGCATGTCCTCCAGTGAGTTCTGGCCGGCGCCGACCAGCATGACGTCCTTTGCGGGGCCTGCCGTCTGGAGGATGTCGAGCGTCAGATTGGCGACCGTCTTCGCTGCCGGATAGACCGGGTTCACCGCATAGGTTTCCGAGCCGAGCAGGCCGCGTTCCTCGCCGCTCCACAGTGCGAAGACGAGGCTGCGGTCGGTGCGGGGGGCCTTGGCGAAGTCGCGGGCGAGTTCGAGCACGCCGGCCACACCCAAGCCGTCGTCGTTTGCGCCGGGACGGATCGTGCGGCCCTGCGCGTCGGGGGCACCGATGCCGTAGGCGTCCCAGTGCGCCCCGAACATCACGACCTCGTCCGCGTGCTTCGTGCCGGGGAGCTTGGCGAGCACGTTCTGGCTTACGGCGGTGTCGTGCTTGACCGGCAGGTCGGTGGTGAACGCCTGCTTCAGCGCGACCGGGCGGAAGTCGCTCCGCCGCGCGGCTTTACGAAGTGCCGCGAGGTCGAGGCCGGAGGCTGCGAACAGACGAGTCGCCGCGCCACCTTCGAGCCAGCCCTGAAGCATCACCCGCGATTCGGGGTCCTTCCGGACGATGTCGTAATTCTCGCCCGCCGGCGCCGTCACCGTGCTCCAGCCATAGCCCGCCCCCGGTGTGTCGTGGACGATCAGCGCCGCCACCGCACCGCGCCGCGCCGCTTCCTCGTATTTGTACGTCCAGCGGCCGTAATAGGTCATCCGACGATCGCCGAACTTGCCCTTCGCATCATCGCTGGCGACCGCTTCGAAATCGGGATCGTTGACGAGGAAGACGGCGACCTTGCCCTTGAGGTCGAGCCCCTTGAAGTCATCCCAGCCGCGTTCCGGCGCGCTGACCCCGTAGCCGACGAACACCATCGGCGCGCCCGCGATCGCGACGCGGTCGACCCCGCGCACCGTGCTGAGATAGACGTCGCGGCCCTGCACCAGGGCGGTGTCGCCAGCGCGGACGGTGCCAGAGCCCATCCGCGTGTGAACGAGCGGCACGGGCTGCGTCCAGCTGCCGTTGGGGACACCGGGTTGCGCCTTCATCGCCTTGAACTGCGCGATCAGCCAGTCGATCGTCTTCGTCTCGCCGGGCGTGCCGGGCGCCCGCCCCTCGAACGCATCGGAGGCGAGCATCTTTACGTCGGCCGACAGGCGTTCGGGAGAAACTTGTGCAACCGCAGGCGACGCGGCGAGCAGCGTGGCGGCGGCAAGAAGATAGCGCGCGCTCATGCCTGCGACCCCGACGGCACGACCTGGAAGGTCTTGGCGGCCGGCACCGCGTTCGCTTGATACGCGATCGTCAGCGCCCAGCCGGCGAGCAACGCCATCAGCGCCCACGTCGCCAGTGCACCGCCTGCCCGCGGTACGCTCGACGTCGTCCGATCCATCCCGAACGCATGCGCTACACGCGCAATCACGAACACCGCGCCCGCGATCCACAGCCAGAGCGTCGATCCCCCCGCCAGTTCGATCAGCCCGATAAGAATCAGAATGAACGGCGCATATTCGGTGAAATTCGCATGCGCGCGCATCCGCCCCTGCAACCGCGCATCGCCATTGTCGCCGATCAGGACGTTGCCCTTCACGCGCATCGGCACGATTCGGAAGGCGAGCCAGAGATTGACGACGGCGGCAGCCGCGGCGATCGTCAGCGTTACGGGTAATATCACGGCGTTGCCCCTCGTTGGATGTCGGCCGGGGTCCTGCCACTGGTGACCAATGGTTGCAACGCGGGACGAAATCGCTATAGCGCCACGCTTCGCGAGCGTCAGGCCGCATGGGTTGCTTCAGGCGGCCGGCATTCATGTCGGTTGCCGAGTTCCGTGTCCGGGCGTACTCGGAGCCCCGACCTTTAGATTGAACAAGGTGCCGAAATGGCCGTCCCCAAAAGAAAAACCTCGCCCTCCAAGCGCGGCATGCGCCGTGGCCACGACTCGCTCACGATCGCGTCGTTCCAGGAATGCCCGAACTGTGGCGAACTGAAGCGTCCGCACAACCTGTGCGGTTCGTGCGGTCACTATAACGGTCGTGAAATCCTCTCGATCGAGGGCTGAGGCTTCCATCCGGAACCTCTAACTTGAACGAAGGATTGATGATGCCCGACAGCGGCTGGATCGCGGTCGATGCGATGGGTGGCGATGACGGGCTGGCAGTGATGCTCGCCGGTGTCGCACTCGCGCGTCATCAATTCGAGGGCATGCGCTTTCTGCTGGTCGGCGACGAAGCTGCGATTCGCGAGGGGCTGAAGGCTCATCCGAACCTGTCGCAGAATTCGGAGATCGTCCACGCGCCAGAAGTCGTCGGGTCGAGCGAAAAGCCGACCCAGGCGATCCGGCGTGCGAAGAAGACGTCGATGGGCATCGCGATCGACCTGGTCAAACAGGGTCGCGCCGCCGCTGCTGTGTCGTCGGGGAATACCGGCGCGCTGATGGCGATGGCGAAGCTGTCGCTGCGGATGCTGCCCGGGATCGACCGGCCGGCACTCGCGGCGCGTCTGCCGACCTTGGGCGATACCGACATGGTGATGCTCGATCTCGGCGCGAACACCGAGTGCGATGCGCGCAACCTCGTCCAGTTCGCGATCATGGGCGCCGCCTACGCCCGCACCGCGCTCGACATCCCGCATCCTCGCGTCGCGCTGCTGAACATCGGCAGCGAGGACATGAAGGGCACGGACGAGATCCGCGATGCCGCCGCGCAACTGCGTGCGACCCCGGCGGTCGACATGCAGTTCAACGGCTTCATCGAAGGCGACCGGTTGTCGCGCGGCGAAGTCGACGTGGTCGTGTGCGATGGCTTTTCGGGCAACATTGCGCTGAAGACCGCCGAGGGCACCGCGCGATTCGTCGCCGACCTGCTCAAGCGCGCGTTCCGTAGTTCGGTGCGCTCGAAGCTCGGCTTCCTGATCTCGCGCCCCGCCACCGAATTGCTGCGCGATCACCTCGATCCCAACAATCACAACGGCGCGGTATTCCTCGGGCTCAACGGCATCGTCGTGAAGAGTCACGGCGGCGCGACCGATCGCGGAGTCGCGACTGCGATCGGCAATGCCGCCAAGATGGTCCGCAACGATCTGATCCGGCGGATCGCCGACGATCTCGGCAACGTGGAGAAGGCGGCATGATCCGTTCGGTTGTCATCGGCACCGGCTCCGCCCTGCCCGCGCGCCGCGTCTCGAATGCGGAACTGGCGGAGCAGGTCGACACCAGCGACGAGTGGATCGTCGAGCGCACCGGCATCCGCTTCCGCCACATCGCCGGCGAAGGCGAGACGACCGCGACGCTGGCCGCCGACGCTTGCCGCGCGGCTTTGACCGCGGCCGGGATCGAGGCGCAGAGCATCGACCTGATCGTGCTCGCCACCGCGACTCCCGACCAGACCTTCCCGTCGAGCGCCACCAAGGTGCAGGCGATGCTCGGGATCGACGACTGCGTCGCGTTCGATGTCGCCGCGGTCTGCTCGGGCTTCCTGTACGCGGTCCAGGTGGTCGACAGCATGATCCGCAGCGGCGTCGCCAAGCGCGCGCTGGTGATCGGTGCGGAGACGTTCAGCCGCATCCTCGACTGGGAAGACCGGACGACCTGCGTGCTGTTCGGCGACGGCGCCGGCGCGATCGTGCTCGAAGCGCAGGACACCGCGGACGAAGGCGGCCGCGGCATCCTGACGACGAAGCTGCACGCCGATGGCCGCCACAACGAGCTTCTCTACGTCGATGGCGGCGTCTCGACCACCGGCACCGTCGGCAAGCTCCGCATGAAGGGCCGCGAGGTCTTCCGCCACGCGGTGACCAACCTGGCGTCGGTAATGACCGAGTCGCTGGCGATGGCGGGGCTGTCTTCGGACCAGGTCGACTGGGTCGTGCCGCACCAGGCGAACGCCCGCATCCTGGACGCGACCGCGCGGAAGCTGGGCCTTGCTCCGGCGAAAGTCGTGGTCACCGTCGACCAGCACGCCAACACGTCGGCTGCTTCCGTACCGCTCGCATTGGACGTCGCCGTACGCGACGGACGGATCAAGCAGGGGCAGATCTTAGTGCTCGAAGCGATGGGCGGCGGCTTCACCTGGGGCGCTGCAGTTATCCGCTTCTAAGCCGTTCGAAACATATCGATTCGCTTGTAGAACAAAAGTTCTTCCGGTCGCCGACGTGCTTGTGTAGGAGGTTCGCCGAGTGTGGGAGCTTGAAGATCATGACGACGGGTACTTTGACGCGGGCCGACTTGGCTGAATCGCTCCACAAGGAGGTCGGGCTGTCACGTTCGGATTCCTCCAAGATCGTCGAACAGATCCTGACCGAGATGTGCGGCGCGCTGTCGCAGGGCGAGAACGTCAAGATTTCGGGATTCGGCACGTTCGTGCTCCGCGACAAGGGCGAGCGCGTCGGCCGTAACCCCAAGACCGGCATCGAAGTGCCGATCGCACCGCGCCGCGTGCTGACGTTCCGCGCAAGCCAGATGATGCGGGAACGCATCGTCGGTGCCGACTGACGACCGACATGGCTGATACCGACGACGCACTGCCGGATGCCGGGGGGCAAAAGGCCAGTGCGGCGTTTCGGACGATCGGCGAACTGTCGCGCGACACCGGCCTGCCGCAGCACATCCTGCGCTATTGGGAAACGCGCTTTCCCCAGCTGAGGCCGCTGCAACGCGCGGGCAACCGGCGCTATTACCGCGCCGAGGACGTCGCACTGGTGCGGCGGATCGACCAGTATTTGAACCGCGAGGGCTATACCGTGCGCGGCGTCCAGCAGTTGCTGGCGGGGGAGAAGGGCGCGGGTGCGATACCGGGTCCTGGCGAGATCGTCGCGCAGGCCGAGTCGCCGATGACCGCGTTGCGCGCGATCCGCGATATGCTTGCCGAGGCTTTGGCCGCGGATTAATACTGATCCTCCCCTGCAAGGGGAGGTGGCTGGCACTTGCCAGACGGAGGGGTGACACCCCCTCGATAGCGCGGATACCCCTCCGTCAGTCCTGCGGACTGCCACCTCCCCTCACAGGGGAGGATCAGCAGGTAACCTATCGCTCCCGCGTCGCGGCGAAGCGGATCTTGGCATAGCGCTCGGCGATGTAGTTCACTTCCCAGGCGCTCTTCGCGAGGAACACGGGGTTGCCGTCGCGGTCCTTGGCCATCGCGCCGCGGTTGATCTCGGCGAAGGTATTGAGCTCCAGCGGGTCTTCCGCCGAAATCCAGCGGGCGGTCTCGTACGGCGCAGGCTCCAGCCCGGCCGCGACCTTGTACTCCGCGTCGAGCCGCGAGAGCAGCACTTCGAGCTGGAGCTGGCCGACCACGCCGATGATCCAGTTCGAGCCGATGTCGGGGTAGAACACCTGCGTCACCCCCTCCTCGGCCATGTCATCCAAGGCTTTGCGCAACTGCTTGGTCTTGGTGAAGTCCTTCAGCACCACGCGGCGCAGGATTTCGGGCGCGAAGTTCGGCAGGCCGGTGAAGCGGATTGCCGCCTTTTCGCTGAGCGTGTCGCCGACCCGCAGCGTGCCGTGATTGGGGATGCCAATGATGTCGCCGGGGAATGCCTCGTCCGCCAGCTCGCGGTTCTGGGCGAAGAACAGGATCGGGGAATGGACCGCTATCGGCTTGCCGTGGCCGGTCGGGGTGAGCTTCATGCCGCGTTTGAACACGCCCGAGCATAGCCGCATGAACGCGATCCGGTCGCGGTGGTTGGGGTCCATGTTCGCCTGCACCTTGAACACGAAGCCGGTGACTTCGGGCTCGTCCGGCGAGACGGGCGCAGGCTCGGCGGGCTGCGCGCGCGGTGGTGGGGCATAATCGGCAAGCGCGGCGATCAGTTCGGCGACGCCGAAGTCCTTGAGCGCCGAGCCGAAATAGACGGGGGTCAGATTGCCCGCGCGATACGCCTCGGGGTCGAAGCTCGAATAGCCGCCTTGTGCGAGTTCGGCTTCGTCGTTCAGGCGGACCATCGCTTCGGGGCTGAGGATCTTGGCGAGTTCGGGATCGTCGATGCCGGTGAACGGGATCGCCTTGCCCATGAACTCGCGGCTGTCGCCTTCGGGGCGGCTCAACGTGTTGGCGTAGAGATCGTAGACGCCCTCGAACTCGCCGCCCATGCCGACCGGCCAGCTCATCGGGCAGACGTCGAGCTGGAGCATCTCCGCCACCTCGTCGAGCAGCGAGAACGGATCGCGACCCTCGCGGTCGACCTTGTTGACGAAGGTGATGATCGGCACGTTGCGCAGGCGGCAGACCTCGAACAGTTTCCGCGTCTGCGGCTCGATGCCCTTCGCGGCGTCGATCACCATGACCGCCGAGTCGACCGCGGTCAGCGTGCGGTAGGTGTCCTCGGAGAAGTCCTCGTGGCCCGGCGTGTCGAGCAGGTTGAAGGTTATCCCCTGCCGCTCGAACGTCATCACCGACGACGTGACCGAGATTCCGCGCTGCTGCTCGATCTTCATCCAGTCGGAGCGGGCGCGGCGTGTCTGGCCCCGCGCCTTCACCTCGCCGGCGAGATGGATCGCACCGCCGAAATACAGGAGCTTCTCGGTGAGCGTGGTCTTGCCGGCATCGGGATGCGAGATGATCGCGAAGGTGCGGCGGGGGAATTGGGTCATGGCGTGGGTCCGGTGCGCCGAGGCTGGGCTCGGAAGGTAAGGAAGTTCAGGCTACGTGCCGCTCGCAATCCCCTTCCCGCGCGGGACGCGGCGGGATCGGGAGGAGGAGACATGCAGCGATCATCGCGTGCTATTGGCAGATGCGGGGCGTGTAGGACAGAGGGGGCCTCGATGAGGACCGGTGGCAGGAGCGACTCTGCTCCCCAAACGCAACGCTCTCCCCTCCCTGAAAGGGAGGGGTTGTGGTGGGTAGGTCAGCTTTGGTCGCAACCGTGCCGTGATGCGGAAACGGACCCACCCCCTGCCCCTCCCTTTTAGGGAGGGGAGTTCGTCAGTGCTCCTGGACCAGTGTCACGCTCATTTCGATGCGCTTCGTGCCGCCGGCGGGGATCTCGAACACACCGGGTTTGTCGCGGTAATCGCCGGTATAGCCTTCGGGGTCGGCGATGCCGTGCCAGGGTTCGACGCAGACATAGGCCGCGCCGGGCTTGGTCCAGATGCCGAGTTTGGGCGTGTCGGGGAAGGCGATCTTCAGCTGCGGGCCGGTCGTGGCGCCGTAGGTGACGGCGTCGGAATGGATCGGGTCCCAGACCAGCGCATCCTTGGCGAACAGTTCGTCGCGCAGGGCGATCACGCGGTCCTCGAGCGGCGAGGGGCGCTCGTCGACGGCGATCTGGCCATCGGGGCTGATCGCCTTGAGCTTGCCCGGTTCGTCGGCCGAGAAGGTGATGCGGTGGTCCGCGCGCGGCTCGCCGTAGGGGAGCGGCCAGGCGAAGGCGGGGTGGAAGCCGAAGCTCGCCGGCATCGGCGCGTCGGTGCGGTTGTGGATGCGCGCCTCGATCCCGAGCGTCGCGCCGTCGAGCGTGAAGACGATGTCGAGGGCGAACGCGAAGGGATAGGCTTTGCGGGTTTCTTCGCTGTCGGTGAGGCGGAAGGTGGCGGAGGTTTCGGTCTGCGCGACGACGTCGAACGTCGAGCGGCGGGCGAAGCCGTGCTTTTGCATCGGGTAGGCGGTGCCATCGAGGCGGATGACGCCTTCGTTGGCGACGCCCACCACCGGGAAGAGGATCGGCGCACGACCGGTCCAGAATGCAGGGTCGGCGTCGGTCATCAACTCTCGCCCGTCGCTGTCGAGCAGGTGGGTGAGTTCGGCGCCGTGGGGGTTTATCTTGGCGGTGAGGCGGTCGTTGGCGATGGTGATCAGGTCGGTCATGGGGTTCCTTCCGTCATTCTTAACGCGCGAGGCCGCGTAACGCTCACAAAACAACCCGCGACATCAGCACCACCCCGGCGCAGGCCGGGGCCCAATTGGGGGACCCTGTTAACGGCGGGCATCGCTTCATTACGCTGACCTTGCCAATTGGGCCCCGGCCTTCGCCGGGGTGGCGTTAGCGGGCAAAACGCGTGCCCTCACCCTCGCCGCCTTCGGCGTCTCTCCCTCTCCCCTTGGGGGAGAGGGAAGGGGGCCACGGCTGCTTGGCCGTGGGAAGGGTGAGGGCACTTCAGACGCGCAGGCTTGCACCTTGCTTGGCTGCCGCCGCGACCACCTTGTCGGCGATCGCCTTGATTTCTTCGTCGGTGAAGCTCTTGGCGGTCGGCTGCAGGACGATCTCGACCGCGACCGACTTGTGGCCGTCCTCGACCCCTGCCCCGGTGAACACGTCGAATACGCGGGCCGAGACGATCGCGACCTTGTCGGCGCCCTTGACCGCTCGGACCAGCGTGTCGGTGGCGAGCGCCGCCGGCACGAGGAACGCGAAGTCGCGGCGGACGGCTTGCAGCGCCGGTGGCGTGTAGGCGGGGCGGGTGAAACCAGACGCGCGCTTGGGCGGGATCGCGTCGAGGTAGACTTCTACCGCGGCGACCGCGCCGTCGAGGTCGAACGCCTTCAGCACCGACGGATGGAGCATGCCGAAGCTCGCCAGCACCGTCTTCGGCCCGAGGCGAAGCGTGCCCGACTGGCCGGGATGCCATGCGTCACCGGCCTCACCCATGACTTGCAGGTTATCGACCGGCGCGCCCGAGGCCGCGAGAAGTGCTAGCGCTTCGGCCTTCGCGTCATACGCGTCGAAGGTCGCCGCTTTCCCATCGCGCCAGCCGCGGGGTCGGCGGTCGCCGGCGAGGACGACGCCGAGCGTCGCGCGTTCGGCCTCCGCCAGATAGCGGCGGCCGACCTCGAACAGGCGGACGCTCTGTGCCCCGCGCTTCAGGTTGCGCCCCGTCGCTGCGAGCAGGCCGGGGAGCAGCGACGGACGCATGACTTTCAGGTCTTCGCTGATCGGGTTGGCGAGCGTCCAGGCACCGCCGCCGAAGGGGGCTGCTTCGGCTTCGGAGAGGAAGCTCCACGTTACCGCCTCGTCGAGCCCTCGGGCCGCCGCCGCGCGACGCGCCCTACGTTCGAGCTTCTGCTCGGGCGTGGCGGTCGGCTTGGCGACGCCGGGCATGCGGGGGAGCGGCGTCGAGGGGATCGAGTCGATGCCCTCGATCCGCACGACTTCCTCGACGAGGTCGGCGGGGCCGTCGACGTCGCGGCGCCAGGTCGGGATGGTGACCGGCCATTTGCCCTCGATCGTCGAGAACAGCGCATCGCTGAACGCATCGGCGCTCTTGATCGCACCGATCGTGAAGCCGAGCGACAAGAGGGTGCGGGCCTGGCGTTCGGGGGCGACGTGGAGGCCGCCGAGGTCTGTGCTTAAGCGCGGATCGTAGTGGATTACGCGGGGGTCTAGCGGGGGTTCGCCCGAGCGGGTGACCTCGCTCGCGGTGCCGCCGCAGATGTGGAGCACGAGTGCGG
The DNA here is from genome assembly GCF_036663875.1 of Sphingomonas sorbitolis. Taxonomy (NCBI): domain Bacteria; kingdom Pseudomonadati; phylum Pseudomonadota; class Alphaproteobacteria; order Sphingomonadales; family Sphingomonadaceae; genus Sphingomonas; species Sphingomonas sorbitolis. The sequence continues at coordinate 366,381 of NZ_JAXOJS010000005.1, read as the reverse complement.
TGGCGATCGCGAGGCCGTCTTCGAGGAACGCGGGGTCGACGCCGCGTTCGAAACGGCTGCGCGCGTCGGAGGTGAGCGTCAGCTTCTGGCCGGTGCGGGCGATGTGGTCGGGATCGAAATACGCGCATTCGATCAGGACGTTGGTGGTCTCCGCAGAGACGCCCGAATGCTCGCCGCCCATGATGCCGCCGATGTCGTGCACGGCGGTGTCGTCGGCGATGACGGTAATGGTCGCGTCGAGCGTGTAGGTCTTGCCGTTGAGCGCGACGACCTGCTCGCCGTCGTTTGCTTTCCGCGCGACGAGGCCGCCGGAGAGTTTGGCGCGGTCGTATACGTGCAACGGGCGGCCTAGGTCGATCATCAGATAGTTGGTGATGTCGACAAGCGCGGAGATCGGCTTCTGGCCGATCGCGAGCAGGCTGCGGCGCATCCACTCGGGGGAGTCGCCGTTGGTCACGCCCGTGACGGTCTGCGCGAAGAACGCGGGGCAGCCGGTGGTATCGTCGGTGCGGACGTCGGGGCCTGCGCCCTCGCTCGTGAACGCGTCAAACGTCAGCGGCGAGAGCGTGCCGAGGCCGGCGGCGGCGAGGTCTCGCGCGATGCCGCGGACGCCCATGCAGTCCTGCCGGTTCGGCGTGATCGCGACGTCGATGACCGGGTCGGTCAGGCCGGCATAGTCCGGGTACGCGGTGCCGATCGGCGCGTCTTCGGGCAGTTCGATGATGCCGTCATGATCCTCGCCGAGTTCCAGCTCGCGCGTCGAGCACATCATACCGTTCGATTCGACGCCGCGGATGCTCGCGAGCTTGAGCGTCACATCGAGGCCGGGAACATAGGCGCCGGGTGCGCCGAACACGCCGACCAGGCCGGCGCGCGCGTTGGGCGCGCCGCAGACGACCTGGAGCGGACCGTTACCGGCATCGACCGACAGTATCTGGAGCTTGTCCGCTTGCGGATGGCGTTCGGCGCTGAGCACCTTGGCGATCTTAAACGCGGCGAGCTTCTCGCCGGGGTTCTCGACGCCTTCGACCTCGAGGCCGATGCGGGTCAGCGCCTCGACGATCTGGTCGAGGGTCGCGGTGGTTTCGAGGTGCTGCTTGAGCCAGCTGAGGGTGAACTTCATGCGCCGACTCCGCCGGACAAGGTGGGGACGTCGAGGCTCGAAAAGCCGTAATGCTTGAGCCAGCGGATATCGCCGTCGAAGAACGGGCGGAGGTCGTCCATGCCGTATTTGAGCATCGCGAGGCGGTCGATCCCGCAGCCGAACGCGAAGCCCTGCCATTCGTCGGGGTCGAGCCCGCAGGCTTCGATCACCTTGCGGTGGACCATGCCCGAGCCGAGGATCTCGAGCCAGCCATCGGGCTCGGCGCCGCCGACGACGCGCTTGCCCTTCACGAGCGTGTAGCCGACGTCGATCTCGACCGAAGGCTCGGTGAACGGGAAGTAGCTCGGGCGCAGGCGGAGCACGATGTCGTCGCGCTCGAAGAATGCCTTCACGAAGGTCTCGAGCGTCCATTTCAGGTGTCCGAGCGTGATTCCCTTGTCGATCACGAGGCCCTCGACCTGATGGAACATCGGCGTGTGCGTCGCGTCGGAGTCCGAGCGGTAGGTGCGGCCGGGGGCGATGATGCGGATCGGGGGTTTCTGGCTCAACATCGTGCGGATCTGGACGGGCGACGTGTGCGTGCGGAGCAGCGAGAAGGTCGTCTTCTCGTCGGCGGTGCCGGCGGCCTTCGCGTCGATGCCTTGTTGCAAGTAGAAGGTGTCGTGCATCGCGCGCGCAGGGTGCGTCTCGGGGATGTTGAGCGCGGTGAAATTATGCCAGTCGGTCTCGATCTCGGGACCGGTCGCGACCGCGAAGCCCAAGTCGGCGAAGATCTCGGCGAGTTCGTCCATGACCTGGCTGACGGGGTGGATCGTGCCGGCGGGCGTCGCGTCCGCGGGGAGTGTCATGTCGAGCGTTTCGCTGGCGAGACGCGCGTCGAGCGCGGCGCGTTCGAGCGTGGCCTTGCGCTCGGCGATGCCGTTGGCGACTGCTTCGCGGAGGCCCTGGATCTGCGGACCTTGGACAAGGCGCTCGTCCGGCGTCATCTTGCCGAGCGTCTTGAGCAGCGCGGTGATCGTGCCCTGCTTGCCGAGCGCCTCGACCCGGCACGCGTCGAGCGCGTCGAGCCCGGATGCCGCGGCGATCGCCGTCAGCATGTGGTCGCGCATCTGGTTCAGGTCTTGCGTCACGTCATACTCCCAGGGCGGGTTCGGTTAGGCGGGGCAGCCCGAGGCCGATACCCAGATCGTCCCAATTTTCGTTGCACGCTTCGATCAGCTCGATCTTCCACGCTCTTCGCCATTCTTTCAGCCGCTTCTCGCGTGAGATCGCGGCCTCCATCGTGTCGAACATCTCGTAATAAGCGAGACGCTTGATGCCGTACCGGCGAGTGAAGCCGGGGATCAACCCCTCTCGGTGCTGAACCAGCCTTGCGAGCAAGTTTGAGGTGACGCCGATGTAGAGCGTGCCGTGGCGGCGGGAGTGGAGGATGTAGACGCAGGGCTGAAAGGTTTCGCGCATTTCGTGCTCCCCTTGTTGCCCGCTTGATCTGTAAAGCGAAGTGCTTCGCAGTTCCGTCCATCAACACCCCGTCATCCCGGCGGACGCCGGGACCCATGGTAGCGGGCGAGTGATGGTAGCACGTTATCGCAGGGTACGCCTTAACCATGGGTCCCGGCGTTCGCCGGGATGACGGAGGAAGAGGGGTGAGGGGTGAGGGGGTGATCATAGTTGGGGCGTTCAACCCGCCCCAAACGCAGAAAGGGCGCCGGTGGTCTCCCACCGACGCCCTCCCGAAACTTACCTCAGTCGCGAATTACGCGGCCTGGGGGAGAGCCGCCTTCACCTGGGCGACGATGGCGCTGAATGCAGCGCCCTCGTGCATGGCGATGTCGGCCAGGACCTTGCGGTCGAGTTCGATCCCTGCAAGCTTCACGCCGTGCATGAACTGCGAATACGTCAGACCCTCGGCGCGGACGCCAGCGTTGATGCGCTGGATCCAGAGGCCGCGGAACGTGCGCTTCTTAACCTTGCGGTCGCGGTAAGCGTATTGTCCGGCCTTCTCGACGGCCTGACGGGCGATGCGGATGGTGTTCTTGCGACGGCCATAATAGCCCTTCGCCTGAACCAAAATACGCTTGTGCTTGGCGCGGGTGGTAACACCCCGTTTTACGCGTGCCATTGTCTAATTCCTTCTCAGCTCAACGCAGGCCGTAAGGCGCCCAGGCCTTCACTGCTGCGGTATCGGCCTTCGACAGCAGCTTGGTGCCGCGGTTCTGACGGATGTACTTGCCGTTGTGATGCGCCAGACGGTGACGCTTGCCGGCGACGCCGTGCTTGAGCAGGCCGGTGGCGGTGAGCTTGAAGCGTTTCTTGACGCCGCTCTTGGTCTTCAGCTTGGGCATTTTTATCCTTTCGGTTACGAAGGAGGACGCTGAAATCGCCGCGGCAGCCCACACTGGCCGGGCGATTCGTCGAACGCGTTCCCTTCGAGGAAGCGGGCCGCATAGACGCATTAATGCGGCATATCAACCGTTGTGGAACTGACGCGGCTGTCGTGCGATAGGCCAAGCATGGACGACAGCCCGACGCAGCCGATTGAGACCCCTTCCGTAGCCCCGGAAGCAGCCTCCGCGCAAAAACGTCGCAAGCGGCGGATACTGCGCAACATCCTGCTCGGGATCGTCGCGGTCATCGTCGCGATCTGGCTGGTGCTGTACATCACCAAGGGGCGCTTCCTAAAGCATCCGTTCGAGCGCGTCGTCGGCTCGCTCACGCACCGCACGCTGACCGTGCGCGGCGATTTCCAGCTGTACTTCGCGCCGTTCCGGATCAAGCTGTACGCCGAGAACTTCACGCTCTCGAACCCCGACTGGTCGAGCAAGCCGAACCTGTTCCAGGCGGACAAGCTCGACACGCGGATCGCGCCGCTGTCGCTGCTCTTCGGCAAGCGGCGGCTGTATTGGCTCGATCTGGTCAACGGCACAGTCGATCTGGAGTGGAACGCGGCGCATTCGGCCAACACCTGGACGTTCTCGAACAAGAAGGGTGGCAAGCCGCTGGAGTTTCCACGAATCGACGTCGCGACGGTGACGGGCACGACGGTGCGCTATCTCGATCCACGGATGCGTGTACTGGCCGACCTGAAGGTTGCCGATATCCGCTCGGTCGACGCGACGATCGGCCGCGCGGTCGGGCTGACCGGCAAGGGGCGGTTGCGCGAGACGCCGTTCACCGTGACCGCGCAACTGCTGTCGCCGGATGCGACCGCCAACCGCGGACAGAACAAGCTGGTCGCGCGGGCGCGGGCGGCGGGCAACATCATCGACGTCGCGGGCACGCTGCCGAGCATCGCCGATGTCGAGAACGTGCCGCTTGCCGTGACCGCGCGCGGCGCAAACCTGTCGACGCTGCTGGGCGTGATCGACGTCGCGATCCCGAACACGCGGACCTACAAACTGCGCGCGCAGCTGATCAAGCAGGGCGACGAATACGCCTTCACGCATCTGCGCGGCTTTGCAGGCCGAACCGATCTCGCGGGCAAGCTGACGATCGTCAACGGCGAGCGCATCCATCTCGATTCGGTGCTCACGACCAAGAGCCTCGACATCATCGATGCGGCACCGTTCATCGGCTTCAATCCCGACATCGTCGAATCGAAGGGGGCTGTCGCAGCCGCCGCCGCGACAGGCGCCGCACCGCAACGCCTGTTGCCCGACGGGAACCTGCCGGTCGCGACGATGCAGATTTTCGACGCCGACCTGAAATGGACGATCGGCGTGGTGAAGTCGCGCAACCTGCCGATCTCCGACATCGATCTGACGCTCGACCTGGAACGCGGGCGGCTGGCGCTGTCGCCGCTGACCTTCTCGATGGCACGCGGCAACGTGGCCTCGGACGTCATCTTCGATACGCGCGCACGGCCGAGCGCGGTGTCCTACGACATCCGCCTTGCGCCGACGCCGCTGGGTCGGCTGCTCAAGGGCTATGGGCTAACCGAAGCTGGGACGACCGGGACCGTCAAGGGGCGGATCAGGCTGGAGGGTCGTGGCGATTCGATTCACGATTCGCTGGCGTCGTCGCGTGGCCGGATCGCATTCGTGCTGCCGTCGGGGGCGCTGTCTGTCCGTAACGTCCAACTCGCCGAACTCGACATCGGCACGTTCGCGCAGCGGATGTTCCAAGGCAAGCTTGATGAGCCGGTCCAGATGAACTGCGGGCTGATCGGCTTTACCGTGCGCGGCGGGGTGGCTGCGGCGGACCCGATCCTGATCGATACCCGCAAGAACGTGATCGTCGGCCGCGGCGGGTTCAGTTTCCGCAACGAGGCGGTGGATCTGGCGTTTCGAGCCGATTCGAAGAAGTTCAGCCTGTTTGCTGGGCAGTCGCCCGTGAGTGTTGGCGGGATGTTCGCCGCGCCGAAGCTCAACGTGATCTCGCAGGACCTGCTCGCGCGCGTCGGCAGCGGGCTCGGGCTGGCGCTGGTCGCGACGCCGGTCGCGGGGATTCTGGCGTTCGTCGATGTCGGCGATGCGAAGTCGACCGCCTGCGGCCCGGTACTGGCCGGGGCGACGGCCGCCGCGCAGCGGACTACCAAGGGTCAGCCGCGCGATGATGTGGGGCATGGGACGACGGCCAAGGCCGAGGACGGGAAGCCAACCCGCTCCGAGGGCAAGGCACAGCGGAAGAAGTTTCTGGGGATCTTCTGAGGGCGTGGGGACCAACTGTACGGTCCCCCCTTCCCTAGATCGCTCATCCTGGCGTCAAGCGGGTACCGTTGCCGATGGTGGGCACGCGTAGATGGCTAGCGTTCCGCGTCCATGGGTCCCGGCGTCCGCCGGGATGACGGATGGGGGTGTGAGCGGGGCTTCGCGGTATGCGGCAGGCTGGTTGGAACCCCGTTCGTCTGAACCGTGCGCGCCGCTTGGGTTAGTCCGGCGTACCTGCGACTTGGTTCCGAACCGAGGCTGCGTCTCCAGCTCTCCCACCCGTCACCCCGGCGGACGCCGGGGCCCATGGTTGGGTCCGCTTAGACGGCTAGCGCTCCGTGTCCGTGGGTCCCGGCGTCCGCCGGGATGACGGAAGGGGGGATGATGTGGGGCTTTGCGGTTTGCGATACCGCTTTAGTGCTCCCTCCCGCTTGCGGGGTTGGGGAGGGCTGATCGCATGCCGGACGCCCGTACGTACGTCGTGTCCTCCCCTAGCCCCTCCCGAAGGCGGGAGGGGAATCTCTATCCGTGATCGTGGCCGTCGTGATCGTCGTGATCGTCGTGATCGTGCGCCTCACCCTGCAACCGGTGCATCGCCTCGAGCACGTCATCCATGCGCGCCGGGTCGCCGATCGCCAACACATGGCCTTCGCTGGCGGCGGTCAGCGGGTCGCCGTTCCAGTCGCACATCATGCCGCCAGCGCCTTCGACCACCGGCACCAGGGCGGCGAAGTCGTAGAGGTTGAGACCGGATTCACACACAACATCGAGATGGCCGCTCGCGAGCAGGCCGTAATTGTAGCAGTCGCCGCCATAGACCGGACCCTGGCGCGGATTGCCGCCCGAGATCGCCGCGACCAGCGCGAGATAGGGCTGCACGTCGCCGTCCTCGAACAGATGCGGGCTGGTGGTGGCGATCGTCGAGCCGGCGAGTTCGCGGCAGGCGCGGGTGCGAACCGGCACACCGTTGAGCGTCGTCGGGCGGCCGGCGACACCGACCCAGCGTTCGCGCTGAACCGGCTGGTCGATGATCCCAAGGACCGGCCAGCCATCCTCGACCAGCGCGATCAACGTGCCGAAGATTGCCCGGCCGACGGTGAAACTGCGCGTGCCGTCGATCGGGTCGAGCACCCATTTGCGGTTGGTGACGCCGGGCTTCTCGCCGAACTCCTCGCCGATGATGCCGTCGCCCGAGCGCTCGGCATCGAGCAACCGACGCATCGCGGCCTCGGCCTCGCGGTCGGCGCGCGTCACGGGGGATTGGTCGTCCTTGATCTCGACGCCGTGCTCATGACGGAAATAGGGTCGGATGACGTGGCCCGCAGCATCCGCGAGGCGGTGCGCGAGGTCGATATCGGCTTGGGTCACTGGCATGGCCCCTGCCTATCGGCCCCTGACGCAGGGAGCAATGGACGGAACGCTCACGTCGGCGTAGGTCGTTGCAATCCAACCGGAGTATCGTCCATGCGCCTCGTCTCGACTCTCGCCGCCGCCGCTCTTCTCGCCGCAACGCCCGCCTTCGCCGCGCTCGCACCCGGCGCCAGGGCTCCGGACTTTACGACGCGTGGCGCGATCGCCGGCAAGGTGTTCACGGTCCATCTCGCCGAGCAGCTCAAGAAGGGCCCGGTCGTGCTGTACTTCTTCCCCGCCGCGTACACCGGCGGCTGCAACGCCGAGGCGCATGCCTTTGCGGAGGCGATTCCGGCGTTTACCAAGGCGGGCGCGACGGTGATCGGCATGTCGGCGGACAATGTCGAGACGCTGAGCAAGTTCTCGGCCGAGAAGTGCGCCGGCAAGTTCGCGGTCGCGAGCGCAGGGCCGGGCGTGGTCAAGGGCTACGACGTCGCGCTCGGCAAGCAGATGGCGGGTCGCGATATCACCAAGCGGACCAGCTACGTCATTGCCAAGGACGGTCGCATCGCGTTCGTCCATGACGATATGAACCCCGCGGCGCACGTCTCGACGACACTTGCCGCAGTCGAGAAACTCACCGGCAAGTAAGCCATCGAACACGGAGCGTTGTTCTCGCTTGATGGATCGGGCTCGGTTGTCACCGGCCTATAGTCATCGAACCGGCAATTACCTGCCGGTTTGGTGACTTAATCCTAACGCTTTCGGGTTTATCGGAGACTGCGAGAACTCGGGGGACGAGATGCGCGACGTACAGGCGGCCAGAACTATGGCCGGGTCATTTCCGAACGAGACGATATTCGAACGGATCGGCAGGTTCCTCGACGCGCAGAAACTCAGCCCCGATCCCGCGCATTACGCCTTCGCCTTTGCCGTATTATCGTCGCCTGACAGTGAGTTGGCGGAAGCCGTCCGGCAGCAAACCGACCTCGGCATCAGATTGACCCGACACGATATCGAGCGACTCGGCGGGCAGGTGGTACAGGGTCCCCCCCTCGTCCTGTCGCCCACCGGCGCTGATGCAGCAGCCCCCGCCAAGCCCAGCATCGAGATGCGGACCGACACGGCGATCGCGCTGGTGATCGAGACGCAGCAGCAGGTCGACGGGTTCGCGCAGATCGTGCGAACGATGCAGGCCGAGACCGAAGGTTTCGGACATGAACTCGCGCAAAGCGCGGCGGCGATCACGCATCTGGCCGAACTCGACGAGATCAGCCGCATCACGAGCTCGATGATCGCGCGGATCCACGACAGCGAGGTGCGGTTGGCGCTGGCCACGGCGGAAACCGATGCGCTACGCGCCAAACTGGCCGAAGCCCGGGATACGGCACGACGCGATGTCCTGACCGGCCTGCCCAACCGACGCGCCTTCGAAGAAGCCTATGCCGCGCGCGATCTGGACGCAGGTCCGTACTGCCTGGCGGTCTGCGACATCGATCGGTTCAAGCGCGTCAACGACCTCCATGGCCACGGCGTCGGCGACCGCGTGCTCGTCGCGATCGGCCAAGCCATGGCCGCAGAATGCGCACCGCACCTGGTCGTCCGTCATGGCGGCGAGGAATTCGCCGTGCTGCTCGGGGGGCTGGGCCTGGCGGAGGCGGCCGAGTTGCTCGATTCGGTCCGCGCGGTCGTGGCCGCGAAGCGCTTCCGCAACCGGGAGACCGACACCGCGCTCGGGACCATCACGTTTTCCGCAGGCGTGACGGCGATCCATGCCGACGAGGTCGCCGAAATCGCGTTCTTGCGAGCCGACCGCTTGCTGTACGCCGCCAAGAAACAGGGACGCGATCGGGTCTGCGCCGGTTGATCCCGTAAGTTGGCGGAATTTACGATGGTTTCGTGGTGCGTTTTACCACTCGAAGCGTCGGCAAATCAGAAATCCACGGCGGTTCAACACGTTACGAAACTGGCACGCACCGTGCAATTCATTCGATATCGGCAGCCGGATGGTCCGGCGCCTGACACTCGAAGGAAAATCTCATGTCGATCCGTTTTGAAACCGTCCAGCGTATTGCTTGCTCGTTCGTCGGTGCGATCGTCTTCGCCGCGATCGCCGTCAGCACCGCCACGCCGATCATCCCGATCGCCTGATCCTCGCGTCACGGAGAGCCATCATGGGTCGCAGCATTCTCATAGGCCTCGCCGCCTTCTCGACCACCCTCTTGCTGATCGTCACGCATAGCGGGACGACGCTGGTCTGAGCCGACCTCGGCAGCGTCGGTTCAGCTCCCAGGGCCAAACCGCCACCGCCGCCCTGCGTCATGCAGGCGCACCCAAGCCCACTGGCCCGACCGGTGCCTCCGCCTCGCGCGAATAGGTACCGATCAACAATCCCGCTGCCAGCACATGGCCGGTTATGGCGTCGATCACCGCAGAGCGTCCGGGTGTCGCGCCGACGTCTTCAGCGCCCGCGCCAACCGCGAACATCTGAAACGCATACCGATGATCGCCATGCCCACTCGGTGGATCGGGTGGCAGCCATCCTTCGCGAAGATAGGAATTACGGCCAACGTCGCGTCCTGCCGCATCACCCTCGCCATCGGCGGCGATCGCACCTTCGGCAAGACGCCCGGCATCGGCTTCGAGCCCCCAGACGATCGCATGGACGAGCGGCTGCGGCGTCGGTGCATCGGCATCCTCGACGATCAGCACCATATGCGTGGTGCCGGCCGGCGGTTCGCTCCAGACGAGCGGCGGCGACACGCCTTCGCCATCGGCCGTGAAACGCGGCGGCATCCGGCTCTCATGCGCGAATGCCGGGCTGGTCAGGTCGAGCGTCTCGAACCGGTTGCCAAGCTGGACGATGGCGAGCTTTTCGGCGCCCGCACGCAGACCGCTCATCGCGTGGCCGAGCCACGCCGGGATGTGTTCGAGCATCGCTTATCCTTCGGAAGGGCAGGTTTCGGCACGGCGTACGGGGGCGGCGCCGTCATACCAGTCGCTCCGCGTGCCCATCTTCGCAGCATCATGGTAGCAGACCTGGGTCTTGGCGGCCTTGCTGTCGACGATCACGGTCCAGTTGTGATCGCCGCAATTATGCTCCTCGCAGCCCCAGGCCGCGACGCGCTCGCCGATCTTGAACACCGGCGTTTCGGGCCCCGAACGACCGCGGATCGTCTCGCGCAGTTTCGCATCGCCAACCGCCATGACCAGCCCCGACGCGACATCGGTACGATCGAAGAAATCGACGCCGCCGACAGCGTCATGCGGGTATTTCCCGACATAGGCGGTGATCGGCGTGGTCTGTGCCTGCCCCGGGATCGGCGTCGGCGCGCGCGTCTGCGGCGGCGTGAAGTTGCTCGCGGCAAGCGTGTCGGTCGGGTCGTCCTTCTTGCCGCAACCGCTCAGCAACGGGAGGGCAAGCACCGCGATCATCACCATCGTCTTCATGCGCATTCCTCTTCTGTGCAATCAACGCATCGGCCTTGTCGGGGGTTGCGTCGAGGAGGATCGCGACCATTTCGCGGACATGCATTTCGAAGACATGCCGCACGATCTGACCCGCTTCGTTACCGCGCAACACGGCGTGTACCCGCAGGCGCTTGCCGAACTGCACGCCGGTGCGAAACGCAGCCACTGGATGTGGTTCATCTTCCCGCAGATCGCGGGTCTAGGGCAGAGCATGATGGCACGGACCTATGCGATCGCCGATGCGAGCGAGGCGCGGGCGTATCTTGCACATCCGGTCCTCGGGCCGCGTTTGCTCGAAGCGACCGAGGCCGTGACCGCCGCGCAGGGCTCGGCCGCGACAATCCTTGGCGATATCGATGCGGTGAAGTTGCGATCGTCGATGACGCTGTTCGCGTCGGTCGCCGACGACCCGTCGCCGTTCCGCGCGGCACTCGACCGGTTCTTCGACGGGTCGGCGGACGAGGCGACATTGCACAGGCTCCAATAAGCGTTTTTCGATAAGAGGCGCGCGCGCTGTCGCAACGGTGTAGGATGGTGCGGGGCCTTCCGCCCCATGAGGTGTCGTCATGGCCAAGAGCCAGAAGAAGTCGAGCAAGGAAGTCCGCAAACCCAAGGCCGAAAAAGCGCCCAAGGCCAATGCGTCCAACCCGACCACCAAGGGCAAGCCCGTCGAGATGACGACGCTCAACTAAGCGCGCGCGCCTTCCCTCTCCCCTCGGGAGAGGGCGAGACGCTGGAGGCGGCGAGGGTAAGGACTACCGAGCGCGCCGGTCGCGGCTTAATCGAGCGCGGCGCGGATCGCGGCGGCGGCGATGAACGGTGCCCCCGCGACCAGCACGAGGCTGACCGCGGCGAGCAGTTTTATCGCGCCTGCGCCGCCCGCCGGGTCGAGCGAACCGGCGCCGAAGATCAGCAGTGGCACCGCGAGCGGGAGCATCACCAGCCCGGTGACCGCACCACCGCCGCGCACGCCCGCGACCAGCGCGCTGGTGACGACCGCGAGGGCCGCCAGACCCGGCGTGCCGATGAGCAGGCCGATCTCGACGCGGAGCAGCGTGTCGCCCGAGAGGTTGAGCAGCCCCGCGGCAATCACCGCGGCGAGCATCAGCGGCGGGCCGAAGCTGAGCCAGTGCGCGATCGTCTTGGCCACCGCGACCAATGTCATCGACAGACCGCGCACCGCGAACTGATCGAACACGCCGGACTCCAGATCGGGACCGATCAGACGCTCGACCGGAAGTAGTGCAGCCAGCAACGCCGCGGTCCAGATCACGCCGCCGCCGATCTTGGCGAGCAGCGCGGCGTCGGGGCCGATTGCGAACGGGAACAGCGTCGCCACCAGCAGGAAGAACGCGACCACCAAGGTCACGCCGCCGCTCGACACGCTGCGGCGGAGATCGCGGCGGATCAGCGCGATCACAACGCGATCTCCCGCGCGCCGGGTAGCGACAGCGGGAGATGCGTGGCCACCAGCGCAACGCCGCCGCCTGATCGATGTCGGGCGATCAGCGCTTCGAGCCGCGTGATCGAGGCCAGGTCGAGCCCGTTGGCGGGTTCGTCGAGCAGCCAGACCGGCGCGTCGGTCGCGGCGACACGGGCGATCGAGGCGCGGCGGCGTTGGCCGGTGGACAGGAGTCGGACGGGAATGTCGGCCAGTGCGTCCAGATCGAGCGCCTTTACCGCGCGCGCAATACGCTCTTCCGGGTCTGGCGTGCGGTCGAGGCTCGCCCAGAAGCGCAGCGCGGCGACCAGCGTGCGGTCGGTGTCGAGCGCGCTCGCTTCGGTGAGCAGTGCCTTGTCCGCATGGCACGTCACGGCACCTTCGAACGGTGCGAGCAGGCCGGCGGCGATGCGGATCAGGCTCGATTTGCCGATACCGTTGGGGCCGGTGACGATCGCGGCCTCGCCGGGACCGAGATCAAACGAGACGTTTGAAAAGAGCATTCTTCCGCCCCGCACGCACGCGACGTCGCGAAACGTGAGGGTCACGGAGCGGAGTCTTCCGCCGCGTCTTCAAGCGCGTGCATGTCGTCGTCGCTGAGGCCGAAATGATGGCCGATCTCGTGGATCGTGACGTGCGCGACCAGATCGTCGAGGCGGACGCCGGTCTCGATCCACTCCTCCAGGATCGCGCGGCGGTAGAGGACGATGCGGTCGGGCATCGTGGCGGTATCCGTCGACGATTTCTCGCCGAGCGGACGGCCGTGGTACAGCCCCGACAGATCGAGCGGGTGCTCGAGGCCGAGCGCGGCGAGCGTCTCGTCGTCGGCATATTCCTCGACCGCGAAGACAATGTCGCCGAGATGGACCGCGAACTGCGCCGGCAACCGGGCGATCGTCGCGCGCGCGATCGCCTCGATCGCGTCGGCGTCCGGTGCTTCGCCGCGCGCCTCTGCCCGTATTGCTGCTTGCCCGCTCATGTCGTCAGCCATAGTCGTTGCCCGAGGATAGCGGCAAGGGACACGCGAATGATCGAAGCACTGAACGAGACCGAGCGGGCCGAGGCGCTCGATGGGCTCGACGAGTGGGATTACGACGATGCGCGCGATGCGATCACGCGGACGATCGTGTTCGCCGATTTCGTCGAGGCGTTCGGCTTCATGGCGCAGGTCGCGCTGATCGCCGAGCGCGCGAACCACCATCCGGAGTGGAAGAACGTCTGGAACCGGGTGGAGATTCTGCTGACGACGCATGATGCGGGCGGCCTGAGCCCGCGCGATATCGAGATGGCCGAAGCGATCGACGCGATCGTCGGCGACGCCTGACCTTCCCACCCTCCCCTTGCAGGGGAGGTGGCTGGCGCAGCCAGACGGAGGGGTGATCCGCTGTCGATAGCGCGCTCTCCGTCAGCCAAGTGGCTGCCACCTCCCCTCAAAGGGGAGGGTGAGAGTCATGTCTCGCGAAGATCCCGCCGCATCCGCTTGCGCAGCGCCCCCGGCATCCACCGCGCGGCAAACGCCATGCGGTGCGCGGTCTTGCCGACATAGGTGTGGACCTTGTCGCCGTGCACCGCGGCCCAGGCGGCGTCTGCGACCTTGTCGACGCCGGTCAGTTCGAGCCCCGCGCCGGTCACCGTCTCGCGGATCGAGTGGTTGCTTCCCCCCGCGCCTGAATCGAGCAGCGGCGTGTCGATGAAGCTCGGCACGATCGAACGCACCTTGATGCCGGCCGCCGCCCATTCGCCGTCGAGCGCCTCGGTGATCGCGCGGACGCCGAACTTGGTCGCCGAATAGGGTGCCAAACCCGAAGAGCCGTAGATCGCCGACGCGGAGGCGGTGTTGAGCAGGCACGATCCCGGCGTGCGCTTGAGATACGCATAGCCGATCCGCGCACCGTTCAGCACGCCGACCAGGTTGATCGCGATCACGCGGTCGATCTCGGCGAAGTCGGTCTCCGCGAGCGGCCCGCCCGAACCGATCCCGGCATTGTTGAACAGCACGTCGAGGCGTCCGCCGGTGGTCGCGACGAACGCATCGAGGCAGGCCACCCATGCATCGCGGTCGCGCACGTCCATCGGGTAGGTGGTCGCCATGCCCGCAGGGAGCAGCGCGGCGGTTTCGGCGAGGCCGGCAATGTTGACGTCCGCCAGGCCGACGCGCCAGCCCTTCCGCGCGAACAGCTGCGCGGTGGCCCGACCGATCCCCGATCCGCCGCCGGTGATGAAAATGCTCTGCTCGGTCATGACGCCTCTCTCTATGATTTGATTTTCCGGTATGTTTCCCGCATCCTGCGGGCAGATGCCAGACAATTCCCCCGCGCTCGCTTTCGAACGCGTCACCAAGACCTACGGGTCGACGATCGCGGTCGATGCGGTCTCGTTGGAGATCGCGGGCGGCAGCTTCGTCGCGCTGGTCGGGACGTCGGGATCGGGCAAGTCGACGCTGCTCAAGACGATCAACCGGCTGGTCGAACCAAGCGACGGCCGCGTGACGATCGATGGCGCCGACGTCGCCGCCGAGCCTGCGCCAGACCTGCGCCGACGGATCGGCTATGTCTTCCAGAATATCGGCCTGTTCCCGCACATGACGATCGCCGAGAATATCGCGATCGGGTTGCGGATTGCGGGGCGCAAGGATGCAGCCAAGGTCGGCGAATTGCTCGATCTCGTCGATCTGCCGCGCGATATCGCGGAGCGGATGCCGGAAGCGCTCTCGGGTGGCCAGCGCCAGCGCGTCGGGATCGCGCGGGCGCTCGCGCCGGGGGCGAAGCTGCTCTTGCTCGACGAGGCGTTCGGCGCGCTCGATCCGGTGACGCGCGACGCGCTGGGGACGCGGATCCGCGAGTTGCACGACCGGCTCGGGCTGACGACGATCCTGGTGACGCACGACATGGCGGAGGCGCTGCTGCTGGCGGACCGCGTGCTGGTTATGAAGGCGGGGCGGATCGTCGCCGATGCGACCCCGGCAGAACTAGTCGCGGGCAAGGGTGGCGACGATGCGCAGGCGCTGGTGCGGGTGCCGCGCGCGCAGGCCGAACGCTTGCAGGCGCTCGTTTCGTGAGGGGGGTCGCATGAGCGCGTTTCTCGACGCTCTGGGTCGCGTGCCGCCGTTGCTCGCCGCGCATGTCCTGTTGTCGGCATCGGCGCTGCTGCTGGGGATCGCGATCAGTCTGCCGCTGGGGATCTGGTCGGCGCGCAACGCCACTGTCGCGCGCGTCTCGCTCGGGTTTGCGAGCCTGGTGCAGACGATCCCGAGCCTCGCGCTGCTGGCCCTGTTCTATCCGCTGTTGCTCAGCCTGTCCGCGCTGGTCGGCGGCGGGATCCCGGCGCTCGGCTTCCTGCCGTCGTTGATTGCGCTGACGCTATATGCATTGCTGCCGATTATCCGGAACGCGGTGGCGGGGTTGCACGGGATCGACCCCGCCGTGATCCAGGCGGCGGATGCGGTCGGCATGACGCCCGCGCAGAAGCTGCGGCTGGTCGAGGCGCCGCTGGTCGCGCCTGTGCTGATCGCCGGTATCCGCACCGCGGCGGTCTGGACGATCGGCGCGGCGACGCTGTCGACGACGGTCGGCCAGCCGAGTCTCGGCGACATGATCTTCGCCGGGCTCCAGACGCAGAACTGGGCGCTGGTCCTTGCCGGCTGCGTGTCGGCGGCGGCGCTGGCGCTGGCGGTCGACGCGCTGATCGGCGGAATCGAATATGGTTTTCGCGCGCGGCAACGGTGGCTGTGGATCGCATGCACCGCGGTACTGGTGGCGGGAACCGCGGTGGCGACGCTGCCGCTCTGGCCGAAAAGTGGTGGCGACCGGACGGTGGTGGTCGGCGCGAAGAACTTTTCCGAGCAATATATCCTTGCGCGGCTGATCGGCGATCGGCTCGAGCGCGCCGGCTATACCGTCGAGTATCGTGACGGGCTGGGCTCCGCGGTGGTGTTCGGCGCGCTCTCGGGCGGTGATATCGATGTGTATGTCGATTACGCCGGGACGATCTGGGCGAACGAGATGAAGCGCAACGATGTGCCCGAGCACGGCGCGATGGTCGCGGCGATCGGTGCATGGGCGAAGCGCGAGCACGGGGTCGGGCTGATCGGGTCGCTCGGGTTCGAGAATGCCTATGCGTTCGCGATGAAGGGCGATGTGGCCAAGGCGAAGGGCATCGCCAGCCTCGACGATCTGGTGAAGGCCGCGCCGGCGATGACGCTGGGCAGCGATCTGGAGTTTCTCGAGCGGCCCGAATGGGCAGCGGTCAAGCGTGCCTATCCGCTGCGGTTCGCCAAGACCACGCCGTACAGCCCGACCTTCATGTACCGCGCGCTGGAGAGCGGGAATGTCGATGTGATCTCGGCCTTCTCGTCGGATGGGCGGATCGCCGCCGATGGTCTGGCGGTGCTGAGCGATCCGCGGCGGGCGATTCCGGGGTATGACGCGATCCTGATGGTCGCACCGAAGCGGGCCGCGGATGCGAAGTTCGTGGGTGCACTGAAGCCGCTGGTCGGGCGGATCCCGGTGGAGGCGATGCGCGCGGCGAACTACCGGGTCGATCGTGATGCGGACAAGCAGACGCCCGAGGCGGCGGCGCGGTGGCTGGCGGCGAAGGTGGGACTGTAACTGCCCTCGCCCCTTTGGGGAGAGGGAGGGAGGAGCCGCTCGGCGACGGAAGGGTGAGGGGTGGTTTGGGTCGACGTCCCGTGCCTCACTCCCCTCACCCTCCCACCGCAAGAGCGGCGGGCCCCTCCCTCTCCCCGCAGGGGAGAGGGCCTCGTTTTAGAAGAAGAGCTTGCGGATGCTGAGGCGGACGGTGCGGCCCAGCGGGTCGAGGTAATCCGGCTGGTAGTTGTTCGGGGTCGCCCCCGTCGCGTCGGTCACGCGCTGGCGGGTGTTGAGCACGTTGTCGACCGACAGGCTGATCCGCATGCCGCGCAACCACGGATGCGCCTTCACCCATTCGAGCCGCTGGCCGAGGTCGGCGAACAGCCGCGCGTTGGCGGTGGCGAGACCGCCGAAGTTGAGCGTCTCGGGCGCCGCCGCGGTGCCGCCGTTGACGCGCGTGCCGGTCGCGTAATTGGCGGATATCCGCGCGCCGAGGCCGTTGTTGGTATAGCCCGCCTGCGCTTCCAGTTCATGGCGCGATTGACCGCCGCTGTTGCCGATCGCGTCGCCGTTCAACAGGTTCAGGCTCGGGCCGCCGTTCGCGACGAGCACACGGTCGGTGAAATGCCAGGTATGGTAGACTGCGAACTGGATACGCCCACCGGCTTGGCCGCCACGGCCACCGAAGCCGCGCCCGCCGCCGCCGCCGCCGCCGCCGCCGCCGCCCGGACCACCCCCGCCAGGTCCGCCCCCGCCTGGACCGCCCCCGCCTGGACCACCGCGCGGGCCATCGCCGCCCGCCCCTTCCGGACGACGAAAACCGCCGGGCGGCTGCATCCCCTCGAACGGATTGGGGCCGGTGCCGGCGCGATACGCCTCCAGCTCCTTCTGGATCTTCGACTTGAGCGGCGCGGAGAAATTGATTCCCCAACGCAGTTCGGAGCGGTCGCTGCGCGCGAAATTGATCGGACGGCTATCGACCTGCAGCAGGTTGCCCGCAGCATCGCGCGTGAACCGATCGGGAAATGCCGCCTCGATCGCCGCGGTCGCCGACGGGAAGGCGGCGATCGGATTGTCAACCCGGCTCTCGACATAGTTCGCGGTGATCGACAGGTCCTTGGCGGACCATGGCTTCAACGTCAGCCCGACCTTCTTGACGTGGTTGTTGTCCGACACGAGCCCGGGATTGCCGCCGCTGATCGTCGTCACGGTCGCGGTGGTGCCGCGGACGTAATCGAAGATGCGGACGTTGGGCGTGGTGATCGACGGGTTGCCGAGCTGCTGCGCGGTCGGTGCCTCGTCGGTATCGGTGACCGAGGCGATCACGCGCACGCCCTCGATCGGCGACCAGTTCGCACCATAGCCAAGCGTCGTCAGCGTGCCGAAGTCCGACAGATGATCCTCAGCGAGGTTAAAGTTCGCCGACAGCGTGCCGAGGAACGGCAGCACGTCCTTCGACCGGCTGGTCAGCGGCAGATCGACATTGACCTGGCCGTTGACGGTATCGCGCGACACCTGGCCACGCTGCGTCAGGCCGGCGCGGTAGGAACGGCTGTCGAAATCCGCCGTCTGTCCGCCGAATTTGATCGTCGTCGAGACCGCGCCCGCGGGCAGGCTGAACAGGTTGCCGTTCGCGACCGCGTCGATCTCGCCGGTGTTTTGCGTCGCATAGGCGCGGTTGCCGGCGGCGGCACCGATATCGCCGACGGTGAGCCGCGCGAACGGATTGGCGGTCGGATCGCCGGCCCTGAGCCGTGCCTGGAACGCGCTGGCGTCCACCCCATTCTCGGTGAAGGTCTGCGTGTCGCTACGGTCGTAATTGCCCGTGACGTTCCAGCGCCACGTGCCGATATCGCCGTTGAGCGTGGTGCCGAGATGCGCCGCGATCGACGCGGTGCGCTGGGTGAGCGGCAGGAAGCCATCGTCGTTGAGCGCCCGGTACACCGGGGTGGTGCCGCCGACATCGAGCGTCGCGACCGGCAGGCCGTTCAGGCTGCGGCTGTCGGTCGATTCGAGGCGACCGTTGATCGTCGCGCCGACCTTGCCGATGTTGCGCGCATACACGCTGTTCACGGTGAAGGTGCTGCTGGCCGACTGAAGCGTGCGGAACGGTCGCTGATCGACGATCGCGTTGTCCGCGCCGACCGCGCTGGTCGCGGTCGCCGTCGGCGCTGCGATGTCACGCTCGGATTCGGTCAGCGCCGAGGTCGAGGTGTATTCGGCATGCAGATTGACCCGGCGATCGCGGGCGATGCTGAGCAGGTCGAGCTTGGCATCGGGCGAATTGCTGCCGCTTTCGGTGGGCATCTTGTCGACCGCCTCGGCGGTCACCGCGCGGAAACGGCGACGCAGCACGAAGTTCACGACCTTCTGGTCGGCGCGATAGCCGTATTTGAGCGCGACCTCCTCGGGCAGGATCTCGACGCGCTGGATCGCCTCGGTCGGGATGTCGCGGATTTCGCTGAAGCTGGAGATGCGGCGGCCGTTGAGCAGCACCACCGGCGCGCCGCCGCTGCCGCGTCCGCTGGTGGTCTGCGGGCTCAGTTCGCTCAGCAAGTCGGAGATCGAACTGACGCCGTAGGAACGGATCTCGGCCTGGCCCAGCGTCTGGTCGGGGGGAATGTCGCCAATCACCGCGCCGGGCAGTTTGCGCGAACCGGTGACGACGATCTCCTCGGATTCGGCGCCCTCGTCCTGCTCCTGCGTCTGCGTCTGCGGGGCGGACGCGGCATCGGCGGCGGGTGTCGACGGCGCCTGTTGCGCCGCCGCCATCGCGGGCATGCTTACCGCCAGAACCAGACCCAGTTTACGCATACCCGTCACCCCGATGATCGACCGTCGATCCGGTGCCCGCCTAGCCGCGAATTGTCGCAGGATTATGCCGGTTCGACGACCGATCAGCGCGCCATGAGCGCGTCCATCTCCTCCAGCGGCACGCCCTTGGTCTCGGGGAAGTAGAGGAACACCGTCACGAACTGCACCGCCATCATCGCGGCGAAGAACAGGAACGGCAGTCCGGCCGACCATGCCGCGGCGATCGGGAAGACCTGCGCGATCACCGCGTTCCAGCCCCAATGGCTCGACGAGCCGATGCTCGATCCACGCGCGCGGACGTTCTGCGGGAAGACCTCCGAGATATACACCCAGATCACCGCGCCCGAGCCCGGCGCGAAGAACATGATGAAGACGATCAGCGACGGCAGCAGCAGCCCGTGCGGCACTACCCCAAGCAAGGCGAGCCCGCCGACGGTGAGCGCGCCGGTCATCCCCGCCGAGCCCCAGAGCAGCAGCGTGCGCCGCCCGATCCGGTCGATCAGCAGCATCCCGAGCAGCGTGAAGACCATGTTGGCGACCCCGATCATCACCGCCTGCAGATCGGGCGACAGGCTGCCACCCGACGCCTTGAAGATGTCGTTGAGGTAATAGAGGAACGCGTTGATGCCGCTGAACTGGTTGAACATCGCGACCAGGAAGGCGAGCGTGATCGGCTTGCGGTGGCGCGTCCAGGAGAGCGCAGCGTCGCCCTTCGGCGCATCGAGATCCTGCCGCGCGATGTCCGGGCTCATGCCAACCAGCGCCAGCACGTCCCTGGCCTCCGCATCGCGTCCCTTGGCGAGCAGCCAGCGCGGCGAATTGGGGATGCGGAACAGCAGCGCGAAGAAGACCAGCGACGGCGCCGCGACGATCCCGAGCTTCCACCGCCACTCGACATCGCCGAGGTCGAGCGCGCCGATGATCGCGTTCGACACATAGGCGAGCAGGATGCCGAGGATGACCGCGAACTGGAATCCGCCGACCATCTTCCCGCGCTGTGCAGGCGGGGCTAGCTCGGCGATATAGGCGGGCGCGAGCACCGACGAGCCGCCGATCGCGATGCCGTTGATGAAGCGGAAGCCGATGAAGCTGTGCCAGTTCCACGCCAATGCACAGCCTAGCGCGGTGACGACATACAGGAAGGCGAGCATCCGCAGCACGTTGCGACTGCCATAGCGATCGCCGGGCATACCGACGAACAGCGCACCGATCAGCGTTCCCCAGAGCGCCGACGACACGGTGAAGCCGAGCCACGCCTCGCTCAACGCGAACTTCGCCTTCAGCGCGCCGGTGACGCCCGCGATCACCGCGGTGTCGAAGCCGAACAACAGCCCCGCCAGCGCCGCGGTGGCGACGCTCGCTATGAGGACGGTGCTGGAGCGGGTTTTGGAGGGGGCGATCGTCATGTCGGCTGTTTCGAATGTTTCGGCGGCCCCGGCAAGGCCATCGCAGGCCATTTCGACCTGCGGAAAGACCCGAAACAGGTTCTTCAAAACGCATTAACGAATGCCGGCCAAGGATCTCCGCCTATCTTGTGCCTGGGGGCCGACGCGTTGACGACCGGATTGACGAAACTATTCTTCACCCTCGTGGCCTGCACGCCGTCCTCGGCCTGGGCGGCGTGCGCGGTCACCAATACCGGCCCGACCGCGCTCGGCACCTATTCCCCCCCGGCGCTGGTCGCTGGTGCGCCGCCGTACAGCGCCGTGCCGGGCGGCTTCGATTGCCCCTCCACGGTCATATCGTTGCTGACGGGCAATTTCCTGCGCGCGACGGTGACCAGCGCGGACGGGTTCAAGCTGACCTCGACCAACCTCGCCGATACCGTCACCGCACGCTACGTCGTCGCTGCGGACAGCGCCGGGACCTATCCGTTCACGCCGGGCACGCCGTTCGTCTACATGAATGGCGGCATCATCAACCTGCTCGGACTGCTGGGTGGATCGGCGCGCAACGTCCAGGTCCATGTCCGCCCCTCGTCGCTGACCGCCGTCGCGCCGGGTACGTACAAGGGCAGCTTCACGATCGGCTGGGAATGGCGCTTCTGTTCGCTGCTTGGCGTCGGTTCGCTATGTGCGGGTACGCTCGACCAGAGCAGCGCCGTCACCTCGGCCAAGGTCGACGTGACGATGATCGTCTCGGCCAGGCCGGTGGCGGTCGTGATCACCACGCGCACGACCTATGATCCGATCTCGACCACCAACAATCCGCGCGCGATCCCCGGCAGTAAACAGCGCACGACGATCACGCTGACCAACCCCGACATCGTCGCGGTCGACGCCAATTCGGTGGCCGTGGTGCTCCCGACCCCCACCCGCGCCGCGGTCGCGCTGGACGGCGACGGGACCGCCTCGTCCGCGTTCGTGACCACCGCGGAGGGATCGCCTGCGTCGTCGCTGGCGGTGACCTATGCCACCCCCGCGAGCGCGACCGACGACGTCGATTTCTCGGCGAACGGCGGGACGAGCTGGACCTATGATCCGACCACCACACCCAAGGCGGTCACCACCATCCGCATCCGCCCGCGCGGTACGATGGCGGCAGGGTCGAGTTTCAGCGTGTCGCTGCCCTACGCCCTGTTCTGATCGGAGCTCTGATCCGAGTTCTGACCAGTATTTTGATCGGCTACGGGCGAGCCCGGCAGCGCGCCGATCAGCTCCATCTTGGTCGCGGTCGAGCCGACCTCGATCCCGGCCTCGCGGAATTGGCGGAGGAGCGTAAACAGCAGTTCGCTGCGGATCGGATAGGCGTCCCGCGGGCTCGCCACGTACGCAAAGCAGTTGAACTTGGCGCGGCCGGCGTCGATCGAATCGATGAACACCTTGGATTCGGGATCGTCGAGCACCTCGTGCTTCTCCGCGAACGCCGCGAACAGCATCGTCCGCACCGCGTCGAGATCCTCCTCGAGCGGGACCGAGAATTGCAGCTGGATCCGGCCGATCGGCGCGGCCAGCGTCATGTTCTGGATCGTCTTGGTGATCAGTTCCGAATTGGGCACGATCAGCGTCGAGCGATCCGCGACCTGGATCTCGGTCGAGCGCACGTTGATGCGCTTCACGTCGCCCTCCATGTTGCCGATCCGGACGAGGTCGCCGATCTTTACCGGGCGCTCGGCGAGCAGGATCAGCCCCGAGACGAAGTTCTGCGTGATCGCCTGCAGACCGAAGCCGATCCCGACCGACAGCGCTCCGAGCACCACGGCGAGCTTCTCCATGCCGATGCCAAGCGCGCCGAGCGACCACAGCACCGCGGCGATGATGCCGGCATAGCGCGCGACCATCGTCACCGAATTCTGCGCGCCGGCATCCATCGCGGTGGTCGGCAGATAGCTGTTCACCAGCCAGTGCTGCAGCCCGCGCATGATCGCCAGCGCGACGAACAGCACCGCGATCGAGCGCAGCACCGCCCCCGGTGAGATCGTGACCTGGCCGATCGTGATGCCGCTCGCGACCGTGCCGAACAGCTCGAACACCGAGCCCACTCCTGCCCCGAACGGCGCCATCACCGCACCGACCGCGAGCATGATCAGCAACAGCCGCAGCACCGCCGACAGCAGCACGCCGATCTGGTCTACGGTCTTGTTGTCGACGCCGAACCCGCTGTTCGCCGACCGCCCGAGCCGGTTCCCGCTCGACAGCAGCGTCCGGCACGCATCGTCGGTGAAGGTCATCATCAGGTACAGGCTCGCGCCGACGATCGCGCCCCAGACCAGCCAAGTCGCAACCTTCAGCGCCAAGTTCACATAGCCGATCAGCCCGGCGCCGAGCGCGACGATCAGGACCAGCCAGACCAGCGTGGCGACGATCGCGAGCAGGGTGTTGCGCGCAGGCTTCGACGGATCAGGCAGCGCGGCGGCGCGTAGCCTGCCTAGCGTCACCAGGATCGCGCCGAGCAACACGATATGGAGAAGCGCGACGACCGCGTTGGCCGCACTCGACGCGGGCGCGCTGACGCCGATCAGCGTGTTGGTCGCGATCAGCAACTGGCCGAAGAAGATCAGCGCCGCCGCCATCCAGCTATACGGCCTGAGCGCCTGCGCGGCGGCGTCGCCGATCGGTAGCAACCGCCAAGTCGGTTGGGTCCGCAGCAACAGCGCGCCGCCAAGCGACGACACGAACGCGCAGAACCACGAAATCCCGACGAAGATCGCGCCGAACCGACTCCACGCGGGCGAGACGAGCCCACCCCAGCGCAACGACGCGACGATCGCCCACGCCGCAAACCCCGGCAGCGCGGTCCCGATCACGACCAGCCACAGTGCATAAGCCGAACGCCGCAGACGGCCGCCGGGCGTATGGTTGGCCGCATAGCGTCGACCGACGCCGTGCAGCCAGCGCCGCAGCGGCACGATCAGCACCAGCGCGGCGAGCATCCCGACGAGCAGGCCGGTACCCGCACGGGTATCGAACCGCGTGCCGAACTGACGCACCTCGACATTGGCGAACCGCGTCAGTCGCGCGGTGTCGCGCGGCAGGTGATCGACGATCGCGGCCCACAGCGTCGGCGACAGCGGCGAGCCGGTGTTTTCGGACAATTGCTGGCCGAGTTCCTCCGCCTCGGCCGCCCCGATATCGTCGATCTGCTGCTTGGCCTCGATCCCGATCAGCCGCGCGCGCTTGATCGCCGAGTCGATCGCCGACTGGCTTTGCGCGAGGAGCTTGCGTTGCTGACGGATCTCGGGGGCTTCGACGACGCCGGGGGTGGCGGCGCCAAGTTCGGTCACGCGCGCCTGAACCAGCGCCATCTCGGGGGTGAGCGTGCGGACCGCGTCGGCAGCGGTGGTCTGCACGACCTGCGCGCGATCCCGCAACGCCTGCCGCGCCTTGTCGTCCCGCGCGGCGGGGGTGGCGTCGTCGATCGCCTGGAGTTCGGCCGAGGCTTGGGTCAGGCTGGCGGCGACGGTCGCGACCTTCGCCTCGTCCTGCGCGATCGCGGGGAGCGCGGTGACGGCGGTGACCGCGAGGAGGAGCGCGGCGAGGTAACGGAGGAGTGTCATCCGGGGTGCTGTACAGTGGCGGGAGGGGAAACGGGAGGGGGCGGCGCTAAGCTCGGGTCGGGGCACTATCGCCGCGGCTATCTGCGCCGCTTTGGGGTGGTGCTATCGGAACACAATGCAGCAGATACAGCCGTCGCCTGCACCCCTTTGTTCTCCCGCGAAGGCGGGAGCCCAGACTGGGCCCCCGCCTTCGCGGGGGAACAAAGGGTGCGCGGTCCGCTCGCCTCGCAGATGCTGGGAGGAATGCCGCCCCCTCCGTCACCCCGGCGGAGGCCGGGGCCCACCTTTCCGCATACCCAGTTCGATCGGATGTGCGGAACGGTGGATGGCGGAACGAACCCGGCATGACGGGGCGATAACTACAGACGTTGGCTAGAGAACTGAACGGCGCGCCGCTTAGTCCAGTTCGAGGATCACCTGATCCACCGCGAGGCTATCCCCGGTCTTGGCGGCAACCGACTTCACCGTACCCGTCTTCTCGGCGCGGAGGATGTTCTCCATCTTCATCGCCTCGACCACGGCCAGCGGCTGCCCCGCCTCGACCTTGTCACCGGCCGCGACGTCGAGCCGCACCAGCAGCCCTGGCATCGGGCAGATCAGGAACTTCGACAGATCGGGCGCGACCTTCTCGATCAGGTGCGCGGTGTACGGCGCGACGCGGGCGGGCAACACGCGCGCGACGTGGCTTGCGCCGCGGGTCGTGAGCTTGAAGCCGGCGCGGGCCTTGGCGATGCGGATCGTCAGGTGCTCGTCGCCGTCGATCCCATGGCCGTCCGCGACGACCATGCGGTCGCCGGGCGTGTATTCGAGCGCAAGATCGAGATCTTCGCCATCGACCATGATGCCGTCGGTCGAGACGGTCACCGCGTGGTCGGTCTTGTCGATCGTCACCACCCAATCCGCCGGCGGGCGAAGGCGCTTGCCGAGCTGGCCGTCGATACGGCGCGCACGATCGGCTTCCGCGGTGGCGGCGAAGGCGGCGACTGCGGCGAGCGTCTTGAGGAGTTCGGCGTTGGCGGGGGCGCCGTGGAAGCCCTCGGGATATTCCTCGGCGATGAACCCCGTCGTGAGTGCGCCCGACTGGAAGCGCGGATGCTGCATGATCGCCGAGAGGAAATCGATGTTGTTGCCGGGGCCTTCGAGCTCGAACGCGTCGAGTGCGGCGATCTGCGCGGCGATCGCACCGTCTCGCGTTGGGGCCCAGGTGATGAGCTTGGCGATCATCGGGTCGTAGAACATGCTGACCTCGCCGCCCTCGCGGACGCCGTCGTCGACACGGACGTACGCATCTCCCCTCCCGCTTGCGGGAGGGGTCGGGGGAGGGGCTGACCCAGCGGCGTCGTGTTCGGCGTGTATGTCACGCCCTCCCCTAACCCCTCCCGCAAGCGGGAGGGGAATGCTTGTCTCGGGCGGATTATACCGCACCAGACGCCCGATGCTCGGCAGGAAGCCGCGATACGGGTCCTCCGCATATACCCGGTTCTCGATCGACCAGCCGTTCAGCTTCACCTCGTCCTGCCCGAACCCGAGCGGCTCGCCGGCAGCGACGCGGATCATCAGCTCGACCAGATCCAGCCCGGTAATCTCCTCGGTCACCGGATGCTCGACCTGGAGCCGGGTGTTCATCTCGAGGAAGTAGAACCCCTCCCCCGTGGTGTCCGCGCCCGAGACGATCAGCTCGACCGTCCCCGCGGAATAATAGCCGACCGCCTGCGCCAGCGCGACCGCCTGCTCGCCCATCGCCTTGCGCATCTTTGGCGTCACGAACGGCGACGGCGCCTCCTCGACGACCTTCTGATGCCGCCGCTGGATCGAACATTCGCGCTCGTTGAGATAGACGATGTTGCCGTGCTGGTCGCCGATCAGCTGGATCTCGATGTGCCGCGGCGATTCGATGAATTTCTCGATGAACACGCGGTCGTCGCCAAAAGACGCTAGCCCCTCGCGCTTGGTCGCCTCGAAGCCTTCGCGGACGTCCTGTTCGCTGTAGGCGAGCCGCATGCCCTTGCCGCCGCCGCCGGCCGACGCCTTCATCATCACCGGATAGCCGATGCCACCGGCGATCTCGACCGCGTGATCGGTGCTGTCGATCTCGCCGAGATAGCCCGGCACGACGTTGACGCCCGCGGCCTTGGCGAGCTTCTTCGATTCGATCTTGTCGCCCATCGCGGCGATCGCGTTGGGTGGTGGCCCGACGAAGGCGATCCCGGCATCGGCGCACGCCAACGCGAAACTCTCGCGCTCGGAGAGGAAGCCATAGCCCGGGTGAATGCAGTCCGCGCCGGTTTCCTTGGCCGCGAGCAATATCAGCTCGGCCTTGAGATAGCTTTCTGCGGCGGGTGCCGGCCCGAGCCGGACGGACTCGTCGGCCATCAGCACATGTGGCGCGCGCGCGTCGGCGTCCGAATAGACTGCGACGGTCTTGATGCCCATCGCCTTGGCGGTCCGCATGACGCGGCATGCGATCTCGCCGCGATTGGCGACCAGGATTTTCTTGAACATCACTCGCCCTAATCTGTGCCGTCTTGCCGGACGCGGTCCGGGTGCGGACTGGTTATTGGTACCACATCATCGTCTTGAGCTGCTTCGTGCGCGCTTGCGTCAGGTCGGTCCGGCACCCGGCAATCGTCATGCCCTGAGCCGAACCGCCGGCATATTGCCCGCCTTCGATCACGCACTGCGTATCGCGGAACTTGAGCCACGCGCGCTGGCTCTCCAGCAGCGCCGCGGCATAGCCGAAGCCGCCGCCACGCGACCCATCCTGCGCATCGCGGCCCTTCATATAGGCGTAGGTTCGCTTCCACTGCGCAGTCATCGCCGCATCCGCCCGCGCATAACTCGTACCGGCCGACGCGTTCATCGTCGCCTGCGACTGCATCGGAGCAGCCGCGGTCATGAGAAGTGCGATCAGCAGCATGTCTTGGCCTCCCGCATAGGCTCCGCGCCGACCATCGGCTTCATCCCCAGCTTCGCCAGCAGCGTCGCGTCGGCGCTGTCGCCCGCGTTGCCGGTGGTGAGCAGCTTGTCGCCGGTGAAGATCGAGTTCGCGCCCGCCATGAAGCAGAGCGCCTGGGTTGCCTCGGACATGCTCTCGCGCCCCGCAGACAACCGCACCATGCTCAGCGGCATCGTGATCCGCGCGACGGCGACCGTCCGGACGAACTCGATATCGTCGATCTGTGCCATCGGCGTGCCGGCGAGCATGTCGCCGAGCGGCGTGCCCTTGACCGGGACCAGCGCGTTGACCGGCACGCTCTCGGGATGGCGCGGCAGCGTGGCGAGCGCGTGGACGAAGCCGACGCGGTCGCTGCGCGTCTCGCCCATCCCGACGATCCCGCCGCAGCAGACCGAGATCCCCGCGTCACGCACGTTCGCCAGCGTCTCCAGCCGATCGCCGAAGGTGCGCGTGGTGATGACGTTGCCGTAATTCTCCGGCGAGGTGTCGATGTTGTGGTTGTAGTAATCGAGGCCGGCGTCGGCGAGCTGCTTGGCCTGATCCGCGTTGAGCATGCCGAGCGTCATGCACGTCTCCAGCCCCATCGCGCGGACGCCTTCGACCATCGCGACGACCTTCGGCATGTCGCGCGGCTTCGGGTTCCGCCAGGCGGCACCCATGCAGAAACGCTGCGAGCCGGCGGCCTTGGCTTGGGCTGCGTCGGCAAGGACGGCGTCGACGTCCATCAGCTTTTCCGCCTTCAGGCCGGAGTCGGACGAGGCCGACTGCGAGCAATAGCCGCAATCCTCGGGACAGCCGCCGGTCTTGATCGACAACAACGTGCAGAGCTGGACTTCGCCGATCGCGTGGTGCGCGCGGTGGACGGTCTGCGCGCGGAACATCAGATCGTCGAATGGGAGGTCGAACAGCGTGGCGATCTCGGGCCGGGTCCAGTCGGTGCGGGCAACGGGAGCATCGCGCACCAGGCTCGGAGCCACGGCATGTGCGAGAGTACGGAGGAGGGTATCGGTCATTCGGCGGCTTCCTCTTGCGGGGCCATGTTGTGGCCGAGGAGTTTCAACACGTCCTCGGCGGCCTGGATCAGGTTGGTGCCGGGGCCGAAGATCGCCTGGACCCCGGCATCGCGCAGCGCCTGATAGTCCTGTGCGGGGATAACGCCACCCGCGATCACCTTGATATCCGCGCGGCCCGCCTCGCGGAGGTAGCCGATGAGCTCGGGTATCAGCGTCTTGTGGCCGGCGGCGAGGCTCGAGGCGCCGACGATGTCGACGTCCTTTTCCAGCGCGAGCGCGGCGGCTTCGGCGGGGGTCTGGAACAGCGGGCCGGGAACGATCTCGAAGCCGAGGTCGCCGAACATCGATGAGACGAGGTTCGCGCCGCGGTCATGGCCGTCCTGCCCCATCTTGGCGACTAGCATACGAGGTTTGCGGCCCATCCGGCGTTCGGTCGCTTCGACGCCGTCGGTCAGGCGGGTCCAGCGCGCGTCGTCCTCGTACGCGCCGCCGTAGATGCCGGAGACGGGGGTGGGTTGCGTGCCATAGCGGCCGAACACGTCCTCCATCGCGGACGAAATTTCGCCGAGCGTGGCGCGCGCGCGGGCGCAGTCTACGGCGAGCGCGAGGAGGTTCTCGGAGCCCTTTGCGCCTTCCCGCAACGCGTCGAGCGCGGCGCGGCACGCTACTTCATCCCGCGCGGACTTCACCCGCTCGATGCGTTCGATCTGGCCTGCCCTCACCGCGACATTATCCACGTCGAGGATCTCGATCGCGTCCTGTTCGGCGAGCTTGTACTTGTTGACGCCGACGATGACGTCCTCACCGCGATCGACGCGCGCTTGGCGGCCGGCGGCGGCTTCCTCGATCATCGCCTTGGGCCAGCCTGCCGCGACCGCCTTCGCCATGCCGCCCTCGGACTGGATGCGCTCGATCAGGCTCCACGCGCCGTCGACCAGCGACTGCGTCAGGCTCTCGATATAATAGCTGCCGCCGAGCGGATCGACGACCTTGGTCATCCCCGTCTCTTCCTGGATCACGATCTGCGTGTTGCGCGCGATCCGCGCGGAGAAGTCGGTCGGCAGCGCGATCGCCTCGTCGAGCGCGTTGGTGTGGAGCGACTGCGTGCCGCCGAGCATCGCCGCCATCGCCTCGATCGTCGTGCGCATGACGTTGTTGTACGGATCCTGCTCGGTGAGCGAGACGCCCGACGTCTGGCAATGCGTGCGCAGCATCTTCGAGCGCTCGTCCTGCGCGCCGAGCAGCGTCATCGCGCGGTGCCAGAGGACGCGGGCGGCGCGGAGCTTGGCGATCTCCATGAAGAAGTTCATGCCGATCGCGAAGAAGAACGACAGGCGCCCGGCGAACTTGTCGATGTCGAGGCCTGACGCGACGCCGTACTTAACATATTCCATGCCGTCGGCGATCGTGAAGGCGAGCTCGTGGAGCTGCGTCGCCCCCGCCTCCTGCATGTGATAGCCGCTGATCGAGATGCTGTTGAACTTGGGCATCTCGCGGCTGGTGTAGCCGAAGATATCCGAGATGATCCGCATGCTCGGCTCGGGCGGGTAGATGTAGGTATTGCGGACCATGAACTCCTTGAGGATGTCGTTCTGGATGGTCCCGTCGAGCAGTTTCCGGTCGACGCCCTGCTCCTCGCCGGCGACGATGAAGAAGGCGAGGATCGGGATCACCGCGCCGTTCATCGTCATGCTGACCGACATCTTGTCGAGCGGGATCCCGTCGAAGAGGATCTTCATGTCCTCGACCGAGTCGATCGCAACGCCTGCCTTGCCGACGTCCCCGGTGACGCGGGGGTGGTCTGAGTCGTAGCCGCGGTGGGTGGCGAGGTCGAATGCGACGCTCAGGCCTTTCTGGCCGGCGGCGAGGTTGCGGCGGTAGAACGCGTTCGAGGCTTCGGCGGTGGAGAAGCCGGCGTATTGGCGGATCGTCCAGGGGCGGCCCGCGTACATCGATGCGCGGACGCCGCGGGTGAAGGGGGCGAAACCGGGGAGGCCGGGGTCGGTAGTGACGTCGTCCGCGGTGTAGAGCGGTTTGACGTCGATGCCCTCAGGGGTCGGCCAGGTTAGGTCGGCGCCCTTTACTTCCTTGGCGGCGAGCGCCTGCCAGTCGGCGAGCGTGGGAGCGGATTGGGGCTTGTCGGTCATGCTGAAAACACCACCCCGGCGAAGGCCGGGGCCCAATTGGAAAGGTTGCTGTAACGGAGAGTAGCACCAGCCAAGGCGCCGTTGCCCAATTGGGCCCCGGCCTTCGCCGGGGTGGTGTTGGCTGCGGAGGTCACTTGCCCGTGAACACCGGTTTGCGCTTTTCGAGGAACGCACGACCGCCTTCCATCGAGTCCGCAGACCCCCGCGCGTCACGCTGGTTCGCCGCCTCGGCCTGCATCGCGGTGGCGTAATCCGTCTCGTACGCCGCAGTGATCGCTCGCCGCATCAACCCGAGCGCGACCGTCGGCATCGCCGCCAGCCGCTCGGCCAGCGCGAACGCCTCGGCGTCGAGCGCATCGTCCGCGACGACCTTATGCACCATGCCCCAGTCGAGCGCCTTGCCCGCCGGTACCCGCTCGCCGAGCATCATCATCTCCGTTGCCCGCGCCTTGCCGATCAGCCGCGGCAGCATCCACGACGCGCCGCCATCCGGCACCAGCCCGATGTTCACGAACGCCTGGAGAAAATACGCACTCTCGCTCGCCACGCAGAAATCCGCGGCGAGCGCGAGACTGCACCCAATCCCCGCCGCCGGCCCGCGAACCGCGCTCACCACCGGCACCGACAGATCGGCGATCACCGTCATCGTCGGGTTATAGCTGCCGGTCAGCGCCGCAAACGTCGCCTCGCCCGGATTGTCCGAACCAAGCGCCCCGCCCCCCACATCCGCGCCCGAACAGAACGCGCGGCCGGCACCTACAATCAGCACAGCGCGCGCGCCATCCAGGTCGTCCAGCGCCGCGCGCAACTCCTCGAACATCGCCGGCGGTGCGGCGTTCAGCCGGTCGGGCCGGTTGAGCGTCAGCACCAGCACGTCGCCGCGCCGCTCGCTCAGGATATGCTCGTACGCGGCCATCAGATCTCTCCTAGTGCGCGCCGGTATCGCCCGGCGTCTCCATCAACTCGACCAGCATGCCGCCAAAGTCTTTCGGGTGCACGAACACGATCGGCGTGCCATGCGCGCCGATCCGCGGCTCGCCCAACACGGTCGCACCCTTCGCCTTCAGGTCGGCGACCGCCGCATGGATATCGGCCACCTCGAAGCAGACATGATGCTGCCCACCCGCCGGGTTCTTGCGCAGGAAGCCGGCGATCGGCGAGCTCTCGTCATACGGCTCGATCAGCTCGATCTGGGTGTTCGGCGCATCGATGAAGCAAACTTTCACCCCCTGCGCTGGCAAGTCGAACGGCTCGCCGATCGCGGTCGCGCCGAGCAGCAGGCGATACGTCTCGACCGACTTCGCGATCGACGGAGTCGCTACCCCGACATGGTTGAGCCGGCCCAGCATGGCGGTCATCCTTCGATCCTCGGGCTGTCGGGCGTCCGGCGCGCCATCGCGGCGCCCTCGATCAACCCTTCGATACGGCTGACACGCTCGCGCAAGACGACGTGACTGTCGGCCAGACGCGCCAAGCCGGCACTCAGCCCCGTGAGTTTCGCGTCGAGCCCATCGAGCCGCTCCTGATAGGTCAGCAACGCCTTGATGACGCCGAACGCCTTTTCGGTCGCGCTCATGCGGCGTGGCTAATCGGCACCGGGTCGCCCGCCAGCGCACGATCGATCGCTTCCAGCGCGCGGTCGATCGACTGTTCCATCGAATCGATCTTCGCATGCCATTGCGGCAGCATCGCCTCGATCTCCGGCAGGATCAGCGCGAACGCCTTCTCATCCTCCCCGTCGGCGCGATCCTCCGCCGCGAGATATCGCGTCGAAGCTTCCCGGAGGACATGGCCGACGGATTTACCATTGCTGGCAGCAAAGGCATCGAGCGCTGCCTTATGATCGGGGGAGGTCAAAAACGTCACGCGTTCGGTCTGCATGTCACGACTCCTTATCATGACATGATAATGTGCGGACGATCGCGATACAACGCGTCATTCCGCTGGCTCCGCGGCAGGCTTGGCCGGCACCGGCGGGACGACGCCGAGTGTATAGCCACAGACGCCGAGCACCTGCCGGATCATCGCATCACCGGTCGGCGCGACGAAGTTTGCCTGTACCGCAAAGCTGGCGCCGTTGGTCGTCTCGACCCGTACCGTCTTCGATTTCACCAGGAAACTGGTCAACTTGGTGATCGCCGCGGGATCGGCGATGTACGTACCGGTCCCCGGAAACTGCCAGTTATAGGTGAATGCCGGCCCACCATCGAAGCGCACCGCAACCAGCTTGTCGGCGCCCGACCCGAGCGGTTGCGGCTGGATGAACTGGATCGACACGATCGGCTCGGAGGCGACGTCGCACTTCACGACGAAGCGCGAGAGGCCATCGTTACCGGTGACCGAAGCCGAGATGCTGCGCACGCCCGCCGAATTTGTGCGGTCGGCAAGCTTCCAGATTGGCGTGGGCGTGGGCGTGGGCGTGGGCGTGGGCGTGGGCGAAGTGGCTTGCAGGAGCAGGAGAAACGCGAGCATCAAACCTCCGTCCCCGTAGACGTCATTACCCCAGCAGAGGCTGGGACCTCAATCCGCAAGCCCGTCCCCTGCGACCCGAGTCCCCGGCTTTCGCCGAGTCGACGCGTCAAGGACTGGTCCACGTGACGTACCGGGTCACAGCGGGATGTTATCATGCTTCTTCCACGGATTTTCCAGCGCCTTGCCGCGGAGTTTCCGTAGGCCGAGCGCGATGCGGCGGCGGGTCGAGTGGGGCTGGATCACCTCGTCGATGAAACCCTTCGACGCGGCGACGAATGGGTTCGCGAACCGCGCCTCGTATTCCGCGGTGCGCTCGGCGATCTCTTCGGGCGTCTTGCCGCGGAAGATGATCTCGACCGCGCCCTTCGCGCCCATCACCGCGATCTCGGCGGTTGGCCACGCATAGTTGAGGTCGCCGCGCAGGTGCTTCGACGCCATCACGTCGTATGCGCCGCCGTATGCTTTGCGCGTGATGACGGTGATTTTCGGCACGGTCGCCTCGGCATAGGCGAACAGCAGTTTTGCACCGTGCTTGATGATCCCATTATGCTCTTGCGCGGTGCCGGGCAGGAAGCCGGGGACGTCGACGAAGGTGACGACCGGGATCTCGAACGCGTCGCAGAAGCGCACGAACCGCGCCGCCTTCTTCGAGCTGTTGATGTCGAGCACGCCGGCGAGCACCATCGGCTGGTTCGCGACGAAGCCGACCGTGCGGCCTTCGATCCGGCCGAAGCCGGTGATGATGTTGGCCGCATGCGCTGGCTGCGTCTCGAAGAAATCGCCTTCGTCGACGGTCTTCCGGATCAGCTCGTGCATGTCGTAGGGCTGGTTCGCCGATGCCGGGATCAGCGTGTCGAGGCTGTCCTCGATCCGGTCCCACTCGTCCGCGGTCGGGCGTTCCGGCACGCCTTCGCGGTTCGATGCGGGCAGGAAATCGATGAAATCGCGCGCGGCCAACAAGGCCTCGATGTCGTTCTCGAACGCGTTGTCGGCGACCGAGGTCTTGGTGGTGTGCGTCACCGCGCCGCCGAGCGCTTCCTGCGTCACGACCTCGTTGGTCACCGTCTTGACCACGTCGGGGCCGGTGACGAACATGTAGCTCGAATCCTTCACCATGAAGATGAAGTCGGTCATTGCAGGCGAATAGACCGCGCCGCCTGCGCAGGGTCCCATGATCAGCGAAAGCTGTGGCACGACGCCGCTGGCTAGCACGTTGCGCTGGAACACTTCGGCATAGCCGCCGAGGCTGGCGACGCCCTCCTGGATGCGTGCGCCGCCGCTGTCGTTGAGGCCGATCACCGGGGCGCCGACCTTCAGCGCGGTGTCCATGACCTTGCAGATCTTCTGCGCATGACGTTCGCTGAGCGACCCGCCGAACACGGTAAAATCCTGGCTGAAGACGAAGACGAGGCGGCCGTTGATCGTGCCCGAGCCGGTGACCACGCCGTCGCCGGGGATCACCTGGTCCTGCATGCCGAAATCGACGCAGTTATGCTCGACGTACATGTCGAGCTCCTCGAACGATCCCTCGTCCAGCAGCACGTCAAGGCGCTCCCTCGCGGTGAGTTTACCCTTGCCGTGCTGCGCTGCGATCCGCTTGAGGCCTCCGCCGACTCTGGCGGCTTCGCGGCGGCGTTCAAGCTCTTCGATCGTCGATGACATCGTCTCTCCGTCCTGCTGGTTGCCTTCACAGAGCGGGATGCGATGCGCAAATGCAATGTTGCAAACTTGCCGACGTGATGTTTGCAAACTAGGTAGAGGGATGACCCTGCCCGCACGTCGCCTCTTCGTCGGACATCGCCTGCGCGATCTGCGCCGCGTACTCGGGATCAGCCAAGCGGCGATGGCCGCGCGGATCGGGTTGTCGGTGAGCTACCTCTCGCAGATCGAGAATGGCGATCGGCCGGTGACCGAGGGCGTGCTGATCACGCTCGCGCGCGAGTTTCCGGCGGATTGGGGGAGCATCGACGCGGCGGACGATACCGCGCTGCTGATCGCGACTCTGGAGGCGGTGTCGGATACGAGTGTCGAGGCGCCTGCGCTGGACGAGACGGCGGTACGGCGGGCGGTGAAGCACCAGCCGTTGTTGGCGCAACGGCTCGTCGCAATGCACGACGCGTATCGCCGCGCGCAGGAGCAGTTGCGGGCGCTGGACGACCGGTTGGTGGCGGGGTCTGGGGCGCCGGGGTTGCTACCGTGGGAGGACGTGCGCGACTGGTTTCACGCGGCGGGCAATTACGTCGATACGCTCGACCGGCGTGCGGAGGAGATTGGCGAGACTTTGGGCGCGGACCGAATTGCCGCGCTGGAGGCTCGGCTTGCGGCGCGCGGCGTGTCCGTCGCGATCTCGGGCGCGCTCGCCGCACCATTGCGCGACTATGACGGCGCGACATTGCGGCTCGACGGGTCGCAACCGGGCGAGACGACGCTGTTCTCGCTCGCGCATCAGGTCGCGCGGCACGAGTTTGGCGACATCATCGGCGGGATCGTCGCGGCATCGGAAATGGCATCGGAGACGGCGCGCGCGCTGCTGACCGCGGGGCTGACCAACTACGCGGCGGGGGCGATCGTCATGCCCTATACCCGCTTCCGGACGGAGGCGCGGAGTGTCCGCCACGATATCGACCGGTTGCGGCGGATCTTCGGGACGAGCTTCGAGCAGACGTGTCACCGGCTGTCGACCTTGCAACGACCGGGCGCGCTCGGCATCCCGTTCTTCTTCTGCCGCGTCGATATGGCGGGGAACATTACGAAGCGGCACTCCGCCACGCGGTTGCAGTTCGCGCGGTTCGGGGGAGCGTGTCCGTTGTGGATCGTTCATGAAGCGGTCGCGATTCCGGACCGAATCCTGACGCAGCTGATCGAGACGACCGACGGCATCCGCTACGTCTCGATGGCGAAGGGGTTGGTGAAACCGTCCGAGACGTATACGCGGCCGGCGCGACGCTATGCGGTAGCGCTCGGGTGCGAGGAGGCGAACGCATCGGAGTTCATCTATGCGGATGCGCTGGGGACGGGCGGGATCGCGACGCCAATCGGATCTTCGTGTCGGGTTTGCTTGCGGACGGACTGCGACCAGCGGGCGTTTCCACCGGCGGCGAGTGACATCCGGGTCGATCCGGATAAGCGTGGGGCGGTGCCGTACGAGGTAATTTAGCGGAGACTACCGCCTACTGTACCACCCCGGCGAAGGCCGGGGCCCAATTGGGGGACAGCGATGACGAAGGACTGCGAGCCGTTACTTCCGACGTTCCAACTGGGCCCCGGCCTCCGCCGGGGTGGTAAGTCCGCCGGGGGTGGTGGTCTCAATCAGGCTGCCGCCGGGTCCTTCGGAAAGAAATGCTCGACCACGCTATTCGCCAACCGCGACGGGCGCAGCGTCTCCGCATCGAGGCAGCACCAGCTCGACTTCACCTCAGCGAGCACGTCCTCGCCGCGCTTGATGATCGTCTCGTAGAACGCGCGCGCGCCCTGGACCTTCTCGAGCAATACCGTTGCGATCACGTCGTCGTTGAGGAACGCCGGCTTGCGGTAGGTGATCTCGTGTTTCAACGCGACCCACAGGTGCCCGGCCACCGCTTCGGCGGGCGCAAGGCGTTGCCAATGGTCGATCACCGCGGCCTGAACCCACTTCAGATAGTTCGCGTTGTTGACGTGACCCATGAAGTCGATGTCGTCCGGCTCTATGCCGATGGCGTAGGTATGGGGAATCGCTGTTGTCACGCGTAATATATAGCACGCGAACCTGAACATAGCGATGACGGCCCGGCCGCTCCGCCGATAAAAGACATCGGCGGAACGGTGGTCAGGCGGGGATGTCGACGTCGTGCCCCGGCAGCGTCTCGCCAAGCCCTTGGGCGATGCGAACCGCGACGGGATGCGTGCCGGGTTTCGCGAACAGACCCTGAACGAGTTCGGCGGGAAGACCCGGGTGGATCGTCAGGTCGCCGACGACGCACGCGGAACTCTTGGCATGGCTGGGCCGCACCGCATGATGTTCGCGCGTCTCGACCGTGCGGGTCTGATCGGCCATGCCCTTGATGATACCCTCGATCGACTCCTGCTCGTTCGGCTGGATCGTCTCAATGGCGTCGCTGTAGGGCAGACAGGTCATGTAGCCCTCATTTGCCCTTGGCGGCGCCGGGGACGAACGAGAACAGCTCGGTACGAAGCGATGCTGGTGCCCCAGGTTTGAACCAGCTCGTGTCCTGAATGTGGCTCGCGGTTACATAGATGCGGCCATCCGCGCCTTCGGAGAAGGTGTCGGGCCAGCGCAGGCGCGGATCGGTCAGCACCGGCTCGACATGATCGCCGACCAGCCGGGTGATGCCATTGTCGGTGGGTGACGAGATGTAGAGGACCCCCGCCTTGCTCATCCACAGGCCGTCGGCGACGTGCGTCTCTGCCACCGTCTTCACGCCCGCCGCGCGGTCCGTCTCACTGACGCCGTCGCGCAGCAACGCGGTGTCGATCGCATACAGCGTCTTGCCGGTCAGCGCCTGGTAGTAGAGCGTCTTGCCATCGTTGGAGATCGCGATGCCGTCGGCGGCAAAGGCCGGCTGACGATTGTCGGGGCGGACGAGCGGCTTGCCGTCGGTCATCACCGTCACGCTCTTGTCGATCTGCGTCGACACGTGCCCATCGAGCGCGCGGAAACCCTTGCCGGTTTCGAGGTCGATGACGATGATCGCACCGCGCGTGCCCGAGTCCGTGATGTACCCGGTCCGGCCATCGGGCGAAAAGCGGATGTCGTTGAGGTAGGTGCCCTGCAACGCGACGTCGAGCGGCACCTTGATGACCTTCGTCACGCGGTTGGTCGCCAGATCGATCTTGACCAGCTTGGGCGCGCCTTCGAGGATCTTCTCGTTGCCGGGCGCGCCGGGATCGAGCACCCAGAGATTGCCGTGGCCATCGGGCACGATCGACTGCACGCAGACGAAATAATCGCCGACCGGCATCTCGTTCGACTTGGCGTTGCGCCAGCTGTTCCACTTGGCATCCGGATAGGCCTTTAGCGACCCGTCCTTCATCACTTCGGCGACCGAGATCGGCGCGTCGTCGGTCCAGCGCGGGAAATTGACGAAGCGGCGGCCGTCGGCGGTGACTGCGACGCCGGTCGCCTGGTGATCGAACTGCGCGACTTGCGTCAACGCGCTGGCACCGCGCGGCCGGGCCTGCGCGACGCCGATCGCGGCGGCGGCGATCACCGCGATTGCAGCAGCGCCGGCGAGAAAGGGCTTGGTCTTGGACATCAAAAGGCTCCGGTCAACGGTATCGGAAAGATCGGCAGGGGTGCCGGTGAAAAGCTGGATCAGGTGGCGGGCGACCGCGCGCGGGTTTTCGCGCTGGGGGAAATGGCCGACGCCGGACAGTTCGACAAAGGCGAACGGACCGACGAATTTGCTCGGCACCGCCTTGCTGGCGGAGGGTGGATTCACGCCATCGACCGCACCCTGGATATAGATCGCCGGCAACGCCAGCGTCTCGGTCGCCTTCACCTTGTCCTCGAGCCACTGGCTGCGGGGATCGGGCTCGGCTTCGTCCCACCGCGCACGGTAGCTGTGCAGCGTGACGTCGACCCAATCGGGCGTGTCGAAGGATCGCGCGACCCGCTGAAACGTCGCCTCGTCGAACCAGCCCCGCGGCGACCAGTTCTCCCAGTGGATATGCGCGAACCCCTTGCGGTCGTCGCGGACCGCTTGCGCACCACGCGCGGTCGCCATGAACCAGTGATACCATTGCCGTTGCGCCTGCGCGAACGGCGGCGTCGGCATCCCGCCGAGACGCGGTGGCGTGGCCAGCATCGCCAGTCGCGCGACCCGGTCCGGCCAGCCGACCGCGAGCGCTTCGGCGGTATTCGAGCCCCAGTCATGTCCCGCGATCATGAACCGTTCGATGCCAAGCGCATCCATCAGCGCGATCATGTCCATCGCCAGCACCGCGCTGTTACCGGTCCGCGGCGTCTCCGCGGTCAGGAACTGGGTTTCGCCGAAACCGCGCAGCGTCGGCACGATGGTGCGCAAGCCGGCAGCATGGAGCATCGGCAGGACCGCGTCCCAGGTCGAGCCATCGTCGGGCCAGCCATGGATCAGCAGCACCGGCTGTCCCGCGCGCGAGCCCGTATCAGTATAAGCGATCGCCAAAGTGTCGGTGGTGATGATCGGCATGTCAGTGCGCCTCAACGTGCGTGCAGGACTCGGGTTTCGGCATCACGCGCCATGCTCCATACGTGCGCAGGGTTGGCCATCGCGGCGTCATGCGCGCGCCGCCAGCTTGGCCCCGGCCGCGGTCGCCAGGCCAAACCCGACATGGTTCAGCGTGTGCAGGCCGATCGTGCTCGAATCCGCGTCCCATTCGGGAGGTTTGACGCCCAGCAACGGCCCTACCAGCCAGTGCATCGCCCCGTAAAACGCCAGGCCGAAACCGATTCCGGACACCAGCACGTCGCTGTCCTCATCTGTCGCCGCGGCATAGACGATCGCCGCGCCCGCGGAGAGCAGCAGATGCCCGCCCTGCACGATCGCCTGCTCGCCCGACGTCGCCAACCGATCCGCCGGGGGAGTCGCCAGCCCGAGCTTGCGCGCGGTCGTCCGTTCGAGATCGACGAGTTCCGACGGTGTCCCGGTCGTCTTCTCGCCGCGCATCAGCAAGGCCGTGATCGCCAGCCCGGCAACGAGCCCACCGGCTACCGCGCCCATGGTCCGTCGGGTGCTCATGCGTCGTCTCCCCGGTCGTCGGGCAGGCTTTCCTCGCGGCCGGGCACCGACATGTCATAGGCATTGAGCAGCAGCGAGACGAGGCAATAGCCGCCGACCAGATAGATCAGTTCGGCGGTGCGATCCTCGCCGAATGCGGCAACCGCGCGCCGGTAGGTGGTTGCCGGGAGCTGGCGGCCGCCGGCCAGCGTGGCCGCAACGTCGTAGGCGGCGGCTTCTTCCTCGGTCAGGTCGGCAGGACGCTGGCCCGCCGCGATCGTCGCGACCTTTGCATCGCTCAAGCCGACGGCCGCCCCCACCCGCTCATGCGCGTACAGTTCGTACCGCGAATTGAACGCCGCGCCTGTGACGAGGATCGCAACCTCATGCGCGGGCTTGGGTAGCGTCGCGTTATCGATCAGCGCCTTGGTATAGGTCCACGCCGCGCGACCAAAGGAGGGGAAGCGCAGCATCGGGGCGAACGGCCCGATCAGGGCGCCGTCGTCCCGACGCGACACGAACCCCTTGAGATGCTCGGCGATGTAGGCGCCCATCTCGTCATGCAACGGACGCAGCTCGGCGGGCATGTCCGCGGGCGGAAACGGCGCGGCGCGCATCAGCCCTGCCCCGCCCCGGCGTCGCGCGCGACCGGCTCGTGATAGGGGCATCCGTTGGTGCGCGCACGGAAGTCCGCCGAATGGCGATACGTGTCCTTGCGGACGCGGTTGATGTTGCCCAGCGGGCGATGCGCGGCGATGCCGGTCCACACGCTGAAGCGGCTTTCCTCGTTGATGCGACGGACATGATCGTCGCTCCAGCTATCCTGTGCCGCCGCGCGCACCGTGCCGACGCGGAGGAACGGCGCATCCTGCTCGTCCCATTGCACGGTCGCGTCCTCGACCGGCTGCGCGTCGAGATCGCGGCATAGCTGGACCCGGAATTCCCATTCGAGATCCATGCCGCGCACCTCGGCACGGACCTCCTCGCGGATCGCGTTCTCGCGCCCGTCGACGTCGATCTCCTTGCCAGTGAGCGCGGTCATGTCCGGTGCGACCGGCGCCAGGCTGAACTTGGCGATATAGTCACCATACCGGAACGCGGTGGCGCTGTAATAGGTATCGCCAAGCGGCTCCGAATTGGGCGCACCGCCGAGCGAGTTCAGCCCGCTCGGCAATTCGCCGCCGACCGCTTCGAGAGCATGCCGGACCCCGCGCAACACCGCGGAGGCAACCGTCTTGGTGCCCTCCATACGGTCCGTCGTTCTGGCGAGAAGTTTCAAATTGCCGAGAAACTTTTCCGCGGTCTTGGCCTGGAACACCGGGCCGTTGACCATGACGAAATCCTGCGCGCTGCCCTCGGCGCCCGGCAGTCGCTCACCCTCGACATCGAAGACCTTCATCGCCAGGCCGCGTGGCAGGCTGATGACGTCGGGCAGGATATCGCCTGCGTTGGTCGAGAGACGGATCAGCACCTTGTGCGCACCCGGCGTGGCGAACAGTCCCTGCGCCAGCTCCGCGGGCAGGTTCGCATCGACCGTCAGCTCGCCTTCGAGCAGACCGTGCGACTTGGCGTGGACCGACCGAACCGCGTGGCCGTAATCCTCCGCGGTGCGCTCGAGGATGATATCGAACGCGTCGTTGAGCTTGGCGACGGTCGCCTGCTCGCCGTCCTGCTCCTGCTCGACGTCGGCGCTATAGCGGATCGGTCCGTTGACCATGTCTTTGCCTTTCAGTGATCATGATGATGACCGAACGCGCCGGCACCGACGCGTCCTATCGGCCGGTCTTATCGGTTGGCCTCAGCGCTTGCGCGGGGCCCCAGCAAACGCTGCCTTCAGCCGTGCAACCGCCAGGTCGTTGGCGTCCTTTGCGCCGCGCACCACCGTCGCCATCCCGAAGAACTCATGCGTCACGCCGGGGAAGGTGCGCTGTTCGACCCGGTCCCCTGCCGAACGCATAGCCTGCGCCAGCGTCTCGCCGTCGGAGCGCAGGGGATCGATCTGCGCGTTGATGATCGTGGTCGGCGGCAGGCCACGCAGATCGGCGGCAACGAGATTCAGCCGGGGGTCCTGCGCATCCGCCTTGCTCGACTGATAATAATAGCCAAACCATTGCAGCATCGCGGCGTTCAGCGGCTTGGCATTCGCGGAGTCGCGGCGCGACGGCAACGACGCATCGTTGTTCGCGATCGGATAGACCGAAACGATGTGCAACGGCATCGTCAGGCGGTTGTTGCGCGCGTAGATCGCGGTCGCGACCGCCAGATTGCCGCCCGCGCTTTCACCCGCGATCGCGATTTTCGCGGGGTTGCCACCCCATGACGCGGCATTCGCCAACGTCCAGCGATACGCGGCGGCGGCATCGTCATGCTGCGCCGGGAATTTGAACTCTGGCGCGTGCCGGTATTCGACCGATACCACGATCGCGTTGAGCGCCTTGGCCATCGCCCGCGGGGCCGCGTCATAGGTATCGACGTCGGCGATCACCCAGCCACCGCCATGATAATAGACCAATACCGGCAGGCGCGCTGCCCGCGCGCCATTTGCGGAAGGGGCGGTCGCGGGCTTGTAGATCCGGGCGAACTGCTTGGGATCGGCACCGTAGGGAATGTCCTGCGTCGCCACGCTCTGGTCGGGCGTGGTCGGCATGCCCTTGCTCGCCATCACGGCCTTGGCGCCGTCCGCTGCCGACGGCTGTTGGCGTGCCTCTGCCGGCGTGAGCGTCTCGATTGGCTTGCCGCCGAGTGCCGCGAGTGCATCGAGCACCTGTTGCATGTCGGGCGCGGTCTTTGCGGGCTGCGTCGCGGTTGCGGCGGGCGGTGGTGGTGGCGGTGCGGAAATCGACCGCGGCGACTGCGCGATGGCGCCACCAGCAGTCAACACCAGCGACGATGCGAAGACGCTACGGGCGAGCGTCTGCTTGAGGGAAAGGGTCATGGGGCCTCCTGTTATCTAGAGGCAG
Source organism: Sphingomonas sorbitolis (assembly GCF_036663875.1). Lineage (NCBI taxonomy): Bacteria > Pseudomonadati > Pseudomonadota > Alphaproteobacteria > Sphingomonadales > Sphingomonadaceae > Sphingomonas > Sphingomonas sorbitolis. Next base: position 323,723 of record NZ_JAXOJS010000005.1, on the reverse strand, counting down.
CAACCCCGGTCTTGACACAATGGTTGCGGTACGGAACCGGACACAGCCCCGATCCCTTTGAGGAGCGGGCCTTTTTCCGGGAAGCAGCGATGACGTGGAATGTATTGGGAACCGCCGAACCCGATGTGTTGATCGAGCACATCCAACAGGGCGATACCAAGAACCTGTTGCTGCGCAGCCTGAGCACCCACGACTTCGCGCTGCTCGCACCGCATTTGACCCGCGTGCCGTTTTCGATCGGCGATACCCTGTCGCATGCAGGGGATGTGATCGACAGCCTGTGCTTTCCAGAAGAGGGGATCGCCGGAGTGCTCGACGCGCTCGAAGGCGAGCATCGCTATGCCGTCGGGTTGATCGGTGCCGAAGGGTGCATCGGCTGGCCGTTGCTGCTCGGCACGACACGATCGCCCTATGACGTGGTGATGCGGGCGGAACGCGGCGAGGCTTTGCGGATTTCGGCCGAGCGCTTCGTTACGCTCGCCGAGCAGAGCACCACGCTGCGCCTGTCGCTGTTGCGGTTCGTCAACGTCTTCATGATCCAGATGGGACGGACGATCGTCTCGTCGCTCGCGCATTCGATCGAGCGGCGCATGGCACGCTGGATCCTGCTTTATCACGATCGCGTCCGCGACGACGACATCTGCATGACCCATGAGGAGTTTCGACTGATGCTTGGCGTCCGCCGGAGCAGCATCACCGATGCGCTCCACCGGCTCGAGGAGGAACAGGCGATCCGGGCGGTCCGCGGCCGCGTGATCGTTCGCGACCGCGCCAAGTTGATGCTGCTCGCCGCGGACACCTATGGCCATGCGGAGGCCGAATATCGGCGCCTGCTGGGGGAATGACCCAGGGCTTCGCTCCAGTTCCCCCGCGCTATCGACGGGAGACGCCAACCGAGGGGGCTTCGAGTCGACGAGCAACCCCCGACTCCGCCCCCTCCCCGGCCTCAGTAGGTCTGCGCGCTCGTGTCCGCCAATGCCTGTCGCAAGGGCCATCCCTGCGACGCGTCGTTCGCGATCAAGCGACGCACGGCGGTCTGCGAACCGACCTGATTATAGTGACCGGCATCGAAATATAGCAGCCCGTCGTCGGCGCTCTCGACGATACAGCGCCGTTTGGGGCACATCGCCTTGAGCGGCGAAAGATAGGTAAACCCGATCGCCTTCGCCTGTGCCGCGAGTTCCCGATCGTTTTTCCACAGGCGCGGTTCGATGGTTCGTGCCAGCAGTCCCGGATCGCTTCGCCTGACGCTCTCCGCCATGATCCGGGGCACCGGCATGGAATATTCCGGGGTCGGCCCCATGACGACCAGCGCGATGCCCTTGCTCGCAAGCCGATCATGCAGCCGTTTCAGCGCGGGAATATCCAACCGGATCCAGCGCCAGATCACGAGCACCGCGTCGGGCCGCGCGATATCCAGGTCGCGGACCAGCACCTGGTGCATCAGGTCGTCGCACACGCGACCGGTCGGCTGCGGATCGAGCGGCATCTCACAGCCGAACACGACCGCAGTTTGGAAATGCACCTGTGGCAGTACCACCGATAACCCACGCCACATCATCGATGCATGGCTGTCTCCCACCAGCAGCCAATTGGACTTGCCCTGTTCCCGCGCGAGACATGGGATCTTGTCGAAGTCGCCAACGCTGCTTTGATTGGTGAGAAAGCAGTTCGCCTTGGGCTTTGGCATCGATCCGGACTGCCCCCCGGCGCTTGCTATCGCCAGAACCGTGGGGGAAAATCGTTCCGGCAGGCCGCCGGTCGCCAGGATACCGACCTGCAACAGCGCTGCGATAGCGATCAGCCCGCCGCACCATGCGCCCAGTCGGCGTGGTGCCATCTTGCCGCGAAAGGGGCCTTCGATGAATTTCCAGGACGCAAATCCGAGGATCGCCGTCACGATCAGAACGATGACCGCGTCCCGTATCAGCAGTTTGCCGATCAGTCGGTGCTGGCGGTAGAGAACGATGACCGGCCAGTGCCAGAGATACAGCGAATAGGACGCCAGGCCGATATAGCGCGCCGGGGAAACGCTCAACGCGCGATGCACCATCGTCGATGTGCCCTGACCGGTGATCAGAACCAGCGCCGCTCCCAGGCAGGCCGGCACGACGACCAGCCCCGGAAATCCGTGCTCGGGCCGCACCAGCAGGAGGGAGGCGGCGATCAGACCCAGCCCTGCCGCGGCGGAGGCCAAGCGCGTCAGCGGCCGGGATGTCAGCCAGTCCCCCCGCATCTGCGATGCGAGGACGCCGACCATCAATTCCCACCACCGGCTAGGCAGAAGATAAAATGCCGCTGCGGCGTTCGTCCGTACATAGGCGATGCTCACCGCCAGCGAGAGCAGTGCCGTCGCCGTCATGATCGGCACCAGCCATCGTTTCCACCGGGAATGCGCGATCAGCAACGGCAGGAACGGAAATACCAGGTAGAATTGTTCTTCGACACCCAGCGACCAGGTATGCAGCAACGGCAAGGTCGCGCTGTCGGCCGCGAAATAGTCCGATGTGAAATAGAAGAATATGTTGCCGACACACGCCAACGCCGCCAGCGCACTGGTGGCGAAACTCGCCAACTCCTGGGGATAGAGCGGGATCGTCGAGACCAACGTGGTGGCGATGATCATCACCACGAACGCCGGCGCGATCCGGCGCAAGCGCCGCAGATAGAAATCGCCAAAGGTGAACCGCCGCGTCGCAACGCTGGCGAGGACGATCCCGCCGATCAGATATCCCGATATGACGAAGAAGATATCGACACCCAACCCGCCCGCCGGGAAGCGGGTCGGGAACAGATGATAGATGATGACCGCAATAACCGAGATCGCGCGCAGACCATCGATGTCGCCACGATATGGCGTGGCATGAACCGGCGCAGTCGTCGCCCGGTCCGATCCTAGATCCGGAGCGTCACGCTGTCCCGATCGTCCATGTACGACAAACGCCGCCCCCGCCTGCATATTTCTCTCCCCCGGCGGCGGGTTAGCAAACCATTTTCATATGGCAATACTATCGGGGTTGGCCATTCGCCTGGATTACGCGCGAACCGTCTCTTTTCCGTACAAATGCAAATCGACCGAACAGAAACCTCCATTTCGATGCAATTTGCTACGGCTTCTCGGGTTCAATTCCGCCAAAAACCCAGCCCAATTTTACGCTGTATTTGCCAACGGCGAATCCATTGCATCGAGCGCTTCGGATATAAGCGCCGCGACGACCGTCCAGCCGAGCTGCTCCGCCTCGACCAGCGCATCTTCGAGATGTTCGCGAAGGCGTTGGTCGGGCTTGAGCGCGCGTTGCGGCATGCACTTTTCCAGTCGAGCAGGGTTCGGCTTTCAAAGCCTGGCATGGTCGCCACGGTAAGAGCCGACGACAGATCACGTCAATCGCTGCGCGCTGGTGTGACGAAAAGCCGTGCCGCATGGCACCGTCAGCGATCTGGATGGTTGTTCCAGAAAGCCATACCGGCTGGAGAGACGACCATGAAACTGACCGGAAAATTCGACACGCGCCGTGAAGCCGAGATGACCGTCGAGCGGCTGGTCCAGCAATTCAACATCGATCGTGCCAAGGTCCTGGTCGCCCCGGATGGCGCTGCGAACTCCGCGGGCACCGAAGATGCCGGCGCCGACGCCGCTGCTGGCACTTCAAGCCAAGAGACGCGAGATGATGCCGCGTTGAACGGCAGGGTCGTGGTCACGGTCGACGTCGCTGATGACGCCACCGCCGACGAAGTGCGCTCCGCGTTTAACGAGTTCGACGCATCGGCGTAGGTTCGACCGATGGGTGATCAGAAGCGCGCGTAAAAGGCGTGTGAGTCGCGTGCTAATGGTCCCGCGTGTTCCGCGCATTGCTCGAGCAATGCGCGAGCATCGCCAAGACCGTGACTAACGTAGCAGCGCGTCGCATAGCCATCGATCAGCGTGTCCAACCCTATCTCGAAATCGTCCGAGAACCAGTCTTCGTTCATCGGCCCATAGTCCAATTCCGAAACACCGAATTTCTCGACGATCGCAGCCAAGACATTTCCGCTCGCCGGTTCGATATCGGACCTCTCGATGCGGGCGGGAATGGCATTGGCGGCACACACTATCAGCAACCCGAATACCAACGTGGTGTGATAGGAATGAATGAAGCGATAGAGATCGGTGTCCTGCTCCGGCAAAGAACTCGCCGTCTTACTGTCGAATGTAATCGACGGTATAAAACCGAACTTTTTATATATCGACCTCAGGGCAGCGTCTGCCTGTTGGAAAGTCGGGCCGCGACATTCCAGAAACACCTGCGTCAGGCAGATTTCCCCGACGAGATCCCAGTCCGCATCGCAGAACGTATAGGCCAGATCGTGATCCAGCGCGATCGCCACGTCGGGGAATATCGTACAGTGCTCCGATCGGCGACGGCCAAAATCGGTTTCGAACATCGCCGAATGCGTCTTTGCGTAAAGATCCGTCCTCGCCATCATCGAGGGGTGCGTAAATCGCGATAAAAGCGATGACCGGCATACAAGATGTTCGGCAACGGCAACGTTCGTCACCCGCTCGTACAGCCACGTCGCTTCGTGATGCCGGAACGGGAGCCGCTCGACGGCGAAATATCCGGGCGACCGGATCAGTGCCTCGATCCGCGCCAGCATAGGCGAGCACACACCATAGCGTCGCGAGCACAATAGAATGATACCGAACCTGCTTGCCTCGGCTGGCCGCCGTTCCGCGTTGGCAATAAACGCCTCTGTACACACCTCATGCACCGCCCATGAAACGAACACCACGACGCGGTCGCGAAGCTGCCCAGCGCGCGTGACGACCGATTCCGCCAGTTCGAAGAACAGCAGGATTTCGGAAATGACCTTCGATGCGCGCAACCCTTGGGATTGAAACGTGTCGGCGTCTATCGCGTCCAACTTGGCGATAAGCGGCCTGACCGACAAGAAGTACTTTACCAGTTCGATCGTAATGCGTTCGTCTTCGACGGTCTTATCAGCCATGACATTGCTCATATGTATAATGGCGCTTCGTCATGGCCATGATGCGACGACGAAACGCCATTATGTCCGTGACGCTCAATGCTGAGCGATCGTCTTTCCGATGGTCGACGGGTTTGCGACCTTTTCCAGACCACCCTGAATTCCCGTGACCAGGAAATAGTGGGACCCACCGACGACATTCCAGTCGGCGACGACGTTCGGATCGTTCAGAACCGTCGACGATACACTGAGGGCGTCGCGCATCGATGTATCGAGATTGATGATCTTCCGATCGTGGAGCGAGTGGGCAAGTTCCGCGATCTGTTTCTGCGTTGGCATCATACTCTCCTTTTTGGGCGATTCGCCCTGGGAGGAAAATACTCGTCTTAATGATATTATGAATCTCAGTATGCACTGAAACGGAGGCAAACTTTGTTATACGATAAATTCTGTTGACTGTTCCACTTTGCCCGCGACTGGGCGCGGAGCAAGATCCCGCAGAGCATAGTGGCAATCATATCGATCCTGCCGCGTGAGTATGGTTGGTCTCCCACGAACAGCCTGGTTTGACGGTTTACGGCGCGCGCTGTCGACGAATAGTCATGGTGCGACAAAATGCCGGGTGTAAAACGTGACCATGACGATACGCCTTATCTGCCTCGATGCCGACGACACGCTCTGGCACAACATGCGGCACTTCAATGCGGCCGAGGATGCGCTGCTGGAGATGCTGCGGCCGTTCGCCGACGCGCAGGTCGCCCGCCCGGCGCTGGAAGCGTGCGAGGCGCGCAACCTGCCGCTTTACGGGTACGGCGCGAAGGGTTTCACGCTGTCGATGATCGAGACCGCGGTCGAGCTTTGCGGTGCCGATCTGAAGCCGACGATGGTCGCGGACATCCTCGCGGCAGGCCGGTCGCTGCTTGCGTACCCGGTCGAACTGTTCGACGGGATCGCGCAGACGCTGGAAGATTTGGCGGATCGCGGTCGGCTTGTCCTCGTCACCAAGGGCGACCTGTTGCATCAGGAAGCGAAGCTTGCCGCGTCTGGCCTCGGTGATCGCTTTGCCGGTGTCGAGATCGTCAGCGACAAGACCGCCGACACCTTCACGCGGCTGTTCGAGCGATATGCGGTGCAGCCTGCCGAGGCGGTGATGGCAGGGGATTCGATGCGCTCCGACGTGCGTCCGGCGCTGGAGGCTGGGGCGTGGGCGGCCTATGTTCCGCAGGACGGTGCCTGGGCGCATGAGCATGCGACGCCCCCTGAGGATTCGAATCGTTTCGCGACGCTGGAGAGCCTGGCCGAACTGCCAGCGCTGATCGATCGTATCAATCGCGGCTGATCGTCGGTTCGAGCAAGCGCCCTGGTCAGAGCGCCTTGGGGTCGATCGTCATCTGTTTGCCCTTCATCGTACCGCTGCGTTTGCCGCTTCCGACCAGATCCCACACCTGCTTGGGCGAGGGCAGGGCTGTGAACGACGGAAAGACGGACGTCGTGCCTTCGACATCCTCCAGCGACACCGCATAGGTCCCGCTCTTGTCAATCTGGCCCATCAGCGAAGGATAGACGCTGACGACCCGACCGGCATCGTAGAGTGCCATGATGTAACCGGCCGTGCCCGCGTTCGACCGATAGACGCCGTATTCGGTGCTCGCGCTGCCGTCGCGACACCAGCTCGGATGCGGCACGGGCGGCGCCGACTTCTCTTCCGTTTTCGCCTTGGCAGCCATGGTGCTGGCCATCAGGGACATCAGCAGGTCGGCACCGCTCGGCTTGGCCTGTTTGGCCTTGGTGAAGGTCAGCGGCGTGGTGCACGTCGTGACCGGGGCGGCCGCGATGGTCGCCGTGGTAACGGAGGGCGGCCAACGGACGGCCTTGACCACTTGTTGCAGGCGGGCGTCGAGCTGGTCCGCGGTCAGCGTCTTCGCACTCATGCGAATGCTGACGATCCACTCGCCGACCGGCACGACCGCTAGGGCAGTGCTCCGATATGCGCCGCCGGGTGTGGCATAGACCTGGCGCAGGGACGTTGCCGTGCCGCTGTTCGTCGCGGCGAAGGCGATCGGATCGGCGCTTGCCGGGGCGGCATGGCGGAAGATGTCGCGCGTTTCGAGTGCGGTCTGCGACCGATCGAACCATAGCGCCACATCGGGAATCGCGGGGTGGAAGAGATAGATCGTTGCGAACACGCTCTTGTCCGCTACGTCATATTGCGCCGCCACGTCATGCTCGGTCTTGGTCGCATCGGTCAGCGTCGTGCGCGAAAGACCGGCCAGTTGCGGCATGAGAATCAGGCCGGTTTCGGCATGTTTCCAGCCCTTGTCGGCCGGCATGCCCAGATCCCGCGCCGTGACCGGCGTTGCCATGACCAGCGCCACTATCAGCACCCACTTGTTCACGCGCGTCCCCCTTTTGCACGATCATGTGCGCGCTTCGCTTCGTCGGCAAGCGTGTGTGGAGACGCTCCATTCAGACGATCCGGGGACCGAAGACGGACCCGCGGTGCGGGCGTTGAGCATCGAATTGCCGTGCTGATCCAGATTGGGCGCCACATTGCGATCGAGGCAATGCCGGGCGCGATCGCCATGATACCGCCAGATCGCCGTCGTTCATCCCGGCACCCGCCATCGCTCGGTTCCTTCATATCGCCGTGCGCAGGCGACGGGAAATTAGCCGACGTGCGACACGGGAAGAACGGAACTTCGCGAGACGCCACTCGAACGGTATTTGGTGGAGCCGCAAGCTACTCATGAGCCGATTCCCCCTCCGGTTAGCTCTGCAGAGCGCAAGAACAGAACGTGAACAATGAACCTTGTGATAGCCCAGTCCAAGGTTTAGGAACCCGCCAAACGCGAGCGATCGCGCAGACAAGGAAGGACGCGGCTCAAGCCGCGCAGGAGGCGGATTGTGGTGACGGATGAGGATCGACGCTATTACGAGCGTCGCGCCGAAATGGAGCTTGAGATGGCTGCCGCGACGGAGGACCCGAACGCGTGTTCGAGCCACTATGCGCTCGCAAATCTTTACCTCGCACTCGTGTTCGAGAAGGACGTGCAGGACGCTTCGTAAAGGTAGATCGTCTTGAGGCGGAGAGACCGTCGTAACGCTGCCAATCAAGGTCGCACCCTGCTCCGGCGCCGGAAAATAGGCTGGCGATACGACCGCGGTACCAAAACCCGGATTACCGGATTTACGGGCAAGAAGCCGCCTGGAAGATCGTTGTACTTCAACAATATGTCGATGGTGCCGCTTACAGGACTCGAACCTGTGACCCCCGCATTACGAATGCGATGCTCTACCAGCTGAGCTAAAGCGGCCCGACGACGGACGTATCCGGTCGAGGTGGCGGCAACTACCAGCGGTTTTGCGGGCTGACAAGCGGTTTGCGAGTTTACCCGGTGTTTACCAAGCGCGGTGCACAAGCATGGCGACGATACGGGGATCTTTGGGCATGACGACGGCACGCAGCGTAGAGCACGGACGCGCAGCGGGCGCAGATATTCCGGCGTTCGCAGGACCGTCGGATCGGACGATGGCGGATGCTGGCGGTTCGACCGATGCGGGCGTCAACGACATCATGTTCGATCTCGGTGGCGACGAGCGGCGCATGCATGTCCGCGCGTATAATCACTGGGTGTCGCTGCTCGACGGACGCCCCTATCCGTCGATCGCGAACCTCGAGCCCGAGACGATCACCGATTTCGGCCCGCACAGCGTACTGCTCGATTTCAGCCACGGGATGGGCGACCCGAAGATCGCGTATCTCGGCCGTGCCCTGCGCGAGGAATGCGGGCTGGAAGGGCCGATCGCGACGATCGCCGACGTACCGAGCCGCTCGCTGCTGTCGCGGCTGACCGATCATTATCTCCAGATCATCGCCAATCGCGCGCCGATCGGCTTCGAGGCGGAATTCGTCAGCAGCCGGGGGCGGACGACTCTGTATCGCGGCATTCTCATGCCGTTCGCGTCGGGTGGGGTGACGATCGATTTCATCTACGGCGTGATCAACTGGAAGGAACTCGCCGACGCCGATCTGCAGGCGGCGCTGTCGGCGGAGCTCGATGCGGCGGTTCAGGGCAATTCCCGCGTCGCTGGGGCGGCCGCGCAGGTCTGGGCCGATGGTCCGAGTGGTGGGTTCGATGTCATGCCTGCCGAACCGGCGCCCGTGGAGACGCTGGTACTCGACGATCCGTTGCCGGCCGAGTATGTGGTGGCTGGTCCACTTGGCGAGCAGCTGGCGATGGCGCGCGAGAGTGCGGCGCAGGTCCGGGCTGCCGAAGCGCGTAGTCGGGCCGCGCTCCACCGGACGCTGGGTCGGGCGCATGATCTTGCAGTGTCGGCCGAGCACGACGACGGCGATTTCGCCGCATTGTTCAAGGCCGCCTGCCTGCCAGGCCAAGCCGACGTGATGATGCAGATCGTCACGCTGGTCTTCGGCGCGACTTTCGAGGCGGCGCGGCTGGAGACGTTCGCGGCGGTATTGCGCCATGCTCAGCAGCATCAGGTGCCGGCGGGCGGTTTCACAAGCTTTATCGGTGGTTTCGACGGCGATCTTGCGTCGATCGCTGCCGCCGAACGGTCAGGATCTTAGGTGCGCCGCAGCATAACTCTTCGCACCTGCCACAAGGGTTGAGATAGGCGAATAGCGGGCGCATAGGCCCTGACCTATGGCTAACCAATCGCTAAAAACGCTCACCGAAACCCTTGCGGGTCGGTTGACCGAACGGGCCCTTCCGGGCGAACTCAAGGACTTCGGTGCGAGCGAGGTCGCGCAGGCCGCGGCGTTCGTCGCGGCGACCGCCGCGCACCGCGACGACGGTTCGCCGGCGATCGCGATCGAGCCGATCAGCGCGGACGACACGCGGCGGCGGATGCGGCTCGCGATCGTCAACGACGACATGCCGTTCCTGGTCGATTCGATCGCCGCGGCGATCGGCGCGCAGGACATCGCGGTCGATCGCATCATCCATCCCGTCGTCCGCACGACGCGGACGCCCGACGGTACGCTGCACGCGATCGACGCCGATGGCCAAGGCGCTGGCCGCCCCGAATCGATGATCTACCTGGAGATGGAGCGGGCAGACGCACGCGACCGTCGCGGGCTGATCGAGGATCTGACCGCAGTGCTGGCTGACGTCCGTGCGGCGGTGACCGACTGGCGCGCGATGCAGGCGGCGCTCGACGACGATATCGCGACGCTGCCCGAGGGCGAGGGCGCGGCGCTGTTGCAGTGGTTCCTGGGCGGGCATCTGACGCTGCTCGGGCATCAGATCTGGCATCGTGACGGGAGCGGTCATGCCGCGCTGGGCATCGCGCGCAACGAACATCGCGTACCGATCCTCGCCGAGGCGTCGCGCGCACTGGCGATCAAGTGGTTCGAGGAGGGCAACGACGCACCGCTGCTACTCAAGTCGAATTTGATTTCGACCGTCCACCGCGCCGTGCCGCTCGACCTCGTCGTCGTGCCGGTGATGGAAGGCGCGACGGTCGCCGGGCTGTCGATCTACAGCGGGTTGTGGACCAGCGCCGCGCTTGCCGCGATGCCGCGCGACGTGCCGGTGTTGCGTACGCGCTTGGCGGCGATGAAGGCCAAATTCGGGTTCGATCCGCGCGGGCATGCCGGCAAGGCGCTGACGCATGCGTTCACCGCGCTGCCGCACGACCTAGTGATCGCGTTCGCGCCTGCCGCGCTGGAGGATCTGGCGCTGACCGCGATGAGCATCGCGGATCGGCCCCGGCCGGCGCTCGTGCTGGTCGAGTCCGCGCTGGGCCGTCATTTGTTCGGGTTCGTCTGGCTGCCGCGCGACGACGTCACCACCAGCCGCCGCGTCGCGATCGGCGACATGCTGGCGGAAGCGGCGAATGCGAGCATCCTGAACTGGTCGATCGCGCTGGAGGACGGCGAGGTCGCGATGATCCGCTACACGCTCGATCTGCGCGGCGATGGTCGGATGCCCGACGTCGCACCGCTCGCGCTCCGGCTGCAGCGGATGGTCCGCGGCTGGGTGTCGGACGTCGAGGCGGCCCTGGTCGAGACGTTGCCGCCGCCGCGCGCCGCACGCCTTGCGCTGAAATGGGCGGCGGCGTTCCCGCAGAACTACCGCAATCTCAGCACGCCCGCCGAGGCCGCCGAGGATATTCAGCGGATCGCCGCGCTGGCCGACCCGGATGCACGCGGTGTGCGTCTCGTCCCGGGTGAAGCCAGTGCCGATCCGCAGCTCAAGATCTACAAGCTCGGCGGTGCGCTCCCCCTGTCGGACGCGGTCCCGGTGCTGGAAAATTTCGGCTTTCGCGTGATCGGCGAACTGCCGACGCGGTTGCGCGACGACAGCGTCCCGTTCGTGCATGATTTCGTCCTGGAGGCGAATGCCGCCGCGCAGCAGAGCGACGCGCCCGTACTAGAAGGCGCGATCGCGGCGGTGCTGGAGGGCGCGGCCGAGAACGATGCGTTCAACCGGCTGATCGTCGAACTCGGCATGCGTCCAGAGGCGATCGTGCTGTTCCGCGCGTGGTTCCGCTATCTGCGCCAAGCGGGGCTTCCGTATGGCCTGACCACCGTGGTCGATGCGCTGCGCCGCGCACCGAAGGTTGCCGCCGCCCTGATCGCGCGCTTCACTGCGGTCCACCACCCCGATCATCCCGGCAACGCGATCGAGGCGGACCAGGCGATCGAGGCCGGGCTCGACGCCGTCACCGCGATCGACGACGACCGTATCCTGCGCGCCTATCGCAACCTGATCGCGGCGACGTTGCGCACCAACGCGTTTACGCCTGCAGCGTCGGAAGCGCTCGCGTTCAAGCTCGACAGCCATCTGATCCCCGGCCTCCCGGCTCCCGTGCCGTGGCGCGAAGTGTGGGTCTATTCGCCGCGCGTCGAAGGTATCCACCTGCGCGCCGGCCCGGTCGCGCGTGGCGGCCTGCGCTGGTCCGATCGACGCGACGATTTCCGCACCGAGATCCTCGGACTGATGAAGGCGCAGCGCGTCAAGAACGCCGTCATCGTGCCGACAGGCGCGAAGGGTGGCTTCTATCCAAAACAACTCCCTGCCCCGTCGAACCGCGATGCATGGTTGGCCGAGGGCACCGAGAGCTACCGGATCTTCATCCGCACGTTGTTGTCGATCACCGACAACATCGTCGAGGGCAAGGTCGTGCATCCGGACGGCGTGACGATCCTTGACGGCGAGGACCCATATTTCGTGGTCGCCGCCGACAAGGGCACCGCGACGTTCAGCGACGTGGCGAACGCGCTCGCGCTCGAACGCGGCTACTGGCTGGGCGACGCGTTCGCCTCCGGTGGCTCGGTCGGCTACGACCACAAGGCGATGGGGATCACCGCCAAGGGCGCATGGCTGAGCGTCCAGCGGCACTTCGCCGAGCGCGGCCTCGACGTGCAGAGCGAGAGCATCACCGTGGTCGGCTGCGGCGACATGTCGGGCGACGTGTTCGGCAACGGCATGCTGCTGTCGAAGACGCTGAAGGTCATCGCGGCGTTCGATCACCGCCATATCTTCCTCGATCCCGATCCCGATCCGGCGGCCAGCTGGGAGGAGCGCAACCGGATGTTCGCGCTGCCGCGGTCGAGCTGGGCGGATTACGACGCCAGCCTGATCTCGAAGGGCGGCGGCGTGTTCGCGCGCACCGACAAGATCGTGAAGCTGTCGCTCCAGGTGCAGGCAGCACTGGGTGTGACTGCGAGCGAGATGGAGCCGGGCGCGCTGATCTCGGCGATCCTCAAGGCGCCGGCCGACCTGCTCTGGTTCGGCGGCATCGGCACCTATGTGAAGGCCGCATCGGAAGCGAACGTCGCGGTCGGTGACCCGGCCAACGACCGGTTGCGCGTCAACGCCGAGGACCTGCGCGTGATCGCGATCGGCGAAGGCGCGAACTTGGGCGTCACGCAGGCGGCGCGCATCGCGTTCTCAGCGCGGGGCGGGCGGATCAACACCGACTTCATCGACAATTCGGCGGGCGTCGACTGCTCGGATAACGAGGTCAACATCAAGATCGCGCTCAACCGCGAGATGATCGAAGGGCGCCTCGGCTACGAGGACCGCAACACGCTGCTCGCCAGCATGACCGACGACGTCGCGCACCTGGTGCTGGAGGACAACCGCCTCCAGACGCTCGCGCTGTCGATCGCCGAGGCGGACGGCGCGGTGGCGATGCCGAGCTATGTCCGCGTCATCGAGATATTCGAGGGCAGCGGGCGGCTTGATCGTGCGGTCGAGGGGCTCGCGTCGAACGATATCCTGCTCCGTCGTGGTCAGGATGGGCTGGGGCTCACGCGTCCCGAGCTCGCCGTGCTGCTCGCGACCGCCAAGCTCGGGTTGCAGGATGCGATCGAGCATGGCGACATCGCCAAGGACGATGCGCTGAAGCCCGACCTCCACGCCGCCTTCCCCGCAGCGATGCGCGAGCGCTTTGCGACCGCGATCGACGAGCACCGGCTGCGGCCCGAGATCGTCGCGACCAAGCTCGCCAACCGGATCGTCAACCGATTGGGCATTCTCTATCCGTTCGAGCTGGCAGAAGAGGAAGGCGCAGCGATGGGCGATATCGCAGCGATGTTCGTCGTCGCCGAGCGCCTGTTCGACCTGCCGGCGCTATGGGCGGAGATCGAGACCGCGGTGATGCCCGAGGCGGCGAGGATCGCGCTGTTCGACGAGGTAGCGGTCGCAACGCGCTCGCAGATCGCCGACCTGTTGCGCGTATCGGCGCCGGGGACGGCACCGGGCGACGTGCTCGCACGGCTGGCGAAGGGCATCACGCAGCTCGACAGCCAGACCGCGGCGCTGCTCCTCGAAGAGGCGAGTGCGCAGAGCAGCCGCATCGCCAGCCAGCTCGAGGCGGTCGGTGCGCCGGGCGATCTGGTGCGCAAGGTGGTCCGCCTGTTCGAGATGGACGGCGCGGTCGGGCTGGCCGATCTCGGCGAGCGGATGACGCTCGACGAGGCGGTCCTCACGCGCGCGTTCACGCACCTCGGGCAGGCGCTCGGGCTGGATTGGGCGCAGGCGAATGCGGCGCGGATCAGCCCGACCGATCCGTGGGAGCGCCTGCTGATCGCCGGTCTGGCGCGCGATTTCCAGCAGTTGCGGCTGGAGTTCCTGGCGCGGCGTGGTGCGCAAGATCCGCAGGGTGCGGTGGAGGCTTGGCTCACGGCGAACGCCACGCGCGTGGCGCAGTTCAAGGCCGTCATCGACCGCGCGCGTCATGCGGCCGTCCCAAATGCGGCGATGCTGGCACAGATCGCCGGCCAAGCCCGCGTGCTGTTGGGGCGGTAGCTAAAACCCCTCTCCCTTCAGGGGAGAGGGAGGGGCCCGCGCGCACTTTCGCGTGGGAGGGTGAGGGGCATGAGGCTCAGGCGTTAATCCCAACAGCCCCTCACCCTCCCGTCGCCAAGAGGCTCCTCCTTCCCTCTCCCCCCAGGGGAGAGGGAAAGCTTACGCCGCGCGTCGTGCCGCCAGCTCAGCCTTCCATCCTCTCGCGCGCCACCACATGATCACCCCGGTCACCGCCAGCACCGCGGGCAGGATTCCGCCGATGAAGATGATCACCTGCCACAGCGCGCCCATGTCGGTGCCGTCGTGGATCCGCCGCATCCACCGCCCCACGCCGCCCCGAGGCCGCGCCGGCGCCGCGGTCGCGCCACCGGTATCGTCGGCGATCTTCACCCCGACCGGCGTCCCTCCGCGCGCGAACGTCACGGTCCAGTCCGCGCTGAGATCGGTCGGCCACGCAACACTCCGCAACGGTGCGCCACCCGCCAGCGCCCGCGCCTTGCCGATCGCCACGTCGAGCGGCTGGGCGGGTTTCGCGAGCGGTTTCGCGCGCATCATCGCCCCGCGATCGGGACCGCCTTTAGGCCGCGAAGCCTCGCCGGTGAGCGTGCCGAAGAATTGCGGGAACGAGATCCACGCGCCGGTCAGCGACAGCACGAACAGCGGCAGCGCGATCCAGAACCCAAACAGGTGGTGCAGGTTGGTATCGACGTTACGATGGCGCCGATACCGCAGCCCGCGCGTCCACTTGCCGATCGTCGGCCACCACAGCCACAGCCCGGTAAAGCACGACACCATCATCGCTACGCCGATCCAGCCTACGATCGAGCGTCCGACGCCGGGGAGCTGCAGGCTCCCATGCAGAACGTGCAAGAACCGCACGAGCCCACCATTCGAGGGCGAAACCTCCAGCACGCGCGCGGTCGGCGGATCGAGATACACCATCGTCCGCTGCGGTGGCCCCGGCCGCTTGGGCGCACTCCCCGCCGCCGCTGCCGCAATCACTACCGGGCTGCCGTCCTCGGGCATCGTCAGCATCGCGATCCGCTCGCCGTGTGTGAGCCGGGCCGCCGCCGCGGCGACATAGGCGTCCGGGCTGAGCACTGTCGTCCCTGATACCGCATAGCGGCTCGGATCGACGATCCGGTCGAGCGCATCATGCCACACCAGCGCCGCGCCGCTCAGCGACAGCGGGATGATCAGGATCGCGAGGATCAGCCCGATCCACTTATGGACCTGAAACCAGGCCCGTCGCATCGCCAGTTTACTCATCGAATATTCCCCCGTTCGTGGAGCGTGGCATGGCGGGCGTAGCCAAGTCCATCCATCCCCTTTCCGTCATGTGCGCTCAAACATCCGCCCAGCGGCGCAGCAGATTATGGTACACCCCCGTCAGCCGCACCGTTGCCGGATCGCCCTGCCCCTGCGCGGCCGCGACCGCCTGCACGCCCTGGTCGAGATCGAACAGAATCCGCCGCGCGCCGTCGTCGCGGACCATCGACTGCAGCCAGAAGAACGATGCGACGCGCACGCCGCGCGTCACCGGCGCGACGCGGTGCAGGCTGGAGGCGGGGTAGACCACTAGGTGGCCAGCGGGCAGCTTGACCGATTGCGGGCCGAACTGATCCTCGATCATCAGTTCGCCGCCGTCATAGGTTTCGGGATCGGCGAGGAACAGCGTTGCCGACAGGTCGCTGCGGATGCGGAAGTCGGAGCCGCGCTTGATACGGATGGCATTATCGACGTGCAGTCCGAAATCCTGGCCACCGGCGTAGCGGTTGAACAGCGGCGGGAAGACTTTCAGCGGCAGCGCGGCGGCGACGAACAACGCGGAGCGACCGAGCGCGTCGAGGATGATCCCGCCAGCCTCGCGCGCGGCGGCCGAGTCCTCTGGCAGTTGCTCGTTGCGCTTGGCCAATGCCGATTGCGGGCCAGAGGTGGCGTTGCCGTCGATCCACTCGGCCGCGTCGATCAGCGCTCGGACGCGCGTCACGTCAGCCGGCTCGAGCACGTCGGGAATGGCGATCAGCATGCCGCCGCCTCCCGCAATGCCGCCACGCCGGACGTCCGGAACGCCGGGATATCGCTCGCTTCCAGCCACGCTTCGGCCTTGGCGAGGAACGCCGCGTTGCCCCGTGCGCCCGCCTGTCTCAGCCAACCAACTGCCATTTCGATCTCCCCCGCCGCGCCAAGCATGCGCGCGTGATTGAAGCAGCCGCGGAAATCGCCGCCTTCCGCCGCAGTCGCATAGCATGCCGCGGCACGCGTCATGTCGCGCTCGCAAGCCCAACCGTCTTCCGCGAAACTGCCGACGAAGTTGATCGCCTTCGCACTGGCGAGCCCCGAGTGCATTGCCGCGACCTTCTCCAGCAACGCCAGCGCAGCCGGCTTGTCCTCGGCAACGCCCTCGCCCAGCGCAAGCAACGTCGCGTAATTGTACATCGCCCAATCGAGCCCACGCGCCGCCGCGACGCGGTAGCATTCCGCCGCGCGCGTCTTGTCGATCCGCGTGCCCCAGCCGAGATCGTAGCAACGCCCGACCATGTTGAGCGCCATCACGTGATGCTGCGCTGCCGCCTTGGTAAACCAGCCCAGCGCAGCGACCGGGTCCACCGCAACGCCAACTCCGTCGAGCAACATCTGCCCATACACCGCCTGCGCCTCGGCAACGCCCGCGTCCGCTGCTTCGCGCACGAACGCCGCGCGCTCCTGCGGACTTCCAGAGAGACGCGCGGCGATGGCGTCGGGGGTGAGGGTGTCGATCGCCGTCATATCGTCCTCAGAAACGCAGGTTCACCGTGCCGAAGATCGTGCGACCGGCGGCGAGCGTGGCGTAGTGGCTGGCATAGGTCTGCGAGAAGTAGGTCTTGTTCGTCAAATTCTGCGCGTTGACGCTGAGGTCGACATTGTCGGTCAGCTTGTAGCTCGCGCGCGCATCGAAGCGCCAGTAATCGGGCGTGCTGCGTGTCAGGACCTTGGTCGCCGGGTTGACCGATACGACGCCGGCGACAGTCTGCGTCGCGGTGCGGTTGTCGGCATAGCCACCGATCTGGTCGTCCATGTACAAGGCCGTGCCGCCGATCTGTAGCCGCTTGGTCACGGTGACGTTGGTCGTCGCGGTGAAGCTGTTCTTCGCGGTCTGCGGGACCTGCTTGCCGGTGTTGACCGACACGACGCCGATCGTCCGGGCCGGCTGCACGCCGGGGAGCGCGGCGGCGGTCAGCGTCGTGAAGCCGCCGTCGATGATCTTCGGATCGAGATGCGTGAACCCGCCGAACACAGTCCAGCCTGGCAGGATCGTCCCACTGACGTTGAACTCGACGCCACGGATCCGCGTCTCGCCGATGAACGAAGCGGTGTTGTTGTCGTCGAGCACGCGCGCATTGGCGATGTCGGTCTGGAACACCGCCGCGCCGAGCTGGAGCTTCTCGGCAAACAGGCTGGCCTTGGCGCCGACCTCGTACGACTTGGTCTTTTGCGGCTTTAGCAGATTGAGCACGGCTGCGGTGATCGCATTGTCCTCGCGGCCTTCGCCGAGCAGACTGTTGGGCGGCGTCGCGGCGGTCGCATAGCTTGCATACAGGCTGGTCTCGGGCGTCGGCTTGAACACGAGGCCGGCCTGCCAGTTGAACAGGTTGTCGACGCGCTTGATCCGGGTCTGCTGGGCACCCGGCAGGATGACGGTCGACTGGAACCGGTCATAGCGTGCTCCCAGGTTCAGGATCAGCGAGGGCATCAGCGTGATCGAATCGAACGCGTAGACTGCCTTGGTGTTCGCGTCGTTCTGCGTCTCAGCGGACGTTGCGCCCTTCACGATCGGCGTCGGAGTGGTCGACGTGTCGCTCGTGTAATTGACCCACGGCGCATAGGGGTTTGGATTGAACAAGCTGACGCAATAGGAGCGCGCGATCGTCGCGGTGTTGCAACGTGGCGAGATCGTCGATCCGTTCGCCGACACGAACGCACCGCGCCTCGTCTTTTCCCACGAGATTTCGGTGCCGAGCGAGAAGCTGTGCTCGATACCGCCGGTATTGAACTTCCCGTACAGGTGGGTCTGGTCGACGATACTCTCGCTATAGCCGTAGCGCGTGTTGCCGCGAGTCCAGACGTAGCCGCCATTGGTCACGTTCGCGCCGGTGTTGGTCGCGGTCGTACCATAGACATTGCCCTGGCTGTCGTCGGGCAGCGTGAAGATATAGCTCTGGTCGCTGTGCGTGTAGCGCGCGGTGTTGCGCAGCGTGATGCCGCCGAAATCATGCTCGACGCGGAGCGTTGCCTGGTTGGTGGTCGCATCGCGGAAATCGCGCGCGGCCAGCCCGTAGAAGTTCTTCCGCGAGACGTAGCCGGTCTGGCCGCTGGCGGTCGTCACAGTGCCGAGCGCAGGCTGCGTCGTGACGTTGCCGGTGCCAGGATGGTTGGCGATCGTATAGAGATACGGAATGCCGCTGTCGGGCAGTTCGCTGCTCTCCATGTGATAGAAGCTGGCGGTCAGCCGGGTCGGCGTGCCGAGCCCGACCGCGAACGATGGCGCGATGCCCCAGCGCTTCTGCCAGATCGCATCGCGGCCGGCGACGTCCTGGTCGTGCCACATCCCCTCGATCCGGAACGCGGCGGTATCGGAGACCTTGAGGTTCACGTCGCCGGTGATGCGCTTGTAATCCGCCTCGCCGTAGCTGGCACTGAGCGATCCGAAATTGTCGAGCTGCGGCAGCCGCGACAGGATGTTGATCGTGCCGCCAGCCGAGCCGCGCCCGCCGAGCGTCGAATCCGAGCCGCGGACGATCTGGACCGAATCGACCGCGAACACTTCACGCGTCTGCGCGGCGAGATCGCGGACGCCGTCGACATAGATGCTGCCCTGGCTGTCGAAACCGCGGATGAACGGGCGGTCGCCGATCGGATTGCCGCCCTCCGCTGCGCCGAAGGTGATGCCGGGCACGGTGCGCAGCGCATCGGCGAGGCTGTTCGACCCGGTCTGCTCGATAACTTCCTTCGGCAGGACGATCACCGAGCGCGGCGTGTTCACCAGCGGCGCGACCTGCTTGGGACCTTCGTCGTGCAGGCGCTGGCCGTTGACGAGGATCTCCTCGCGCTGCTGCGCATCGGTCACCGGCGCGGCCGACTTGTCGGCATCCGCGGCATAGGCCGGCGCGGTCGCGAAGGCGCCGACGCACGACAGAGCGAGAAAGGCCGGCACGGTGGACGAACGCGGCAACGATGCGCGCGGCGAAGGTAGCGACATAGACAAACCCCTTTGTTCTTGGGGGCTCGCTATTGAGAGTCGTTCGCACTGTCAACGCTAATGCGAGTAGTTCTCAACCTGGATTATGGAACAGCCATGTTCTCAACGCGCTAGCGAGGTTGGGCGGATCGGCCGCGACGATGCGGATCGCGTCGATTTCGGCAACGAGCGCCGACAGCGGCAGGGCGAGACGCGCGGCCGCGGCTTCGAGCGCCTGCCAGAAGACGGGTTCGAGGCTGATCGAAGTCTGGTGGCCGGCAATCGTGATCGAGCGCTTGACCGGCCCATGAAATCCGCCGGCTGGCGCTTCGATCACTGGTCGGTCACTCGGTGTCGAACAGCGAAGCCAACTGTTCGATGATCGTGCCGCCGAGCTGTTCGACATCCATGATCGTCACGGCGCGCGCGTAATAGCGGGTTACGTCGTGGCCGATGCCGATCGCGACCAGCTCGACCGGCGACTTGCTCTCGATCCAGCCGATCACCTGGCGCAGATGCCGCTCGAGATACGAACCCGAGTTCACCGACAGCGTCGAATCGTCGACCGGCGCGCCGTCGCTGATCACCATCAGGATGCGGCGCTCCTCGGGCCGCGCGACTAGCCGCGCATGCGCCCACATCAGCGCCTCGCCGTCGATATTCTCCTTCAGCAGCCCCTCGCGCATCATGAGGCCCAGCGAGTTGCGCGCGCGCCGCCACGGCTCGTCGGCCCGCTTGTAGACGATATGGCGGATGTCGTTAAGGCGACCCGGCTGCGGCGGACGGCCAGCGGCCAACCACGTCTCGCGGCTCTGCCCGCCCTTCCAGGCACGCGTCGTGAAACCGAGGATCTCGGTCTTCACGCCGCAGCGTTCCAGCGTGCGTGCGAGAATATCCGCGCTGATCGCCGCGATCGAGATCGGGCGTCCGCGCATCGAGCCGGAATTGTCGATCAGAAGCGTTACGACGGTGTCGCGGAAATCCGTCTCCCGCTCGGACTTGTAGCTGAGCGACAAGGTCGGGTTTACGATCACGCGCGCGAGGCGCGCCGCGTCGAGGATGCCTTCCTCCTGGTCGAAATCCCACGACCGCGACTGCTGCGCCATCAACCGCCGCTGAAGCCGGTTGGCGAGCTTCGACACGGTCGATTGCAGGTGCACGAGCTGCTGGTCGAGATAGCCGCGCAGACGCGCCAGTTCGTCGGCGTCGCATAGCTCGGTGGCAGCGATCACTTCGTCGAACTGCGTCGTCCACGGCTTGTAGTCGAACGCGCCGCCCATGTCCGCGAACGGACGGTTCGGGCGGACCGGCTGCATGCCTTCCTCGCCGTCGTCGCTTGGCTCGCCGTCGATGTCGTCCATCGACTCGTCGCTCTGCTCCTGGCCGTCGCTTTCCTCGTTCTGCTGCTCGGACTGTTCGCCGCGCGCCTCGACTTCGCCCTGGCCGTCCTCGCCCTGGTCGTCGCCTTCGTCGCCCTCGTCCTGCTGCTGCTCGTCGGTGCCCTCGTCCTCGGAGCCGCCCTCGTCGCTCTCCTCGGGGACCTGATCGCCTTCGACCAGCTCGAGCTCTTGCAGCATCTTCCGCGCTAAGCCCTGGAACGCCTTCTGGTCGTCGAGCGCATAGGCCAGCGCATCGAGATCGGTCTTGCTCTCGATCCACTCGCGGACCAGCGCGAGGCCCGGCGCGGCGATCGCGGGCGATTCCTGCCCGGTCAGCCGCTCGCGCACCATCAGACCCAGCGCGGTCGACAACGGCACTTCGTCACGATTGCGAGCGCGCGTAATCGGGTCGGCGCGGAGGCGAACGTCGAGCGCACGTTCGAGGTTCTCGGTAATCCCCGCATAGCCACGCGACCCGAGTGCCTCGACCCGCGCAGTCTCAACCGAATCGAACACCGCGCGCGCGACCGCCTCGACCGGCGCGGCGCGGTTATGCAGAGCAATGTCGTGCAGCTTCAACCGCAGCGCAAAGCCATCCGCAAACCCACGCGCCTCGGCCACCTGCTCCGCTGGCAAAGCCCGCGCGGGCATCGGCACCTTGATATGCTTGCCCGACTGCGCCGGCGCATCCGCGGTGAAGGCGAGCTCGACCTCCGGCTCCTCCGCGATCGCACGCGCGGTACCGGCGAGGACCGCCTTGAAGCGATCGAGAGGGGTTTCATTGGCCAAAGGTTTAGGCCTTGCCCACCACGCTCTCGGGGAGATCCTTGCCGAACACGCGCTGGTAATATTCGGCGACCAGCGGCCGTTCCGCCTCGTCGCACTTGTTGAGGAACGACAGGCGGAACGCGAAGCCGACGTCGCCGAAGATCAGCGCGTTCTGCGCCCAGGTGATCACCGTACGCGGGCTCATCACGGTCGAGATGTCGCCGTTGACGAACCCCTTGCGAGTCATGTCCGCCACCCGCACCATGTTCTCGACGACCTTCTTGCCGTCTGGCTTGTCGTACTCGCCCGACTTGGCGAGCACGATCTGCGCCTCGACCTTGGCCGGCAGATAGTTGAGCGTGACGACGATGTTCCAGCGGTCCATCTGGCCCTGATTGATCTGCTGCGTGCCGTGATACAGCCCGCTCGTATCGCCGAGCCCGACCGTGTTGGCGGTCGCGAACAGGCGGAACCACGGGTTCGGGCGAATCACGCGGTTCTGGTCGAGCAACGTCAGCTTGCCCTCGGTCTCCAGCACGCGCTGGATCACGAACATCACGTCGGGGCGGCCCGCGTCATACTCGTCGAACACAAGCGCGGTTGGGGTCTGCAACGCCCAGGGGAGCAGGCCTTCGCGGAACTCGGTGATCTGCTGGCCGTCCTTGAGGACAATCGCATCGCGCCCGATCAGGTCGATGCGGCTGATGTGCGCGTCGAGGTTGATGCGGATGCACGGCCATTTGAGGCGCGCCGCGACCTGCTCGATATGCGTCGACTTGCCGGTGCCGTGATAGCCCTGGACCATCACGCGACGGTTATGCGCGAAGCCCGCCAGCACGGCGAGCGTCGTGTCGGCATCGAAGACGTACGCCGGATCGAGATCGGGCACGCGCTCATCGGCTTCGGAGAAGGCCGGCACTTCCATATCGGAATCGATCCCGAACATCTCGCGCACCTTCACCATGCGGTCGGGTGCGTCGAGGATCGTGGTCTCGCGGCTATCGGGCTGGGTATTCGGGATATCGGTCATGTTGGCCTCGTGTTCCCGACCGCTCTAGGACAAGCGAGGGGCGTTACTCAACCGCGACCTTATCCGGTAGCGGAAAGAGTGTGACGAACCGCTCGGCGAGCGCACGGTTCCCGGTGATCTGCAATGTGCCCGCGGCTTCCGCATCGCGAAAGGGCCTTGCGCCATAGACGAGCGATGCGATCGTCATCGGATCGCCGTCGAACGTGACGCCCGCTTCCGACGGGTCGGCGCGCACGACATGGATCCAGTCGCCATCGACCCGGCCGACGAACCCCTCGCCGCCCAGCCGAAAACCGACGACCGCGGTCCAGCCATCGGCACGCTGCCGCGAGAACATCGTCCGGAACGACAGCATCAGCGAGGCCGCGCTGAGCGGTAGGGTGGGATCATGCGCAGGCGACCGCGCCGCCCATCGACCGAGTTCGCGGATCGCGGTCTCGCTCTCATACCCCCAGGGCGTCAGTTCGTAGACCTGCACGCTGGCCGGCGACGGCAGCGTGCGTCGGATCAGGATGCCGGCGCGCGCCAGTCCCGTCAGCCGCTGCGTCAGGACATTCGCACTTATGCCGCCGAGGTCAGCCTTCAGTTCGCCGAACCGGCGCGGACCGAACATCAGTTCGCGCACGACCAGCAGCGACCAGCGCTCTCCAATCAGTTCGAGCGCCATCGCGGTGCCGCATGCATCGTCATACCACCGCTTCGACGAGGCATCAGTTACATTTTCTAACTTCATAGTTGTTTTAAGTAACCATTGTGAGCATGCAATGCAAACACCGGTGCAAACCGAGTCGAACCAGGAGAGCCGCCATGAGCAAGGCCATATTCTTAAACCTACCGGTTGCCGACGTCACGGCCGCGACGGCGTTCTACGCGGCGATCGGGTTCGAGCGGAACGCGATGTTCTCGAACGAGCAGGGATCGGCGATGGCATGGTCCGACACGATTTCCGTGATGCTACTCGATCGCGCCTTTTATTCGACCTTCACGTCCAAGCAGATCATCGACGCGAAGACGACCAGCGGCGTGCTGCTGGCGCTGTCGTTCGACAGCCAAACCGAGGTCGATGCGATTACGGAAGCGGCCCTGGCGGCAGGCGGGCGTGAGTTGCACGACCCAGAAGACATGGGCTTCATGTACAGCCGCGCCTTCGAGGACCTCGACGGGCATGGCTGGGGACCGTTCTTCATGGACATGACGGCCGCGGCGGCGACGATGGGCGGGGCGCAGCCGACCTGATCCGGCGGGGCAGCGGCGCGACCCGAACGCCGACGCGTCAGGCGAACGCCGCTGCGCCCTTCAGGTGCTGGTAGGCGGCGATCACCTTTTGCAGGTCGGCCTCGTGCGCGCGGTCGCCGCCGTTGCGGTCGGGATGGAAGCGCCGCACGAGTTCGCTGTAGCGTTTGCGCAGTTGCGTGCGGTCGGTATCGGTCCCCAATCCGAGCACGCGCAACGAGCGCCGTTCGCCGTCGGACAGCACGCGGCCGTCTTTCCGCGCCGCCGCCATGCGTTCGCCGAACCGCGCGCCGATCGCATCGATCGGGTCGGCGAAGTCCGCCCATTTCGGCGGGGTATCACCACCGCCATGCGCGAACGCCCGTGTCTC
Organism: Sphingomonas sorbitolis; assembly: GCF_036663875.1. Taxonomy (NCBI): domain Bacteria; kingdom Pseudomonadati; phylum Pseudomonadota; class Alphaproteobacteria; order Sphingomonadales; family Sphingomonadaceae; genus Sphingomonas; species Sphingomonas sorbitolis. Next base: position 299,479 of record NZ_JAXOJS010000005.1, on the reverse strand, counting down.
GCGTTCCCAGCCCGCCATCGGTCGCTGGGCGTGGTGGATCTCGTCTGCGGTCATGCCGTCGAAGAAATTATAGCCCGAGTTGAACGCGCGGACATGCTCGAGGCAGAACCAGCGGAACTGCGGCGGGCCACCTTCGCTCGGCCCTTCGAGCGGTGGCGCGCGAAATTCGCCGGCCTCCTCGCAGTCGCGCCACATGCAGACGCGCCCGTTCCCTTCCACGCGGCCGTGAAACCGTGGGCTGGGGCGCTCCTTCCGCTCTTTTCGATCCTCGTCCGCCACCGGCTCCCCGCGCTTCCAAAACGGGCTATATAGGGTCGATGACAGACCTCGCCACCGGCTCCGTACAGGACCAGATCACCGCCCGCCTCACCGCGACCCTCGCCCCGACGCACCTGACCGTCGTCAACGAGAGCGGCCTCCACGCCGGTCATATGGGCGACGACGGCACCGGCGAGACGCATTTCCGGGTCGAGGTGGAAACGCCGCAGTTCGAAGGCCTTAATCGCGTCGCGCGCCAACGCCTCGTGAACCAGGCGCTCGCAGACCTGTTGAGCACGAAGATTCACGCGCTCGCTATCAAGGCCCGCGCGCCTGGGGAGATTTGATGGCGTACAAGCTCTGGTACTGGCCCTCCATCCAGGGGCGCGGCGAGTTCGTCCGGCTCGCACTTGAAGGCGCCGAGATCGCGTATGAGGACTGCGCGCGCGGCGTAGGCGAAGAGGGTTTGCTCGCCGATCTGAACCACCGCACCGGACGGACGCCGTTCGCGCCACCGTATCTGGAGCTCGACGGTCTGGTGATCGCGCAGGTCGCCAACATTCTGATGTATCTTGGCGAACGTCACGGTCTCGCGCCGTCGAACATGGCGGACCGGCTGTGGCTCAACCAACTCCAACTGACGATCGCCGACCTCGTCGCGGAGGTTCACAACGTCCACCATCCGGTCGCGATGATGGACTATTATGACGACCAGAAACCCGAAGCCGCGCGGGCGGCGAAACAGTTCCGCGAGGAACGGATGCCGAAGTATCTCGGTCATTTGGAGGATGCGGCGCAGGCCAATCCGGGCGACTGGCTGATCGATCACAAGTGGAGCTATGCCGACACCTCGCTGTTCCAGGTGATCGAAGGGCTGCGGTACATGTTCCCGAAGCGGATGAAGACGCTCGAACCCGACTACCCGAACCTCGTCCGCATCCACGATCAGGTCGCGGAACTGCCGGGCATCAAGGCGTATCTGAAGAGCGACCGTCGCCTCGCCTTCAACACCGACGGCATCTTCCGCGCCTATCCGGAACTCGACGCGGTATGAGGCTTGGCAGTGTTCTAACACTCAGCACCTCGCCAACCAACACCTCCCCGGCGAAGGCCGGGGTCCAGATGGGGGTCAGGGGTAACGACGGGCAGCCCGTCGCCATATCGACCTTTCCAACTGGACCCCGGCCTTCGCCGGGGTGGTGCACCGGGTTATGAGGACCCCACGCCCAGCAGCGCGCATCCTCCTTGTCGACGGCCAGGATCGCGTGCTGATGTTCCGCTTCACCCCCTCCGACCGCCCGCCACTCTGGTGCACCCCCGGCGGCGCGGTCGATCCCGGCGAGAGCTACGCCGCCGCTGCTCGCCGCGAACTCTGGGAGGAAGTCGGCCTCGACATCGACTGCGGCCCCGAGGTCGCGCAACGCACCATCGACTTCCTCACCTTCGAAGGCGTCGAGGTCACCGCCGACGAACGCTATTTCCGGATCGACGTCGATACCTGCGACGTGAAGGCGGGCAATCTCACCGAACAGGAGAAGCAACTGCTCGTCGGTCACCGCTGGTTTTCCCGAAACGACATCGCGGGCTTTCACGAAACGCTCTATCCAGCAGACCTGGTCGAACTTCTCGACGCCACGGAACCTGCCAAGGGATAACGCCATGCTCGATGATTTCGTTCTCCAGACCATCCTGCCGTCGACGCATGATCTCGGCGGGTTCAAGGTCCACCGTACGCTGCCGAACAAGGAGCGGACGATGGTCGGCCCGTTCCTGTTCTTCGACCAGATGGGCCCGGCGCATCTCGATGTCGGGCAAGGCATCGACGTTCGGCCGCATCCGCATATCAACCTGTCGACCGTCACATATTTGTTCGACGGCGCGATCGACCACCGCGATTCGCTCGGCACGCAGGCGCGGATCGAGCCCGGCGCGGTGAACCTGATGACCGCGGGCCACGGCATCGTCCATTCCGAACGCTCGCCCGGCGACGAGCGTGCCGAAGGGCCGAACCTGTCGGGGATCCAGACCTGGCTGGCGATGCCCGAGGCGGTCGAGGAGATCGACCCTGCGTTCGAGCATGTCACCAAGGCGCAGCTGCCGACGATCGAGGCGCACGGCGCACGCTCGCGGATCATCATGGGGAGCCTGTGGGGCCAGACCGCGCCGACCACGACCTATTCGGGGACGATCTACGCCGACATCGCACTCGATCCGGGCGCGAGCGTGCCGATCGACGCGGCGGCGGAAGAGCGCGCGATCTATCTCGCGATGGGCGAGGCGACGCTGGAAGGCGTGAAGCTGGAGCCGCAGGTGCTGTACGTCCTCCGCCCCGGTATCGCTGCAACGCTGCGGTCCGCGCATGGCGGCCGCGCGATGCTGTGCGGTGGCGATGCGTTCACGACGCCGCGGCATGTGTGGTGGAACTTCGTCAGCTCGAACCGCGACCGGATCGAGCAGGCGAAGCGGGACTGGAATGCGGGCAACTTCCCGAAAGTGCCCGGCGACGAAAAGGAATGGATCGAAATCCCCGCAATCCCGAAAACGGTCAGCTATCCGTAACTCCTCCCCTCCCGCAAGCGGGAGGGGGTAGGGGGTGGGCACGCGCCATCAACGAGCGATCCGCTTGGGACTGACCGCGAGCCCACCCCCGACCCCTCCCGTAAACGGGAGGGGAGATACGCCTTCTGCTCCCCTCCCGCTTGCGGGAGGGGTCGGGGGAGGGCATGATCCAGGGGCAGCGCGACGGGTAGGCCCTCCCCTAACCCCTCCCGCAAGCGGGAGGGGAATGATGTCGAACCTGCAACGCATCGCGCTATCCACGGGCGTCGAACTCGACGTGGCGATCACCGGCGACCCGGCGAACCCGCCCGTTATCCTCCTCCACGGCTTCCCAGAATCCCACCGCACCTGGCGCGCCATCGCCCCGGACCTCGCCCGCGATCACTACGTCGTCGCCCCCGATCAACGCGGCTTCGCATGCTCGTCCAAGCCCGAAGGCGTCGACAGCTACACCCCCGACAAGATCGTCGCAGACCTGATCGCGCTCGCCGATCACCTCGACCTCGACCGCTTCACGCTGGTCGGCCACGACTGGGGCGGCGCGGTCGCGTGGATGGCCGCGCTGCGCCACCCCGAGCGCGTCGCAAAGCTCGTCATCATCAACGCCCCCCACCCGCTCATCTTCCAGCGCACCATGTTCGACGACCTCGAACAGCGCGCCGCCAGCCAGTATATCCGCGCCTTCCGCAACCCCGATCTCGAAAAGCATATCAAGTCGATCGGCCTCGAAACCTTCTTCGACACCAGTTTCTCGAAACACGCCGATCTCGCCGCGATGGTCGAGGACAAGGCCGCCTATCTCGACGAATGGGGCCAGCCCGGCGCGATCACCGCGATGCTCAACTGGTACCGCGCGAGCGCGATCGTCGTCCCCGCAATGGACGAAACGCCGCCCCGCCCCGCGTTTCTGGATGCGCCGTTTCCGCCGACTAGGATGCCGGTGCTGGTGATCTGGGGTATGCAGGACAGCGCGCTGCTCCCAAGCCAACTCGACCTCGCCGCCTATGTCCCCGACCTCACGATCCAGAAGATCGATGCAGGCCATTTCGTACCGTGGCAGAAACCCGACGCGGTGATCGCCGCAATGCGCCGCTGGGAAATCTAAGCGCCCTCTCGATCCTCCCCCGCAAGGGGGAGGTGGCGCCGAAGGTGACGGAGGGGGAGGACACGAAACAGGGGTACAGCCCCACCCCCACCCGTCATCCCAGCAAAAGCTGGGATCTCATGGTGGCGGGTGCTGCGACCCGAATGGGGAGATCCCAGCTTTCGCTGGGATGACGGATGGGGCGGGGACGGGACTGGCAGGCCATTTACGCGGGCGTCGAACCGCGTCAGCTATGTCGTGAAGTGAACAGCGCACGACACGAGGGGGCACCTGTCTGAATCCTGACGACCACATTCGGCGATCGTTCAGCGGCACGGGAGCAAAACCCCGTCCATGCCGTTGATTCGGCACCGAACACAGGAGAGCAGCCATGCGTAAGATGATCCTCGCGGCCATTGCCGCCGCCACCCTCGTCCCCAGCTTCGCCACCGCACAGAGCTATGGCGAAGTCCGCCGCGACCAGCGCGAAATCCGCGAGAGCCAGCGCGACCTGCAGCGCGCACGCCGCTACGGGGACCGCGGCGACGTCCGCGAAGCCCGTCAGGAACTGCGCGAAGACCGTCGCGAAGCGCGTGAGGACTGGCGCGACTATCGTCGCACGCACGGCAACGTCTATCGCCGCCCCGCCTATGTCGGCCCGCGCGGCTATCGCTATCGCCCGGTGACCGTCGGCTACCGTTTTGCGCCAAACTATTACGGTCGCCAGTATTGGATCAACGACTACCAGACGTACCGCCTGCCCCGTCCGGGCTACGGCTATCAGCGCTGGGTCCGCTACGGCCGCGACGTCGTCCTGGTCGACACCCGCTCGGGTCGCGTCGTGCAGGTCAACAACGGCTTCTTCTACTGAGCTTGGCAGGCCCGGGGAAAATCCCGGGCCTTCCGGTTCCCCCGCGCAGGCGGGGGCCCAGGATCACAAACGCTATCGCGCGTTACCTTGGGCTCCCGCTTCCGCGGGAGAACAGCGAAATAAGTCAGCTCAGTCCTTCTCGTACGCCCCGCGCCGCATGACGTACTCCCGCGTCTCATACGGCGCCGAGAGCCCTTCGACCCAAGCGCCATGCGCATGCGTCAGCGCGACCAGTTCCATCGCCCGCTCGCCGGGCCAACCGCGGACACGAACTTCGTGGCGGTGCAGGTCGCGGTTAGGCTCCATCATGACCCAGCCGAGCAGCCGCTCCGCCGTAGCCCTAGCGCCCGCCATCTCCATCGCGACCCGGATCCGTTCGCGGGATGTCGGCGGCAGATACTGCCACACCACCGAATGCATCAGCACGCGCGTGACGCCCTCAGGCTGCGGCAAGACCAGTTGTGCCTCGACCCAGTCGGCCGCATCACCTTCGACGAGGTCAACGCCGCCCTCGCGCACCAATGCGATCGCTTGGGTGAGCCGCGCCTGACGCTCGACCGCATCGACCCAGACATACGCCTCGAGCCGCGCCGCCGCGGCCGGATCGGCGACATCCACCGGCTGGATATCGACGCCGCGTGTCGACTCGATCTCGACCGGAGCGCTCGGCGGCGGAGGCCCTCGCCATTCGGGACGGATCGTCACCGGCGAGGCGGACGGCCCGACCGTCACGCCGCCAAGATCGAACCGATAGCGATCGATCAACAGGTTGAGTCCCGCGCTCGACCCGATCTCCAGCACCTCGAACCGTGGCCCGTACCGCGCGGCCAGATGCAGGATGCCGGTCATCATGCCCGCCGACCGCGCCGCCTCGTTGGTCTGCGGCGGCCCATCGAGCCAGGGTAGCAACGCCGCATCGTGCGCGACGAGCGTGGCGTTCAAAATCGCCGTGACGCGGGCCGGGTCGGTCTCCACACCGGAAAACACCGCCGAGAGCGCGGGATCGACGCCCGCCCGATGTAGCGCATGCAGCCCGCCGACCAGCCGCAGCGCCAGCGCATCGGCAACCGGCTCGCTCGGCCAGTCGAGCGCTCGCCGTCCCGTCTCGCTGTCCCGATCGAGCGCGTCTGCCAGCGCGGTGCAAACCCGCGCCGTGATCGGCGCGTCCATCGCCGCGCAATACCCCGCCTGGATTTCGAACGCCGAGCAACTTGCCTTTACATTTGCCATGCGCAGGTTGTTGCACCCACCAAGCCCCCCCCGTAAAGCCCGGCTGGTGCCAGACTCCCAGATCATCATCGCGGTCCCCAAGGGACGCATCCTCGCCGAGGCCCTGCCGTTGCTCGCGCGCGCCGGGGTGCATCCTGAGGCGTCGTTCTCCGACGAGAACTCACGCGCGTTGCGGTTCGCGACCAACGATCCGGCGATCTCGCTGATCCGGGTGCGCGCGTTCGACGTCGCCACCTTCGTCGCGCACGGTGCAGCGCAACTGGGGATCGTCGGGTCGGACGTGATCGCGGAGTTCGGCTATTCCGAGCTCTACGCGCCGGTCGATCTGGGTATCGGGCATTGCCGGCTGTCGGTCGCCGAACCTGCCGAGATGGCCGCACAGGACGACCCGCGCGGCTGGAGCCATGTCCGTGTCGCGACCAAATATCCGCATGTGACGGCCGCGCATTTCGCCAGCCGTGGCGTGCAGGCGGAGTGCGTGAAGCTCAACGGCGCGATGGAACTGGCGCCGACCTTGGGTTTGGCGCCGCGGATCGTCGATCTCGTGTCTTCGGGGCGGACGTTGCTGGAGAACGGACTGGTGGAGGTCGAGACGATCATGGAGGTCACCAGCCGCCTGGTGGTCAACCGTGCCGCGATGAAGACGCGCAGCCGGGTGGTGCCGCTGGTCGAGGCATTCCGCCGTGCGGTCGAAGCGCAGGAGATCGCGGCATGAGCGCTAACCTTCTGCTCCCCTCCCGCCTGCGGGAGGGGTCGGGGGAGGGCACGCCCGCCCCGATCGTAGCATGCGAGGCTATGTCATTCCCTCCCCTGACCCCTCCCGCAAGCGGGAGGGGAATGTGATTCGCCTTTCCACATTCGACGCGGACTTCGCGACGCGCTTCACCGCGCTCGTCGAGGACCGTCGCGAGTCCGACGCAGGTGTCACGCAGGACGTCGCCGCGATCATCGCGTCGGTCCGCCGCGATGGCGAAACCGCGGTCCGCGACCTCACGCAGAAGCACGACCGCCACGATCTGGAAGCCACTGGCTGGCAGATCGACGCCGCCGACTACAAGGCCGCGTTCGACGCGCTCGACCCCGACCTGCGCACCGCGCTCGAACTCGCCGCAACTCGCATCCGCGCGTATCACGAGAAACAGCGACCGCTCGACAGCGACTCGGTTGACTCCGCAGGCGTCCGCCTCGGCGCGCGCTGGTTACCGGTAGATGCCGCCGGCATCTACGTCCCCGGCGGCCGTGCCGCCTATCCCTCGTCGCTGCTGATGAACGCGATCCCCGCCAAGGTCGCGGGGGTAGGGCGCCTGACGATGGTCACGCCGACCCCAGACGGCCAGATCAACCCACTCGTTCTCGCTGCCGCGCATCTCGCCGGCGTCGATGAAGTGTGGCGCGTCGGTGGCGCTCAGGCGGTTGCGGCGCTTGCATACGGCGCGGGCCGGATCGAGCCGGTCGACGTGATCACCGGCCCCGGCAACGCCTGGGTCGCCGAAGCCAAGCGCCAGGTCTACGGCGTCGTCGGCATCGACATGGTCGCTGGCCCGAGCGAAATCGTCGTCGTCGCCGATGCGCTCAACGACCCCGAATGGACCGCCGCCGACCTGCTCAGCCAGGCCGAGCACGACGTGACCACGCAGTCGATCCTGTTCACCGACGATACGGCCTTCGCCGACAAGGTGGCGGATGCCGTCGACCGCCAGTTGCGCGATCTCGCCACCGAAGCGGTCGCGCGCGTCGCGTGGGACACCAACGGTGCGGTCATCGTCGTCGACACACTGGCCGACGCGATCCCGCTGGTCGACCGCCTTGCTGCCGAGCATCTCCAGCTGGCGATTCCCGACCCGCAAGGCTTCTTCGACCGCATCCGCCACGCAGGATCGGTGTTCCTTGGCCGCTACACGCCCGAGGCTATCGGCGATTACGTTGCCGGCCCGAACCACGTCCTCCCCACCGGCCGCCGTGCTCGGTTTGCCTCTGGGCTGTCGGTGCTCGACTTCATGAAACGCACCAGTTTCCTGGCGTTGGACGAAGCGGCCTTGCGCGAACTCGGCCCCGCCACGGTCGCGCTGGCGAACGCCGAGGGCTTACCTGCGCATGCCAAATCGGTGGCGCTGCGGCTTCGCCTCAACCACTGATTTTTGTTCGCGCAGAGGCGCAGAGGCGCGGAGATGTCGACCTTGCCGCGAAGCGGCCCTCCAATCATGCGGCAACGAGGCGATCGAAGCGGCTGCCGCACGCAACATCTCCGCGCCTCTGCGCCTCTGCGCGAACCAATCTTCTTCGACGCGACGCGCAAAACGCAAAGGGCTGACACACAGCCCCCCCGCGCCTACAGGCAACCGCTTATGACTCGAACCGCCCCCCGCACCAAGGCGCGTGCCGCCGCTCGCCTCGCCGCCGTCCAGGCCACCTACCAGCACGAGATGGAGGGCACCGCGATGCCTGTCCTGCTCAACGAATTCCACCAGCACCGGCTCGGCGCGACGATCGAAGACGTCGAATATGCCGAGGCCGATGTCGATTTCTTCGACGACCTGGTGACCGGTGCGAACGCACGCGCCGGCGAGATCGACGTGCTGATCGAGGGTAAGCTCGCCAAGGGCTGGACGCTCGCGCGGCTCGACAAGCCGATGAAGGCGATCATCCGCGTCGGGACGTATGAACTGCTTGCGCGCAAGGACGTGCCGGTGGCCGCGGTGATCAGCGAATATGTCGATGTCGCGCATGCGTTCTACGACAAGCGGGAGTCGGGGTTCGTGAACGGGTTGCTTGATGGCATCGCGAAAGAGGTGCGTGCCTAAATCCTCCCCGGCACGGGGAGGGGGACCATGCGCAGCATGGTGGAGGGGGGCATCCGCAAGCGTACCGGTGGCTGAACGTTACGGACCTTCTTTCGCGGCCGGAAGACACCCCGCTGGCGTAACGCTCGCGGCACGCCCCCTCCACCTTCCGCTCTGCGGACGGTCCCCCTCCCCGTTCCGGGGAGGATTTGCGTGACCGAGGACGAGTTCATCGCTGCCTTACGCGCGCTCCCGCTGCATCCGGCGGCACGCGGGCTTAACGACGACACTGCGCTGCTCGACGCGGGCCCGCTCGTCGTTACTACCGACACGCTGGTCGAAGGCGTGCATTTCCTCCCGACCGACCCCGCGCAGGACATCGCGTGGAAGCTAGTCGCGACCAACCTCTCCGACCTTGCCGCGAAGGGGGCCAAGCCCGAAGGCATCCTCCTCAACTACTCGCTCGGTGACGACGCGTGGGACCGCGCTTTCCTCGGGGGGCTCGCCGACGTCCTGACGACCTTCGACACGCGGATCATCGGTGGCGACACCGTCACGCTCCCCACGAACGCCCCGCGCGTCCTGACAGTCACCGCATTCGGCAGCGACGCCGCCGCCCCTGCCCGCAACGGCGCGCTAGGAGGCGACGCACTTTACGTCACCGGCACGATTGGCGACGCGGGTGCGGGGCTCGCGATCGCGCTCGGCGCGGATGGCCCTGCCGAGCTTCTCGCCGCGTACCGCCGCCCGCAGCCGCGACTCACCGACGGCCGCATCGTCGCGCCGCACGTCCACGCGATGATGGACGTGTCCGACGGTCTGCTCATCGACGCATCCCGCATGGCGCTCGCCAGCAACCTCGCCGTCAGTATCGACCTCGCGCGCATCCCGCTTTCCGACGCCTATCGTGCGTTCTCCGGTGACCGCCTCGCCGCAGCCTCAGCGGGAGACGACTACCAACTCCTTTTTGCTGCACCGCAAGATTTCGTTACCGACGCCGCTCGGATCGGCACGTTCTCGACCGGCTCGGGGCTTACCCTCCACGACTCCGGCAAACCTGTCCCGCTCCCTGCAAGTCTAGGCTACGAGCACAGCTCCCGAGGATAACTTGCGCAATGCCCGTGCACTGATAGGTTCCTTACATCGGGACTCGGCAAAGTCGGGACCGGAGAGGACCTGACAAGAGGGATAGCGCCGTATGACGACCGTCTATTTGGCCATGATCTGCGGCGTCATCGCCGTCCTATATGGTTTCGTCACCAGTCGACAGGTGCTCGCAGCCTCCCCCGGCAACGCAAAGATGCAGGACATCGCCGCCGCCATCCAGGAAGGCGCGAAAGCCTATCTCGGGCGCCAATACACCACCATCGCGATCGTCGGAGTCATCGTCGCGGCGATCCTGCTGTTCACGCTCGGTATGATCTCGACGATCGGCTTCGTCATCGGCGCTGTGCTGTCGGGCGTCGCCGGCTATGTCGGGATGAACATTTCGGTCCGCGCCAACGTCCGCACCGCCGAGGCCGCGCGGACGTCGCTGCAGGCCGGGCTGACGATGGCGTTCCGGTCCGGCGCGGTCACCGGCATGCTCGTGGCGGGCCTCGGCCTGCTCGCGATCAGCGCGTTCTTCTGGTACCTCACCGGTCCGGCAGGCCATTCCCCCAACGACCGGATCATCGTCGAGGCGCTGACCGCACTCGCGTTCGGAGCCTCGCTGATCTCGATCTTCGCACGGCTCGGCGGCGGCATCTTCACCAAGGCGGCGGACGTTGGCGCGGATCTGGTCGGCAAGGTCGAGGCGGGCATCCCGGAGGACGACCCCCGCAACCCCGCAGTCATCGCTGATAACGTCGGCGACAATGTCGGCGACTGCGCGGGCATGGCCGCCGATCTGTTCGAGACCTACGTCGTCACGCTGGGCGTCACGATGATCTCGATCGCGCTGCTGATCCAGGCGAGCGGCGCTGAGCTGATGCGGCTGATGACCCTCCCGCTGCTGGTAGGCGGCGTGTGCATCGTTACCTCGATCATCGGCACGTACATGGTGCGGCTCGGTGGCGGCAGCATCATGGGGGCGCTCTACAAGGGCTTCTTCACCTCGACGATCCTGTCGATCCCGGCGATCTATCTCGCCACGCAGTACGTGCTCGGCGACCTCCACCGCGTGATCGGCGGCGCAGGCTTCCTCGATCCCGCGACCGACGATCTCACCACGCAAGCCGCCCCCTCGCTGACGCAGAGCTTCACCGGGATGGACCTGTTCTGGTCGATGATGATCGGTCTCGTCGTCACCGGGCTGATCGTTTGGATAACCGAATACTACACCGGCACCAACCACCGCCCGGTCCAGTCGATCGCGAAGGCATCCGAGACCGGCCACGGAACCAACGTCATCCAGGGCCTCGCGATCAGTCTCGAATCCACCGCGCTGCCGACGCTGGTGATCGTCGTCGCGGTGATCGTCGCCTACCAGTTGGCGGGGATCATCGGCATCGCGTTTGCCGCGACCGCGATGCTCGCGCAGGCCGGCATGGTCGTCGCGCTCGACGCGTATGGCCCCGTCACCGACAACGCAGGCGGCATTGCCGAGATGGCGGGGCTGCCCGATGATGTTCGCCAGCGCACCGACGCGCTAGACGCGGTCGGCAATACTACCAAGGCAGTGACCAAGGGCTATGCGATCGGCTCGGCCGGGCTTGCCGCACTGGTGCTGTTCGGAGCCTACACGACCGATCTCGCGACGTACTTCCCCGATGTCACCGTCGATTTCAGCCTGTCCAACCCGTACGTTATCGTCGGCCTGTTGCTCGGCGCGCTGCTCCCGTACCTGTTCGGCGCATTCGGCATGACTGCGGTCGGTCGCGCGGCCGGCGCGGTCGTTGAGGAAGTCCGCGAGCAGTTCCGCAACAACCCCGGCATCATGCTCGGCACCAGCCGCCCCGATTACGCGCGGACGGTCGACCTCGTGACCAAGGCCGCGATCCGCGAGATGATCGTCCCCTCGCTGCTGCCGGTGCTGTCGCCGCTCGCAGTGTATTTCATCATCACTGCCGTCGCAGGCCAGGCCGCCGGCTTCGCCTCGCTCGGCGCGATGCTGCTGGGCGTGATCGTCTCGGGGCTGTTCATCGCGATCTCGATGACGAGCGGTGGCGGCGCATGGGACAACGCCAAGAAATACATCGAAGACGGCCATCACGGCGGCAAGGGCTCCGAGGCGCACAAGGCGGCGATCACCGGTGATACGGTCGGCGACCCCTACAAGGACACTGCCGGCCCCGCAGTGAACCCGATGATCAAGATCACCAACATCGTCGCGCTGCTGCTGCTCGCGGCGCTGGCTGGCGGCGGAGGCTGAGGCGGAAGCCGCAGCAAGCGCGACCGGCCGGCGGGGGCCCGACGCCCCCGACCGACGGCGCGGCTTGCCGCGTCGCCCGTCGTACTATTACCGTCGACCGCGCTAACCGGTGACGGAGCCAGCTGATCCGTTTCGGAGCAGTCGCCTACGGAACATTCGCGGATTGGCGCAGGATCGCACCCACCTCCGGATGACGACCGACTGATTGCACTTAGTCTGCGACCGGATGAACACCCCGGTCGTAGCCTCTTCCAACGTCCCCTCCCCCTCGGACATCGATGCCTTCATTGCCCGCTGGCGCGCCAACGAAGGCGGGGCCGAGCGCGCCAACTTCCCCCTTTTCCTCACCGAACTCTGCCGGCTGATCGGCGTGCCGGTGCCCGATCCCGCCGACGCGACGCACAACCGCAACGACTATGTCTTCGAACGTGCCGTCCGACTCCAAGATATCGGAGGCGTCCAGCGCAACGGTCGCATCGACCTGTATCGGCGCGGCTGCTTCGTCCTCGAGGCCAAGCAAAGCCGCGAACGGGGTGGCACCAAGGAGGTTGCCAGCCCCGAACAGGCACCGCTTCCTGGCCTGCCGCCTCCCGACGATTCCGACCGTCGCGGCCGCCGCAGTGCGCATCGCAGTTGGGACGTACTGATGCGCAATGCCCGCGAGCAGGCCGAACAATATGCTCGCGCCCTCCCGACCGATCACGGCTGGCCGCCATTCATCCTGGTCTGCGACGTCGGCCACGCGATCGAATTGTTCGCGGACTTCTCGGGCCAGGGCAAGGCGTACCGGCAATTCCCCGACCGCGCCGGCTTTCGCCTGTATCTCGACGATTTGCGCGATCCGGCGATCCGCGATCGCCTTCGGAAAATCTGGCTCGACCCACACGCGCTCGACCCTGCCCGCCACGCCGCGATCGTCACCCGCGACATCGCCCGGCGCCTGGCCGAAGTGAGCAAGCGGCTGGAGGATCGTGGCCATGCGCCCGAGCCGGTCGCGCATTTCCTGATGCGCTGCCTGTTCACGATGTTCGCGCAGCGTGCCAACCTGCTCGATCGCGGCAGTTTCACGCAGATGCTGATCGACGCGCGCGACGATCCGTCGAGCTTCGCGCCGATGCTGGAAGATCTGTGGAGCGCGATGAACACCGGCGGGTATTCGCTGGCGATGCGGTGCACGGTGCGACGCTTCAACGGCGGGCTGTTCGCCGAACGCACCGCGATCCCGCTGCAACGCGAGGAGATCGGCGAACTGCTCGAAGCGTCGCGTCACGACTGGACCGAGGTCGAGCCCGCGATCTTCGGCACGCTGCTCGAACAGGCGCTCGATCCGGTCGAACGGCGGCGGCTGGGCGCGCACTACACACCGCGAGCCTATGTCGAGCGGCTGGTGATCGCGACGATCATCGAGCCGCTGCAGCGCGAATGGGAGACGCAGGTGCTCGGCACGGTCGAGCGCGAGCGGTTGTCGCGTCCCGCGGTGGCGATCCGGGCAGTGCATGATTTCCACGAACGTCTCGCCGCGACGACGGTGCTCGACCCCGCCTGTGGTACCGGCAACTTCCTCTACGTCGCGCTCGAACTGATGAAGCGGCTGGAGGGCGACGTGCTCGAAGTGCTCGCCGATCTTGGTGGCCAGGAGACGCTCGCGCTGGAGACCGCCACCGTTCATCCGCGCCATTTCCTCGGGATCGAGCTGAACCCCCGCGCGGCAGCGATCGCCGAACTCGTGCTGTGGCTCGGCTATCTCCAGTGGCAATTGCGCAATCGCCGGACGATCGCCGACCCGGTGCTGGAGAAGCTCGACAATATCGCGACGATGGACGCCGTTCTCACGCATGACGGTGTCGCCGACGATGGCACGCTGACCAACCCGCGCCGCCCCGATTGGCCGGATGCGGAGTATATCGTCGGCAATCCGCCCTTTATCGGCAAGGGTGCGGCGATGCGCAGCGCGTTTGGCGAACGCTATCTGACGGCGCTGTGGACGGCGCATCCGCAGATCAACCGATCGGCCGATTTCGTGATGTATTGGTGGGATCGCGCCGCCGAACGCCTGACCGAGACCGGTACGCGGCTAAAGCGGTTCGGCTTCGTCACGACGAACTCGATCACGCAGGAATTCAGCCGGCGCGTCATCACGAAACGGCTCGCAGCCCCAGTGCCGATCAGTATCGTGCTTGCGATCCCCGACCACCCTTGGACCAAGGCGACCACCGACGCCGCGGCAGTGCGGATCGCGATGACCGTGGTCGAACGCGGCGTGCCGGTCGGTCAGCGTCTCCAGATTGTGGCGGAACACGGGCTCGATACCGACGCCCCGATACTCGGCTTCGCGGCCACGAGCGGCAGGATCAACGCGGACCTCTCGATCGGTGCAAACGCGGCAGCGGCGTTCGCGCTCGTCGCCAATGACGGGTTGTCCTGCAATGGCATGATGCTGGCAGCCCGCGGGTTCGTCCTGTCGGCAACAGAAGCGCGCCATCTGCTCGCGATCTCACCGCCGGCGGCAACCGGCATAATCAAGCCCTATGTCGGCGGCGCGGATCTCGTTCGTCATTCCTCCAACCGATGGATCATCGATGCATATGGTCATGACGAGACCGCTCTGCGCACGATGTTCCCAGCCATTTACCAGCATTTGTTGATGACCGTGAAGCCGGTGCGCGATACCAATCGGCGCACAGCCTTCAAGGATCGGTGGTGGATATTCGGCGAGCCCCGCCGCACGTTCCGCCCCGCGCTGCTCGGCCTCTCGCGTTACATCGGCACGACCGAGACGGCCAAGCACCGCATCCTGCAATTTCTGCCTGCGACGACGACGCCCGACCATATGGTCGTCTGCTTCGCACTCGACGACGGGTTCTCGCTGGGCGTGCTCTCATCGCGCGCGCACCTGCAATGGACCTATGCCAATTGCGGACTGATCGGCGTCGCGCGGTTCGAGCAGGGGCATCGCTACACCAAGTCGCGGATTGCCGATCCGTTTCCGTTGCCCGATGCCACGCCCGATCAACGCGCGGCGATCGGTGATCTCGCGGAGGAACTCGATCTCGCGCGCAAGGACGTGCTCGACACGCAGACCGACCTGACGATGACCGGACTCTACAATCTGCTCGCACGACTTCGCTCGGGATCTGCGTTCGATCCCGTTGCTCAGGACCAGCGCCAACGCGGTCGCGTTGATATCCTCGCGCAACTCCACGACCGCATCGATACGGCCGTCGCCACCGCGTACGGCTGGCCTGCAGATCTTAGCGACACCGACATCGTCGCGCGCCTGGTCGCGCTCAACGCCGCGCGTCACGCCGAAGAAAAGGCGGGCCGCGTCCGCTGGCTACGCCCCGACTACCAGATCGCGCGCGCCGGGCTCACCGCGCTGCCGCTGCCCGCGCGCGCCGAGCAGATCGAGGCGGACCTACCCGCCGCGCTACTTCAAACCGCAGTTCCCGCGCGATGCGATCGGCCAGACTGCGGCCGTCCTCGCCGATCTGCGCGGTGGCGTCGGGGTGACCAGCGACGAGATCGCACGCCGGTATGCGCAAGGCCAGAAGGTTCGCCCGCGGATCGCCGCGACGCTCGCTGCGCTTGCCCGGCTTGGCCATGTCGCTGTCGATGGCGATCGCCACACGCTTCGCCGCGCCGCTTGAGAACTCGGGGTTATCGTCCTGCCCATTGCCGAATCGTCATTTTCCCCCATATTGACGTGGCAGGCATGAGGCGGCGTCCGCGAGTAATATCGCGAGCGTCGTGCGTTGCGCGTCCAGCTTTCCTTTTTCGCGAACCTGCGGTAAGGGCGCTCGTCCCGAAATTCCCCCAATTCAGAGATTATATTTGGCCAAGGAAGAACTGCTCGAGATGCGCGGCCGCGTGGTGGAACTCCTCCCCAACGCGATGTTCCGGGTTCAGCTCGAAAACGACCACGAGATTCTCGGTCACACCGCCGGCAAGATGCGCAAGAACCGCATCCGCGTGCTGGTCGGCGATGAGGTGCTGTGCGAACTCACGCCGTACGATCTGACCAAGGGTCGCATCACCTACCGCTTCAAATAAGCCCGTGGGTGCTCAGCGCCCACTGCTTTACATCAAGACGTGGGCGTCTCGGCGCCCACTGCTTTTCAAGACGAGGCACCTGTGCTGGTTCTAGCCTCTTCCTCGCCCCGCCGCCGCGACCTGCTCGCGCGGCTCGGCGTCGTGCCGTCGCGCGTGCAATCACCCGACATCGACGAGAACCCGCGCAAGGCCGAGCCGCCGCGCGCGTATGCGCTGCGACTCGCAGTGGAGAAGGCCAGCGCTGTTGCGCGCGCCGAGGGCGAGATCGTGCTTGCTGGCGACACTACGATCGCGCTCGGTAGCCGTATCCTGCCGCCCGCCGATACGCTCGAAATCCAGCGCGACCTGCTCGGCAAGCTGTCGGGTCGACGCCACCATTGCCTGTCCGCGGTTTGCGTGATCGACGCGGCGGGCAAGGTGCGGACGCGGATCGCCGACACGATCGTCGCGTTCAAGCCGCTCTCCCCCGCCGAAATCGAAGATTATCTCGCGTGCGGCGAAGGGCTGGGCAAGGCCGGCGGCTACGCGATCCAGGGCCGCGCGGAGGCGTTCGTTCGTTTCCTGTCGGGTAGTCATTCGGGTGTGGTCGGCTTGCCCCTGTTCGAAACGCGGGCACTGTTGAAAACCGCTGGCGTCGCGCTTGCCTGATACGGGGCCTGCATGGCTCTACGAGGCCGGAATCGGCGAGGCACGCGCCGCGCTGGTAGACGATGATCAGATCATCGAAGCCGCGATCGAACTTGATACCGAGGCATTGAAGGTCGGCCTCGTCGCCCGCGCGCGGCTCGTCGAACTCCTCCCGGGCCGTCGCGGTCGCGTCTTGCTCGACGGCGGTGAGGCGCTGATCAACCACCTCCCCCCCGGTATAACGCAGGGCGCCAGCCTTACCGTCGAGATCGTCCGCGAAGCCCTCCCCGAAGCGGGCCGCGCAAAGCTCGCGAAGGCCGTCCCCAGCGACCTGCCGCCTTGCCCCGCGCCGACGCTGTACGAGCGCCTCGTGGCGACTGGCCTGCCCGTCCGCAGTCCGCGCGCGCACGAACCCGACGCGCTGGAGGCGGCGGGTTGGTCCGAACTCCTCGACGAGGCTGTTAGCGGCGAGATCGTGTTCCCGGTCGGCGCACTGCGGCTTTCGCCGACGCCGGCGATGACGCTGTTCGACGTCGACGGCGCGCCACCACTCGACACGCTCGCGATCGCCGCCGCGCACGCCGTGGCGCGCGCGATCCGCCGACACGGTATCGGCGGCTCGATCGGGATCGATTTCCCGACGATCGCCGGCAAGACGCAGCGCAACGCGGTCGCCGCCGCGATCGACGAAACGTTGCCGCAGCCGTTCGAACGGACCGCGATGAACGGCTTCGGCTTCCTCCAGATCGTTCGGCCAAGACCCCGCGCGTCTATCCCCGAGATTCTCCGCGCCGATCCGGTCGGCGCAGCGACCCGCGCGACACTCCGTACGCTCGAACGCACCCCGCCGACCGCCTCGCGTCGCCACACCCTGCCTGCAGCCGTCCATGCACGTCTGATGACGCGCCCGGATTGGCTCGCGGAACTTGCGCGCCGCACCGGCGTCGTTCACGAACTGGAGAGCGCCCGATGACAATCGTCAAATGCCCGATCTGCGACCAGCCCGCAGTCCCGGAATACGAGCCGTTCTGTTCGAGTCGCCACCGCGACCGCGACCTGCTGCAGTGGCTCGGCGAAGGCTATCGCATTCCCGGCCGATCAATTGCGCAAACGGGGCTGGACAGCGCCGAAGACCCCGACTAAACGCGCCCTTCCGATCGCAAGGTCGGACGCTTCTCCGGTCCCAGACCGGACGTGCCCGGATAGCTCAGTTGGTAGAGCATGCGACTGAAAATCGCAGTGTCGGCGGTTCGACCCCGTCTCCGGGCACCATTTTCCCTTATCGGTCGAGACGTCCAACATCCTTGCCGGGCAAAGCCTGAACTCAAGGCTGATGCGCGGCAGCGAGATATGAGCCCGGCGTGGGGTTCATTGAAACGGGTGGTCTCGCAACGCTCTGTAATCATGACGTCCGACGAGCTTTTTCAGCGGCTCGATCAAGAGACCCTGACACTATCGGCGGGAGAAGCTGATAGTTTTCGACGTTCAGCAGCCCAGAGTCATGCCTCCCCTGGCATGCGTTACCGAACTCGAGACTGGCGAGGCTGTGCAACGCTCACGATGTCGTTACCCAAGCGGCAATGCGCTAGGTTCGGGCTTGCAAGCCAATAACCCTCGGTTACCAAAAGCTATATGAGGATACCCTCGGCCCCGGCGGCCAGCCTCTAAGTGTGTATTCACCGTAGAAAACTGGAGCGGGCGAAGGGATTCGAACCCTCGACCCCAACCTTGGCAAGGTTGTGCTCTACCCCTGAGCTACGCCCGCTCTGGCGCCTATGTCTCCGGTCTGAAGCGACACGGTGACTGGGTGAGGCGCGCTGTTAGCCCGAGGTTTCGAGATCGGCAAGCGCCTTTTCGATATTATAGCGAAATTCGCCAAATTTATTGTGCGCCGCACCAACCGATCAGTCGATGCGAGATTCCGCTTGGCGACTCCCCCTATAGAACATTACAAGAACAGTTGTGAACGAGTCGTCCGCCCTGATTGCCCGCCTGAAGCGGATCGCCACGACCGGTATACCGGCTCAGGGGGATGATCGTGCAGACGATGCGTGGCTGACGGGCGGCTTGGCGAAGGCGCAGTTGCACGAGATTTTCGCCACCGTAGACGACTCGGCCAGCGGCGCAGGGTTCGCGGTTGCGTCAGTTCTGGCGGCTCGGGCGGCGCCGGTGATGTGGTTGCGGACCGAGGCGAGCGAACGCCAGGGCGGGCGGCTACATGCGACCGGGCTGGTCGAGATGGGTCTCGACGTGTCGTCGCTGGTGCTTGGGCTGGTCGAGGACGAAACGGATTTACTGCGCGCCGCCGCCGACGCCGCGCGGTGCCACGGGCTTGGTACGCTGCTGATCGAGTCCTGGGGACGTGCACCGAAGATCGACCTGACCGCGACGCGGCGGCTGATGCTGGCCGCCGAAGCCTCGGGCGTGACGATCCTCAGCCTGCGCATCGGTGCAGACCCGGTGCCGAGCGCGGCGGCGTCGCGCTGGCAGGTTGCGGCGTGTCGGTCACGACCGCTGGAGGCCGACGCACCGGGCAAACCTGCCTTCGACATTGAATTGCTGCGTCGACGCGGAGGCCAGGCCGGGCTTCGCTGGCGTGTGGAGTGGGACCGTGACGCGTATATCTTCGACAATACCGCCTTCGCCTTTGGTGATCCCGCGGCGCTACCTGGCGCTGGTATTCCCGTGGCTGCCGATCGAGCGGCTGCAGACGATGCGGCCCCATCTGTTCGTCGGACGGGCTGAGACGCCGATCGCGTTCGTCGAGACGGTGTCGGGCGGCGTCAGGCTGAAGGCGCTCGACCGAGAAGCTATGAGGGCAGGACTCGTTCCGGGGCTGACGTTAGCAGATGCCCGCGCGCGCGTCCCTGAGCTGGAGGTGTACGATCATGACGCGCATGCCGATCACGAATGGCTCGAGCGACTCGCCGACGGGTGCCAGCGCTATACGCCGTCGGTCGCGCTCGACGAACCCGATGGGCTGATCCTCGACATCGCCGGGTGCGTGCACGAGTTCGAGGGCGAGCGTCGCCTCGCCGCCGATCTCGAGGAGCGCCTCGCGCGGCGCGGGCTGCTGGTCCGCCACGCGTTCGGCGACACGCCCGACACTGCGCGGGCGCTGGCCCGGTATGCGGGCGCCCCTGCCCCCGATGAAAAGCGTGCGGTCAAGCGGTTGCCGGTCGCCGCGCTGGGCCTCGACGAGGATGCAACGACCGCCTTGTCGCGCGCCGGGCTGAAGACGGTCGGCGACGTGATGGCACGACCGCTCGCGACCATTGCCGCACGGTTCGGCGAGGAGGCGGCGATGATGATCCGCCGGCTCGACGGGTCGGTGAAGGGGCCGATCGTCGCGCGGCGCACCGTGCCGAAAATCGGTGTCGAACGGCGTTTCGCCGAACCGATCGCGCGCACCGAATATGCGCTGGAGATGCTGGCAGACCTGGCGGGCGAAGCGGCGGGTCAACTCGGCGAGCGTCACGAAGGCGGTCGCCGCTGGGAGGCGCGCCTGTTTCGCGCCGACGGCCTGGTCCAACGGTTGCGGATCGAGACTGGCCAGCCGACACGCGACGTCGCGCTGCTGATGCGGCTGTTCCGCGAACGGATCGACAGCCTCGCCGATCCGCTCGATCCAGGATTCGGCTACGATTTGGTCCGGCTTGACGTCGCCCTGGCCGAGAAACTCGACGCCTCGCAATTGAAGCTCGAAGGCGGTGAGGCGCAAAAAGGAGAAGTCGCGCAACTCGTCGACCAGCTCGGCACGCGGCTGGGCCGGACGCGCGTGCGCCGGTTCTCGGCGCGCGACAGTCATATTCCCGAACAGGCCGAGCTGATGCTGCCTGCCGCCGAGGCCCCTGCCCCGACGCCGTGGATCGCGCCCGAAACGGGCGAGCCGCCGCTCCGCCCGATCTATCTTTTCGACCCGCCGCAGCCGATCGAATCGATGATGGCCGAGGTGCCCGACGGCCCGCCGCACCGCTTCCGCTGGCGCCGTACCGTGCATGACGTGGCGCATAGCGAGGGCCCAGAGCGGATCGCGGGCGAATGGTGGCGGCGGCAGGACATTCCGACGCGCGATTACTACCGTATCGAGGACCGCCGCGGCCGACGCTTCTGGATCTTCCGCCACGGCCTGTATTCCGAGATGGAGGCGCCGCGCTGGTACCTCCACGGCGTTTTCGCATGAAAGCGCCCGCGTCATGACCGGGTTCGCCGAACTCATCGCCGCGACCAATTTCTCGTTCCTTGATGGGGCAAGCGATGCGGGCGCGATGGTCGGTCGCGCGGTGCAGCTGGAGCTTGGCGGGATCGGGATCGCCGATCGCAACACTGTCGCCGGCGTGGTCCGCGCGCACCAGGCGCTGAAAAAGGCACGCGACGGTCTGCTCGGCATGGCGATGCCACCGCTCGACTTCCGGCTGGTGGTCGGTGCGCGGCTGGTGTTCGAGGACGGCACCCCCGACATCGTTGCGTATCCTGCGACCCGTCGTGGCTGGGGGCGGCTAACGCGGCTGCTGACGGTCGGTAACCGGCGTGCCGAAAAGGGTGGCTGCATCCTCGGGCTCGGTGACCTGATCGCGCATCATGCCGACATGATGCTGGTGGTGATGCCTAAGAGCAGCGCGCGGGACGCGACGCCGGTGTCGCCGCTGCCGGACGGCGATGCCCTGCCCGAACGGAGAGAGCGCGATCTGGCGACGGTCCTTAGCGCGGTCAGGCGACTGGGCGCGGATGCGGTCTGGCTCGGCGTGACGATGCCGCGCGGCGGTCGCGATCGGCGGCGACTGGCGCGGCTTGGTCGGATTGCCGATGCGGCAGGCGTTCCCGTGCTCGCGACGACCGACGCGCTCTATGCCTATCCCGACGACCGCGATCTGCACGACGTCGTCACCTGCATCCGCGAGCGCACGACGATCCACAAGGCCGGGCGGTTGCTCGCCGCGAACGGCGAACGGCATTTGAAACCCGAGACCGAGATCGCCCGGCTGTTCCGCGATCGCCCCGATGCGGTGGCCCAGAGTGCACGCCTGTTGTCGCGGATCGCGTTCTCGCTCGACGATCTGAAATACGAATATCCGCACGAACCTGTACCGGAAGGTTGGACGGCGCAGGACTGGCTCGAACACCTTGTCCTTGAGGCGGCGCGGGCGAAATACCCGGACGGCATCCCTGCAAAAATGCACACGCTGCTCGACGAGGAATTTCCGCTGATCCGCGAGCGGAATTACGCCTATTACTTTCTGACGGTGCACGACATTGTCCGGTTTGCGCGGGCGCAGGACCCGCCGATCCTGTGCCAGGGCCGCGGCTCGGCGGCCAATTCCGTCGTCTGTTATCTGCTCGGCGTAACATCGGTCGATCCGATGAAATACGACCTGCTGTTCTCGCGGTTCGTATCGAGCGAGCGCGACGAGCCGCCGGACATCGATGTCGATTTCGAGCATGAGCGGCGCGAGGAAGTGATGCAGTACATCTACCGTCGCTATGGTCGCGACCGCGCCGCGATCGCCGCGACCGTCATCCATTACCGGCCCAAGAGCACCGTGCGCGAGGTCGGCAAGGCGCTTGGACTGACCGAGGACGTGACGCAGCGGCTGACGAGCACGGTGTGGGGCAGTTTCTCGAGCCGCTTCCAGGAACAGCGCTTTGCCGAGACCGGCTTCGACATCGACAATCCGGAGATCGCGCGGCTGCGCGAGATGGTCGACCGGCTGCTCGAATTTCCGCGCCATCTGTCGCAACATGTCGGCGGGTTCGTGCTCACCCAGGGACGGCTCGACGAGATGGTGCCGATCCATAACGGTGCGATGGAGGACCGCACCTTCATCGAATGGGACAAGGACGATATCGACGCGCTCGGGCTGATGAAGGTCGATATCCTCGCGCTCGGGATGCTGACGTGCATCCGAAAGGCGTTCGACCTGATGCGCGAGCACGGCCACGGCGATCACCTGCTCGATACAATTGCAGTCGCCGAGGACAACCGGGTCTACGATATGCTGTGCAAGGGTGACAGCATCGGTGTGTTTCAGGTCGAGAGCCGCGCGCAGATCAACATGCTGCCGCGGTTGCGCCCGCGCGTGCTGTACGATTTGGTCGTGCAGGTCGCGATTGTCCGGCCGGGGCCGATCGAGGGCGACATGGTGCACCCATATCTCCGGCGGCGCAGCGGCAAGGAGGTGGTCGAGTTCCCCTCACCAGACCCGAAGTTCGGGCCCCCCGACGAATTGCAGCAACTGCTCCGCTTCACCTACGGCGTGCCGCTGTTCCAGGAACAGGCGATGAAGCTGGCGATCGTCGCGGCGGGGTTCACGCCGAACGAAGCGAACCAGTTGCGGAAAGCGATGGCGACGTTCCGCAAGGTCGGCGGCATGGATAATTTCCAGGCTAAGCTCATCGGCGGGATGGTCGGCCGCGGGTATGAGCGCGTGTTCGCGGAGCGCTGTTTTAAGCAGATCGAGGGGTTTGGGTCGTACGGCTTTCCCGAGAGCCATGCGCTGTCGTTTGCGCGTCTCGTGTATGTGTCGTCGTGGATCAAATGCTTCCATCCGGCGGTGTTCTGCTGCGCGTTGCTCAATTCGCAGCCGATGGGGTTTTATGCGCCGGCGCAGCTGGTGCGCGATGCGGTCGAGCATGGGGTGACCGTGCTGCCGGTCGATGTGAATGCGAGCGGGTGGGATAACTCGCTTGAGTCCTCCCCGGTACGGGGAGGGGGACCGCGCGAAGCGGGGTGGAGGGGGGCTTCAGCGGACGGACCGTTTGCGGCTGGGCTCGTTACGGACGGCCCGGTTGCAGCTTCCCCGCTTCCAGGCGGTACGTTTGCGGCGCGCGCCCTCCACCATCCTGCGGATGGTCCCCCTCCCCGTGCCGGGGAGGATTTGCGTCTCGGCTTTCGGCAGGTGGATGGGTTTCGACAGGACTGGGCCGACGAGATCGTCCGCGTCCGGACCACGCCGTTCGCCAGCATCGAGGACCTCGCGCGGCGGGCGAACCTGCCACAGCGCGCGATGAACCTGCTCGCCGACGCCGACGCGTTCCGATCGATCGCCAAGGAGCGCCGCGAGGCGTTGTGGGACGTCCGCAGGACACCGCCAAAGCAGCTTGCGCTGTTCGCTGCCGCGGACGTGCCTGAACTCGGCCAGGAACCCGATGCGCATCTGCCGGCGATGCCGCTCTCCGAACAGGTGGCAGCGGATTACCAGACGACGCGGTTGTCGCTGAAAGCGCATCCGATGAGCTTTCTCCGCGAACGGTTCGCGGCCGAAGGTATCCTGTCGAGTGCGCAGGCCAACGCTACCAAGGACGGGCGGCGTGCGAAGGTCGCGGGGGTGGTGCTGGTCCGTCAGCGGCCGGGCAAAGGCAATGCGATCTTCGTGACGATCGAGGACGAGACCGGCGTCACCAACGGACTGATGTGGGCACGCGATTTCGAGGCGAACCGCCGCGCGGTGATGGCGTCGCGGCTGATGGTGCTGGAGGGCGTGATCCAGCGCAGCGAGGAAGGCGTCACGCACCTTATGACCGCACGGGTGCAGGATCGCACCGAGATGCTGCGGCTGCTGTCGGAGGATCACGCGCTGGAACCGCCGCTCGCACGTGTCGACGAGGTGATCCGCCCGGTCCTCACACGCACCCCGGATGCCCGCGCGCATCACCCGCGCGCGACGCATCCCCGGGATGTGCGCGTGCTGCCCAAGTCGCGCGACTTTCATTGATTCCAATCCGGTCACGGCTGCCGGTCACATCACGGATGCGGATCCCGTTTCTAATCTTACACCCGTCTCGAACCTTACGCCCGTCTCGAATCCTACGCCCGTCACCCCAGCGAAAGCTGGGGTATTTCACGTGGCACGCGACCAGCGCCTCACGGGGATACCCCAGCTTTCGCTGGGGTGACGGGTTTGGGGTGACGGGTTTGGGGTGACGGGTTTGGGGTGACGGGTTTGGGGTGACGGGTTTGGGGTGACGGGTTTGGGGTGACGGGTTTGGGGTGACGGGTTTGGGGTGAAGGGTCTGGGGTGACGGGTCTGAGGTGAAGGGTCTGGGGTGAAGGGTCTGGGGTGAAGGGTCTGGGGTGACGGGTCTGGGGTGACGGGTCTGGGGTGACGAGTTTAAGGGCGACGGGTTTGAGGGGGACGGACCGATGGTGATGTACCGACGGTAACCGACCAAGGATCGACGGACCGTTTCAACGGCGGCGGCGGCGCGTGGAATTTCGACTACGATGCTCTACAGGGTGGCTCCAAAGGTGGCATTCGCCGCCGCCGCCCCCCAAATAGCGCGCTAGAACCACACGGGAGTTGAACTTGGCCACGCTTGGAATGTCCCCCGCGGAGAAGGACGCCGTCGAGGCGTTCCGTCGCGACGTCGTCGAACCGTCGATGACGAAGCTCGTGATCATCGATTTCTGGGCGGAATGGTGCGGGCCGTGCAAGGCGATGACGCCAACGCTGGAGAAGGTCGCCGCCGATTATGCCGACAAGGGCGTCGTGCTGGCGAAGGTCGATACCGACAAGAACCAGTTCATCGCCGCGCAATTCCAGATCAAGTCGATCCCGACCGTCTATGCGATGTTCCAGGGCCAGCTGGTCGCCGACATGACCAGCGCGCGGACTGAATCGCAGCTGCGCGTGCTGCTCGACCAGCTGCTCAAGCAGCTGCCGATCGAGGCCGGGCCGGCGGATGCCGCGCCCGACGTCGAGCCCTTGATCGCGGTGGGCGAAGAGGCGCTCGCTGCGGGTGACGGCGAGCGTGCGCTCGGGATTTTCCGCGAGATCGCCGAGATCGCGCCCGAGCATCCGCAGGTCCATGCCGGCTTCGTCCGCGCGCTGGTCGCGGCCGGGCAGCTCGACGAGGCGAGCGACTGGCTGGCGAACCTCGATCCGGCGATCGCCAAGGATCCCGCGATTACCCGCGCGCAAGCTGCCCTCGCGCTCGCGCAGTCGGCCCCGCCGGTCGCGGACCTGTCGCCGCTGCTGGCCGCAGTCGAGGCGAACCCCGACGATCTGCAGGCCCGGTTCGCGCTCGCCAACGGCCAGATGGCGGCGAACGACCGTGATGCCGCCGCGGACACGTTCCTCGGCATCATTGCCACCGAGCGTGACTGGAACGAGGGCGCGGCGCGGACGCAACTGCTGAAATTGTTCGAAGTCGTCGGGCTCGAAGACCCGTGGGTGTCTGGACAGCGGCGGCGTCTGTCTGCGATCCTGTTCGGATGACCACCGAGTCGCCTCCTCGCGCCACCACCCGGCTGTCGATCTTCCCGTTGCCGGGAGCGCTGCTGTTCCCCGGCATGCACCTGCCGCTGCACATGTTCGAGCCGCGCTATCGGGCGATGATCAGTGACGCGATGGCACGTGATCGGCGGATCGGCATGATCCAGCCGCGCGGCGGACCGAACGACGACGCGGACGCGCTGTACGACATCGGCTGTGTCGGCAAGATCGCCGAGGTCGAGGCGCTCGACGACGGGCGCTACAACGTCGTGCTCGAGGGCATCGCGCTGTTCCGGATCGTCCGCGAGTTGGATGTGACGACCGCGTTCCGGCAGGTCGAAGCGGAATTGCTGCCGTTGATCGAGGACGACGCGCTGTCGCTCGGACGGCGCTCGTCGCTGGAAATGGAGTCGCGCCGGTTCGCCGACATGCAGGGCTATGCAGTCGATTGGGATGCAGTCGGACGGCTAGACGACGAGAGCCTGGTCAACGGCATCGCCCAGATCGCGCCGTTCGACGCGGCCGCGAAACAGGCGTTGCTGGAAGCGCCGAATATCGAGCAACGCGCGGAATTGGTCATCCAGCTGATGCAGTTTTTCGGCCGGCACGACGGCGACGAATCGGTGACGTTGCAGTGAGCACGCTCGATCCTTGGCTGCTCGAACGCCTGGTCTGCCCGATGACGCGGACGCCGCTGCGCTATGACGAAACGGCGCAGGAGTTGATTTCGGACACCGCGGGCTTGGCCTATCCGATCAAAGACGGCGTCCCTGTGATGCTTGTTGGGGAAGCGCGGCAACTTGGCGGACGCGTAGCGGATTGATGCCATCGACCGACCGCCGCCTTTGGACTCTCGGCGCGGTTTGGGGACTTGGGCTTGTCGGATCGGGCTGGGCGCCGTTCGACCGCGCGACGTGGTGGATGGAGGTCGCACCCGTCCTGGTCGCCTTTCCGATACTGATCGCCCTACGCCGCCGGTTCGTCTTCACAGACCTGGCACTGCTGCTGATCGCGCTGCACGGCCCCGTCCTGATGCTGGGCGGTGCCTATACCTACGCCCGCGTACCGATCGGTTTCACGGTGCAGGACATGCTGCATCTCACGCGCAATCCCTATGATCGTTTCGGGCATCTGATGCAGGGATTCGTCCCCGCCATAGCCTTACGCGAAGTGCTCGTGCGGACCGGCAGCATCGCGTCGCGCCGCCTGCTGACCATCACGGTGCTCTCTTACTGCCTGTCCATCAGCGCGCTATACGAACTGACCGAGTTCGGGGCGGCCGTTGCGCTCGGTCAGGGTGCGGACGCGTTTCTGGGGACGCAAGGCGATCCCTGGGATACGCAATGGGACATGCTGATGTGCCTGATCGGCGCGGGTCTCGCGTTGATCCTGCTGTCCCGCGTTCACGATCGGCAGATCGCGCGTCTCACACGGTAAGCCCTTGCAGCAGTTTCGGCAGGTCGCCGCTTTCGCCGCGTGCTTCCGCCATAAAGCGGTCCTTGAGGGGCGGGATCGCGTTGACCGCGCTGATGCCGAACCGGCGGACGGCGCTGGCAGTCTTGCCGGGGAGACCGAACAGGCGGGTGAGCGTGTCGGTGGCGGCGGCGGTCATGAACGTGTCGAGCCCGCGCCAGCGCTGGTAGCGCGCGAGCAACGCGGCGTCGCCGAGGTCGAGGCCGAGGCGCTTGCCCTCGACCAGCACTTCGACGAGCGTCGCGACGTCGCGGAAGCCGAGGTTGAGGCCCTGTCCGGCGATCGGGTGGATGCCGTGGCCGGCGTCGCCGACCAGCGCGAGCCGCGTGTCGGTGATGCGTGCGGCGTGGTGAAAGCCGAGCGGATAGGACGAGCGCGGCGTGGCCATCGACAGCTTGCCGAGGAAGCCGCCCATGCTCTTTTCCGCTTCGGCAAGGAACGCGCGGTCGCCGAGCTTGAGCATGCCGGGGGCGTTCTTCGCATCGACCGTCCAGACGATCGCGGAGCGGTGGCCGTCGGCATCGTCGGGGAGTGGGAGCAGCGCGAATGGGCCGCTCGAATAGAAGATTTCGTACGCCACGTCGCCGTGCGGCAGTTCGTGATGAAACGCGCCGATAATCGCGGTGTGCTCGTAGGACCAGCGCGCGATGGTGATCCCGGCGGCCTCGCGCGTCGGTGAGTTGCGGCCCTCGGCGGCGATCATCAGAGGTGCGCGGATCGTGTCACCCGAGTCCAGTATGACGGTGACTCCCGATTCGGCGCGATCGACCGACGTCGAGCGGGTTTGCATGCGCAGATCGACATGCGGCGCGGCGGTCGCGGCGTCGAACAGCGTGCGGCGGAGCAGCTTGTTCTCGTACATCGTCCCGAGCGCGCCATCGTCGGCGTCGGGCACGAAATCGAGCGCGCCCGGCTCCAGCCCGTCGCTGACGCGGATCTGGCGGATCGCACAGCCCTGCCCCGCCAGCGTCGCACCGATACCGATCGCGTCGAGCATCCGGTGGCTTGCGCTCGCCACCGCCGACGCGCGGCCGTCGAAGCCGGGCGCCAGCGTCACCGCGGGGTCGGCGGGGTCAATCACGATCGTCGAAATGCCGTGCACGCCGAGCGCCACGGCGAGCGTCGCGCCGACCAGCCCGCCACCGAGGATGATTACATCTGTGTCCATGACGCCGCTTTATCCCGCCAGCCGGTCGCTGCCAACGACGATCCGGGTGCAGCTTAACCCGTGTTGTCGCGTGGTTACCTTGACGTTGAGCCTGCCGAGCGCGATGCATTTCTGCATTATACTGCAACTGGAGAATACGGGTCATGGCCAGCCGCGCGCAGCCAGCCTTGTGGCGTGAGACGGTGAAGGCGGGTGCCGTCCGCAGCGGCGCGTTGATCGCGGCGATCGCGTTGTTCGTCAGCACGCTGCTGATGGCGCTGGCGCTGGCAAGCTATCACCCGAGCGATGCTGCGCTCAACACCGCGTCGGGCGCCTATCCCGACAATCTGGTGGGACCGCCGGGCGCATGGTTTGCCGATATTGCGCTGACGCTGTTTGGGCCGGCGGTTGCGCTACTGCTGCCGATCGGTCCGATTCTGGGCATGCGATTGTGGCGCGACCTGCCGCTGGGGCATTGGCTGCGGATGGTGCGCGGCGCGGCGATCGGCGTCGCGCTGATGGCGAGCGCGCTCGCGTTCGTATCCGGATCGTCGGTGCTGGCGCTGCCCGCCGGCTGGGGTGGCGTGATCGGCTTGTCCGTCGCGAGCGTCGTGCATTGGGGGCTGAGCTTCATCGGCCAGCCGGTCGCCGAACTCTGGTCCGCCCGCGCGGTCGGTCTGGTCGCGGCGGTCGCGGGCGCGATCGTCTGGGGCAAGAGCATCGAGATCGATCTGGGTGAGCGCAAATGGCGCTTTCCCCGCCGCAATCGCACCGAGGCGCTGGGCTATGACGGCTTTGCGGAAATCGACGAGGACGACGATGAGCCGCTGACGCTGACTCGCAAACCGGTCGAGCCGCGCGCGATCGCCGAACCCGATCCGCGCCCTGCGCCCGTCATCGCGGATCGCCAGAACGCACCGTCGCAGGCGAAACCCAAGGAGCGGCAGTCGTCGCTCGACCTGCGCGACAATTTCACGCTGCCGAGCCTCGACCTGCTGACGCCATCGCCGCCGAGCCAGGGCAATGTGATCGACAAGGCCGGGCTGGAACGCAATGCGCGGCTGCTCGAAAACGTGCTCGACGACTTCAAGGTGACGGGGTCGATCATCGAGGTGCGGCCGGGGCCGGTCGTGACGATGTACGAGCTCGAGCCCGCCCCGGGCGTCAAGGCGAGCCGGGTGATCGCGCTGGCCGACGATATCGCCCGCAACATGTCCGCGATTTCCGCGCGCGTCGCGGTGATTCCAGGGCGCAACGTCATCGGCATCGAGCTGCCGAATGCGCGGCGCGAGGCGGTGAGCTTGCACGAGCTGGTCGGGAGCCAGACGTTCGAGGACCAGTCGGCGCAGCTGCCGATCATCCTGGGCAAGAACATCGCGGGCGATTCAGTGATCGCCGATCTCGCGCCGATGCCGCATCTGCTGGTCGCGGGTACGACCGGTTCGGGCAAGTCGGTCGGGCTGAACAGCATGATCCTGTCGCTGCTCTACAAGCTGACGCCGAACCAGTGCCGGATGATCATGATCGATCCGAAGATGCTCGAACTGAGCATGTACGACGACATTCCGCATCTGTTGTCGCCGGTCGTCACCGACCCGGCCAAGGCGGTGCGCGCACTGAAATGGGCGGTCGAGACGATGGAGGATCGCTATCGCCAGATGTCCTCCGTCGGTGTGCGCAGCCTTGCGGGCTTCAACGACAAGGTGCGTGGCGCGAAGGCCAAGGGGCAGCCGCTCGGGCGCAAGGTGCAGACGGGGTATCATCCGGACACCGGCGCGCCGATGTACGAGGAGGAGAAGCTCGAATACGACGTGCTGCCGCAGATCGTGGTGATCGTCGACGAGCTGGCCGACCTGATGATGACCGCGGGCAAGGAGGTCGAATTCCTCATCCAACGGCTTGCGCAGAAGGCGCGCGCGGCAGGTATCCACCTGATCATGGCGACGCAGCGTCCTTCGGTCGACGTCATCACCGGCGTCATCAAGGCCAATCTACCGACCCGGATCAGCTTCCACGTCACCTCGAAGATCGATTCGCGGACCATCCTCGGCGAACAGGGCGCCGAGCAGCTGCTCGGCAAGGGCGACATGCTCTACATGCCCGGCGGCAAGGGCATCGTCCGCGTCCACGGGCCGTTCGTGACCGATGACGAAGTGCGGCTGGTGGCAGATCACTGGCGCTCGCAGGGGCTGCCGGATTACATCTCGTCGGTCACCGAGGAGCCCGAGGAGAGCTTTGCGCTGGAGGGTTCGCCGACCGGAGAGGATTCGGCGGAGGACCAGCAATATCGCCAGGCGATCCAGCTGGTGTGCGAATCGCAGAAGGCGTCGACCTCTTGGCTGCAGCGCCAGTTGCGGATCGGATATAATTCCGCGGCGCGGTTGATCGAGCGCATGGAGAAGGACGGCATCGTCGGCCGCCCGGATCATGTCGGGCGGCGCGAAGTGCTCCGCGATACCGAAGGGCATGCGATCTAGCGCTGGAAAACCGACACCAGCCGTCCTTCGAGAAACCTTCTGTTCCCTCGCGAACGCGGGGGTCCAGGAGCCACGAACGATGTCGTTTGGAACCCTGGGCTCCCGCCTTCGCGGGAGAACTAGGAGGGGGGCGCCCGCCACCAACTTTCCCGCGCGGACAAGGGTTTCGAACCACCGGCGCCCGGTATACGGAGCTGATACAGGTTACGAATAACAGGTGGGCGTGATGGGGTATCGGCGGTTGTGTGCGGGGGCATTGGCGCTTGCCGTGCCCGGGCAGGTTTCGGCGCAGGATATCCCGAAGCAGACTCCGGGCAGTACCAGCACAGATACGCAGCATCGCCCCCGTTCGGGTGTCCGCCGTGACAGCGATCTGTCGCCGTCCGCGCTGACCGCGGATACGCAGCGCACCCCGCCGCCCGGCCTGTTCGCGGACTGGTTCGACATCCGCAAACGCCTAGCGGACCGCGGGATCGGCGTCAGCGCGCGCTATGCGTCGGAAAGCGGGTATAATTTCGCAGGCGGCGACCGGAAACTGTTGCGCGAGACCGGCCAGTTCGACGTCGGCGTGCTGCTCGATCTCGACAAGGTCGTCGGTCTCAAGGGCGGCGCGTTCCAGGCCACCCTCACCTATCGCCGCGGTCGCGATCTCGGCGCGGACGCCAATCTGGGCGTGCTGCAACAGGTGCAGGAGGTGTACGGCCGCGGCCAGACGCTGCGCCTGACGCAATTCTGGTACGAGCAAACGCTCGGCGAAAAGCTCGAACTGAAGATCGGTCGCACCAACCCAGGCGAGGATTTTGCGGTCTTCTCCTGCTATTTCCAGAACCTCAGTTTCTGCGGCGCGCAGCCGGGCAATCTGGTCGGCGATTACTGGCAGAACTGGCCGGTCGGGCAATGGGGCGCGCGGCTGCGCTACGACGTCAACGACCACCTCACTTTGAAGACCGCCGCCTATGAGGTGAACCCGCGCAACCTCGAAAAGGGTTTCGTGATCGGCCGGTTCCACGGTGCAACCGGCGCGCTGATTCCGGTCGAGGCCGAATGGCATCGCGGCGATAACGACGGCCGCGTGGGCGCGTACAAGGTTGGCGGCTGGGTCAACACATCGAACGGGGATGACGTATTCTACGACGTGAACCGCCAGCCGATCGCGATCACCGGAATGGCGCCGCTCCGCCACGACGCGCGCTACGGCGTGTATTTCAATCTCCAGCAGCAGATCACCGGCACCTCGAAGGACGGCAAGTCGGTGACCGGGCTCAGCGTTTTCCTCAACGCGACGCAGGCCGATCGCGCGACCTCGACCACTGACAACCAGATCGCGGCTGGGCTGTTCTACAAGGGGCTGGTGCCGTGGCGGCCGGGCGACATCCTCGGCTTCGGCGTGGCGCGGACCAACGTGAACGGGCGCGTTGCGAAGAGGCAGGAACTCGATCCGACGCGACCAGCGGTACAGGATGCGGAGTATGCGTCGGAAATCTACTACAGCGTCCACCCGACGCGGTGGCTCGAATTGCGGCCGAACGTGCAGTTCATCCACAATCCTGGCGGGGTGCATGACGCGAACGACGTCGGCGTGCTCGGGATGAAGGCTGCGATCACGCTGTAACGGACGATCGACTTTACATGCCGCCGGCCCTCCGCCCCCATCATCCTGACGAAAGTCAGGATCCCGAGTAACACCCGCTGCCCTGCTTGATCCTGGGTCCTGACTTTCGTCAGGATGACGGATGCGGTTGTGTGGTGGCCGCAGATCGAATTCAGTGGCGGTTCAAGCGCGGGCGGGCAATCGTCCGCGTTCCAAGGAGATTATGATGTTCAATTCCCGCCCCGCGGTGATCGCGACGATCGCCGCTCTCTCGGTTGCCGCCATACCCGCGCCAATCGCCGCGCAGGCTACCGGCGATCTGGCCGCGGTGCAGAAGCATCTGCAGTCCGTCGAGACCATCACCGCCAGTTTCTCGCAGGCGGATCGCAATGGCAAGGTGCTGACCGGCGTGCTGACGCTGAAGAAGCCCGGCAAGCTGCGCTTCCAGTATGAGAAGGGCGTGCCGATCCTCATAGTCGCGGAGGGCGGCGCGCTGACCTTCATCGATTATTCGGTGAAGCAGGTGCAGCGTTGGCCGATCAAGAATTCGCCATTGGGCGTGCTGCTCGATCCGACCCGTGACATCACCCGCTATGCCAAGCTCGTCCCCGGCTATGACCAGCGGATTGTGTCGGTCGAGGCGAACGATCCGAAGCACCCCGAATATGGCCGGATCACTTTGGTGTTCGTGCGCAACGCGGGCGCGCCGGGCGGACTGATGCTGCAGGGTTGGGTCGCGCTCGACAGCCAGAACAACCGGACAACGATCCGCCTGACCAACCAGAAATTCGGCGTGGCCGTCAGCGACAACACCTTCCGCTGGAACGACCCACGCACCGTGGGTGGAAGAAAGTAACAAAACTTTCTGGTCATTCATGCCAGCGACAGGTTTCGCGCCCTAATGAGTGGCTCGCGGATGTGAGGCATTCGGGATTTTTCCCCCTGTTGCCCGGATGGTTTCCCCACAGTCTGCCTGCGTGACGAACGCTGAGTTGGCCCTCGCTCCATGCCCCCGGAGCGAGGGTCTTTCGCGTAGAGCGGCAGGCAAAAAGATTTGCCTGACTCGCCCAAGCGCGGCCGACGGGCCCCACTCTTCTCAGGGCCCGGTCGACGACAGCGGCTTTGCCGATGGCGCCTTCTCCCTTCTTCTAAAGCCCCAGACGCTTCCTTGTCCCCACCCCCCTGCAACGCTACATCGCGGCCGTGAAGATCGTCTCCTGGAACATCAACTCGGTCCGTTTCCGGATCGCCATCGTCGAACAGTTTCTGCGCGATGAGCAGCCCGACATCCTGTGCCTGCAGGAGACCAAGGTCATCGACGGCGACTTCCCGTTGGCGGCGTTCCGCGCGCTCGGCTACGAGCATATCGTCCTGCACGGCCAGCGCATGCACCACGGTGTCGCGATCCTGAGCCGGGTCCCGATCGTCGAGGACGACCGCTTCGACTGGCAGGCGAACAGCGAGGCGCGCCATATCGGCGTCCGGCTGGAAAACGGCGTGCGGCTCGAGAACGTCTACGTCCCAGCTGGCGGCGATGTCCCGAACCGCGAGATGAACCCGAAGTTCGGCCAGAAGCTCGATTTCATCGAGCGCATGACGACCTGGTCCGAAACGCTGCCAGGCCCGACCATCCTGGTCGGCGACTTCAACATCGCCCCGCTCGAATCGGACGTCTGGAGCCACAAGCAGTTGCTCGACGTCGTCAGCCACACACCCGTGGAGGTCGAAGCGCTCGGCAAGTTGCAGGCGGCGGGCGACTGGGTCGATCTCGGCCGCCGCTTTCATCCCGCCCCCGCGCGGTTGTTCACATGGTGGAGCTACCGCGCGAAGGATTGGGAAGCATCGGATCGCGGTCGGCGACTAGATCACATGTGGGCGACGGGTACCGCTGCCGAGGCGGCGGTGTCGCACCACGTCTACGAACGCTGCCGGAGCTGGCTGAAACCGTCCGATCACGTCCCGATCATGACCGAGTTCGCGTTTTGAGTGATCCGCGCGCCGCCGCCCGCGCGGTCGATGCGCTCCGGCGCGGTTGGCCGATCGCGATCGACAGGCTGGTGCTGCTGGCGGTTGAAACGGCGGATGCGGACCGGTTGGCCGCGTTCGATCCGGAAGGAAATGGCGGCGTGCTGATCTCGTCGGGGCGAGCTGCGACGCTGAAGCTCGCAAACCAACTGGCCGCCGCCGATCCGACCGAGCCGGTGCTGGTCGATCGGGCGCCGTGGATCGATTTCGCCGCCGCGACCGCGTTGGCGGATCCGCAATTCGATCTGGCGACTCCCATGAAGGGGCCGTTCCAGACGGTCGCGCTGACCG
Source organism: Sphingomonas sorbitolis (assembly GCF_036663875.1). Taxonomy (NCBI): domain Bacteria; kingdom Pseudomonadati; phylum Pseudomonadota; class Alphaproteobacteria; order Sphingomonadales; family Sphingomonadaceae; genus Sphingomonas; species Sphingomonas sorbitolis. The sequence goes on along the minus strand of NZ_JAXOJS010000005.1, from coordinate 264,452 downwards.
ATCCAGACGCGGCGGCGGCGGCGTTGCGGCTCGCGCGGATTGCCGGGTTGTTACCCGCTTTCTTCCTCGGCACCGGCGAGCCCGAGGTTCGGATCACGCGCGCGGACATAGAAGCGCACGAGGACGCGACACGACTGACGCTCGCGGCCCGCGCGCGCCTCCCGGTCGCGGGCGCGGAGGATGCGGAGATCGTCGCGTTCCGCTCGCCGGAGAGTGCGGACGAGCATATCGCGCTGCTGATCGGCCAGCCCAACGGCCAGCCGCCGCTGGTCCGGCTGCATAGCGAATGCCTGACGGGCGATGTGCTGGGCAGCCTCAAATGCGACTGCGGGCCACAATTGCACGCCGCGATCCACGCGATCCGGGATAGTGGCTGGGGTATCCTGCTCTATCTGCGGCAGGAAGGGCGCGGGATCGGGCTGGTCAACAAGCTTCGCGCTTACGCGTTGCAGGACCAGGGGTACGACACGGTCGACGCCAACACGCGGCTCGGCTTCGCGGTCGATGCGCGGGACTTCGGGGTAGCCGCGAGGATGCTGACTCTGCTCGGGCAGCGCGACATTCGGTTGCTGACGAACAACCCGGCGAAGGTGGCTGGGCTTGAAGCGGCGGGCGTGACGGTGATCGAGCGGGTGCCGCATTTCCTGCCGGCAAACCCGCATAACGCGCAGTATCTCGCGACCAAGCGCGACCGCACGGGGCATCAGTTCTGACCGAGATTCCTCCCTCGCGCCGTTTGATCGTGGTGTTCGGTGCAGCCGTTCGTCCCGATGGCAGTCCGAGCCCGACGCTTGCGCGGCGGATCGCGTTCGCGGCAGCGGCGGCGGCGCGGTATGTCGATGCCGACCTGTTCTGCTCGGGCGCGAAGGGTGCGCATGGGCCGTCCGAGGCGTCGGTGATGGCGGAAATGCTCGCGGAGACGGTCGACCGGTCGCGGATCTATCTCGACGAGGCGAGCGTGGATACGTTGCAGAGCGTGGTCGCGGCAACGGCTTTCGCCCGTGCGGGCGCGTATGCGCAGTGCATGATCTGCACCGACGGCTATCACCAGCCGCGCATCCGGATGCTGTTCGCGATGCTCGGCATGCCCGCGAGCGTGATCCACGTGCCGCATGGCGGGAGCCGGCGATACCAGCTCAAGATGCGGACGCGGGAGGCGGCGGCGATCCCGTATGATCTGATCGCGGGAATCGGTGCGATCTGGCGGCGGAAGCGGGGCTAGCGGTCGGTGCGGACGCGTTGAGTTTGCGTATCCCTCGCGCGAGCACCTCCCCGGCGAAGGCCGGGGTCCAGTTGGGAAGGCCGATGTAACGAAGGTCCGTCCGCCATTATTCCCATTCCCCAACTGGACCCCGGCCTTCGCCGGGGGGAGTGGCGATTGGAGCGGAATACCGGCTGGCTTGTCCCTGACTTTAAGAACCGAGATCTAGCCTATCCTAGCAGCCGCGCGACGTCGTCGAAGCTCTCCGCCAGCGCATCGACGCCGATTGCCTTTAGACGGGCGCCATGCTCGGCATTACAATGCGATCCCGCCGACAGACCGATGACATAGCCCCCCGACGCCACCGCGCCGGTCGCACCCACCGGCGAGTCTTCGAGGATCGCCGTCCGCGCGATATCCACGCCCAGTTTCCGTGCGCCGAACAGGTACAGATCCGGCGCAGGCTTGCCATTCGTCACATGCTCGCGGCCGCTGTAGAGATGGTCGCCGAACGCGTCGCGCAGGCCGATATGCTCCAGATGCCGCGCGATCCAGGTGACCGGGCTCGACGAGACGATCGCCTTGGGTAGATCGGCGGGGAGCGACCGGACGAACGCCACTGCGCCCTCGATCGCGTCGACACCTGTCGCCATCACGCGCGCATCTTCGGCTTTGCGCGCGGCGTAGAAATCGTCGGGGAGCGGCCGGTCGATCCAGCGCTCGATCGCATCGATGAACTGCGGCCCGGCAAGCCCCATAAAGTTCGCCATCGACTCGTCGGGAGTCGTTGGATGCCCAGCGGCGGTCAGCCACTCCGCAATGTGGCGGTTTCCGACCGCTTCGCTGTCGATCAACACGCCATCGAAGTCGAACAGCACTGCGTCGAACCGGACCGGAATGCTCATGCGCCCGTTCCCCGCGCGCCGAACAACGCGCTGCCGATCCGGACGTGAGTCGCGCCGATCGTCACCGCGGTCTCGAAATCGTCGGACATGCCCATGCTGAGGCCGGTCAGCCTGTGATCGCGCGCGAGCTTTGCCAGCAGCGCGAAATACGGTGCCGGCTCGATATCCGCGGGCGGCAAGCACATCAGTCCCGCGATCGGCAGGCCGGCGGCACGCGCCTGCTCGACCAGCGTAGGCAGGTCCGCGATTGCGCAGCCCCCCTTTTGCGGTTCGTCGCCGATGTTGACCTGGAGGAAACAGTCCGGACGACGGTCGCTCGTCTCCATCGCCTTCCCCAGCGCAGTGACCAGCGACGGGCGATCGACCGCATGGATGCAATCGAACAGCGCCACGGCTTCGGCGGCCTTGTTCGACTGAAGCTGGCCGATCAGGTGCAGTTCGACATCGGGATACTTCTCGCGCAACGCTGGCCATTTCTCGGAGGCTTCCTGCACACGGTTCTCGCCGAACACGCGCTGGCCCTCGGCGAGCAGCGGCTCGATCGCCTCGACCGGATGCGTCTTGGAGACCGCGATCAGCGTCACGTCGTCCGCGCGGCGATCCGCGATCTCGGCGGCCTTGGCGATCCGGCTGCGGATGGCCTGCAATTTGGTGGTGTCGTCAGCAATCATGCGGCGCGCTATAAGCAGCGGCGTGGCCCGTCGTAACCCCATTCCCGCGCGCTGGCTGATGACCGACGAGCGGATGGGCGATGCACTGTGGCGCGCGCTCACGCGGTTGCCGCCGGGATCCGGCGTGGTGTTTCGGCATTACGCTACGCCCGAGCGGGAACGGCGGGCGTTGCTGCGGAGGGTCAAGCGCATCGCACAGGCGCGCAGGTTGGTCGTAGTGGTAGCTGGAAAGTCTACGATCGCGGCCGATGGCGTGCATGGTCGGGTACGGACTCGCGGGATCAGAACTTGGCCCGCGCATTCACGCGGCGAGGCCTTGGCTGGAAAGCGCGCTGGGGCTGATGCCTTGTTCGTGTCGCCGGTTCATTCCACCCGATCACACGACGGCGTGGCCGGGATCGGTCCGGCGCGGGCCCTGCGGATCGGCCGGGGGCTTGGGGTATCGATCATTGCGCTGGGCGGGATGACCGAATCGCGCTGGCGACGCATCCGGCGGTTCGGCTTCCACGGCTGGGCCGCAATCGATGCTTGGATGCCTACAGTACGCCGTCATCCTGACGAAAGGTAGAGTTTCGCACCACCCAGATCCAGCTAGCCACAATCAGTCTCGATTTCCGGCGAGCATAGCTCCACCGGACGCCTAGAAGCGGAAGGCGGTACCCAGATACACAGCTTGGCTGTCGCGACGATCGTCGTCTACCTTCACGAAGCGCTCGCGGTCCGACCGGTACCGGACGCCCGCCGTCACAGCGAGGCTGCGCGTCAGGGCGTAGGAGCCACCGACGTCGACCGAATAGCTCGGCGCTTCCTCGACGAGGTGCGGTGCGTTGGCGAGCGGACGGTCCGCCACAGCCTTCACCGTGCCGCTGAACCGCTTGGCACTGTAGCTTACCGCCAGATCGGCGGCTTCGCGACTCCCGGGCAGACCGCCGAGATCGAGCTTGTTCACGTCGCCGGAAATCGCGAACCGCTTCCAGCCCACCGACATGCCGAGATTGTACGCGATCGGTGCGATCCCGACGGTCGGCGTGGTCGATGCGAGGCTAGCCGTGTTCGCGATGCCGCGGTTGGTCTGCGCACGGACCGCGACAGTCACCGCGCGATTATCCTGGCGCGTTTCGGCCGGCGTAAAACGGAAGCTGCCGGCGTCGAAGCCACCGCGCGCGAACATCGCGGCAAGGCGGGGGTCGGCGGCGGCTGGCGTAAACGATCCGATACCGCGAACCGCGGCGACGTTATGCTTGGCGATCCGGGCGGGCTGTTCGCTGGCGCCGAAGGCGGGCGCGACGATTGCGGCGGTGGCGACAAGCGCCCCGGCAACCACCCCGAAAATTCCCCCACGCGTCATCACAACGAATCTGTCCTTCGAATCCCGTAATCGGATCCTGTTAAACAGCATCTAACATGAATTGATCCACAGCAAAGGCCGCAGAACCGCGCATTCCCACCCTTCATCGCCGAATTGTCCGACAGTGTTGCAATCAGCACACATGTCGCCGCGTTAGCGCTACCGAAACGGGCATATCGAGAGGGGGATCGGCCGTTCGACGCCCCGCCTCTCACGCATGCGGGCGTCTGCTTGCGGGCACGCGGGCACGCCTGTAGAGCAAGGGCTGATTTTCTTGCCAGGATGATGCCCATGTTTCGCCGCTCGCGTATCGCAGTCGTGCTGTTTGCCCTGCCTCTCGTCGCTTGCGGCGGCGGATCGGCGCGTCCCAAGGCGGATCTCGCCGCGTCGAAGATCACGACGATCGGCGTCAACAGCTATCTGTGGCGCGCGAGCCTCGACACGCTCGGCTTCATGCCGCTGCTCCAGACCGATTCCAACGGCGGCGTGATCGTCACCGACTGGTACATCAATCCGCAGACGCCGACCGAGCGCATGAAGGTGACCGTCTCGATCCTCGACCAGGATCTGCGCGCCGATGCGCTGCGGGTTGCCGCGCTCCGTGAAGTCAACCGCAACGGCCAGTGGGTCTCGTCGCCGGTCCAGGCCGCGACCACGCAGAAGCTCGAGGACATCATCCTGACCAAGGCCCGCGACCTGCGCCGCGCCTCGATCGCGGGCTGAGGACACAATAATGGCGTCGCGTTTCAATGCGTTGAAGGCGGACGCGGCGTGGCAGAAGGTCTGGGACGAGCGCAAGACGTTCGCCGCGGACGACCTGTCGACCAAGCCGCGCTCGTACGTGCTCGAGATGTTCCCCTATCCGTCGGGGCGCATCCACATGGGGCATGTCCGGAACTACACGATGGGCGACGTGCTCGCGCGGTTCCGTCGGATGAAGGGCATGGAAGTGCTCCATCCGATGGGCTGGGACGCGTTCGGCATGCCCGCCGAGAACGCGGCGATGGAAAAGCGCGTGCATCCGGGCGATTGGACGCGCGCCAACATCGCGACGATGAAGGCACAGCTGAAGCGCCTGGGCTTCGCGCTCGACTGGACGCGCGAACTGGCGACCTGCGAGCCTGAATATTACGGCCACGAGCAGGCGCTGTTCCTCGACCTGTTCGCGGCGGGCTTGGTCTATCGCAAGGAATCCGCGGTCAACTGGGATCCGGTCGACATGACCGTGCTCGCCAACGAGCAGGTGATCGACGGTCGCGGCTGGCGCTCTGGCGCGCTGGTCGAGCGACGGAAACTGTCGCAGTGGTTCCTAAAGATCACCGACTTCGCCGACGAGCTGGTCGACGGGTTGGGCTCGCTCGAACATTGGCCCGACAAGGTCAAGCTGATGCAGGAAAACTGGATCGGCCGCAGCCAGGGCCTGCAGTTCAAGTTCGCAATCCTCCCCGGCACGGGGAGGGGGACCGCCGGCGAAGCCGGGGGTGGAGGGGGCGCGCCACATACGGCAGCGACCGTTGACAGCCCCCTCCCCCATCCTGCGGATGGTCCCCCTCCCCGTTCCGGGGAGGAATTCGTCGAGGTCTTTACCACCCGTCCCGACACGATGTTCGGCTCCAGCTTCGTCGCGGTCGCCGCGGATCACCCGATCGCGCGCGCCATCGCCGAAACGAACCCCGACGCCGCGGCCTTCATCGAGCTCTGTAAGCGCGGCGGCGGCACCGCGGCGGAACTCGACACGCAGGAAAAGCTCGGCTTCGACACCGGCATCCGCGCGGTGCATCCGCTCGACAAGACGTGGCACCTCCCCGTCTACATCGCGAACTTCGTGCTGATGGAATACGGCACCGGCGCGGTGTTCGGCGTCCCCGCGCACGACCAGCGCGATCTCGATTTCGCGCGCAAATACGACCTGCCCGTCAAGCGCGTCGTCAGCGAAGGCGATGACGAGTCCCCCGTGTTCGTCGGCGGCACCGCCTGGACCGGCGCCGGCACCATCGTGAACTCGCACTTCCTCGACGGGATGGACATCGAGGACGCAAAGCGCGTCGTGATCGAGCGCGCCGAGGGCGAAGGCTGGGGCAAGGGCACGACCGTGTTCCGCCTGCGCGACTGGGGCGTCAGCCGCCAGCGCTACTGGGGCACGCCGATCCCGATCATCCACTGCGACGCGTGCGGTGCGGTGCCCGTGCCCAAGGACCAGCTGCCGATCGTCCTGCCTGAGGACGTCAGCTTCGACATCCCCGGCAACCCGCTCGATCGCCATCCGACCTGGAAGCACGTCCCCTGCCCGTCCTGCGGCGGCGATGCCCGACGCGAGACTGATACGCTCGACACGTTCGTCGATTCGTCGTGGTATTTCATCCGCTTCGCCAGCCAGCCGGACGCGAAACCGTTCGACCGGACGGGCGCGGAGAAGTGGCTGCCGGTCAACCAGTATATCGGCGGCGTCGAGCACGCGATCCTGCACCTGCTCTACGCCCGCTTCTGGACGCGCGCGCTGAAGCATATCGGCATGCTCGACATTGCCGAGCCGTTCGCCGGGCTGTTCACGCAAGGCATGGTCACGCACGAGACGTATAGCCGAGGCGACGCTGGCGACGTGCAGCCGGAGGCGGACACCGACGACGACGATTCGAGCGACGCGCCGGTGAAGACGAAGTGGCTGTCTCCCGACGAGGTCCGCAAGACCGATGCAGGGTATATCGAGATTGCGACCGGAGGCCCCGTGACGGTCGGCCGCGTGACGAAGATGTCGAAGTCGAAGAAGAACACTGTCGATCCCGAGCCGATCGTCGACCAGTACGGCGCAGACGCGGTGCGCTGGTTCGTGCTCTCCGACTCGCCGCCCGAGCGCGATCTCCCGTGGAGCGAATCCGGCATCGAAGGCGCGTGGCGGTTCGTCCAGCGTCTCTGGCGCCTGATCGAGTCCGACGACGCCGCCAAGGCCGAAGGCGAAGACATCGGCTTACGCAAACTCTGCCACCGCACGACCGTCGGTATCGAGAGCGATATCAATGCCTTGCAGTTCAACAAGGCGGTCGCGCGGCTCTATTCCCTGTGCAGCGCGATCGAAAAGGCACCGCCCTCCGCCGACCGCGAACAGGCGGTGCGCACGTTGTTGCTGCTCGTCAGCCCGATGGTCCCGCACGTCGCCGAGGAAGCCTGGGCGACCGCGGGTAACGACGGCCTGATCGCCGACGCCGCCTGGCCGATCGTCGATCCGGCGATGCTGGTCGACGACGAAGTCACGATCGCGGTGCAGGTCAACGGCAAGCTGCGCGACACGCTCGTTTTCCCCAAGGGCGCACCGAAGGACGAGGTCGAAGCCGCCGCGCTCGCCTCCGAAAAGATCGTCCGCCTGCTCGAGGGCAAGCCGCCCCGGAAAGTGATCGTCGTGCCCGACCGTCTCGTGAACATCGTCGCATGAAGCGCCTAGCGATCCTCGGCGCGCTCGCGCTGGCGCCTGCGCTGTCCGGCTGCGGCCTGCACCCGCTCTATGCGGGCGGCAGCAGCGGTCCGGTCTCGGGCGCGCTCGGCCAGGTCGAGATCGCGCCGATCGCGGGTAAGAACGGCTGGCTGATGGCCACCGCACTGCGCGATCGCCTGCCCTCGAACGGTGCACCCGCGCTCTACCGGATCGACATCCGCCTCGACGACCAGATCAGCGGCCTTGGCGTTCGCACCGACGACAGCGTCTCGCGCGAACGCCGGACTCTGCGCGCGCGCTATCAGCTCGTGCGGATCGGCGACAACTCGGTGCTGCTCGACGCGACCGCGGGCTCCGACGCCGGCATCGACGTCGTCCGCTCGGAATATGCGACGATCGCCGCCGAGAACACCGCGCTTGAACGCCTGTCGCAGATCGTCGCCGACCAGATCGTCGCGCGCGTTGCACTGTACGCACGCAACACGCCCGCGGTCGCCGCGGCGCAGGCCGCTCCGCCCGCCAAGTGAAGGCCAGCGCCGGCCAGATCCGCGGTGCGCTGGCCAAGCCGGGCGGCGACATCCGCCTGTACCTGCTCCACGGCCCCGACGAGGCCGGCGCAAGCGACCTTGCGCGCGTGCTGGCCAAGGCGATGGGCGCTGATGCCGAACGCGTCGATCTCGACGGCTCGACGCTCAAGAGTGATCCCGGCCGGCTGACCGACGAAGCCGCGTCGTTGTCGCTGTTCGCCGGCGCAAGGTTTGTCCGCGTCGCGTCGGCCGGCGAGGAAAGCCTCGAAGCCTTCACCAACCTTCTGGCGGCCGAACGCGTCGGCAACCCCGTCGTCGCGATCGCCCCGACCGTCAAATCGACCGCCAAGATCGTCAAGCTCGCGATCGACTCCCCGCGCGCGATGGCGTTCGCCTGCTACGCCCCTACCGCGCAGGACGCCGAACGCCTCGCGACGACGATCGCCAACGAGAACGGCCTCCGCCCCGCCCCCGGCGTCGCCCGCCGCCTAGTCGATACGACCGGCGGTGACCGCGCCGTCATTTCGCGAGAGATCGAGAAGCTCGCTTTGTACCTCGACGCCGCGCCCGATCGGCCTGCGGACCTCGATCACCATGCACTCGATGCGGTCGGTGCAGACCTCGGCGATGCGGAAATGGGCCGCGCGATCGATGCGGTGATCGAAGGCCGGGTCGACGATCTCGGTGCCGAACTCGCCGTCCTCGCAGAAGCCGGGACGTCGCCGATCCCATGGCTCCGCCAGCTCGTCCGTCGCCTGATCGCGCTGGCCGACATGCGCGGCGAAATCGACCGCGGCGAAGCGGTCGACGCCGTGATGAAACGCCACCGCGTGTTCTTCAAGGAAGAGGCCAGCACCGCGCGGTCCTTGCGGCGCTGGTCGCCGGTAATGCTCGCGACGGCGATCCAGCGGGTCCGAACCGCCGAGCGCGCGATCATGGCGTCCGGGAATGCCGGCGGTGTGGTAGCTGAGGCGGCGGTAGTGGCGCTGTCCCAGGCGATCGCACGGCGAAACTAACGCGCAGACGCAACCGCATTCGCGTCTGCCTCCGCTTCCCTCTTCCCGCCCCCCACCTTCCGTCATCCCGGCGCACGCTGGGACCCATGGATAGGGTACGATCACTAAAGAAGCGGACCGCAACCGTGGGTCCCGGCTTCCGCCGGGATGACGGAGAGTATTCGTCCTCCCCCCACCCTCTCCTATCCCCCGTTCGTCCTGAGCGAAGTCGAAGGATGGTCCGGTACGCAGGTGCTTCGACTTCGCTCAGCACGAGCGGGCAGGGTGCGATTGGCTCAGGTTGGCCCGCGCCCTAGATCGCCCCACCCGTCAACCGCTGACAAACCATATCCAGCTGGTCGAGCGTCGAGTAATTCAACGTCAACGTCCCACCAGTTTCGGTATGCGCCACCTTCACCTGCAACCCGAGCAGATCCGCCAACTGCCGCTCCAGTGCAGCGATATCCGCATCCGGCACCCGAGGCTCGGACGACCCACCACCGCCACGGCTCCGCCCAGGCTTCGCATCCCGCGCCAGCTTCTCGGTCTCGCGCACCGACAGCCCCCGCGACACGACCTGGTCCGCCAGCGACTCCACATCCGGCGAACCCAGCAACGCCCGAGCATGCCCCATCGACAGCGATCCATCGACCACCAGCGACTGAACCTGCGTCGGCAGCTCCAGCAACCGCAGCAGGTTCGCGACATGACTGCGCGACTTGTGGACGATCTTGGCCAGCACCTCCTGCGTATGCCCATACTCGCCCGCCAGCCGCTGATACGCCTGAGCCTCTTCGATCGCGTTGAGGTCCTCGCGCTGGATATTCTCGATCAGCGCGATCTCAAGCGTCTCGGCATCGTCGAAGTCGCGGACGACGACCGGCACCTCATGCAGCCGCGCCCGCTGCGCCGCCCGCCAGCGCCGCTCGCCCGCGACGATCTGGAAATCATGCCCATGCGGCCGCACGACGATCGGCTGGATCAGCCCGCGCGACGCGATCGACGCGGCCAGCTCGTCGAGCATAGCTTCGTCGAAATGCCGCCGCGGCTGATCGGGATGCGGCGACAGCGAACTGACCGGCAGCATCCGCACGCCCGACGACTGCGGTGCCGATGCACCATCGGCGGACACCGGCGTCTCGCGCGCCATCTCGCCGAGCAGCGCGTTGAGGCCCCTGCCCAGCCCCGGGCGGCCGCGTTTGTTACCGTCGCTCATGCCGCAACCTGCGCAGTTGCCGGAAGCCGGCCGATAAGCTCACGCGCGAGCGCAATATACGCCTGCGAGCCCGAACACCGGTGATCGTAGATCAACGCCGGCAACCCGTGGCTCGGCGCCTCCGACAGCCGCACGTTGCGCGGGATCACCGTCTCGAACACGACCTTGCCGAGAACCGCGCGAACGTCCGCCGAGACCTGGTCGGTCAGTCGGTTACGTCGATCGAACATTGTCAGCGCAACCCCAAGGATCGACAGCCCAGGATTGAACCGCTGGCGGATCCGCTCGACCGTACTCAACAACTGCGACAACCCCTCGAGCGCGAAAAACTCGCATTGCAGCGGCACCAGCAGCGAATCCGCCGCCACCATCGCGTTGATCGTCAGCAGCCCCAGCGAAGGCGGGCAATCGATCAGCGCGATGTCCCACGGCCCCTGCGCCGCCTTCACCGCACGATCGAGCCGGTGCGTCCGCGCGTCGAAATCGACCAGCTCGATCTCCGCGCCCGACAGGTCTACGGTCGCCGGGACGATATCGAGGCGTGGTACGCGCGTATGCACCACCGCTTCCTCGATCGACGTCTCGCCGACCAGCACGTCATAGCTCGACCGCTCGCGCTGCGAATGGCCGATGCCGAGCCCGGTCGATGCGTTGCCCTGCGGATCGAGATCGACCAACAGCACGCGCATGCCTGTGGCGGCCAACGCGGTCGCGAGGTTGATGGCGCTGGTGGTCTTACCCACCCCACCCTTTTGATTGGCGACCGCGATGGTAATCATCGCGCGCTTACCCGATCCAGAACCACGATCAACGACTCCGGGTTCGTGACGCTTTGTTCCACGTGGAACATAAACCGCCAATGCTGCTTGAGCGCGGCGAGCTCCTCCTCGTCGAAACGCCCCCGAGGAAGCAACCACCGCGTCTCCGTTGTGGCGCAGTGCGCCGCGCCACGCAAAAGGTTTTGCAACGACGCGACCGCGCGAGCGGAAATGATCGACGCATTCGCGGTCGCATTCTCTACTTTCGACGCGTGAACACGAACCTGTTCGCCAAGCCCAAGCCGAGCGACACACAACTGGAGGAAGTCCGCGCGGCGACGACGAGGTTCGACCAGATCGACCGGCCCCTCGCGAACCAATGCAACGACCATACCGGGAAACCCCCCGCCGGTACCGATATCGAGCCACCGCTTCGCCGACGTATTCGCCCCCGCAAGCGCGACCAACTGAAGCGAATCCACCACATGCCGATCCCAGATCGTCGGGATCGTCGACGGCGCGATCAGGTTCTGGTGCGGCGCTTCCTCGACGACCATCGCCACGAACGCGTTCAAGCGCTCGGTCGCTGCCGCCCCAAACCGCTCTGTCGTCCAGCTCTGCGCTTCGTGTTCGGTCATGCTGGCACTCGTTTCGTATGCAATAATACCGCGGACAACGCCGCCGGTGTAATCCCCCGCACCCGCGCCGCTGCCGCCAGCGAGGTCGGCCGCGCCGCGCTCAGGCGATCGATCATCTCGTTCGACAGTCCAGGCACCCGGTCATAAGCAAGGTCCTCCGGCAAACGGATAGCCTCGTCCGCCCGCAACCGCGCGACCTCCTGCGCCTGCCGCTCGATATACGGAGCGTAGCGCGCGTCCTCTAACACTTCGTCAACGACCGCCATCGGGATCCCCGCCGCAGCGTCCGGCGCGACATGCGCGAGCGTCACGCCTTCGAACCGGAGCCAGTCGAACGCCGTCCGCCGCGCACCATCCCGACCGATCGCAACACCCTGATCGGCAACCTCGGTTGCCGTCCGCTCGCAGTCGAGTGCCGAGCGGAAACGAGCACGATCCTCGGCCAGTGCATGCTGATGCGCCAACCGCTCGGGTCCAAGACACCCAACCACCTCCGCAATCCCGCCCAGCCGCGTCTCGGCATTATCCGCGCGCAACGACAACCGGAACTCCGCCCGCGCCGTCAGCATCCGATATGGCTCGGTCACCCCTTGCAGCGTCAGGTCGTCGATCATCACCCCGAGATAGCTCGACGCGCGATCAAGTATCACCGGCGCGAGGTCGCATGCATACGCCGCTGCGTTAAGCCCAGCGACCAGCCCCTGCCCCGCCGCTTCCTCATACCCGGTCGTACCGTTGATCTGCCCAGCGCAGAACACCCCCTCGATCGCACCAAGCGCAAGCCGCGTGTCGAGCGCTCGCGGATCGATATAGTCATACTCCACCGCATAGCCCGGCATGGTCATCCTCACGCGCTCGAGCCCGGGAATGCTCGCCAGCATCGCCGCCTGAACCTCGACCGGCAGCGACGTCGAAAGCCCGTTCGGATAGACCGTCGCATCGTCGAGCCCCTCGGGTTCGAGGAAAACCTGATGGCCGTCGCGGTCGCCGAACCGATGCACCTTGTCCTCGATCGACGGACAGTAACGCGGGCCAGCCGCTTCGATTGCGCCCGTGAACAACGGCGACCGGTGGAAAGCGTCGCGGATGATCGCGTGTGTACGATCGGTCGTACGCGTTATGGCACAGGCAATCTGCGGCAGCGGACGCGCGCGAGTCATCGGCGACATCGTCCAGGGATCGAGGTCGGACGGCTGCTCGGCAAGCGCACCCCAGTCGATCGTGCGCCCATCGAGACGGGGTGGTGTCCCGGTCTTGAGTCGCGCCATCGGCAGGTCCCGCGCGCGCAACTGGTCCGCGAGTGGCTTGGCGGCCCGTTCGCCAATCCGCCCCCCTTCCTCGCGATCGTCACCCCGGAAGATCCGTCCGCCCAGGAACGTGCCGGTCGCCAACACGACCGCTCGTGCCGCCACGATCGCACCATCCGCCAGCACGACACCCGCCACGCGATCGCCGTCGAAATGCAACGCCGTCGCCTCGCCCTCGACGATCGAGAGGCCTTCCGTGGCCACAAGCATCGCCTGGATCGCCCCGGAATACAGACGCCGATCAGCCTGGATCCGAGGGCCCTGCACCGCCGAACCCTTGCTCCGATTGAGCATCCGATAGTGGATCGCAGCAGCATCGGCCGCGCGTCCGATCAGCCCATCGAACGCGTCGACCTCGCGAACCATATGCCCCTTACCGAGCCCACCAATCGCCGGATTGCACGACATCGCGCCAATATGCGCAGCGTCGAACGACACGAGCGCGGTACGCGCTCCCCTCCGCGCCGCCGCGGCTGCGGCTTCGGTTCCGGCATGGCCACCGCCAACCACCACTACATCGAACATGCTATGGCCGTAGAACGCCGCGCCCAATGCGTCAAAGATGTTCCACGTGGAACATCACTTCCCGATGCAGAATCGTCCGAACAGCGCGTCGAGCATTTCCCCGGTCGCGTCGAGCCCCAGTACGCCCGCAAGGATCGCGCGTGCCTGTCGAAGGTGTTCCGCGACGATAAGCGCGTCCGAACTTGGATACCGAAGAGCCTCAACCGCCGCAGCGCATCGCCCGCGCTGATGCTGCTTCAGTGCGATCTCATCGCCACGCGGCAGCATCGCAATCGCTCGCCGATGCAGTTCACCCCAAAGGGCATCCAGCGATTCCCGGTCGTTCTGCGAGACCGCCAATGTCCGGTCAGCGGGCAGTTCCCCCCGCCCCGGCAGATCGGCACGCGCATGAATCCAGATCACATCGGCGCGGGGCGGCGCGGTATCGGCTAGCCAAATCACGATGTCCGCCGCAGCGATCGCGCCCTCCGCGCGCGTGATCCCGATCGCCTCGATCGGGTCTAGCGTATCGATTAAACCGGCAGTGTCGGTCACCACATAGGCGACACCGTTCCGCGTCACCGGAACGTCGATCCGGTCGCGCGTCGTTCCCGAGATCGGCGAAACGATCGCCGCATCGCGCTCGCCGAGCAGGTTGAGCAACGTCGACTTGCCGCTGTTCGGCGGACCGCCGATGACGACCCGCAGCCCATCCTTCAGCCGCTCCACCGGCGGGGCATCGACCACCGCCTCGATCTGCGCGGCAAGCGCGGCGATCTCCGAGACGATCACATCGAACGCCGCGGTATCGCTCGCAACGTCGTCCTCGTCCGCGAAGTCGAGCATCGCCTCTACACGCGCGGACAGCATCGCGACCGAGTCCATCCAGTCACGAACAGCCTGGCTCACCCGCCCCTCCGTCGCCGTCATCGCCGCGACGCGCTGGCTCTCGGTTTCGGCCTCGAGAAGATCGGCGAGCCCCTCCGCCTCGGTCAGGTCGATGCGGCCATTGGTCAGCGCGCGGCGGGTGAACTCCCCCGGCTCGGCATGACGAAGGCCGGGCATTACCGACAACGCATGCTCGACCGCGGCGATCACCGCGCGACCACCGTGGCAATGAAACTCGACTAGGTCTTCGCCAGTCGCTGTAGTCGGTCCTGGAAACACGATCACCAACGCGCGATCGAGAAGCGCGCCATCTGCGTCCCGCAGTCCCCGGAGGCTGGCATGGCGCGCCCCCGGCAATGGTCCCGCCAATGCCTCGGCCGCGGCAAACGCCTGGGGCCCGCTCACCCGGACGACGGCGATCGCCGCTGGCGGTCGTCCGCTCGATACCGCGAAAATCGTCTTCACGTGAAACTCAGCCGCTTTTCGTCGCGCTGTCGAACAGGCGCTTCCACATCGCCATCCCCGCCTCGCCCATCGGCTGCCAGCCGCGCATCATCGACTCGAGCATTTCCGGCTTCATTTGGCCGTCCGGAATGGCCTCCATCATCATCGCGATATAGCGATCGTGGATCGGCGTCAGGTCGGGCAGCCCGACCGCGCGGCGCGCCTCTTCGGGGGTGCATTCGATCTCGATATTCATCTTCATGTGACGCACCCTCGATGACGCTTGAGCGGTCCATCGCGGCGCTGCATAGCGGAGGAATGTATGCGCGCGATGCCGCCTCGATCGCAACGCCTATCGGTCTGGTCCGCGTGACCGGCACCGGGGACCGGATCGACGCGATCGACATCGGCGTGGAGGATGGTTCGACCAGCGACGCCCCCGCGATCCTGGAAGCACTCCGCCAGATCGACGCGTATTTTGCCGGACGGCTGACCGTGTTCGACCTGCCCCTCGCGCTTTCCCCTACCCCGCGCGGTGCCGACCTTCGCCGGGCGATCGTCGACATCGCCTACGGCACCACGGCCAGCTACGGCGCGCTCGCGAAAGCGATCGGCTCCAGTCCACGCGCGATAGGCCAGGCGTGCGCACGCAATCCTTTTCCGATCATCGTCCCCTGCCACCGAATCCTTGGAGCCGGCGGAGCGCTTGGTGCGTACTCCGCGGGGGAAGGCCCGATCACCAAATCTCGGCTGCTCGACCATGAGCGGCCGCCAGGAGGACTGTTATGACAAACACTACCAAGATCGCCACGCTCGCGGGCGATGGCGAATTCACCGCGTATCGCGCGACCCCGGCAGGCACGCCAAAGGCCGCGATCGTCGTGATCCAGGAGATCTTCGGCGTGAACGCAGGGATCCGCCGCAAGTGCGATACGCTCGCCGAGGCCGGCTATCTCGCGATCGCCCCCGACCTGTTCTGGCGGCTTGAGCCCGGCATCGAGCTCGATCCAGACATCAAGCCCGAGTTCGACCGTGCGCTCGAGCTGATGGGCCAGTTCGACCAGGACAAGGGTATCGCCGATATCGAGGCGAGCATCCGCGCCGCCCGCAGCGAGCTTGGTGACGGCGCCAAGGTCGGCGTGGTCGGCTACTGCCTGGGCGGGCGCCTGGCGTTTATGACCGCGGCACGGACCGACGTCGATGCGAGCGTCGGCTATTACGGCGTCGGGATCGACGGCCTGCTCGGCGAAAAGCACGCGATCGCACACCCGGTGCTGCTGCACGTGCCGGAGGAGGATCACTTCGTCGACAAGGCTGCGCAGGCAGCGATGCATGCCGGGCTCGACGATCACCCCAAGGTGACGATCTACGATTACGCCGGCGAGGACCACGGCTTCGCGACCGAGTTCGGCGAGCGCCGCTCGGATGCATCGGCCAAGCTGGCGGACGAGCGGACGGCGAAGTTCTTCGCGGAGAATTTGGGCTAACCACGCCCTCCCCGTTACCCCTTCCGGGGTGACGGGTGCTGACGACAGACACGAAAAAGGCCTCGCCGGACGATTCCGGCGAGGCCTTTTTCTTATCCAAGCCGCACCGCGATCAGCGCAGCAGCGAGATGATCCCGAGCGTCTCGCCGGTGCCGACCCAGCCCTCGTAGATCATCTTCAGCGCGACCACGAGGATCACTGCGAGGCCGATATACGCGATCCAGCGATACTTGTTGATGACGCGCGCGATGTAGTTCGCGGCGAGGCCCATCATGGCGACCGACAGCAGCAGGCCGATGACGAGGATGCCGGGATGCTCGCGCGCCGCGCCCGCGACTGCCAGGACGTTGTCGAGGCTCATCGAGACGTCGGCGACCGCGACGGCCCAGGCAGCGCTCGCAAAGCCCTTCGAAGAGCGGATACCCGAGCGCTCGTCGCCCTCGATTTCTTGCGACCCCGCGTTCTCCGCACCCTCGCGGATCTCGCGCCAGAACTTCCAGCTTACCCAGAGCAGCAACAGGCCGCCCGCAAAGATCAGCCCGACGATCCCCATCAGCCACGTCACGATCAATGCGAAGAAGATCCGCAGGACGAGCGCCGCGCCGATGCCGATTAGGATGACCTTCTTCCGCTGGTCGGCGGGAAGGCCAGCGGCGAGCGCGCCAACGACGATCGCGTTGTCGCCCGCGAGGACGAGGTCGATCATCAGGACCGATCCGAACGCGGCGAGCGCCTTCGGGTCGCCCAGGTTGGAGAAATCTGCGACGATATGTTGCCAGATTTCCAGCGGCGAGCCGGGTCCGGCTACTCCCGATGCGGCGGCGGCCAGCATGGCGATGATACTCAAGATGTCAGCTCCCGGTGACGTGGCCACGCCGCGGGCGGAGTGGCGGTTTTCATAGTGATTAATAGCAAAGCGGCACGCGAAAGCCATGCTCTCGCGTGCCGTCTTGGGTGTTCTTCGCGGACATGGGCAAAGCCCATGTCGTCGGTCGGGGCCCGGCCCCGCCGGCCGAACCGATGCGAGTCCTGCTGCAGCTTGCAGCAGGCCGCACTCGGTTATTGATTCATGCTGTCGAAGAAATTCTCGTTGGTCTTCGAATCCTTCATCTTGTCGAGCAGGAACTCCATCGCGTCGATCGTGCCCATCTGCATCAGGATACGGCGCAGGACCCACATCTTGCTGAGCTTGGCCTTGTCGACCAGCAGCTCTTCCTTGCGGGTACCCGACTTGCCGACGTCGAGCGCCGGGAAGATGCGCTTGTCCGCAACCTTGCGATCCAGCACGATTTCCGAGTTGCCGGTGCCCTTGAACTCCTCGAAGATCACCTCGTCCATGCGGCTGCCCGTATCGATCAGCGCGGTCGCGATGATCGAGAGCGAACCGCCCTCCTCGATGTTGCGCGCGGCACCGAAGAAGCGCTTCGGACGCTGCAGCGCGTTCGCGTCGACACCGCCGGTCAGGACCTTGCCCGACGACGGCACGACCGTGTTGTAGGCGCGGCCGAGACGCGTGATCGAATCGAGCAGGATCACCACGTCCTTCTTGTGCTCGACTAGGCGCTTGGCCTTTTCGATCACCATTTCAGCGACTTGTACGTGGCGCTGCGCGGGTTCGTCGAAGGTCGAGCTGACCACCTCGCCCTTCACGCTGCGCTGCATGTCGGTGACTTCCTCGGGGCGCTCGTCGATCAGCAGGACGATCAGGAACACCTCGGGGTGGTTGTCGGTGATCGCTTTGGCCATGTTCTGCAACATGACCGTCTTGCCGACGCGCGGCGGTGCGACGATCAGCGTACGCTGACCCTTGCCCTGCGGCGAGACGATGTCGATCACGCGCGCCGACTTGTCCTTGACGGTCGGGTCGGCGGGATCGAGCGTCAGCTTGCTCTCAGGGTAGAGCGGCGTGAGGTTGTCGAAATTGACGCGGTGGCGGACGACGTCCGGGTCGTCGAAATTGACGGCCGTGAGCTTCACCAGCGAGAAATAGCGCTCGCCATCCTTCGGCCCGCGGATCTCGCCCTCGACCGTGTCACCGGTGCGCAGGCCGAACTTACGGACCTGGTTCGGCGATATGTAGATGTCGTCGGGACCGGCAAGATAGTTCGATTCCGGCGAGCGCAGGAAACCGAAGCCATCGGGCAGCACTTCGATCGTGCCGAGCCCCATGATCTGGTCGCCATTGTCCGCCTGAACCTTCAGGATCGCGAACAGCAGGTCCTGCTTGCGCAGCGTCGAGGCGCTCTCGACCCCCAGTTCCTCGGCCAGCTGGACTAGCTCGGCGGGTTTCTTCTTTTTCAAGTCTTTGAGATGCATGGGGATTTCCGGATAGCAATCAACGGGAGAACGCTCGGTCGGCGGTGCGCTTGGGAAGCGGAACTGGGCGAGACGAGTCTGGCAAGACACGACCGGGCAGGACGCCAGGAGGCCGTGTTGGGAGAAAGGGTTAGAATTGGGGGGCGGGTTAGTCAAGCGGGGACGGGAGTCCCGCTCTTACCGTTCTCCTGCGAACGCAGGAGCCCAGGGTTACAAGCGGTGGCATTCGTGATCCTGGGCTCCTGCGTTCGCAGGAGAACACGCGTTCAGAACGGCTTCACGATCGCGAGGACAACGATCAGCGTCACCGCCAGCGCAGGCACCTCGTTCAGCATCCGCAACTGCTTCCCCGCCAGCGTCGGCTTCCCCGCGGCGAGCTTCTTCGCATAGCCGACTGCCCAGCCGTGATAGCCCGACAACAGCAGCACCAGCACCAGCTTCAGGTGCAGCCACCCCAGCCCCGGCGCGCCGTCCGCCAGCCCCAGGTTCAGCGCCAGCGCGATCCCCAGCACCCAGACGACAATCATCGCCGGCGTCAGGATGATGTGGCGGATCTTGTTCTCGCGCTCGACCCAGTTCGCCGCCTCGCTCGTGTTGCCCGCCGCCAGCGCCTCTTGGTGATACACCAGATAGCGCGGCAGCATGAACAGCCCCGCCATCCAGAAGATCACGAAGATCAGATGCGCCGCCTTCACCCAGTCATACGCAGCGCCGAGAAAACCGCTCATGTCGTGCTCCTTACGCGGGCGATCAGCTGCTCGACATGCGCAATGGGCGTCTCGGGCAGGATGCCATGGCCTAGGTTGAAGACGTGCGGGCGCTCGACGAACGCCGCGAGGATCCGGTCGATCGCCGCATCCAGATCCGCCCCGCCCGCGATCAACGCCAGCGGATCGAGGTTACCTTGGACGGGCATGTCCGCCGGCAACGACGCGTGCGCCCAGATCGGATCGACGGTCTCGTCCAGCCCGATCGCATCGGCGCCCGTCTCGCGCGCATAGGCGGGCAGCTTGCCCCCTGCCCCCTTCGGAAAGCCGATGATCGGCACGCCGGGGCAACGCGCGTGGAGCCGCTCGACGATCGACGCGGTCGGCGCGATCACCCAGCGCTCGAACTGCGCGGGCGATAGCGACCCCGACCAGCTGTCGAACAGCTGCACCACGTCGACGCCCGCCTCGACCTGCCGCGCGAGATACTCGACGGTGTTGTCGGCGATCGCATCGATGATCGCACCGAACGCCTCGGGGTCGCGATACGCAAAGCGCCGCGTCTCGGACTGATCCTTGCTCCCCTTCCCCGCCACCATATACGTCGCGACCGTCCAGGGAGACCCCGCAAAGCCCAGGAACGTCGTCTCGGGAGGCAAGGCAGCGGCGACCTTCGCGACGGTGCCGTAGACCGGCTCCAGCCGCCCCATCACCGGCTGCAACCGATCGAGCGCATGGTCGACCAGCGCCGGCTCGAGACGAGGCCCCTCGCCAACCCCGAAGCTCAGATCCTGTCCCAGCGCCCACGGGATCATCAGGATGTCCGAGAACAGGATCGATCCGTCGAACCCGAACCGGCGGATCGGCTGGAGCGTCACTTCGGCCGCCGCGTCGGGATCGGTGGCAAGCGCGAGGAACCCGCCCTTCTCCGCGCGGAGTTCGCGATATTCAGGGAGATACCGCCCCGCCTGCCGCATGAGCCACAGCGGAGGGACCGCCTGACGCTCACCGCGAAGGGTCGCCAGCAGCGGCTTGAAGGACGGCGAATGGGAAGTCGGATCGGTCAGCGGAGCACCCTTCTTCTACTATAAGAAGATTCAAGAAATAGGTTGTTGCAGTGGTTGGGCGGTTGAACCCGGGACTTATGCGGTGATCCCGGAATTGCCAACAGCTTGACCCTCGCGCACCGCCACAAACGCGCTGATTCGATTCAAGGCTCCCCGTTACCCACAGCCTGTGGATAAAATCCGTCCCTGTGAGCGGCGGTGTGGATAGAATCGGTGTTATCCACGGCGCACCCGTCGCTTGGCGAGGCGGACGAGTTACGCTAGCCGTTCTCCCCATGTTATCCACAGATTCACGCCCACAGGTTCGCCCGCTGGGGATAAACCGCCGATGATGCGGCTCCACCTACATTTGTTGTCGGATTCGACAGGCGAGACGCTGGAGAACATCGCGAAGGCGGCGCTGGCACAATATGACGACGTCGAAACTGTCCGCCATTTCTGGCCGATGGTGCGGACCGAGGCGCATCTTGAGCGTATCCTACAGGAGATCGCGCAGAACCCGGGGTTGGTCGTCTTCACGCTGGTGAACCCCGCGACCCGGCGCATCCTGGAGCAAAGGTGCCTCGCGCTAGGGCTGCCCGCAGTCGCCCCGCTCGACCCGGTCAACGACGCGCTTTCCGGGTTGCTCGGGCAGCAGGCGAAGGCACGACCGGGCCGCCAGCACGTCCTAGATGCCGCCTATTTCGCCCGCGTCGATGCGATCCAGTGGACGATCGCGCATGACGACGGGATCGCGTGGGAGGAATGGGAGGAGGCCGATATCGTCCTTGCGGGCGTGTCGCGGTCGTCGAAGACGCCTACCTCGATCTACCTCGCCAATCGTGGCTACAAGACCGCCAACATTCCAATCGTGGTCGAAAGTCCGCCGCCGAAGATTCTCTACGGCCTCAAGAACCCGCTGATCGTCGGGCTGACGACGAGCGCGGACCGGCTGATCCAGGTGCGGCGCAACCGCTTGCTGTCGCTGAACCAGCAGCCCGATACGTCCTATGTCGAGGAGGAAGCGGTAATGCGCGAACTCGCCTTTGCGCGGCGGATGTTCGCGGACAATGGCTGGCCGGTGATCGACGTCACCCGCCGCTCGATCGAGGAAACCGCGGCGGCGATCATTGCCCTGTGCAACCAGCGGCGCAGCGACGACGTCGCAAAGGTGGAGGCATGAGCCTGATCCTCGCTTCGCAGAGTGCGTCGCGTCGGGCGATGCTGACGGCTGCGGGGGTGCCGTTCGAGGCGACTTTCGCCGGTGTCGATGAGGATGCAGCCAAGGCGGCGCTGCGCGACCTGTCGCCGCGCGATCTTGCCGATGCGCTGGCCGAACTGAAGGCGCTGAAGGTATCCGCGCGGATGCCGGGCTATCTCGTCCTCGGCAGTGACTCGCTGGTCACGCTGGAAGACGGCACCATCCTCGACAAGCCCGTGGACCGCGCCGACGCGGCGGCCCACCTGCGGCTGATGTCCGGCAAGCGCCACGACCTCTGGAGCGCTGCGGTGATCGCCGAGAACGGGCAGGCGATCTGGCGGCATGTCGAGCGCGCCAAGATGCATGTGCGGCCGCTATCGGAGGCGTTTATCGAGACTTACCTCGATGCGGAGTGGCCGGCGATTTCCGGCTGCGTCGGCTGTTACCGGATCGAGGGCCCGGGGGCGCAACTATTCTCCAAGATCGAGGGCAGCCAGTTCACCGTGCTTGGTATGCCGCTGTTGAACGTGCTCGGTTTCCTGCGCGTGCGTGGCGAACTGCCGGCTTAGAAACACGCTCTCTACTCTGCACCCGCCCCCCCGTCCGTCACCCCAGCGAAAGCTGGGCTTTCTCCCGAGGCGGACGACGCCCGCCAAACGGGGAGATTCCAGCTTTCGCTGGGATGACGGGGGGAGCGTGGCGTGCCTATTTATGTGAATACAACGACTAAACCGAGTTCACCGGAGCCTTGCATGACTCGTCCCTATGCCGAAGTGATCGGCGATCCGATCGCACAGTCGAAATCGCCGCTGATCCACGGCTTCTGGCTCGAAGCGCTCGAGATCGACGCCGATTATCGCCACAAACACGTCACCGCCGACGAACTTCCCGCATACTTCGCCGAGCGGAAGGCCAACCCCGCGTGGCGAGGCTGTAACATCACCATGCCGCACAAGCTCGCCGCACTCGACCATGTCTCCGATCCCGGCAACGTCCGCGGGACGATCGGCGCGATCAACACGGTGTTTCGCAACCAAGCGGGCGATTGCATCGGCACCAACACCGACGCCGCCGGATTCTGGGCGCCGATCGACGACCTCGACATCGCCGGCCAGCCCGTCACGGTGATCGGCGCCGGCGGAGCAGCCCGCGCGATCCTGTTCGCGCTGTCACGGATGAGCGTTGGCCCGGTGACTATCCTCAACCGCAATCCGCTCAAGGGCGCGGCGCTGCTGTCGGCGTTCGGGCTCAAGGGCCAGGTGTTGCCGATCGGTCCTGCCGCCCCGCCCTCGCGCCTGCTCGTCAACGCCAGCGTGCTCGGGATGGTGGGTCAGCCGCCGCTCGATATCGATCTCGGTGCACTCGATCCGGACTCGTTGGTCTACGACATCGTCTACTCGCCGCTCGAAACGGGTCTGCTCAAGGCGGCGCGCGCGCGGGATCTGGAAACGGTCGATGGCCTGGAGATGCTGATCGGCCAAGCCGCCGTTGCGTTCGAGATATTGTTCCACGTGGAACCACCGCGCGATCGGGACGAACACCTCCGCGCGCTGCTGATCAAATGATCATCGGCCTCACCGGTTCGATCGGCATGGGCAAATCCGCGGTCGCCGCCATGTTCGTGGACGAAGGCGTCCCCGTGTTCGACGCCGACGCGACCGTGCACCGGTTGCAAGGGATCGGCGGCCGGCTAATCCCAGCGATCGAGGCCGCCTTCCCCGGCTCGACCGTGAACGGCGCGATCGATCGCGCGAAACTCGGCGCAGCGGTGTTCGGCGACGACGCCGCGATCAAGCGACTTGAGGCGATCGTCCACCCCGCCGTCGGCGAGGAGCGCGGCGCTTTCCTCGCTAAGCACGCGGGCAAACACGTCGTCTTCGACGTCCCTCTCCTCTTCGAGACCGGCGGCGACCGCAACGTCGACGTGATCGTCGTCGTCTCCGCCGCCCCCGACGTCCAGCGCGCCCGCGTCCTCGCCCGTCCCGGCATGACCGCGGAGAAGTTCGCCGCGATCCTCGCGCGCCAGACTCCCGATGCCGAAAAACGCGCCCGCGCGGATCACGTCATCCGCACCGACACGAGCTTCGACGCAACGCGCGCGCAAGTCCGGGCGGTGCTTGCATCCTTGGAAATCTGAGCCGATACCATCGGGATGCGTGAGATCGTCTTCGATACCGAAACCACCGGCCTCAGTTTTTCCGGCGGCGACCGCATGGTCGAAATCGGCTGCGTCGAGATGCTCAACCGGGTCGAGACCGGCCGCACCTTCCACGCCTATTACCACCCCGAACGCGATATGCCGGTCGAGGCGTTCAACGTCCACGGACTGGGCGCGCAGTTCCTCTCCGACAAGCCGAAGTTCGCCGACGCGGTCGAGGACCTGCTCGAATTCGTCGGCGACGCGCCGATGATCGCGCACAATGCCGGCTTCGACTTCTCGTTCCTCAACGGCGAGCTGACCAAGTGCGGTCGCCAGATCATCCACATGAAGCGGATGGTCGATACGCTGCAGATCGCGCGCAGCCGTCATCCCGGCGCCAAGCATTCGCTCGACGCGCTCTGTTCGCGGTTCGGAATCGATCGCAGCCACCGCGTCCTGCACGGCGCGCTGCTCGACGCACAGTTGCTCGCACAGGTCTATGTCGAGCTGATGGGCGGTCGCCAGATCGGACTCGGCCTGCTCGGCGATACCGGCAGCACCGCCGCGACTCCGATCGTCGCACAAGCGCCTCGGGTCGTTCGCCCGCCCCGCGTTTTCGCGGTGAGCGAGGGAGACCTTGCGGCCCATGCTGCGTTTATGAAGGGGATCAAGGATCCGATTTGGGGGGCCGTGGCGTCCGGATGACGCTGGCAGGGCGGAGCCAATAGGACCGCTCGAGACTGTAACGCCGACAAGGAGACGATAATGGATATCCGGATTTCTGGTCATCAGGTTGACACTGGCGAAGCACTCAACAGCCACGTGGAAGACCGACTCCAGGGTATCGCCGACAAGTATTTCTCGCGCGCCATCTCGGCTGAGGTCACGTTTGGCAAGGGGCCGCACGATGCCGGCTTCAAATGCGATATCGTCGCGCACGTGATGAAAGGCCTCGTGCTCAAGGGCCACTCGGACGCGTACGACGCGCGCGCCGCGTTCGATGGCGCCGCCGCCAAGATCGAAACGCAGCTCCGCCGCTACATGCGCCGCCTCAAGGACCGCCATGCCGGCGAAGCGGTCGCGATGGCCGAGAGCAACGGCTATGATAGCTCGGGGACAAACGCGGGCTACACGCTGTTCCAGGAAAGCATCGAGGAAGACGATGTCGCGGATGCACCGCTGATCATCGCCGAAACGCGCGTCGACATTCCCGAGGCCAGCGTGTCCGACGCGGTGATGATGCTCGATCTGCGCAACACCGCCGCATTGCTGTTCAAGAACGCGGGCACTGGCGCGCACAACATGGTCTACAAGCGCGGCGACGGCACGATCGGCTGGGTCGAGCCACAGCGGGCCGCCTCGCCCGGCGCGGCCTCCCCTCCCCAGTAAAGAAGGGTCCATAAAGGCGCGGGTCTCACGGCCGCGCCTTTACGCCCCCGCGCAACCCGCTAAGGCGGACGCGCGCGGGGGCGCTTGAGACACATGAAGACCATGACCGATTTCAGCGATATGCTGCGTCCCGACGCAGTGCAGACGGGCGTGATCGCCACCAACAAGAAAGCGGTGTTCCAGCATATCGCGACGATCGCGGCCGAGATCGTCGATGCGGATGCGAAGATGATCTCTGAACGACTAGGCGCGCGCGAGAAACTCGGCTCGACCGGGTTCGGTGGTGGCGTAGCGATCCCGCATGCCAAGCTCGACGGGCTGGCGCAGGTTACCGGCGTGTTCGTGCGGTTGGCGCAGGCGGTCGATTTCCAGGCGGTCGACGACCTGCCGGTTGACCTCGTTTTCATGCTGCTGTCCCCCACCGATGCGGGCGCGGTGCATCTGAAGGCGCTCGCGCGTGTTTCGCGGCGGCTGCGCGACAAGGCGTTCTTGGAGAAGCTGCGCGGTGCAGGCTCACCAGACGCGCTCTATGCGCTGTTTACCGCCGACGAGGTCCGCGATGCCGCATGAGCCCTGCCCCCTCATCCTGACGAAAGTCAGGACCCAGAGTAACCGATCGATGCGCTTCGTGGCTCTCGGTCCTGACTTTCGTCAGGATGACGGTAGTTTGCTGTTCGCGAGCGACGCAGATGTCTGACACTCCCAACACTGCAGGCGCGGATGCGCATTTCCGCGCGCTGGAATCGCTCTACGCCCAGGCGCCGATCAATCGGTTCTTCGAGTCTTCGTTGGAGATCCCCGAAGCCGGCGTCGCGCGGATCCACTTCACGATCGACGAACGCCATTATCACGCGGGCGGCGCGGCGCATGGGACGAGCTATTTCAAGATGCTCGACGATGCCGCGTTCTATGCGTCGAACAGCCTCGTTACCGATCGCTTCCTGCTGACGACCGCGTTCAACCTGCTGCTCACCCGCCCGCTCAAAGTCGGCCCGGTGATCGCCGAGGGGCGCTGGATCAGCGGCAAGCGGCGCGTGTTCGTCGCGGATGCGCGGCTGATCGATGCGGAGGGCGAAGAAGCGGCGCGGGGTACCGGCACGTTCATGCGCTCGCGGATCCCTCTTGCCGGGCTGCCTGGATACCGGGCGCCGGCATGAGCGGCAGGCTGCCCAGCGGTGTGCTCGTCAGCGCCCTCCTTCGCCGCGTCAACGACGCCGGCGGCTTCGGCGCGGTGATGGCAAAAGGCGATGCGCAGGGCGGCGCGATCCTTGTCATTGCGGTCGACAAAGGGGCTCCTCCCCGCCTGCTGGAGCGCGGAATCGGGCCCGATGGACGGACTGCGTTTATCGATTCGACCCCGCCCGAAGACCTCGACGGCTATTGGCGGCGCAGGCGTGCTCGCGACCCCGATTTGTGGGTTGTGGAGGTGGACATCGCAGCGGCGGAACGGTTCGCCGCTGAAACGATCCTCGACGATTGACTCCAAAGCCCCCCCAATAGAGGGGAATTGCAACATTGATTGGCGTTGTGCTGGGACGGGTGCGATCCGGATCGGTTACGCAGTCGGGGGGATGCCTGGACGATCGGCTCGTACGATTGTTTCCACGGTCCAACCGCACCTGAATAAGTTTGAATGACGATTTTGCAGCGGGCCGCGACCATCGCAGCCATGACATTCTCTCTCGCCGGCCTGCTCGGCAATAGCGCACCCGGTCAGGCGACCGGTCTCGATCGTTCCACGGTCAATCTCACCGCTCTCGCAAATTTAAACGCCCTCTCCCCGCAGAATGTTCCGCAGATCGCTCCCGCAGCAGCCACCGTTGCAGCAGTCGAGCCAGTCGCACCTGCCGAGGAAGAAGAATTCGACACGCTCGCTCAGGCCGTTGCCGCGCAGGATAGCGCCGCCGCCGACGAAGCGCTCCAGTGCCTTGCCGGCGCAATCTATTTCGAATCGAAGGGCGAGCCGCTGACTGGCCAGCTCGCGGTCGCCGAAGTCATCATCAACCGCGCCAAGTCGGGTCGTTTCCCGACCAACGTCTGCGGCGTCGTCAAGCAGCGTGGCCAGTTCAGCTTCGTTCGCGGCGGCCAGATCCCCAATATCAACGCCGGCGCCGCCTATCGCACTGCGATCGCAGTCGCCAAGGTCGCGCTCGCCAGCGCGTGGAACAGCCCGGCCGACAAGGCGCTGTACTTCAACACGCCCGATCGCCGCCCATCGGTTCGCGCGATCAAGGTCGCCTCGATCGGCAACCACGTCTTCTATCGCTGAGACCATCCGTCTCAAGCAACCTCCTACCCCTTGCCCTTCCCCCCGTTCGCCCTGAGCGAAGTCGAAGGGTGCGCCCCGAACGCAGGTGCTTCGACTTCGCTCAGCACGAACGGGATAGGGAAGGCGATTTGGCTAGGCGTTTTCCCTGAGATCCAGACAACAGTCCGTGAATGAGCTTGCCTCGTTCGCGGATTGTTCTATTTCCGGGGCATGCTCGATATGCCGCCGGACTCCTGCATCGACGAACCGGGATCGCCGCTTTGCGCTGCCGACGTGGCGCGCGGCGTGATCCGGATGTTACTGCGTCACGACCTGACCGCGATGACCGAAGTCCCGCTCGACGGCGGCCGTCGTGCCGACCTGATGGCAGTCGATGCACGCGGGCAGATCGTCATCGTCGAGATCAAGGTGTCGCGCGCCGACCTGCTCGGCGACGGCAAGTGGCCCGATTATCTCGGCCATTGTGACCGGTATTTCTGGGCCGTCCCGGCGGGGTTCGATGTCGGGCCGCTGCATGGATCCGCCTTTCTGCCGGAGCGGACCGGGATCATCGTTGCGGATCGCTATGACGCGGCGATCGTCCGCGAGGCGCATACCACCCCCCTCCCCGCGCATATTCGCAAGCGCGGGACGCTGGCGTTCGCGCGGCGCGCGGCGCGGCGGCTGATCGCGCAGATGGACCCGGACGCGGACGGGTTGGCGTTCTAAGTCCATAATCCTCCCCTCTGAGGGGAGGTGGCAGCCCGCAGGGCTGACGGAGGGGCAGCGCGCCATCGAGAGCGTGACACCCCTCCGTCTGACAAGAGCCAGCCACCTCCCCTGCCAGGGGAGGATCGACGATTAGAACTTCGGGCCGGACACCGCCTTCTTCACTTTCTTCGGCGCGTCGACCAGCAGCTTCGACACTATTGGATTACGCCCGTCTTGCTTGGCGTAATCGCGCGCCGACATGCCGGCCATGATATCCGCCTGATCGGGATCCGCTCCCTCGGTCAGCAACGTCCGGATCATCCCGACATCGCGGCGCTGTACCGCGCGGATCAGCGGCGTTTCGCCGGCCGAGTTCGCCAGGTTCGGGTTCGCCCCTGCCGCAGTCAGGATCGGGATCATGCCCGTCTGCCCCAGCGTCACCGCAAGCAGCAGCGGCGTATTGCCCTTGCCGTCGCGCAAATTCGCGTCTGCGCCCTTTTGCAGCAGGAAACGCAGATACACCTCGTCGCCGCGCTTGATGACGATGTGGAGCGCACCCTCGCCGCTCGTCACGTCGCGCGTGTTGATGATATTGCTACCGGGCTTGCCGAGCATCTCCAGCACCTCGTTGTTCTTTGCATCGCGCACGGCGGACAGGAACTTGTACCCCTCCGACTGACCCTGCGCGAACGCGGACGCCGCGACGCAGGTGAGCGCAGGCGTCAGAAGGGTAGCAGCGAGGATCAGGCGAATACGCATCGAGAAACTTCCTTGGTTCGTCCTGGATATGGGGCAACGCTTGCGCCGCAGTAGCGAACAGATCAAGGCTGGAGGCATCATGAACACCCGTTTCATCCTCTCCGCGCTCGCCCTGCCGATCTTGGCGCTATCTGCTTGCAACGCGTCCGCTCCCCCTGCCAAACCGCCGCTCGAGGGCGCGCGGATCGGTGGCGCTTTCACGCTGACGGACCAGAACGGGCAGACCGTCACCGAGCGTAGCTTTGCCGGCAAATACCGGATCATGTATTTCGGCTACACCTTCTGCCCCGATGTGTGTCCGACGGATGTCCAGGCGATCGGCGCCGCGGTGAAAAAGCTTGAAATCAGCGACCCCGCGCTCGCCGCGAAGATCGTGCCGGTGTTTGTGACGGTCGATCCGGCGCGCGATACGCCTGCGGTGCTCAAGCAGTTCGTCTCGGCGTTTCACCCGCGGATGGTCGGTTTGACCGGCACCGACGACCAGATCGCCAAGATCAAGACCGAGTATGCTGTGTATTCGAGCAAGGGCGACCCATCGCCGGGTGGCGGCTACCTCGTAAACCACTCGCGCCAGGCCTATTTGATGAGCCCGGACAGCAAGCCCCTCGCTTTGCTGCCGCAGGAACAAGGGTCCGACGCAGTGGTGACGGAAATCAAGCGCTGGGCCCGATGAGCGCGCGCTTCTGGGAAGATACGCCGATCGACCAGCTCGATCGCGGCCAATGGGAAGCCCTGTGTGATGGCTGCGGCAAATGCTGCATCCACAAGCTCGAGGACGAGGATACCGGCGAGCTCGTCGCGACCAACGTCTCGTGCCGCCTGCTCGACCGCCGCAGCGGGCAATGCTCGGATTACCGCCACCGCCACGCTTATGTCCCCGAATGCGTGCGGCTGACGACCGGCAACGTCCGCGGGATCGACTGGCTGCCCTCGACCTGCGCGTACCGCTTGCGCGCCGCGGGCGAGCAATTGCCCGAATGGCACTATCTCGTCTGCGGCGACCGCGAAGCCGTCCACCGCGCCAAGCAATCGGTGCGCGGCTGGACAATCAGCGAGGACGAGGCCGGTGAGCTCGAATATCACGTGATCGATCGCGAGCTTTAAGACGGTGATCGAAGGCCTGGAGATCGTCCGCCACCCGCGAGCCCGCCGCGCGCGACTGTCGATCGATCCTGCAAGCGGCCGGGCCAGGCTGGTTCTCCCCAAGCGTGCGGCGCTGAAGCAGGCACTGGCCTGGGCGGAGGACAAGGCGGGCTGGATCGCCGAACAGCGCGCCCTGCTCCCCTCACCCCGTCCGTTCGTGCCCGGTGCGGTCCTCACCGTCGCTGACGAACCGTTGACGATCGAATGGACTGCCGGAAGCCGCCGCACCGTCGTTCGTGAAGGCTCGGTGCTGTCGCTGTCAGGCCCGCCTGAAACAATCCCGCGTCGCGTCGAAGCCTGGCTCAAGCGCACCGCACTCGCCGTACTGGAGGCCGAAACCACCGAATACGCCGCCAAGGCCAAGGTAACCGTTGCCCAGGTTGCAGTCGGCGATGCGAAAGGCCGCTGGGGCAGTTGCGCATCGAGCGGCATCATCCGTTACAGCTGGCGACTGATCCTGGCGCCAAGCTGGGTCCGCCGCGCCACCGTCGCGCACGAGGTCGCGCACCGCGTCCACATGAACCACGCGCCGGTCTTCCACGCGCTGGTCGAGCAGCTCTACGGCGAAGACCCGACGCCCGCGCGCGTCTGGCTACGCACGCATGGCGCGGAGCTTCACTGGTTTGGACGGTCTTCCTGAGGGCGATCGCTCTGGAAACGCTGCGTCTGGACCTGATCGCGTGGCCCGTCTCGGGGCATTTCGCGCTGGAGCGGCTGGCGCCCCGCCGGTGACGAGGGATCGCGCCGCTCACGCCCGGTGACGCGATCGATCCAGTCCTGATTCAACTGCTGCGGCGGTGCTGCCGGCGTTTCTTGCTGGTCCGCATCGGGGCGCGGGATCGTGTCGCCAGTCTGCGCATCGGTCGGGACGGGCGCCGCGTCCTGCTCGATCGGATTGCCGTCTGCGTCGACTGCCATCTGGCCGTTGTCGGGCTGGCCGAAATAGCTCTGCTCGTCGGGTTCGAGCTGCCATTCGGGCAACGTCACCTGCGTATCGAACTGCTCGATCGGACGGCTTGCGGTCGCAGGTTTCATGAACGCCGCCCAGGCCTTGGCTGGCGCGGTGCCGCCGTGCAGGCCGGCAATCGGCTTGGCATCGTCACGCCCCATCCACACGCCCGTCGTGATGCCGCTCGAGAAGCCCAGGAACCAGCCATCCTTCGACGCGGTGGTGGTGCCAGTCTTGCCCGCGACCGGCCGACCGATCTGCGCGGCGCGGCCGGTGCCGGTGTTGACCGCGGTCTGCAACAGGTCGGTCATCTCGGCGGCGACATAGGGTGCGACCAGCACATGGCTGCGGTCGACCTCGTGCGTGTAGATCGTCTGTCCGTTCGCAGTGACGCGCGTGATCCCGTACGGCGTCACCGCGACGCCCTTGTTGGCGACGGACGCGAACGCGCGCGTCATGTCGATCACGCGGACCTCCGAGGTGCCCAGCACCATCGAAGGATGCACGTTGACCGGGGTGGTGATCCCGAACCGGCGCGCCATGTCGGCGACCGTGTTGAATCCGACCTCCTGGCCGAGTTTCGCCGCCACCGTGTTGAGCGAATAGGCGAATGCGGTGCGCAAGCTGACCGCGCCGGAGTTGCGGCGGGAATCGTTGCGCGGGCTCCAGCCCTGGATCGTGACGGGTTCGTCGACGATCGAGTCTTCGGGCTTGTGGCCTGCCTCGAGTGCGGCGAGATACACGAACAGCTTGAACGACGAGCCCGGCTGGCGGACTGCCTGGGTCGCGCGGTTGTAGATCGACGAGACGTAATCCTTGCCGCCGACCATCGCGCGTACTTCGCCGCCACGGTCGAGTGCCACCAGCGCGCCTTGCGCTCCGGGTGGTGCATTCGCCCGGATCGCGTCATCGGCCTGGCGCTGCATCGTCAGGTCGAGCGTGGTCCAGACTTCGAGCGGTTCGGTCGTCTCGTCGATCAGCGTATCGAGCTGTGGCAGCGCCCAGTCGGTAAAGTAACGGACGCTGTTCTGCTTGGGCTCCGGTGCAAGCTTAAGCCCGCTGACATCGGCATCGGCGGCCTGCTCGGCGGTAATTGCGCCCGTCTCGCGCATCGTCTCCAGCACAACACCCGCGCGGCCCACCGCAGCTTCGGCATCGGCGGTCGGCGAGTAATTCGATGGTGCCTTCACGAGGCCTGCAATCACCGCAGCTTCGGCAAGGCTTAGATGGTCCGCGCCGTGGCCGAAGAATTTTCGGCTAGCGGCATCGATTCCGTAGGCACCTCCGCCATAGTACACCTTGTTCAGATAGAGTTCGAGGATCTGGTCCTTGCTGAACTTCCATTCGAGCGCAAACGCCAGGATCGCCTCGCGGAATTTTCGTCCGAACTTCTTCTGATTGTTGAGGAAGACAGTGCGCGCAAGCTGCTGCGTGATCGTCGATCCGCCTTGCGTCCAGTGGCCGCGATCGTACCGCACCTTCACCGACCGCGCGACGCCGACCGGATCGATGCCGATATGCGAGCGAAAGCGGCGGTCCTCGACCGACACGGTCGCGTCGCGCATCACCTGCGGAATCTGCGAATAGGGCAGCCATTCGCCGAAACTCGGCCCCATCGACACGATCACCGTGCCATCGGCGGCATGGACGCGGATCATCTGGCCGTTGGGCGACGATTTGAGGCTGTCGAAGCTCGGCAGCTGCGACATCGCGACATACACCGCGATCGCCAGCGCGCCGAGCGCGAGCAGGCCTACCCCTATGCAAACCTGAAGAAAGACGACCAACCGCCGACGCCAGCGTGACGCCGGGGTAGACGGGGGCCGACGGGACGGTGAAGCAGAACGCGTACTGGCCATGTGGCCGCAGAATTACGCGTTCCGTTGCTGCCCTACAAGCGCGATCAGGCCGCAGCGTTCGCTTTGCGTGGTCGGAATTCGAGCGACAGCGAATTCATGCAATAGCGCTGGCCGGTCGGTGGCGGCCCATCCGGGAAAACATGGCCCATATGGCTGTCGCAACGTGCACACCGCGTTTCGATGCGCGTCATGCCGTGGCTGCGATCGGCGTGATCGGTGACGGCGTCGGGGCCGATCGGCCGCGTAAAGCTCGGCCAGCCCGAACCGGAATCATATTTGTCGGCACTGTCGAACAACTCGTTGCTGCACGCCGCGCACCGGTAGATTCCGTCGGCCTTGTTGTCGTTGAGCGCCCCTGCGAACGCACGCTCGGTGCCGGCCTCGCGCAGCACGTGATATTGTTCTGGCGTGAGCCGCTTGCGCCACTCGGCCTCGGAAAGATTTAGCTGGTCCATGACTATGCATCTCGTGCTGGCGGGACGGATTTCAAGACTGGCTCATTCTGGTTGCGTTGGCGATGACCTGGATCAGTGAGGGGCGCAGCAACGGTAGCAGCCACGTCGCGCGTTCGCTCTCGGCGATATGGCGGACGATGCTGGCGATACCGATAGGGCGAGCCAGGCGGCGGGCGAAGTCGGCCTGCCAGATGACCCCTGCTTCGGAGCCGCCTTTTGCGTAGGCGGCGGATGCCGCGACTCCGCTGGCGAGCGCGATCCCCATGCCTTCGCCGGCGAGCGAGGGGATGACGCCGGCCTGATCACCGAGCCGGAACACCGCGTCGACGCCGGTACGTTGGCGCCAGCCATAGGGGACATTGGCGATCGCATCGATCGAGGCATTGGGGGGGATCAGCGCGACCCATTCACCAAGTGCGGGCATCTCGCGGCCGAGCGCTTCGAGCAGTTGTGTGGGGGATCCGGCGGCCTGAAGCCGCGAGCGGTGTACCGCCATGCACAGGTTCGCGGTGCCGTCCTCCTGCATTGCCAGTCCCGCATAGCCGCGGTCGAACAGATGCAACTCGATGCTGCCCGCGAGCGATTGGGCCAGAGCCGGTGAGGGGGTGACGCGTACCCGTATTCCCAGGGTCGGATCATCGCCGCGCGCCTCCTCGGGGCGGGCCATGCCGCGAACGTCGTGTTTGCCGCTCGCGAGGAACAGCGCGTCGGTCGCGATCGTCGCACCATCGGCGAGGCGCACGGTCGTGCCATCGATCTCGCGGACGG
The DNA here is from genome assembly GCF_036663875.1 of Sphingomonas sorbitolis. Lineage (NCBI taxonomy): Bacteria > Pseudomonadati > Pseudomonadota > Alphaproteobacteria > Sphingomonadales > Sphingomonadaceae > Sphingomonas > Sphingomonas sorbitolis. Next base: position 230,445 of record NZ_JAXOJS010000005.1, on the reverse strand, counting down.
TGACACCGCGCTCGATCGGCGTTCCAAGCCGCTTGGCTTCGGCCAGTAGGACGGTATCGAGGCGGTGGCGTGATACCGAGACTGCCGGGTGGGGCAGGGCAGCTTCCGCGCGGCGGTTGCCTGCAAAGATACGTGCGCGCGTCACGCGCTGCGGATTGAGCGTATCGGGATCGATCCCGAGCCCGGCCAGCGTCTCGAGCGTCCGCCAGCTCAGGAACCCGCCGCAGATCGCATCGCCCGTCTCACGCGATCGCTCGATAAGCAGGTGCGGTCGCCCAGCGCGCGCGAGGCCAATCGCAGTCGCGGCCCCGGCGAGCCCGCCGCCGACTATCAGCGCAGGCGTTCGACGCATAACCGGAACGGAAAGATGCGGCGGACCTTCGCCTGGGTGACGCCGGCTTCCGCGAGCAACGGTGGCCATTCGTCGGGACGATAGCTGCGCGCGATCGACAGTGTGCCGTCATGCCGGACGATCGGGTGCCAGCGCGCGAGCGTGGCCAGGATCGGGAACCCCCAGTGTGCGAACCCGTGGCGGTGGAGATCGTTGACGAACCACCCCGCGGTCGCGTGGCGCTCCATGAACCGTAAAAACGCGACGAGCTGGTCGTGCGTCATGTGATGCGCGACGAGACTGCTGACGATCACGTCCCAAGGTTCGTCGGCGAGATCGGCATAGTCGCCCGTGACATAACGGATATCGCCGCCATGCACGCGCGCCGCCTGCTCGCTGCGCGGGTTGAGATCAACGCCGACGAGATCAGCCTCGATGCCTTTCGCCTTTGCCCAGCGCGCGATCCGCCGCAGCATATCGCCGTCACCGAAACCCACATCGAGCAACCGGAATCGTGTCCGCCCTTTGATCGCCCGATCGAGGAAATCGAGCGTCGGTCGGCGCGCCATCGTCACGGTGTTCACGGTCGCTAAATCGCCGACCACATCGGCATAAGTCGCTGCGTCGAGATCGTCGGCGTCCATCAGCTCTTCGGCCTGGCTGCGAACGGCTAGGCTGGATGATGCGAGGCTCATACCGCGCTCCGGAACCCGAAGCCCTCCGCCGCGAGGCCCGGCCCGAACGCCAGCGCGACGCCGCGCCCGATCGGCGGCCTGGCCAGGAGGCGTTCGAACACGAACATCAACGTCGCCGACGACATATTGCCATTGTCCGCCAACACCTGACGCGACGCCGCCAGCGCCTCAGGGTTCAGATGCATCGCATGCTCGACCGCGTCTAGGATCGATCGCCCGCCGGCATGGACCGCCCAGCCGTCGATCGTCTCGGGCGGCTGGCCGTCGCTGACGATCGTGCGGAATGCGGCATCCGCGAGCGCGGTCGCGATCCGCGCGGGCACCTCGCCCGACAGATGCATTGCGAACCCCGCATCGGTGACGTCCCAGCGGATCAGCGTTTCGGTATCTGGCAGCGCGGCGGCGAACGGCGTGCCGAGTTCGATCCCGGTCGCGTCCGCAGTGACCAGCGCGGCCGCGGCGCCGTCGCCGAACTGGAGCATCGCCAGCAACGGCTCGATGTCGTTGGCAGGCTGGAGATGCAGCGTCGAGAGTTCGACCGTCACGACGAGCACGCGCGCCTTGGGCTCGGAGCGGACGATGTGACGCGCGTTACGCAGCGCGACGACCGCCGCGTAGCATCCCATGAAGCCGATCAGCAGCCGTTCGACGCTGGGCGACAGCCCAAGCCGGCGCGCGATGATCTGGTCGATGCCGGGCGCGACGAAGCCGGTGCAGCTTGCCACCACCAGATGCGTAATGCCTTCGACGGCGATCTGCTTGCGCAACGCCTCGATCGCGCGGATCGCGAGAGCGGGCGCATGCTCGGCATACAGCGTCATTCTTGCAGCAGTCCCGGGATGCGGTTCGGTTGCGTAAAACCCAGCATCGTCGACTGGCGAGCCGCCATCCGCGGTCGGCGGCAAGACCGACCAGCGATGCGCGATACCCGACCGTGAAGCCATGCGGTCGAACACCTTGGTCGATCGCGCACCGGTCCGCTCGCGCGCCCAGGCGATGAACGCTGCGTGGATGTCATGATCGGGAACAGCGGTCCCGACAGCGTTTAAATACGCAGGCAGTTGCTGAGAGGTGTCGGTGGTTGGTAGAGCGGGCATGGAAACGGGTACGACGTCCTTTCATCCACGTGCGACGACACGCGGGTCGAACACTCAACGCACGGTCGACGAACATAGACGTCGCGGCGGTCGACAATCCGCATGCTTCCCCGAAAACAAGTCGCGTCGCAATCCGTCATGCTCACCTTAAAAGTCGTGAAACGGCGAATTGTCGCAGCCACCACCGTCACGCGAGATCGCATGGTCAGTCGCAGCCGACGCTTTCGAGATGGTCGTGCCCGACCCCGTATTTTTCCTCGACCAGCGCCATCGCGAAACCAACATAGGCCGCGATTGCATGGTCCTCCGACGCTTCCAGCGCAGCGCACGCCTCTTGCAGTAGCGCATATATTCGAGTCGCGGCCATCGTTGGATCCCCTTGCAAGCTGATGTCCCCAAACACAGGTGGTTTCAGGCGTCATATCGCGGTGGATCGAAAGTATACCATAGTATTGATGGCGGATAGGTGTGTGAATTGCGCCAAATCAATACAGATAAAACCACAATGGTTAGTTAGCTTGGATCTATTGCACCCACAATGGCGCGCATACCCCGGTCAAATGTGAAAATATCGCTTCAATGCGCAGGGTTATACCGGAAATAGTCCATTTTTGCATGGAAACTGCCGATAATCCTGTCATGTTGACGTGGAGTTTGCGCTGACAATGATCCCGCGGTGCTACCCGCTGAAAAGGACGGCAAAGGCGGTGCGACCCGTCCGATGTACCGGATCAATGGGTCGATTACCTCGTTGAAGACGGACAAAGGGAGTGTTTGGTGAAGAACGAGTCGGTAGTTGATTTGATCAAGGATCTGACCGCCAAGCTTTCGGCGGTCGCTGAAGAATTCAACGGCCGCGTTGCCCATGCTGCGGATCCGGAACCGGTCGGTGCCGAGCCCAGTGAGACGGAACTCGTAGCGCACGCCGAGGCGGTGCTTGCCGATCGACGGCTGCGACGTCGTTTCCTACCCCCCGAGCTATTTCACGAGCCAGCCTGGGATATGTTGCTCGCCCTGTTCGTATCGCGGGATGAACGCCAGCCGATGAACATCAAGGCGCTGGTCAGCATGTCCGATGCGCCGGTTACCACGTCCCAGCGCTGGATCGAACATCTGCACAAGCTGAAGCTCATCGATCGGGTAATCGACCCTACAGATCGGCGACGTGTCGAAATTTCGCTGAGCCATAGTGGCGACCAGGCGATGCGCGGTTATCTTCGCGCGCTGCGTCGCCGCTGATCCGGGCATTTTGATAGGCCTATTTCGACTTTATACTGGAACAGGGACAAGAACGTAGCAGATCGGGTCGATTGATTCTGACTGATTTATCATAACCGATTTAGTCGCAAATATGTCAAGTTTGCTCATAAAACATACCGTTACGATTTCGTAGCATTTGATTAAGGCAAGGTGCTCGATCTGTTCCCCATCAAAGGGTGGGGAACACATTGCGCGCAGGCGTCATCTTGAAGATACGGGCAAATACAAGTCGGACCCGTGCGAGCGTCGCTGCGCTCTTCGCGATCATCATGATCGCGACCGGCTTCGCTATGGCCGCCGCCCCGTCCGCCGCACGCGCGGAAAGCCTGGCGGGCACCGTGATCTTCAACACCGCTAATCTTCGGTACGATATGGACGGTGGCACCCGGTCCGTCACCTCGAACACGGTCACGCTGATCGTCGCCGAACGGCTCGACACCCGCCTGGTGCGCGAAGGGCAGGGCGTGATCACGGTTGCGCCGCCGCCCGCACTGCCCACGATCATCCCGTTCGTCCTGACCAATGCCGACAATGGGACCGAATCGTTCGTGCTGGCGACCAGCATCTCGTCCCCAGCGATGACGTTGCGCACGCTGGCGATCGATGCCGATGGCAACGGACGCTATGATCCTGCCATCGACCTCCCACCGGTCGACGCGACGGTACCGGCGCTTGCGCCGGGCCAGTCGATCACGGTGTTCGCGGTCCTGGTCGGGACCGCGGAACAGTCCGTCGCCGATGCCACACTGACCATGACCGCGCGGGCGCTGACCGGGTCGGGTGTGCCAGGAAGTGGCTATGCCGGTCGCGGCGACGGTGGCGGCGACGCGGTCGTCGGGCCGACCGGTGCCACTGCCAGCGTGGTCGTCCCACTGGCCAGCGCACGTGCCGGTCCTGCGTTGATCAAGAGCCAGTCGGTGCGCGCCGCCGATGGATCGCAGAACGCGGTTCGCGATTCGGTCATCACCTATACGCTCGAGGCGCGCTTCACCGATGCCGTCACCGGCGCGCGGATTGCCGATCCAATCCCGGCGGGCACGGTTTTCGTCCCCGGCAGCCTGACGCTCGATGGCGCGCTGCTGAGCGACGCCGCGGACGGCGACGCAGGCCGCTTCGATGCGACCGGCGGCGCACCGGCTGGTGGCGCACAAGGTCCGGGCATCGCCGTCGCGCTCGGGCAGGTCGCCGCGGCGTCCGTCCACACCGTCCAGTTCAAAGCCAAGATTCAATGAGGAGCATAGTCATGATCACGCGTCCGATGATTGCCGCCGTCCTGGCGGCCACTGCTGCCGTCGCCTCCGCGGCCGCAGGGCCGTTGCAGGTCACCAGCAGTATCCTGGTCGAAAGCCGCGCCGCAGCCGCCGACGGCACCACGCGGATCGCGCTGGTGAAACCGTCGAAGGTGACGCCGGGCGACAAGGTCATCTTCGTACTCGCCTATCGCAACACCGGTACGCAGCTACTGAGCAACGTGGTGCTCGACAATCCGTTGCCGCGGCAGATCGCCTATCGCTCGGCCAATCCCGGCTCGCCGGCACCCGACGTGTCGGTCGACGGCAAGACTTTCGGTTCGCTCGCCACGCTGCGCGTCCGCAGCCTCGACGGCAGCACGCGCGCGGCGAGCCCCAACGATGTCACCAGCGTCCGGTGGCGCCTCGCAAGCCCGTTAGCGGCCGGTTCGCAAGGTCAGTTCGCGTTCCAGGCCGTCCTGAAATGAGTGCGCCTCCGTCGACCCAGCTCTCGCAATCTACACAGAAGGAATAATTCGGAATGTACGCAAAAGGGGTAATTCGCACGCTGATGGCCGGAACGGCTGCGGTCGTGTCGCTTGGTATCGCGACCAATACAGCCAGTGCGCAGGCACCGGGGCCTGCCGGCACTGCCGCCGGCACGTCGGTCACCAACACCGCGCAGGCCAGCTACTCGGTCAACGGCGTCCAGCAGTCGGCGACGTCGAACACGACGAGCTTCGTGGTCGACCGCAAGGTCAACCTGACCGTGATCGCGAACCAGCCGAACAACACACAGGTGGCGATCGGCCAGACCGCGGCGGTTACGACGTTCAAGGTCACCAACAACACCAACGGCACGCAGGATTTCCTGTTGTCGTCGAGCCAGACGCCGATCACGAACCTGTTCACCGGCGACAATTTCGACGTGACCAATATCCACATCTACGTCGATTCGAACGGCAACGGCACCTATGACGCCGGGACCGATACCGTGACCTACATCAACGAGCTCGGTGCCGATCAGTCGGCGGTCGTCTTCATCGTCGCCGACATTCCCAACAACCAGGCTAACGCGCTTGCCGGCATCACGCTGATCGCACAGGTCGCGGCGGGTGGTGATGCAGCCGCGCAGGGCTTGCCGCTGGCGGCCAGCGTCGCCCCGAACGACGATGCTGTCGTCGATGTGGTCTTTGCCGACAACGACTCCGATGGCCTCGGCGGCGACGTTGCGCTGAACGGGCAGGGCCGCGCGTCGCTGGGCTACGAGATCACCACGCGCAATGTCGCTTTGAGCGTCGCCAAGTCGCAACTGGTGCTGAACGATCCGGTCAACCTTGCCCTTTCGCCAAAAGCTATCCCGGGCGCGGTCGTGCAATATTGCTTGATCGTCAACAACGGCACGGTCGGCACGCCGGCGTCCAACGTCGTGCTCACCGACGTCATCCCGGCCAACACCACCTATGTCACGAACTCGCTCTCGATCGGTGCGATCGCGCTCGGGAATACGTGCCTGCTGACGGGGATCGTCGGCGGTATACCGTTGGCGGACGATGGATCGGTGACCGTGCCGGTGCTCAACTATACCGGCTCGTTCAACACGAACACGAAGACGGTGAATGCGACGATCCCGGTCCTGCTCGGCGGGACATCGGTCGCAGCGACGTTCCGCGTGACGATCAACTAAGCCCACACCCTCGCACCCGAAAGGACCGACCGATCCCGGCGCGCGTGAAGGACGCGTGCCGGGAGCGGACCCTTGATGCCCAGCTTCCGCCGCCTCTTGCGCCTGTGCGCTTTATTCCTGACGCTGATCGGGCTTGTCATCGGTATCCTGCCGGCAAGCGCCCAGACGCGTATCCAGAATACCGCGACGCTGTCGTTCGACGATGCGGCCAGCGACTCTGGCGTGCGTGCGATCCCGTCCAATACGGTCGCGCTCGACGTGAACCGCGCCAAGCGTCCGACGACGCTCACCTTTCGCCTGCCGCCGCCGAATTACGAGCTGACCGGTGCCAAGTGCCAGACCGCGCCATCGCTCCTGTTCACGCCGTCGCCGATCGACGCTGCGACCTATGCCGCATCGCCCTGGGTCGCCGCGGTCGACATCTACGCGGACATGATCCTGGTGCTCGACAACCAGGCCGGCAACCACGATCCCGACCTGCGCGAGACGTCGGTCATCGATGTCGACGTCGGCACGATCCACACGACGCTGACCTTGACCGAAACCGCCGTCGACAGCGGGATCTTCGCCGGCGGCATCCCCGCCAGCGCAACCGGCAAGCATCCCGAACTCGCCGCGTGCGACATTCGCAACCAGCGCGGCGCGACGATTAAGCTCAGCTTTTCGGAGGACGGCTACAGCCTCGCTTCGATGGCGGCGCTGCTGATCGACCCGGCCGGCTACACCTTCGATTCGCGGACCGGCGCGCTGATCGACGGCACGACCGTGTCGCTGGTCGACGAGACAGGCCAGCCCGCGACCGTGTTCGGCGACGACGGGGTCAGCCGCTATCCTTCCACCGTCGTCACCGGCGACGCGGTCACCGACGCCGGCGGCCGCATGTATCCTGGCGAGACCGGGCGCTATCGCTTCCCGCTGACCGCGCCGGGGCGCTATTTCATCAAGGTCGCGCCGCCCGGTACCTATACCGCGCCCTCCACCGTCGACCGCGCCACGCTGGCCGCGCTCAAGGACCCGCAGGGCAGGCCGTTCATCCTCAACGACACGAGTTTTGGTGGATCGCTGACGCTGTCGACGCCCGAGCCCTTCTCCGCCGACATCCCTCTGGACAGCCCCGGCGCGGGCACGCTGCTGCTGACCAAAGTCGCCTCCGTGCGCGAGGCGTCGCCGGGCGATTTCGTCCAGTATCTGCTGCGGATCACCAACCGTGACTCTGTCCCGGCCCGCGGGCTCCATGTCGCCGACACGCTGCCCCGCGGCCTGCGCTACGAACGTAATTCCGCGCGCGGCGGGGACGAGCCGACCGTGTCGAGCGATGGCCGCAACCTCGATTTCGTCATCCCGGTGCTCGCCGCCGGTGCCTCGACCGAACTGAAATACGTTGTCAGCATCGCACCGGGCGCCCCGACCGGCGAAGCACTCAATCGCGCGCGCGTCGCCGGTCAGGGTACCATTACCAGCAACGAAGCCGCGGCTTCCGTGCGTCTGCGCCCGCTGCTGTTCACCGACGCGATGACGATCATCGGCCGCGTCACGGAGGGGAATTGCGGCGATCCGGTCGACAAACGCAAGGGCGTGCCCGGCATTCGCCTGCTGATGGAGGACGGCACGTTCGTCGCCACCGACCGCGACGGGCTATATCATTTCGAGGGCGTCCGCGCTGGGCGTCACGTCGTCCAGATCGACACGGCGAGCATCCCCGCGACGCACGCGCCGGTCGCCTGCGATATCGACACGCGCCAGGCGAACAGCCCGATCTCGCGCTTCGTCGAGGGCGCCAATGATGGTGGGGGCGGGTTGCTGAAGCGCGTCGACTTCCAGCTGAAGCCGACCGGCAAGGCCAAGGTGGCGGATGCCGGCCTTCCCGTCGCGGTCGCGGATGCCGCCATCGCTGCGGGGAGCCGCGACTGGCTGACGGGCGAACAGGCGGCCGGCATCGACTGGCTGTTCCCGACCGCCGACCACAACCCGCGCGCGCCGATCATCCGTGCGGTCATCAAACACATGCCGGGCCAGCGCGTCGCGCTCACGATCAACGGCAAGCAGGTCGAGCCCCTCGCGTTCGACGGTACCGACACACGCGATGGCACCGATATCGCAGTGTCCCGCTGGACCGGTATCCCGTTGATCGACGGCGACAATCGCCTCGATGCGCGCATTCTTGCCGCCGATGGCAGCGTCGTGAAGACCCTCCAGCGCGTCGTGTATTATTCCGGCCCCGGCGTCCGCGCGGTTTTCGACGCGGCCAGCAGCCGGCTCGTCGCCGATGGCCTGACCCGCCCGCTGATCGCGATCCGCGTCACCGACAAGACCGGTCGCCCGGTCCGCGCCGGCACGCTTGTCCCGTTCACCGTCGACCAGCCCTATACCGCCGCGGTCGAGGCCGAGCTCGAACAGGGGCGCCAGCTTGCCGGCCGCGAACGCTCGTCCACCACCGCGCAGGTGGTCGGTGACGACGGGTTGGCCTTCATCGCTCTCCAGCCGACCACGCAGGCCGGCGCGGTTCACGTCGTCGTCTCGCTGACCGAGGATAAGGTCGTCCACGCCAACGAGGTTCGCGCCTGGCTCGCAGCGTCCGCCAAGGACTGGGTCGTGGTCGGGTTCGGCGCAGGCTCGCTTGGCTACGACATGCTCAGCAAGCGCCAATCGGGCCTGCCGCGGTCGCAGCGCAACAGCGTCGTCACCGACGGCCAGCTCGCTTTCTACGCCAAGGGTCGCGTCAAGGGCTCATGGCTGGCGACGATCGCCTATGACAGCGATCGCAAATACGATCCCGACCGCGGCCTGCTCGGCACGATCGACCCCGACCGCTACTACACCGTCTATGGCGACGGTTCGCGCCAGGGCTATGACGCGGCGACCCGCCGCAAGCTGTACCTGCGGCTCGAGCGTCGCGAATTCTATGCGCTGTTTGGCGATTTCGAGACCGGTTTCACCGACGCGCAGCTGACCCGCTACAGCCGTACGCTCAACGGCGTGAAGGCGGCGTACGAGGGCAAGCGGGTGCGCGCGACCGGGTTCGCGGCGAACACCGACACGCTGTATTCGCGCGACGAGATCCAGGGCAACGGCCTGAGCGGGCCATACCGGCTGTCGGGGCGCAACATCGTCCCGAACAGCGACAAATTGCGGCTCGAGACGCGCGACCGCTTCCGCTCCGAGCTGATCGTCTCGAGCACCGAACTGACCCGCCACATCGACTACGACATCGATACGTCGATGGGCACGGTCCGCTTCCGCCAGCCGATCCTCAGCCGCGACGGCAATTTGAACCCGATCTTCATCGTCGCGGATTACGAGGTCGAGGGCGGCAAGTCGTCGAAGCTCGCGGCCGCTGGGCGCGTCGCGACCAAGCTGGCCGATGGCCGGGTCGAGGTCGGCGTCGCGGTCATCCGCGACGAGACCGTCGGCAAGGCCACCGTGCTCGGCGCCGATATCAAGGCGCGCGTGACCGCCACCACCGAACTGCGCGGTGAGATCGCCAAGGGCGGGCGGCAGGGGCTGGGGCAGGGGCTCGCCTATCTCGCCGAGGTCGATCATCATGGGACGAAGCTCGACCTGCTCGCTTATGCACGTCAGCAGGATACCGCGTTCGGCGTTGGCCAGCAGAACCTTGTCGAAGCGGGTACGCGCAAATTCGGGCTCGATGGTCGTCTGCGGCTGACCGACCGCATCAGCCTGACGGGGGTCGCCTGGCACCAGCAGCAGCTCGACAGCGCGGGGACGCGGACCGCCGCGGACGTCCGCCTCGAATATCGCCGCAACACGGGCACGATCTTCGTCGGCGGCCAGTATGCGGCGGATCGCGGCGTCGACGGCAAAGACCGCGACAGCCGGTTGCTCACGCTCGGCGGCAGCCAGGCGCTGTTCGGCGACAAGCTGACGGTGACCGGGCAGACGCAGTTTGCACCCGGCGGCGACAGCGACAGCATCGACTTCCCGGTGCGCCACCAGATTCAGCTCGCCTACCGGATCAAGCCCGGCATCCGCCTGATCGGCGGGTATGAGATCGCCAATGGCGACGGCTATGTCGCGCATACCAAGCAGTTCGGCGTCGACGTCGCGCCCTGGACCGGCGCCAAGCTGATGAGCACGCTTAACCAGCAGGCGATCGGCGAGAACGGCGCGCGGACTTATGCGCAATATGGCCTCAGCCAGTCGGTGCCGCTCGGCAAGCACTGGACCGTCGACGGCACGCTCGATGCCAGCAACACGCTGAACGGCAAGATTCCCGACGGTGCGGTGGTCAATGCGTTCCAGCCAGTCACCTCGGGCGGTTATGTCGGGCAGGACCAGACAAACGGCGATTACGCCGCGATGACGCTCGGCGCGACCTACCGCCAGGCACGCTGGTCGGTGAACGGGCGGCTCGAATACCGCAATGCCGACAGCGGCGATCGCTGGGGGATCACCACCAACTTCCTGCGCACGCTTGGACAGGGCAAGACGCTGGCGTCGAGCATCAAGGCGTACACGATTACCGACAAGAGCGGCGCGGTCGCGACCTATGCCACCGCCGATCTGGCGCTTGCGTTCCGCCCGCTCGACAGCCGCTGGTCGGTGCTCGAACGACTCGAGCTGCGGCATGAGAGCGCGGATGCGGGGTTCACCGACTCCAATGCCCTTGGCGTACCCGCCTATGGCGGCGGCGATCAGGTGACGTCGCGGATCATCAACAACCTCGCGGTGAACTATCGCACCGGTCCGGAAGGGCTCGGCCACGGCACCGAGGCGACGCTGTATTACGGCGCGAAATACGTCGCGGGACGGTTCGCCGACGACACCTATGACGGGTATATCGACGTCACCGGGTTCGAGCTGCGCCAGGATATCGGTACGCGGTTCGATATCGGCGTGAGCGGATCGGCGCAGCATGCCTGGTCGCGCGGCGCCTGGTCGTGGAGCGGTGGTCCGTCGGTCGGCGTGTCGCCTGCGCAGAACACGTGGATCACCGCAGGCTATAACGTGTCGGGCTACCGCGACCGCGATTTCGAGGACGACCGCTACACGCGGCAGGGGCCGTACGTGACGATGCGGCTGAAATTCGACCAAGCGACGATCGGTGGCGCAACGCGCGCGCTGTTCGGCGGGCGGGGATAATACAGGGAGAGAGACCGATGCCGATGCCGAACCAACCCGTCCCAATGCCGCTGCCGCGCGACTTTACCGATCATGGTCCGTGCGTCGAGGATCTCGCACGAGCATTCGCGATGCAGGACGCAGCGACGAGTGAGGCGTTGATCGAGACGCTGGCGACGCAGGCGATTCGCCAATGGCGGCTTGACGATGCGACGTTCTGGCAACGGGTGAAGTTTCAGGCGCGGATGATCCGGGCGAAGCAGGGGTCGTGGAGTTCGGACGAGCGGCACTGACTTTCTCCTCTCCCGCTTGCGGGAGGGGAATGTTGCCGGCCTATTTCTCGTCGGTGGTCAGCTTCACCTTGTTCGGGAGCTTTTTCCCCTTGGTTCGGCGCGAGGGCAGCTGGACCGGGTTCTTCTTTTTCCACTGCGCAAACGTCATCGGGCCCTCGGGCGTATTGATGATCGTGTCGTCGATCGAACTCATGCAAATTCCTCCAAGCAAGCCAACGCACACGCGCAGCAAGGGGGGCCCTCGAAGGGGGTATTTACTCTCGTCAGAAAAAAATGGTGCGGCCAAGAAGACTCGAACTTCCACGGGCTTTCGCCCACAACGACCTCAACGTTGCGCGTCTACCAGTTCCGCCATGGCCGCCCATGAAACATCACCGGGCGGACCCGGCATCTGGTAGGCGAGCGCCACTAGCAAGGGTTTGAACGCTACGCAACGGCCTTTGCGAAAAACCGTTCGTCCGGTACCGCAAACGATGCCCCGCTTCCTTTTTTCGACCGATACCAGAGCCGAAACGCGGCGCGTGCTCGCGCTGGCGTGGCCGGTGATGCTGACCAGCCTCAATTGGACGATCCTGCACGTCACCGACGTGATCGTCGTCGGGCTGGTCGGCGCGCACGAGGTGGCGGCGCTCGGCGCGAGCCGCTCGCTGACGTTCATCGCGATCGTCACCGGGCTTGCGTGGTTGTCGGGCGTCCTCGTGCATACCGCACGTGCCGATGGGGCGGAGGATCTGCCGCGTACCGGGCAGGTGCTCCGCGAAGGGCTGGTGTTGGGGTTACTGCTCGGGCTCGTCGTAGGAGTCGTCATGTTCGTCTTCGCGGACGCGATGCTCGCCGGGATCGGTGTCGCGCCTGCGCTGGTCGAGCCGGCCGGGCGGGTCGTGCGGGTGATGGCGTTCACCTATCCGCCGCAGCTGATGATCGTCGCCGCCAGCTTTTTCCTAGAGGGCGTCAGCCGACCGCGCCGTGTCGCGGTCGTGAATTTATCGATCCTGCCGCTCAACGCTGTGCTCGCCTGGGCGATGTCGGGCGGTCATCTCGGGCTGCCGGCGATGGGCGCGGTCGGGGCGGCGACGGCGACCGCGATCGCGTCGGGGCTGGGGGCGGTCGGGATGATCGCGGCGGCGTTGACCCTGCCGCGCGCGAAGGAGCGCGGAGTTCGGCGAATCGACCCTGCGGCATGGCGCGGTGTGCCGGCCGGGATTGCCGCACTCGCGGTGTTCGGAATCGTCCCCGCCGTCGCGTCCGGGCTTGAGCTTGCCGGCTTCTCGATCCTGATCGCGCTGTCGACGCAGTTCGGCGACGATGTCGCGCATGCGTTCCAGATCGTGTTCTCGGTTCACAACGTAACGTTCGGGTTGGCACTTGGGCTTGGGTCGGCCTGCGGTGTCCGCGTGGGCAATGCGGTGGGTGAGGGGGATCCCAGAGCGGGCATCTCCCGCGCGCTGATCGCGACCGGGCTGTCGATGCTCGCGCTCGGCCTGTGCGGCATCGTCCTGATCGTTGCGCGCGGGCCGATCGTCGCGGCGTTTCCGGCCGACCTCGCCACGCATACCGTCGCGCTGGCGATGCTACCGGTGTGGGCGCCGTTCATCCTGTTCGACGGCGCGCAAGTGGTGCTGGTCTACGCGCTCCGGTCGCTCGGCGATCAGGTCGTCACGGGCGTGAACAGCATCGTCGCGTATTTCGTCGTCACCGGCGGCGCGGGTTGGTGGATGGTGCACGCCGGTGTCGGCCCGATGGCGCTGGTCTACGCCTCTGGCCTTGGCATGCTGACCGCCGCGATCCTGCACGGCGGCCGCTTCTGGATCGTAAGCCGACGATTGCGGCGCTGATTCGATCTTCCCCTGACGGGGAGGGCTGACGTGATCCTCCCCTGACGGGGGGGATCGTAAAGCTAACGCGTCGCCTCACCCGCGAAGCTCAGTTCGAGCCGCTTCGAGTTGGGCGGCACGTTCAGCGTCGCCGAGTTGAAATCGACGGCACCGCCCGGTGCCAGCGTCCGCTGCTGCGGCGTGATCGTCCAGCTATACACCAGCCGTCCCTGCGCATCGCGGAGTTCGGCGCGGATGTCGGGGACGCGCTGGCGCTGGTCCGACGGGTTGGTCACCTGGCCGCTGACCGCGAACAGCTCCGAGCCGTTCTCCAGCTCGCGTCGCTCGATCGGATTGTCACGCAGCCGCAACGGCGTCTCTGCGCTGCCAAGCCCGAATCCCAGTTTGGCCACCACGCCCGGCGCGCCGAGATAGACGATCGATCCGACCGCGATCATCATCAACAGCCCGGCTAGGACCGCGGCGACGGTCCACCACCGGGCCGTATTGCGCCGAGGTTTCAGCGGCGGCGTATATGGGGGCTGCTCGGCGACCGACGTATAATCCGGGACGATGAATTCGGGAGGCGCAAAGGCTGGTTCCGGCGCGATCTGGGTCGGGGTCGGGGGCGCAGCGGCAAACGGTGTGAACCTCTCGACCGGGTCCGGCGTCCGCATCAGCGGCGCGAGCGGCGGCGGCACGGGCGCGACCGGCGTCGCGACCGGGATTTCCAGCGCATCCTCGATCACCGGTGCGGGCGCCTGGAACCAACTATGTCGACAATTGGCGCAGCGCACGGTGCGTCCATCGCCGCCGATCGCGCTGTCGGGGACCAGATAGCGCGTGCTGCACTCGGGACATTGGAGGATCATGGAGACGCTTCACCAGCGGCCGCCGGAGCGCAACCGTTCATGTTCCGAATAAGCACGCTGCCCGTCTATGTGGCAAGCTTGAAGCGGCGCGCGCTTTCATGCGAAAGCGCCAATACGGGCATTGGCACGGGCATCAAGCGGGCGAGAGCGGGCGCAACCACGTCATGGCGAATATCGTCCAATTCGAAAATGTCGGGCTGCGATACGGCTCGGGGCCGGACGCGGGCCCCGAGACGCTGTCCGACCTCAGCTTCACGCTGCGCAGTGGTGCGTTCTATTTTCTCACCGGCGCGAGCGGTGCCGGCAAGACCTCGTTGCTGAAACTCCTGTATCTCGCGCAACGGCCGACGCGCGGCGTCATCCGGCTGTTCGGCGAGGACGCGGTGGTGTTGTCGCGCGACCGGCTGCCCGGGTTTCGGCGACGGATCGGCGTGGTGTTCCAGGATTTCCGGCTCGTCCCGCATCTGTCGACCTGGGACAATATCGCGCTGCCGTTGCGGGTCGCCGGGATGCCCGAGGCGGATATCGAGCAACCGGTGCGTGAGATGCTCACCTGGGTAGGACTCGGCGACCGGGCGGATGCACGACCGGCGACATTGTCGGGCGGCGAGCAACAGCGTGTCGCGATCGCGCGCGCGGTGATTGCGCGCCCCGAGATCCTGGTTGCGGACGAACCGACCGGCAACGTCGATCCCGACATGGCCGAGCGACTGCTGCATTTGTTCGAATCGCTCAACAAGCTGGGGACGACGGTCGTCGTCGCGACGCATGACTTCCATCTGCTGGGGCGGATACCGGGCGCGCAGATGATGCGGCTCGATCGTGGGCGGTTGCTCGATCCGACGGGCGCGCTCCGCTATCCGCCGACGCGGCCCGATTCATGAGTCGGGCGACCAAAGCGCGGTCTTCGGCAGAGCGCCGCGTGCTCGATGAAGCGGGCGGTCTGCGTGCGATGACGTGGGTGATGGCGATCATGCTGTTCCTGACGATGCTCGCCGCCGCACTGGGGCTTGCGACCGCGGGCGCGGCACGGTTGCTCGATCGACAGTTGGCGGGGCGGTTGACGGTGCAGGTCGTCGATGGCGATCCGGTGCGGCGTGACGTTGCCGCTGCCCGTGTCCTTGCTGCCTTGCGGACGATGCCGGCGGTGGCGACGGCGACGCCGGTCGATCGCGCGGAGCTAACACGGTTGCTGCAACCCTGGCTTGGCTCCGACGGCGCCGATCCGCAATTGCCCGTGCCGGCGATGATCGACGTCGACCTTGCCGACCATGACGAGGCCGCCGCGTCGCGCGTTGCGGCTACGGTTCGGCGTCTGAATCCCAGTGTCCGCGTCGACCGGCACGAAAGCTGGATGTCGCCGGTCAACGACGTGATGCGCACGTTGACGCTCCTCGCGCTGGCGCTGGTCCTGCTGATGGCGAGCGCGACCGCCGCGGTGGTGGTGCTCGCCGCCCGTGCGGGGCTCCAGACGCATCGCGCCACGATCGCGGTGATGCACATGCTCGGCTCGACCGATCTCCAGGTCGCGCGGCTGTTCCAGCGGCGGATCGCGCTCGATGCGACGATCGGTGGCATCGGTGGTGGCGTCGCCGCGCTGCTGGTGATCGCGTTCATCGGTATCCGGTTGCACGGGCTCGGCTCGGATCTGCTCGGCGGGGTGACGCTTAGTGGGGTCGACTGGGTGGTGCTCGCGCTGTTGCCCGTCGCGTTCGTCATCCTCGCCACGCTCGCCGCCCGCGTCACGATCGTCCGCGCGCTGAGGCACATCCTGTGATCGTCCGGCTGTTCGGCATCGTGGCGCTCGCCTGGGCGTTCGGCTTCGCGCTGTTCATGCTGATGCTGCCCAAGCCGCTGAACGGGTTCACCTCGGATGCGATCGTCGTGCCGACCGGCGGAGCAGGGCGGATCGACCGCGGCATCGCGCTGCTGCGCGATCACCAGGCGAAGCGGATGCTCGTGACGGGTGTCGCGCCGGGGGTGCGGCCGATCGATCTCGCACTCGAATACCGGACGTCGCCAGCTTTGTTCGCGTGCTGTATCGATCTGGGCGCGGATGCGGTCGATACGCGGTCGAATGCCGAGGAGACCGCGCAGTGGGTGCGCGTGCACAAATACCGGTCGGTGCGGCTGGTGACGTCGGACTGGCATGTGGCGCGGGCACGGATGGAGCTGTCGGCGGCGCTCGACAAGAATGTCGTGATTCTCGGCGATGGCGTGCCGGGTACGCCGCGACTCGGGACCTTGGTCAACGAATATAACAAGTTGATCCTTCGCCGGATCGCGTTGTGGATTGGATATGGCGGATGATCTGGCTGCGTAACTGGGCGTTCATGCTCGTTTTCTACACGATCTCGGTACCGATCGTGGTGACCGTGCCGATCTCGGCGCTGTTCGGATCGCGGGCCGTGATCGTGCATTCGACGATCTGGACGCGCTTCCATCGCTGGTGCGCGCGGTGGATTCTCGGCGTGCATATCCGGATCGAGGGGACGCGCCCGGCCGAGCCGGCCTTCTATGCGTGCAAGCATCAGGCGATGTTCGAGACGCTCGAATTGCAGGCGTTGCTTGATGGCCCTGCGATCGTGCTGAAGCGCGAACTGGCGGATATCCCGGCCTGGGGCTGGGCGGCGCGGCGTTATGGCGCGATCGTCGTCGACCGTGAGGCGTCGGCGACGGCGATGCGCAGCATGATGCGCGAGGCGACCGCGGCGAAGGCGACCGGCCGCTCGATCCTGATCTTTCCCGAAGGAACGCGCGTATCACCGGGCGAGCATCCGCCGCTCAAGCCAGGGTTTGCCGGGCTGTACCGTGCGTTGAAAATGCCGACGGTGCCGATCGCGTGCGACAGCGGGCTGGTATGGCCGAGAAAGGGCCCGAAGTTGCCTGGCGTGATCACCTTCCGGTTCGGCGAGGTGGTACCGCCGGGCTTGCCGCGGGAGGAAGCGGAGCAGCGAGTGCATGCGGCGATGAACGCGCTGGATTAGGGTCGGAAGGCTACCCCCAACAGTTCACCACCCCGGCGAAGGCCGGGGCCCAATAGGGGGACATCGCGAATGTGCGTTGCGCGTCTTTACTCCGGCCTACCCAATTGGGCCCCGGCCTCCGCCGGGGTAGTTACGCTCGGGTAAGCGCAAGCACCCCTTCAGCCGTGCGTACGCCCGAAATCCTGGACGTCGTCGTCTTGGCCCTGCTCCACGATACTCCGCCGGATCGCCCGTGTCCGCGTGAACAGGTCGAACAACGCATCGCCATCACCCCAGCGGATCGCGCGCTGGAGATGGCTCAAATCCTCCGAGAAGCGCTGCAACATCTCCAGCACCGCCTCGCGGTTGTTGAGAAAGATGTCGCGCCACATCGTCGGGTCCGACGCTGCGATACGCGTGAAGTCGCGAAAGCCGCCGGCGGAATATTTGATGACCTCGGACTGGGTCACTTCCTCCAGGTCGCCGGCGGTGCCGACGATCGTGTAGGCGATCAGATGCGGCAGATGGCTGGTGACGGCGAGGACGCGGTCGTGGTGCTCGGGCGCCATCGTCTCGACCTGCGCGCCGAGCCGCCGCCAGAACTCCGAGACGCGTTCGACCGCGACCGGGTCGGCGCCTTCGGGGGGCGTGACGATGCACCAGCGGTGGCGGAACAACGTCGCGAAGCCCGCCTCGGGGCCTGAGCGCTCGGTGCCCGCCACCGGGTGCGCGGGGATGACGGTCGCGTTCGGCAGCGCCTCGGTCAGCGCTCGGACGATCTCGGCCTTGCAGCTGCCGACGTCGCTGACGACCGCATCGGCGGGGAGCTCGGCCGCGAACTCGCGCGCGACGTCGCCCATGATGCCGACGGGGACGCACAGGATCACGAGGTCGGCGTCGATCACCGCGGCGCCGGCCGAGTCTGCAACGTCGTCACAGAACTGCAGCCGGTCCGCCGTTTCGCGCACGCTCGCGTCGGCGTCGTAGCCGGTGACGCGGACCGTCGGCATCGTCGCCTGCACCGCGCGCGCGACCGACGAGCCGATCAGTCCCAGCCCGATGATCGTGACGCGCGCGAACGGCAGCATCAGGCGGCTTCGACCAACGCACGCAGCGCCGCGGTGACGCCGCGCGTTTCCGCCTCGGTACCGATCGTGATGCGCAGCGCGTTGGGCAGGCCCTGGCCCGGCAGCCAGCGGACGATGTACCCCGCGTCCATCAGCCCGTGATACGCGGCGTCGGCGGTCAGCGTGCCCTCGAACAGCACCAGCACGAAGTTGGCCTTCGACGGCACGCAGCGCAAGCCCGCATTGCCCATCTGCCCGATCTGCTCGACGAACCAGCCGCGCCACGTGTCGTTATGTGCGCGCGTCGCGTCGACGAAAGCGGTGTCGCCGATCGCGGCGACCGCGGCGGCCTGGCCTGCGGTGGTTACGTTGAACGGTGCGCGGATGCGGTGCATCGCGTCGATGATCGGCGCGCAGGCATAGCCCCAGCCGATCCGCTCGGCGGCCAGCCCGTGGATCTTCGAGAAGGTCCGCGTGACGAGCACGTTCGCCTCGGTCATCGCCAGCGCGAGACCGGCATCGTCCTCCTCTGGCGACAGATATTCGGCATAGGCTTGGTCGAGCACCAGCAGCACCGACTTCGGCAGCCCCGCATGCAACCGTGCGATTTCCGCACGCGGCGTGAACGTGCCGGTCGGGTTGTTCGGGTTCGCGACGAAAACGACGCGCGTTCGCTCGGTGATGGCGGCGAGGATCGCGTCGACGTCGGTGGCATAGTCGCGGTCGTCGACGATCACCGGTTCCGCCCCTACCCGGCGCGTGGCGATCTCGTACACCGCGAAGCCGTAGCGGACGTGGATGATCTCGTCGCCGGGGCCCGCATAGGCGCCCGCGACCAGATGCAGGATCTCGTCGGAACCGGTACCGTAGATCACACGTGCTGGATCTAGATCGTAATGCGCCGCCAGTGCCTCGCGCAGCGCGGTCGCGCCCGCGTCCGGATAGCGTTCCAGCGTCCGGTCGGCGGCATCGAACGCGGCCTTCGCGGCGGGGCTGGTGCCGAGCGGGTTTTCGTTCGACGACAGCTTGATCACCGTGCGGCCATCATCGGTCGTCGAGCGACCGGGCGTGTACGGCGCGATTCCCATGATCCAGGGCTTCGGCGCGGGTGCGGGCATGATGTTTGTCATGGTCGCGGGACATAGCGGGCACGGTGCCGCGGTGGCAATGTTTGTGCGTGGTGTAGGCGAACGGATCGTCGGACTGACTTATCCTCCCCCGCAAGGGAGAGGTGGCGCGAAGCGACGGAGGGGGAGGGCGACGCAACAGCTGTGTTCCTGTCCTCCCCCTCCGTCTGGAAAGGGCCAGCCACCTCCCCCTTGCGGGGGAGGATTGAGGACGCAACGCTGGCATGTTCGCGGGCGCTTATGGTAGCGCGCGGCATGCTCGACACGCCTGCCATCGACCCCGGGACCGGCCACGACACCGACCAGCGCTTCGGCCTCGCGCGGCGCGTCACGTTGCCGGGGCCGCTGCGGCTCGATGGCGGCGTGCTGCTGTCGCCGGTCGATATCGCCTACGAGACCTACGGTACGCTCAACGCCGATGCCTCGAACGCCATCCTGATCTGCCACGCGCTGACTGGCGACCAGCACGTCGCCTCGCATCACCCCCGCACCGGCAAGCCCGGCTGGTGGACCCGCATGGTCGGCGAGGGCAAGCCGATCGATCCCGCGCGACATTTCGTCGTCTGCGCGAACGTGCTGGGCAGCTGCATGGGCTCGTCGGGCCCCGCGACGATCAATCCGGCGACCGGGCGGCCCTGGGCGATGGGGTTCCCGGTCATCACGATTCGCGACATGGTACGCGCGCAGGCGATGCTGCTCGACCATCTCGGCATCGGCGTGCTCCACGCAGTGGTCGGCGGATCGATGGGTGGGATGCAGGCGCTGAGCTGGCCCGCGACCTTCCCCGACCGCGTGAAGGCGTGCGTCGTGATCGCCGCGACCGCACGGCATACCGCGCAGAACATCGCGTTTCACGAGGTCGGCCGGCAGGCGGTGATGGCCGATCCGAACTGGCGCGGGGGCGAGTATCACGACGACGACGCGCCGACCGCCGGGCTTGCGGTGGCGCGGATGGCAGCGCACATCACCTATCTGTCCGAAGCCGGGCTGACCGAGAAATTCGGGCGTCGGCTGCAAGCACGCGATGCGAAATCATTCGGGTTCGACGCGGATTTTCAGGTCGAGAGCTATCTGCGGCACCAGGGCCTCGCCTTCACTGACCGGTTCGACGCGAACTCGTATCTCTACATCACGCGGGCGATGGATTATTTCGATCTGGCGGAGGAGCATGGCGGGCTGCTCGCCAACGCCTTCCGCGCGACCAAATCGCGGTTCTGCCTCGTCAGTTTCGACACCGACTGGCTCTACCCGACCGCCGAGTCGCGCGCGATCGTCCAGGCGCTCAACGCGGCCGGCGCACCGGTCAGCTTCGTCGAACTGTCGAGCCCGTACGGCCATGATGCGTTCCTGCTGGAGGCGCCCGATCTCAACCGGGTCGTCGATGGTTTTCTGAGGGCAGGGCGATGACGATCATCCTGTCCGACGACGTGGACAAGCTGCAGGTCGACCGCGTCCATGGCTGGCTGGCGAGCAGCTATTGGTCGCCGGGGATCGAGCGCGACCTGGTCGAACGCGCGATCGCCGGCTCGCATTGCCTCGGTGCGTATCAGGGCGAAACGCAAGTCGGGTTCGCTCGGATGATCACCGATCACGCGACATTCGCGTGGCTCGCCGACGTTTGGGTCGAGGAGTCCGTGCGCGGGCAGGGGTTGGGGCGGCGGATGGTCAGCTGGTTCCTTGATCACCCCTCGTTCGCAGGACTGCGGAGGATTGGCCTCGTCACTGCCGACGCGCACGGCGTCTATGCGGGGCTCGGCTTCCACCCGCTGGTCCGCGCCGATCGCTACATGGAACGGCTCGCCCCTGGCCTCGCCGAGCAGCTACGGACCGCACCATGACGCTCAGAACCGACCTTGCCGTCATCGCCGAGAACGTCGCGCAGGGCAGCCGCGTGCTCGATATCGGCTGTGGCGACGGCGCGCTGATGGCGGCGCTGCGCGACACGCGCGAGGTCGACGCGCGCGGACTGGAGATCGACGCGCACAATGTCGCCTCCGCGGTCGCGCGCGGGCTGTCGGTGATCCAGGGCGATGCGGATATCGATCTTGCGGGCTATCCCGACGCGAGCTTCGACTACGCGATCCTCAGCCAGACGCTGCAGACCGCGCGCGCGCCCGATCTCGTGCTCGACCACCTGCTCCGGATCGGCCGCCGCGCGTTCGTCAGCTTCCCCAATTTCGCGCATTGGCGCGTGCGGCTGTCGTTGCTGTGGGGTGGCCGCATGCCGGTGACGCGGCAATTGCCCGAAAGCTGGTACGACACGCCCAACATCCACCACGTCACGATCGACGATTTCCGCGCCTTCGTGAAAGCGCGTGGGATCATCGTCGAGGACGCTTGGTTCCTGTCGGGTGACAAGCGGACCGGCGCGGGCGCTGCCAATCTGCTCGCCGAGCACGCAGTCTTCCTGCTGCGGCGTTAAGGGCGGCGGTAACGGCGCCGCGATAAATGTAACACTATGTCGCCCGATATTGATGGCGATCAGTATCGGCGCGGAACCGATCGGTCGGCGACCGGTTAACACGCCGATGACCAAGACCGCCCTCATTGTCGAAGACGAGATTTTCGTCGCACTCGACCTCGAGAGAATCCTCACTGATGCCGGATACGGCGTGGCGGGGATCGCGGCTGATCGCGAGAGCGCGATCGCGGCCGCGCCGGGTTGCAGTTTTGCCTTTGTCGACATCAACCTGCGTGACGGACCGACCGGACCCGAAATCGCCAAGCGGATGGCAGCCGAGTACGGCGTCAAAGTCGTGTTCGTCACCGCCAATCCCGCTCAGATCGGCGATGCGGAATGCCTTGGCTACATCCGCAAACCGTTCAGCGACGCAGCAATCCTGGCGGCCGCCGCGCTCGCCTGTGACGAGCAACCGGTCATCCACGACGATATCATCCGCATTCGTTAACGGCTGAAGGCGGCTTTCGGGATATCCACGGCCACGGTCAGGCCCGCGCTATTCCATGTGCGCTCGATCTTGCCGCCGAGCTGACGCACTGCGCTCATTTCGATGAGCTGCGTACCAAAACCCGAAGGTGTGGTCGGTTCGATCACGGCCGGGCCACCTTCCTCGCTCCATGTCAGCGTCACCGTGTCGCCGATCGCCGCCACGATGATCTGCACGGTGCCCATTTCGGTCGCGAGCCCGCCATATTTGGTCGCGTTGGTCGCCAGCTCGTGGAACAGCAGCGCGAGTGGCGTAGCCGATCGATCGTCGATCGTCACGTCGTCGCCCGATACGATCACGCGCATGCCGTCGACGCGTTGATACGGCTCGAACAGCTCCTGCAACAACCCATGAAGGCTGTTCTGCGCCGCCGATGGTCGCGAGTTCGCGCTGTGGGGCCGGACGAAGTCGTGCGCGCGGCCCAGCGCGGTAATGCGGTGGCGCAGGTCGGTCGCGATCCCGGCACATTCGGGTTTGCCGCGTGCGGCGAAGGCGATCAGGCCGGCGATCACCGCGAAGATGTTCTTGATGCGGTGACTCAGCTCCTGGCTGATGATCTCGCGTTCTTCGTAGGCCAGCTTCTGTTCGTGGATGTCCGTGCAGGTACCGAACCAGCGCTGGATCGCGCCGTTTTCGTCGCGCACCGGTAGTGCTCGGCCGAGCACCCAGCGGTAGGTGCCGTCGAAATGCCGGAGTCGGTATTCGATGTTGTACGGCTCGCCGGTGTCGAGCGACTGGCGCCAGACGGCCCAGGCGCGGTCCTGATCGTCGGGGTGGAACATGTCGTTCCAGCCTTCGCCGTCGGTTGTCCCGACGGGCGTGCCGGTAAATTCGTACCAGCGCGCGTTGAAATAGTCGTGGAAGCCGTCGGGGAGCGTCGACCACACCATCTGCGGCATGGTGTCGGCGAGTGTCCGGAACCGCAGGTCGCTCGCCTCGAGCGTCCGCCGCGCCTCGGCTTCGGCAAACGCCTGTTCGCGCGCGGTGCGGCGATCGTCGAGCCGCCCCATCGCCGCCTTGGCGAGCAGGGTCAGGCCGTCGCGCTGGAACCGGGTTAGCCCCTCGCGCGGATCGGGCGCCAGCACGCACAGCGCACCGAGTGGTACGCCTTCGCTCGAGACCAGCGGCGCACCGGCATAGAAACGCACATAGGGTTCGCCCGTCACCAGCGCATTGTCGGTAAAGCGCGGGTCCGTGCGCGCGTCGGCCACCTCCATGACTTCGTGATGGTGCATCGCGTGCGCACAAAACGACATGCTGCGCGGCGTCTGTTCGAGATCGGTGCCGGTGCGCGAGAGGAACCGCTGATATTCCTCCTCGACCAGGCTCAGCAACGCGACCGGTGCGTCGCACAATTCGGCCGCGAACGACACGATGTCGTCCAACTGGCCTTTCGCGCGCGCGCCGGCAACGTCGTAGGCCGAGATCACGCGGGAGCGCTCAGCCTCGTCGAACGTGGCGGTCTTGGGAACGGAATACAGCGTCGTCATCGAGCTTAGAACGGCACGTCGTCGTCGAGATCGTCGGAGAAGCCGCCGGTCTGGCCGAAGCTGCCACCGCGTGCCCCGCCGCCACCGCTACCGCCACCCGAAGGCGCGCTGCCGCCACGACCGCCGCCGCCGCCGTAACCACCGCCACCACCCGACGAACCACCGCCGAAGTCGTTGCCGCCACCGCCGCCGGCCCAGTCGTCGCCACCGCCGCGGCTACCACCCCCGCCGCCTGCACCACCGCCTGCACCACCGTTCGGGCCGTCGAGCATCGTCAGCACGCTGTTGAAGCCCTGCAGCACGATCTCGGTCGAATATTTGTCCTGGCCCTGCGCGTCCTGCCACTTCCGGGTCTGGAGCGCGCCTTCGATATAGACCTTCGAGCCCTTGCGGAGGTACTTTTCGGCGACGTTCGCGAGACCTTCGTTGAAGATCGCGACCGAATGCCATTCGGTCTTTTCCTTGCGCTCGCCCGACATCTTGTCCTTCCAGGACTCGGATGTCGCGATGCGCAGATTGACGACCTTGCCGCCGTTCTGGAACGCCTTACTCTCCGGGTCGCGACCCAGATTGCCGACGATGATGACCTTGTTGACGCTGCCTGCCATGATGCCCCTCAGAGGCCGGCGAACACCGCCAGCCAGTATGTAATGCCAGCCATGATGTAGGCGGCGGCGAACAAATAGCCAACCATGAACGCCGGCCATTTCCACCCATTTGTCTCGCGACGCGTGACGGCGATCGTCGAAATGCACTGCGGCGCGAACACGAACCACATCAGGAAGGCGAGTGCGGTCGGCAGGCTCCAGCGGCCGCGCAGGTTCTCGACCATCGCCTTGCCGCCCTGGTTGCTGTCGGGATCGTCGATCGCGTAGACGGTGCCGATCGCCGCGACGGCGACTTCGCGCGCGGCCATCGCCGGAATCAGCGCGAGGACGATATCACGGTTGAACCCGATCGGTGCGAACACCGGCGCGATCCCGTTGGCGATGCGCCCGGCGACCGAATAATCGACCGCCGAGATCTTCGGCGCACCGGCGGGCTGCTCGGGCGGCTTGGGGAAGCTCAGCAGCACCCACAGGATGATCGTCGAGGTCAAGATGATCCCGCCAGCGCGCTTCAGGAAGATCTGCGCGCGGCTCCACAGGCCGATGCCGACGTCGCGCCACTGCGGCCACTGGTATTTCGGCATCTCCATCATGAAGCCCGACGACACGCCCTTGGTCACCGTCTGGCGCAGCACCAGCGCGGCGACGAACGCGCCGACGATGCCCATCACGTACAGGCCAAGCATCACCAGCCCCTGCAACCCGACGAACGGCAGCACCTGCGTGTTAGGAATGAACGCGCCGATGATCAGCGTGTAGACCGGCAGGCGCGCCGAGCACGTCATCAGGGGCGCGATCAGGATCGTGGTCAGCCGGTCCTTCTCGTCGTCGATCGTCCGCGTCGCCATGATGCCCGGAATCGCGCAGGCGAAACTCGACAGCAGCGGAATGAACGCGCGGCCGGAGAGCCCGACGCTCGCCATCACCCGGTCCATCAGGAACGCCGCGCGGACCATGTAGCCGCTGGCTTCGAGGACGAGGATGAAGAGGAACAGGATCAGGATCTGCGGCAGGAACACGATCACCGCGCCGACGCCTTTGATCACGCCGTCGACCAATAGCGAGCGGAGCAGCGAATCGGGCATTTCGGCGGTCAGGAAGCCCTGCAACGCGGTGAAGCCCGCATCGATCGCGTCCATGAACGGCTGCGCCCAACTGAACACCGCCTGGAACATCAGGAACATGATCGCGAGCAGCAGGATCGGCCCGGCGACCGGGTGCAGCGCGACCGCGTCGAGCATGTGCGTCCAGCGGCGGACCTGCGTCTCGGATACGGTCGCCGACGTCGCGATCTGGCGCGCGCGGCGCTGGAGCGTGACGATGTCGTCCTGGACGCTGCCGTCGGATTTGCGCAGGCGCATCGGGCCGTTGACGACGATCCCGGACAAGGCCGCCTTCAACTCGTCAAGGCCACGCTTGCGCACCGCGACCGTCGGGATCACCGGCACGCCGAGTTCGCGTTCGAGAACCTTGGGGTCGAGCTTCAGCCCGTCGCGCTCGGCAAGATCGACCATGTTGAGCGCGACCACGACCGGCAGGCCGAGCGCGATCAGTTGGAGCGTGAAGCGGAGATGGTTGTCGAGATTGGCGGCATCGACGACGACGACCAGCGCATCAGGGAGGCGTTCGCCATCCTGCGTGCCGGTGACGACGTCGCGCGTTACCCGCTCGTCGGGGGAAGACGGTTCGAGGCTGTACGCGCCGGGGAGGTCGACCAGCTCGATCGGCCGGCCGTCGTCGAGCATCAGCCGCCCGACCTTCCGCTCGACCGTGACGCCGGGATAATTGCCGACCTTCTGGCGCGCACCCGTGAGCGCGTTGAACAGCGCGCTCTTGCCGGCATTGGGATTGCCGACCAGCGCAACCAGCGGTGCTGCATTCATTTTATGGGATTATTCAGCCGCGGCAGGCGTCGGCGACACGTGGATCGCGCCGGCAACCGCACGGCGGAGCGCAACCGTCATCCGGCCGATGCGGCAGGCGATCGGACCTTGGCCCAGAGTCGCGCGGTGGAGGACCTCGACATCGACACCCTCGTCGAAGCCTAGTTCGCGGAGGCGACGCGCCTCGGGATCGGCAAGTCGCGCCCATTCGATCGCGGCAACGATGCCATGCTGCTTGCGAGGCAGCGTTTCGAGGCTGACGGAACGATCGGGGCGAGTGTCCATGATGCGACTGATTATCAGTAACGTCCGGGGAAGGGAAGCCCTAACCGTCGTGGGTTACGACCGCCTCGACGTCTCGGCATCCGGATGAAAGTTAGGATACAGAGACACTTAGCCAAGTATTGGTGGCTTCAGGCAGTCGGATAGCGCAGGCGGCCAACGAATCGCGACAGGCTGAAACCGTGTTCGGTACGCTTGAGGAACCCGGCCTTGGCCTTCTCGAACTGCATGATCCCATTGATCCGGCGACCGAGGAACGCCCGCGTTTCAGCGAGGCCCTCGCTCTCGTCGTCGAGAAACACCGTGATCGTCGACGCATACACGCCGAGCAGGATCGTCCGCTTGGTGTAATAATTATAGTCCGTCGCGACATCGCCGGCTGCACGCCAGATCGTGTCAACCGTCCGCCAGCCGAGCCGCGTAGCCTTCGCAAGATTCTGCGGAAGCGCGAGGATCGCCAGCGCGCGCCGCAGCGATTCGCGATCGATCGACGTTGCGTCGAGCCGCGCCTCGACCAGCGCGGTGATCTTCTCGCGTACCTTCATGACCGCCAACCGCTCGGGCGGCACTGCGGCGAGCATGACGCCGTCGATATGCGCGAACCACGCGTCGATCATGTCGACCGGGCCGTCCTTGAACGCGAGCGCGGCGATGTCGGTGTCGATCCCCTCGGCCTGCGCAGCCATGTCGCGCGCGGCGTCGCTCCAGCCGTCGAACGCCGCGTTGGCGGCGATGCCGGGCGCCAGCAGGGCGCGGATTTCGTCGAGCGTAAGGTCCTGGGTCATACCGTCTCCTGCCGTCCAAAATCAGGCGTATCAAGCGCGTCTTCAAGAGGTAATGCGGGGGGAGGGCCCTGACGCACGAGCACCAGCGCGACCGCGACCATCACGACGCCGACCAGATCCGCCGTCCCGAGCCGCTCGCCATACACCAGCCAGCCGACCAGCCCCGCCACCACCGGCTGGATCAGCAGCGCGATCCCGATCACCAGCGGCGTGAAACGGCCGAGCGCATAGATCATCAGCCCCTGGCCGAGCACCTGGCTGCACAAAGCGAGCCCGATCAGCGGCCCCCAGTGCGTCGGCAGCACGCGTTCGCCCATCGCCAGCGCGAACACCAGCAGCGGCACGATCCCCGCCAGCGTCGACAAGGTCAGCGCGGAAACCGGGGCGAGCGTCGCCCGGGCGCGCGCCATCAGGATGAAATAGACGGTGTAGAGCAGCCCCGCGAGCAGGCAGAACAGATCGCCCGCGAGGTTCTTCGCATCGAGCTGGTACGACCGCCCGAGCAGCAATGCGCCGCCTGCCGCCGCCAGCGCCAGCGCGAACCCTTGCGTCCGCGTCGGCCAGCTTCGTACGATCAGGAAGCCGTAGATCGGAAAGATCAGCGTCGCGACGTTGCCGAACAGCGTCGCGTTGGCGAGCGTCGTCCGCAGGATCCCGAGGTGCCAGGTACCGAGATCGGCCGCGAAGCAAACCCCGCCCGCGAGCAGCCCGGCCCATAATTTCCACCCGAGCCGCCTGGGTCGCGCGCCCTGCTGGACCGCGAGGACGACCAGGAACGGCACCGCGAGCGTCAGCCGCCAGAACCCCGCCGCCACCGGTCCGACCTCGGTCGCGCGGACGAACCACGGCCCGAATGCGAGTGCGACGTTCGCCACCACCAGCGCCGCGAACGCGATCAGGCCCGGCGCAGCGACACTGTTCGCCTCCGTCGTCAAACCGCGCGGCGTATCGGGCGCGCTAGATAATCTTTGCGGGTCGGGGCGATGCATGCCGCGCTGTAGCCTCCTATCTTCCCCCCGTCAGGCCAATAAGGAGCTTCCATGCCTAGCCTATTCGATCCGATTACCCTTGGCGCCGTCGACGCGCCGAACCGCATCATCATGGCGCCGCTCACGCGTGGGCGTGCCGACAAGGATGCCGTTCCGACCGACATGATGGTCGAGTATTATACGCAGCGGGCGAGCGCCGGCCTGATCATCTCGGAAGCCACCGGCATCAGCCGCGAAGGCCTCGGCTGGCCGTTCGCGCCGGGTCTGTGGACCGACGCGCAGGTCGCCGCGTGGAAGCCCGTCACCGACTCGGTCCACGCCGCTGGCGGCCGGATCGTCGCGCAGCTATGGCACATGGGTCGCCAGGGCCATTCGTCGGTGTACGAGACGCAGCCCGTGTCGTCGTCGGCAACCGCGACCGAAGGCCAGGCGCACACGTTCGAGGGCAAGAAGGATTTCGAGGTCGCGCGTCCGCTCGAGACCAACGAGATCCCGCGCCTGCTGGCCGACTACGAGCTGGCGACCAGGAACGCACTCGCGGCCGGCTTTGACGGCGTGCAGATCCACGCGGCGAATGGCTATCTGATCGACCAGTTCCTGCGCGACAACGCCAATTTCCGCACCGACGAATATGGCGGCTCGATCGAGAACCGCGTTCGCCTGCTCCGCGAAGTCGCCGAGCGCGTGATCTCGGTCGCAGGAGCTGACCGCACCAGCGTCCGCCTGTCGCCGAACGGTGATTCGCAGGGTGTCGACGACAGCAACCCCGAGCCGCTGTTCACCGCCGCCGCCAAGGCGCTATCCGACCTCGGCATCGCGTTCCTCGAACTGCGCGAGCCCGGCCCCGACGGCACGTTCGGCAAGACCGATGTGCCAAAGCTCAGCCCGGCGATCCGGAAAGTGTTCAAGGGCGTGCTGATCGTGAACTCGGATTACGATACGCTGGAAAAGGCGCAGGCTGAGCTCGACACGGGTGATGCCGATGCGATCAGCTTCGGTCGTCCGTTCATCGCGAACCCCGACTTGCCCGAGCGTTTGCGCACCGGCGCGCCGCTCGCAAAGGACGATGCGAAGACGTGGTACAGCCAGGGTCCCGAGGGCTATATCGACTACCCCGCGCTCGAGACTGCGAACGCCTGACGACGGGCGACGCTCGATCCTCCCCCGCAAGGGGGAGGTGGCAGGCGCCAGCCTGACGGAGGGGGAGGCCCGCGCAAACCGTCGTTCCGTGTCCTCCCCCTCCGTCACCTTCGGCGACACATCCCCCTGGCGGGGGAGGATCGTGAGGGACGACCCCCTAGTCACCCGCGCCACCATCGCCTAGCAGCGCGCCTCCGCGTCGTACGGCGCACCGGTGACGACAGGATGTGTAATGAGCGACGGCTGGCCGAGCGGCGGCAGGGGAACGGGGCCGCTCATGCCCGGCACCGCCGACCGTGCCGCAAAGCGCGCGGAGGAGCGTGCCAACGGCCGCGAGCAGCGCGCGAAGGAGCGGCTTGCCGCGTCCGAACAGCGATCCGAATCGCGTGCCGCACAACGTGACCTCCAGTCCCAGGAGCGCGAACGCGCCCGCGAAAGCCGGCGGATCGAGGAGGATCAGCGGATCAAAGCGCGGCTCGATGCGCCGCCGACCAACGACGTCGAGGCGCTGAAGATCTCCAAACGCCGCCGTTCGGGCGCGCTCGCGCGTAGTGGCGCGGAGTCAAAGACCGACCGCGACACGCGCAGCTACAAGACGATCGTAGATACTGCCAGAATCCGCACGCTCGCCGATCGTGGCGCGTCCTTGTCGGGGCTTGCCGGCGCATTCGGCATCACGATCGAAGAGGTCGAGGCGGCGTTGCTCGAGACCGCACCGCAGGACTGAAGCCCGTTAGGCGGCGTGGCTATCACCCGCAAGCCAGGCCTTTGCCTCGTCGATGTCGAGGAAGGTCCGGCAGTTCTCGGCTTTCAGATAGCGTTCGGTCTGGAGCTTGGCCAAATGCGACGCCACCACTGCCGCGATCGGCGCGGACGTCACCTTGAGCGCCTTGGGCATCATCGCTTCGAGCGCATCGACCACCTTCAACGGCTGGATCGCCGCCTTGCGCAGGTCGGCGAGCACGACGAACCGGCCGTGATACAGGCGGGCAGCCGTACCCCGCGCCAGTAGTTCGGCGGAGAACGCCGCGGTCGTCGCGAGCGACCAGAACCCCTCGGTGACGATGGTGAGCGTCTTGGTCGGAACGTCGAAGGCGATCGTGTACATACTGATCTTCGTTAAGCGCCGCATCTTAACGATATGCTGTCGTTCGGTTTAGTCGGTGCCCGGCAGGTCGACGTGAAGCCGGCGAAAGCGCGCCTCGACCAAGCTGTATGCGCCGAACAGCGCCAGCCCGATCCCGGTCAGCATGAGCAGCCATTTGCCGCCCGGTTGTGATTGCAGCCGTTCCAGTGCTTCAGCCACCCCGCCTGCGTCGCTGGCGTGCGCGGTCCACGCCGCAAGGGCGAACAGCCCGGCAACGATCAGGAACACGAGCGCGCGCGCGCCGTAGCCGATCCGGCCCATCGTGCAGACATAGCCGGGGGCAGGGGCATCGCCGCGCAGGTCGTGGATGAAGTCGCCGCGCCACGCCTTCTGCGCCTGCTGGAATGCGGCGACGAGGATCCCGATCGCGACCGCGCCGACCAGGAGGCGTCCGGCGGGCTGGTCGAGCAACAACGCGGTCCAGTCGCGCGCACTCTCGTCGCCGGGCGAGACGGCGATCTTGCCCTTGCCCAGATCGAGTGCGAGCCGGGTCGCAGTCCAGGCGAGTATCAAGTGCGCGATGCCGCTGACAACATGGCCGATCCGCCTGAGACTTCCCTTGGCATCGCGGGTGATCTGCTCCGGGTTCGCTGCGGCTTCGGTCAGCCGCCAGATCGCGTAGCCGAGCAGCCCCGCCGCGACGATCGCCAGCAGTACGGGGCCGAGCGGCCCGCCTGCCATCGACCCGATCGCGCCTTGGTTGTCGGCAATCTCGCCGCCGTGCAGCGCTGCATCGACCGCGAACCAGCCGACAAGGATGTACACCACCCCGCGCGCGGCAAAGCCGAGCTTGGCGAGCAGCGTCGCATTCGCATCCGAAATCATGATGGCCCCTTTGTTACGGGGGCATAACGGCGCGGCGGTCGCGACGTTCCTGTGGAGAGGAGTGGAGAGTGTGGCTGTCGGGCGCTATTCTAGGATTTGTTTCCCCGCGAAGGCGGGGATCCAGACTGGGCTCCCGCCTTCGCGGGAGAACAAGGAAGGGCATCGTGCCGCACGACGCCACTCAAACGATCCTCCCCCTGGCGGGGGAGGATCGCAGACGCGGCGTTCGCGAAGAGAATTACGAGGGACAACGCTGAGTACCACGCTCATCCTTAGTCAGGGGAAGGGTGACGTTGAGGTTATTCCGGAGGTTTGTCGGGTGCGGGGCTTTCTAGCTTTGCATCATCCAGCGTCCTGTCCATCCGAGCCTTCACAGCCGCTTCCGCTGCCTTCTCCGCGGTCGTCCGTCCAAACACCCGCCGGTTCTGGTTCGCGCGCACCGCGGCATCGGCCCGAGCCCGCTGCTTCCGTGCAAGCCGCAGGTTGATCACCTCACCCACGCATGTCTCACGCGAGGAAGCGGTCCTTCAGCGCCAGCATCGCCAGCGCGGCCTTGGCTGCGCCGCCGCCCTTGTCGCCTTCGGTGGGCTTTGCGCGCGTGAGAGCCTGCGCCTCGTTCTCGGTGGTCAGGATGCCGTTGCCGATGGGCAGGCCGTCCATCGTCAGCTGCATGATCCCGCGTGCGCTCTCGCCCGCGACGATCTCGAAATGATAGGTCTCGCCGCGGATCACGACGCCAAGCGCGACATAGGCGTCGAACGTTTCACTCTCGGCTGCCAGCGCGATCGCTCCGGGAACTTCGAGCGCGCCGGGCACGGTGATCGTCTCGTGCGTGTGGCCGGCGGCTTCGATCGCGGCCTTCGCACCCTCGACGAGCAGGTCGTTGAGGTGATCGTAGAACCGGGCTTCGACGATGAGGAGATGCGCCATCAGTTGCTCTTTTCCGTGTTCAGGGACGCGATCGGGCGCTCGCCGACGATCGACAGGCCATAGCCGTCGAGGCCGACCAGCGTGTGATGCGTGTTGGTGATCAGCACCATGTCGTGGACGCCGAGCTCGGTCAGGATCATCGCGCCGACGCCGTAGTCGCGCAGTTCCTCCATGTCCGGGGTGATCTCCGCGCCCGCCTTCTTCATCACCGCCGAGGTGAAGGTGTTGCTGCGCGGGCGGTTGATGACGACGATCACGCCGGCGCCCTCGTCCGCGATCATCTGCATCGAGCGTGCGAGGATGCGACCGCGATCGCCCGATTCGCCGAAGATGTCCGCAAACGGCGACAGCGCGTGCATGCGGACCAGCGTCGGCTTGGCGGGGTCGATCTTGCCCTTGACCAGCGCGACCTGCTCGGTGCCGGTCGCCTTGTTCCAGAACGTCAGCGCGCTCCAGTCGCCGCCCCATTCGGAGGTAAACTTCGCCTCCGCGCGCTTCTCGACGAGGTGATCGTGGCGGCGGCGATAGGCGATCAGATCGCGGATCGTGCCGATCTTGACGTTGTGGAACTGCGCAAAGGTGACGAGGTCGTCCATCCGCGCCATCGTGCCGTCCTCGTTCATGATCTCGCAGATCACGCCCGAGGGGTTGAGCCCGGCGAGCCGTGCGACGTCGACCGCCGCTTCGGTATGACCGGCGCGCACGAGCACGCCGCCGTCGCGCGCGACCAGCGGGAAGACGTGGCCGGGGGTGACGATGTCCGGCTTGCCCTTGGTCGCATCGACCGCGACTGCGATGGTGCGCGCGCGATCGGCTGCGGAGATGCCGGTGGTGACGCCTTCGAGCGCCTCGATCGATACGGTGAACGCGGTCTCGTGCCGGGTGCCGTTGTTGCGGCTCATCAGCTCGAGCCCAAGTTCCTCGGTCCGCTCCCTGGTGAGCGCGAGGCATATCAGGCCGCGGCCGTATTTGGCCATGAAGTTGATCTTCTCAGGGGTCGCCATCTGCGCGGGGATGACGAGGTCGCCCTCGTTCTCGCGGTCCTCGTCATCGACCAGGATGAACATCCGGCCGTTACGCGCTTCGTCGATGATCTCTTCGGGGCTGGAAAGATAACCGTGCTTCAGACGGGCGAGTTCAGCTGGCTTTGACACGGTAATGTTCCATGCGTTGGAGATAGCGGGCGAGGACGTCGATCTCGATGTTGACCGACTGTTCCACGTGGATCGTCCCGAGCGTGGTGACGCTCCAGGTATGCGGGATGATGTTGAGGCCGAACTCGACCTCTCCATCGATGTCCTGAACGGTGTTCACGGTGAGCGAGACGCCGTCGACGGTGACCGAACCCTTGGGCGCGATGAACGGCGCGATGTCGGCGCCGGCACGGATCGTGACGCGGTGCGAGCCGCCTTCCTCACTGACCGCGACGACGGTGCCGAGGCCGTCGACATGCCCCGTGACGATGTGACCGCCGAGTTCGTCGCCGAGCTTCATCGCGCGTTCGAGGTTGAACTTCCGGCCTTCGGTCCACTGGTCCTCGGCGGTGCGGCTGATCGTCTCGCCGGAGACGTCGACCGCGAACCAGCTGGGGCCTTTATCGACGACAGTCAGGCAGACGCCCGAGCAGGAGATCGACGCGCCGAGATCGACGGTGGCGGTATCATAGGCGGTCGCGATGACGACGCGCGTGTCGCCTGGCGACTCCACTCGCGTAACGGTGCCGATGTCGGTGACGATTCCGGTGAACATTATGCCTCGTTTCGTTCGCGCTCGTAGACCTCGAGCCGGTCCATGCCAAGTTGCCGCGCATCGACGATCGCCCAGCGACCATGCGCTTCGGTCAGGTCGGTGAGGCCGATGTCGCGGAGTGCGTGCTTCCCGCCGCCGATCAGGATCGGTGCACGGTAGAGGAGGATACGGTCGACCAAGTCCGCGGACAGGAACGCCGACGCTACGGCCGCGCCGCCTTCGACGAGGATGTGGTCGGTATTGGGGAGGGTGGCGATGTCGGAAGGGGAGGGGATGACGGTCCAATTTGCGTGGCCATCTGCTCCAACTCCTCGCTCCACGATCATTCCGTCTGCAATCGTTATTTTGTCACCCGCCCCAATTCCGTCACCCCAGCGAAAGCTGGGGTCTCCCCGTGAGGCTCCGTCGTGGCCGGCAACGGGGATATTCCAGCTTTCGCTGGAATGACGGGGGGAAGGGGAGGGGGAAACGGTAAGCTTGGTCGACAGGAGTACGCGCTTCGGCGCGCGCTCTTTCAAGCCTGGCAATCGCACGTCGAGTCGCGGTGCGTCGGCCTCGTACGTGCCGCGCCCGACGAGAATCGCTTCGTGCCGACTCCGCTCGAGATGCGCGTGCGCCCGCGCCTCCGGGCCGGTGATCCAGCGACTCGATCCGTCCGCCATCGCGATACAGCCGTCGAGCGATGTGGCGAGCTTCAGGGTGACATGGGGGCGGCCAAGCGCCTGCCGCGTCAGGAAGCCGGCCATCGAACGGCGGGCCTCGTCCGAGCGAATGCCGCGCGTGACGATGATGCCTGCCGCTTGAAGCCGCGCGAACCCCTGGCCGGACGTTCGAGCGTCGAGATCCTCAAGCGCTGCGACAACGCGCGCAACGCCAGCCTCGATCAGAAGCTCGCTGCAGGCCGTCCCGCGTGACGATTGATGCGCGCAGGGCTCGAGCGTGACGTAAGCCGTGGCCCCCTGTGCTTTCGCACCGGCCTCGGCCAGCGCCATTGCCTCGGCATGCGGACGACCACCCGGCTGCGTCCAGCCGCGTCCAACGACGCGCCCGTCGCGCGCGATCACGCAGCCGACATTGGGGTTGGGCGCCGTCCTGCCGCGACCGCGCTCGGCGAGCGCCAGTGCAGCCCCCATCCAGCGCGAGTCGGTCAGATTCCCATCGCCTTGAGCTTGTCGTCGAGTCGCTTGAACGAGGCGCGCTGCGCATCCTCGCGGGCCTTCTGCTCGGCGAGCGCCTTGGCCTTGATCGGCGCGTCGATCTTTTGCTGCGCGACGATCTGCGCGTCGGTGCGATCCGCGGGCCATTGCTCGACATAGATGATCTTCGGGCGATATTCCTTCTCGACGTACGAATCCTTCATGAACGCGTAGATCAGGAAGCTGGTGACGCCGAGCGCGGCCACGAGAAAGATGAGTTCGTACGGCCGGCGCTGGCTGACGAAAAGCCGCAGGTCGCGATAGGCGACGATCGGCGTGAAGCGACTGAAAAAGCCCATGCGCGCCAAGATAGGGGGACGGAGCCGGCTAGGCCAGCCCCGCGCCCCTTAAGCTTTAGTTCTGGAGGACAAACGTCAGCGCCATCGATCGCCATGCCTCGACCGGAACGCCGTCGCGGGTCGCCGGCTTGAACCGCCACTTCGCCAGTGCCCGGTCGAGCGTCGCGCGGTAGAAGGCGTCGGTGGTCGCGCTGATCCGCTCGACCTGTTTCACGCGGCCATCGGTGCCGACCAGTACGCGCAATACGACGCGGCCCTCGCGTTCGGCGCGGCGTTCTTCGGACGGATAGCTCGGCTGAAAGTCGGCGGCGTAGCGTGGGTCGATGCCGGGCTGGACGAACACCGGTGCGGGCTTTGGCGGATCGACCGCCACGGTGCCTGTTCCGGTGCCTTCGATGCCGATCGGCGGCGTGTAGGGGAGCGGATCGGGGGCGACCGTGAAGCCGTCGGTTTGCGGTATCTGCACTATTGTGATCGGCGCATCAGGACGTG
Organism: Sphingomonas sorbitolis; assembly: GCF_036663875.1. Lineage (NCBI taxonomy): Bacteria > Pseudomonadati > Pseudomonadota > Alphaproteobacteria > Sphingomonadales > Sphingomonadaceae > Sphingomonas > Sphingomonas sorbitolis. The sequence goes on along the minus strand of NZ_JAXOJS010000005.1, from coordinate 194,165 downwards.
GGGCGGGACGCGGTTGCTGGCGGATCAGCGAGTCGGCGAGCGGCACCGGTTCGGGTGGCGGCGGCGGAGTGTACGGCACATAGGTTATGAGCGGTTTGTCGGGCACGAACGGCAGCACGTTAGGCGCCGCGAAGAACAAGGCTCCGATCACCGCGCAGTTGATAGCCAGCGCGACGCCGAGGCTCCCGGGATTGAATCCGCCCGTCCGGTTTGGTCGATCCGCGTACATGGTCCGTCTCCCCTGATTCTCCTTGAGGATGGCGGCGAGATAGGTACCGCCGTTTGGGATGGTACATCATTACATTTCAGAGGCAAGGGGGTTGGGGGGGCGAGGCGGGTGCTTTCGAATCGGCGTCTGATCGGCGCCAGTGACGTCCGCGACACGACGGACACGACGGACACGACGGACAGGTCTGACGTGCGGGCTCGGCCAGTTGGGCAGCACCTATCGTCGATACATCCACCACCCCGGCGGAGGCCGGGGCCCAGTTGGGGGACGTTGCTAACTGAAGCCGGCGCTTCGTTACTGCGACCTTTCCAACTGGGCCCCGGCCTTCGCCGGGGTGGTGCTTGGGAAGGGGTGGGGCTTCCCTATCGCGACGAGGGATGATCCGATTCGCTCGGATCGACCGCCGGCCCGCCCCTTCTTGTTCTCCCGCGAAGGCGGGAGCCCAGACTGGACTCCCGCCTTCGCGGGAGAACATGCTTTTTACGGGTCGAACTTTGTCGGTGACCGCGAGATCACCGCGCTGCGAGTCGCTCCAAAGCCCGCTCGCGCCCGATCAACGGCAGCAAGGCCGCCATGTCCGGCCCATGATCGCGCCCGGTCAGCGCACGGCGCAACGGCAGGAACAGCGCCTTGCCCTTCCGCTCGGTCTCCGCCTTCAGCCGCGCAGTCAGCGCGTGCCAAGGGTCGCTCGACCAATCGATCTCCCCCGCCGCTGTCAGCGCCTGATCGAGATACTCGGCCTCCACGTCGCCCTCGACCACGATCGGTCCCTCGATCACCCTCCACCAATCCGCCGCATCCGCCAGCGTCACGAGGTTCGGCCGCACCGCCTCCCAGGCCGCCACATTCATCCCCTCGGGCAACCGCTCAGCCACCGCTTCGAACGGCAGCGCGTGTAAAATCCGCGCGTTCAGCGCCGACAATTCCGCCTCGTCGAACCGCGCTGGCGCGCGCCCGAACCGCGCAAAGTCGAAGCCCGCGATCAGCGGCGCGGCGTCGGCGATCGGCTCGACCGGGTCGCTCGTCCCGATCCGCGCCAGCAGCGCGCGCACCGCCTGCGGTTCGATCCCGACCTCGCGGAAATGATCGACGCCGAGCGAGCCAAGCCGCTTCGACAGCTTGCCCTCCGCTCCCGTCAGCAACGCCTCATGTGCAAACCGTGGGGGCGTGACTCCGAGCGCTGCGAACATCTGCAACTGGAGAGCGGTGTTCGACACGTGATCCTCGCCGCGCACGACGTGCGTCACGCCCATCTCGGCATCGTCGATCGCCGATGGCAGCATATACAGCCACGACCCGTCGGCACGCCGGATGACCGGATCGCTCATCGTCTTCGCCTCGAAATGCGCCGCGCCGCGGATCAGATCGTCCCACGCGATCGCCGAGTCGTGATCGAGCTTGAACCGCCAGTGCGGCTTCACCCCATCCGCTTCCAGCTTAGCGCGGGCCTCTTCGGTCAACGCCAACGCAGCGCGATCGTAGATCGGCGGCAATCCGCGCCCGGCCTGGATCTTCCGCTTCAGGTCGAGCTCCTGCGTCGTCTCGTATGCCGGATACACTTGTCCGCTCGCGACCAGCGCCGCGAACCGCGCCTCGTACAGCGCGAACCGCGCCGACTGCCGCTCCTCCGCGTCGGGCGTCATCCCGAGCCAGTCGAGATCGGCGCGGATCGCGTCGACGAAGCGCTCTTCGCTGCGTTCGGGATCGGTGTCGTCGATCCTGAGCACGAACTTCCCGCCATTGGCCCGCGCGAACATCCAGTTGTGGAGGGCGGTGCGGATGTTGCCGACGTGCAGCCGGCCGGTGGGCGAGGGAGCGAAACGGGTGATTACGGTCATGTGGCTGCTGTACGGAGCGGCGCGGCGACGGGCAAACCCTTCCACCAACGGGAAGCTGCGCCTAAGGGTTGCGGAATATCGAGCGGGAAATAGCTTCATGAAACTGATGACCGGCAATTCGAACCTGCCGCTGGCGCAGGAAATCTCCGCCTATCTCGAGATTCCGCTGACCGACGTCAGCGTGCGGCGGTTCGCGGACGAGGAGGTGTTCGTCGAGATCAACGAGAATGTCCGCGGCGAGGACGTGTTCGTGATCCAGTCCACCGGCTATCCCGCCAACGACAACCTCATGGAATTGCTGATCATGATCGACGCGCTCAAGCGTGCGTCGGCGCGGCGAATTACCGCGGTTATCCCGTACATGGGGTACGCGAGGCAGGACCGGAAGCCGGGTCCGCGCACGCCGATCTCGGCCAAGCTGGTTGCCAACCTGATCACCGTCGCCGGTGCCAACCGCGTCCTGTCGGTCGACCTGCATGCCGGCCAGATCCAGGGGTTCTTCGATATCCCGACCGACAATCTCTACGCGGCGCCGGTGATGTCGGCGGACATCCTCGCGCGGTTCAAGGGCAAGAATCTGATGGTCGTGTCGCCCGACGTCGGCGGCGTGGTGCGTGCGCGTGTGCTCGCCAAGCGGCTCGACAACGCGCCGCTCGCGATCGTCGACAAGCGCCGCGAGCGCGCGGGCGAGTCGGAGGTGATGAACATCATCGGCGAGGTCGAGGGGCGCTTCTGCATCCTGATCGACGATATCGTCGATTCGGCGGGGACGCTGTGCAACGCGGCGGCGGCGCTAAAGGAAGCGGGTGCCGAGGACGTGGTCGCTTATGTCACGCACGGCGTGCTGTCGGGCGGTGCGGTGGCGCGAGTCGAAGGCTCGGAGCTGCGCGAATTGGTAATCACCGACTCGATCGGCAACCACGACGTCATCAAGGGCGCGCATGGCAAAATCCGCCATCTCCAGATCGCGCCGCTGCTCGGCGAGGCGATCAAGCGGATCGCGGACGAGACGAGCGTGTCGAGTTTGTTCGACTGAAGACGGACGCAGGCGCGGCAATGTCCGCGCCGGTGCTCGATAGCGAGCAGCGTCCGGATCGGCCGGCGGTTCGGGAACACCGAACCGACCGACGACGGCTTTGCCGACGTCCCTAGCTGTTTTCCTGCGGACGCGGAATTCAGGGTAACCAAAGCCGGGGCGGAGTAATCCTGGGCTCCTGCGTTCGCAGGAGAACAAGCTAGCGTCCTATCGCTGGCTCAGCGCAACGATGTGATCGAACACCGCAGGGTGCAGCGGCTTGGCGAATGCGCAGCCATATTTGAACTTGTCACGCCACGCGACCACCGCCTCCAGCGCCGCCAGACCCGGCAGGGTCAGCCACACCACGGTCCCCGGCCACAACGTAAAGCTAGTCTCCGCGCGAAATCCCGAAAGCGACAGGTCGGTCACCTCGATTTCGAATCGCGTCTGGCCCCGATCGCGCAGGTGCGCGCGCATCTTGACGGCCTTGCGTAGCGCCTGGCGGAGTTCCTCGCCCTTCGGTTCGGCGGGAGGGATGGGGACGGGCTGTGTCATGTCCGGGACACTGCTCCCCAAGTGGTTACTATTCTCCAAACGCCCTACGATTCGGCAGCTTGGGATGCAGCCGCCCGTGACCGGGCCGGCGCGCGAATCCCCGCACGCGATCGCCGCTTGAGTTCGGCCTTCAGATCCTCGGGCTTGGGTGCAACCAGAAAGCCGAAGCTGACATTGCCCTCCTTCGTCTCGACGACGTGGTGGAGCCGGTGCGCCTGGACGATCCGCTTCATGTATTTCGACTTGGGCAGATACCGGGTCGGAATGCGCTGGTGCACGATCACGTCATGGAACCCGAAATAGATCGCGCCATAGGCCGCGATTCCCGCGCCGATCCACGCGAACCCCGGCCACCAGCCGAGCTGCACGCCGCCGAGCAGCAGCACGAACGACGGCACCGCGAAGATCGCCGCGTAGAGGTCGTTCAATTCCCAATTGCCATGGCGCGCACGGTGGTGGCTTTCATGCAGGAACCAGCCGAAGCCATGCATCGCCCAGCGGTGCGCGGCATAGGCGAACGCCTCCATGCCGATCACGGTCCGAGGAACAGCAGGATGCCGAGCCAGATCGCCATGCCCTGCATATAGGGGCGGTAAGGCGCGACGGCGAAAGGCGAATTGTCCCAAGAAAACCAGATCAACTCAGCCCGATACGCGTCTATTGAGAACGAGACGCAAGTGCATATGCCTTAAGGGTGGATTTGCTGGCCGCCCTGTGCTTTACGCCCAACCAATTCCCGAGTTTCCTAAAAATTGCGTGGAGCCTTCCCGATGAACATCCATGAATACCAGGCCAAGGAACTGCTGGCCAAGTTCGGCGTCCCCGTGCCTGCCGGTTTCGCGGCACTGACCGTCGAGGAGGCTGTCGAGGCCTCGAAGAAGCTTCCCGGACCGCTCTATGTCGTCAAGGCGCAGATCCACGCCGGCGGCCGCGGCAAGGGCAAGTTCGTCGAACTGGGTCCCGATGCCAAGGGCGGCGTCCGCCTCGCTAAGACCGAGGACGAGGTTCGCGCGGCGGCGACCGACATGCTCGGCAATACGCTCGTCACCATCCAGACGGGTGATGCGGGCAAGCAGGTCAACCGCCTGTACGTCACCGACGGCGTCGACATCGACAAGGAATTCTACCTCGCGCTGACGCTCAACCGCACCACCGGCCGGGTGATGATGGTAGTCTCGACCGAAGGCGGCATGGACATCGAGGCAGTCGCGCACGACACGCCCGAGAAGATCCAGTCGATCGACATCGACCAGGCGACAGGCTTCATGCCGCACCACGGCCGCGCCGTCGCTGCCGCGCTGAAGCTCACCGACGATCTCGCCAAGCAGGCCGCGAACACCGCGTCGAAGCTGTATGACGCGTTCATGGGCACCGATGCCGAGCAGATCGAGATCAACCCGCTCGCGGTGACGAACGACGGCAAGCTGATGGTGCTCGACGCGAAGGTCGCGTTCGACGGCAACGCGCTGTTCCGCCACAAGGACCTGCTCGAACTGCGCGACGAGACCGAGGAAGATCCCGCCGAGCTCGAGGCGTCGAAGTACGACCTCGCCTACATCAAGCTCGATGGCGACATCGGCTGCATGGTCAACGGCGCCGGTCTGGCGATGGCGACGATGGACATCATCAAGCTCAACGGCATGTTCCCGGCCAACTTCCTCGACGTCGGCGGCGGCGCCAACAAGGAGAAGGTGACGGCGGCGTTCAAGATCATCCTCGCGGATCCGAACGTGAAGGGCATCCTGGTCAACATCTTCGGCGGCATCATGAAGTGCGACATCATCGCCGATGGCATCGTCGCCGCAGCGAAGGAAGTGAACCTCTCGGTGCCCCTGGTCGTCCGCCTCGAGGGCACGAATGTCGAGAAGGGCAAGGAGATCCTCGCGAACTCCGGCCTCGCGATCGTCCCGGCGAACGACCTTGGCGATGCAGCCAAGAAGATTGTCGCAGAGGTGCAGAAGGTCGCGGCCTAACGCTACCAACTGCATACTGATTGTGCGAAATTGGGGCCTGGACGGAAACGTCCGGGCCCTTTTTCGTTGGTATCACGACTGGTCGGACAGGTGGATCGGCGTGACGCTACGGCATGGTGATGTTTCCATACCGCACTTGCGAAAACGACGTAAAACAGCCATCTGTCGCGCCAACGCCGCCGGGTAACGCCGTCAGCGAACGAACTATATCCACCTTGGAAGGAATCCCGATGAAGGTGCTGGTGCCGGTCAAGCGCGTGCTTGACTACAACGTGAAGCCCCGCGTGAAGGCGGACGGAACGGGCGTCGATCTGGCGAACGTCAAGATGAGCATGAACCCGTTCGACGAGATCGCGGTCGAAGAGGCCATCCGCCTCAAGGACAAGGGCGTGACCGAGATCGTCGTCGTCTCGATCGGCGAGCAGAAGAGCCAGGAAACGTTGCGGACCGCGCTCGCAATGGGTGCCGATCGTGCGATCCTCGTCGTCAGCGAGACCAAGGTCGAGCCGCTCGGCGTCGCGAAGATCCTCGCCAAGATCGTCGAGGAAGAGAAGCCCGACCTCGTCATCCTCGGCAAGCAGGCGATCGACGACGACAACAACCAGACCGGACAGATGCTCGCCGGCCTCCTGAACTGGGGCCAGGGCACGTTCGCGTCGAAGGTCGAGATCGCCGACGGTTCGGTCAACGTGACGCGCGAAGTCGATGGCGGTGCGGAGACGGACACGCTCAAGCTGCCCGCGATCATCACCACCGATCTGCGCCTCAACGAGCCGCGTTACGCGTCGCTGCCGAACATCATGAAGGCGAAGTCGAAGCCGATGGCGCAGAAGACGCCGGCCGATTTCGGCGTCGACGTGACGCCGCGCCTGACCACGCTGAAGGTCGTCGAGCCCGCCAAGCGCTCGGCCGGGATCAAGGTCGCCGATGTAGACGCGCTGGTCGGCAAGCTCAAGGAAATGGGAGTCGCCAAGTGAAGACGCTCGTCTGGGTCGAACATGACGGTCAGGCCGTCAAGGATGCCACGCTGTCGGCGGTCACGGCCGCCTCGCAGCTCGGTGAAGTCCATCTGCTGGTCGTCGGCCAGGGCGTCGACGGCGTCGCTGCCGCGGCCGCGAAGATCGCTGGCGTTGGCAAAGTGCACGTCGCCGACGACGCTGCATTCGCGCATGCGCTCGCCGAGAACGTCGCGCCGCTGATCGTCGAGTTGATGGCCACCCACGATGCGTTCGTCGCGCCGTCGACCACGCACGGCAAGAACATCGCGCCCCGCGTGGCTGCATTGCTCGACCTCATGCAGATCAGCGACATTCTGTCGGTCGAGAGCGAAGACACGTTCACGCGCCCGATCTACGCCGGCAACGCGATCGCAACGGTCCAGTCGACCGACGCGAAGAAGGTCATCACGGTCCGCGGTACGGCGTTCGCCAAGGCCGCGACCGAGGGTGGTTCGGGCGAGATCGAGGCGGTCGCATCGACCGGCGACAAGGGCCTCTCGACCTTCGCCGGCTCGGAGATCGCCAAGAACGAGCGTCCCGAGCTGACCAGCGCGAAGATTATCGTCTCGGGCGGCCGTGCGCTGGCCTCGAGCGACCAGTTCCATGCGATGATCGATCCGCTGGCGGACAAGCTCGGTGCCGGCGTCGGTGCCTCGCGCGCTGCCGTGGACGCCGGCTATGCGCCGAACGACTATCAGGTCGGCCAGACCGGCAAGATCGTCGCCCCGGAAGTGTATGTCGCGGTCGGCATCTCGGGCGCGATCCAGCATCTCGCGGGGATGAAGGACTCGAAGGTCATCATCGCGATCAACAAGGACGAGGACGCGCCGATCTTCCAGGTCGCGGACATCGGCTTGGTCGGCGATCTGTTCAAGATCGTGCCGGAGTTGACGGCGAAGCTGTAGGCGAATGCCGATGCGCAAGGCGAAGCCTAGCGCAACAGCAAGCCCGGCCGGCGGCGCTCAAGCGCCGACCGACGACGCGGGATTTACTCCCGCGGCGCGTGCCAAGAACGGGCGGTGTGACTTGGTCGCGCCGCCCGTTCTAGTGTCTGCCGAGCGTACAGGTCTGCCAACGCCGAACCGATACGCGACAAATGAGGTCTATTCGCACCCAAGCAAGCACTACCCCGGCGGAGGCCGGGGCCCAGTTGGGCGACGTCGCTCATGGAGCGTAGCGCTTCGTTACAGCAACCTTTCCACCTGGACCCCGGCCTTCGCCGGGGAGGTGCTTGTGAGATTGGCAGGCTCTGCGTCGAAAACCAAGCGCGCCAGTCGAAGTCTATACCCTGCCGCCTACCAACGAACCCCGGAAGGGCGGACTTTCTGATCGTGATGGTTCCCGCCGCCAGCCAGTTGCCGCCTCCCACACGCCTCCCCAATTACCCAGCATGTACGGCGCCCACTCGAACCCGCGCGACCGCCTGATATCCGCGGCTAGCGCGGCGCTACTCTGCGCCGTCATCGGCTATGCACTGGTCCTGGGTCTCGGCGTGAGCATCCCCGGCGCAATCCCCGACGCACCGAAAACCTTCGCCGTCGGTCCCACGCCACCACCGCCGCCGCCCGAAAAGATCGTCCCCCGCCCCGCGAAAAGCCATCGCCCCGAAGGCGCAGCGTCCCCTGCGAACCTGCGCTCGAAGGCGACCGAACTCGTCGTCCCCAAACCGATCATCCCGCCGATCGTCCCGCCACCGCCGGTCATCGCTGCTCTAAAACCCGGCCCTGGCAGCGACGCCACGACCGGCGCCGCGCCAGTCCCCGGACCGGGTACAGGCGCGGGTGGTGAGGGGAACGGCACGGGTAGCGGCCGCTCCGGCGACGGCGACGGCGGCGACGAGACACCGCCCCGCCTCCTCAAGGGCCGCTTCAAGAACAAGGATTTCCCCAATGCCGAGGCGGTGATCGGTGCGGGCGGGATCGTCGGCGTGCGCTACACCGTCGAAACCGACGGCCAAGTCACGCACTGCATGGTCACGCGCTCCAGCGGAAACGGCGTGCTCGACGCGACCACCTGCCGCCTGATCGAACTGCGCTTCCGCTACCGTCCCTGGCTCGACGCCGCCGGCCGCCCGGTCCGCTCGACCGTCGTCCACAACCAGGAATGGGTGAACCAGCTCGGTCCCCCGTCACGCAGTAACTGAAGCCTACCGCCCCAGCCGTCCCCCACTCAGCACCCGCGCGACTACCGGCGAAACCGTCATCAACCCCCGCCCCAGAACGACCGTAACCCCAAGCACCAGCAACGGCTGTACCAGCAGATACGCCGGATACAGCCCTGCTCCCAACGCGCCGGTCGCCAGACCGATCACCGGCCCGAACAACCACAACAGCACCAGATGATCGCAGAACGCGAGAAACCCGTAGCGCTCCGCCGCCCGCAACCGATCCGCGACGCCACTCCCCGCCAGCGCCCAAGCCAACCGCCAGAACAGCACGGCCGACGCCAATCGAAACACTATGTCGAACGCCGCCATCGCATGCGGATGCGCATCGAAAAAGACGTTCCCGAGCAACGCGGTCCAGAGCCTCGGCGCGATCAGCACCACGAATGGCAGCGCACACACCGCAACCGGCCAGCCCGCCACGCGCTCCGCCAGACCGAACCGCCGCGCGGCGATCCCAGCGGTGAAGAACAGCAGGATCTGCGGCCGGAGAAGTAGCGGGATGTGCATCGCCGAGACGCTCCAAACGGCCACCACCAGCGCCACCGCAGCAAGCCACGCGCTCGACGCCCGCACCAGCAGCGGGGCGAGCATCATGCACACGAAAAGATCGCGTAAGAACGGCATCTGCACGTTGATGTCGTTGGCGTGGACGAGCGGCACGAGTTCGTTCAGCGTCCAGCCGAGACTCGACGGCGTCGGCGCTTTCAGGTCGCCGAACGTTGCCGCCGCCCCGACCAGCACAATCGCGATCGCATTCCACAGGACCATCGGGAGCAGGATCGTCCGCGCCTTGCCGAGCAGGAACGGGCCGTAACTTCGGCGCGTCGCGGTCGAGACCACCAGCCAGCCCGAGATCATGCCGAGCAGCGGCACCGCGCTGCGCCCGAACATCTCGCTCAGCACGGTACGGAGAACCGCCTGCCAACTGAACGCGACCGCCGCCAGCTCTTCCGCGGTCCGCCCGGTCCAGGCGTGGACATAGACGATCCCCATGATCCCGGTCAGCCGCGCGATCGCTATCGCGGTGGATAGGCGGCGATCCGTCTTGGCCGCCGGTCCGGCCGTTATCGTCTGCAATGCCGCCCCTCTTCTCACGTTCGGCGAGCGCCTTAGCCGGCTTGTCGCACGCGAACACCTCCTTCAGGATGGAGCGGACGCTATTGGGGACCAAGACATGATCGCCGCATTCCTGCTGATGGCCGCGCAGGCTAGCCCCGAGGCTGCCCTATCGCGCCGCGTCGAGCGCGTGCTGGAGCGGAGTCCGGTGATCGACGGGCATAACGACCTCGCCTGGGAGATCCGCGATCTGCACGACGCGAAGGTCGAGGCGGTCGATCTTTCGGTCGACACCGCACGGCTGCCGAACCCGTTGCAGACCGACATTCCTCGTCTGCGCAAAGGTCATGTCGGCGGTCAGTTCTGGTCGGTCTACATCCCCGCCGATGCGCCCGCCCCGGTCACGATGACGCTGGAGGAGATCGACATCGTCCGCCGTTTCGTCGCCGCGAACCCGGCGACGTTCGAACTCGCCACCACTGCCGCGGATATCCGACGGATCGAGAAGGCGGGGCGCATCGCGTCGCTGATCGGCGTCGAGGGCGGGCACCAGATCGACGGGCGGCTGTCGGTGCTGCGTCAGTATCGCGCGCTTGGCGTCGCGTACATGACGCTGACGCACGGCAAGAGCCTGAATTGGGCGGACAGCTCGACCGACGCACCGCGCGCCAACGGGCTCAGCGATTTCGGGCGGCAGGTGGTCGCGGAGATGAACCGGATCGGGATGATCGTCGACGTCAGCCACGTCTCGGACGCGACGATGGCCGCGGCCTTGGCCGCGACCAAGGCGCCGGTGATCGCCTCGCACTCCAGCGCGCGCGCGATCGCCGACGCGCCGCGCAACATTCCCGACATTCTATTGCGGGCGATCGGCGCGAACGGCGGCGTGGTGATGGTGAACTTCTACCCGTCGTTCCTGTCGGCCGAATGGCGCGCCTGGGACGTCGCGCGCTCGGCCTATGCGAAGTCGGTCGGCGTGCCGGCAGGGGTCTATGGCGCCAAATCGCCAGCGCCGCTGGTGGCGTGGGACGCCGCGCATCCCGAGCCTCAGGTCACTGCCGCGACGGTCGCCGATCATGTCGAGCATATCGCGAAGATCGCGGGTCACGATCATGTCGGGATCGGCGGCGACTTCGACGGGATCCAAGGGACCGGGCCGATCGCGATGAAGGGCGTCGACGGCTACCCGCTGCTGTTCGCGGAACTGGCGCGGCGGGGCTGGAGCGACGGCGATCTGGCGAAACTGTCCGGCGGCAACGTCCTCCGCGTCATGGAGCGGGTCGAAGCGGTCGCGAAGGGAATGGTGGGTATGCCGCCGGTCGACGCGACGGACGTGGCGTCGCGGTAGAAGGGGCGAGTGCTCGTTGCTCGAGTTTCGACCAAACCCGCCAGATCCCGTCACCCCAGCGAAAGCCGGGGTATTCCTCCGTATCAGATGACGTGGGTCAAATGATGATATCCCAGCTTTCGCTGGGATGACGGAATGGTCGGGATGACGGATGGAGGGATGTCACGGATCCGGCATCCGCTGCGGCACAGGAGGCTCCACCATCAGCGGCGGCACCGTCCGCAGCACCAGCCCGATCACCAACGCCGCCACGCCGAGCAGCAAACAGAACGCCGTCACCCCCGGCCATCCGGCATGCGTCCAGGCGAAGCCGCCGGCCGATCCCAGTACGCTCGACCCCATATAATAGAAGAAAAGATAGAACGCCGCCGCCTGCCCGCGCGAACCCTGCGCGCGCCTGCCGACCCAGGCGCTTGCGATCGAATGCGCGCCGAAGAAGCCGACCGTCACGACCGCGATCCCCGCGATCACCAGCACGAGCGGCGTCATCGCGGTCAGCGCGACGCCGACGATCAGCAGAACGACGGGGATCCAGAAGACCTTCCGTCGCCCGAGTCGTCCGGCGAGCGTCCCGAACTTCGCCGAACTCACCGAGCCCAGCACGTAGAGCAGGAACACGCCGCCGACCGCCGCCTGGCTGAGGCCGTAGGGCGGGCTCATCAACCGGAAGCCTGCGTAATTATAGATTGTGACGAACACGCCCATCAGCAGGAACGCCTCGAGATAGAGCAGCGGCATTGCGCGATCGGTGAACAGCGATCCGGCACTCCGCAGCAGCGCCCCCGGCCGTCCCACGCTCGGCGTGAAATTGCGCGAGGGTGGCGCGAGCCGGCGAAACGCCTCGGCCATCGCGAGGCCGGCGATGCCGACCGCGGCCAGCGCCCAGCGCCAGCCTTCGAGATCGGCGACGATGCTCACGACCAGCCGCCCGGCCATCCCGCCGAGCGCGCTGCCCGCGATATACAGCCCCATCGCCGCACCGACCGAGCCCGCATCAACCTCCTCTGCGACATAGGCCATCGCCACCGCCGGCACGCCTGCGAGCGCAACACCAGTCAGGAAGCGCAACACGAGCAACCCGCTCCACCCCGGCACGACCGCCGCCGCCAGCGTCAGCGCCCCCGCCGCGAACATCGCCGCGATCATCAGCGGACGCCGGCCGACGCGGTCGGACACGAACCCGGCAAACAGGATGCCGATCGCCAAGGGCCCGGTCGCTAATGACACCGCGAGCGACGCGCCCTCCGCGGTCAGCCCAAACTGCGCGGCGAAAAGCGGCAGCAATGGCTGCACCGAATACAGCAGCGAGAAGGTCGAGAACCCCGCGAACAGCATGGCCAGCGTGAGCCGGCGGTAGGCGGGCGTCCTGAGCGCAATCGGCGCTTCAGAAGCCACGCAGGAAACTCGCGACGTTGTGGCCAAGCGCGTCGACTGCGTATCCGCCCTCCATGACGATGACGGTCGGCCACTCGCGAGCCGCGATGTCAGCGGCCAGCACTGCGTAGTCGGGCGTGGTCAGCTTGAAATGCGAGATCGGATCGCCCTCCCACGTGTCCGCGCCGAAGCTGACGACGAGCAGGCCGGGATCGAACGCGGCGATCGCGTCGAGCGCTGTGGTCTGCGCGGCCCGGAACGCGTCGATTTGCGTGCCTTGCGGGAGGGGCAGGTTCAGCGTCGTACCAAGTCCGTTGGCTTCGCCGGTTTCCTCTGCGTGGCCCCAGTAAAAGGGATAGTCGGTCTTCGGATCGGCATGGACCGAGGCGTAGAACACGTCGCCTCTCGTGTAGAAGATATCCTGCGTGCCGTTGCCGTGGTGATAGTCGATATCGAGGATCGCGACGCGCGCGACACCGGCGTCGCGCGCGGCCTGTGCGGCGATCGCGGCGGTGTTGAGGTGGCAATATCCGCCGCAATAATCCGCGCCGGCATGATGGCCGGGCGGGCGGCAGAGCGCGAACGCCGCGCGGTCGCCATCGAGGACCGCATGCGTCGCGGCGAGCGCGGACTGGGCGCTGCCATAGGAGGCGGCCCAGGTCTGCGGGGTGATCGGCGTGGTCGCGTCGAAGCTATGCGCGCCGATGAGCGCGTCGATGCGGGTGAGGTCGAGCGGCCGGCGACCACGGATCGGGAAGGTGTAGGGGATCGCGTCGCCGTCTCGTCCAGCCTCGCGCCACAGTCGCGCCGCGTCCTTTAGGAACGCGACGTATGGCGCGGGGTGGACGGCTAGGATCGGCGCCTCGCCGCGATCTTCCGGCGCCTCGACCGGACCGAGCGCGCGCAGGATCGCATCGACGCGCGCGGGAGCCTCCGCATAGGCCGTGAATGCGCCGTTGTGCAGTTCCCAGACTGGTGCGTGGGTCCGCTGGGACTCGTCGAAGAACAGTCGCATCGTTGCTCCTTGGTGAGCGGTCACGGGGGAAGAACCGACCGATCGCCCTATGGGTCCTACCGGGTCGCGCGCGTTCGGCAAATTCGAGCGCTTAGAACAGCGTCAGTTGCCGATCGTCGTCGCCGTTCAGCAGCCAGCGGCCGATCACATCGTGGCGCGTCCGGCCGACATGGCTGTGGACCAGTACGAATGCGTCCGCGGCCCAGCCGATCGGCGCGATGGTTTGCGTGAACGGCGCGCCGTCGCGGTAGCCGAGCGTCATGTGCGGGCTGAACTGATAGCCTTTGCGCTGGGACAGCCCCGCCGACTCGCGTGCTACTGCGATCCGCTGATGCAGTGCGGCTAGTGAGGCGTTCTTGTGGCGCGAACGCAGCGCGATGGAGCGTTCGCTGCCGACCGCGGTGTCGAACTGAAGCGCGAACGGCGCGGCTTCGACTGCGTCGCCAATCGCCTTCAGATCGCGTTCCAGCGCGGTCGAGACGCGGTCATGGTCGTCGAGGATGTCGATCGTGACATGGAGATGCTCGGGGCGCAGCTTGTCTCCGTCCGTTTCGAACCACACCGCTGCGGCAGTAATCTGGCGCGCAAGCGGCAGTGGTGGGCGGATCGCGAAGAACAGGCGATGACGGGCGATCGGTCGATGAAACATGCCGGATTCCGAATCGGAGGAGGCGGGCTTGTTGCTAATATGTTCCACTGCTTTCGTCTAGCCGGCGCGCGAGATCGGATGCCTCAAACACCACCCCGGCGAAGGCCGGGGCCCAATTGGAAAGGTCAGAGTAACGACACGTTGCGCTCCGTTAGGCGCGTATCCCAATTGGCCCGGCCTCCGCCGGGGTGGATCTGTCTGCCAGAGCAGCCTTACCGAGCCAACGCTTCCGCGATCAGTTTCCGTGAGTTCGCGACGCCGTACAAGGCGATGAAGCTGCCCATCCGCGGCCCCTGCTCGGACCCGAGCAACGTCTCGTACAGCGCCTTGAACCAGTCGCGGAGGTTGTCGAACCCGCCGGTCTTGCCGATCTCGTAGACGATGTTCTGGATATCCTCCGCGCTCGCCTCCGCGGGCAACGCGGCCAGTTCCGCGTCCAGCCGCTCCAGCGCCGCGACCTCGACACCCTCGGGGGCACGGCGCTTCAGCGTCGGCGCGACGAAATCGCGGCTATAGGCCAGCGCATAGCCGATCAGACGGTCGAGCTCGGGATATTTTTCCGCCGATGCATCGGGCACATAATTGGCCAGATAGCCCCAGACCTGCTCCTTGCTCGCGTCGCCCATCACGCCGACGAGGTTGAGCAACAATCCGAACGTCACCGGCAGCTCGCCCGTCGGCAGCTTGCCGTCGTGGATGTGATGCACCGGATTGCCGAGCTTCTGCTTCAGGTCCTGGCCCGCATAATTGCCGCGGAACTGCCAATAGTCGTCCACCGCGCGCGGGATGACGCCCATGTGCAACGACTTCGCCTTTTTCGGCTCGCGATACGCGTAGAACGCCAGTGATTCCTCGGGGCCATAGGTCAGCCACTGCTCGAGGCTGAGCCCGTTGCCCTTCGACTTCGAGATCTTCTCGCCATTCTCGTCGAGGAACATCTCGTAGTTGAAGCCTTCGGGCGGGCGCCCGCCGAGCACGCACGCGATCTTCGACGACTGCGTCACCGAATCGATCAGGTCCTTGCCCGCCATCTCGTAATCGACGCCGAGCGCAACCCAGCGCATCGCCCAGTCGACCTTCCACTGCAGCTTGGCCTTGCCGCCGAGCACGCTCTGCTCGATCCGTTGGCCGTCGTCTTCGAATGCGATCAGGCCTGCGTCGGCATCGATCACCTCGATCGGCACTTGCAGCACGATGCCGCTGGTCGGCGAGATCGGCAGCACCGGCGAATAGGTCGCGCGACGCTCGGCCCGCAGCGTCGGGAGCATCACGTCCTGGATGCCCTGGAAGTGGCGAAGCACACCCTTGAGCGCCTCGTCGAAACGCCCGGATGTGTAATATTCGGTCGACGACGCGAACTCGTAGTCGAAGCCATAGCGGTCGAGAAATTCGCGCAGGATCGCGTTGTTGTGTGCGGCAAAGCTGGAATGCGTGCCGAACGGATCGGGGATCTGCGTCAGCGGCTTGCCGAGATGCTCGCGCAGCATGTCGCCGTTGGGGACGTTGTCCGGCACTTTGCGCAGGCCGTCCATATCGTCCGAGAACGCGATCAGCCGCGTCGGCGTATCGCTCAGCGCGTGGAAGGCGTTGCGCACCATGGTCGTGCGGAGGACTTCGTTGAACGTGCCGATGTGTGGCAGGCCCGACGGTCCGTAGCCCGTCTCGAACAGCACCGGATCGCCCGACTTGCCGTTCGGATACCGCTTAAGGAGTTTGCGTGCCTCCTCGTACGGCCAGGCTTTGGACTCGAGGGCGGCGGTGCGGAGTTCGTCGGTCATGATACATCGCGACTAGCGCGTGCACTCCGATCCGTCACCCCCACCGCCGCATGCCTATCAGCGGCAACGATCCTTCGCAGTGATCGTCCGGTCGACCGCACGGCCACCGAGCGCACCTGCTGCGCCGCCGGCCAGCGTGCCGAGCAGCCCGCCGCCGACCGCATTGCCGAGCACTGCGCCACCGACGCCGCCTGCAACCAGGCCAGTCGTGCCGCTCGAATGACGGCAACGCTTGGCGCGGTAACGGCGGTCATGGCCGCGATATTCGCGCTTCGAGCGTGCTTCGGCCTTGCCCGTAGGGATCACGGCGGCGGCCGGGATTGCGAGCGAGAGCGCGCTCAGCGCCATGAGAAACTTCCGCATGATGATCGTCCCTGTTGATGTAGGTAAAGGCCAGTATCGATAAGTGCGCAACGCATGTGAACCGTACCGGTTGCGTAACGGCGAATTTCGATAAGTTCGCGTATCGATGCCCCTCCCGTCATCCCAGCAAAAGCTGGGATATCCCCGTGGGTATCGCAGCACTCGCCCCATGAATATCCCGGCTTTCGCTGGGATGACGGGCGGGGGCGGGGCATCCCTGATCGGGGTCCTGCGCACCGCTGATCATATCCCCTTCCACAAAAGGTTGCCCTTTCGTTCTCGTTGCAGCAAGGTTGCGGAGTGCTTCGCTATCCCGCCCTCCACGCCAGCCACGCCGGCATCTGGATCGCGAACGTCGAGGGTGCGCGTCCGATCGGGCGGGGCGAGGCGATTCGGATCGCCGCCGACACGCCGGTCGTCATGCTCAACGCGCCGCTGGTCGGGCAGCGACTCGGGTATCCCGATCTGTCGGGGCTCGATCTGCTCGAACTCTATGCCTTCCTTCGCCCGGCGCAGTTCGCGGTGCCGACGCCGAAGGGGATCGCGCGGGTTACCGGGCTCGATGTGCCGAGCGAGGATGCCGCGGTCGCGCCGTTCCTGCTGCGCGCTGCCGAAGCGATGCTGGCGCTCACCGATGGCGACTGGCCCGAGCGCGAAGGTGCCTGGACCGCGGCGCAATCGCTGTTCCGGTTGCGCTGGCCGTGGGCGCCGGTCGTCGCCGAGCGGCTGAAGAAACCCGCGGTCAACGAACGCTGGCTGTTCTCGTCGCTCCCCGAATGGGAGGAGCACGCGCCGCGACCCGCCCCGCGCACGGTCACGATCGAGCCGGGCGATGCGGAGGCGCGGCTCGTCGACCTTACCGGCCACGGTGCCGAGGAACGCCCCGGCCAGCGCGCCTATGCCGGCGCAGCCACCGCCGCGTTCGCGCCGCGCGCGATGCGCGACACGCCGAACCTCGTCCTTGCCGAGGCGGGGACCGGGATCGGCAAGACGCTCGGCTATCTCGCTCCTGCATCGCTCTGGGCGGAAAAGGCGGGCGGCGCGGTGTGGATCTCGACCTACACCAAGACGCTGCAACGGCAGTTGGGGCAGGAAACCGCGCGGCTTTATCCCGACGCCGCGATCCGCAAAGCCAAGGTCGTCACGCGCAAAGGCCGCGAGAATTACCTCTGCCTGCTCAACCTCGAGGACGCGCTGCAAGGCGGGTTCGCGGGCCGCGCGGCGATCCTCGCACACCTCGTCGCGCGCTGGGCGGCGTACAGCGCGGACGGCGA
The DNA here is from genome assembly GCF_036663875.1 of Sphingomonas sorbitolis. Classification (NCBI taxonomy): domain Bacteria; kingdom Pseudomonadati; phylum Pseudomonadota; class Alphaproteobacteria; order Sphingomonadales; family Sphingomonadaceae; genus Sphingomonas; species Sphingomonas sorbitolis. Next base: position 176,530 of record NZ_JAXOJS010000005.1, on the reverse strand, counting down.
CATGGTCGGCGGCGACCTGCCCGGCTGGCTGCCGACGCTGTTTCGCCGCAATGGTTCAACTGCACTGACCGACCGGCGCGGCGAGTGCGTCTATGCCGGCTGCCCGCACTACCGGAAATGCTTCATCGAGCGCGCCGCTCGCGCCTCGTCCGACGCCGACATCGTCATCGCCAACCACGCACTGGTGATGGTCAACGCGGCAAGGGGGCGCGAACTCGCCACCCGGCCGACGCGCTACGTGTTCGACGAGGGGCATCACATCTTCGACGCCGCCGATTCGATGTTCGCGACCGCGTTGACCGGTGCGGAGACGATCGAACTGCGCCGCTGGATCCTTGGCCCCGAATCGAGCGGTCGCGGGCGGCGGCGGGGGCTTGCCGCACGCCTGTCCGATCTCGCCAGCTATGACGAACAGGGCGCGCGGGCGATCAGCGATGCGGTGACCGCGGCGGGAGCGCTGGCGTCCGACGGCTGGCTGCAACGCCTCGGCGAAGGCGCCCCGTTCGGGCCGATCGAAACGCTGCTCGCCGCCGTCCGCGGGCTTACCTACGCGCGAGCCGAGCAACCGGGCGACGCGGGGTACGGCCTGGAGACCGAACTGGCCGAACCCGACGCGACGCTGATCGAGGCCGCGGCGCCTGCCGCCGCCGCGCTCGACGCACTCGTCCGCCCGCTCGTAACGCTCGGCCGCCGGCTTGAAGCCGTGCTCGCCGAAGCGCCCGACTGGATGGACGCGCCCGCCCGCGCACGAGTCGAAGGCGCAATCGCCTCGATAGGCTGGCGGGCGGAGACGGTGGCGTCGTGGCTGTCGCTGCTCGCGCGCGTCGGGGGACCGGTCGATGGCGATTTCGTCGATTGGCTTGCGGTCGACCGCATCGAAGGCCGCGAATTCGATATCGGGCTGCATCGCCACTGGCTCGACCCGACGCGACCCTTCGCCGAGATCGTGTTGAAACCGGCGCATGGTGCACTGGTTACCTCTGCAACGCTGACCGGCGGCGGCGATTGGGAGGTGGCCGAAGCCCGCACCGGCGCCCCGCATCTGCTCCGCCCCGCCGCCCGGTTCGAGGCGAAGAGCCCGTTCGATTACACGCGTCAGGCCGAAGTCCTAATCGTCACCGACGTGAAGCGCGGCGACATCGGCGCGCTGGCCAACGCCTATGCGCAACTGATCGTCGCCAGCCGCGGCGGGACGCTCGGGCTGTTCACCGCTATCCGACGGTTGCGCGGCGTGCATGGCCGCATCGCCGATCGACTCGCGCGCGAAGGCCTGCCGCTCCACGCGCAACATGTCGATCCTATCGATACCGGTACCTTGGTCGATATTTTTCGCGATGATCCGGGCGCGAGCCTGCTCGGCACCGATGCACTCCGAGACGGCGTCGACGTGCCCGGTGAGTCGCTGCGACTCGTGGTGATGGAGGGCGTCCCGTGGGCGAAACCCTCGGTGCTGCACGCGGCGCGGCGCCTGGCCGGTGGAGGCTCGGCGTATGACGACCGGCTCGTCCGCGCGCGGCTCGCGCAAGCATTCGGCCGGTTGATCCGCCGCGCCGACGATTCGGGCGTGTTCGTGATGCTGTCCGCGGCAATGCCGTCGCGGCTGCTCAGTGCGTTCCCGCCGGGCGTGCCGATCGCCCGCGTCACGCTCGAAGAAGCGGTGGCCCGAGTCGCGAGCCGGCTTTCCTCACGGGCCCCGGTAGGGCATGAAAGCCGCCAACCCGCTTGAGGATTGCCATGAAGACGTTGACGCTGTTGCGCCACGCCAAGTCCGGCTGGGACGATCCGGTTGCGCGCGATTTCGACCGCCCGCTCAACGCCAAGGGTAAGCGCGCCGCGGCGATGGTCGGTCGGCATATGCGATCACTGGGATTGGCGTTCGATCATGCGATTGCCTCGCCCGCGGTGCGCGTGTCGGAAACGCTGGAGCAGATCGAATCGGGCTATGGTCGGACGATCGCGCCGACGCTGGACCGTCGCGTGTATCTTGCGTCGGCAGCGACGTTGCTCGACGTGGTGCACGGCTTTCCGGCCGAAGCCGAGAGCGCGCTATTGATCGGGCATAATCCGGGGTTGGAAGATCTCGTCCTGATGCTGGTGGCGGACGGGGCCGACCCGCTGCGCGATGCGGTCGAGGACAAATATCCGACCGCCAGCATCGCCGAGCTCCAGTTTGAAGGGGATTGGGCGGATATCACGACGGCCACCGCCCGCCTGACCCGCTTCATTCGCCCCCGCGATCTCGATCCGACTTTAGGCCCCGACGCGGATTGACCACGCGGGGCTGAAACCGGCGGTCTATTTGCCTTGTGCCCGCCAGCGCTGAATCGTCCTGCCGATGATCTGGTCTTCACCGCCGACGTCGCGCCAGAGTTCGGAAAAGAGTGGGTCGCCCGACGCCGGACGTTTTGATTCCTCAAGCCCGTCGAAGCTCACGCGGATCGGGATCGTCACGCCTTCGCCGCAGATGATGCACTCGCGATTGCGCAACGCCGGAATCGAATCCAGGAAGCCGCGCGCGCCTTCGGGCATCGCCGCGCGGACGAACGCCTGATCGCGGTCGTTGTTGAGGCGCATCGCGATGATCGTGCCGCACTGCGACAGCACGCCTTCCGCCAGATCCGACGGGCGCTGCGTGATGAGGCCGAGCGACACGCCGTACTTACGGCCTTCCTTCGCGATCCGGCCGAGGATGCGACCGACCGCACTGCTCGTCTCCTGGCCGGCGGGGATGTAGCGATGCGCCTCTTCGCAGACGAGCAGGATCGGGCGCTGCGGTTCGTTGCGCGACCAGATCGCAAAGTCGAACGTCATCCGCGCAAGGACCGCGACCACCACGGACGTGATGTCCGACGGCACACCCGAGACGTCGATGATCGAGATCGGCTTGCCGTCGCCGGGCAGGCGGAAGATCCGGCTTAGGAAACTCGCCATCGTGTCCGCGACGAGCATCCCCGAGAACATGAAGCCATAGCGCGGGTCCGCCTTGATCTCGTCGATCTTGGTTTTCAGGCGTAGATACGGCGCGGTGTCGCCGGCGCGGTCCATCTTGCCCATTTCAGCGCTGATGATCGTCGTCAGGTCGCTGAGCAGATAGGGAATGGGCGCATCGACCGTCAGCTTGGCGATCTCCTGACCGAGACGGCTCTTGGCTTTGGCGGCGAGCAGGCATTTGGCGAGGATGTCCGCATCGAACTGCCGCGCGGACCCGCTGCTGGTGAGGAAAACCTCGCAATGCTCCTCGAAGTTCATCAGCCAATAGGGCATTTGCAAATTCGAGACGTCGTACAGCGCACCGTTCGATTTGAACGCAGCCGCATATTCGCCATGCGGATCGATCATCACGATATGGCCCTGCGGCGCGAGTTCGCAGATTCGGTGGAGGATCAAGGCGGCACTGGTCGACTTGCCGGTACCGGTCGATCCGACAAGCGCGAAATGCTTGCCGAGCATCGCGTCGACATAGAGCGCGGCGGGGATGTCGCTGGTCGGATACACCGTGCCGACGGTGATGTTGGCGCGATCCTCGGCGGCATAGACCTGTTGCAGGTCCGACGTGGTGATCGGGTACACCTCGGCGCCGGGCATCGGATACCGCGTCACACCGCGACGGAACCGATAGAGCTTGCCGGTCAGGCGTTCCTCGTCGCCCTCACCGAGAAAGTCGATGTCGGCGGCGATGCAGGTGCCGGCATTGTCTTCGAGCTTGAGCGACCGGATGTTGGCGACCAGCCACGTCGTGCCAACGCGCATCTTCACCTGACCGCCGACCTGACCTGCGGCCGCGACAACGGGGTCGCGATCGTCGCACAGCGCACCGATCGACGCGCGGTCGAGCAACACACGGCTGCTCGATCCAGCGATCGCGAAGACGACGCCGATCGGGGCAGGCGGTACCATGCCGACGGAACCACTGGTCGGCGATGGCGCGCGCAGGAAGGCATCGGGTCCCGGCATTTCACTCATTCTGGCAAGATCCCCAGTCATTTACCCAATGTCTTGCACGCAAGACCGTAAACATCCGGTGAGGATGGTGAAGGAACGCTAAACCCTTCGCGCGATCCAGCCCGCCGCCCAACCAAGAAAGACCGAGAGGGCAACCGCGACCAGACCATAGACGACCGACGAGCGATCCGCGGCGCGAGCGACGAAGCGTTCGAAGCCGGATTTGCGGATGTCGATGTCGCGCACGGCGGCTGCCAGCACGCGTCCGTCGCGGATCAGGAACGTCTCCGCGGTGAAGCGGCCGACCGGTACGCGCGCCGGGATCGAGACGCGCGCCCGGTATAGCACGCCGTCGGTGATCTCGACCGCCCGTGGCGCCTCGTAATAGAGGCCGGCACGTCGTTTCAGGTCGACGAGGCCCTTCTGGAAGCGGTCCTGCGTATCGGCGGGGGCGCTGGAGGCGGGCGACAATTGCAGGCTGTCGAGCCCAAGTTCGTAGATCGCGCGCGTCCGGTCATCGACGAGGCGGTCGATCGGCTTGGATGAGGCGATCGCGTAGAAGCTCGGTGCGGACCGGTAGCGCAGCCTTGACGCGTTGACCCAGATTCCGGCGACCTTCTCCTTCTCGCGCATCAGGATCGACTGGGTCGGCCCCTTCACGACGACGACGACGTCGGTCGGTTGCTCGCCGGTTGGCAGGCGGCCACCGGGATAGAGAATCGCCCCGAACAGGAGGAGTTCTGCGCCGGTGAAGCTGTAGGCGATCTCGATATTGCGCTGCGATACGTCCGGGACGAGCACGGGCTTCGCCTGCGCCATCAGCAGCGGCGCGAACGCCAGAATTGGCCACTTTCTCAAGACAGCGTGACCGAGAAGATCTCCTCGGGCCGCCAGACCAGCCCGAGCAGGATGCGCGCGCCGACCAGCAGCACCATCACCGCAAGCGCGAGGCGGAGATATTCGGGGCGGAACTTGCTCGCAAACCGCGCGCCGATCTGTGCGCCGACCACTGAGCCGAGCAGCAACAGCCCGGCGAGGACGATGTCGACCGCTTTGGTGGTCGTCGCATGGACCATCGTCGCGACCGCGGTCACGAACAGCGTCTGAAACAAGGAGGTGCCGACCACGACGGAGGTCGCCATGCCGAGCAGGTAGATCATCGCGGGCACGAGGATGAAGCCGCCGCCGATCCCGAGGAGAATGGTAAGGATGCCGGTGAAGAAGCCGAGCAACAGCGGCGCAAGCGGTGAGATGTAGAGCCCCGAGGCGTAGAACCGCGTGCGGAGCGGCAGCGCGGCGACGAGCGGGTGATGGCGGCGTTTGCGCGCCTTGGGCGGACGCCCGGTGCGCGCCCGCCCGATCGTGCCAATCGACTCCTTCGCCATCAGGCCGCCGATCGAGCCGAGCATGAGAACGTAGACGATCGCGATCACCGTATCGATCTGCCCGCTTTGCTGGAGCAGCCGGAACAGCCACGCACCGAAGAATGAACCGAGGATACCGCCTGCGACCAGCACCCCGCCCATCTTGGTATCGACGCCCTTGCGCCGAAAATGCGCGAACACGCCGGACACGCTCGCGCCGGTCACCTGGCTTGCGGACGAGGCGGCGGCGACGGTCGGCGGGATGCCGTAGACGATCAGCAGCGGCGTCGTCAGGAACCCGCCACCCACCCCGAACATGCCCGACAACAGCCCGACGCCCCCGCCGAGCAGGATGATGACCAGCGCGTTGACCGACAGGTTGGCGACGGGGAGATACAGATCCACGTTAGCAGCGTTACACCGGATTGCGCGCGCGGGGCTAGGCTGGACTGAGCACCGATCCCGGTGTTTGGACACGGGATCAGAAGTCGCTGCCGATCGACAGCGCCGGTCCCGAGCCGGGACGCGCGCCGCCCGCGATCCGCTCGCGCCAGTCGAGCGTCAGGCGGAGCGATTTATGCGCGATCGGCAGCGTGGCGACGACCGATGGTCCGATGTCGAAACGTTCGGCAGCCCGTTGCGCGCTCGCCCATGTGCCGATGCCGATATCGAGACGGGCCGTCGCGACGGTGCCGAGCGGATGGGTCAGCCGAGCCGAGGCATCGACGAACGTCTGGAGCCCGTCGCGGGCGATCGCACCGGCCTGCCCGTATGTTTCAAGACGGACACCGGGGACGATATCGGCAGGACCATAGCCGCCGAGCACGCCGATCGTCGGTCCGTTGCGGCCACCATCGAGAACGAAACGGTGCTCGACGATCAGGCGGATCGGCATCCTCGTCGGTTGCCACTCGATTCCAACCGCGGCTTCGCGTCCGCGGCCCTCGAGCGGGGCGGCGACCCGGGCCGACAGTGCGAACCGGCGGGCAGCGTCGATCGCGTAGGTTATCCGCAGCCCCGCCTGCGAAGCGCCGAGCTGGCCGCCGGAGACGGTACCGGCCGGGCCCCCGCGTACCAGCAGCCATGCACTACCGTTCAGCCGACTCGCGCCGCGAACCACGAACGGCGCTAACAGGAAAGGCGGTGCGTCGGTTCGGCCGGGAGGTTGCTGCCCGAAAGACTGGGCGGCGATGTGGTCCAGCGACCAGGTTTCCGGCGCGCCGGATACCCTGGGGGGCAGCGCGACATCCTTGCGCGGTTTTGCCCGGAAAACGATGGCGGGCGGGGCGGGCGTCACGACGGTATCGCTCAACGGCGGGATGACGAATGCGATCTGGCGCGGACCGGGGAATACGGCGGCGGCGGGAAATACCGTCGCGGCGGCGGGAAATACCGTCGCGGCGGCGGGCGGTACCAGTATCTTCGTTAAGGTTGGGCGGATGGGCAAGGGTTGACGGGGCTCGATCTCAGACAACAGTACCGCAATCCTGACCAACACCCAGCCACCCAGCGTCAGCGCAAGGAATCGCAACGGCCGCCCGCCGGTCATCCCGGTGCTGGAACGCTCGGTCCGAACCCGTGGCATGCGCTGATCGACGCTGCGGGGGCGTCGGGAAATTCATGACGGGTCTTGTCCCACACCGGCGCTGCGCCCCGCAGCATGGCGATGTAGCGCGCCACCGCGCAGGGCGCGACGAGCAACGAGACGCAGTTGCCGACGATGAAGCGGGGAAGCGCCCAAAAGGCTTCGCCAACGCCGTAGCTGCGACCCGTAAACACCATCCGTGATCCCAGCCGCCACGCCAGCAGGACGGCGTTGGCGATGAACAGCCAGAGCGCGATCGGATGGGACCGGTCGAGCGCTGGCATTGCCTGGCCCGCAAAGTGATGCGCCGCCATCGACAATGCCCAAGCCAGCATCCCGACATAGGCGACCGCGAGAATGACGACGGCGAGCGGTGCCCGCCGATCACGCATCCGCATCCAGTGGTCGGCAAAGGCGCGGGGCCTCGCCCAGCCGGTCCGATCCCAACCGGCTAGCGCGATGCCGTTCATCCACCGTGTTTTCTGGCGGACCGACTCGCGGATCGTACCGGGGAAATAGGCGCGCACGGCGACGACTGCACCGACATCGTCCGCTGCTACCCGCGCAAAGATACAGCGCGCGCCAAGCTCCGCCAGCCGCAAGCCAAGTTCATAATCCTCGGTTAGACTGGTCGCGTCGAACGGATTGCCGCCGCGCGCGAACGCGATCCTGGCAAGCATGTCGGGTGCGATCGCGCAGCCGGTGCCGGCTAGCGGCATTCCCGCCCCCAAAGCGGTCCTGACGACGATCTGCTTCGCGTGCGACTCGGCAAACTCGTCGGCATAGTGTCCCGACACCAGCCGAGCACCGTGATGGACGAGCGGGAGGACCGGCAATTGCACGACATCGTACCGATCGATCAGGCAATCGAAGACACGCAGTTCCTGCGGATGCACGACATCCTCGGCGTCGTGCAGCACGATCGCCTTGGTATGCCGGTGCTCACGGGCATCGTCGCGGCCGAGCGCATGCCACACCGTATTGAGGCAATCCGCCTTGGTCGTGGGACCGTCGCGCGGCCCGATCACGATCCTGACGCGGGCATCATGCTCGGCGATCGCGGCAACGGCATCGATCGTGCCCCGATCATTCGGATAGACACCGACATAGATCCGGTAATCGTCATGGCGATAGCGATCCAGCGCGGTCGACAACATGCCGCCGATTACCGACACCTCGTCCCATGCCGCTACGAACACTGCGATCGCGCCGATGCATCGTGGCGGCGGCAGAGTCGCGAGCGTCAGCCGGGGACGCGCGCCATGCCGGATCCGACGGACGATGAAAACGAGATCGACCAGCAGGTCGTCGATGCCGCCAAGAAAAAGCCCGACTCCGGCAAACAGCAAACTTTCCCGCGCCAAGCCGTCGATGATCCAGAACGACTCGAGCATGGCGTACCCCCGACGACGAGGTACAGCAGCATATGTCCGTTTCGGATTCAGTCCGATCCGAAACGGATGTTTGGCGGTCTCCGCGGCGCAAGTGATGGCGCTGAGTCACCAAAAATATGCAGGTTTGGGCGGGGCCTGCGAACCATCGTCATCGCGAGGCGTTACGTCCGCGATCCCACCCCCCTTTCGGGATCGGCGCCGATCCACTCCCGGCCCGGCCGTACCGATGCGTAGCAGGCGGTACGGCCAAACCGGTGGGACTCAGCCTTGATTACGGACGATCGCGCCCACCGCCGCCGGTGTTGCCGCCATTGCCACCGCCGCCGCCGGCACCCGCGGCGCCGACCGTACCGATGTTTCCGAACAGATCCTGGAAGAAGCCGCGTTCGCGACCCAGCGTCGGCGTGGTCTTGCCGTACGGCTTGACCGAGGCAACCTGATCGAGCCCGCCGCGACGGATCGCGGTGACGGTCCCCTTCTGGTCGAAGCTGATCTGCAGCGTGATCTGCGCGTTGGGCCGCGGATTGCGGAACGCCAGGTTGCGGCTGTCGCGTGCGAGATAATACCAATCTCCCTGGTCGAACTGACCCGCGAGCGTCGGCTTGCCGAGCGTCTGGAGCACCGACTGACGGTTATCCACGCCGGGCTGGACCGAGTTGACCAGGTCGGTGTCGACGACATACCCCTGATGCGAGCGCAACTGGGTGCAGCCCGCGCTGGCAAGCGTAACGACCGCAAGCGCGGCGGCGAGACCCGTACGGGCGGAAAACACGCTCATATAAACTCCCAACCGGGGCACGCGAAAACACGTGACGGTTGCGATGCGATTGCATCGGCCGCCGATCGCCTCGATATGCGAGGATGCGCGGGCAAACAAGTCGGTGCGCGGTCGATGGGCGAAGGACGACGGATTGAGCTGGTTGGGAAGACTGCTCGGCGAGAAGCCGGACGAAGCGCTGCCGCTGTATACCGCGGTCGTGACGCGGGCGCGTGCCGAGCATTGGTATCGGGACGGTGCGGTGCCGGACACCGTCGACGGCCGGTTCGACATGATCGCGACTCTGCTTGCGGTCGTCATGCTACGGCTCGAGGCGGAACCCGCCGGTGGCGAGCCCGCGGCGCGCCTTGCCGAACGCTTTGTCGACGACATGGACGGCCAATTGCGTGAAATCGGGATCGGCGACATCATCGTCGGCAAGCATATCGGCAAGATGATGAGCATGCTCGGCGGTCGACTCGGCGCATACCGTGATGGACTGGCGGCTGGAGATATTACGCCAGCGCTGCTGCGAAACCTATATCGAGGGGTGGCGCCGGCCGATGCCGCGCTGGCGCATGTGCGGACGTCGCTGATGGCGTTTCATGCCGCGCTAGAAAATACGCCAATGATGAAACTGCTCGCAGGAGAGCTACCGTGACGCCTGGTATGAACAAGGCTGAATTCAGCCGCCCCGAACGCCTCGACACGATCGGCGAGCGTGAGCGGATCGTCGAGATCGTCGCCAACGAGGACGAGCGTGCCGCGCTGGCGAAGCGCTTCGCGATGGTATCGATCGCGCGACTCGAGGCACGGTTCGGGATCAAGCGGACCGACAGCGGCATCGTCGTGAAGGGGCGCGTCACCGGGGCTGCGGTGCAGGCGTGCTCGGTTACCGACGAGCCGCTTGATACCAGGATCGACGAACCGGTCGCGCTGCTGTTCGTGGAACAGCTGGTGGCGGAAGGCGACGAGGTCGAACTGTCCGACGATGCGCTCGACACGGTGGCGATCGAGGGGGGCGCGATCGATCTGGGCGAAGCGGCGGCCGACACGCTGGCACTGGCGATCGATCCGTTCCCGCGCGGACCCAATGCGGCGGCGGCGCTGGCGGCAGCGGGGGTGATCAGCGAGGACGAGTTTCGCCCCGCCAACGCGTTCGCGGATCTCAAGGCGAAGATGGCGGGCAAAGCTTAGGCGCGATTTGCGGATACTCCCCCGCCAGGGGGAGATGGCTGGCGCGTGGCAGACGGAGGGGGTGGCAAGCACGACCCCGTGTTTCGTATCCGCCCCTCCGCCACTGTCGGCGGCATCTCCTCTGGCGGGGTAGGATTGACGGGTTGCCGTCAGGTCCCCGTCCGCACCGCTAGCAGCGCCGCCACCTTCGCCCGGAACGCGCGCAGGCTTGCGCCCGACAGTTGCGCGACGCTGGCGAACGACACGCTGCGCGGATTGATCGCGGCGCCGTTTTTCCATACCTCCCAATGGAGATGCGGCCCGGTCGACATGCCCGTCGATCCGACATAGCCGATGACTTGTCCCTGCCGCACGCGTGTGCCTGACGACACTGCGATCCGGCTCATATGACCATAGCCGCTTGCCGTGCCGCCGCCATGCATCAGCTTTACGAAGTTACCATAGCCGCCGGTCCGTCCCGCGAACGCGACGATGCCGTCGGTCATGGCATGGATCGGCGCACCATAGGGCGCGCCGATGTCGAGGCCCTTGTGCATGCGGGTGAAGCCCAGCAGCGGATGCATTCGCAAGCCGAAGTTCGAGGTGATGCGCCCCGATACGGGCAAGCCGGACACGGCGCGCCGCTCGGTCTGGCCGTTCGCGTCGAACCAGCCATCGGTCCGCGGCGGGGCGCCGGCATCACCCTCGCCACCGGCGTCGGCGTCGGCATCGGCGCCGCCCGGCCCGAAGCGGACGAGTTGCACCTTGTGTCGCCCCTGATCGATCCCGGCGAACAGCAGGTCGCCGATCCGCGTCTCCCCGGTCGCAGCGCGCTGGCGCTGGATTATCAGGTCGAAACTGTCCGCCGGGTCGACGTCGCGACCGATCGATACACGAGTCGCAATAGCCTTGATGTACGATTCGACCGCCTTTGCCGGCACCCCGGCGGCGCGCATCGATCGGTACAGGCTCGATCCGACGAGCCCCTGGATCCGCAGTGGCGTCGCGTCGATCGCTATCGGCTTGCGGTGCATCGCCAGTCCCGTCGCGGTGCGCGCCAGGGCCAGCCCCAGATCGAACCGGGCGCGGAAGTCGAGCGCTTCGAGCGGTCGGGTAACGGTGCGATCAGGGCGTCGACCAAGCGTCAGCGCGATGCGTGTTCCCGCGGCGATGTCGTCGAGGGGTACCGCCTGCGCGACCAAGGCGGCGGCGGCATCGGCATCGGGACGACCGACCCCCGCGCGCATCAGGACGCGATCGAGCCGGTCGCCCTGGCCGAGTGTCGCAGAGAGCTCGACCGTCGGCCGTTCGGGGACCTCGGCAAGCGGTGCGACAAGGTCGTTGGCGGCCATTCGCCGGCCGGTCGCTGCCCCCTGACCGATCGCGGTAATGCCCTGTGCGCGGGCCTCGTCCCATTCCGCGCCGGCAAGCGGTGGCGGCACCGCACCGACCAGCGGTTTGATCCCCGGCGACAACGCCCAGCTTGCTGCGCACAATGCCGTGCACGTCGCCAACCCGCGCCACCAGTCGAGGCTGCCGATCCGCGCGCCCAGGTCCGGAACCCAGTCGATCCGTGTTGCCGCACCGCGCAAAATGTCGACGGGCGACTCGCGCGGCGTCAGTGTTGCCGATGACGGCATGCGCAAGACAGGGCCCCGCGTCACCGCGACGCCGGCCAGTTCATACCGCTGATCGTCCCGTAGAAACACGCGCGCTGCCTTGATGGTTGAAGGGGTAGTCGAGGAGGTCGTCGAACCGGGGCGCCGACAAGGAATCGCCGACCAGGATCGCCGCACAGTGCACGGATGACAGTCCTCTGCCGTAAAATATGCTAAAGTCGACTTAAACGGCGCTATTCCGGTGGCACGTCGCGATGAAGCGGTGGCGCGTCGCGTCGAACACGCAGGTGATCCGCCCGGCGCCGAGTGGCGTCCGGCGACCCCGCTTTAGTCGAGCAACAGGAACGCAGTGATCGTCAGGCGTCCTTGCAGCGGATCCTCGCTCAGCACGGTGTCCGGTGCGATCACGCCACTGTGCAGCGATGCGCTGCGATAGATCACGGCCCGGTTATAGCGAGCCTCGACCTGCGCGATCTGCTCGAACAAGGGGGTCGAGCCGGCGATATAGGATGGCTCGGGCAGGCCGTCGCGCGCCAGCTCGGCGTTGAGGCGCGCAAAATAGTCCGGTGCGTGCGCGGCATCGACCGTTTCGGTACCCGTCGCACGGTGTCGATAGAATGCAGTTCCGTCGCGCCGTTCGGGACTGAGATAGTGCACCAGCGCGATGCGACCAGGATCGACCGCATCGACATGCGGCAGCTGCTGCGCCAGCGTGAGTCGATCGGCCGGTATGGTCACCATCGCATAGCTCGCGTCGATCGTCGCGAACCCGGCATTGTGATAGAATATTCCTGACAACACCGCCGTCAGCGCGGGTCGGATCGCAGCCAGATAACCCGCCGGCAGCGGCGCGCGCAGCCCGGGATAATGGTTGCGACCCTGCTCGAACGCATGCGTGGCGGCATGGGTACGCAGCGCATCGGGATCAGGATGAAAACCATCGATGATCGCGAGCGGCTGATCCTGCATGCCGATCTGACGCGCCGAAATCTCGGGGCGGATCATCTGTCGCGCCTGTGTGGTACGATCGCGACAGTCGAAACAGGGTAGTGCGACACGATAGTGGTGGCTGTTCCCACCGCGAGGCCGCTACGCCGGGTGAGGACGCGCTTCAGGCGCTGTGTTCTGCTCGATGGCGCTTCGCTCATGCCGCTGGATAGCGAAGCGGTTGCTGCGGAGCTACCCGATCGGCCCGTTACCGATTGATTTCGCGATCCTTGTTGCCGTCGGGATCGGCGTGCGTATGTTGCCTGTAACAGACGAACCGGGGTGGCGCTTGCACATGATGTCGAAATTTACCGTTCTGGCCGGCGTATCGCTCGCGGCCTTCCTGGTTCCCGCCGCACAGGCGCAGCAGCAGCAGACGCCCGCAGCGCGCCCTGCTCCGGTCGCCGATTTGGTCAAGTCGGTTGATATTCCGTACCAGCAGTTCACGCTGAAGAACGGCCTGCGCGTTGTCGTCCATACCGATCGCAAGGCGCCCGTCGTGGCGGTCAGCGTCTGGTATAACGTCGGGTCGAAGTTCGAGCCGAAGGGCAAGACCGGCTTCGCGCATCTGTTCGAGCATCTGATGTTCAACGGCTCCGAGAACGCACCCGGCGATTTCTTCGAGCCGTTGAAACAGGTCGGCGCCACCGACTTCAACGGCACCACCTATTTCGATCGCACCAATTATTTCGAGACGGTGCCGACCGCGGCGCTCGACCGCGCGCTGTTCCTCGAATCCGACCGGATGGGTTATCTGACCGGCGCGATCACGCAGGGCGTGCTCGACGAGCAGCGCGGCGTCGTCCAGAACGAAAAGCGCCAGGGCGACAACCAGCCCTACGGCCTGACCCAGTACAAGATCACCGAAGGGCTGTTCTCGGTGGATCACCCTTACGGCCACACCACGATCGGCTCGATGGCGGATCTCGATGCGGCGTCGCTGCAGACCGTGAAGGACTGGTTCAAGGATCATTACGGCCCGAACAACGCGGTACTAGTGCTCGCCGGCGACGTCGATGCGGCGACCGCCAAGCGGCTCGCGGAGAAGTATTTCGGCGGCATCCCCAAGGGCCCCGAGAGCATCGTCCCGCCCGCGCCGATCCCGACCCTGCCCGCGCCGGTCAGCGAGACGATCAAGGACCGCGTCGCCGCGGTGATGATCAGCCGCAACTGGGTGGTACCCGGCCTGAACGACAAGGACGGCACCGCGCTGGACGTCGCGGCGGGCGTCCTCGGCGGTCTCGCCAGCAGCCGGTTCGATACCGCGCTGGTCAAGAAGGAGAAGCTGGTCACGCGGATTTCCGCCGAGAACAGCAGCTTCAGCCAGCTCGGCATGTTCGAGATCCAGGCGATCGTCCGCGAGGGCGTCGACCCTGCGCTGGTGACCAAGAGGATCGACGAGATCCTCGCGGACTTCCTCAAGAACGGCCCGGCCGCCGACGAGGTCAGCCGCGTCGCGACAACGACGGCGGCGCGCAAGATGGAGGGGCTTGAATCGGTCGGCGGGTTCGGCGGCAAGGCGGTGACTCTTGCCGAAGGCGCGCTGTATTCGAACGATCCCGGCTTCTACAAGAAACAGCTGCTCCAGCTCGCGGCCGAGACGCCCGCTAGCGTGCGCGCGGCGGCGGCGAAGTGGCTGTCGCGTCCCGCCTATTCGCTGACCGTCGTGCCCGGCGCGCGCGATGCCTATGCCAATGCGGTCGTGCCGCCCAAGGCCGATGTGGTGCCCGCGCCCGAAGCGCCGCCAAAGGGCACGCGTGGCGCCTTGCCGGCGGTCGGTAAAGTGGCGGGCCTGAGCTTCCCGAAGGTCGAGCGCACCCGTCTGAGCAACGGTATCGAGCTGGTCTACGCGCAGCGCGACGCGGTGCCGGTGACGCAGGCGGTGCTGAGCTTTGATGCCGGCGTCGCGGCCGACGTGCCCACCAAGCTCGGCACGCAGAAGCTGACGCTGTCGATGATGGACGAGGGCACCGCGACGCGTGATTCGCTCGCGCTGGCGGAAGCCAAGGAGCGTCTGGGTGCGGATATCGGTTCGGGCGCATCGAACGATCGGACCTTCCTGTCGCTCCAGGTGCCGAGTGCGAACATGGCGCCGGCGGTCGACCTGTTCGCGGACATTGCGCAGAATCCGGCGTTCGCCGATGCCGAGGTCGCGCGCGTCAAGAACCAGCAATTGGCGCAGATCGCACAGGAGCTGACCAGCCCGCAGGGGTTGGCGACGCGCGTGCTGCCGAAGCTGCTCGGGCCGACCTCGCCCTATGCCAAGGCGCAGGGCAGCGGCGATCCGAAGGCGGTGGCGGCGCTGACGCGTGCCGATCTGGTCGCGTTCCAGCAGGCGTGGCTGCGGCCCGACAAGGCGAAGATCTTCGTCGTTAGCGATCGTCCGCTCGCCGAGGTGAAGGCGGCGCTCGATGCGCGGTTCGGGTCGTGGCGTCCCACCGGCGCGCCCGGCGTGAAGGCTTTTCCTGCGACCGTAACGCCGTCCGCGCCGAAGATCGTGTTGATCGACCGGCCGGACAGCCCGCAGTCGCTGATCGTCGCCGGCGTGCCGACCGGGCTCAAGGGCACGCAGGACCTGCTGCCGATCGCGACCGCAAACGATGCGCTCGGCGGCAGCTTCCTCGGTCGCGTCAACATGGACCTGCGCGAGACCAGGCATTGGTCGTACGGCGTGTCGGGGCGCTTCCAGCAGAACGAGCAGGCCGCGCCCTATGTCCTGTCGGCGCCGGTGCAGGCGGACCAGACCGGCCCCTCGATCGCGGCACTGCGCGGCGACATCGGCGCGTTCCTCGGCAAGGAGCCGATGACGCAGGTCGAGTTCGACCGTGCGATCAACGGCGCGATCCGTTCGCTGTCGGGCAATTTCGAGACGTCCGACGCGGTGCTCAGCGCAATGCAGCAGAACGACCTGCTGAAGCGGCCCGACGATTACTACGCGACGATCACGCAGCGATACCAGGGACTTAACCTGCCGCAACTCAACACTGCGATCCAGCAGGCGCTCGATCCGAAGAAGACGATCTGGGTCGTGGTCGGCGATGCGAAGACGGTGCGACCGCAGCTTGACAGCATCGGTTTGCCGGTCGAGGTCATCCCCGCGGCGTCGGTTGCCGGCGCCAAATAATTGCAGAGCCCGGGCGTTCCGGGCGGTGCTTCAGGAGAGAGAATAATGGCAAACGTCGATGGCAGCTGGGATTGCGTGGTCAAATCGCCGTTGGGCGACCAGAAGATGACGCTGACCGTCAACAGAGCCGGCAGCACCTTCACCGGTGCGGTGTCGGGCGCGATGGGCGGCATGGATGTCACCGGCGAGGTCGATGGCGACACGATCACCTGGAAGCAGAGCATGACCGTGCCGATGCCAATGACGCTCGACTGCAAGGCGACCGTCGAGGATGACGTCCTCAAGGGCAGCGTCGCAGCCGGCGCGTTCGGCAGCTTCCCGCTGACCGGTACGCGGACCGCGTAACGGTCAAGCCTGACGACCGTGACCGCCTTACGCCCTGCGATGCCCCCAATCCCACAACCGTCATCCCAGCGAAAGCTGGGATCTCGCAGAGAGGCCACCGGCACCCGCCAAGCGAAAGACCCCAGCTTTCGCTGGGACGACGGTCTGCGGCACGCTGCGGTCTGAGCTACATTATGGGAGGGGCTCGTATTTCCGCACGGAAAGGCGAGCCTTTTTCTTTTTTGGTCCGGGAGGGAAGGAAGAAGAACATGAAATCGATGACCCGTCTGCTCACAGCCTGCGCGCTTGCTACGCTTGCCGTCGCTACAACCAATCCCGCGACCGCACAGAATTACGACGAGCGCCCCGCCAAGATGGCACCGCGCGACGTCGGCTACGATTACGTTCGCAAAGTCGTCGAGATCCCGATGCGCGACGGGGTGAAGCTGCACACCGTCATCATCGTGCCCAAGGGCGCGAAGGACGCGGGCATCCTGATGACGCGCACACCCTATGATGCCGACGGCCAAACCAAGGTCGACAGCGGCACCTATGCGGGAATTCTGCAGAACGGCGACGGCGCGGCCGACGTGATCGCCGCGGCGGGCTATATCCGCGTGATCCAGGACGTCCGCGGGATGCACGGATCACAGGGCATCTACATGATGAACCCGGCGCGCGCCGGCACGGCGCAGAACCCGACCAAGACCGACGATTCGACCGACACCTACGACACGATCGACTGGCTGGTGAAGCACGTCCCCGAATCGAACGGGCGCGTCGGTATCAGCGGGATAAGCTATGACGGCTTCCTGCCGCTGATGGCGCTGATCAACCCGCATCCGGCGCTGAAGGTCTCGGTGCCGATGAACCCGATGGTCGACGGCTGGCGCGGCGACGACTGGTTTCACAACGGCGCGTTCCGCGAGGGTATGATGCCCTACGTCCTCGGCCAGGAAGCGACCAAGGATGCGGGCACGCCGTGGATCACCGACACCGCCGACGACTACGACTATTACCTCAAGGGCGGCTCGGCGGGTGCGATCGGTAAGGCGCAGGGGCTCGAACAGCTCGGCTTCTGGCGCAAGATCACGCAGCATCCCGCCTATGACTCGTTCTGGTCGACGCAGGCGATGGACACCGTGCTTGCCGGCCAGCCGCTAAAGGTCCCGACGCTGATCGTCGGCGGCCTGTGGGATCAGGAGGACATCTACGGTGCACCCGCGGTCTATCGCGCGCTGGAGCCCAAGGACACCGCCAACGACATGGTCTATCTGTCGATGGGGCCTTGGTATCACGGCCAGGAGGTGCGCGACGGCAGCGCACTGAGTGCGATCAAATGGGATGCCGACACCGCCAAATGGTGGCGCTGGCACGTGCTCGCGCCGTTCCTCGCGCATTATCTGAAGACCGACCAGCCGGCGATGGACGTCGCGCCGGTGACGATGTTCCAGTCGGGCCGCAACGAGTGGCAGAAGCTCCAGAGCTGGCCAGCCGCTTCCACGGCGGGCACGCCGCTCTACCTCAAGCCGGGCGGCGCGCTCGGCTTCCAGGCCACCGGCGGCGCGGCGACGACGGCGGACTATATCTCCGACCCGGCCGCGCCCGTCAGCTACCGCGTGCGCCCGACGCTGCCGACCTATGCGAGCGGATCGACCTGGAAACAGTGGCTCGTCGACGATCAGCGCGCGGTCTCCGGCCGTCCCGACGTGCTGACCTTCACCACCGACGCGCTGACCACACCGACGACGATCGCCGGCGTTCCGGAAGTGAACCTGACCGCGGCGACCAGCGGCACCGACAGCGACTGGGTGGTGAAGCTGATCGACGTGTATCCAGACGTCTATCCCGGTGACAAGGCGATGGCGGGGTATCAATTGTCCATCGCGATGGACATCTTCCGCGGGCGCTACCGCGAGGATCTGGCCGTCGCCAAGCCGATCGCGGCGAACGTACCGCTCAAGTACAAGTTCGCGTTGCCGACCACCAACCATGTGTTCCTGCCGGGGCACAAGATCATGGTGCAGGTGCAGTCGAGCTGGTTCCCACTCTACGATCGTAACCCGCAGACCTTTGTCCCGAACATCTTCTTCGCGCAGCCCAAGGATTACGTGAAGGCGACGCAGAAGATCACCGTTGCGGGCCCCGATGAAAGCTATATCAGCTTGCCACTGGTACGCTGAAAGTCCTGCATCACCCCGGACGCGATCCGGGGTGATGTAAGGAAATGACTATCTTGCATATATTGGCGTTTGCTCGCGTAACTGGTTCTTAGGAGGCGGTGGGTCATAGATCTGTCGCACAACAGACCGGATCGCCGATGAAACGCCTCCCCCTGATCGCGCCGAACCCGCCGCGGCTGAGCGAGCACCTCGATGCGCTGCGTCGGGTCGAGGCATCGGGGGTGTTCAGCAACAACGGCCCGGAGGTTCGCGCGTTCGAGGCCGGGGTGACCGAAAAGCTGTTCGGCGGCCACGGTGCATGCCTCGCGGTCGGCAACGCCACGCTCGGGCTGATGCTCGCAATCCGCCACGCGTCGGGGATGCGGACGGGCGGTCTGAACCCGAAACAGGGCACGCTGGCACTGATGCCCGCGCTTACCTTCGCCGCGACCGCGCAGGCGGCAGCATGGGCCGGGCTGACGCCGCTGGTCTGCGATATCAATCCCGACGATTGGGGTGCCTGCGCGCTGGAAGAGGAGCGGCTGCTCCAGCGACACGGTGAGCGGATCGGCGTGGTCGTGCCCTATGCGACCTTCGGCAACGCGATCGACCTCGACCGCTACGTGCATTTCCAGCGGCGCTACGGCGTCGGTGTGGTGGTCGATGCGGCCTCGTCGCTCGGCACGCTCGACGATGCGGGAGTTGGCTTTGGCGCCCGTGCGCCGTTCGCCGTCGTGCACTCGATGCATGCAACCAAGACGTTCGCGGTGGGGGAGGGCGGGTTGATCCACAGCGGCGACGTCGACCTGATCGCGACATTGCGGTCGATGGGCAATTTCGGCTTCGAGGGTAGCCGCAATGCGACGCTGCCCGGGATCAACGCCAAGCTGCCCGAGGTCACCGCGATCATCGCGCAGGCCAAGCTGGCCGAGATCGATGCGATTGCCGGGCATCGTGCGGAACTGGACGATACCTACCGCGCGACGCTGCCCGATTTCCAGTTCCAGGCGGTATCGGGCCGCCGCCGCGCGATGCAGTTCATGCCTGTCCTGCTCCCCGAGCATATCGCGCACCACCGCGACGCGATCGTCGAGAGCATCGAGGCGGACGGCGTTGGCTGCGGTCGATATTTCAGCCCGCATCTCGGCGAACAGCCGTGGTTTCAGGCGACCGCGATGATCGAGCCGACGCCGGTTGCGGACAGGATCGCGGGGCGGATGCTGTCGTTGCCGATTACCGATGCGATGACTGTCGACGATGCGCGGCGGGCGGCAACCGCGCTGGCATCGGCGTGCGCGGCGATCATCCAGCCGCTCGACCGACGGGCGTCGGTACGCGGCCCCGGCGGTGCGATCGCGTCGGTCATCGTCGTCGGCGGTGGCCCTGCGGGGACGGCGATGCTGACCTCGGCGACGAAGCGCGGCCTGCTACCCGATCTGGCCGCGTCGGGGCTGATGGTGATCGAGCGCAGCAATGCGATCGGTGGCGGGCGGCTTGGGCGCTACGCGATCACCTCCGATTCGACCGCGCAGACTTTCCTGACCGCGGTGCGCGACAATGTGCATCCCGAACTCGCGCGGCTGGTCGATCACCCCGCCGGGCGTGCGGTCGCGGCGCATGAGGGTGCGCTAGGCGTACCGCTGACCGAGGTCGGGCCGCTGTTGCGTGCGACCGGCGATCGCTTGACGGATATCGTCCGCGAGAATGGTGGCACCATGCTGACCGGGCACGAGGCACTGGGCGCGAAACGGGTCGGCGACGGCATATGGAGCGTACAGGTCCGCCGGCTGGCCGACGGGCACGTCTTCGACCAGCTTGCGCGCAACGTCGTCGTCGCGACCGGCGGTCACCAGCCGCTCGACCGGCTCGCGATGCAGCGCGTTGCGGGGGCCAGCCTGGTCGATCTTGCGAGCGGACGGCTGCTCCAGTCGGACGACGTTCTGACCGTAGGCGGGTTCGAGAAGGTCGCCGATATCCTGACCGGCAGGCGCAACCCGAAGATCGCGGTGATCGGCGGGTCGACCAGCGCGCTGACGACGATCGCGCTGCTGATTAAGAGTCAGCCGGCGCTGCCGCTGGGGGCGGGGGCCATCACGCTGCTGCACCGCCGTCCGCTGCGCCCCTTTTACCATTCGATCGAAGCGGCGCACGCCGAAGGGTTCACCGATTTCGGCCCCGACGACGTCTGCCCGGTGTCGGGGTTCGTCTATCGTCTTGCAGGATTTCGCCTTGAAGCGCGCGATCTGGTGTTGAGGATGCTCGGCATCGACGGTCGCGCGCCCGATCCCCGCGTGACGTTGCACCGCATAGCCGGCGATAGCGATGGCGACGAAGACGCGCGCGCAGTCGTCGAACAGGCGGATCTGGTGATCGCGGCGCTCGGTTATCGACCGATCGCACTGCCGATCGTCGACCGCGACGGCCTGCCGATATCGTTGGCGGCGCATGACGGCAAACCAATGGTCGATCGCCATTGCCGGATCGTCGATGCCGACGAAGCGCCGATTTCGGGACTGTACGGGCTTGGGCTCGCTGCCGGGTTCGTGCCGTGGGGGCCGCTCGGTGGGGAACGTAGTTTTTCGGGGCAGGCGAATGGCTTGTGGTTATGGCAGAACGATGTGGGCCTCATGATCGTCGATCAGGTGATGACATCGAAGGTAATGGCAGCAGCGTGAGTTCGACGGGAATGCAGAGCGACATTCGGCAGGATCCGACCGTCGATGCGCGCGCGGGCGTACCGGTGATCAGCGTCGTCATGGCGGCGTATAACGGTGCAGGGTTGATCGAGGAGACGCTCGCCAGTCTGACGGCGCAAACGTTCGGGGATTTCGAAGTGATCGTGGTCGACGACTGCTCGGCCGACGACACGCGCGAGGTGATACGAGCCTGGCCCGATCCGCGCGTGCGACTGGTCGTGATGGCAAAGAACGGCGGCCCGGTGAAGGCGCGCAATCGTGGGTTTGCGGAGGCGCGTGGGCGCTACATCGCCGCGCTCGACCATGACGATATCTGCCGCCCCGATCGCTTCGCGCGCCAGGTGGCGTATCTCGACTCGCATCCGGACACGGTATTGCTGGGCACCGCCGCCGAGTTGTTGACCGAAGGCGTGGTCGGTCCGTCCAGCTATGCACCGACCACCACGCCCGCGCTGGTCGCGTGGCTGACCTGCATCGAGAATCCGCTGGTCTGGTCGTCGACGATGATGCGGACCGAGGTGGCCCGGCGGCTCGATCCTGTGACCCGACCGGAACTCCTCTACGCCGAGGATTTCGACCTGTATCAGCGGATCCAGCATTTCGGCGCGATCGCGCGGCTGGACGAGGCCCTGGTGCTGTACCGCGTCCATCCGGGCGGCGTGTCGAAGCGGTTCGTCGACATCATGGAGGCGGCGTCCGTGCGTGTGCTGACCGAACGCTATGCGCGGTTGTTCGACGAACGCGCCGCGCGGGTCGCAGGTCTGATCGTCCAGCATAGCATGGCCAAGCGCCCCGTTCCTGACCGCGCCGCGCTGGCAACGTTGGGGAGCGCGCTGAGCGTGATCCAGGCGGATTTTCTCGCGACGCACGACTGCTCGGCCCACGATATCCGCCTGATTCGCTGGGAGACGGCGCGACGCTGGGGCGACATTGGCCGCGCCGGGTTGCGCGCGGGGACGGTGCGGCTGGGCGACGTGCTGGCGGTGCGGCCCGATCATCTCGGGCTTGGCTATGCCGGGCTCGAGGCGCTGCTGTGGTCGGGATTTATCGGCGGCGTACGCCGCGCGCGTCGGCGAATGGAGCAGAGTCGAATGGCACAGACCGCTGGGTAGGTGGCGGGGCAGGGCCGCGCCGCGCGATGGGGTAACGACGAACATATCCGCCGGAGAAATTGCCACTTCACCCATCACCGTCACCCCAGCGAAGGCGGGAGTATTTCACGAGACGGATGACGCCCGTCAAATCGGAATATCCCAGCGTCCGCTGGGATGACGGGTCTAGGGTACGCGATGTCGCCTCAAAATCCCGTCACCCCCGCGACAGCTGCGGTATCTCACATATCAGATGACGCGCGCCAAACCGAGATGTCCTAGCGTCCGCTGGGATGACGGGTCTGGGGTGCGCGATGTCGCCTCACAATTCCGTCACCCCAGCGGAAGCTGGGGTATCTCGCGAGGTGGATGACGCCTGCAAACGGGCATATCCCAGCTTTCGCTGGGATGACGGCTCAAACCTTCGCCGCGTAGATCATCCGGCCGGCACCGAGCCGTGCGAACACCTGGTCGAGATCGCGCTCGCCGACCGCGAAGCAGCCTTGGCTGCGACCGAGCATGCCGTGGCTCTCGATCATGTCCTTGTTCGCGTACCACGCCGAATGGACGACGATGGCGCGATCGAGCGCGTTGTCGTTGGTTGGATCGAGCCCGATCAGGCGCTGCGAGCGGCCATGCTTGCCGACGTAATAGTCGTCGGTGACGAACGCGCCCTCCGACGAGGCGTTCGAGCCGAAGCGGTTCGAGAAGCGCTCGAGATAGCCGGTATGCGCAGGGTCGGAGCCGCTGCCGTGCGCGACCAGCAACGAGGTGCTGCGACCGCTGGCGAGGTCGATGAAGTGGAACCGCGGCTTGCCCGACGGTGCCGCGAAATCGGCGATCGCGATGCGGTCGTGATGCTGGATGCGGCTACCGTGACGGCTCAGCGACGCCATCGCCTGGCGCAGCAGATCGGGCCGGACCACCCGCGGCGAGGTGACCGCGACCGTGGTCCGCGGCAGCGGTGGCTGCGTCATAGGCTTCAGATCGCGCGCGGTCAGCGCCCGCGAAAGATGTGGCGTAGCGGATACCGCCCCCGGTACCGCAAGTGCCCCCGCCAAAACCAAACCGTTCTTCAGAAGCGCGCGTCGTTCGCGCACAAGACCTTCGTCGTGCATCGATTTTCCCGTAATTGCCCCAGTTCCCGTGACCGAACGTATAGCAGATTTTCGGTGAATATTCTGCAACCATTTCCACTGGTTGTGGGTCCGTTCCCTCGAACTACCCCGGCTTGGGGTCGCTTCGTCGACTCAGCGGCGCGACGGCACGTTCTGGAGAATCGTGCGTTGGACGCAATATCGAGACTCGGAGAGCTACGAAGAGATGAGCAGGATCGTGCAGTCTGCTATGGCAATGGGGTTGATGTTCGCGCTGTTCGCGGGTCAACCCGTGTGGGCCGCATCGGCCGCCGCGATCGCGGCGATGCCGATTGAGCAGGCCGCGACCGAGCTCTCGCCGAACCAATTCGTCTGGAAGGACAATGGCTCTAGCGAGCCGGTCAGCATCGTCATCAGTCTGCTGGAGCAGCGTGCGTTCGTCTATCGAGGCGCGACGATGATTGCGGCGACTACGATCTCCAGCGGCAAGGATGGCAAGGATACCCCGCTCGGCACGTATCCAATCCTGCAGAAGAACGCGGTCCATAAGTCGAGCCTGTACGATGACGCATCGATGCCGTTCATGCAGCGGCTAACCTGGGACGGGATTGCGATCCACGCGGGCCGGAATCCGGGTTTCCCCGCGTCGCACGGGTGCATCCGCGTACCACTCGGCTTTGCGAAGCAATTGTTCGGGGTAACGACGCTAGGGACGACAGTGACGGTAACGGATGATTTCGAGGGTGGCGTGGCCCCGGAGCCGCCGGTTGCGGATCAGGAGACCGCGATCGCCAATTTGCGCCAGTCGGTTTCGCTCGATCGGTGATTGCAAAGAGGCGAGGGCAGTAATCCCCTCCTTGTTCTCCCGCGAAGGCGGGAGCCCAGGCTGGGTTCCCGCCTTTGCGGGGAAACAAGCTTCGGGTAGGCGATAGGGCTACGCTGCGATCGGGAGCCCCAGCTCGACCAATCGCGCACGGAAATCTGCTGCGTTCGTAAACATCACCGATTCGATCCCGAGCGCTCGCGCCGCCGCCACATTCGCCGCATTGTCGTCGACAAACACCGCGTCTGCCGCCGCCAACCCGAATCGCTCCAGCGCCAGCCGATAGATCGCCGCATCCGGCTTCACCATCTTCTCCTCGCCCGACACGACCACGTCGCGGAACCGGTCGAACAGATGCGCTTCACGCGCGCGGAAGGGTGGCCAGAACTCGTGGCTGAAGTTCGTGATCGCGAACAGCGGTACGCCGGCCGCGTCCAGCTCCTCGACGATCTCTTGCATCCCAGCGATTCGCGCACCGATGCTCTCGTTGAATCGCGGCCCCCAGGCGGCGATCAGCTCGGCATGCTGCGGATGCAACGCGGCCAGCTCCGCCGAGGTGTCGGCGAAGTCGCGGCCAGCGTCGTGCTGGAAGTGCCAGTCGATCGTCACGACGTCGCGCAGGAACGCGTCGAGCGCCCGATCGTCGTCGATCAGGCGCTCGTACAGGATCCGCGGATCCCAGTCGTAAAGGACACGACCGACGTCGAAAATGACGGCGGTAACCAGGAGGTTAGCCCTGGCGTGCCTTGAAGCGACGGTTGGTCTTGTTGATAACGTAGGTACGGCCACGACGACGGATCACGCGGTTATCGCGGTGACGATCCTTGAGCGACTTCAGGGAATTGCGGATCTTCATGATCGATTCGCTTCTTTTCAAATCTAGGTGTGCGGAAAGACGGGATCGCCTAATGGCGGGGTGTGTCCAAGTCAAGCAACGGACACGCTACGACCATCCGGGAACCCACTCGGCTGGTCAGAGCGTTACTATAGCGCAACATTCTAAGGAAGTCCCGATGGCGGTACGTTCGATCCTGGTCCTGGCGCTGGCAGGCGCATCCCTCACCGCGTGCGCGACTGGCCCGTCGCTGCCCCCGACCGAGGTGCTGCGCTATCATCTCGGCGAGCCGATCGACCGCGGGACGATCGCGGTCCAGCCGCTCACCGGCGGCGGCCCCGCCAGCCTCGAGTTCAAGACCTACGCCGCCGCCGTGCAGGGCGAGTTGCTCAAGGCGGGTTACAGCGTGCCGACGCCGGGCGCTAAGCCGCTACTGGTCGCGACCGTCGGCTTCACGCGCACCACCCAGGCTGGCCCACCAAAGCGGTCGCCGATCAGCATCGGCCTCGGCGGCGGCGGCTTTAGCGGCGGTCGTGGCGGTGGCGGCGTCGGTCTTGGCGGCGGCGTAGGCTTCCCGATCGGCGGCGGCGGCAGCACCGCGATCCTCGTCTCAGAGCTATCGGTGACTATCAAGCGCACCGCGGACCAGTCGCCCGTCTGGGAAGGTCGCGCACAGTCGTTCGCCGACGCCCGCAAGGAGGACGCACGGACCGATATCCAGGCCACCAAGCTGGCGCAGGCCTTGTTCATGGGGTTCCCCGGCGAGTCCGGCCGCACTATTCAGGTGAAATGAACGACAAGCCCATGAGTCCCGCCGCTACTCCCGTTACCATCAACGCAGCCTTCGATGGCGGCAACATCCGTGTTGTCGCCATCGACGGGGATCGAATCGACCTGGAGATCGTCACCGATTTCCAGTCCGACTTTTTCCAATGGTTCTATTTCCGGGTGGCGGGCACGGCCGGGCGGAAACTGACCTACCGCATTCTCAATGCGGGCAAGTCGGCCTATCCGTTCGGCTGGCCGGGCTACAAGACGCGCGCCAGCACCGATCGCCAAGCGTGGCGGATGATCGAGACGCGCTATGAAAATGGCGTACTGGAGTTCGACTTTACCGCAGACACCGATCTCGCCTGGTTCGCCTATTTCGCGCCGTACACGATGGAGATGCACGAGGCGCTGGTGGCCCGCACCGCGTTGTTGCCGGGCGTCACGCACCGTGAACTCGGCCAGTCGCTCGACGGTCAGGCGATCGATTGCTTCACGACCGGGTCGGGGCCCAAGCAGGTCTGGATCTACGGACGCCAGCATCCCGGCGAATCGATGACCGAATGGTGGATGGAAGGCGCGCTCGAGCGGCTGACCGATCCGGCCGATCCGATCACTGCGGACCTGCTGGCGAAAGCGACCTTCAACGTCGTCCCCAACATGAACCCGGACGGCACGCGCCGGGGCCATCTGCGCACCAATGCCGTGGGCGTGAACCTCAACCGCGAATGGCACACGCCGACGCCTGAGAAGAGCCCCGAGGTCCTGTGCGTCCGCAACGCGATGGACCTGACCGGCGTCGACGTCGCGATGGACATCCACGGCGACGAGGCGATCCCCGCGAACTTCATCGCCGGTTTCGAAGGCATCCCCTCTTGGACCGACGCGCACGGCGACAAGTTCTACGAATACGGCCGGCGGCTCGCGGCGCACACGCCCGATTTCCAGACCGAGAAGGGCTATCCCAAGTCCGCACCGGGCTCGGCGAACCTGTCGATGTCGACCAACCAGCTCGCCGAGCGCTTCGGCGCGGTGTCGATGACGCTGGAGATGCCGTTCAAGGATCACGACGCCAACGCCGATCCCGAATTCGGCTGGTCGCCCGAGCGCTCGAAACAGCTCGCGCATGCGATGCTCGAGACGCTCGCCGGCATGATCGACGAAATCTGATCGCCCACGGCATACCGTATCTGCCGTCATCCTGACGAAAGTCAGGACCCAGAGCCAAGATGGGCGACGTCCCGTTACCCTGGGTCCTGACTTTCGTCAGGATGACGGATAGTTGTTGATACCAACCCGCGCCATCCCAGGAGCCCGAATGCCGACCCTAGTCTTGATCCGCCACGGCCAGTCCACCTGGAACCTCGAGAACCGCTTCACCGGCTGGTGGGACGTCGACATGACCGCCAAGGGTGAGGCCGAGGCCAAGGCCGCAGGCGAGCTGATGGCCGCCAAGGGCCTCGACTTCGACCAGACCTTCGTCAGCCTTCAGACCCGCGCGATCAAGACGCTCAACATCGCGCTGGAGGCGATGGGCCGGCTCTGGCTCCCGGTCGAGAAGGACTGGCGCCTGAACGAGCGGCACTACGGCGGACTCACCGGCCTCGACAAGGCGGAGACCGCGGCCAAGCACGGCGACGCGCAGGTCCACATCTGGCGCCGCAGCTTCGACGTCCCGCCCCCGGTCTTGGAGGACGACAGCAAGTTCGACCTGTCCAGGGACCGCCGCTACGCCGGCATCGCCATCCCCAAGACGGAAAGCCTCAAGGACACCATCGCCCGCGTCCTCCCCTATTGGGACGAGCGGATCGCCCCCGCGCTCAAGGACGGCCAGCGCATCCTGATCTCCGCGCACGGCAATTCGCTCCGCGCGCTGGTCAAGCACCTGTCGAACATCCCCGACGACGAGATCACCAGCCTTGAGATCCCGACCGGCCAGCCGATCGTCTACGAACTCGACGCCGACCTGAACGCGACGGACCGCTACTACCTCAGCGAGCGCTGACGCCGTCCTTAAGTAGCACCACCCCGGCGAAGGCCGGGGCCCAATTGGAAAGGTGGCAGTAACGGAGCGCTGCCACCGGTTAGCTCCGTTTCCCAATTGGGCCCCGGCCTCCGCCGGGGTGGTGCAGTTTTGCGTGGCACATACCATCCACCCACCAAAACATTGCCCTAGCGCCCGCCCATCGCTAGGCACGGCGCTCCTTTGATCTGGGGACGGAAATGGCTCTAGTCGGCATCATCATGGGCAGCACCTCCGATTGGGAGACGATGCGCCACGCCGCCGAGACGCTCGACGCGCTCGACGTCGCCTACGAGACCAAGGTCGTCTCCGCGCACCGGACGCCCCAACGCCTCTACGACTACGCGACCACCGCCGCCGATCGCGGCCTTAAGGTGGTGATCGCCGGCGCAGGCGGCGCGGCGCACCTTCCCGGCATGGCCGCCTCGATGACGCACCTCCCGGTGCTCGGCGTCCCCGTCGAATCGAAGGCGCTGAAGGGCATGGATAGCCTGCTCTCGATCGTCCAGATGCCCGGCGGCATCCCGGTCGGCACACTCGCGATCGGCAAGCCCGGCGCCATCAACGCAGGCCTGCTCGCCGCCGCGATCCTCGCGACGTCCGACGATGCGCTGGCCGAGCGCCTCAAAGTCTGGCGCGCCGCACAGACCGACGCCGTCGCGACCGACCCCATCTGAGCACGATAGCCTGAAAGACGCTGACATGACGCCGCTTCCCCCCGGATCGACCATCGGCATCCTCGGCGGAGGCCAGCTCGGCCGCATGCTCGCGACCGCCGCGGCGCGGCTCGGCTATCACACGCACGTCCTCGCGCCCGACCAGGAGAGCGTCGCCGCACAGTCCGCCTCGACCATGACGCGCGCCGACTATCACAACCGCATCGTGCTGGCCGACTTCGCCGACGCCTGCGACGTCATCACCTACGAGTTCGAGAATATCGCAGTCGAGCCCGTGGAATGGCTCGCAGACCGCGTCCCCGTTCACCCGAGCCCCCGCGCGCTCCGCGTCGCTCAGGAGCGGATCGGCGAAAAACGCTTCGTGGAGAGCGTCGGCGGCCGCCCGGCACCTTGGGCTGCGGTCGACAGCCTCGAAAGCCTGCAGGCAGGCCTGAAGGCGATCGGTACCCCCGCCATCCTCAAGACCGCGCGCTTCGGCTATGACGGCAAGGGTCAGGTCAAGATCGACACGCCCGCCGCGGCGCAAGCCGCGTGGGACGCGATCGGCGGGCCGGCAGTGCTGGAAGCTTTCGTGCCGTTCGAACACGAGTTCTCGATCCTGATCGCCCGCGGCCTCGACGGCAGCATCGCGCGCTACGATTCGCCACTCAACGTCCACCGCGACGCGATACTCCGCCACTCGTCCGTCCCCGCGCCCGCCGCCGTGCTGGCCCAAGCCGACGAAGCTGCAGCGCTGGCACAGCGGATCGCCGCCGAACTCGACTATGTTGGCATATTGGCGTGCGAGTTCTTCGTCGGTGCGGACGGCCCGGTGTTCAACGAGATGGCGCCCCGCGTACACAATTCCGGCCACTGGACGATCGAAGGCGCCGAATGCTCGCAATTCGAAAACCACATCCGCGCGATCTGCGGCTTGCCGCTGGGTGCGACGACCTTGACGGGGCGTGAGGCGACGATGGAAAACCTGATCGGCGACGATGCGGACCGCTGGGCAGCGTTGCTGGCTGAGTCCGGCGCCCACCTGCATCTGTATGGCAAGGGCACCGCGCGGCCAGGGCGTAAGATGGGCCACGTCACGCGGATCACTCGCTGACGGTTGATGCTGCCCGCGGAGCAATAGGCACCTTGGCGCGCCGCGCGACTTATCGAAGGAAAAGCAGAATTTATTACAGAAGTGGCGGAGACGGAGGGATTCGAACCCTCGGTACCAGTAAACCCGGTACGGCGGTTTAGCAAACCGCTGGTTTCAGCCACTCACCCACGTCTCCGGCTGCAGCAGATGCGGGGCTATAGCGAGGGTCGGCGTACTGAGCAACGGCTGTAATGGCGGTTTGCGCGAATTCCGCTGGTTTGGTGGGTGTGGCCGACAAACGCGTCGCTCATCCCGAATTGGCCCGACTTCGCCCGATTTCGACACGTACTTGGCGCTCGTTCATTGCACGGCAAGGCACGCGTCGGTTAACCTACCGTTGGCAGGGTGCCTTGATAGTGTGGGGATCGATCGACATGCGTAGCTTCTGGCTTGGCCTTGGCGCCTTAGCGGCGGCCCTCTGTGGGGGCACCGTGTCGGCGCAGGTCCGCACGATCGATCCAAACCAGGCGATCGATGGCGACCTTTCCGCGCAGGCATATTCCACGCCATCACGCGGCCAGGCGGCGACGCAGCCGTCGCGCCCGACCTATGTGGAGCCCCCTGTTCAGGCAGGTCCTACTCCTACGCCTCCCCCGCCTGCTAGCCAGCAGGCCCCGGAAACGCGCGCCGAAGCGACGATGCAGGCCGCCGACACCTACGAGCGCGATGATCTGCTGGCGGCCGGTGAAGGCGTGTTCGGCAAAGGGGCGGCCGGACTTGGTGGGCTGCTTGAAAAGATACTGAAGGACCAAGGTCAGCCCAACGCTTATATCGCCGGGCGCGAGGCCTCTGGAGCGTTCATTCTCGGCGTGCGGTACGGCTCGGGTATCATGAGCCACAAGGTCGAGGGCCAGCAGCCGGTCTATTGGACCGGGCCTTCGGTGGGCTTCGATGTCGGTGGCGACGCCAACAAAGTCTTCGTGCTCGTCTACAATCTTTATGACACGGAAGAGCTCTACAAGCGGTTTCCCGCGGTCGAAGGGCGCCTCTATCTCGTGGGGGGATTCGCTGCGACCTACCTTCGCCGCGGCAACGTCGTCTTGATTCCGATCCGGCTAGGCGTTGGCTGGCGCGCAGGCGTGAACGTCGGGTATATGAATCTTACGCACAAGAGCCGATGGCTGCCGTTCTGATGTGGTCGGTATCGCCGGCAACGTAAACCCGCAACGTAAAGAGTGTGGTTGACGCCGGCGGAATCGAGCATCTGCAGATTAACGGTGGCGCCTTTTTCGGGAGTTACCGAATAGGCATATCCGTATTGAACAGGTCCCGGCGCGCCGTGTCAGTAGTTCGCGAGGTGCAGATCGGACAGATCAGGGCTGGTGCGCGGCGATCTCATGCGGCCGCGTCGACCTGATAGCGCCAAGAGTTCAGTCAGTGTCACGTGAACCGCTCGGATTCCATCTGGTCGCAGACTTAAGCCAATCAAAAACGGTGCGCTAAGCGCGACATCTAGATTTTCCAAACGCATTTGGAAAATGGTGCCCGGAAGAGGACTCGAACCTCCACGACCTTGCGATCGCCAGCACCTGAAGCTGGTGCGTCTACCAATTCCGCCATCCGGGCACGGGGTAGGAGGGCGCCTCTAGGGGAGGGTCGCGATGCTTGTCAACACGCCTCTTGCTGGGGCAAGGGGTTATTCGTGATTGGCAGGCAAAACAAAGTGGACGGACGCGCGATGAACGACAAACTGGTGACGCTGATCGGGGGTGGCGGTTTCGTCGGCCGCTATGTCGCACAGGCGCTGCTGGCGACGGGCGCACGCGTCCGCATCGCGCAGCGCGATCCGCGGCAGGCGTTCTTCCTGAAGCTGCTCGGCGGGCTCGGCCAGACGCAGTTCGTCGGCGCCGACGTCACCAAGCCCGATACGATTGCGCATGCGGTGCACGGCTCGGACGTGGTCGTGAACTTGGTCGGTGTGCTGGCGGGCGATTTCCAGCGCGTGCAGGCGCTCGGCGCGCAGACAGTAGCGGAGGCCGCGGCCAAGGCGGGCGTTGGTGCGCTGGTGCATGTCTCGGCGATCGGCGCAAATCCGGAGTCCGCATCCGCATACGGCAAGTCGAAGGGACAGGGCGAGGCGGCGGTGCTCGCGGCGTTCCCGACCGCGACGATCCTTCGGCCGTCGATCGTGTTCGGCCAGGAAGACCAGTTCGTGAACCGCTTTGCCGGGATGATCGCCAAGGCGCCTGTGGTGCCGGTGCTGCGGGCGGGCGCGAAGTTCCAGCCGGTGTTCGTCGGCAACGTGGCGGACGCGGTGGTCGCGGCAGCGTCCGATCCCGAGACGTTCGGCGGCAAGACGCTCGAGCTCGGCGGGCCCGACATCATCACGATGGGCAATTTGATCCGCTGGATCGCCAAGACGATCGGCCGCAATCCCTCGATCGTCGAACTGCCGGACTTTGCCGGCGCGCTGATCGCCAAGGCGGGGTTCCTGCCGGGCGCGCCGATCACCAAGGACCAGTGGACGATGCTGCAGAGCGACAATGTCGTCACCGGTACCAATGGTCTCGCCGCGTTCGGGATCGAGGCGACGCCGCTGTCGACGGTCGCGCCGGGCTGGCTGGTGCGCTTTCGCAAGGCTGGACGGTTCGGTCGGCGCGCCGAAACGCGGGCGGAAGTCCCTGTCTCCTGATCCTGCGCGTGCTACGCTATTCATGACATTGCCCTGACCTACCGCGCCGGAGCTCCCGCTTGACCGAACTTCTCACTGTCATCCTCCTCGGCATCGTCGAGGGGATCACCGAATTCCTGCCCGTCTCGTCGACCGGTCACCTGATCCTCGCGACGCGGCTACTCGGCTATGATGCGGGGCGCTGGGAGGTGTTCAACGTCGTGATCCAGCTCGGCGCGATCCTCGCCATCGTCGTGCTGTACTGGCGGACGTTCTGGGCGGTCGGCATGGGGCTGATCCGCCGCGAGCCGAAATCCTGGCTGTTCCTGCGCAACCTGGTGGTCGCGTTCATCCCGGCGGCGGTGATCGGCCTCGCGCTGCACAAATACATCGAGGCGCTGCTCGGCAATGCCGAGGTCGTGGCGATCGCGCTGATCGTCGGTGGCTTCGCGATCCTCGCGGTCGAGCGGTTCGCGCCACGCAGCGATATCAGCGGCGTCGCGGGCATTCCGCTCAAGACGGTGATCGGCATCGGCTTCCTCCAGTGCCTGGCGATGATCCCGGGCGTCAGCCGGTCGGGCGCGACCATCCTCGGTGCGCTGGCGCTGGGCGTCGAGCGACGTACCGCGGCGGAGTTCAGCTTCTTCCTCGCAATCCCGACGATGCTGGGTGCGAGCGCGCTCGAACTGCTGAAGAACCGTGATGCGATCGCGAGTGGCGGTGGCGTCGGGCTGGGCGCGATCGCGATCGGTGCCGCAGTGTCGTTCGTCGTCGCGCTGCTGGTGGTGAAGTGGTTCGTTGGGATCGTCACCAAGCACGGGTTCGTGCCGTTCGCCTTGTACCGCGTCGTCGCCGGGTCGGCCGCGCTGATCTGGTTGCTCAGCAAGTAGGTCCGCTACGGTATCAATAAGCCTTGTTGATAATGGCTATCAGAGATATTTGGTAATCATTAGGTTTTATCGGGCAGTACAGCTTACCTAAATGCTGTTTTAGTCGTGACAAGCCTCCGATCGCGCAATAACGCCGCTGTCGGAGGCTATCATGGCGAACGATTCGATGCTCAAATTTGTCGGCCGGGAGCAATCCTATCCTGACAAGCGCACCGCTGACGAGCGGGCCGACGATTTCCGCGAAATCGCACAACGCTATGCGGTCGGGCCTGCCGAGGAGCAGGCCGGACGCTGTTCGCAGTGCGGCGTGCCCTATTGTTCGGTGCATTGCCCGCTGCACAACCATATCCCTGATTGGCTGAGGCTGACCGCGGAGGGGCGGTTGCGCGAGGCGTATGAGCTGAGCAACGCGACCTCGACCATGCCCGAGATCTGCGGGCGCATCTGTCCGCAGGACCGGCTGTGCGAAGGCAATTGCGTCATCGAATTCACGGGCCACGGCGCGGTCACGATCGGATCGGTCGAGAAGTTCATCACCGACACCGCGTGGGAGAATGGCTGGGTCGAGCCGCTGGTGCCCGGTAAGTCGCGCGGCCAGTCGGTCGGCGTAATCGGCGCGGGGCCGGCAGGTCTCACCGCGGCGGAATATCTGCGCGGGCATGGCTATGACGTGCACGTCTATGACCGCTACGACCGCGCCGGCGGGTTGCTCACCTACGGCATCCCCGGCTTCAAGCTCGAAAAGCCGATCGTCATGCGCCGCGTCGAGCGGCTGAAGGCGTCGGGTATCGTCTTCCACGAAGGCTTCGCGGTCGGCGAGGATTCGAGCCTCGACGAACTGCGCCAGCGCCACGACGCGATCCTGATCGCGACCGGCGTGTACAAGGCGCGCGCGATGGACCTGCCCGGCGGCGGATCGAACGGCGTGGTCGCAGCACTCGACTTCCTCGTCGCCTCGAACCGCAAGGGCTTCGGCGACGCGGTCCCCGCATTCGACGACGGCAGCCTCAATGCGGAGGGCAAGGACGTCGTCGTGATCGGCGGTGGCGACACCGCGATGGACTGCGTCCGCACCGCGATCCGCCAGGGCGCCAAGTCGGTGAAGTGCCTCTATCGCCGCGACCGCGCCAACATGCCCGGCTCGCAGCGCGAAGTCGCCAACGCCGAGGAAGAGGGCGTCGAGTTCGTCTGGCTCTCCGGCCCGCAGAGCTTCGACGGTGGCGATACGGTGTCGAGCGTCAAGGTGCGGAAGATGCGCCTCGGCGCGCCCGATGCGAGCGGCCGCCGCGCGCCCGAGCCCGATCCCGCCGGCGACTATTCGGTGAACGCCGATCTGGTCATCAAGGCGCTCGGCTTCGACGCCGAGGACCTGCCGACGCTCTTCGCGACACCCGAACTGGGTGTCAGCCGCTGGGGCACCGTGCTGGTCGACGGCAAGACGCTGATGACCAGCCTCGACGGCGTGTTCGCAGCGGGCGACATCGTCCGCGGTGCGAGCCTCGTCGTCTGGGCGATCCGCGACGGTCGCGACGTCGCCGCGACGATGCATAAATGGCTGAAGACCAAGGCTGCGAACGCGAAGGTGGCGGCATGAGCAACGAACAGGGTTCCCCGATGATCGATCAACGCGCCCGCCTCGCCGCCGAAGGCATGTACCGCCCCGAGTTCGAGGGCGATGCGTGCGGCGTCGGGCTCGTCGCCGCCACCGATGGTCGCGCGTCGCGGCGCGTCGTGCAGTCGGCGGTCGATGCGTTGAAGGCGGTGTGGCACCGTGGCGCGGTCGATGCGGACGGCAAGACCGGCGATGGCGCAGGCCTGCACATCGACCTGCCGCTGCGCTTCTTCGACGATGCGGTCGCTGCCTCGGGCCACAAGGTCCGCCCGAACCGGCTGGCCGTCGGCATGATCTTCCTCCCGCGTACCGATCTCGGCGCGCAAGAGGATTGCCGGACGATCGTCGAGAGCGCGATCATCGAGGCGGGCTACACCATCTATGGCTGGCGCCAGGTGCCCGTCGACGTGTCGGTGATCGGCCAGAAGGCGCAGGCGACGCGCCCCGAGATCGAGCAGATCATGATCGCGGGCCCGTTGCCCGAAGAGCAGGATGCCGCCGAGTTCGAGAAGACGCTGTATCTGGTTCGCCGGCGGATCGAGAAGCGCGTCATCGCGGCGCAGATCCAGGGTTTCTACATCTGTTCGCTGTCGTGCCGCTCGATCATCTACAAGGGGCTGTTCCTCGCCGAATCGCTGTCGGTGTTCTACCCCGACCTGTGCGACCAGCGCTTCGAGAGCCGCGTCGCGATCTTCCATCAACGCTATTCGACCAACACCTTCCCGCAATGGTGGCTGGCGCAACCGTTCCGCTGCCTCGCGCATAACGGCGAGATCAACACGATCCGCGGCAACAAGAACTGGATGCTCAGCCACGAGATCCGCATGGCGAGCCTCGCGTTCGGCGACAATTCGGAGGACATCAAGCCGGTGATCCCCGCCGGCGCGTCCGACACCGCCGCACTCGACGCGGTGTTCGAGGCGATCTGCCGCTCGGGTCGCGATGCGCCGACCGCCAAGCTGATGCTGGTCCCCGAAGCCGCGAGCCCGGACATGCCGCCCGAGCATACTGCGATGTACCAGTATCTCGCGTCGGTGATGGAACCATGGGACGGCCCCGCCGCGCTGGCGATGACCGATGGCCGCTGGGCGGTCGCGGGCATGGACCGCAACGCGCTGCGTCCACTCCGCTACACGCTGACCTCGGACGGCCTGCTGATCGTCGGCTCCGAGAGCGGCATGGTCGTCGTTCCCGAATCGACGATCGTCGCCAAGGGCCGGCTCGGGCCGGGCGAGATGATCGCGGTCGACCTCGACGAAGGGCGCCTGCTCCAGGATCGCGAAGTGAAGGATCGCATCTCGGGTGAGGCGGATTACGCCGCGATGATCGGCGAATTCCACACGCTCGCCGACCTGCCCTCGGTCGAGGACGCGGTGGTGCGCTACGACCGTGCCGAGCTCGCACGTCGCCAGGTTGCCGCGGGTCAGACGATGGAGGACATGGAGCTGATCCTGTCGCCGATGGTCGAGTCCGCCAAGGAAGCGATCGGATCGATGGGCGACGATACGCCGCTCGCGGTCATCTCGGACAAGCCGCGGCTGATCAGCCAGTTCTTCCGCCAGAACTTCTCGCAGGTCACCAACCCGCCGATCGATCCGCTGCGCGAGCGCCACGTGATGTCGCTCAAGACGCGGTTCGGCAATCTCGCCAACATCCTCGACGTGCGCGACCAGCGCGAGCGCGTCCTCGTGCTCGATTCGCCGGTGCTGACGGGCGAGCATTGGTCGCGGTTGAAGGCGCATTTCGGTAACGCGGTCGCGGAGATCGATTGCACGTTCGACGTCGGCGGCGGTCCGGAGAAGCTCCGCGCGGCGATCCAGCGGATCCGCAACGAGGCCGAACAAGCCGTCCGCCAGGGCAAGAGCGAGATCTTCCTCACCGACGAGGCGATCAGCGAAGACCGCGTCGGCATCGCCGGCGTGCTCGCGGTCGCCGCGGTGCACACGCACCTCGTCCGCCGCGGCCTGCGCTCCTATGCGTCGATCAACGTCCGCTCGGCCGAGTGCCTCGACACGCATTATTATGCGGTGCTGATCGGTGTCGGCGCGACCACCGTGAACGCCTATCTTGCCGAAGCCGCGATCGTCGATCGTCAGTCGCGCGGGCTGTTCGGTGATCTCGACCTCGCCGAATGCCTCCGCCGCCACCGCGTCGCGGTCGAGGAGGGGCTGCTCAAGATCATGTCGAAGATGGGCATCGCGGTCATCTCGTCGTACCGCGGTGGCTATAATTTCGAGGCGGTCGGCCTGTCGCGGAGCCTGGTCAACGACCTGTTCCCCGGCATGCCCGCCAAGATCAGCGGCGAGGGTTATGCGTCGCTCCACGTCAACGCGACCGATCGCCACGAAGCGGCATTCAATCCGGCCGTGGCGACGCTGCCGATCGGCGGCTTCTATCGCCAGCGCCACACCGGCGAGACGCACGCCTATTCCGCGCAGCTGATGCACCTGCTCCAGACCGCGGTCGCGACCGATAGCTATACGAGCTACCTGCAATTCTCGCGCGGCGTGTCCGATCTGCCGCCGGTGTATCTGCGTGATCTGCTTCAGTTCAACTTCCCCGCGGAGGGCGTGCCGGTCGATCAGGTCGAGGCGATCACCGAGATCCGCAAGCGGTTCGTGACCCCCGGCATGTCGCTCGGCGCGCTGTCACCCGAGGCGCACGAGACGCTGGCAATCGCGATGAACCGGATCGGCGCGAAGGCGGTGTCGGGCGAGGGCGGCGAGGACAAGTCGCGCTTCGTGCCGTACGCGAACGGCGATAACGCCAACTCGTCGATCAAGCAGGTCGCGTCCGGCCGGTTCGGCGTGACGGCGGAATATCTGAACGCGTGCGAGGAGATCGAGGTCAAGGTCGCACAGGGCGCCAAGCCCGGCGAAGGCGGCCAGCTGCCCGGCTTCAAGGTCACCGAGTTCATCGCCAAGCTGCGCCATGCGACGCCCGGCGTGACGCTGATCTCGCCGCCGCCGCACCACGACATCTACTCGATCGAGGATCTCGCCCAGCTCATCTACGACCTGAAGCAGATCAACCCGCGCGCCCGGGTGTGCGTGAAGCTCGTCAGCTCGGCGGGCATCGGCACGGTCGCGGCGGGTGTTGCGAAGGCGCATGCCGACGTGATCCTGATCGCCGGCCACGTCGGCGGCACCGGCGCATCACCACAGACCTCGATCAAATATGCCGGCACGCCGTGGGAAATGGGCCTGTCGGAGGTCAACCAGGTGCTGACGCTCAACGGCCTGCGCGGACGCGTGCGGTTGCGCACCGATGGCGGGCTCAAGACTGGTCGCGACATCGTCATCGCTGCGATCCTCGGCGCGGAAGAGTTCGGGATCGGCACGCTGTCGCTGGTCGCGATGGGCTGCATCATGGTCCGGCAATGCCATTCGAACACGTGCCCGGTCGGCATCTGCACGCAGAACGACGCGCTCCGCCAGAAGTTCGTCGGCACGCCCGAGAAGGTGATCAACCTGATGACCTTCATCGCCGAGGAAGTCCGCGACATCCTCGCGCGACTGGGCGTGAAGAGCCTCGACGACGTGATCGGCCGCACCGAACTGCTCCGGCAGGTCAGCCGCGGCGCGGAGCATCTCGACGATCTCGATCTGAACCCGATCCTGGCGAAGGTCGATGCCGACGATTCGCAGCGTCGGTTCAGCCTGTCGACCTTCCGCAACGAGGTGCCCGACAGCCTCGACGCGCAGATCATCAAGGACGCGTCCGCGGTGTTCTCGCGCGGCGAGAAGATGCAGCTGACCTATTCGGTGCGCAACACGCACCGCGCGGTCGGCACGCGGCTGTCGAGCGAGATCACGCGGAAGTTCGGGATGTCGACGCTGGCGGACAACCACGTGACGATCCGTTTGCGCGGGTCTGCGGGCCAGTCGCTCGGCGCGTTCCTGTGTAAGGGGATCACGCTCGAAGTGTTCGGCGATTCGAACGACTATGTCGGGAAGGGCCTCTCGGGCGGCACGATCATCGTCCGCCCGGCGGTGAGTTCGCCGCTAGCGAGCCAGGACAACACGATCATCGGCAACACCGTGCTCTACGGCGCGACCAGCGGACGGCTGTTCGCGGCGGGGCAGGCGGGCGAGCGGTTCGCGGTGCGCAATTCGGGTGCGAGCGTGGTCGTCGAAGGCTGCGGCGCGAACGGGTGCGAATACATGACCAACGGCATCGCGGTGGTGCTGGGCAAGGTCGGCGCGAACTTCGGCGCGGGGATGACCGGCGGGATGGCGTTCGTCTACGATCCCGACGGCGTGTTCGCGAAGCGCGCCAATCCCGAGAACATCACCTGGGACCGCGTGAAGTCGCTCCACTGGGCCGACGTCCTGCTCGACCTGGTCCGCGATCACGCGGACCATACCGACAGCAAATGGTCGAAGGGCCTGCTCGAGGACTGGGACCGGATCGCGCCGCATTTCTGGCAGATCGTGCCCAAGGAAATGCTGACCCGCCTGAGCCACCCACTCGACGACAGCGCCGAGTTGGTAGCGGCGGAATAGCCTCTTCAGGCCTACCACCCCGGCGAAGGCCGGGGCCCAATTGGAAAGGTTGGAGTAACGGAACGCGGACCTCCGTTAGCGATGTCTCCCAATTGGGCCCCGGCCTTCGCCGGGGGGGTGCAAGTTAGAGGGGTTCACGCGGAGACGCGGAGACGCGGAGGGGGGCGCCCGAAACGGGCCACTTGCACCCAAAGGCGCGTTGCAGAAATGAGTGCTTCGCGACGAGGGGAGCACCTCCGCGCTCTCTGCACCTCCGCGCTCTCTGCGCCTCCGCGCGAACAAATCTTATCGCCACAAACGCCACGCCACCCAACCCGCGCTAGTGACACAGCCGCCCCCCACCGCCTAAACGGATGGCATGTGGCAGCTTTATCAATTCCCCCTGTGTCCCTTCTCGCGAAAGGTGCGCCTGCTGCTGGGCGAGAAGGGGGTCGGCTACGAACTCGTCCGCGAATCGCCCTGGGATCGCCGCGACGAGTTCATGGACATGAACCCCGCCGGCCAGACCCCGGTGATGGTCGACGCGTCGCGCGGCGTCGCCCCGCTGATCGATTCGATGGCGATCTGCGAATTCTTCGAGGAAACCGTCGAGAAGGCGGCGATGATCAACGGCACCGCGACCAACCGCGCCGAGATCCGCCGGCTGGTCACGTGGTTCGACACGCATTTCTACCGCGACGTGACCGGACCGCTGCTCCACGAACGCATGGTCAAGCGCCTCGCCCACCGCACCGCGCCTGACGCCAAGGGGCTCCGTGAAGCGATGAAAGCCGCGGTCGGGCATCTCGATTATATGGACTACCTGCTCGATCACCGGAACTGGCTCGGCGGCGCGACGATGAGCCTCGCCGATCTCGCGGCGGCGGCGCAGATCTCGGTGACCGATTATCTCGGCGGGATCGACTGGAAGGGCCACGACCAGACCGCACGCTGGTATCGCGGCTTCAAGAGCCGCCCGAGCTTCCGCCCGCTGCTGTCCGAACGGATGGAGCTGATCTCACCCCCGGCGCACTACGACAATGTCGATTTCTGAGGTGATCACGTTCGCGGACTTCGAGAAGGTCGACATCCGCGTCGGCACGATCGTCGAGGCCGAGCCCTTCCCCGAAGCGCGCAAACCTGCGATCAAGCTGCGGATCGATTTTGGTGCGGAGATCGGCGTGAAACGCTCATCCGCGCAGATCACCGAGCATTATACGCCTGAGGCTTTGGTCGGCCGGCAGGTCGCCGCGGTGGTCAACTTCCCGCCGCGCCAGATCGGCCCGATGATGTCCGAAGTCCTGACGCTCGGCTTCCCCGATGCGGATGGGAAGGTCGTGCTGATTTCGTCGACCGGACCGGTCCCGAACGGTGGGCGGCTGTTCTAACCATCCCGTCATCCCCGCGGATGCGGGGACCCATACTGGCTAGCCTATCGGCTAGAACCGCTGACCGCCGAGAATATGGATCCCCGCCTACGCGGGGATGACGATGGTTGGGGCGGGGCGACGGACCAACAGCGCCCGCAGCCCCCTAAAGCCCCTTACTGGCGCATGTCGTTCTGCGAGATCGGCACGATCTTCACCTCGACGCGACGGTTAGCCGCCCGACCCGCATCGGTATCGTTCGACGCGATCGGCTGCGTCTTGCCATAGCCGCGCGTACCGATGCGTGCAGCCTGCACGCCGTGCCCCGACAGATAATCCGCGACCGAGCGCGCACGACGCTCCGACAGCGTCTGGTTGTACGCATCGCTGCCCGTCGAATCGGTGTGGCCGTACACGTCGACATAGGTCTGGTTGTACTGTGCGAGCGTGTCGGCAACCTGGTCGAGCGTGCGCTGGAACTGCGGCTGCACGTTCGCGCTGTCATACGCGAAGGTGATGCCCGACGGGATGTTGAGCACCAGATCGTCACCCTGGCGGATGACCTGCACGTCGGTGCCCGCGGTGCGCGCGCGCAGATCGCGCTCCTGCTTGTCCATGTACGCGCCGATGCCCGCACCCGCGAGACCGCCGATGCCCGCGCCGAGCAGCTTCTCGGTCCGGTCATGCCGTCCACCGACCACGTCGCCGAGCAGATAGCCGCCCAGCGCGCCACCTATACCGCCGAGCGCGGTCTTCGAGATCGTCTGGCGACCGGTCTCCGGATCGGTGGTGCAGCCGCTGGTGGCGATCAGTGCGGCGAGTGCGGCGCCTGCGAACATCTTGGTTTTCATAGATAATCTCCCTGGGACATGATGAGGACGGCGTTATGCCCGTTACGGCCGATAACCCAGTGTCGCGACGATTGTTCCGCCTGCGCACTGAACCGAGCCTGACCATCTTGGCGGCGTAATGTCGAGCATGTGCAAGGACGGTTGTGCGACGGGCCGTTGTCCTGCAAAGAGGCGGCGAGCCAATGGCACCGCTTCCCCCCTTCCCCTGGATCGACGTCGCGATCATCCTCGCGCTCGTCGCGTTGAACGGCGTGTTCGCGATGAGCGAACTCGCGATCGTCTCTGCACGCAAAGCGCGGCTCGAGGCGATGGCACGCCAAGGCAAGAAGGGCGCGCGCGCCGCGCTTGTGCTCGCGGCAGACCCGGGCAAGTTTCTCTCGACCGTCCAGATCGGCATCACGCTGATCGGCATCCTGGCGGGCGCCTATTCCGGCTCCAGCCTCGGTATGCCGACA
This sequence comes from Sphingomonas sorbitolis, assembly GCF_036663875.1. Lineage (NCBI taxonomy): Bacteria > Pseudomonadati > Pseudomonadota > Alphaproteobacteria > Sphingomonadales > Sphingomonadaceae > Sphingomonas > Sphingomonas sorbitolis. The sequence continues at coordinate 134,684 of NZ_JAXOJS010000005.1, read as the reverse complement.
GCCGCGCGGTTGCAGGCCTGGGGCCTGTCCGCCTCGACTGCCGAGACCGTCGGGTTCGCGATCGTCATCGGCCTGACGACCTATGCGTCGCTGATCATCGGCGAGCTGGTCCCCAAGCAGTTCGCGTTGCGGGCGCCCGAGGCGATCGCGTCGTTCATGGCGCCGGTGATGCGCTGGCTCGCGATCGGCACCGCGCCAATCGTGCTGGTACTCGATTCGACCAGCGCGCTGATATTCCGCGCGCTCCGCCTCAACCGTGAATCGGAAGAGCACGTCACCGCCGAAGAACTCCACATGATCGTCGCCGAGGCGTCGAAATCGGGAATCATCGAGGAGCATGAACGCTCGATCATCTCAGGCGTCGTTCGCCTCGCGGATCGCCCGGTCCGCGAAGTGATGACGCCGCGTACCGAGATCGACTGGCTAGACTGCGACTGGGGCCCCGACGAGATCCGCGAGACGCTGCTCGCGTCGCAGCACACCCGGCTGCCGGTGGGCGAAGGTTCGATCGACGCGGTCAAGGGCGTCGTCCAGGCACGCGACATCGCCGCCGCGCTGTTCCGCGGCGAACCGATCGACCTGCGTGCGTTGATGCGCAAGGCGCCGGTGGTGATCGACCAGATCGATGCGATGGACGCGTTGCTCGCGCTGCGCGAAGCCGAAGTGCCGATGGCGCTGATCCACGACGAATACGGCCATTTCGAAGGGATCGTCACGCCGGCCGATCTGCTCGCGGCGATCGCCGGCGAGTTCAAGTCGGACTCGGATCCGGACGATGCGCCTTCGGTCGTCGTGCGTGACGATGGCTCGTTGCTGGTGGCGGGGACAATGGCGGCGGATTCGCTCGCCGATCGCCTCGGCATCGACCTGCCTGAAGATCGTGATTACGCCACCGTTGCGGGGTTGGCGCTGTCGGTGTTCCGCCATCTGCCGGGTGAGGGCGAGAGCTTTGTCGAGCAGGGCTGGAAGTTCGAGATCGTCGATCTGGATGGACGGCGCATCGACAAGCTGCTGGTGAGCGAGGTCTGAGGACTCCGCCGGGCGTGGGTGCTTGGGCGAAGTTCAGATGCAAAACCGGCGTACAGATACTTCTGATCCGCTCCGCTCCGGCTGGCGAGACTTCCTAAGAACCGTCATCCCAGCGAAAGCTGGGATCTTCCCGTTTTGCGCGCGACGGATCCCAATTGGGAGACCCCAGCGTACGCTGGGGTGACGGGCTTTTGTGGTGACGGAGTACGGTACCTGAGGGGCGGATTGATGGTTTTCTCGCCGCCTGCTCGGTTCGCAGACCGTACTTATCCCCTTCCGTTCGTCCTGAGTAGCTGCTGAGCTTGTCGAAGCCGCGTATCGAAGGATGGGTGGGCGCTCGGAACCCATGCTTCGATACGAACCCTCGATACGCTCCTGACGGAGCTACTCGGTCTCTACTCAGCACGAACGGAGAGGGGGCGGTCGATATCGTGGTCTTGGTCCGCGGGCAGATCTCAGCTCAGCACGAACGGAAAGGGGATGGTAAGCCTCCGCTCTCGTTTACGGGTGAACCTCGGCCTCGGCCTTTGCGTCGACGGCTGGAGCCGCAACTCCGGGTTCACCAACGGCAGGCGCGCTGGAACTCTCCGCCGGTACTTCCGAAACCGGCTTAGCCCCCGGCTCCAGGTCACTCGGCACGAACGGCACGACACTCGGCGGTGGCCCGGACATGCCCGCAGGATCGCCCTCGACCCTCCCGTGGAGGTGGTCGATCTCCGCCTGTCGCCGGTTCAGGTAGAACGACCGCGTCGCCGCGTACGGATCGGGCGAATTGTCGTGCAGGTCCTTCAACGTCTGGTCGAACTCGGACCGGTGATCGAGCGCGCCGAGGATACCCGCCGGCACCGTGTACGACGTGCTGGTGAACGGATGACCGACGCCGACCGGCAGGATCAGGCGATCGACCGCGCCACCCAACAAGTCGCGGATCGTGGTCGGCCCGACGATCGGGAGGAACAGGAACGGGCCGTTCTTGACGCCGTAATAGCCGAGCGTGTTGGCGAACCCGTTCGAGCGTCGCGGCAGGTGGAACGGCTTGCGCTTGGCCATGTCGAGCACACCCGCCACGCCGATGGTCGTGTTGATCGCGAACCGCCCGACCGTCTCCGCCGCCTTGCCCGGCTTGAACTGCAACAGGAAGTTCAGGAAGACGATCGGCTCGCGCAGATTGTAGAGGAAATTGTGGATGCCGCGCCGGATCGGGCTCGGCACGTTGTTCTTGTAGGTCCGCGCGACCGGCCCGATCACGGCGTCATCGACCTTCTGCGTCACCGCGAACGACTCGGCGTTGACCGCGCGCAGCGGATCTCCCGCGGTCTCCTTGCGGCCTGTGACGACGATGTCCTTGGGAATGTCGTTGCTAGTCCGTTGGGCAGGGGTCCCCAACGGAGCGGGGCCGACCGGCGGAATGTCCTGCGTCGGCAGCCCCTGGGGGAGGATCTCGAACGCAGGAAGCGATGCGGTCAGGGCAAGCGGCGAAACCGCTATCGACGCGGCCGCCGGGAAGTCACTCGCGAAAGGCGACAGCATCGCGCCGGGTAGCGCCGCACTCGCCGCATCGCCGGGTAACGATATCGGCGCGGCCGTCACGTGAACGGGGGCAGCCGTCAACAGCATTGCGCTCATCGTTACCAGCATGTGCACTCATCGCCCTGTTATCCGCCGCTCTCCTACATCGAGATGCGGCGCGCCCGACATGCCCGTCGGCGCGCGTGGAGCATAGAGCCAATCGTCATTTCCGCCGAGGGTCGCGGTTAGCTGATCAGGCCCGCGGCACACCTTCGATGCACTGTCATGCGTCCGAGCGCGTGGCTCACAGCTTGCCGAACACAGCCTCGAACCCGGCCTTGTCGCCCGCCGCGAGTAGCCGCGCCTGTTCGATCCAGCGATCGCGGCCCATCCGTCCGGTGAAGTTGCCGAGTTGCGCGTCGATGCGCTGCGCTTCGCTCTCCGACAGCGCCGCCATCTGGCCGATCGTCGCAACGCCGAGCGCGCCGAGCTGCGCGGCGACCTTGGGGCCGAGTCCCTTCAATTGCGTGACGGGGTCGTCCGCATAGGATGGTGCCGGCTGTGTCGACTCGATGGGTGCGGATGCTGGTGCGATCGGGGCGGGTTCGAGGGGTGTCGGCGGCGCTATTTCGGTTGCTGGGCTGGCCTCCAGCGGCGCAGCCGCGGCGATCGGCTCGTCGGCCAAACGATCGGGTGTTGGCGCAACGTCAGAGTCCGGCGTGTCGGCGATCGGCGCAGGGGCAGTACGAACCGTGGGCGTGCGCTCGGGTTGGGGCTGGACCGGGGGCTGGACCTGGGGCGGCGTAACCGAGGCGACCTTCTGCGCCTGTACCTGGGACTGCGAGGCCGTGCGCGTTTCGGGTTCAGCGTCGATCGGCGTGGGGGGAACGCCGGCCTCCTTGGCGTTGGCGATCACGTCGTGCGTTGCCTTCGTGCGGCTGCGCTTGGCCCGGATGCCCCAGATCAGGCCGATCACCACGAGGATCGCCACCACGGCGATGATCGTGAAGTGGATCGCGGTCAGCGTGGCGATGCCGTCGGGCAGCAGGCTGAGACCCGAGGCGGAGGTCGCGGAAGTTTCGTTCATTCCCATACCGTAGCGCCGCGCGCTGCGGGCGGCGAGATCAAATCGGCTGGCTCGTACCTGACGATCCTCCCCCGCAAGGGGGAGGTGTCGCTGAAGGTGGCGGAGGGGGAGGTCACGGAACAGGGGTTTCGCTTTCCTCCCCCACCGTCTGGCAAGCGCCAGCCACCTCCCCCTGGCGGGGGAGGATCAGGACTGGATTACGCGCCGCGCGCGATCTCGCGCCAGCCGATATCGCGGCGGTAGAAGCCTTCCGCGAAATCGATCGCCTCGACCGCGCGGTAGGCGTTCGCCTGTGCCGTTGCGACATCGTCGCCGGTCGCGGTCACCGCGAGCACGCGACCGCCAGATGCGAACAGGCCGCCGTCCTCGATCCGGGTGCCTGCGTGGAACACGGTGCCGCCTGCCGCCCGCGCGGAATCCAGTCCGACGATCGACCCGCCCGCCTTGGGCGTACCCGGATAGCCGTCCGCCGCCATCACCACGGTCAGCGCGGTCTCGTCGCTGAACTTCGCCGCCGCCATTTCGCCGAGCCGCCCTTCGGCGGTCGCCAGCATCGTCGCCAACAGGTCACCCTGGAAGCGCATCATCAGCACCTGCGTCTCGGGATCTCCGAACCGCGCGTTGTACTCGATCAGTTTGGGGCCCTGTGGCGTCAGCATCAGCCCGGCGTACAGCACGCCCGAGAACGGAGCGCCCTCCGCCGCCATCGCCGCCACCGTCGGCGCGACGATCTCGTCGAGCGCGCGCTTCTCCAACGCTGGCGTCAGCACGAGCGCCGGGCTGTAAGCGCCCATCCCGCCGGTGTTCGGCCCGGTATCGCCTTCGCCGACGCGCTTGTGATCCTGCGCGGAGCCGAACGGCATTAGCGAGACGCCGTCGGTCAGCACGAACAGGCTCGCCTCCTCGCCCTCGAGGAATTCCTCGATCACCGCCTCGGCTTCTCCGTCGGCGAACAGCGCGTCGAGCGCAGCATCGGCTTCGGCGGCGCTGAACGCGATGACGACGCCCTTACCCGCGGCGAGACCGTCCGCCTTGATGACCACCGGCAGCGAGAAGGTGCGAGCGAGTGCGGCATCCGCCTCTTCGCGCGTTTTCACACGGACATAGCCCGCGGTCGGAATGCCTGCGCGAAGGCACAGGTCCTTGGTGAAGCCCTTCGACCCTTCCAGTTGCGCCGCCGCCTTCGACGGCCCGAACACAGGGATATCCGCGGCGCGCAAGCTATCGGCCAGCCCGTCAACGAGCGGCGCCTCGGGCCCGATCACGACCAGCCCGACCTCATGCTCGCGCACGAACGCGACGACGGCGGCGTGGTCCGTCGCATCCAGCGGCACGAGCGTCGCAAGCCGTGCGATCCCGGGGTTGCCCGGCGCGGCATACAGCGTATCGAGGCCGCGAGATTGCACCAGCTTCCACGCGAGCGCATGTTCGCGCCCCCCCGAGCCCAGCAGCAGGACGTTCATGCCCGATCCCTTTTCCGATGAATTGTCCAGCGACATGGTGGCAAACATGGGGCGGCTGGTAGCCGAGCCGGTCGCCGGCGACAACGCACTCGCCATGTCGGTCGGCGAACTCGCGTTCAAGCTGAAGCGGATGGTCGAGGGCGAGTTCGGCCATGTCCGGCTGCGCGGCGAGATCTCGGGCTGGAAGCGTGTCGCGTCGGGGCACTGCTATATGTCGCTCAAGGACGACCAGGCGGTCATAGACGGCGTCATCTGGAAGGGCAACGCGTCGAGCCTCGCCTTCGTCCCGCAGGACGGCATCGAGGTGATCGCGACCGGCAAGCTCACCACCTATCCCAGCCGCTCGAAATACCAGATCGTCATCGAGCGGATGGAGCTGGCGGGCGCGGGCGCCTTGATGGCGCTGCTCGAGAAGCTGAAGGCGAAGCTGGCGGGCGAGGGGTTGTTCGACGGTACGCAGAAAAAGCGGCTGCCGTTCATGCCGAAGGTCATCGGCGTCGTCACCTCGGGGACGGGCGCTGTGATCCGCGACATCCTCCACCGGCTCGAGGATCGCTGCCCGACGCACGTCATCGTCTGGCCGGTCAAGGTGCAGGGCGAGGGCTCCGCCGCCGAGATCGCCGCCGCCGTTCGCGGGTTCGACGCGATCGTCCCCGGCGGCCCGGTGCCGCGCCCCGACCTCGTCATCGTCGCGCGCGGCGGCGGCTCGGTCGAGGATCTGTGGTCGTTCAACGAGGAGATCGTCGTCCGCGCGGTCGCCGGGTGCACGATCCCGATCATCTCCGCCGTCGGGCACGAGACCGACACGACCTTGTGCGATTTCGCCGCCGACCTCCGCGCGCCGACGCCGACCGCCGCCGCCGAGATCGCGGTGCCCGTGCTCGCCGACCTGAGGCTGACGATCGACAGCCACCGCAACCGCACCGAACGCTGCGCGCGCCGTCATGTCGAGCGTGGTCGCGAACGCCTCGATGCGCTCGCCCGCCTGCTCCCGAAGCGCGACCAGTTGCTAGGCCCGCAGCGCCAGCGCGCGGACGATTTCGGCCAGCGCCTCGATCGCGGGCTGGAGCGTCGCCTGACCCTCGCGCGCGGCAGTCTCGACCGCTCCGGCGCCGCACTCCGTCCCGCCACGCTGGAGCGCAAACTCGAAGCGAAACGTGCGCAGCTCGATGCGACGTGGCGCCTCGTCCAGTCGCTCAACCCCGACGCGATCCTCGACCGCGGCTATGCCCGCGTCACCGCGCGGCCCGGCGGCGAGACGCTAGCGTCCGCCACGTCGGCGCGCGATGCTGTGACGCTGACGCTCCATTTCCGCGACGGCGTGGTGGATGCGGTCACCGACACCGGCCTTGAGCGCCCCGCCGCCAAAACCTATGCTGCTCCCAAGGCGAAGGCCGCGCCCGATGCGACGCCGCGCCAGCCCACCCTGCTGTAAAGAAGAGTTTTAGCAATGCTGATGTCCAACTCTGACCGCGCCGCGCGGCTGCACTATATGGCCAACGGTTTCCGCGTGCTCAGCCCCGGTGATCACGTGCCGTGCGCCGCGACCGGCCACCGTATCGCGCTCGAAGACCTGCGCTACTGGAGCGTCGCGCGCCAGGAAGCCTATTCCACCGCCGCCGCCGCCAGCGAAGCGATGGCGCCACGATGATCCGGGCGGTGGTGCTCGTCCTGCTGGCCGCGACCAGCGCCCCCGCCCAGCAAGCGCCGCCGCCAACTACCGCAACTGCGAGCCCCTTTCGCTGGACCGGCACGCTCAGCCAGGGCGGGCTGATCCTCGGGACCGCCCCCGCCGGAACGCGCACCGTCATGCTGAACGGCAAGCCGATCGCGCTGGCCCCCGACGGCCGCTTTCTCGCCGGCTTCGACCGCGACGCCGGCCCGCAGGCCATGCTGAGCGCGACACTTGCCGACGGACGCATGATCCAGCAGCCGCTGACGATCGCACCCCGAAGCTGGGACATCTCGCGGCTGTCCACCCTGCCCAAATATCCCGTTCCGGAAGCGGAATTCACGCGCATCCGCCCTGGCGAACTTGCCGAGATCAAGGCCGCACGACGAGGATCCGCAGTGTCCGACGGATGGCGGCAGACGTTCGCGTGGCCGGTGACGGGTCGGATCTCGACGCTGTTCGGGTCGCAACGCATCTACCGCAATGGCGAGGCGGGGTCCTATCATTCGGGGATCGACATCGCGCGCGAGACGGGCACGGTCGTGCGCGCGCCAGCCAATGGCGTCGTGATCCTGGCCGCAGATCACCCGTTCACGCTGGAGGGCAATCTGCTGATGATCGACCACGGCATGGGCCTCAACAGCGCGTTCCTGCACCTGTCACGCATCGACGTGAAACCCGGCAATCACGTGACAAAAGGGCAACCGATCGGCGCGGTCGGGATGACCGGCCGCGCCACCGGTCCGCATCTCCACTGGAGCCTGCGCTGGAACGACGCGAAACTCGATCCGCTGCTGGTGGCCGGCGAAATAGGGTAAGACGACGGGCTTACATTATTACAACTCCGACCGCGCGAAATTGCTATTATTACCGAGCGGAAAAAAAGAGGCAGCTTTCGTGTCATTTTTGACACTGGTTGCAACCAAAAATGAACGATGCGTCATGCCTGTCTTTACACGCTGGGCGCCCACCTGCATTCTTAACCCATGTCCTCGGCACGCTTGCAAAGCAGCAGTTGAGGTGTTTTCGCAGCCGATCGTCAGGGCGGTCGGTGCGCAATGCAAGGGGTTCAGTCTTGATTACCACGACACGATTTACGTCAAAGACACTGCTGCTTGCTGCAGTGACGCCATTAGCGCTGGTCCTGTCTACTGCGACTGGCTTTGCCCAGGACACGACGACCGCCGCAGACGCGCAAGCGGCTGCTCCAGCACCGCAGACGCCGCCAGCCGACGAAGCGTCGAATGGTCAGGACATCGTCGTTACCGGATCCCTGTTTCGCCAAACCGACAATGCTACGCCATCGCCGGTCACGACGCTGACGACTGCCAACCTCGACGCGCGTGGCATCAACACCGTGCAGGGCGCCATTCAGTCGCTCGCATCGAACAACGGTCCGGCGCTGACCAACTCGTTCACCGCGAACGGCGCATTTGCCGGTGGTGCGTCCGCGGTATCGTTGCGTGGCCTGTCGACCAACTCGACGCTCGTCCTGTTCGACGGCCTGCGCGCCGCCTATTATCCGCTCGCCGATGACGCGACGCGCAACTTCGTCGATCTGAACACGATCCCCGACGACATCGTCGAGCGGGTCGAGGTTCTCCGTGACGGTGCATCGTCCAGCTATGGTGCAGACGCCATCGCAGGCGTCGTCAACGTCATCACCAAGCGCTCGTTCAATGGCATCAGCGGCCGCGCCGAAGCGGGCATCAGCCAGCGTGGCGTCGCTGCCAACCAGCGTCTGACGCTGACCGCGGGCACCGGTGATCTCGATGCGAAAGGCTATAACGCGTATATCAGCGGCTTCTATTTCCGCAGCGAAGCCGTCTACAACCGCGATCTGGCATCTCCGTTTAATTCGGCGGATCAGCGCGGCGTTGGTACGGGTGGACCGAACAACATCGTCAACGGCATCGGCGCCGATGGTTTGCTTCCGAACAACGGCTCGGTCGCCGGTGCGAACTTCTTCGTCCGTCCGGCCAACGGCGCAACCGCGGTCGGCGGCTCGCAATTCCAGCTGCTGACCCCAGGCTGCCTCAACGGTACGCCGTATTCGACGACTGCCGCCGACCGCGCGCAGGCCAATAACGCTGCCGTCGCAAACGTCGTTTGCCAGCAGGACCTGGTCAACCAATATGGCGTAGTGGCACCGAACATCGAGCGCTTCGGTGGTTCGGCGCGGTTCACCGCCAAGGTCGGCGATGCCGCCGAAGCGTATATGGAAGTCAATTTCCAGCAATCCTCGTCGAGCTATAGCGGTGACCCGTCGGTCATTCGCGGCAATGCCCCGGCAGGTATCCTTTTCCCGCAATATTCGACGTCCTCGGCAGCGGCGCAATATGCTGCGGGTTCCGCGCCCCTGTCACTGCCGGTCTATGTCTGCCCACGCGGCACTGTGACCTGCACGGCGGCAAACGGGAGTCTCAACCCGAACAACCCCTTTGCTGCGCAGGGCCAGAACGCGCTGCTGATCGGCGCGCTGCCCGATACCGTCACCTTCAACGGGACGCGTAACCGGGTGTACCGTGCGGCTGCAGGCATCAAGGGTACGATTGCCGGCGACTGGAACTACCGGGTCGATGCGACCGCGATGCATAGCGATCTGCGTCGCACGCAGAAGGGCTATGTCTTCGTCCAGCACCTGCTCGATGTGATCAACGACGGCAGCTACAATTTCGTCAACCCTGCGCTCAACTCGCAGGCAACGCGCAGCTATCTGACGCCAGACAACATCAACGACTCCAGCTCGGACCTGTATCAGTTGCAGGCATCGGTCACCAAGGAGCTGTTCACGCTTCCGGGTGGTGCTGCACAGCTCGCCGTCGGCGGGTCGATTTTCTACGAGGCAATCGACGCACCATCCGCGAACGCCGATACGAATGGGCCAACGCAGCGATATTTCTCGATCAACGCGTTCGGCACCAGCGGCAATCGTACGGTTTCCTCGGCATTCACCGAATTGCAGCTGCCGATCGTCGATCAGTTCCTGGTCAACGCATCGGGCCGCTACGATCATTATTCGTCGGGCCAGAGCAACTTCTCGCCAAAGGTCGGCGCCAAGTTCACGCCGATCCGCCAGCTTGCGATCCGCGGTACATGGTCGCGCGGTTTCCGCATCCCGAGCTTCGGCGAGGCCAATGCATTGCCGACGACTGGCTATGTCACCAACAACGCGACGTTGTTCAGCGACGGGTATCTCGCGCAATATGGTTGCACCGTGGCGACGTTCGCTTCGTGCCCGACCTATATTCGTCAGGGCAGCTATGGTCAGACGACCCTGGCCAGCCAAAACCTGAAGCCCGAGAAGTCGCGGAGCTTTACGGCTGGCGTCGTGTTCGAGCCGATCCGTAACGTGTCGTTCACGGTCGACTTCTTCGACATCAAGAAGACGGGTGCGATTACCTCGCTGACCGCAGGCGATGCACTGGCCGCTTATTATTCGGGTCAGCCGATCCCCGAAGGGTTCACGGTGACGCCGGATGCCGTTGGCGTCGGTTTCGAGGGCGCTACGCCGCGGGTCGGGCTGGTGCAGTCGCAGTTGGTCAATGCCAACACGATCCATTCGCAGGGCATCGACATGGGCGGCAGCGCGCGGTTCGATATCAACGACAACATCCGCTACACGATCTCGGGTGAGGGCAGCATCCTGCTCGATCTCAGCACAACGTTCCCCGGCGGTCGCAAGGAAAAGTATGTCGGTACGCTCGGCAACTACAACCTGACGGCGGGCTCGGGGACGCCACGCTGGCGTGCGAACGTTACCAACACGATCGATATCCGCGATGAGTTCAGCCTCAGCGGCACGGTGAACTATGTTGCAGGATATAACCTGTCGGCAGAAGACCAGGGCGGCGTACGTGGCGATGGCGGCCTCGCGGTCGATTATCTGCCCGCAAACGTCGACGGTTACATCACTGTCGATATGGTCGGCACGGTCAAGGTAACCGACAAGTTCAGCTTCTACGTCAACGTGCTGAATATCCTGAACGATCTGCCGCCGATCGATCCGGCGACGTATGGCGCCTATCTCTACAACCCAGTGCAGGCGGGCGAGGGCATCTATGGCCGTCAGTTCCGCGCCGGCGTGAAGTTCGGCTTCTAAACCCGGGCGTTGCGGCAATCGAAAGGGGGCGGCGTCGCAGGACGCCGCCCCCTTCTTCGTATCAGGCGACCTGGAGCACCAGCTTGCCGTCGCCTTCGTCGACCTTGACGGTCGAGCCGTCCTTGACCTCGCCGCGCAGGATCATGTCGGCGAGCGGGTCTTGCAGATAGCGCTGCACCGCACGCTTCAACGGCCGCGCGCCGTACACCGGATCATAGCCGACCCGTCCGAGCCACGCTCTCGCCGCATCCGTCAGGTCGAGGACGATCTTGCGGTCGGCGAGCAGTTTGTCGACGCGGGATACCTGGATGTCGACGATCGGTGCCATGTGCGACTGGCCGAGGCGGTGGAACAGGATCACCTCGTCGAGCCGGTTGAGGAATTCGGGTCGGAAGTGCGACCGGACGATCTCCATCACCTGCGGCTCGACCGACGATACGTCGTCGCCCTCCGCCATGTTCGCGAGGTACTGGCTGCCGAGGTTCGACGTCAGGATGATCAGCGTGTTGCTGAAATCCACCGTGCGCCCCTGGCCGTCGGTCAGCCGCCCGTCGTCGAGCACCTGCAACAGCACGTTGAACACGTCGCCGTGGGCCTTCTCGACCTCGTCGAACAGGATCACCTGGTACGGACGCCTGCGCACCGCCTCGGTCAGCACGCCGCCTTCCTCGTATCCGACATAGCCCGGAGGCGCGCCGATCAGCCGCGCGACCGCGTGCTTCTCCATGAACTCGCTCATGTCGATGCGGACCATCGCGCTGGGATCGTCGAACAGGAACTCGGCGAGCGCCTTGGTTAGCTCGGTCTTGCCGACGCCGGTTGGCCCCAGGAACAAGAACGAGCCCAAGGGCCGGTTCGGATCCTGCAACCCCGCACGCGCCCGCCTGACTGCGGTAGAGACGGCCTTAACGGCATGCGCCTGACCGATCACGCGCTTGCCGATCGTCGCTTCCATCGCCAGCAGCTTGTCGCGCTCGCCCTGCAGCATCCGCTCGACCGGGATGCCGGTCCAGCGGCTGACCACGCCGGCGATATCGTCCGCGGTTACCTCCTCGCGCAGCATCGCGCCCTTGGTCGCCCCTGCCGCCTCGTCGAGCTGGCGCTGCAACCCCGGGATCGTACCGTAGGAAAGCTCGCCCGCCTTGGCGAGATCGCCCGAGCGCTGCGCCTGCTCCAGCTCGAGCCGTGCGGCATCGAGCTGTTCCTTGACCCGCGCCTCGGCGTTGATCTTGTCCTTCTCGCCCTTCCAGCGTGTCGTCAGTTCTGCGGATTGCTCCTCCAGATTGACGAGTTCGCCTTCCAGCGTGTCGAGGCGGTCGACCGACGCGTCGTCGGTCTCGCGCTTCAACGCTTCGCGTTCGATCTTGAGCTGGATGATCCGACGGTCGAGATTTTCGATCGCCTCGGGCTTCGACTCGACCTCCATGCGGATTCGCGACGCGGCCTCGTCCATCAGGTCGATCGCCTTGTCGGGCAGGAATCGGTCGGTGATGTAGCGGTTCGACAGTGTCGAGGCGGCGACGATCGCGCCGTCGGTGATCCGCACGCCGTGATGGAGTTCGTACTTCTCCTTCAGCCCGCGCAGGATCGAGATGGTGTCTTCGACGGTCGGTTCGCCGACCATCACCGGCTGGAACCGCCGCTGCAACGCCGGGTCCTTCTCGACATATTTGCGGTACTCGTCGAGCGTGGTGGCGCCGACGCAGTGCAGCTCGCCACGCGCCAGCGCGGGCTTGAGCAGGTTGCCCGCATCCATCGCGCCCTCGGATTTACCCGCGCCGATCAGCTGGTGCATCTCGTCGATGAACAGGATGATGTCGCCCTCGGCGGCCTTCACCTCGTCGAGCACGCCCTTCAGCCGCTCCTCGAACTCGCCGCGATATTTGGCACCCGCGATCAGCGAGCCGAGGTCGAGCGACATCAGCCGGCGATCCTTGAGCGTATCGGGGACGTCGCCATTGGCGATCCGGAGGGCGAGCCCTTCGGCGATTGCGGTCTTGCCGACGCCGGGTTCGCCGATCAGCGCCGGGTTGTTCTTCGTGCGGCGCGCGAGAATCTGGATCGTGCGACGGATCTCTTCGTCGCGGCCGATGACGGGATCGAGCTTGCCGTCGCGCGCCGCCTGGGTGAGGTCGCGCGCGAACTTCTTGAGCGCATCATAGCGATCCTCGGCGCCAGCGGTGTCGGCGGTGCGGCCCTGACGGACGGCGTTGATCGCAGTGTTGAGCCCCTCGGGCGTCACGCCGCCGGCCTTCAACGCCTTGCCCGCGGCGGTGTTGAGCGAGAGCGCGAGCGCGACCAGCAGGCGCTCGACGGTAACGAAACTGTCGCCCGCCTTGCTTGCGATCTGCTCGGCTTGGTCGAGGACGCGCACCGCGTCGTTGTCGATCCCCGGCGTGGTCTGCGCGCCCGAGCCCGACACGACCGGAATCTTGGCGAGCGCGAGATCGGTTTCCGACGTCGCGCGCTTGGCGTCGCCGCCCGCCGCTGCGATCAGCCCGGCGGCCATGCCCTGCTCGTCCTCCAGCAGCGCCTTCAACAGATGCTCGGGGGCGATGCGCTGATGGTTCATGCGGATCGCGACGGTCTGTGCGGATTGCAGGAAGCCCTTCGCGCGGTCGGTGAATTTGTCGATGTTCATGACGAATTCCTGTGGGATGGTTCGGTATCTGGCCAAAAGATGGTGTTGCATTTGAGCAACACAAGAGCTTTCGGGAGATGCTAGCACGTGCCATCGAACCGATACATAAAACCGGAGCGGCCTACCCTGGAGGCGTGCCGTGCTTACGTGGCGACAAGGTCGGGGTTAGCCAGGAACGCTAAAAACGCTCGCGCGAGCGGCATTTCTGCCGGTGGCGGGCTCCAAATGCCGAACTTACGAGCATGGAGTGATAGGGTGACGATTCTCTCCGCAGGGTGCTCGTTGGGCGCCCGCTGCGGGAGAGAAGTCAAAAAACTGGTGCTGCCGGTGAGGATTGAACTCACGACCTCAGCCTTACCAAGGATGCGCTCTACCACTGAGCTACGGCAGCACTCGTCGGCATCGCTGCCGGCGGAGTGGGGCTAAGAGACGAGGGCGGGATGATTGTCAAGGCACCGCGCCGCAATGTAGGGCATATTTATGGACGATCGGGATCGGAGGGCGGCGGAGAAGGCCGAGCGCATGGCGGCTGCGCTGCGCGAGAATCTGCGGCGGCGGAAGGCGCAGGCGCGGGCCGTTGGCGCCGCGCCTGCGACCAAGGACGAGCCGTCTAGCTGAGGGGTGCGCATTTGGCGGTGAGCCAGGCGCGATCCTCCGCGTCGGTCATTTCCGGGGTGAGGACCGCCAGCACCTGCGCGTGATAATCGTCGACCCATTGGCGCTCTGCCGCGGTCAGCAGCGTCGGCTCGATCAGCGAGCGTTCGATCGGGCAGAAGGTGAGCGTTTCGAAACCGAGCATTGCGCGGTCGGCGCCGGGGATCTCGCGCGGTTCGATCAGGATGAGGTTCTCGATGCGGATGCCGTATTCGCCGGCCTTGTAATAGCCGGGCTCGTTCGAGAGCATCATGCCGGCGCGCAGCGGCTCCATCGCCGCGCCGCCGGGGTAGTTTGGCGCGGCGATCCGCTGCGGGCCTTCGTGGACCGCGAGATACGCACCGACGCCGTGGCCGGTGCCGTGGCCGAAATCGAGGCCGGCTTCCCAGAGCGGACGGCGGGCGAAGGCGTCGATCTGGCCGCCCATCGTGCCGTCGGGGAAAACCGCGGTGGCGATGCCGATATGGCCCTTGAGGACACGCGTGAAACGGTCGCGCATCTCTTCGGTCGGTTCGCCGATCGGCATGACGCGGGTGACGTCGGTGGTGCCGTCCGAGTACTGGCCGCCGGAATCGATCAAATAGAGCTGGCCGGGTTCGATCGGCGCGCTCGATTCTTCCGTGACGTGGTAGTGCGGGATCGCACCGTGCGGGCCGGTGGCGGAGATCGTGTCGAACGAGGTGTCCTTCAGGACGCCGGTCTGTTCGCGGAAGGCGAGCAGCTTGGCGGCGGCGCTGAGTTCGGTCTGGCCGCCCTTCACGCATTCGGTTTCGACCCAGCGGAGGAAGCGCGCGAGTGCGGCGCCGTCGCGGGCGGAGGCAGCACGGTGGCCGCTTATCTCGACCGGGTTCTTGATGGCTTTTGCGAGGACGACTGGGTCGCGCAGGGGGAGGATCTTGGCGCCGCCGGCCTGGAGTGCCTGCGTGATCGCCGCGACTGCTCGCTCAGGGTCGGCGGCGACGCGCTTGCCGGCATAGGTGGCGAGGGTCGCGGCGAAGGCGGCGCGGTCGTGGAGGCGGACCGCGTTGCCGAGATGTTGACGGACGGTGTCGTCGAGCTTGTCTGGGGCGACGAACAGGTCGGTGGTGCCGTCCGCGCCGACGATCGCGTAGGATAGCGCTACGGGGGTGTGGTCGACGTCGTCGCCGCGGATGTTGAGCGCCCAGGCGATGGAGTCGAGTGCGGTGAGGACGACCGCGTCCGCGTTCTGTTCGGAGAGCCAGTCGGCGATCTTGGCACGCTTTTCGGCGGAGGAGGCGCCGGTGAACTGGTCGGGCTGGACGGTCAGCTTGGCGGGGGAGGGGGCGGGGCGGTCGGTCCAGATCGCGTCGATGGGGTTGGTGTCTACCGCTACCAGTGTCACGTCACGTTCGGCCAGGGCTGTGGTGGCTTCCGCGACCCAAATTCCGGTGTGGAGCCACGGGTCGTAGCCGATCCGGCCGCCTTCGGGGGCGTGCCTGGCGAGGCAGGCGGCGGGGCTGGTCTGGGGGACGTCGGCATAGTCCCACTGCGCGCCGTCGACCTGTTCGCGGACCTGGATCGTGTAGCGGCCGTCGATGAAGATCGCCGCGCGGTCGGCGAGGACGACCGCGGTGCCGGCCGAGCCGCCGAAGCCGGTTAGCCAGCCGAGGCGCTGCGCATAGCCGCCGACATATTCGCTCATGTGTTCATCGGTGAGCGGGATGACGAAACCGTCGAGATTATCGGTGGTTAGCTGGGCGCGGAGGGCCACGAGGCGGTCGGCTAAGCGGGCGGTCGGGGTCATCGGTTCGGTCTCTCGTCAAAAGTGAAGTATAGAAAGTGCAGACGCTGGCGAGGTTTCAATACTTGCCCCTGGTGGGCGTGGGGGACGGGCGCGACGGTATGGGTATGGGCGCGGATTGGCGGTCATGGTCATGCCGGGGGTTGTGACAGAAAGCTGATGTGTAGGACAGCGGGTGCGGGCGGGGGAGCTTCGTCGGGTGGCTTTCTCGCAGGGCTGACGAACCACATTTACGGCCCCCTTGTTCTCCCGCGAAGGCGGGAGCCCAGACTGGGTCCCCGCCTTCGCGGGGAAACAGAGTTAGGGGCGCCACCGAAGTTTTGTACCACCCCGGCGAAGGCCGGGGCCCAATTGGGGGACGGCAATAACGGAGGATTGCGCGCAGTTAGTGCAACCTTTCCAATTGGGCCCCGGCCTTCGCCGGGGTGGTGTTGGCTGGGTCGGCCGTCACGCCTGCAACGCCGCAGCGTTTGGCTTCCACCCTCCGCACGGCTAACACACCGGGATGACCACGCCCCCCATCGCCGAACAGCGCTCGCACAGCTTCACCACGCATGGCGTGACGATCGAGGATCCCTATGCGTGGCTGAAGGATCCGAACTATCCGGAGGTCGATGACGCCGATGTGCTGGCGTATCTCGCTGCCGAGAATGTGTATTTCGAAGAGCAGATGGCGCCGCATACCGCGCTGGTCGACACGATCTACGAAGAGATGAAGGCGCGCATCAAGGAGGATGAATCCTCGGTGCCGCAGAAGGATGGCGACTGGCTCTACTGGACCGCGTACGAGACCGGCGGGCAGTACAAGAAATGGTGGCGCAAGCCGGTCGCGGGTGGTGACGACGAGTTGTTGCTCGACGAGCCGGCGCTGGCGGAGGGGCACGAGTATTTCCGGCTCGGGGCGTTCTCGATCAGCAATGACGGGCGCTATCTCGCCTATGCGATCGACGATAACGGGAGCGAGCGGTTCGAGGTTCGGGTCAAGGACCTGGATACCGGCGAGCACCTGCCCGACGTGATCCCGGGGATGCTCAGCGAGATCGTCTGGACCGCGGACGATGCGGGCTTCCTGTACGGGCTGGCGAACGAGCAGTGGCGGACCGACAATGCGCGGTTCCACCGGTTGGGGACGCCGATCTCCGAGGACGTCGTGCTGTTCCACGAGGAGGACGAAGGCTTTCGCGTCGGGGTCGGCGAGACGAGTTCGCGGAAATGGATCGTGATCGCGACGAGCGATCATGTGACGAGCGAGCTGTACCTGCTGCCCGCGCATGAGCCTCTGGCGGTGCCGATCCTCGTTTCGGCTCGGAAGGTGGGCCGCGAATATGATGTGGACGAGCATGACGGGACGCTGTTCATCCATACCAACGACGTCGATCCGAATTTTCGGCTGTGCACTGCGCTGGTTGAGGAGCCGGATGCATGGAGCGAGCTGATCCCGGCCTCGCCGCATTTCTATATGACGGGCGTGGAGTGTTATCAGGACTTCTTCGTGGTCGATGGGCGCGAGGACGGTCTCGATCAGATCGCGATCCACCGATACGAGACGCCGACCGAGGGCAAGCGGATCGACTTCCCAGAGGCGAGCTATGTCGCGGGGCTGGGGGATAATCCCGAATACGACATGACGGTGCTGCGGCTTGGGTATGAGTCGATGGTCACGCCGGGGACGGTGTACGACTACGACGTCGATACCGGCGAGCGGACGATGCTCAAGGTGCAGGAGATCCCGAGCGGCTATGACGCCGCGAAATACGCGACCGAGCGGCTGAAGATCGTTGCGCGGGACGGGACGGAGATCCCGGTCTCGATCGTGTATCCGGCGGGGTTCGTGCGCGATGGGTCGGCGCCTTTGTTCCTCTATGCGTATGGCGCGTACGGCTATGCGATCCCGCCGGGCTTCTCGACGGGGCGGATGAGCCTGCTCGATCGCGGGTTCGCCTATGCGATCGCGCATATCCGGGGTGGCGACGATCTGGGTCAGCAATGGTATCTGGATGGCAAGCTGGAGAAGCGCGCGAACACGTTTAACGATTTCGTCGATGTGGCGAAGGCGCTGGTCGACGCGCAGTGGACGTCGGCGGGGAAGATCGCGATCGCGGGGCGGTCCGCTGGCGGCGAGCTGATGGGGGCGGTGGTCAATTCCGATCCCGAGCTTTGGGGCGCGGTGATCGCCGACGTGCCGTTCGTTGACGTGCTGAACACGATGCTGGACGAGACCCTGCCGCTGACGCCGGGCGAGTGGCCGGAGTGGGGCAATCCGATCGAGGATGAGGCTGCGTTCAAGCTGATCCAGTCGTATTCGCCGTACGACAACGTCAAGGCGCAGGCTTATCCGCCGATGTTCATCAGCGGCGGGCTGAACGATCCTCGGGTGACCTATTGGGAGCCGGCGAAGTGGGCGGCCAAGCTGCGGTTGATGAAGACCGACGACAATGTGCTGTTGCTCAAGACCAACATGGGCGCGGGGCATGGCGGCAAGTCGGGGCGGTTCGAATCGCTGCGTGAGGGTGCGGAGGAACACGCGTTCGTGCTGTGGCAGCTGGGCGTCGCGGGGTGAGCCGGTTCACGCTCTCGATCACGGCGCAGGACGCGGATATCGACGAGCTTGGGCATGTGAACAATGTGGTCTGGGTGCAGTGGATCCAGGCCATCGCGACGGCGCATTGGGAGGCGGTGGCGCCGGCCGAGCATAAGCTGGCCTATGTGTGGGTCGTGACGCGGCATGAGATCGATTACCGCGGGAGTGTTGTCGCGGGGGAGACGGTTGTCGGGGAGACTTGGGTCGAGGGGGCGCCTAAGGGGGCTCGGTTCGATCGGCATGTGCGGTTTGTCGGGGATGATGGGCGGGTGAAGCTGGAGGCGGTTACGACCTGGGCTTTGCTGGATCGGGGGACCGGGCGGTTGATGCGGGTGCGCGAGGATGTTGCTGCGCCGTTTTACGATGGTCCCTCTCCCCTGCGGGGAGAGGGAGGGAGCGACGCAGGAGCGGAAGGGTGAGGGGTGTGAGGCTCGGGACGTTCATCCCAACGCCCCTCTCCCTTCCCACCGCAAGCGCGGCGGGCCCCTTCCCTCTCCCCGGAGGGGCGAGGGAGTTTTTAGCCGCTGTTTCTCAGGGCGGTGGCGATGGCGTTGATGGATAGGAGGATGCCTTCGCCGATGCGGGGGTCGTCCTCGCCTGCTCGGCGGCGTTTTATGAGTTCGATCTGGAGGAGGTTTAGCGGCTCGATGTAGGGGAGGCGGAGGCGGATCGAGGCGTCCAGCGCGGGGTGCTTTTCGAGCAGGCGGGACTGGCCCGTTACCGTGAGAAGTCCGTCGTGGGTCTGGTGCCAGCCGTCGCGGATCGTGGTGAAGATTTCGCGGAGCTTGTCGTCCTCGACCAGCCCGGCATAGCGTTCGGCGATGCCGATGTCGGACTTGGCTAGCACCATCTCCAGGTTCGCCAGCGCGGAGGCGAAGAGCGGCCAGCCTTGCGCCATGTCCTTCAACAGCGCCTTGTCCTCGAAATCGGCGATCGCGCGGCCTACCCCGTACCAGCCGGGGAGCATGACGCGCGCCTGCGCCCAGCTGAATACCCAGGGGATCGCGCGGAGGTCTTCGATGCGGTCGGACTTGGTGCGGCTGGCGGGGCGGCTGCCGATCTTGAGGCCGGCGATCTCGGCGATCGGGGTCATCTGGCGGAAGAAGGTGCGGAAGCCCTCCGTACCGTAGACCAGGTCGCGGTAGCTGTGGAACGCGGTGTCGCTGAGCGTGTCCATTGCCGCCGAGAAGCTGGCGTTGTCGGCGTTGGAGAGGCGTTCGGGTTCGAGGCTTGCGAGCAGCGTGGCCGAGGCGATCGCCTCCAGGTTGGTCATCGCGGCATCTCTCGTACCGTATTTGGCGGCGATGACTTCGCCCTGCTCGGTGATGCGGATGCGGCCCTGGACGGTGCCCGGGGGTTGCGCGCGGATCGCGCGGAAGGCCGAGCCGCCGCCACGCCCGACTGCGCCGCCGCGCCCGTGGAACAGCTGCATGCCGACGCCGGCCTTCGCGAACACCGGCTTCAATGCGGTCGACGCTTTCGAGAGCTGCCAGGTGGATGTGAGGTACCCGCCGTCCTTGTTGCTGTCCGAATAGCCGATCATCACTTCCTGATGGCCGCGCGCCTTAGAGATCGTCGCGATCTCGGGGAGTGCGAACCAGGCGGTCATGACGGCGGGGGCGGCTTCGAGATCGCCGATCGTCTCGAACAAGGGGACGGCCATGATCGCTGCGGACGGCGTGTCGCCGGGGCGGTAGAGGCCGACTTCCTTGAGGAGAAGGTTCACCTCGAGCAGGTCGCTGACCGACTGCGCCATCGAGACGATGTAGTTGGTTATGCAGGCAGGGCCGTAGGCGGCCTGCGCGTCGGCGGCGGCCTGGACGATCGCGAGTTCGCCGGCGGTTTCTTCGGAATATTCGGCGAAGCGCGAGGTGAGGGGGCGGGCGTTGGCAAGCTCGCGGCGGAGCAGCGCGACGCGGGCGTCCTCGTCGAGCGCGAGGTAATTGTCCTCGACGCCGGCGACTTTCAGCAGTTCGGCGACGACGCGTTCGTGGACCGCGCTGTTCTGGCGGAGGTCCAAGGTGGCGAGGTGGAAGCCGAATGTCTCGACCGCGCGGATCAGCCGGCCGAGCGCGCCGCCGGTCTTCAGCGCGATGCCAAGGCCATGCGCGAGCGTGACGAGGTCGGCGCGGAAGTCGGCAGGGTTGGCATAGGGCTCGCCGACGAGACGGCCGGGGCGGGGGGCGTGCTTCCCCGTGAGCGCGTCGTGCGTCGCGGACAGCCGGGCGTAGATGCCGGAGAGCGCACGGCGATAGGGCTCGTCGCTGCGGCTGGCGGCATCGTCGCCACTGGCGTCGGCGAGCGCCTGCACCGCGGCATCGGCGGGGGCGTGCTCGGTCGAGATCGAGAGTTCGGCGCCGAGTGCGTGGACCGCGTCGCAGTAGTAGCCGAGCACGGCCTCACTCGCCTTCGCCAGCGCGGTCTTGAGCGAGTCGGCGGTGACATAGGGGTTGCCGTCGCGGTCGCCGCCGATCCAGCTGCCGGGGCGCAGGAAGCTGGGCGTGCGTTCGCCGAGGGCGCGGTCCCAGCGCTGGTAGAGCGCGGGCAATGTGGGAAGGAACACGTCTCGCAGGTAGCTGAGCGCGGTGTCGACTTCGTCGGTGACGTAGAGGCGGTCGCGGCGCAGGACGCGGGTTTGCCAGAGCAGCGCGATCTGGCGGAGGATCGCGTCGTCGACGCTGTCGCCATCCGGCGTGGTGTCGCGGCCGAGATCGCGCAGGCCCATCAGTTCGGCAATGCGGTTGCGGTGGTCGATCATGCTCTTGCGGCGGACTTCGGTCGGGTGCGCGGTGAGGACGGGGGCGATCAGCGCGTGGTCGAGCAGCGTGCGGATCTGGGCGCGGTCGATGCCTTCGGATTCGAGCTGGGCGATCGCGGAGGCGAGGTCGGCGCCGTCTTCCGCGGCGATGCCCTGGCGGTCCTCGGCGAGATTGGCGAGCATCGAGAAGAGCATGAAGCCGCGGACGAAGTCGAGCGTCTCGTCGAGGCTCAGTTTTTCGAGGCTGAGATCGACCGCGCGATCGTCGCCCGGCTTGCCTTCGGAAGCGTCGCGGTGGCGCTCGACCGACGCCTTGCGGATCGTCTCGGTGGCCGCGAACAGACGCTCGCCGCCATAGGCGCGGATGACGTCGCCGAGCAGTTTGCCGAGGAAGCGGATGTCGGAATTGTTCGCGATTGCGGGGAGGCTAGCCATGGTTGCTTGCTGCGCTGCGGCAGGGTTCAGGTCAACCGCGAATGGGTGACGTAAGGCGCGAAATCGAATGCATAGCACGCGTGTGGCGAAATAATATTATTGTTATCAGGCATCCCGGCGCGCCCGTGCTGAGCTGGCACCTCCGTATCCGTCATCCCAGCGAAAGCTGGGATCTCCGCGTGTGCAAGGTGCCGCGAACCACGAGGGATACCCCAGCTTTCGCTGGGGTGACGGATTTGGGGCTGGAGTGACGGATGTGTGTCGGGCGGGGCGGGACCGGATTTGAGGATGGCGCAAGGGATGCCGCCCGGCGTTCAGCGCTTCCGCGACTCCGCGCGTTCTTCCGAGGTGACGGTGCCGTCTCGGTTGAGGTCCATCCTGTCGAACCAGGCTAGCGTGCCTTCGCTCCACTCGATCGCGGTGATGACGCCGTCCTTGTTACGGTCGAACGCCTTGATGCGCGCGTTCGGTGCAGGGAGTTCGTCTTTGGTTATGCGGTCGTCGGCGTTGCGGTCTAGCGTGCGGAAACGGCGTTCCATGCTGGCGCCGAAATCTAGGCGCGACGTTACCGAGGGGGGCACGAAGCCTACCGCGTTGGCATCGGCCTGCGCGCGCTGCTCGTCCTTATTGCCGCACGCGGACACAAAAAGTCCCGTCGCGGCAAGCGCCGCCACCAGTTTCACCTGCATAGTATCTCCCGTCGTCTTGAAAGCCGTTACGCTTCCAGTTCAACGTCCCAATAGAGCCAGTCGTGCCATGTGTCGTGCAGGTAGTTGGGGGGGAAGCTGCGGCCGTGTTCCTGCAGATGCCAGTTGGTCGGCCGGATCGCCTCGATGTGCAGCGGCATCGCCGCCTGTTTCGGCGTGCGGCCGCCTTTCTTGAGGTTGCAGGGCGAGCAGGCGGTGACGACGTTCTCCCACGTGGTACGACCGCCTTGCGCGCGCGGCACGACATGGTCGAAGGTGAGATCGCGCAGCTTGCCGCAATATTGGCAGGTGAACTTGTCGCGCAGGAACAGGTTGAAACGGGTGAAGGCGGGAAATTGCGACGGTCGGACGAACTGCTTGAGCGCGATTACCGAGGGCAGCTTCAGCGCGAAATTGGCGCTGCGGACTTCGCGTTCATAGGTGGCGACGATGTCGACGCGGTCGAGGAAGACAGCCTTGACCGCGGTTTGCCACGGCCAGACGCTGAGCGGATAGTAGGAAAGCGGCGTGTAATCGGCATTGAGCACAAGCGCCGGACAACCATCCGGATGACGCATCAGATCGGGGTGAAACACGGCTCCTCCCACTCAGGCTTCGCATGGCGCCCTATGGACGATGGCGATGACGGCTGCATGACAGCACGGCGCGTAGCGGTCGGTCAAGCGCGGTGAGTGTCGTGACGCGGTTCGCGCCGAGCCCGACCGGGCGGCTGCATCTGGGCCACGCGGCGTCGGCGATCCGCGCGCACGACTTTGCGCGCGAGCGGGGCGGGCGGTTCGTGCTGCGGATCGAGGATATCGATGGGACGCGGAGTCGGCCGGAGTTCGTCGATGGGATTCTCGAGGATCTGGCGTGGCTTGGGTTGCGGTGGGACGAGCTCGTGTTTCAGTCGGAGCGGCTGGCGACGTACGACGCGGCGATGGAAGGGTTGAAGGCGCGCGCGCTCGTGTATCCGTGTTTCTGTACGCGGGCGGAGATCGCGGCGAGTGCCTCTGCGCCGCAGGGGGAGGTCGGGCCGGTCTATCCGGGGATTTGTCGGGGGCTGTCGGCGGCGGAGATCGCGGCGCGGACGGGGGCGTGTTGCTGGCGACTGGATATGGCGAAGGCGGTGGCGGAGGTCGGCGCGCTGGCGTGGCATGACGCGGCGGCTGGGTGGGTCGTGGCTGATCCTTTGGCGCAGGGGGATGTCGTGCTGGCGCGAAAGGATGCGCCGGCGAGCTATCATCTGGCGGTGACGCTCGACGATGCCGCGCAGGGGGTGACGGACGTGGTGCGCGGGGTGGATTTGTTTGCTGCGACGCACGTGCACCGGGTGTTGCAGGCGCTGCTGGGGTTGACGGTGCCGCGCTATCATCATCATCCGCTGGTGGTGGATGCGGCGGGGCGGCGGTTGGCTAAGCGCGATGGGGCGTTGTCGTTGGCGGAGATGCGGGCGGCGGGGGAGGATGGGGCGGTGTTGGCGGCTCGGGTGCGGGGTGAGCATCGGCTCGCGACTGTCAGGTGAACACCTGAGCTAGGTGTGCGAATATCCTTCGGCTACGGTCGCCTTATAAAGGCTCGCACTCTGCATTTCCTTGTTCTCCCGCGAAGGCGGGAGCCCAGACTGGGTCCCCGCCTTCGCGGGGAAACAGGGGGAGGTGCGGCGGCCCCAATGTTGTACCACCCCGGCGGTGGCCGGGGCCCAATTGGGGGACGGTGCTGGCGTAACGCATCGCTCCGTTACCTCTGCTTTCCCAATTGGGCCCCGGCCTCCGCCGGGGTGGTGCTTTTTACAGCTCGATCCCCAGTCTCGGCGCTGCCCACGTCATTGCCGCGTACAGCGCGATCGTCAGTACGCAGCCCGCCGCCAGCGACATCCAGAAGGGTACACCATGTCGCAACAGCGCGGGGATCAGCAGGAACATCGGTAGCGAGGGCAGCACGTACCAGAAGGTTGCGCCGGCGTGCGCGGCCATTGTTCGGGGATCGGGTTTGTCGTGCCAGAGCCAGATCATGCCGAGCACCGACACGAGCGGCAGCGATGCGACGAGCGCACCGAAGCCGGGATAGCGCTTGGCAAGTTCCGATGCGGCGGCGATCAGGATACCGGAAATCAGGGCTTTGAGCGCGAGATAGAGCATGCGCCATGTGCGCCCGCTGCGCGGCGTTCCGCAACTCGCTTCCCGGCAACATGGGTCATTTCCCGGCATCGGGTACGCCATTGCTACCCCGCCGGTGCGCGCTTACACTCGGGCCATGAACACATTCCTCGTCATCCTCCTGATCGCGGCGATGATCGCGACCGTCGTGGCTCTGGTGCGGGGCGTCGTGTCGTTCCTGCAGGAGGGCACGGCGCAGGTCCGCGACGGCAGCGGGCCGAGTGCCGCGTCGCTGAAATCGAATCGGATGATGCAGCAGCGGATCTTCTTCCAGGCGCTGGCGATCCTGATCGTGGTGGTGATCCTGTTTGCGGCGGGGCGGAACTAGGTCTGGACTGGGTTACGGGGCCAACCCGGATCCGTCATCCCAGCGGACGCTGGAATTTCACCGTTTGGTGGGCGTCGCGAACCACGAGGGATACCCCAGCTTTCGCTGGGGCGACGGGGGGCTATGGGGCACGGGATTCGGGGGCTGTGGTGGTACGGGATTTCTTCGTTGGGTCCCGACTTCGTCGTCGGGTGGCGACGTTAGCGTTGGGTGATGGGGCCTCACTGCGTTTCAATCTGGAAGATTCATGGTCAAGCTGAACAAGATCTACACGCGGACGGGAGATGACGGCACGACGGGGCTCGTCGATGGATCGCGGGTGTCGAAATCGAGTGCGCTGATGCAGGCGATCGGCGATGTCGACGAGGCGAACTCGGCGATCGGCTTGGCGGTGATTGCGCTGGGCGACCAGCCGATGGCGGCGGCGCTGACCCGGCTCCAGAACGACCTGTTCGATCTCGGCGCGGATCTGGCGACTCCGGCCGGCATGGACGAGGCTGGCGGTGATCCGTTCGCGCCGTCCGAGATGGTGTTGCGGATCGTGCCGTCGCAGGTCGAGCGGCTCGAGCGCGAGATCGACGCGCTGAACGCGCATCTTGCACCGTTGCGCAGTTTTATCCTGCCGGGGGGATCGGCCGAAGCCGCCGCACTGCACCTGGCGCGCGCGATCAGCCGTCGCGCGGAGCGATCCGCCGTCAGTGCGAGCGAGACGCAGCCGCTCAATCCGGCCGCATTAGCGTATGTTAACCGGCTTTCGGATTTCCTGTTCGTGGCATCGCGGGCGGTGAACCAAAACGGCGCCGGAGACGTTCTTTGGCGACCGGGGGCCACGCGCGACTAGGCGCGTATCGTCGCTCGCGTTCCAACGTCGCTTCGCTCGACGTAGAACTGAGGAGAGATCGATGCCCAATCCCGTTCGTCCCGACCGTGAAGGCCTGCCGGAAACGTCCCCGTTGGCCGAGCAGTTTGCCGCCGTCCGCGATCTGACGCTTGCGCTCGCGGCGCCGCTGTCGGACGCGGATGCGACGGTGCAGTCGATGCCCGATGCGTCGCCGACCAAGTGGCACATGGCGCATACGACGTGGTTCTTCGAGACGTTCGTGTTGCGCGATCATGTCGCCGGCTATGTGCTGCACGACAAGCGCTTCCCGTTTTTGTTCAATAGCTATTACGAGGCCGAGGGGCGGCGTCACGCGCGCGATCGTCGCGGGATGGTGACGCGGCCGTCGATCGACGAGGTGCGGGCGTATCGCGCGCATGTCGATGCTGCGTTGCTGGAGGCACTGCCGGATTTGCCGGAGGAGGCGCGAGACTTGGTGGCGCTCGGGTGCCATCATGAAGAGCAGCACCAGGAATTGTTGGTAACCGACATCCTTCACATGTTTTCGGAGAACCCGCTTGAGCCGGCGATGTGGCCGGCGGCGCGGAAGGTCCCGGTCGCAATGCCAGGGCCGATCGGCTGGATCGCGCATGAGGGCGGGATCGTCGAGGTCGGGCATGACGGCGAAGGGTTTGCGTTTGATTGCGAGGGGCCGCGTCACGCCGCCCTGCTGGTGCCGCATGCGATCGCGGACCGGACCGTGACGAACGGCGAATGGGCGGCGTTCATTGCCGATGGCGGCTACACCGAAGCGCGGCATTGGCTGGCGGATGGTTGGGCGTGGGTGAAGGCCGAGGGCATCGTCGCGCCGCTCTATTGGGAGCAGGGCGAAGCGGGCTGGACACGGTTCGGGCTCGACGGCCGGCGCGCGATCGATCCGGCGGCACCGGTGACGCATGTGAGCTTCTTCGAGGCGGATGCGTATGCGAGCTGGGCCGGTGCACGACTGCCGACCGAGTTCGAATGGGAGGCGGCGGCGGCCTCGCACGACGCGAACGGGGGCAACCAGATGGATGTCGCCGGACCGGTTGAGCCTCGGCCCTCCGCGGGCGGACTGGCGTTCTTCGGCGACGTCTGGGAATGGACCGGCAGCGCGTATCGGCCTTATCCCGGGTTCGTGACGGCGGCGGGCGCGGTCGGCGAATACAATGGAAAGTTCATGAGTTCGCAGTTCATCCTGCGCGGCGGGAGCTGTGCGACGCCGCGCGGCCATGCGCGGGTGAGCTACCGCAATTTCTTCTATCCGCATCAACGGTGGCAGTTCACCGGCGTGCGCCTCGCGAAAGATATCTGATGTTGAAGCCTGAGATCGAGGACGGCCAGCAGACGTTGGCCGATCCGCAGTTCCGTGCGGACGTGCTGGACGGGCTCGCTCGGCGGCCGCGGGCAATTCCGGCGCGGTGGTTCTACGATCGGCGCGGCTCGGAGCTGTTCGAGAAGATCACCGACTTGCCCGAATATTATCCGACGCGGACCGAGCGGGCGATCCTGGAGACCGCGTGTCCGGAGGTGGCGACGCTGGCCGGCGAAGGTCGTGCGGTCGTTGAGTTCGGGTCGGGATCTTCGACTAAGACGCCGATCCTGCTCGATGCGGTCGCGCCGTCGGTCTACGTGCCGATCGATATCTCGGGCGACTTCCTGCGCGAATCGTCGAAGGTGCTGGGCGAGCAGTTCCCGGACCTGCTGGTGCTGCCGTTCGAGGCCGATTTCATGCGGCCGCTGAGCCTGCCGAAGACGATCGCCGACACGCCGAAGCTCGGGTTCTTTCCGGGGTCGACGATCGGTAACATGATCCCGCTGATGGCGGTCGACCTACTGCGCGCGATGCGGACCTCGCTTGGCGTGGGCGCGATGCTGTTGATCGGGATGGACCGGATCAAAAGCGAGGACGTGCTCGTCCCGGCGTATGACGACGCGCAGGGCGTGACCGCGGCGTTCAACCTCAATCTGCTCGAGCGGATCAACCGTGAGCTGGACGGCGATATTCCGGTCGAGGCGTTCCGCCACAAGGCGGTGTGGAACGACGATCGCGCGCGGATCGAGATGCATCTGGAGGCGGTGCGCGACGTTGCGTTTACTGTCGATGGGCGGTCATTCGAGATGGGTGCGGGGGAGACGATCCACACCGAGAACAGCCACAAATACGGCGCGCGGGATGCGCGGATTTTGTTGCGGTCGGGCGGCTGGACGCCGGTGGCGGCTTGGACCGATCCCGAGGGGCTGTTCGGGGTGTATCTGGCCGAGGCTCAGGTGGAGCGGCCGGCACCCTGAGTGGAGAAGGAGAGGGTTAGCGCACCACCGTCGCGCGCCAGGTCGTGATGTAGTCGATGTTGCCGCGGCATTCGCCCATTTCGGATTGCTCGGACAGGCGGAAGCGGGTGCCGTCCCAGACGAAGCTCTGGTGGACGCCGCAGTCGCCCAGGCCGCGGCCCTTGGCGTAGCTGGTCAGGACGCCGTTCTCGAAACTGCCGTTGACGACGCTCTTTACCGGCGTCGCGGAGTCGGCGCCGGTTTCCTCGAAGCCGGAGGGGGCGTCGGTCTGGGCTGGCGCGATCGTGGTGCCGTCGATGATGAAAAGCGCGCCGATCAGATTGTACGCGCCGGTCGAGCAGGGGAGGATTGCGAGCGACTTGCCGCCGCCTAACGCGTGAACTTCGGGGGCGAACTGGGTCGGGTCGGCGCCATCGGGGAAGTTGCCGATATCGCACGACCCGCGTTTGCGCATCGTTGCGATCTGCGCGGCGGTGAGCTTGGCGGCGGCGCCCGAGGGCGCGTTCGCGGCGATGACGGGGAGGGCTGGCGTCGGCGCGCGCGAGGCGGCGGGGCCTCTGGCGACGATGGCGTCGACGGTGCCCGCCCGGCCTTGTTGCGCGTCGATGTAGCGGAGCGCGGCGGCGGCGCCTTTCAGCGAGAGCGTGGCGAGCGTGGCGCCGTTGGCGTCGAGGATTTTCAGCGACTGGGCGTTGGCGATCGCGGCGGCGAGCGCGGCGGCGTCGCGCAGGGCTATGGGCTTGCCGTCGACCACGAAGCTGGCGGGCGGGCGCTTGGTGGCGGCCTGGTCGTTGCGGGTTTCGATCGCCAGCGACATCTTGCCGCCGCCGTTCGCGACCGGGCCGGGCTCTCGGGTGAGGTTGAGCGTGAGATTGTCCTGGCCGATGCTCGCGTCGGGGAGGAGCGAGCCGAGCGTGCAACGCAGGGCGTTGTCGCAGCCTACGGTCCAGTCGGTGAAGGTCTTCGTGGCGCCGGGCTTGGGCGGCGCGTGCGTGTCGGTCGGCTGTGGTGCCGTCGGGGCTGCGGGAGCGGGCTTGGTCTTGGCCTCGGGCGCGGAGTCGGCCTTGGGCTGCGGCGTGGGCTGGCTCGGCGAACAGGCCGTCATCAGCGGCAGCATGACGAGGGGGGCCAGGAGGGGCGTGAGGGCGGAAAAGATCGGTTTGCACAGCATACTTGCAGCCTAGCGCGCTGGCAGCGCGGGGAAAAGCGGCTAGGGAGGGGGCAACAAATCAGGAGAGTGATGTGCAGACGATCGGTGTGATTGGTGCAGGGCAGATGGGCGCGGGGATCGCGCAGGTTTCGGCGCAGGCGGGGTACCGCGTGCTGCTGGCCGACGTGTCGCTGGAGGCGGCGACCAAGGGCAAGGCGGGGATCGCGAAGGCGCTCGGCCGGCTGGTCGAGAAGGAGAAGATCGCGGGCGAGGCGCGTGATGCGGCGCTCGCGCTGATCGAGCCGGTCGCGAGTGTCGCGGACATGGGCGACTGTGCGATCGTGGTCGAGGCGGCGACCGAGCGTGAGGCGGTGAAGCGTCAGATCTTCGCCGAGGTCGGCAAGGTGCTGGGGCCGGACGCGATCCTGGCGTCGAACACGTCGTCGATCCCGATCACGCGCCTCGCTCAGGCGGCGCCCGATGCGGCGCGGTTCATGGGCGTGCATTTCTTCAACCCGGTGCCGGTGATGCGGCCGATCGAGCTGATCCGCGGCCTCGCGACCTCGGACGCGACGGTGGCGGCGGTGGAGGCGTTTGCGGAGAAACTCGGCAAGCAGGTGGTGCATGCCAACGACGCGCCGGGCTTCATCGTCAACCGCGTGCTGATGCCGATGATCAACGAGGCGTGCTTCGCGCTGGGCGAGGGCGTGGCGAGCGTGCGCGACATCGATCTCGCGTGCGAGCTCGGGCTGAACCATCCGATGGGGCCGCTGACGCTGGCGGATTTCATCGGGCTGGACACGTGCCTGGAGATCACGCGCGTGCTGTTCGAGGGGACGGGCGATCCGAAGTTCCGGCCGGCGCCGGTGCTGGTGAAGTATGTCGAGGCTGGGTGGTTCGGGCGGAAGACGAAGCGCGGGTTTTATGATTATTCGGGCGCGGAGCCTGTGCCTACTCGGTGAGGGGGCTCCTCACACCGCCATCGTCGCGTGTTTTCGTCTTCTGGAGGGAATCCCCTGCGCCGGGGACTGTCTTGCGATAATCCATTGCGGACCTCCGCGATGTATGAGCATTTGCATGTCACGGGGACGAATGCGCGGCGATCGACGGGCGAATTGAAATGACAGCGGCACACTATGGAATCGGGGCGT
This sequence comes from Sphingomonas sorbitolis, assembly GCF_036663875.1. Lineage (NCBI taxonomy): Bacteria > Pseudomonadati > Pseudomonadota > Alphaproteobacteria > Sphingomonadales > Sphingomonadaceae > Sphingomonas > Sphingomonas sorbitolis. Next base: position 104,366 of record NZ_JAXOJS010000005.1, on the reverse strand, counting down.
ACACGATCCCCGAAGCTGCACGCCTGATCGGAATGACAGCGTCGCGGCTCCGGCGCTGGCTGTACGGCTATGACTATGATGGCGGCCATGACGGCGGAGGGGGCATGCAACCGGCACTCTGGCAGCCACAGTACGACGTCGAGGCGGATGGCCAGCTGCTCGGTTTTCGCGACCTGGTCGAAGCGCGGATCGTTGCCGCACTGACCAAGGCCCATTTTGGTTTGCCGACCATTCGCGCCTGCATCATCGCAGCGCGCGATCTGCTCGGCGACGAACGGCCCTTCTCGACGCTGGCGTTCAAGACCGATGGGCGCAGGCTGTTTCTCGATATTACGGACGGGGTTCAAGATCCCGCAATGTACGACCTCAAGGCAAGGCAGCGTGTGTTCCGCGACGTCGTCATGCCGTCATTATCGGGACTGGATTTCGGTTCCGATGCTGCCGAGAGGTGGTGGTTGGTTCCGGGGAAGCGCACGATCGTCGCCGATCCCGAGCGTTCCTTCGGGCAGCCGATCGTGGCGGCATCCGGGCTGCTGACGGCTCGCGTTGTGCAGGAGTTGAAGGCCGAGGGATCGGTGGAGCGGGTTGCCAAGCTGTACGATCTACCCGTTCGCGCGATCCGCGACGCGCTGAAGTTCGAGAGCGATCTTCAGTTGCGTAAGGCGGCTTGAAGCTTTTCATCGACAACAATCTTCCACCGCGGCTCGCGCGGGGATTGGCGGCGTTGTTCGAGGGTGATCACGAGGTCATCTGTCACCGGGATAAATACGGCGATACGCACCTCCTCGACCAAGAATGGATACCCGATCTCGGTGTCGAGGGAGATTGGGTCGTGCTGTCCGGCGACCTCAATATTGCGCGACAGCGTCCCCAGCGGGAGTTGTTCTTCCGCTCCCGTCTGGTCGGCTTCTTTCCACGTGCGGCAGTGATGGAGTTGCCGTTGCCGAAGAAGGCCGCGCGTATCTTGAGCGTTTGGGACCGGATGGTCGGTTTGGCACGCGACGTACGGCCGGGGGTGTTCGAGCTCCAGCAGCGAGGCGAGCAATTTCGCGCGTTGTGACCGACCGGAAATTTGCCGGACCAGGTCCGCGAGTGAGATTCGAGTGAGATTATAGTCTGCATTTCCTTGTTCTCCCGCGAAGGCGGGAGCCCAGGCCGGGTCCCGCCTTCGCGGGGAAACAGGAGGGTGACGTCGCGATCGGCGTCGGGTCGTTGGATGTGTCGCTGATGTCGTCGGAGAACAGGGCGGTGCTTGAAACGAGACCGTCGATGCTCTGGTTGATTTGCGGATCGGCGTGCGTTTGCATTGTCGCTTTTAGTTGACGCGCAACCGATGTCGCTTATGAGCGACGCATGCAGTACGAAATCGCTACGACCGATGATTTCGACGACTGGTTCGACGGGTTGCGCGACAGCCTTGCGGTAACTGCAATCCGTCGGAACATCGTGAAGCTGTCGGGTGGTTTGTTCGGCAATGTCGAGGCGGTCGGGAGCGGGGTCAGCGAATTGAAGGTCGATGTCGGCGCCGGCTACCGAATCTATTTCGTGACCCGCGGACGGACGATCATCGTGCTGCTGACCGGAGGCGACAAGTCCAGCCAGAGGCGGGACATCGCTCGAGCAAAGGAGATGGCCGGCGATCTGGAATGACGCCGGCAAGCTAATACGGACCAGTCCAGGAGGACAGCGATCATGGCCATAAAGACCAAGCCGCTCGATGCAGCAAAGTACTTCCCCGATGATGCATCGCAAGCCGATGTCATCACCGATGCACTGGCAAGCGGCGATGTCGGGTATATCGCCGCCGCGCTGGGTATTGTGGCGCGCGCGCGCGGCATGACCGCGATCGCTGCCGATACCGGGCTAAGCCGACAGGCGCTTCACAAGGCGCTGAGCGAGGAGGGGAACCCGACACTCGATACCGTTGTGAGGGTACTCGACGCGCTCGGCCTCCAACTGGAAGTAAAACCACGGGCGTCGGTTGCCGCCTGAAGGCGCTATCGGCAGGGTATAGTTGCGATTTCGGCAGCAGGGCCCGCAGGTATCTGCGCGACGTAGGACCTGGGCTGACTGAAACGAGCGTTGAACTTCACCTCCTTGTTCTCCCGCGAAGGCGGGAGCCTAGGCTGGGTCCCCGCCTTCGCGGGGAAACATCCTCGCTGCTTGGTGTAGGCTGCGCTAGAGCGAACCAGATCGGTTAAATAGCTTGACATCGTCACGCTCGTTTGGTACATAACAGGAACGCTGAAGAATTGCGGGTCGGGCTGGTGGCTCGGTGGAGAGAGGCCGGGACGGGCGGGGTGGGAGCCTCGGGTGTCGCCGGCCTTTTCGCGTTCTGGTGGGTCCTATTGCTGGGAGAGCGGGGATGGTGCGGTTGGTGGCGGCGGATAATCGGATCGTGCAGTGCGCCGCGGTGCGCAAGGATGGGTGGACCAAGGCGCGGCGCGAGGGGTTTTTCGCGATGCTGAGCGCGACGTGCAACGTGCGGGCTTCGGCGGCGGCGATGGGGATGACCGATTGTGGCGCCTATTATCTGCGGCGGCGCGACCCGGTGTTTGCGGCGCAGTGGCGGGAGGCGCTGGCGGAGGGTTATGGTCGGCTTGAACAGGCGCTGATGGCACTGGCGCTGGAGGGGATCGACCCGGCGCCCGCGATCGAGGCGGGGATCGAACAGGTGCGCGCGGCGACGTGCGGCGAGGCGAAGACCGAGGGCTTCGGCGCGGAGCGGCGGCGGGCGGACGCGGCGGCTCTGGCGGCGGACGGTGGCGGGAATGCGGTTGTTCCCGGTGCCGGGCGCGGAGCCGGGGGGGCAGCACATGCGGGTGTTGGCGATGGAGTGATCGTGGGATCGCTGGGCGGTACGCCGGGGATCAAGCCGGCAATAACGAGCGTCGATCTGGCGCTGCGGTTGCTGGCGCGGAATGCGGACCGGGTTGCTGGGACCGCTGGCGGGCGAGGGCGCAAAGCTCGCACGCCATCGGCAGTCGCCGCGGTAGCAGACGTCAGAAACCCCTTCGGCCGCGAAACCCCCGACCCGGACACGAACGCCGCCCCCTCGGCCTTCGCGAACTCCATCGCGATCTCGCCCGCGAGCCACTCCTCGACATCGAAAGCCGCATCGTCGAGCATCGCCTGGCTAGCCGAAGGATTGGCATACAGCTCCCCGGTAGGCGGCGCGATCTCGACGAACACCGGCGAAGCCGTCTCGGGTCTCGCGGCATTCTCCGCCGCCCACCCGGACGGCGTACCGCCGGTCGTCACCAGCTTCCGGTACCCGGCGGACCCCACCTTGACGACATTGGCGATCGACCGGATCGGCGACACCGCCTTCAGCAACGTATCGATCTGCGCATCGATCTCGCGCGGCACCGCAAACCCGCCAGAGTCCCCCGTCACCCCGGTAAACGCCTTCATCTCCAGCGTCGCGCCGGTCCGCACGAACCCCGCAAACGCCGCACTCACCCCAAGAGGCGCCGCCCCCTCCAAAACCGGCCGGTCAACAACACTCATATCCATCTCCTCGCATGAAACGAAAAAAGGCGCCCCGCAGGACGCCCAATGAAACTCTCTGAAAACCCTCGCCCCTCCGGGGAGAGGGAGGGGCCCGCGCGCCCTTGCGCGTGGGAGGGAGAGGGGAGTGAGGCTCGGAACACCCGCGCCAATCACCGTTCTCCTGCGAACGCAGGAGCCCAGGGGTCACACGCGTCTCACCACTCGACCCTGGATTCCTGCGTCCGCAGGAAAACGCTCACGCCACGATGTCCACCACCTCAACCCGAGCCAAAGCCTGCATAGGGACCGCCACCAGACTAACCTCGACCAAGTCGACCGACATCAACTCCCGCCGCACCCCCTGCCGCACGGACGTCGCCCGATACCCAACCGACAACCCAGCCACTGCCCCGGCCCGCACCAGCCGAGCCAGCTCCGGGTCCGTAACCACCCCCTCGACGCGCAACCCCCGCGCATCCTCCGCAACCACGGACAAGGACCCAACCGCCACACCCCGATGCTGCAACAACAAAGGCACCACCCCAGCCCCGGCAAAAGCCCCCCGCCGCATCACATCCCCAGCCCGATCCACCACATCGAACACCGCCGCGTACCCAACGAACGCCACCTCGCCCCCTCCCCGTTCGTCCCGAGTAGCTGTCGAGCCTGTCGAGACGGCGTATCGAGGGATCACTTCAACCACGCGGCAAACCCTCCTCCGCCGAAGCCCGAGCCTTCGGGACTTTGCAGTATCTGGCTAGCGGTACGGCTGGGGACTTTTCGGCGAGTCCGCAGGAGCGGTTGATCGATCTGGTTCAGTCTCTGCGCGGGCCGTATCGGCAGGGGGCGAGCTTCGTCATGAATGCCGCCACGTTGGCGCGGATCCGGAAGTTCAAGACGAGCGATGGGGCGTTCGTCTGGGCACCGTCGCTGGCGGCGGGGGTGCCGGCGACGTTGCTCGGCTATCCGGTGGTCGAGGCCGAGGACATGCCCGATATCGCGGTGAATACGCTGGCGATCGCGTTCGGGAATTTCCGCGCGGGGTATATCATCGCGGAGCGGACCGAGACCGGGATCCTGCGCGATCCGTATTCGAACAAGCCGTTCGTGAACTTCTACGCGACCAAGCGGGTCGGTGGGTGCGTGACGAATTCCGAGGCGATCAAGCTGATGAAGTTCTCGGTGGCTTGAGTTTCGGCGGGAGGGGTTTGGGACGAGGGGTGCTCGTCCCAAACCCCTCTCCCTCCCACGTGCAAGGGCATGCGGGCCCCTCCCTCTCCCCGGAGGGGCGAGGGAAGTTTTGGAGACATCTTATGACGGGGTCGGCGATTTCTGCCGGGGTGATCGCTGAGGTGGTCGTCGCGGCTAGGGCTTTGTTGCGGGTGGAGAGCGGGGAGGACGTTGTGCTGGCGCGGTTGGCGCAGACGGCTTTGCTGCTGGCGGAGGCTTTCCTGGGGGCGGCGGTAATCGGGCGGCCGTTCGAGGATGTGGTGACCAGTGCGGCGGGGTGGCGGCGACTGGTGGTTGCGCCGGTGAGCGCGATTGCCGGGTTTACCGGGTTGCCCGCTGACGGCGCGCCGTTCGTGTTGGCGGTCGGGGCGTATGCGGTCGATATCGATGCGGATGGGGTGGGGTGGGTGCGTGTCCTGGCCGCGGGGTCTGCCGGACGGGTTGCGGTCGCGTATTCGGCTGGGCTCGCGCTGAGTTTCGAGGCGGTGCCCGCCCCGATCGCGCAGGGGGTGGCGATGCTGGTCGCGCACCTGTTCGATCACCGGGAGAGCGATGTGGCGCCGCCGGCGGCGGTGGCGGCTTTGTGGCGGCCTTATCGGCGGATGCGGCTTGGCCTTGAGGTGCATCCCGGAGCTTTGGCGTGAGTGGGCGGGTGGTTTTGCAGGCGGCTGTCGTCGCTCGGCTGAACGCGGTGCTGGATGTCAGCGTGTTCGATGCGCCGCCGGTGCGGGGTGGGCTGCCTTATGCGGTGGTCGACGAGCCGGTGCTGTCGGATTGGAGCACGAAGACCTGGGTTGGGCGGGAGGGGCGCGTTTTGCTGACGCTGTTCGATGGGGGGGAGCGGCCGGTTCGGGTGCGGGCTCTGCTGGCGGCGGCGGAGGAGGGGTTGGAGGCTCTGGCGCCTGATCTTGATGAGGGGTGGCGGGTGCGGGCGGATACGGCCGGATTCTCGCGTGATGTGGAGGCAATGCGGGGGGAGTTGGAGGGTGTTCTCGGCGCTGGGGCGGAGCGGGCTGCGTTGCGGATGGAGGCGGGGCTTTTGCGCGCGGTTCTGCAGCGCGCGCGGCGACCGGGGGCTGGGGTTCGCGATGAGCGGACCGATGTGCCGGCGGTGCTCGAGGCGGGGGCAGCGAAGACGGTGGCGGAGGCGATGCTCGCGCGGGCCGAGGCCGGGCGGGTGCGTAGGACCGTGGCGGCCGGGTTCGGGGCGATGGCGATCGCGCCGGGCGCTTGCGTGACGATTGCGGGCGAGGGCGGCGTCTGGCGGGTGGCCGATGTGAGCATCGAGGGAATGGTGACGACGCTGGGGCTGGTGCCGTTGGTGGCGGCGTCGCTGCCGGCTAGCGCGACGAGCGGGCGGGTATCGGGGGCGGTCGATGCGGTGGTCGGAACGACGATCCTGCGCGCGTTCGAGGTCCCTGGATTGGAGGACACGCCGTTGACCGCGCCGCGGATGACCGTGGTGGCGGCAGGGACGGGCGCGGCGTGGCGGCAGGCGGCTCTGCTCTACAGCGTCGATGATGGGGTGAGTTGGGTGGCGGCCGGAGCGACGGCTGCGCCTGCGGTGCTGGGGACTATCGCGGTGGTGGCGTCGGGGGCGCCAGCGACTTTGGTGGATCGTCGGGGGGCGTTCGAGGTCGTGCTGGCGAATGCGGACATGGAACTCGGGGATGCGGATGCGGCGGCGCTCGATCGTGGGGTCAATCTGGCGCTGATTGGCGACGAACTCGTCCAGTTCGGGCGGGCGGAACCGCTGGGCGGCGCGCGGTGGCGGCTGAATAACTTGCTGCGCGGGCGGCGGGGGAGCGAGGCGGCGGCCGGCGCGCAGATGGTCGGCGACCGGTTCGTGCTGCTTCAGGCGGAGGCGGCGCGGACGTTCGACCTGCCGCTGTCGGTGCTCGGACGCGAGGTGCGCGTGATGGCGTCGGGGGTGGGCGACGCCACCCCGGTCGAGACGCGGTGCGTGATGCGGGGTGCGTCGGTGGTGCCGCCATCGCCGGTGCATCTGCGCTGCTTTGCCGAAGCGGACGGAAGCGCGACGGTGAAGTGGACTCGGCGCAGCAGGGCGGGGTGGCGCTGGATCGATGGCGTCGATGCGCCGCTGTCCGAGGAGGTCGAGGCGTACCGGGTGACCGTCACTGCTGGCGGAACCTCGCGCGAGGTCGACGTCCCAGCGCCGTTCGTGGCGGTCACTGCGGCCGAGCGTGCCGCCTCTGCCAGCGTGGCCGTCCGGCAGCGCGGCATCTTCGGCGAGTCGCTGGCGGTGGACCTGATCGTACCGGCCTGAAAATCGAACGGGCCTTGAAATCGAATGGGCCTGAAAAACCGAACGGGCCTGAAAATCGAACGGGGGAACGAATGATGAGCGACGACATCACATCGCGGCTGGCACTGCCGCTGTTGCAGCCCGGACAGGCGCAGAAGGAAACGACGCATAACGAGGCGCTCGCGCTGCTCGACCTGGCGGTGCAGGCGAGCGTGCTGGCGGTGGGAACCAATGCGCCGCCGGTCGCGCCGGTGGCGGGCAGCGCGTGGATTGTAGGTGCCGCGCCGACCGGTGGCTGGGCCGGGCAGGCGCGGGCGATCGCGGGGTGGACGAGCGGCGGGTGGCGGTTCGTCGTAGCGCGCGAGGGGATGACGGTGTGGAGCATCGCCGACGGCCAATATGCGCGGTTCGGCGGCGGGGCCTGGACGATCGGGGTGCTGACAGGGTCGCGCGTCTCGATCGGTGGAGTCGACGTGGTCGGCGCGCGTCGGGCGGCGATTCCCGATCCGGCTGGCGGCACCGTCGTCGACAGTCAGGCGCGGGCGGCAATTATCGCCATATTGGGCTGTTTACGCGGCCACGGGTTGATTGGGGCCTGAAACACCCCAAAAACTGTGTCGTTCCGGCAACACCTCTAACTTTTGTGAACTTGCGTGGAAACAAGCCCGAGGATAGGGAGTTTGCGATGTCCGTGTGACACTCATGAAAGGGGATTAGTATGCGGAAGCTTGCCGTCGTTCTGGCACTCGCCTCCACCGCACTCGCCACTCCCGCCCTCGCCCGCGATAAGTCGTGGTACGTTGGCGTCGAAGGCGGTGCGATGATCGTTGAAGACATCGACTATGATATCGGCGCATTGAACAATGCCGGTTCGGTCGATCATGACTATGGTTACGATGTCGACGCCGTAATGGGCTACGACTTTGGCGGTTTCCGCCTCGAAACCGAAGTCGGCTACCGTAAGGCAACCGTGGACGGCTACTCGTCGACCACAACCACGCCAGTGTTCGGTCCGACCGGCGTCCGCGGCAACGCAGGCGCAAACAGCTATGATTATGCTGGTGGTTCGTCGTCGGCTCTCAGCTTCATGCTGAACGGCCTTCTGGACTTCGGTCCGGACGATGGCATCCAGGGCTTCATCGGCGGTGGTGTTGGTGTTGCTCGCGTCAAGGCGCAGTATGCACTCAACAACAACGGCGACTTCCTGAACGACTCGGACACTGTGTTCGCGTATCAGGGCCTGGCCGGTATCCGCGCACCGCTGACCGACCACATCGACGCGACCTTGAAGTATCGTTTCTTCAACGCCGAGAACGTCAAGCTGGTCGACGTTTCGAACCGCGTGTTCGACGGTCGCTATCGTTCGCACAGCATCCTTGGTGGTGTGACGTACAACTTCGGCGAGCCTGCTGCTCCGCCGCCGCCGCCGCCGCCGCCGCCGCCGCCTCCCCCGCCTCCTCCGCCGCCGCCGGCGCCGGTCGAAGTGGTCTGCTCGCCTGGTCCGTTCATCGTGTTCTTCGAATGGGACAAGTCGGACATCACGCCAGAGGCAGCGTCGATCCTCGACAACGCGATCACGCAGTACCAGTCGTGCGGCAACGCACAGGTCATGCTCGCGGGTCACGCGGACAAGTCGGGTTCGGCTTCGTACAACGTCGGTCTGTCGCAGCGTCGAGCAGATGGCGTGAAGGCATATCTGTCTTCGCATGCCATCCCGGACAGCGTCATCTCGACGGAAGCATTCGGCGAGAGCCGTCCGCGCGTCGAGACCGCCGATGGCGTTCGCGAAGTGCAGAACCGTCGCGTGGAAGTCACCTACGGTCCGGGTTCGGGCCAGTAAGACTTTCGCCAACCGGCTCTCGGGTCGGTTGCGGAATGAAGATCGGGGAGGTCAGCGCAAGCTGGCCTCCCTTTTCTTTTGTGCGTCGCGTTTTGAGTGTGGACCGGTCGCGGGGACGGCGGCTTGGGTCGGCGTCGATTTTGTTCGCGCGGAGGCGCGGAGGCGCGGAGAATAAGAGTGGAGATGGCTCTTTCCGGGTGAGCGCACCCGCGAATGCGGCTTTCGATGATCGGCTCCGCCGAGGCGGGGCGATGACGGGAAACGCTGCCCAAAACCTGCTTCTTACTCTCCGCGCCTTCGCGCCTTCGCGTGAACACCTCTATCGACGCTTCACCGTGGCGGTTCGTAGCTGTAGTGGAGCCAGCCTACCGAGGAGATGCAGATGAAGCCGCTGATTGGCCGGGATACGCGGCTGTGCATGTCGCTGTCGGCGCGACCGGGGAACTTTGGGACACGGTTTCATAACCGGCTGTACGAGCTGACCGGGTTGGATTTCGTCTACAAGTCGTTCTCGACCACCGATCTCGAGGCGGCGATCGGCGGGATCCGGGCGCTGAGGATCCGTGGGTGTGCGATCTCGATGCCGTTCAAGGAGGCGGTGATTCCGCTGCTCGATGGGCTGGCGCAGACCGCGAGCGCGATCGATAGCGTCAATACGATCGTCAACGACGATGGCGTGCTGACCGGACACAATACCGATTATGGCGCGGTGGTGGATCTGGTCGCGGACCTGGATCGGGCGATGCCGTTCGTCGTCCAGGGCTCGGGCGGGATGGCGAAGGCGGTCGCGGCGGCGCTCAGCGACAGCGGGTTTCGCGACGGGACGATCGTCGCGCGGAACGAGCGGGCGGGGCGCGCGCTGGCGGATCTCTATGGGTATCGCTGGGCGGCGGTTGCCGAGGGGGAGGTGGCGTTGCTGATCAACGTCACGCCGCTGGGGATGACCGGAGCGGATGCCGAGGCGCTGGCGTTTCCGGCGGCAATGATTGCGGCCTGCGAGGTGGCGTTCGACGTTGTGCAGTATCCGATCGAGACGCCGTTTCTGCGCGCGGCGGCGGCGGCGGGGAAGCGGTGCATTACCGGCGCGGATGTCGCGACGTTGCAGGCGGTGCAGCAGTTCGTGCTGTATACCGGGGTGACGCCCGATGCGGCGCAGGTGGCGGATGCGGGCGCCTGGGCGCGCGCTAACTCTTGAGTGCCGGAGCCAGTAATCCTCCCCCGCAAGGGGGAGGTGGCTGGCCCTTGCCAGACGGAGGGGAGGCTGGCGCCACGCATGTTTCGTGTCCTCCCCCTCCGTCACCTTCGGTGCCACCTCCCCCTGGCGGGGGAGGATCGTGGGGGGCTTGTTAGGGCGTTTCTACCAGTGCTGCGGCTAGCCAGGGTGGCGTCAGCGCGTCGCCGAGCGACTCGACGCGGCGGTGTTCGACCATCAGGGCGAGGTCGGGGTAGGTGACCCGTGTGCGGGCGCTCGGTTCGGTGAAGGGCGCGACGACGAGGCGGCGGTTGACCTTGGAGCGGTGGTGCATCCGCGCGGTGTTCTCCTGGCCTACGTAACACCCCTTGGTGAAGCTGACGCCGTTCAGCTCGCGTGCGTTGCATTCTAGCCAGAGCGTCTCGCCGCTGCCGAGTTCGGCGATGCCCTCGGTGACGCCGAGTGACAGACGATGCTCGTGCCAGCCGGTTGCCGGGTCGCCGGCGGGGGCGAGCCAGCGGTGGCCGAGTGCCGCGAGGCGCGGGTCGGGGACGCCCTGGTTTCTGGTCGGGGACCAGTGGACCTTGGCGTCGTCGGGCTGGAGCGTGATCGCGCGACGCAGGCGGTAGAGCGTCAGGCGCTTGGTCAGCGCCTCGGCTTGCGCGGCCTCCGCGTCGATCAGCACGTCGTCGCCGTCGGCCCAGAGAATGAAGTCGAACAACACTTTCCCCTGCGGCGACAGGAGTGCGGCCCAGGCGGGTGTGTCGGGCGTGAGCAGCGCGGTGTCGGCGGTGACCAGCCCTTGCAGGAAGCCGCGAACGTCTTCGCCGGCGACGCGGATCACGCTGCGGTCTGCCAGCATCGTGGGGGACATCGTTGTGGGGGTGGGCTGGTCCATCCTTACCACCTAGTGCGCGTAGGGCAATTTCCAAGCGCGGCTGGATTTGACGCGGGGGGCGGCTGGCATCTCCGCGCGTGCGCCGATAGGAGGGCGTCATGACCGAGCGCCTCACGATCCGCCGCCCCGACGACTGGCATGTTCATCTGCGCGATGGCGCGATGCTGGAGGCGGTGGCGGGGCATACCGCGCGGCAGTTCGCGCGCGCGATCATCATGCCCAACCTGACGCCGCCGGTGACCTCGATCGACGCCGCAAAGGCCTATCGCGAGCGGATCATGGCCGCGTTGGATGGTAGCGAAGGAGGGGGGGCGAACTTCACGCCGCTGATGACGTGCTATCTCACCGATGGCACCGATCCCGCCGAGCTCGAACGCGGCTATGCCGAGGGCGTGTTCGCCGCGTGCAAGCTGTATCCTGCGCACGCGACCACCAATTCGGCGCACGGCGTGACCGATATCCGCGCGCTGACGGGCGTGCTCGAGACGTTGCAGCGGATCGGCATGCCGCTGCTGATCCACGGCGAGGTGACCGACAAGTCGATCGATATCTTCGACCGCGAGGCGGTGTTCGTCGAGCGCACGCTGGCGCCGCTGGTGCGTGAGTATCCGGGGCTGAAGATCGTGCTGGAGCATATCACGACCGCGGAGGCGGCGGCGTTCGTGGCCGAGGCGGATCATCCGATCGCCGCGACGATCACGCCGCAGCATCTGCTGATCAACCGCAATGCGCTGTTCGACGGCGGGCTCAGGCCGCACGCTTACTGCCTGCCGGTGCTGAAGCGCGAGACGCATCGGCTCGCGGTGCGCGCGGCGGCGGTGTCGGGGTCGCCTCGGTTCTTCCTCGGGACCGACAGCGCGCCGCACGTCGTCGGCGCGAAGGAGTCCGGGTGCGGGTGCGCGGGGATCTTCAACGCGCCGTTCGCGCTGGAGGCCTACGCGCGTGTGTTCGACGAGGAGGGCGCGCTCGACAAGTTCGAGGGGTTCGCGTCCGAGCATGGCGCGCGGTTCTATGGGTTGCCGCTGAACGAGGGGACCGTGACGTTGGTGCGCGGCGATGCCGAGGTGCCGGCGTCGATCGGATCGGGGGAAACGGCGGTGGTGCCGTTCCTGGCGGGGACCAATGTCGGGTGGCGGTTCGAAGGGTAGGCGCTTCGTTGGTGCGGTAGCTTCGTCCCCCAACCGTCATCCTGACGAACGTCAGGACCCAGAGTCACGACCGGCAGAGATTGTTACCCTAGGTCCTGACTTGTGTCAGGATGACGGGGTTGGTGGCTCAGGATGACGGGGTGGGGCTTCAGGGTGACGGGGCGGTCAGGCGGTCGAGCCACAACCGCGCTTCCTTCTGCTCGCCGACCGCGCTGGCGTTGACAGGGCCGCGGGCGGCGAAGAAGTCGGCGTGGAGCGCGAAGGGTTCGAGCATCAGCCGCTGGCGCATCGCGGCGATGTCGTCGCCCATCTCGGTCAGCGCGTCGATCGTCGGCGCGATCGCGGCGCGGACGCGGCGGTCCGGCGTGCGATTGAACAACCCGAGCGCGCCGGCGGCGGTCTTTTCCAGTGCCGCGATCAAGGTCGCGCGATAGTCGGTTTCGAGATCCTCGCGCTGGGCGTCGAGGCGGGCGAGGCGGTCGGGTTTTGCCATGGTCCCGGCGTAGCGGGTCGGCTGGGATGGTCAACGCGCGCCAGCCTCGACCCGACTGACTCTGCGGGGCGTCCGGTGACGCAATTGCGCGCAGGTCATTGCGCACGCCCGCTTTACCCCCGATGTTGTCGGCCATGAGCGACGATGTCTCCGCTGGCGTGACCGCGGTCCTCGGCCCGACCAACACGGGCAAGACGCACCTCGCGATCGAGCGGATGTGTGCGCATTCCAGCGGCATGATCGGCTTTCCGCTGCGACTGCTGGCGCGCGAGGTCTATGACCGGGTGGTCGCGATCAAGGGCGCGAACCGCGTGGCGCTGGTCACCGGCGAAGAGAAGATCGTGCCGCCCGATGCGCGCTGGTTCCTGTGTACCGCCGAGTCGATGCCCGATCGCGACGTCGCATTCGTCGGGCTGGACGAGGCGCAACTGGGCGCCGATCCCGAGCGCGGTCACGTCTTTACCGATCGCCTGATGCGCGCGCGTGGGCGCGAGGAGACGATGATCCTCGGCTCCGAGTCGCTGCGGCCGATGATCAAGAAGCTCGTGCCCGGTGCAGAAATCGTCAACCGGCCGCGCTTCTCGACGCTGACCTATGCGGGCGCGAAGAAGATCAGCCGGTTGCCCAAGCGCTCGGCGATCGTCGCGTTCTCGGCGGAAGAGGTCTACGCGGTGGCCGAGATGCTGCGGCGTCTGCGCGGCGGTGCGGCCGTCGTGATGGGGGCGCTCAGCCCTCGGACCCGCAACGCGCAGGTCGCGATGTTCCAGGCGGGCGAGGTCGACTATCTGGTCGCGACCGACGCGATCGGGATGGGGCTCAACATGGACGTCGCGCATGTCGCGTTCGCGAGCCTCAACAAGTTCGATGGCAAGCGGCAGCGTCGCCTGACGGTGGCGGAGATGGCGCAGATCGCGGGTCGTGCGGGGCGGCATCAGCGCGATGGCACGTTTGGCGCGCTGTCCGACGATGGTCCCGGCGCGTTCCTGCCCGAGGAAGTGCTGGCGATCGAGGAGCACCGGTTTCCGCGGCTCGAGAACCTGTATTGGCGGCAGGGTGAGCCTGATTTCTCCAGCATCGACGCGCTGGTGGCGAGCCTGGAGGCGAGGCCTCCCGCGGGTGTTTTGCGCGCCGCGCCTCAGGCGCTCGACCTGGGGGTGTTGAAGCGGCTGGCCGAGGAGGGCTGGGTACGCGAGCGGGCGCGGCATCCGGCGATGGTTGCGCGGTTGTGGGCGGCGTGTGGCTTGCCCGATTTTCGGAAAGTCGGGCTCGATCCACATGCGCGGTTCGTGTCGCGGGTGTTCGGGCATCTGAGTGAGGGGCGCGGGCATATCCCGCACCAGTGGTTCGCGGACGAGATCGCGCGGCTAGATACGGTGGCGGGCGACGTGCCGGTGATCGCGGGGCGGATCGCGGCGACGCGGATATGGGCGTATATCGCACAGCGGGCGGACTGGCTGGCCGAGCCGACGCTTTGGGCCGCGCGGACGGCGGCGCTGGAGGAGCGGTTGTCGGATGCGCTGCACGCCAGCCTGACGCAGCGGTTCGTCGACAAGCGTACGACTGCGTTGATGCGCCAGATCGGCGCGGATGCGGGCGCGTTGCCGATGGTGATCGGTCCCGAAGGCGAGGTGATGGTCGAGGATCATCCGATCGGTCGCCTCGACGGGTTCCGGTTCACGGTGGCGGCGGATGCGCGGGCGAGCGACAAGCGGCTGTTGCTCGCGGCGGCGGAGAAGCGGCTTACCGGGGAACGTTCGCGGCGTGGGCAGTCGCTGGTCGATGCGCCGGACGCCGATATCGCGCTCGATGATGCGGCGCAGGTGATCTGGGCGGGGCACGCGGTGGCTCGGCTGGCGGCGGGGCCGTCGTTCGCTCGGCCGAAGCTGATCCTCGATCGGTCGCTCGACTGTCTCGACAAGGCAGCGCGGGAGCGGATCGAGGCGCGGCTGGCGCTCTGGCTCGGCGCGATGCTCAAACGGCGGATCGCGGTGCTGGTCCATCTCGCTGAGGTGAGCCGCGATCCCAACGCGACGCCGGCGTTGCGCGCGGTCGCCAGTGCGATCGAGGCGGCCGGCGGGATCCTGCCGCGGCTGCCGATGCGGCTGGCGCTCGACGCGATCGATCCCGACGAGCGCAAGCGCTTGCGCAAGGTTGGCATCACGGTCGGTGCGCTTGATCTGTTCGATGCACGATTGCTCAAGCCCGAGTCGGCGCGCTGGCGGCGCATCCTCGCAGCAGCCCGCGGTGTGACAATCACCGCCCCGCGCGAGGGCGCTACGGTGCTGGCGCGTGGCAGCGAAGGGGCGGTTCTCGAGGCAGGGTTCCGCCCGCTCGGACTTCAAGCGGTCCGGATCGACCTGATCGAGCGCATCGCGCGGGCTGCGCACGACTCGCGGCAGGGTCGCACGCCGTTCGCGCCCGATCCTGCGCTGGCTACCTCGATCGGCGTCGATGCCGCGTCGCTGGAGCGGTTGATGGCCGAACTCGGGTTCAAGGCGCTGGCGGGGGACACGCCGCGCTGGGTCTGGCGGGGGCGGCCGCCGGCTCGTGCGGTCGTCCCTGCCCCGATCGACCCGTCGCGGCAGAACGCGTTTGCCGGGCTGGCCGCACTGGTCCGCCATGGTTGAAGGCGCGATGCGGATCGATCGGTTCCTGTGGTTCGTGCGGCTGGCGAAAACGCGGAGTGCCGCGCAGACGATTGCTGAGAAAGGGCATCTTCGCATCGATGGAAGGCCGATCGATCGTGCGCATTGCCCGGTGCGGGTTGGGAATGTGCTGACGTTTGCGGTGGAGGAGCGGGTTCGGGTGATCCGGGTCGAGGTTTTGCCGGCGCGGCGGGGGCCGGCGCTTGAGGCGCAAGGGTGCTATCAGGATTTGATTGCTGGGAAGACGCCTGCCGGTGCGGTGCGCGATCCGGCTTCCGAGTGAACTAGCCGTATCGACAGCCGCGATCGTTAAATCGAACGACGCCGTCACAGCGACCTCCGTCATCCTGACGAAAGTCAGGACCCAGAGCCACGAGACGCTGCCCTTGGTATCCTGGGTCCTGACTTTCGTCAGGATGACGGAGGGGTGTTGGGCAGGGCGTGATCGGAACGACAAAGCCTGATAACGTCTCGCAGAAGGCTTGCTATGATTGACGCGACGGGCGTGCGCGCATAGTCGCTGGCGCGTTCGTCGCCGGAAAGGAATCCGGCCCAGGAGTTCTGCAATGACCTACGTCGTCACCGATGCCTGCATCCGCTGCAAGTACATGGACTGCGTGGAAGTGTGCCCGGTCGACTGCTTCTACGAAGGCGAGAACATGCTGGTGATCAACCCCAGCGAGTGCATCGACTGCGGCGTGTGCGAGCCCGAATGCCCCGCCGAGGCGATCCTGCCCGATACGGAAAGTGGCCTCGAGCAGTGGCTTGAGCTGAACACGACGTTCTCGGCGCAATGGCCCAACGTCACGCGTAACGACAATCAGACGCCGCCGGATGCCGACGCGATGAAGGGTGTCGAGGGCAAGTTCGACAAGTATTTCTCGCCCGAGCCCGGCGCAGGCGACTGATAAGAGGCGGCGAATCCCGAAAAGGGCAAGCCGCCTGCCACGTTCGGCTGGTAATTTTGTTGCAAAGCTGCTAGATGGGTCCGCGACGGGCGCGATGATCTACGTCATCCGCTTGACGTACAGACCTATCCCTCCCCCGATGCAGCAGCGACGAGTCCTTCGTCGAGGCGTCGCGTGGAGGCCTGATCCGGAAAGGCCCCAAATGGCTGCCAAGGCACTGTCCTTCGATGTCGGTGATTTCGTCGTTTATCCCAAGCACGGGGTCGGCCGTGTGATCGAGCTCCAGCGCTCGGAAATCGCCGGCATGACACTGGAACTCTACGTCCTCCGGTTCGAGAAGGAGCGCATGACGCTCCGCGTGCCGACCAACAAGGCCGAAAGCGTCGGCATGCGCAAGCTGTCGTCGGACAAGACGATGCGCGAGGCGATGGACACGCTCAAGGGCAAGCCCAAGGTCAAGCGCACCATGTGGTCGCGCCGTGCGCAGGAATATGAAGCCAAGATCAACTCGGGCGACCTCGTGTCGATCGCCGAAGTGGTCCGCGACCTGTTCCGTGCCGACGACCAGCCCGAGCAGAGCTATTCCGAGCGCCAGATCTTCGAAGGCGCGACCAGCCGGCTCGCGCGCGAACTGGCCGCGATGGAAGAGCTCGACGAGCCCAAGGCGCAGGAGAAGATCCTCGACATCCTCCGCGCGGCCGCGGCGATCTACAACAAGGACAAGGTGCCGGCGTAACTGCCCTCGCATCGTATCCGAGTATGAAAGGGCGGTCCTGCGGGGCCGCCCTTTTTCGTTTGCACCGAACTCAACGATCCTCCCCCGCCAGGGGGAGGTGGCACCGCAGGTGACGGAGGGGGAGGGCACGGAACCTAGGTTGCCCTTACCTCCCCCTCCGTCTGGCAAGCGCCAGCCACCTCCCCCTGGCGGGGGAGGATTGCGCTACGCCCTTTTCCGCCACCCTGGCGAAGGCCGGGGCCCAATTGGAAAGGTTGGAGTGATGGAGCGCGGCCTTAAGTTGGCGACGTCTCCCAATTGGCCGCGGCCTTCGCCGGGGTGGTGCAAGTGGGGGTGGTGCAAGTATTGCAAGTATCCATTGCGATATGCGCCGCTCGTTCCGCTAATCTGAACGTAACCTTGCTACAGATCAAGAAAGCGACCTGCAGTCTCGTTACGCCTCAAATCCAGTCGCAGGCTCCATCGCTGGCTAACTCTCGCCGCACGGAGCGAACGTCTCGCCGGATATCGATTGTTATTCCATCGACTCTCCGCTGACTGACGCCATCCATGTTTGGAAAGGTTAAGTCTATGCGTACGAATCTCCCGAAATACCCGACGGTCGCCCTGATCCTCATCGCCGGTATCGGCCTTAGCGGTTGCGCCACGAAGGGCTTCGTCCGCGAGCAGATCGCCGTGGTCAACACGCGCATCGACGGCCTGGATGGGCAGTTGCGCACGGTCGAGGGCACTTCCGGCCAGGCACTTGCCCAGGCTCAGGCGGCTGCCGGCCAGTCGCAGCAGAACGGCCAGCGCATCGACCAGCTGACCGGTCGTGTCGACGGCATCGACCAGCAGGTCCAGATGCAGGCCAAGCAGCGCCAGCGCAAGCCGCGCGGCTAAGTCTATCTTCGCACGCGCTTGCATCGACGGACGGCCCTGTTGGACACGCCCATTTTGATCCCGGGCATCTGGTCCACGGGGCTGTTCCGTCGCGTTTGCCGTACGGCCGCGGTCGCTGGGCTGACGCTGGCGCTGGTTGCACCAGTGTCGGCCGCTCCGACGAAGGCTGCGCCGGGTGCGGCCAAGGCGCGCAAGGCCAAGGACCCGGCGCGTTCGCGGACCAAGAGCAAGAGCAAGGCCAAGGCCGTGGCCGTGGTGGCGCCGCCATTGCTGCTCCCCCCGCAGTCCGAACCGGCGAGTCGCATGCTCGCGTGGATCGCGGCCGAGCACGATAATAAGGGCCTGCCCTATGTCGTGATCGACAAGCCGGCCGCGTCGCTGCTCCTGTTCAGCGCGAAGGGTGAATTTCTTGGCCAGACGCCGGTATTGCTCGGCGTCGGGATCGGTGACGATTCGTCTCCCGGGGTCGGTGCGAAGAATCTTGCCGACATCGGTCCTGCCGAGCGGACCACGCCGGCCGGCCGCTTTGTCAGCAAATTCGGGCGAGCCTTCGGGCATCAGCGCGTGATCTGGGTCGATTATGCCAATTCGGTCGCGCTGCATGCGGTGATCACCACGCACAAGAGCGAGCACCGAGTCGAGCGGCTGCAATCGCCGACGCCCGACGACAACCGGATCAGTTTCGGCTGCATCAACGTCGGCACCAAATTCTATACCGGCAAGCTCACGCCGCTGTTCCAGAAGAAGGGCGGGGTCGTCTATATCCTGCCCGACACCAAATCGCTCGACGACGTCTTCCCCCGCGTGCGCCTGCTGCCCTATGTCAGCGCTGCCGCCGCTAGCTAGAATGCCCGGCGCCAAGGGACCGCCATGATTTTGCTGATGCTTGCACTCGCCGCCGCCGATCGCCCTGCCGATCGACCTGCCAGTCGGCCGGTGGTGGTGAGTTCGCTCACGACCCAACAGCTGCTGGAATATTGCCAGGGCAAGGACGGCGATCCGACCGCCAATTTTTGTACCGGCTATATCCTCGGCGAATTCGACGCGCTGTCGGCATCGGGCGACATCTGCCCGCTGCCGGCGCGCGCCTCGAACATCGAGGTCGCGGCGACGGTGCGGAAGTATCTGCGCGCACGAGCCAAGAAGACGGGCACCGGCGCGCCGTCCTTCGTCGTCCGCGATGCGCTGCGCGACGCCTATCCGTGCAAGCGCCGCTGAGGGCTCGAATCCTCCCCCGCCAGGGGGAGGTGGCTGGCCCTTGCCAGACGGAGGGGGAGGTAAGGAAATCCTCGGTTCCGTGTCCTCCCCCTCCGTCACCTTCGGCGACACCTCCCCCTGGCGGGGGAGGATTCTAGGGGGCCCACATCCGCCGCCCGTGTAATTTCGCTTTGCAGCCTCTGCGATCAGGTGTATTGCTTGAACAATACACAGGAGGATGCGATGAACTTTCTTGCGCTCGGGCTGATCATACCTCTCGCCGCCTGCTCGTTCAGCTGGAACGGCGACAGCGAGGGATCCGGGGTCGCCGCGTCGGGGGCGGGCACGACCCGCACGTTCCAGGTCACCGGTTTCGACCAGATCGACCTGCGCGGTTCGGACGATGTCGACGTCCGCGTCGGTACCGGCTTCTCGGTCCGCGCCGAGGGGCCGAGCGAGCAGCTCGACCGGCTCCGGATCGAACGCGACGGCGCGACGCTCGACATCGGCCGCAAGAACGGGACGGGCTTCGGCTGGAGCAAGGGGGCGAACGTCAAGGTGTACGTCACGCTGCCGCGGCTGACCGAGGCGAACGTCTCGGGCTCCGGCAACATGGCGGTGGACCGCGTCGAGGGTAGCGGCTTCGAGGGCGGCATCGCAGGGTCGGGCAATCTGACGATCGCCGCGGTGCAGGTGGAATCGGCGAAATTCTCGATCGCGGGCTCGGGCACCGCACGCGCGAGCGGATCCGCACGCGATCTGAGCGTCGAGATCGCGGGTTCGGGCAATGTCGAAGCATCGAGGCTCCAGGCGAAGTCGGCCAAGGTCGAGATCGCCGGATCGGGCAGCGTCCGCGCGGTCGTCGACGGTCCGGCCAAGGTCGACATGATGGGCTCGGGCGACGTCGATCTCGGGCCGAAATCGCGCTGCACGATTTCGAAGATGGGCTCGGGGAGCGTGCGCTGCGGGCGCTGAGTCGCGTCGTCCGACTTGCGCGGGGGCGGTGAAGCGGCGACGGTAGGCCCATGAGATACCTGCTCGCGCCGTTGCTGCTCCTGTCCTCGCCGGCGTTCGCGCAAGGATCCGCCCAAGAATCCGGGGCGAGCCGGACGGTCTCGGTCGGCAGCTTCGATCGGGTCCGTGTCGAGGGGCCGTTCGAGGTGCGCGTCACGATCGGCTCGCCGCGCGCGACGATCACGGGCGATTCCCGCACGACCGAAAGCGTGGCGGTCCGCGTCGATGGCACCACGTTGTCGGTACGCAAAGGCACCGGCGGCTGGGGCGAACAGCCGCGCAAGGGGGGCTCGGGTCCGATCGTGATCACGCTCTCGACGCCCGGGCTGACCTCGGCCAGCGTCGAGGCCGGCGGGCGGCTGACGATCGCGAAGATGCGGGGGATGCGCGTCGACGTAACGGTCAGCGGGAACGGGAGCCTGGCGCTGGCGGCGGCGGATACCGACCAGTTGAACGCGACGGTGATCGGCACCGGCCAAATGACGCTCGCGGGCAGGGCCGCCCGGGCGAGACTGGTGACGAGCGGACCGGGCGCGATCGACGCGTCGGCGCTGGTGGTCAACGACCTGACCGTCCACCTCGACGGCGTCGGCGAGACGAAGGCGGCGGCGCGCTTTACGGCGCAGGTGACGAACAGCGGGCTGGGGACGGTTACGGTCACCGGGAACGCGAAATGCCGGGTGGATGCCGCGGCTGGCGGGCCGGTCGTGTGTGGGAAGGCTGGGATGTCTGCTCCGTAAAGGGGGCTATGCTCTCCAAATCGGATAAGAGGATGAACCCGTACTCTGCCTGACGTCCGTCGCTCCAGCGAAAGCTGGGGTATTTCACGGGGCGCGCAACGCTCGCCGAACGGGGAGATCCCAGCTTTCGCTGGGATGACGGGGGGCGACCGCTGACCCTCAGATCAGCGCCAACTCCGCCAGCTTCGTCATCAACGCCGGCGGCATCACGTCGAGTCCGGTCGCGTCGCCGCCGAGATCGAGCGGCGCATCCGCGTCCTCCAGATACCGCCACCCCTGGTGCGCGCGCTTGGGGCGGGCCTGGACCAGCACCAGTTTGGGATCGATGTGGATCGCGACGCGGCCGCCTTCCGCCTCACCAAAGCCGAGGATCGGCGAGCGAGCGATCAGCTGGTGTTTGAGGATCCAGAACATCGAACCTTGCCCTGCCACCTCCTCGTGGCGTTTCGGCAGATACCGCGTGGTCAAAAACACCGGCTCTTCCTCGCCGCGCAGGCGGAGCCGCTCGGCGAGATGGTCGACGCTTTCCGCGCCGAACGCGACTTTGGTGAGGTGGAGCGGCATGGCGTTGGAAATGGGCCTTAAAACCGGCCGATCAACCGTGCAGGCCCCATAATGACGCGAGCCCGAGGAACGAGAAGAACCCCATCGTGTCGGTCATCGTTGTCACGAACACCGCCGACGACACCGCCGGATCGATCCGGAACTTGTCGAGCGTCACCGGCACGAGCACGCCGCTTAAGCCCGCGGTCAGATTGTTGGTCAGCATCGCCGCGGCGATCACGATCGACAGATTGACGTTGTGGAAGATCACATACGTCCCGCAGCCGATCAGCGCCCCCAGCATCACGCCGTTCGCCGCCGCGATCCGGAACTCGCGCCCGATCATCCGCGCGGTGTTCGAGCTCGTCAGCTGGTTGGTCGCCAGCGCGCGGACGACCACCGCCAGCGTCTGCGTGCCCGCGTTGCCACCCATCCCCGAGACGATCGGCATCAGCACCGCGAGCAGTGCAAAGCTCGCGATCGTCCCCTGGAACAGCCCGACGACGGACGATGCGACCATCGCGGTGCCGAGATTGACCACCAACCACGTGAACCGCGTCCGCACGGTCAGCCGGATCGGCTCGTTGATGTCGCCATCGCCTGCACCGGCGAGCCGCAGCGTATCCTCGCCCGCCTCTTCGGAGATGATGTGGACGATGTCGTCGACCGTGATCATCCCGACCAGCCGGCCGCCATGATCGACCACCGCCGCCGAGATCAGCGCGTATTTCTGGAAGCGCAGCGCGACCTCCTCCTGATCCATGTCGACCGGGATCAGCGTCTGCTCGCGCTTCATCACGTCGGCGATCGCGATCCCGCGCGGGGTGCGCAGCATCCACGACAGCTGGCACGTGCCGATCGGCTTGTGCGCGGGATCGACGACGAAAATTTCCCAGAAATCGGTCGTCAGTTCCTCGTGGCCGCGCAGATAATCGATCGCGTCGCCGACGGTCCAATGCTCGGGGACGGCGATCAGCTCGCGCTGCATCAGGCGGCCGGCGGACTCCTCGGCGTAGCTCAGCGCCTCCTCGATCGCGGCGCGATCGTCCGGATCCAGCGCACGCAGCACCGCGCGCTGCTCGTCCTCGTCCATGTCCTCGATGATCGCGACCGCATCGTCGGTATCGAGTTCGGACGCGAGATCGGCGACCTGGTGCGGCTCGAGCGCGTCGATCAGATCCTCGCGGACATAATCGTTCATCTCGGCGAACACGTCGCCGCCGAGCAGATCGGTCACCGCCCGCGCTAGCGCCGCGCGATCCTCCTGCGGGGTCAGCTCGAAAAGATCGGCGATGTCGGCCGGGTGCAGCGGCTCGACCAGGGCGCGCGCCGCCTCATCGTTGCCGTTCTCTACCGCATCGAGCACCGCCCGGACGAATTCGGGGCGCAAATGGTCGTCGCGATCGAGTTGAGTCTCGGGCGCGATATCGGTTTCGGGCTCGGGAAGCTCGAGTTCGCTCATGGCTGCCTCCCTTAAAAGATGGTCGGTTGGGCCCTAACGCGACGCGTGCGCATTTGCCAGTCGGAGTGCGGCTCCCTATCTGCCGCGCATCAATTCAGGAGAACATGAATGGCCGACACCCCAGAAACGCTCACGCTGACCCTCGAGGGCGGCGACGTCACGATCAAGTTCCGCCCCGATCTCGCACCCAAGCATGTCGAGCGGATCGCCGAGCTGGCGAACGAAGGCTTTTACGACGGCGTGCCGTTCCACCGCGTGATCCCGGGCTTCATGGCGCAGGGCGGTGACGGTGGTCGCGGCGACGGCACCGGCGGGTCGAGCAAGCCCAACCTCAAGGCGGAATTCTCGGCCGAGCCGCACGTCCGCGGCGTGTGCTCGATGGCGCGCACCAACCAGCCCGACACGGCGAACTCGCAATTCTTCATCGTGTTCGACGACGCACGCTTCCTCGACAAGCAGTACACCGTCTGGGGTGAAGTCACCGACGGCATGGACCTGATCGACGCGCTGCCGAAGGGCGAGCCGCCGAAGACGCCTGGCAAGATCGTGAAGGCACGCGCAAACTGAAGGCTGCACCGGCGCGGCGGAGCTGCGCCGGAGACAGCCGAAGCCCACCCCACCCGTCATCCCAGCGGAAGCTGGGATATCCCGGTTCGAGCCTCGGCACTTTGCAACGGGATACCCCAGCTTTCGCTGGGGGTGACGGTTATTTTGGGAGCACCAAGCGCGCGCTACGTGAGCTGAATTCCCCTCCCGCTTGCGGGAGGGCTAGGGAAGAGCGTGACGTACGTACTGGCGTCCGGTCAGTGAGGCACGCCCCTCCCCCGACCCCTCCCGCAAGCGGGAGGGGAGTAGCGGTCACACTTCCGCTACAGTCTTGATCAGCCAGTCGTGGAACAGCTTCACCGGCTTGCTCTGCAAGGCCCGCGGGCGGCAGACGAACCAGTAGCTGTACGGGCTCTCCACCTCGATATCGAACAGCCGCACCAGCCGCGGATCGTTCGCATCCTGGAAATGGCTTGCGTGCATGAACGCCACGCCCAAGCCCTGCGCGGCGGCCTCCAGCATCAGCGCGCCCGAATCGAAATGATCGATCGCCAACGGCTCGATATCGTCGAGCCCCGCCGAATGCCGCCATGCGGTGAACGTATCCGGCATGTCGCGGTGGACCAGCGCGGTCAGTGTCGCGAGCTGTTCGGGGCGCGTAACCGGATCGGCGCGGTCGAGCAGGCTGCGCGCGCCGATCACATACACCGAATTACGATCGAGCCGCCGCGCGTAGAACGCCGGATCGATCTCGCGCGACAGGGCGATCACCGCGTCGAGCCCGTCGCCGAGCCGCGAGACCAGATGCGCCGCGGTATCGATGTCGAGATGCAGTTCGGGATGCGTCGTGCGCAACTCGCCGAGCCGCGGGAACAGCTTCTGCGACGCGTAGAGCGGCAGGATGCCGAGCCGTAGTCGCAGCACCTCGGTCGTGCTGGTCAGCGATTCGACCGCGTCCGACAACGAGTCGAGCACCGGCGCGATCTGTGCGAGCAACCGCTCGCCATCCGCATTCAGCACCATCGCCTGATGCCTGCGCGCGAACAGCGGCTTGGCGATGAATCGCTCCAGGCTCTGCACGCGCCGGCTGAGCGCGGGGGCGGACAGCGCCAGATCCTCGGCCGCGGCCTTGATCGACCCCAGCCGCGCGACCTGCACGAACGCCTCGATAGCCCCCAGTGGCGGCAGCCTGCGCATGATTCCTCTTTCGACTCGACGCGTGTGACAAAGACCGCAGGACGCATTCAGCCATACGATTGCAGTTAGCGCAATCGTAGCTGATCCCTTCGCACTTGCAACATGAACCGTCTCGCCGCAAAAAGACCTCGCCTTTCAGGCATCCTCTCCTAAAAACTTTCATGGGCTGGCCTTTATTGGCCGGCCCTTTTTTTGTGCGTTTTCCATCCGGGAAGGCGATTTCAAGGCCTCGAACCATCGGAACCGGCGCCCTATCTCAGGCGCTACGAGTTCGAATGGAGTCGACATGCCCGACAGCGAAATCCCAACGCGGAAAATCCAGGTCGCCAATGCGCGTCCCGAGGATAGTGGCCGCGGCCTCGCGCATCTGCCGCGTGCACTGATGGCGACGCTCGGCATCGGCGAAGGCGACGTGATCGAGATCCTCGGCAAGCAGAACACGCCCGCGCGGGCGGTTGGGCCGTATCCCGAGGACGAAGGGCTCGACATCCTCCGTATCGACGGCCTCCAGCGTGCGAACGCCGGCGTCGGCTCGGGCGATTTCGTCGAGGTGCGCAAGGCCGAGTCGAAGCCAGCGACGCGTGTCGTGTTCGCGCCGGCGCAGCAGAACCTCCGCCTTCAGGGCTCGACCAACGCGCTAAAGCGCACCTTCCTCGGCCGGCCGATCTGCCAAGGCGATATCGTCGCGACCGCAGGGCATCAGCGGGTCGGCAACATGCCGCCCAACGTCCAGCAGTTCATGAACGCGCCGGCGTACGCGCTCCAGGAGATCCGTCTCGCCGTGATCGCCGCCAGCCCCAAGGGCGTGGTGCACATCGACGAGAATACCGAGATCGAACTGCGCTCCGAATATGAGGAGCCGCAGGCCGCACGTCGCGCCGACGTTACCTATGACGACATCGGCGGCATGGCGCAGACGATCGACCAGTTGCGCGAGATGGTCGAGCTGCCTCTGCGCTACCCTGAGCTGTTCCAGCGCCTGGGTGTCGATCCCCCCAAGGGCGTGTTGCTGCACGGCCCTCCCGGTACTGGCAAAACGCGTCTCGCGCGCGCCGTCGCCAATGAATCCGACGCGCAGTTCTTCCTGATCAACGGCCCCGAGATCATGGGCTCGGCGTACGGCGAGTCCGAATCGCGGTTGCGCGAGGTGTTCGAGGAAGCAGCCAAGGCAGCCCCCTCGATCGTGTTCATCGACGAGATCGATTCGATCGCGCCCAAGCGTGGCCAGGTGTCTGGCGAGGCGGAAAAGCGTCTTGTCGCGCAGTTGCTGACGTTGATGGACGGTCTCGAGTCGCGCGCAAACCTCGTCGTGATCGCGGCTACCAATCGTCCCGAGGCGATCGACGAAGCGCTCCGTCGCCCGGGCCGGTTCGACCGTGAGATCGTCGTCGGCGTGCCCGACGAGCGCGGCCGTCGCGAGATACTCGGCATTCACACGCGCGGCATGCCGCTCGGTGACCGCGTCGATCTCGATGAACTGTCGCGCACCACTTACGGCTTCGTCGGCGCCGATCTGGCCGCGCTGACCCGCGAGGCGGCGATCGAGGCGGTGCGTCGGATCATGCCCAAGCTCAATCTCGAGGAGCGGACGATCCCGCCCGAAGTGCTCGACGAATTGTCGGTCACGCGCGAGGATTTCCTGGGAGCACTTAAGCGCGTCCAGCCGTCGGCGATGCGCGAAGTGATGGTGCAGGCGCCGACCGTGCGCTGGGCGGATGTGGGCGGTCTCGACGACGCGCAGATGCGGTTGAAGGAGGGCGTCGAACTCCCGTTGAAGAACCCCGACGCGTTCCGCCGTCTCGGTATCCGCCCGGCCAAGGGCTTCCTGCTCTACGGCCCGCCAGGCACCGGCAAGACGCTGCTGGCGAAGGCGGTCGCGCGCGAGGCGGAGGCGAACTTCATCGCCACCAAATCGTCCGATCTGCTCAGCAAATGGTACGGCGAAAGCGAACAGCAGATCGCCCGCCTGTTCCAGCGCGCCCGTCAGGTCGCACCCTGCGTGATCTTCATCGACGAACTCGATTCGCTGGTGCCGGCACGTGGCAGCGGCGCGGGCGAGCCGCAGGTGACCGAGCGCGTCGTCAACACGATCCTCGCCGAGATGGACGGGCTGGAAGAGTTGCAGTCGGTCGTCGTGATCGGCGCGACTAACCGCCCCAACCTGATCGACCCCGCGTTGCTGCGTCCCGGCCGGTTCGACGAACTCGTCTATGTCGGCGTCCCCGACAAGGCCGGGCGTCGCCGCATCCTCGGCATCCAGACGCAGAAGATGCCGCTGGCGTCGGATGTCGATCTCGACCGTCTCGCGGACCGTACCGACCGTTTCTCGGGTGCGGATTTGGAGGACGTCGTCCGCCGCGCCGGCCTGGTGGCGTTGCGCCGTTCGATCGACTCGACCGACGTGACGATGGCCGACTTCGAGGGCGCGTTGAAGGAATCGCGCGCCAGCGTCACGCCGGAGACCGAACGCGAATACGAACAGATGGCTGCCCGCCTGAAGCAGGACGCCACTGCGATCCAGCCAATCGGTTTCGCCTTTCCCGCGAAACGTGCGGAATGACTAGCGCCCCCCCTCCCGGCGGAGGGGGGCTACCCATCGGCGATCCGTGTCTGCGCCGCTATACGTTGACATTACGTCATACGGCTCCGATGTAACTTCCATGTACGCTCCTGCGACACATAAGCGTTTCCGCGATCATTCCGGGCAACTCGCCGCACGTGGTTAGCCCGAGCTCGCGGCTATAGGCCGTTCGAGTTCGGGCTTTATTCGATCTGACCTTTGGGCCGTGCTCTGCATGCCCATGATCTCGAGTAAAACGGAAACCACATAATGTCAGACTCGGCCTCGAAATCCGGCGACCATCCGTCGGTGCGCCAGGATGTAGACGATCACGCTCCTTCGCCGCGCCCCTTCTTGCGAATGCGGCCAAGGCATTTCTTTTCCAACAAGTTCGACATGGATATCGTCGAAGACTATTCGGAAGCAGATGCGGACGAGCATTCCGTGCAGCGGCCGAAATGGCTGAACCGACTTATCCAAATGAACTTGTTGTTGATGATCCTGCTGATCGGCGTGCCGGTGCTTTTGTACTGCATCATGGTTTTCGCGAAATAGCGGCCTGTTGCGAGGCGGCAGACCGGGACACGAGCGCTGCCTGAGCGAGTGGAGGGCGCACGCATAACGATGACGCGTGCGCCCAAATACGTTTCGGGCCGATCCGTTCTAACTGTCCCTGGCATCCTTCAGCGACACCCAGGCATAGGCGATCATCACGACGCATGCCGCGCCCGCGACCAGATAGGGCAGCGAATGTTGCGCCTCGTATAATCCGACGCCGATCGACGGGCCCAGCACGAAGCTGGCGCCGTTAATCGACGTCACCTTGCCCGCGACCGAGCCTTGCGCGTTGGCGCCGACGGCGAGCGACGAGCCTGCGGTGAAGCCGGGGCGCGTGAAGCCGAAGCCGAGGCTCGCCAGCGCATAGGCGGTGGCGATCGTGTAGAGCGATGTCGCGATACCGGTCAGCGCGGTGCCCGCCGCCGCCAGCACGAGCCCGGTCAGCACGAGTTGCCGCGGGGTCATGTTGAGACGCGGGATGATGCCCCATTGTGCGAGCAGTGCGGCGCCGGCGCCCATCATCAGGACGATGCCGGTCGGCTCCAGCGCGAGGGCAGGGGCGAGGTGGAGGCGGTCGATTACGAGGAAACCGATCGCCTGCCCCGTCATCGCCTGCGCGTGCCCCATCACCAGTCCGGCTATCATCCACGCGCGGATGCGGGGGTCGGTGTAGCCGACATGCTCGACATGCGATCCGGTGGCGGCGGCGACCGACGCGCCGGTCGGGGCGCCGCCGATCGAGGGATAGGCCGAACTCGCGCCGTGCGTCTCGTGTGGCGCGACGATCTTGTCGTCGGGCAGCATCCGTCGCACCGTGATCCACACCGCGACGCCGAACACCGCGAACAGGAAGGCAGGACCGGCCAGCCCGATCTCGACTCCGCCGATCGAGCCGAGGATCAGATATGGTGCGATCGCCGGCCCCAATATCGTACCGAGCCCGAACGCGGAGGCGAGCAATGTCAGCGCCTTGGTCCGTTCCTCGCGCGTTGTCTCGCCGGCGACGAGCGCCTGTACCGCCGGCGGGGCAGCCGCACCGAACGTCCCGTAGATCAGCCGTCCGCCGATGAAGCACAGGAACGGGGTCGTGCCGCCGATCCAGGCGTTGATTCCGGCCAGCAGGAACACGCCGCACAAGGTCAGCGAGACGCTGAACCCGCCGACGCCGAGCAGGATCATCGCGCGCCGGCCGTGCTTGTCCGACCGATTCGCCCAGAACGGCGCGGCGATCACCCACAGCAGCGCCGAGACCGAGAACGCCGCCGCCACGGCGCTGTCGGCGACCCCGAGTGATCGCCCCAGCGCTGGCAGTACCGATTGCAGCGCGGTGTTGCCCGCCGCGATCGTCAGCATCACGAGAAACATCAGCGCGAAGCGGCGGTCGATCTTCGGGCCTTCGGGCGCCCCGCTGATCACTGGGCTATTCATCGGGCCCATCCTGGTCGCGCCCACTGATACGCGCGCTCTACCCGCGCAACCGTCACCGAATAGCGGTCGTACCAGAGCGCCCGACCATGATCGCGAATCGCCGCATGCTCGGGATGGTCGCGCCACGCGATCGCGGCGGCGTCGTCCGCCCAGTAGCTGACGGTGATTCCCATGCCGTCCGTCTCGCGCGCGCTATCGACCCCGCGATAGCCGGGTTGTGCGGCGGCAAGCGCATCCATCGCCACGGCGGCCGTGGCATAACCGTTCATGTCCGCGCCGTTACGAAACGACACGAAAATGACCGCCACCTCTCCTGTTCGATCATCGTGCATAGCCCGTGCTTAAGCGATGCCGCGGGCTTGGCAACGGCGTTGGCCGATCGCCGGAACCACTTGTCGCCGCACGACTTCCACTTCGGTTCGTCGCCGCATGCAACCCGCGGCCCTTGAAACGCGTTCGGAATTCGTGCGACGGGAGGGGCAAAGCTCCGCCACCGTGCGGGACCCCTGATCGTAAGGAACACGATGCCCAGTTCGACCACCGCCACCCGGCGTGCACGCAGCCGCCCTGCCGGCGTGCCGTCCCCGTGGCAGATGTTCTTTTCCGGTTTCCTGAAACATCCGGTCATGGTCGGATCGATCGTGCCGTCGTCGGACAAGCTGATTCGGAAAATGCTCGGTCCGGTCGATTGGGCGAACTGCAAGCTGTTCGTCGAATATGGCCCCGGGGTCGGTACTTTCTGCCGCCCGATCCTCGACCGGATGGCGCCGGATGCCAAGCTAGTGGTGATCGATACGAACCCCGAGTTCATCCAGTATCTGCGCCACACGATCACCGACCCGCGCTTCTTCGCAGTGCTAGGGTCGGCGGACGAGGTCGAGACGATCGTCGCGGATCACGGCTTCGAGAAGGCGGATTACGTGCTGTCCGGGCTGCCGTTCTCGACGCTGCCCCCCGGTGTCGGCCCGGCGATCGCGACCGCGACGCACTCGGTTCTGCGCACCGGCGGCGCATTCCTGGTCTATCAGTTCTCGCCCAAGGTGAAGGACTTCCTGACCCCGCATTTTACGTCGATCGACCACGATATGGAGTGGTGGAATGTGCCCCCGGCGCAGCTGTATTGGGCGTGGAAGGACTGACGCAGGCGCGGCGACGTCCGCGCCGGTGCGCAAAGCGATAGCGGAGCGCAGCGTCAGGCCCGGCCGGCGGGTCGGCTGGAATTAGCCGAACCCGTCCGACGGCGGCTTTGCCGTCGGCGCCGAGTACGTCGCGAACGCACCCAGGGTCCACTGCTAACTCCGACCCCGACACCTCACCCCCCAGGCTTCGTCACCCCAGCGAAAGCTGGGGTCTCTCGGTTCGAGCCCATGCCCGCTTCAACGGGGATTCCCCAGCTTTCGCTGGGGTGACGGGTTGTGGGCGGGCGTGACGATGGATCAGGCCGTCGGCGTTTGAGCAGGTCGATCAGGCGCCCTATTCGTCGATGCCGAAGTTCAGCCCGCGCGACAAACTCGGATCCACCACCGCGACCACGAAATACGCGCCGAGCTGCTTGATCCGCTGCAACCAGCCGGTGTTCGCCTGGTACAGCGCCTTGGTCACCTCGGTCGACTTCGCGACCTCGCCGTCGATATAGCCGCGAACATGCGCCGCGAACGCCGCATCCTCGATCCGCAGCATCAGCTCGAGATTGATGAACAGGCTGCGCATGTCGAAGTTCGCCGAACCGATATGGACCGCGTCGTCGATCACGTAGAGCTTCGTGTGCAGCTTGGTCGGCTGGTATTCGAACAACCGCACGCCCTTCCGCAACAACCCCGCATAGGTGAACCGCGCGGCGGCGATCGTCGCGTTGTTGTCCGATTTACTCGCCGTGACGATCCGCACGTCCGCCTGCCGCCGTCCCGCCTTGTCGAGCCGACGAAGGAGCGCGGGGCTAGGCGTGAAATAGCCGGCGATGATGTCGATCCGCCGCCCGCGGCGCATGTCGTCGCGCACCGCACGTGCCCAAGGCGAGAGCTTCCGCGTCGGGCCGCCGATCAGCCACCGGGTCGCGCCCTTGATTTCGCTCCAGTGCGACAGTGCGGCGTTCAGGCGCCGCAGCTTGTTCTTGGGCTCGTGGATCCAGTCCTTCAGCGCGTCGAAATAGCCGGCCAGCCGCCCCGCTGCCGGTCCCTCCACCAACAGGCCGAGATCGCGCCAGGCCTGCTCGGCGGCGGTGCCGAAATAATCGTCCTCGATATTGAAGCCGCCGATGATGATCCGCGCTTCGTCGGCGAGCGCGAGCTTCTGATGGTTGCGCAGGAGATAGCGGCGACCGAACCTTGCGGAGAAGCGGCATACGGAGATGTTGGCGGCTTCGAGCGGTTCGAAGAAGGCATGCGGCGCATCGTCGCTGCCGAAGCCGTCGACGATCAGCGCGACGTCCACACCGCGCTTGGCGGCGGCAATGAGCGCAGCGTTGACGCGTTTGCCGGACTCGTCGTCGGCGTAGATATAATACAGGACCCGCAAGGTCCGCTCGGCGCCGTCGATCAGCGCAAGCACCGCGTCGAGACGGCGAGGACCCGTATCGAGCAGCGTCATCTGGTTGCCGTCGACGGCGAATGTCGGCTGTTCGGTGGGATCGTCCATGGCGTGCGTGATGGACATGGGGGGCTCGGGTGGCAACCCAGGGACGCTGATCCGCGCAATTCTTGACTTTGCGGGCTACCCCCCGTAGGCGACGCATTCTCATTCTATCGTTGTTACGAAGGAAGCCGCATGGCGCGCGTTACCGTCGAGGATTGTGTCGACAAGATCCCCAACCGGTTCGACCTGGTGTTGTTCGCGGCCCAGCGTGCGCGCCAGATCTCGGGCGGCGCCGAACTGACGCTCGACCGCGACCGCGACAAGAACCCGGTCGTCGCGCTGCGCGAGATCGCCGACGAGAACGTCAAGCCGGCGCATCTCAAGGAACAGGTCATCCAGGGCCTGCAGAAGGTTCGCGTCGATGATGACGACGAGGTCGATGCCGTCGGCAGCCTGGCCGCTTCGGCCGAGGCTCTGCGGCTTACCGCCGCTGCGCCGCCGCGGAACCAGAACCTGGGTGCGGATTACGAGGGATGAGGCAGGGGATTAGCACTTGCTAATCTCCGTCTAGGCCGAATCCCCGGCCGGCGGGCATCGCCCGACCGACGACGCGGCTTTGCCGCGGCGCGCGAAAAAGAGAGAGCCCGTGGACCCAAGTCCGCGGGCTTTTTCTGTGTTTGGTTAAGGCCCCCTATCTGAAGAAGAGAGGGGAGGGGGCTGCGGCTTCACCTTGGGAGTGGTCAGGGCACAAGGGCGATCAGTCCGGGCGCCTGCCTCCTTGGTCTCCCGCGAAGGCGGGAGCCCAGTCTGGATCCCCGCCTTCGCGGGGAAACATGCTTACTAACGTCGCGTTCGGTATCACCCTAAGGTAGAGCGCCACGGCAAAGCCGCGTCGTCAGTCGTTGCTGCGCAACGCTGGCCGGGCTTTCGACTTGTCCGAAAATAGCTGCGCTATTTCGGGTCTCGGCCCTTAAACCCCTGCGCCACCACGAACCACTCGACCGACCCCTTGCGGCTCGCCGGCGGCTTGGCATGCTTCACCGTCTTGAAGTTGCGCTTCATCTCCGCGACCAGCTCCGAATCGGCGCCGCCCGCGAACACCTTCGACACGAACGTGCCACCCGGCTCGAGCACTTCGCACGCAAAGTGCAGCGCCGTCTCCACCAGCGCCATCGTCCGCAACGCATCGGTCTGCGGATGCCCGACCGTGTTCGCGGCCATATCCGACAGGACCAGATCCGGTGCACCACCCAGCGCCTCGATCAGCTTGCCGGGGGCTGCGTCGTCGAGGAAATCCATCTCGAAGATCGTCACGCCTTCGATCGGATCGACCGGGAGCAAATCGATGCCCACGACCGTCGCCTTGGGGATCCGCCGTCGGATCACCTGCGCCCAGCCGCCCGGCGCGAGGCCGAGATCGACCACGCGCTTCGATCCGCGGATCAGCTCGA
The DNA here is from genome assembly GCF_036663875.1 of Sphingomonas sorbitolis. Classification (NCBI taxonomy): domain Bacteria; kingdom Pseudomonadati; phylum Pseudomonadota; class Alphaproteobacteria; order Sphingomonadales; family Sphingomonadaceae; genus Sphingomonas; species Sphingomonas sorbitolis. The sequence goes on along the minus strand of NZ_JAXOJS010000005.1, from coordinate 71,369 downwards.
ACCGCTCGTCCAGCTCGATCAGCTTGTACGCGGCACGGCTGCGATACCCGTCGGCCTTGGCGCGCTTCACATACGGATCGTTCAGCTGCCGCTCGAGCCAGCGCGTCGACTGCGCGGTCCGTTTCCGCGCGGTCAGGACGCGGACGTGCCCGCCGGAACCGCCCCGGCTCATGCCGCGACGCCCGTTGCTTTGCCGGGTTTGGGCGAACCCATCAGTCCGCGCAAAATACCCTCGCGAATGCCGCGGTCGGCGATGCCGAGCCGTTCGGCGGGCCACAAATCCATGATCGTCTCCAGAATGGCACAGCCCGCGACCACCAGGTCGGCGCGCTCGTTGCCGATACACGGCAGCTTGGCGCGCTCCGTGATCGACATATGGGAAAGGTCGGCGCTGATTTTCCGCATCGCGGAGGCCGGCACGATCAGCCCGTCGACCACCGAGCGGTCGTAATGGCTGAGCCCGAGATGCACGCTGCCGAGCGTCGTCACCGTGCCGCTGGTGCCAAGCAGCCGCGGCCGTTCGATATGCCGGGGCAGGCGGCTGGCAAACCCCGCGAAGCTGTCGGCGACCACCTGACGCATCCGCGCATAAGCAGCGCGGCGACCGTCCTCGCCCTCGCCACCGCCGGCATGTTCGGTCAGCGACACCACGCCCCATGGCGCCGAATGCCAGTCGAGCACGGTCGGGATCGGCGTCGAAGTGTCCACCAGCACGAGCTCGGTCGATCCGCCGCCGATATCGAACACGAGCGCGGGGTCTTCCCCCGGCTCGATCAGCGCGTGGCAGCCGAGCACCGCCAGCCGCGCCTCTTCCTCGGCGGAAATGATGTCGAGGTGGATGCCCGTCTCGGCCAGTGCGCGTGCGATAAACGCGGGGCCGTTCGACGCCTGCCGACACGCCTCCGTCGCCACCGACCGCGCGAGCGTGACGTTGCGGCGCTGAAGCTTCTCCGAACACACGCGCAAGGCGGCGATAGTCCGCTCGATCGCTGCATCGCTCAGCTTGCCGGTCGACGCCAGGCCCTCGCCGAGCCGGACGATTCGCGAGAACGCATCGATTACCGCGAAGCCGCCAGCCTGCGGTCGCGCGATCAATAGTCTGCAATTGTTGGTGCCGAGATCCAGCGCGGCAAACGCCTGCGCATCGGCCCACCGCCCTCGACCGGGCCGGGTCGCCGCCGGACGGGCAGGAGAGCCCTGCCGGAACGGCATTCGGGTGGAAACATCCCCCATCGCCGCAAAACTCGCTATCTATATCTGCCGCTGCGGGAAAATACCCGCCCGGTGCTTGGCAACGAATGTAGCGCGGCGGCGCGATTACGCAAGCGAACTGGCGGATCGGCATCATCTTGGCGTTGACAGCGCGAAACTGCCCGCCTAGATCGCGCCCTCGCTGATGCCCCGTCGTCTAATGGTAAGACTGCGGTTTCTGATACCGCCTATTGAGGTTCGAATCCTCACGGGGCATCCAGCGCTTCCTAAATTTCCTGCAGGAATTGCAACATCATCGTCAGGGCTTCGTCGGTCAGGCCGAGCGAACGTTGCGGCCATGCGGCGGTGTGCGGCCAGCACGTGATCAACCCGCGATGCTCGAGTGTCAGCAGCCAGCGTCGGATCGTCACTTCGGACAGCCCGGTGGCGGCCTGCACCGCGTCGATCGTCAGCGGTGTGCCCTCTTCGTACGCGACGAACAGCCCAAGCAATATATCCCATGCGGGATCCTGGAACAGCGCCCGAGCCGACGCGAATGCTGCCGATCGGGCGCGTTGCTGATGAAGCAGGGCGCGGGCGCGGTCGAGTTCGGTCGGCGATGGCGGCTCGATACCCGATCCGGCCCCATCACCAGGGGGAGCGGCACCAAGCGGCATCCGCGGTGGCGTACCCTCCTGCAGTGAGGTGTCGGGCAAGGGGTGGTGCGCTGGGTAACGCAAACGAAGGGGGTCGCTCATCGGCGTCGATCCATATTTTGAAGTCGGTGTCGGTGTAGATTCGGCAGTCAGGGCGATCTTGACCCGCTGGACCAGTCCGGATCGCAGCCGTGCGACCCTCGTCGCCGGCGGTGGCGTTCGGTGCCGACCACCAACAGAGCCAACATCGGATAGGCGATCTTGCTGATCGCCGCGGCGTACATCCAGGGCACAAGGTCCGGGTCGTACGCGCGGACGCCGTGCACCGCGATCGCGAGCAGGTGCAGCGCGCTGACCCAGATCGGCCAGAACCGGTTCGCGAACAGCGCCACCGCGACCAATCCGGCCAGCAGCGCCAGGTCGATCGACAACAATGCGGTATCGACCGACCGGAATGCGGGCCGCGCGGTGAACGCCAGCAGACTCGACAGGATCGCGGCGAGCAGGAACGCCGCCGCAACGATCCGTTCGGGGAACCCACCATGGCGAAACGCGAACCAGCATGTCGCCAGCGCAATCGCGTAATAGACCAGGACGTGGATCACGGGGCGCGACCGAGTTCGAGGTCAGGCCGCCGCGGCGACGATCGAGAGATGGCTGATGTCCGCACCGGTGAAGAATGCCTGATCCGGTTTGGGCAGGCCATCGCCGAAACCGACGAACTTGCCGATCCGTTCGGCGCTGCGATGCGCGGCGATCACATGACCCTGTGCCTGAGCGATCGCCGCCATGGCGCCGCCAAGTTCCTGGACGACGGGTTGGGCGATCCGCGGCGTGACGCCGGCGCTGCCGCCGAACGTCGTCGTGGCAACCGCGAGGTGCGAGCAGATCGCAAAGGCCTCGGTCAACTGGGCTTCGAGCCGGTTCAGCAGGGTGCCGATATCGGTGGCGGTCTGCGTCAGCTGAGTGTCCATGCAAGTATCCGCCGATGGCGGCCTTCTCGATCGGTTAGCCGGACACGTGCCCTAGCCGTTCGATCAGCTCGGCGAGCACGTTGAGACCGCTCGCGAGCATACCGAAGCCCACCGCGAGGATCACTGCGATAGCCGGTATCCAGAGCAAGCGGGTCGCGACCGGAAGGTCGTTGCTGCGTTGTCCTGTACGCCTGATCGGAAGCAGTCCCGCGAACGATGGCCTTTGGGGTGCACCGGTATCGGGGGCCACCCGGTGCGTACCGGAATCTTTGCTCACCCGGTCCGCACCGGCATCGTGGAATGCTTCCGGTTCGACGACCGGCTGAGCGATCTGTGGCATCGATGCCGCGGGAGCTGCCACCCATGAAGATTGCCCCCCGGATTGTCCGGGGGCTGGCGGCCTTGGGTCCGACAGCGGGTCGATACGTTCGTGCCGTGCCAGCATGCGGGCCGCATCGCCGCGATCGGTCGCGCCGAGAATCCGGACCGCGTCGGCGATGTAGCCGTCGACGGTGCCTGGCGCGATACCGAGTTCCGCGGCGATCTGCTTGGTCTTGCGCAACGCAGCCACGCCGCGCAGCACGTCGCGGTGCCGGTTCGACAGACGATCGATGCGGGGTTCTTCCATCTCATCCCCCCTTCACCGGGCTGGCGGCATAACAGACCGAGCATGCCCCTAAAGGGTTAACGGTCGGGCAAGCAACCACCTGCGCATTCGCGACCGATGGCGGCACTTCGAAAGGACACCCGCGACAAGGCTCGGCTCATCGCATTTGAACCATTCTCTATCCGACTTGCACGTTTTTCGCTCAATCATGCGTTAGGATGCACGTGCCGGCTCGCCATCAACCTTTGGCTCGTCACCAAGGCGGGTCGGCACAAATCCCAACTCTTTCAGGTACTACGACGCCTCGGCGATCAGCTTGGCTGCCTCGGGCGTGTTCCATTCATAGCCGCCGGTCATCCGCCACACTTCCTTGCCCGCCGAATCGTAGAGGATCGTGGTCGGCAGGTTCGCCTGATAGGCGAGGCTGAGACCGAGCTTCGGGTCGAGATAGGGCTTCAGCGTCGAAAACTTCTTCGCGGCGAAGAACGGCGTCACCTTCTCCGCGCCCTGCAAGTCCTGGCTGACCGCGATCACCTGGACCTTGCCCGCGAGCGACTTGGCGGCGGCATCGAGCGTCGGCATCTCGGCGACGCACGGCGCGCACCAGGTCGCCCACATGTTGAGGAGCAGCGGCTTGCCCTTGAACGCGGCAAGCGTGACCGATTTGCCGTCGGGGGCAGTGAAGGCAACCGTCGGTCCGGTCTCGCCCTTGTGGCTGCGGTCGAGCTTTTCGGTGCTGGTGGCAGGACCGGTGGCTTCGTCGGGCGCGGGGGCGGACGTAACCTCGTCAGCGGAGACGGTGTTCGCGGCGACGACGTTCGCTTGCTCCGGCGCGGGCGATTTCCTATCGCAGCCGGCGACCAGCAGGCCCATTCCCACCAGACAGACGATTGGGCGCGAAGTGAACACAGGACGCAAGACCATGGACGGTTCCAATTCGATGTGGGGTGGGCGGTTCGCCGAGGGGCCAGCCGCGATCATGCGCGAGATAAACGCCTCCATTCCCTTCGACAAGCGGCTCTGGCAGCAGGATATTGCCGGCTCCAAGGCGCATGTCGCGATGCTCGGCAAGCAGGGTATCGTCTCGGCGCAGGACGCGGCGACGATCTCGGCGGGGCTCGACACGGTGGCGGCGCACTATGCCGAACACGGCGTCGAGGAGGATCTGGTCCTCGAAGACATTCATATGCAGACCGAGGCGCGGCTAGCCGATGCGATCGGGCCGGTTGCGGGTCGCCTCCATACCGCGCGCTCGCGCAACGATCAGGTCGCGACCGACTTCCGCCTCTGGGTGCGCGACGCGATCGACCAGGCGCTGGCGGCGCTGGCCGGATTTCAGGCCGCGTTGCTGACCCGCGCGGAAGAGCATGCGGCGAGCGTTATGCCGGGCTTCACGCATCTGCAGTCCGCGCAGCCGGTGACGCTCGGGCATCACCTGATGGCATATCATGCGATGATCTCGCGTGACGTCGGGCGGTTCGCCGATGCCCGCGCAAGAATGAACCGCTCGCCGCTGGGCTCGGCTGCGCTGGCGGGCACGGGGTTTCCGATCGACCGCGCGATGACCGCCGAGGCGCTTGGCTTCGACGGGCCGATGACCAACTCGCTCGACGGCGTCAGCGACCGCGATTTCGCGATCGAGTATCTGACCGCGGCGACGCAGACCTCGCTGCATCTGTCGCGGCTCGCCGAGGAGTTCGTGTTGTGGGCGTCGCAGCCGTTCGGGTTCGTCGCGCTGAGCGATCAATGGTCGACGGGCAGTTCGATCATGCCGCAGAAGCGCAACCCTGATGCGGCCGAACTGGTGCGCGGGCATGCCGGGCGCATCCTCGGTTGCATGACCGCGCTGATGGTGACGATGAAGGGCCTGCCGCTCGCCTATTCGAAGGACATGCAGGACGACAAGCCACCGGTGTTCGAGGCGCACGACCTGCTCGCGCTGTCGATCGCGGCGATGACGGGCATGGTCGAGAGCGCGACGTTCCGCACCGACCGGATGCGCGGGCTGGCCGAGAGCGGCTTTGCGACCGCAACCGATCTCGCCGACTGGCTGGTGCGCGAGGCGGGGCTCCCGTTCCGCGAGGCGCATCATGTGACGGGGCGCGCGGTGAAGCTGGCGGAGGAGCGCAGGGTGGCGCTCGATGCGCTGCCGATCGACGACCTGAAGGCAATCGATGCGCGGATCGACGAACGCGTGTACGGCGTGCTCTCGGTCGATGCGTCGGTCGCCAGCCGGACCAGCTTCGGGGGCACCGCGCCGGACAATGTGCGCGCGGCGATCCGGGCTGCGCGGGGAGATATTGCATGAAACGGCTTCTGGGATTGGCGGGACTGGTGCTGGCCCTTACGGGCTGCGGTGCGGCGGACGGCCTGGTGCCGGCGGAGGGCAAGACGCTTCCGGTCGCGCCTTACGGTGCGAAGACCCCGCCGACCGCCGCGCAGCTGCTCGCGCCGACCACGCAGCAACGTCCGCAGCGCAGCGACGAGCTGCTTACCCAATCCGACGAGCGCCGCAGCGACGAGTTCGACCTGCCGCCACCAAATTGAAGACCTGATCCATGGACCATTTCGCTTATCGTGACGGTGTCATGCACGCCGAAGACGTCGCCCTGCCGGCGATCGCCGAGGCCGTCGGCACGCCCGTCTACGTCTATTCGACCGCCACCTTTCGCCGCCATGCGCAGGTATTTCGCGATGCGCTGAAGCCTGCGGGGCGCGTGCATCTGGCCTATGCGATCAAGGCGAACCCCAACGTCGCGGTGCTCCGGGTGCTGGCCGACGAGGGTTATGGTGCCGATGTCGTTTCCGCGGGCGAGATGCAGCGCGCGCTGGCGGCGGGGATCCCGGCGTCGGACATCGTGTTCTCGGGCGTTGGCAAGACGCGCCGCGAACTGGCGCAGGCGCTGGATGCGGGCATTGGCCAGTTCAATCTCGAGCTGGAAGAGGAGGGCGAAGTCCTCGCCGCGCTGGCGCATGCTCGCGGCGAACGCGCGCCGGCGGTGTTGCGGGTGAACCCCGACGTCGATGCCGGCACGCACGCGAAAATCTCGACCGGGCGCAAGGAGAACAAGTTCGGCGTCGCGATCGATCAGGCGGTGGCGATGTTCGATCGGCTGTCGAAGCATGACGGGCTCGATCTGCGCGGCGTGGCGATCCACATCGGCAGCCAACTCGCCGATCTCGCACCGTTGGAGGCCGCCTATGCGCGCATCGGCGAGCTGGTCGCGGAACTGCGCGCCGCGGGGCATACGATCAGCCGCGTCGATCTCGGCGGCGGTCTCGGCGTGCCCTACAAGCCCGATGACGTGCTGCCGAGCCCGGCCGACTACGGCGCGATGGTTGCTCGCGCGACCGCCGAATGGGACGTCGAACTGATGTTCGAGCCAGGGCGCGTGATTGCGGGCAATGCCGGCGTGCTGCTGACCGAAGTGATCTGGGTGAAGCCCGGCGTGGTCAATCCGTACGTGATCGTCGACGCGGCGATGAACGACCTCGCGCGCGTCGCGATGTATGACGCGTATCACGATTTCGTCGCGGTCGAGCCGAGCGGCGAGCGGATGATGGCGAACATCGCCGGGCCGGTATGCGAGACCGGCGACACCTTCGCGATGGGGCGCGATATCGACGCGGTGAAGTCGGGCGATCTCGGGATTTTCCGGACCGCGGGCGCATACGGCGCGACGATGGCGTCGACCTATAACAGCCGCGCGCTGGTGCCCGAGGTGCTGGTCGACGGCGACCGGTTCGCAGTGGTCGCGGATCGCATTCATCCGGAAACGATCCTGGCCGCCGAGCGCGTGCCGGAATGGCTCAAGCGGTGACATCGCCCGCTCCGCTACAGAGCCTGCCGCTGTTCGTGAGGCTAGCGGGGCGCCCGGTGATCCTGCTGGGCGAGGGCGAGGCGGCGGATGCGAAGCGGCGGTTGCTCGATAGGGCTGGGGCCGATGTGGTCGACGAGGATGCGGCGGCGTCTCTAGCGATCGTCGCGATCGACGACGAGGACGAGGCGCTGGCGGCAGTCGCGCGGCTGAAGGCGCGCGGGATCCTGGTCAATGCGGTCGACCGGTCGGCGCTGTGCGATTTCACGTTGCCGGCGATCGTCGACCGCGCACCGGTGCTGATCGCGATCGGCACCAGCGGTGTGTCGGCCGGGCTGGCGGCGGCGTTGCGTCAGCGGTTGGAGGCGATCGTGCCCGCCGATCTCGGCAAACTTGCGCTCGCGTTGCAGGCGGCGCGTGGCGCGTTGCGGAAGCGCTGGCCTGATATGGGCGAGCGCCGCCGGGCATTAGCGACCGCGATGGCGGCGGGCGGGATGCTCGATCCGTTGTCACCGACGCACGACGTCGCTGCATGGCTGGTGCCGACGGACGCGCCCGCTGCGGTGCGTGACGTGGCGATTACCCTCGTCCTGCTGTCTGACGATCCCGAGGATTTGACGTTGCGCCAGGCGCGGGCGCTCGCCAGCGCCGACCGGGTCTATCACGGCCCCGACGTGCCCGCGGCGATCCTCGACCGTGCACGTGCCGACGCCGCGCGGTATTGCGCGGCGATGCCGGTGGATCCGGGCACGGGCCTCACCGTCACGATCGAGATGGCGCGATGAGCGGTTTCGGCTTCCGCATCACCAACGGCGAAGCGACGCGCGTTGGCGTGAAGGAGGCGCTCGACTGTACCGCCGACCTCGTATGGGTCCATCTGTCGACCACCGCCGAGCATGCCCAGACATGGCTACGCGACGAGGCCAAGCTGCTCGATTACGTCGTCGACGCACTGACTGCGACCGAGACGCGGCCGCGGTGCGAAGCGGTCGGCGAGGGCGCGTTCCTCAATTTGCGCGGGCGGTCGCACGAGGAACTCGATACCTCCGACATGCTCGCCTCGGTGCGGATCTGGGCGGTGAAGGGCCGAGTCTTCTCGGTCACGCGCAAACCGCTGATCGCGGTCGGCGAGGTCGAAAAGATGGTCGAGCGCGGCGAAATCCGTGATCCGGGCGATCTGATCGCCGCGTTTGCGACCGCGATCACCGCCGACCTCGATCCCGACGTCGCGACGCTCGGCGACGAGCTCGACGATTGCGAGGAACAGCTCGACGCCAACCGCGTGTTCGAACTGCGCCGCACCGTCAGCAAGGTCCGCGTGGCGGCGATCGGCTATAAACGCTTCCTCAGCCCGCAGCGTGCGGCGCTGGAGAAACTGGCGGCGTTGCCTGGCGACTGGCTCGCCGACGACGACCGTCTGCATCTCGCGGCGGCGGCGGACCGCGCGGCGCGGATGGCAGAGGAGCTTGAATCGATCCGTGAGCGTGCCGCACTGGTCCACGAGACGCTGACCGATCTGCGCGCGGAGCAGATCGACAACCGCTCGTTGATCATTTCTATCGCGGCGATGGTGTTCCTGCCGCTGACGTTCCTCACAGGCCTGTACGGCATGAACGTGAAGGGGCTGCCCTATGCCGAAGAGCCATGGGCGTTCGATGCGATCGCCGCGGCCTGCCTCGTGATCGCGGTGGGCGTCATCGGGTATTTCTCCGCCCGCCACTGGTTCAAGAGGTAGGACTTCTAACCTCGATCCTCCCCCGCCAGGGGGAGGTGGCGCCAACGGCGACGGAGGGGGAGGGGGCGACAACTGCTGTTCCGTGTCCGCCCCCTCCGACTGGCAAGCGCCAGCCACCTCCCCCTGGCGGGGGAGCATTGGAAGCTCAGGCGGCGCTGGCAGTCCGCCAGGCTTGGGCGATCTCGTCGAGCATGTCCGCAGAATCGCGGAACGGCTTGGGGTCATGGCCGAGCGAGGCGTTGATGACGGTCTTCCGCGCGCCGCCATACAGCCGCGCCAGCGTCTCAGAAATCTGGCCGCCTTTTTCGAAATCGAGGCCGGCCTCCAGCGCGAACAGAATCGCGGTGGCACGCGTGATGCGCTCGCTCTTGACCGCGAACTTGCGCTTTTCGCAGGCCCAGGCGGCGGCGCGGAGTGCTGCGACGAGCTCCTTGTACAGCAGCTGCACCAGCGCCGGGCCGTCCGCCGTCGCAGTGTGGCCGACCGCGTCGATCTGGCGATAGGTCGCGAACGGGTCGCGCGTGAGGGTGGAGGCGTAGGTCACGAGCTCTTGTTCCACTGGGCGATCTGGCCGGTAAGAAACGTCTGCGTCGACTTATATGCCGACACGCGCGAGTTCATGCTGGCATATTGCTGCGTCAGCCGGGTCGTCAGCTGCGCCGACTGGTCGGTCACCTTGTCCTGCTGTTTGGTCACATCGGACTGCGCCGCCGTATAGCGCACGGTCGAGGCGCCGAGCCCGGTCAGCGTGCTGGTGGCGCTGGTCGTCAGCGCGGTCAGCGTCGCCGAGAGGCCGAGCGCGTTGGTACCCGATGGCGCGAACATAGATTCGATGGTGTCGGGATAGGCCGCGAGCTGCTTCGCGAGCAGCGTCGAGTCGACGCGCAGCGTACCGTCCGTGTTGGTCGCGACGCCGAGTTCCGCCAACGTCCGCGGAAGACCGGCGGTCGCGCCGCCGACCAGTGGCTTCGAGGTCAACGCCTTCAGCGAGCTCAACAACGACTTGGCGGCAGGGTCGGCGCGGAGATTGCCGGTGATCGGATCGGTCTGTTCGGTGATCGTCTTCAGGACCTCGTTATAGGTCGTGACGACGTCGTTGACCGCCTGCGTCAGCGCATCGGTCGGCGCCGTGCTGGTCAGCGAGACGGGGACGGTCGACACGCCGCTCAACTGCAACGTTACGCCGGAAACCAGATCGCTGACGGTGTTGCTCGGCCGTTCGACGTCGATCCCGTCGACGGTGAGCTTGGCGTTCTGTGCAGTCGACACGAGGCTGGTCTTGGTCGCGGTGCCGCCACCGATGTCGAGCGCATTGCCGGTGGCGCCCTTCAGCGTGAACGCGTTGGCGCTGCCGGTTGCGCCCTTGACCGACAGATACGCGCCGCCCTGCGCATCGGTGACGACCGAGGCGGTGACGCCGCTCTTCGACGCGTTGATCCCCGCCGCGATCGCGTCGATGCTGCCGTCGCCGATATTGATCGCGACGTTTGCGCCCCCGCCGACGTTGAGCGTCAGCGCGCCGGTGCCGAGCGATGCGGTGCGATTGGCGGCGGCGACGGGGTTCGTCGTCCGCGCGACCTGGCCGGTGGCGAGGCGCGTGACGGTGACGCTGGCCGACAGTCCCGACAGTTTCGCGCCCGACTGTGCGGTGGCGGACAGGATTGCGGCGTTCGAGCTCGTCGGTTGGGTCTGCAAGCTGCCGCCCTTCACCAGATTGGCGAGTGCGGTGGAGAAGCCGGTCATCGTGCTCTTGAGCGACGCGACGCCCGAAATCTGCGCGGTGAGCGTGTCGGATTTGGATTTCAGCGTTGCCGAGCGGGCGGCAAACTGCGCTTCGACCAGCGATGTGACCAGCGTCCCGGTGTCGACGCCCGACCCTGCGCTGAGCCCCGTCAGGAGCGCTTGCGTCGCGGTGTTGATCGCGGTCTGTGCCGCGGACGCGGTGGACGTTGGGGTGGGTGTCCCCGTCGTGCTGGTGGTCGATGTTACCATGGCGAAATTCCTGCACGTGCGCGCTCGTCTGTAAGAACGACCGTTTGGCGGCGATGTTTAGGTCTGTTTCATGCCGTTTTCGTCGAAGCGGGCGTCCTTCGGTACGGTGACGAACGGCTGGACCCCGCCGGCCGTACCGCCCGCCGCCGCGTTCAGCCCGAATACGAAAGCGAGCACCGTCGCGATCGCCATGTACAGGTCGTCGCGGACCTCCTGGTTCTCCTTGCTGGTGTAATAGATCGCACGCGCCAGCATCGGATATTCGAGGACGGGTACCCGGCCTTCTGCGGCAAGTTCGCGGATCGCGAGCGCGGTGGCGCCGCGCCCCTTGGCGACCACCACCGGCACCTGATCCTTGCCGCGATCGTAGCGCAGCGCGACGGCGAAATGCGTCGGGTTGGTCAGCACGACATGCGCCTCCGCGACCGATTTGCGCAGGCCCCCGCTCGCCATCGCGCGCATCTTCGCCCGCATCTGGCCCTTCGCCTCGCCATTGCCCTCGGTCGACTTGTGCTCGTCCTTGATCTCCTGTTTCGACATCCGCATCTTGCCCAGCCGGCGGATGATCTGGATCGGCAGGTCGATCCCGGCGATCGCGCACAGCCCGAAGGCCATCGCGATCAGGATCCCCTTGAAGATCCCGCCGAGCGTCGACAGCGCCTGGTTGAGATCCGCAGACGAGGCGAGGCCCATCGTCGAATGCGCCGCGTTCCACAGCATCCAGCCGCCGATCGTGCCGAGCAGGATGACCTTCAGCAGCGACTTGCCAAGCTCGATCCAGCCGTTCGCACCGAAGATGCGCTTGAGGCCGGCGGCCGGATCGACGCGGCTGTATTTCGGCGCGAGCAGACCGCCGTTGAAGCCGAGCGAACCGAGCCCCGCCTGGCTCAGGATCGCGGCGCCGATGCTGACGATGAACAGCGTGATGAGCGAGGGCGCGAGCTTGCCGCCGGCTTCCATCAGCGGCCGCCACGGAGAGAAGTCCTCGACGTCCGCATGCGTGAACTGGAAGCTCGAGCTCATGATCGCCTTGCACGCGGTGATCAACGTCGGCCCCGCGTAGATAAGCCACGCGACACCGGCGAGCATGCTCAGCGCGGTGGCGAAATCGCGCGATTTGAGGATGTCGCCTTTTTCGACCGCATCCTTCTTGCGCTTTGCGGTTGGTGCTTCGGTCTTTTCGCCCGAATCCTCAGACATGGGCATCCTCGGACATCAGCCGAGCACCAGGTTTTCGGTGGCGGCGAGGCCTTCGCGGACGATCACGAGCATGTAGTCGCCCATCGTGGGGAACGCGATCGCGAGCGTGACGACGCCGACCGCGAGGCTGGCGGGGAGGCCGACCGCGAACAGGTTGAGCGAGGGCGCAGCGCGACTCAGCATGCCGACGACGATGTTGAGGCAGAGCAGCAGGAACCCGACCGGCAACGCGAGCAGCAGCCCGGCGAGGAACGCATAGCCGCCGAAGAACGCGATCGCCTTTAACCGCTCGACGCCGATCCAGGCGGCACCGGGGGGGAGCACGTCATAGCTCTTCACCAGCAGGTCGATCAGGATCAGGTGGCCGTCGACCGACAGGAACAGCAGCATCAGCATGATCGAGAAGAACTGGCCGAGCGCAGGGCTGGACTTGCCGTTCTGAGGGTCGATCGAGGATGCGAAACCGAGCCCCATCGCGCCGCCGATCACTTCGGCCGCGATCATCGGCGCGGCGAACGCGATCTGGAGGACGAAGCCGAGCGCGAGGCCGACGAGCGCTTCGGCGGCCGCGGAAAGGATCGTGGTGACCGCGAAGATGTTCTGCGGCGGGACGATCGGGTGCGCCGCGAGGACGAGGAACCCTATCGCGCCCGACAAGGTGACGCGCACGGTCAGCGGCACCGACACGGACCCGAACACCGGCGCGGCGATGAACGTCGCACCAATGCGGATCATCACGAACACGAGCGCCCACAGCTGCGGCTCGATCGAGAGGCCGAAGCCCAACACGACTAAATCCCCCTCCCGCCTGCGGGAGGGGTCAGGGGAGGGCGCGACGTACGTACTGGCGTCCGGTCGGTGGGGCACGCCCCTCCCCCGACCCCTCCCGCTAGCGGAAGGGGAGCAGAAAGTGCGCTCATTTTACCAGATCCGGAATGCGCTCGAAAATCCCGATCGTGAAATCGCTGAGCAGCCCTAAAATCAGGCTCCCGAAGATCAGGATCGACACCGCCACCACCACCAGTTTCGGCACGAACGACAGCGTCTGCTCGTTGATCGAGGTCGCCGCCTGGATCATCCCGAGGATCAGCCCAGCCAGCAGCGCCGGGATCAGGATCGGCGCACTGGCGAGCGCTAGCACCCACATCGTCTGATTGGCGACCGTCAGGAAATATTGCGCGTCCATGGTCTCAGGTCGCGAACGAGTTGGCGAGGCTGCCCATCGTCAGCGCCCAGCCGTCGACCAGCACGAACAGCAGCAGCTTGAATGGCATCGAGATGATCGTCGGGCTGAGCATCGCCATGCCGAGGGACATCAAGACGGTGGCGACGACGAGATCGATCACGATGAACGGCAGGAAGATCAGGAAGCCGATCTGGAACGCGGTCTTCAGTTCCGACGTGACGAACGCGGGGAGCAGTACCGAGAACGGGATGTCGGTCGGCGTCGCGTACGGCCCGGATTTCGCGATCTGCGCGAACATCGTGACGTCCTTGATCCGCGTCTGCTTGACCATGAACGCGTGCAGGGGGACGCCGGCGGTCGTGATCATCTGCGTGCCGGCGAGTTGCCCGGCGGCATAGGGCTGGATCGCGGTCGTGTTGATCTGGCTGATCGTCGGCGCCATGATGAAGAAGCTGAGGAACAGCGACAGTCCGAGCAGCACCTGGTTCGGCGGCGTCTGTTGCAGCCCGAGCGCCTGGCGCAGGATCGCGAGCACGATGATGATCCGCGTGAAGCTGGTCATCATCAGCAGGATGCCCGGCAGGATCGTGAGCAGCCCCATGATGATGAGGACTTGCAGCGACAGCGATAGCGACCCGCTCTGGCCGGTGTTGCCTGCGGCCTGTCCGCCGAGCTGGCCGAGCGCACGATCGACGGCGTCGCCGACGGCGGGGTTGGTCGGGGCGGGGACACCTTGCGCGAACGCCGGCATCGCGAGGAACAGCGCGAGCACTACCGCGAGCAGGACCCAAACCCACCCGTTTCCCCGCGAACGCGGGGATCCAGGACCAAGCAGCGCACCGTTCGTGGCTCCTGGATTCCCGCGTACGCGGGAAAACGGCTGGGCGGAGGATGCGGCGAACAGGGCAGGGCCCGAGCCTTTCCGCGTCACCGTCGGACGAGCGACCGCGCTCATGCGTCGACCTTGTCGATCAGGTGCACGCCGCCGCGGCCGACCGAGACGAGCAGCCGGCGGCCCTCGAAATCGATCACCGCGAGACGCAGGCCTGGCGAGATCATCATCGTTTCCTTGACGCCGATCAGCCGCGTCGAGGGCTTGCCCGGGATCCGACTCTCGAACTTGCGCCACAGATACAGGCACCCGAACATCAGGCCGCACACGAGTGGCAGCAGGATCACGAGCTTGAGGATATAGGTCCAGAGCATCGGAATCAGCCGCGCTTGTCGGGGCTGACGAGCTCGGTCATCCGCACGCCAAAGCGTTCGCCGACCGTCACCACTTCGCCGCGTCCGATCAGCGTGCCGTTGACGAATACGTCGAGCAGTTCGTTAGCCTGGCGATCGAGCTCGATCACGCTGGATTCGCCGAGCGCGAGCAGTTCGCGCAGCGTCAGGCTGGTCGAGCCAATCTCGACGGTCAGCTTGACGTCGACATCCTGGAGCAGCCGGAAATTGGCGGCCACGGCGGCGTCGACTGGGAAGCCTCCGGTCATGTCGTTCATGCTGCAAATCCTTCGTCGAAACTGGTAATCGAGGTTAGCTGGATGGCGGCGAAGCCGTTCGATGTGCCGACCGTGCCGCAGCCGAGCCGGTTGTTGCCGACCATCACCGGCACGTCGCCCGAGATGGTGATCGGGATCACGTCGCCGGGTTTCAGGTCCATCAGCATCGTCAGCTTGACGACCGGCTCGGCGAGCACCGAGCGGATCGGGAAGCGCACGTTCATCGCGGCACGCGTCAGTTCGGTGCGCCAGGCCGGATCGGGCTCGGCCGACTTGCCGACGACCTTGGCGGTCAGCGACGGCGCATGCGGTTTGAGCGCGGACACGGGATAGACGAGATCGAGGAACACCGGCTTCGCGGTGCCCGCGGCGATGCCGAAGCGCGTGACGATCATCGCGTCCTCGCCGTCGAGATCGGCGATCATCGCCGGGTTCACCTCGACGCGCGTCGGCAGGAAGTCGAACCGCGCCATCGGCTCCCACGCGGTCTTCAGCGGCGCGGCGATCATCTGGCCGATCCGCGCGACCATTGCCTCGGCGGCGGGCGAGAACTCGGTCGGCAGCGTGTGCGGCGCGGCGCCGGTGCCGCCGAAGAACATGTCGAGCATCTCGAGCACGAACTTGCCGTCCATGATGCACAGCGCCTGCGCCATCCCCGGCGTCATGATCAGCGGCAGCCACGCGGTCAGCGCATCGCTGCGTTCGGCGCGGTAGTCGGTGAAGCGCTGGACCACGAGAGGCTCGGCCCAGCAGCGCACTTCCTGGCGCAGCAAAGGCTCGAACACGGCGCGCAGACCGCGTGCGAACCGCGCGGACAAATGCTGCAACGAATGCAGGTCGCCGAACGGATTGAGCTTGGCCCCGCCGAGCACGCCCTGATGCAGCACGCCGCCCTGGGGCGCGCCGGAGCGATCCCGGTCGCGCCGTTCGCGCGTCTTTGCTGAGCCCTCGTTAACCATGCCTCACTGAACAACGAAACTGGTAAAGTAAACGTTACCGATGCCGCCGAAGCCTTCCTTCTGCTTGAGCGTATCATTGATCGCTTTCGCCAGCCGGACCTGCAACTGGCGCTTGCCGTCGCTGCTCATCACCTGCTCCTCGGTGGTGTCGCCGAGCGCCATCAGGATGGCCGAACGGACCGCGATGTCGTTGGTCTTGAGGTTGGTGATGACCGTGTCGTCGTACGGCGTGGCGACCGCGATGCCGACCTGGACAAAGTGCGCCGAGTCCTGGAGATTCGAGGTGAATTCCTTCTCCATCGGGTAATAGGTCGACGCGTATTTATCGCCGCCCTCGCCCGCGGGCGGCTTCATCCCGTGGTTTTCAGGCGCGGCCTCCTCGCCCCCGCCATGACCACCGCTCTCTTCGCCACCCTCACCGGCATGCTTCTGCTCGCTCTTGGGAACCAGCTTGGGCTTGCCGTCGTCGACTTCGGCATGGCCGCCGCCAAGCAGCCCGGCGTTCGACGCATAGACGCCCGCGCCGACGCCGCCGCCGACCAGTACCAGCAGCGCAACGCCGCCGATCAGGATCGTCTTCATCTTGCCCTTCTTCTTCGGGGCGGCGTCTGAAGTTTCTTTTTTGTCGCTCATGTCAGGGTCCTTCGGGTCAAGCGATTCGGGTATCGTCGGCGGCGTCCGCGATCATCGCGGCCGTCGTCGTCGTGCGATTCGGAATCTGTGATGGGGTGGGCGCGCGCTGCTGGCTGGAGCCGGCATTGCCGTCACCGAGCGCGCCTTGGCCAAGCTTAAGTCCGCGTGCTTCGGCCAGCTCGGCAAGGCGCGGCTGCGCGTCGGCCAGCAGCGTCCGGGTTGCGGACTGCTCGGCGTTGAAGTGGACGTGGACGGTGTCGCCATCCTTGCGCATCGAGACGCTGATCGCGCCGAGCGCGTCGGGGACCAAGCGGATCCGCGTATCGGTCGCGTCGGCGGCGTCGCGCAGGATCTCGATGCGCTCGATCATCGCGTGCGGCCAGCGCTCCTGCCGCATGTCGAGCGGAGCCTGTTGCGCCTCGGCGGTCTTGATCGCAGGCGCCGATATGGGCGCTCCGGCGGCAAGCGTTGGCGCGGTCGGATCGGTCGTGTCGCGCTCGTCGCGCGCCTTGGTGGCGGCCTGGATCGCGGCGCCGAATACCTGGCTGGCGGACGCGACGGTGCCCGGTTGCGGCTGGATCGCGGCAGGCTGCGCGAGCGCGAGCGCCACCGGGGTCGTCGCGTCGGTCGCGACCCAGCGCGGCGTGGCCGGCGCGGTGTCGGCGTCTGGTGCTGGCAGCGACGATTGCGCGGTCGAACCGGGTTCGCTCGCAAGACCAAGTGGGGGACTCACGCTCGAGATTTGTGGTGCGACGGGCACGGTCCCCGCTAGCGCCACGATCTGCAACGGCGGAGCCGCGACGGGCGTGGTGATGACCGGGGTGGCGGGCGTCAGAGCGACCGGCGTGACCTCTCGCGGAGAGATCTGGCTACGGTCGACGACTCCCACCGCAGGTTGCGGCGAGGCTGTGGCGACGGGTAGGGCGCTGGGCTGTGCGACTGGGCGTAGCGCGATCGGATTTTGCAGAAGTGCGGGTGGCGCGACGGGGATCGCTGTTGGCACAGCCCGTTCGGCCTGTGCGAGCTTCGTCGCGCTGCGGGATTGCCGGGGGGCCGGGGTGATCGAGGTCGTGAGGTCCGGTTCCGCCGCCACGAGAGGCTTTGCGTCTGCCGCACCGGTAGCGCTGGGTTTCGCGCCAACAATCGCCGATCCGGCGGGGGCGACGGCGTTCTCGGCCACGATCATCTTGGCGGCTTCGGGGGGCGGCGAAGGTGCGGGGGACGCGACGAGCGGGATGTCCGGGTTTGCCTGCGCAAGGGGAGGAGCGAGCGTGGGCTGCGCGATCATGGGCTGATCGGGGAGGGCCGGTTGATCGGCGAGTGTCGCGTCGGCGGTGTCGTCCGACGGGGTCGTCGGGGTGTCGTTCTTGGCCTTGCCGCCGCGGGGCGCGATCGCGAACGCCGCGGGACGCGCCGCATTGGGGCTCGGACGCGGAGCGATGGTGCGTTTGACGATGTCAGGCGTCGCGGGCTCCGGAGTTACCGGGATTATTGGCTGTACGAGCGTTGGCGATGTCGGGCGCAGACCTGCCGCAAGCGGTTCGGCGAGGAGGGTGACGATCGCCGGGACGATCGGCTGTGCGGCCTCCGTCACGATCGGGGTCGGCAAGGTGTTGCCGGTCGCGGCGGCGTCCTGCCGGACGATCGTGCCGGCCGACAGCGCCGGGATCGCGACGATCGGAGCCGGCGTCGTCGGCGCACCCTCCGCGGCAGCGTCGTCGTTCGCCTGCGCGAAGGAACCCGCGAAATCGCCCGGCGTCGGACCATTTGGCACGGTCGTCGACCGCGCCTGGGCCGGCAGCATGGGAGAAAGAGTCGCGGTCTGGATCATGCAGGATACTCGTTCGGGTGGCGGTATGGCGCCGTTCGGCTCCCGCTCAGCAAGGATCGTGCCGAACCCTTCGGAAGGCGGGCGATTCCTCCATTGCGCGGATCGCCTTCAGCACAGCATCGGCGTCGGCGCGTGCGAGCAGCTTCTCGACCGCGGTCTGATCGCGCTTGGCGGCGCGCGTCGCTTCCGCGGCGCGGTCGACCTGGTGTTCGGCCGCCTGCATGCGCTCGACCGCGGCGTCGGCAGATTTCTGCAGGCGTTCGCGGTAATGCGCGGCGGCGCCCAGCGATACTGCGACCTGCGTCTCGTGGACCGGCGCGACCGCCTCGACGAGCAGCGCGATACGCCCGGACAAGAGTTTTTCGCTGGCGAACTTGTCGTGCGCGCGCGCTTCGTCGGCGCGGGTCAGCCCGAGCTGGAGCGTGCGGACGCGGTGGATGCGCGCGAGGGTCTTGCCGCGCTTGTCCATCTCAGCCGCCGAACACGCCGGTCAGCTCGGCGACGGCGTCGTTCAGCGATACGGTTTCGTCGGCGTCCTGGCGGATATATTCCATGACTGCCGGGTGGCAGGCGATCGCCGCGTCGATCGCTGGATCGGCGCCGTGACGATACGCGCCCATCAGCACGAGATCGCGGTTTTCCTCATAGGTAGCTAGGTGACGGCGGAGCGTCCGCGCGGCCTTTGCATGGGGTGCGTCGACGATATCGGTCATGACGCGGCTGACCGACGGACCGATGTCGATCGCGGGGTACACGCCGCGCTCGGCGAGCTGGCGGTTGAGGACGATATGGCCGTCGAGGATCGAACGGGCCGAATCGACCACCGGGTCGTTGCCGTCATCGCCGTCCGCCAGCACGGTGTAGATCGCGGTGATCGATCCGCCGGTGTGGACGTCGACGCCTGCGCGCTCGATCAGGTTCGGCAGCATCGCGATGGCACTCGGGGGATAGCCGCGCGCGGACGCGGGTTCGCCGAGCGCGAGGCCGATCTCGCGGCCGGCATGCGCGACGCGGGTCAGCGAATCCATGATCAGCAGGACCTTCTTGCCCTCGTCGCGGAAGGATTCGGCGATCGCATGGGCCCGGAGCGCGCCACGGATGCGAAGGACCGGCGAGTGGTTGGCAGGGACTGCGACGACGACCGAACGTTTCCGCGCTGCGCCTGCGACTTTGGTTTCCAGGAAGTCGGCGACTTCGCGTGAGCGCTCGCCGATCAGGCCGATGACGATGACGTCGGCTTGCGCGGCACGGACGATCATGCCGAGCAGCACCGACTTGCCGACGCCCGAGCCCGCCATGATGCCGACGCGCTGGCCCTGGCCGATCGTCAGCAGGCCGTTGATCGCGCGAACGCCGACGTCGAGCGGTTCGAGTACGCGGCCCCGGTCGAGTGGCGACTGGAGTTTGCCGGCGAGCGGCCAGCGACCGGCGCCGCGGATCGGGCCGAGTCCGTCGATCGGCTTGCCGGCGCCGTCGACGACGCGACCGAGCAATGCCGCACCGACTTCGGCTTCGCCCGGCGCGCCGATCGGCTTGACCGGCGCCCGCGGGAGGAGCGCGGCGGCACCGCCGAGGTTCATCATCAAGGTGCGGCCGTTGCGGAAGCCGATGACCTCGGCCTCGACGCTCGCCGCGCCCTCGCCGACCTGGCAGACGGTGCCGACCGGCAATGTCAGTCCGACCGCTTCCATCAGCAGCCCATCGAACGAGGCGAGGCGACCGGAGACTTTAGGCTTGGCGACGAAATCGGCGTTGGAGAGGGTTTCGAGATAATCGGCGGTGAAGCGGTTCAGCATTTGGGCACCGGCACGCGGTCGATCGCGTGCGCCAACTGGTCGAGCCAGAGCTCGGGGCCGTCCTCGACGATGGTCGATGCGCTTTCGAGCACGAAGCTGCCGCGTGCAACGCCCGGATCGCCCGCGGCGAAGATCGATTTGGGCAACCGGCCTTCGAGCAATGCGACGTCTTCCGGGTGGACGCGGAGCAGCGCGGATTCGGCGGAGTCGGACAGGAGTTCGGCGGCAGTCTCGATCCGACCGGCGAGCACGTCGGGCGCGATGCCGACTTCGCCGACCAGCTTCGACACGAGGAAGAGTACCGTCTGGCGGAGCTGCGCCGCAACGCGGTCGCGGTCGATCCGGTCGTTGCCGAGCGCGCTGGCGAGATCGCCGAGCAGCGCGCCGTCCCGTGCAGCCGTTTCCTGTGCGGCCGCGGCCGCGGCCGCAGCGGCAAGGCCCTCTGCATAGCCGGCGGCATGTGCGTCGGCGAGCGGATCGATGAACGACGACTCGCTGACCGGATCGAGCGGATCCCAGCCGGCAGTCGGGTTCACGTCCTTGTCCGCCGGGCTGAAATGCTTCGGGGCGCTCGGCTCCGTCGTGAAGTTCGGGGACGCGAAGCTAGCCGGACGCACCGTCGCGCGCTCGCGGATATCCGCAGCGGCAAAGCCGGACGGCGGTGCGAACGCGCTGGCCAGGATATTCGCGGTCGTCGTGTGGCGCGACGCGAAGCCCGCCGTGAACCCGTTAGACATAATCGTCTTCGCCCCCGCCCATCTGGATCGTGCCGTCCTTCGCGAGCCCGCGCGCGATCGCGATCATCGCCTTCTGCGCTTCGAGCACTTCGGCGAGCTTCATCGGCCCGCGCGCTTCCATCTCGTCGCGGATACCGTCGGCGGCGCGCGCCGACATGCAGCCGAGGAAGCGGTTGCGGATCGTCTCGTCGACGCCCTTCAAGGACTTGGTCAGGATCTCGCTGTCGACGTTGCGGATCAACGTCCCCAAATTCTTGTCGTCGAGGTCGAGCAGATTGTCGAAGATGAACATCGCTTCCTCGATCGCCTTGGCGACTTCGCGGTCGATCTTGAACAGCTTCGGCATGACGCGCTGTTCGGTCGCTTTTCGTGCGCCCGACAGGATCTTGGCGGCCTCGCGCGTGCCACCCAACGTAACGCCGGCGCCGCCGGGCGCGGAGGCGGTGCGGTTGGCGAGCAAGGTGCGCAGCGTATCGACCGCCTCGGGCGTGATCGGCCCGAGCCGCGCGATGCGGTGGAGGATGTCGGGCTGGACCGCGTCGGGCAGCAGTTCGAGCACCTGGCCGCCGACCGATGCGTCGAGATTGGCGATCAGCACCGCGGCGATCTGTGGATGTTCCTTCTCGATCATCGCGGCGATCTCGGGCGCGTCGAGCCAGTCGAGCAGCTCGAGTTCGCAGGCGGCTTCGGCCGGGGTGATCCGCGCGAGCACGCTCTCGGCCTTTTCGCGACCGAGCGCGCGGTTCATCACCGCCTCGATCTGCGGGCGCGGGTCGAAGCCGATCGCGGTGCGCTCGCGTGCGTGGCCGACGAAATCGTCGAGCACGTCCTCGACTTCCTGCTCGGACACGTCGGCGACCTTGAACATCGCCGCGCCCAGCTGACGCACTTCCTCGGGGTCGAGCTTCTGGAGGATGGCGGCGGCCTCCTCCTCGCCGACCAGCATCATCAGCACCGCGGCGCGCTCTACGCCGGTGTAGGTGCGGATCACGGCCTCGGTCACTTGGCGTCCGCCTTGATCATGTCGCGCACGGCGAGCGCGGCGCGCGTGGGATTGTCGCGGGTGAAGCCGCGGACCGCGCCGATCCGGTCGTCATAGCCACGCGTGTTCTCGAGCTGGTCGAGGCTGACTGGCGCGGCAACGCCGATCCCGGTCACGCCGCCTTCGCCATCGACGCCGCCGATCGGCTGGCCGAGCGCGGGGCGCGACGTGGCTTCGTCACGCTTTTTCATGAGCGCCTTGGCGATCGGGCGGACGCCGAGCAGCAAGACCAGCAGCGCGATCAGGATCGCGGTGCCGTTGCGGGCGAGCACCGGCAACCAGGCATTGTCGTACCAGGCGGGACCAGCGGCGGCATCGGTCGCGCCGGCGAATTTGCGGCTGATAACCGTGACATTGTCGTTGCGTGCCTGGTCGAAGCCGACCGCGCTTTTCACGAGATCGGTGATCTGGTTGATCTCCATCGCGGTGCGGCGGGTCTTGTCGGGATCGCGGAGGAGAACGGCGACCGACAGGCGCTTCACGCCGCCGGGCGTGGCGCGCGTGACCGAGACTTCGCGGCCGAGGTCGTAGGCGCGCTGATACTGGTCCGACTGCTTCATCGCATCGGGAGCGGGGCCACCGGCAACCGGCTGTGCGGCGGGCGTGCCGGGATTGCCGGTCGCAGCTTGCGGCGTCGACAAGGTGCTGGCGGCGGGAGGCGTGTTGCTCAGTGCGCCGGGGATACCGCCGGGGGCAGCGCCTGCGCCGTCCTTCTGGTTGCCGGTCCAGTTGCCCGTCTCGGCGCGCAGCACGCCCTGCTTCTCATAGCTTTCACGAGTCGCCTGGCTCTCGTCGAGATTGACGTCGGCCTGCACCTCGGCGGTGAAGTTGCCCGCGCCGACCAGCGGCGTGAGCAATGCGATCAGCTGGGTGCGATACTTGTCCTCGATGCGGCGCTGGATATCGATCCGCGCGTCGCTCGCCGCACCCGCGCCGTCGTTGCCGCCAGCCTTGGTGAGCAGTGCGCCCATCTGGTCGACGATCGTCACGGCCTCGGGCTTCATTCCCGGCACCGACGAGGCGACGAGGTTGATGATCGAGCTGACCTGCGCATCGCTCAGCGAGCGGCCGCCCTGGAGTTTCAGGATGACCGACGCAGACGGCGAGGCATTGTCGCGGACGAACACCGACGCTTCGGGCATGGCGAGATGCACGCGTGCTTCGGCGACCGCGTCGATCTCCTCGATCGACTTCGCCATCTCGGATTCGCGTGCCTGGCGGAGGCGTTCGCCTTCGACCGCGCGCGAAACGCCCATCGGCAACTGGTCGAGGATCGCGTAGCCGCCCGGTGCTGCTTTCGGCAGGCCCTGGCCCGCGAGCACCATCTTGGCGCGGCTGTAATCCTCCTCGCCGACGGTCAGCGCTCCGGTGCCTTCGTCGATATGGCTCTTGATGTTGGCCGTCGTCAGCGCGGACGTAACCGCGGCCTTGTCCGAATCGGGCAGGCCGCTGAACAGCGTCTTCTGCGTCGGCGTCGACAGGCTCATCCACGCGAGTGCGGCGGCGGCGATCAAGCCGACCATCAGCGCCATCGGCAGCGAACGGCGGACCGCGGGCTGCGCAAACGCGCCCTTGATCTGCTGGAGGGGATTGGCGAACCGTTCGGTGCCGCCGGATGATGTGGGGATGAGTGCGGTGCTCATGTCAGACCGGCATGCTCATGATATCCTTGTAGGCGGACAGCAGCTTGTTGCGGACCTGCAACGTCGCCTCGAACCCGACCGACGCCTGCTGGCGGGCGAGCATCACTTTCGCGATGTCGACCGTCTCGCCGCGCTCATAGCTTTCGCTGAGCTTGGCCGCTTGGGTCTGGCCGTCGTTGACGCTTTTCAGCGCGGTTTCCATCGAGTCGGCAAAGCTGGTCGGCTTGACCTGCTCGGTCGGCGTGACGTTGCCCGCCGCGCCAGCGCGCGAAAGCGCCTGGTTGCGTTCTAGGATCTGCGAGCGCAGCGCCATCACGCGGTCGACGCTCATCGCGCCGCCACCGATGCCCGAGACGCCGCTCATGCCGAGGCGGCCCAGTTAGCGTTGTTCCAGTTTTGGGCGTTGCCGATATCGTCACCCTGCTCGCGCGCCTTGGCGAGGCGATAGCGCAGCGTGCGCTCGGAGATGCCGAGACGCTTGGCGGTCTCGATCCGGCTGCCGTTGCACGCCCTCAGCGTCTCGCGGATCGCGGCGAATTCGCTCATCTGGACGATGTTGCCCAGTGTCCCGGGGGGCGTCTCGGGTTCCGACGATACCGTGACAGGCGCGAGCGGCGCCACGGCGATAGTGCGCTGGAACGTCATCGTCACCGGGCGATCAAACACGATGTGGTTCGCCTCGATCGTATCGCCGCCACAGAACAGCAGCGCGCGCTGGATCACGTTCTCCAGCTCGCGGACGTTGCCCGGCCAGTCGTGCAGCATCAGTTGCTCGATCGCCGCGTGGCTCGGCCAGGGGATGACATTGCGGTTGCCGGCATGACGCAGGATTAGCGTCGCGGCGAGCGCGGGAATGTCCTGAGGGCGCTCGGCCAGCGACTTGGTCGCGAGCGGAAATACGGCGAGGCGGTAATAGAGATCGGCGCGGAACCGGCCGGCGGCGACTTCGGCGTGAAGATCGCGGTTGGCGCAGGCGATCACGCGGACGTCGATCGGCTGCGGCACCGACGCGCCAAGCGGCACGACCTCGCGCTCCTGCAATACGCGGAGCAGCTTCGCCTGCAACTGGAGCGGCATCTCGGCGATTTCGTCCAGCAGGATCGTGCCGCCATTGGCTGCGCGGAAGAACCCGTCGCCGCCCGACGACGCACCGGTGAACGCGCCCTTCTGGTGCCCGAACAGCAGCGCCTCGAGCATCGATTCGGGGAGCGCAGCACAGTTGATCGCGATGAACGGCTTGTCCTTCCGCGCGGAACCATTGTGGATGGCGCGGGCGAGCACTTCCTTGCCGGTGCCCGTCGGTCCGTTGATCAGTACGGTGATGTCGGCGGTGGCGACGCGCTCCGCGAGGGCGAGCAGCGCGAGTGATTCCGGGTCTGCGGCAGTCGGCATTTCCGGGCCACCGATCAGGGCACGGGCGAAGCCGTTGCCGACCGCGGTATCCTCGGCGGCAAAGCTGATGCGCGCCGGTGCGCCAGCACGCGACGGGGTGACTTCGCGGCCTTCGCAGCCGATCACCACGGTGCGGGCAGGGGCGGTGATACCCTCGCCATCCGCGACGAGGAACAGATCGTTCGGGCCGGGTTGGGTGGTGGCGAACGAGCCCACGCCGAAACCCTGCGCGCGCAGCGACGAGACGAGCGCGTATTTCCGCGAAGTGACTGCGGCTGATGGAAAAATCGAACGCATGGTGTTCCCCCTGGACGATTCGTCGATTGGGGCATTGGTGGTAAACTTGTGGTTAAACGCTGCCGTCTGCCGGCAAATTTTATCCGGGCGCGTTCGCGCGGACACACGGGCTCACCTGCACGCGCGCGTCCTGCCTGCGAGCACGCGTCCCGCCTACGTGCGAGGCGATCCGAACGCGGTCGGGGCCTGCAATTTTTTTTCTAAAGCCCGCCCCGACCCGGCCGTTACTCACTCTGACGGCACGGGACTTCGCCATGGGGGCGGCGCGGATCGTCTGAACATTCACGGAGATTTCGCAATGACTGTCATCGGTACCAACGTCTCGGCACTGCGCGCCCAGAACGCTTCGACCTCGGCTTCGAACATGCTCGCAACGTCGATGGAGCGTCTGTCGACCGGCAAGCGCATCAACTCGGCCAAGGACGACGCCGCCGGCCTCGCCATCTCGTCGTCGATGACGTCGCAGATCAAGGGCATGAACCAGGGCATCCGCAACGCCAACGACGGCATCTCGATGGCGCAGACCGCAGAGGGCGCGCTCGACGAGGTCAGCAACAACCTGCAGCGGATGCGCGAACTCGAAGTCCAGAAGGGCAACGGCACCTACTCCGCCAGCGACATTCTGAACATCAAGGCCGAGCAGGATGCGCTTTCGACCCAGATCACCAACGTGCTGACGAACACCAAGTTCAACGGCGTGGCCCTGTTCGACGGCTCGGCCGGTACTGGCGGCACGGTGAAGATCCAGGCCGGTGCGAACTCGACCGACGCGATTGATCTCGCGCTCGGCGGCGACCTCAAGGCTGCCGGCACGGGCCTCGGCACGGTCGTCACTGCAACCGGTTCGGCAGGCACGCTCGCTGACTATGACACGGCGCTCTCGAACGTCTCGAACCGTCGCGCCTCGCTCGGTGCATCGCAGAACCAGCTCCAGTCGGCGGTCAACAACCTGACCTCGAACGCGACCAACCTGTCGGACGCCAAGAGCCGGATCCAAGACACCGACTTCTCGTCGGAAACGACCGCACTCGCCAAGGCACAGATCCTGAGCCAAGCATCGACGGCGATGCTCAGCCAGGCGAACCAGAGCCAGCAGAGCGTCCTGAAGCTGCTTCAGTAATCCGAGCCCCGGCATCGGCATCGCCCCCCAAAGGATGACGATGCCGATCGGATCCGCCGCCCCGTCGTTCAGGCGGTACGAAACCCCGATGGCGCAGGCCGTCGGGGTTTTGCGCCAAAACGCCGAAGCGATGTCGCCAGCGCGGCCGCCGACGCGCTACACATGCGGCATGACCATCAGAATCGGTATTGGCGGCTGGACCTACGAGCCGTGGCGCGGGACCTTCTATCCCGAGAAATGGCCGCAGAAGCGCGAACTCGACTATGCGGCCGGTCACGTCACCGCGATCGAGATCAACGGCACCTATTATGGCAGCCAGAAGCCCGCGACGTTCGCCGCCTGGGCCAAGGCGGTGCCCGACGGGTTCGTCTTCTCGCTCAAGGCCTCGCGCTATTGCACCAATCGCAAGGTGCTCGCGGAGGCGGGGGAGTCGATCGCCAGGTTCACCGGGCAGGGGATCGTCGAACTCGGCGACCGGCTCGGGCCGATCCTGTGGCAGTTCATGGCGACCAAGACTTTCGATGCGGACGATTTCGCCGCGTTCCTGAAACTGTTGCCCGATCGGCAGGACGGCGTCGCGCTGCGTCATGCGGTCCAGGTCCGGCATGAGAGTTTCGCGGTGCCCGAATTCGTCGCGATGTGCCGCGATGCGGGGGTCGCGATCGTGTTCGCGCAATCTGCCGAATACCCGGCGATCGCCGACATCACCGGCGATTTCGTCTATGCGCGGCTGGAGGATGCAGAGGAGCGCTTCGTCGCCGGCTACGCCCCGACCGCGCTCGACGACTGGGCCGGCAAAGCGAAGATCTGGGCTGCTGGTGGCAGACCGCAGGGGCTACCCTATGTCGAGGATACCACGCCGCCGAACCAGCCCCGTGAGACGTTTATGTTCTTCATCAACGGTGCGAAGGTGCGTGCTCCCCAGGCCGCAATGGCGTTGATCGCGCGCATCACGGCCTGACCATCAGTCGAACGCTTCGCCGGCCTAGGGTGAAACCGACCGGATCGCGGTCAGCACATGCGCGAGCAGGCCATCGGCGTCGTGACGGATATTATGCCCCCCCGGCATCCCGATCTTCCGCGCGTTCGGCGTCGTCAGCAGCGGACACAGGCTGTCGGTTTCCTCCACCCCATAGATGCACGTGACCGGCGCCCAGGTCAGCTGGTTCCCCGTCGTCACCCCCATGCTGTCGGGCGTGCCATGATCGTAGAGCAGGCTGGACGGATCGGCGCGATAGAACACGGCGTCCCCCGGCAGGATCAGCACGATCGCGGCAACGCGCGGGCGCAAGTCCGCCGGCAGGTTGGCGAGACCGGTCTGGACGATATCCGCGCCGTAGGACTGCCCCATCACGACGATCCGCTTCGCCCCGGTGCGCGTCAGTGCGGTCCGCACGCCCTCCGCGATGATCGCGTCAAGCTCGGCACGCGAGACGTGATGCGCGAACAGCGCGGGCGTGGTGATCCCGACGACCGGAATGCCGTGCTCGGTTAGCCCCCGCGAGGTCGATGCGCCGAGCAGGAATCGCAGCCCCATGTCGCCCGAAAAGTTCACCACCGCGATTGGCGGCGGTCCGGACGCGTGCACGCCGAGCGCCGGATACACATGCACCGGATCGCGGTCGAAATAGCCGGCGAGGTAGACGAACAGCACGACGATCGCCGAGATGATCCCGGTGACCCAGGCGCCACGGCGGACGCGCCGTGCCACGACCGTGCGGGGATGCTTCGTCATATTCACCGGACCGTCCTTACACGCACCAAGATCGGGCGGCGATAGGCCGCCCCGCCATGCGCTTCGATGACGCGCGGATTACGTAATCATCCGCTTCAGCGTCTCGATCCGATCGGCCTCCGCCGCTGGCTTGTCCGTCCGAATCCGCGCGATCCGCGGGAAGCGCATCGCCACGCCCGATTTATGCCGTTTCGAATCGTGGAGCGAATCGAACGCGATCTCGAGGACCAGCGTCTTCTCGACCTCGCGGACCGGGCCGAAGCGGTTCTGCGTGTGATTGCGGACGAAGCTGTCGAGCATCTTGAGCTCTTCATCCGTAATCCCGGAATAGGCCTTGCCGACGGGCAGCAGTTCGCCGTCCTCGGTCCAGCAGCCGAACGTGTAGTCCGAATAATAGGACGAGCGTCGCCCCGAGCCTCGCTGCGCGTACATCATGACGCAGTCGGCGGTCAGCGGATCGCGCTTCCATTTGTACCAGAGCCCGGCGCGGCGCCCGCCGACATAGGGCGAGTCGCGACGCTTGAGCATCACGCCCTCGATTGCGGCATCGCGCGAGGTTGCGCGGATTGCTTCCAGCGCGGTGAAGTCCTGCGCTACTATGACCGCACTCAGGTCGAACCGCTCGGGATCGAGTTGCGGCATGAATGCTTCTAGCCGCGCGCGCCGTTCGGTCCACGGCAGCGTGCGCAGATCCTCCTCGCCATCGATCAACAGGTCATAGAGCCTGACGAACGCGGGGTACTCTGCCAGCATCTTCGCCGACACGGTCTTGCGCCCGAGCCTTTGCTGCAACGCATTGAAGCTCGCCGCACCGCCGCCATCCTCCAGCGTGCCGCCCTGATGCTCGCCCTTCACCAGCAGTTCGCCGTCGACCGTCCCCGGCGTCCGGAATGCGGCGGCGATCTCGGGGAAGCTGCCCGTCACGTCGTCGCCGGTGCGGCTGTAGAGTCGCGTTTCGCCCGCGACATGGACGATCTGCACACGGATGCCGTCCCATTTCCACTCGGCCGCATAGTCGGCGAGATCGACACGCAGATCCTCCAGTCCGTGCGCGAGCATGAACGGCCGGAACACGGGCACGTCGGCCGGCGTCGGCTGCTCGCCCGTGCCCTCGGCCCAGGCGAACAGGCTCGGATAGGGTGCATCCAGCCCATGCCAGACCTCCTCGACTGCATCGACATCGAGCCCGAACGCGTCGGCCAGCGCGGTCTTCGCCAACCGCGCCGACACGCCGATCCGCAGCGCGCCGGTCGCCATCTTGAGCAGCGCGAACCGCTCCTCGGCATCGGATCGATCAAGCATGTCGGCCAGCGCGCCGGGGGCATCGGCACGCGACAGCGCCGCCAACCGCTCGACGACATCGGTGATCGACAGCGGCGTTGGGTCGACCGGAACCGTCGGCTCGGGCCAGAGCAGCGCGACGGTTTCCGCGGTATCGCCGACATAATCGCGGCTCATCCGGAACAGCACCGGGTCGACGCGTTCCTCGATCAGCCCGCGGATCACCGCCGACTTCACGCCCTTGAGATCGAGATCGCCGGTCAGCGCCGCCATCGCCCAGCCGCGATCGGGGTCGGGCGTCGCGCGCAGGTAATCCGCGATCAACTTCAGCTTCGCGTTGCGCGACCGGGTATAGGTGAGCGAGTCGAGCAGGGCGGCAAAAGCGTGCATTGTCGTTCAACGCGCCTGCCGCCCGAAGGGATGCAGATGCGAAACGACCGCCGCCGGAGGATTCCGACGACGGTCGTCTCCGCGCTTTTAGGCGTACCGTCGGCCGACCGTTTCGGCAGTGGCTGGCCTAACGATCCTCCCCCGCCAGGGGGAGGTGGCTGGCCCTTGCCAGACGGGGGGGGAGGGGGCGATCACAGCTGTTGCGTTACGCTCCCCCTCCATCGCTTCGCGCCACCTCCCCCTTGTGGGGGAGGATCGTGATGTCCGCGTGATTTAGCCCTTGCGGCTGGCCTCGAACAGGAACCACGCACGCTCCTCGGCATGATCCGTCCACTCGTCGACGATGCCACTCGTTGCGTTGTCCTTGGCCGCGTCGGCGGCGTCCTTGACGATCCGGAACTGCTCGACGAGCTTCAGATTGTCCTCGCGCAGTTCGGCGAGCATCTCGGTCGGGCCGACGAACGCCATGTCGTTGTCGGCGATCGTCTGGTGCCGCGAGATGTCGCCGATCGAGCGCAACGTCGTGTTGCCCGTCTTCCGCACGCGTTCGGCGATCGCGTCGGTCACGCCGATGATCTGCGCGGACTGGTCGTCGAGGAGGAGGTGATAGTCGCGGAAATGCGGCCCCGACATGTGCCAGTGGAAGTTCTTGGTCTTGAGATACAGCGCGTAGCAATCGGCGAGCGCGGCGTTCAGCGCGTCGGCGACCGACTTGGTGCTGTTGCTCGGCAGGTCGGTCGGCGTGTCGAGGGCGGGGTTGATATCGGCCATGTCTAGCTCCGGTTCTGGAAAGTCGTTGCGTAAACGATCCGAACGCGAAATTGCTCCTCCCGTCAAACGAGCCGGAGCGCACCGAGCGCGAGGATGAGGCCGAAGATCACGAACACGATGCCGATGGCGATACGGACCGGCTTGAGCGGAAGTTTCAGCCATGCGGCTTCGCCCATCAAGGCGGCGGGGACGATCACGACCAGCGAGCCGATCGTCGCGCCGATCGCGGCGAGCGCAGGGACGGGGGTGCGTGCGGCGAGCGTCAGGACGATGAACTGCACGCCGTCGCCGAACGCGAGGATGAAGAGGCCGAGTGCGGTGGTCGCGAGCGCGCCGATCTTCCAGCCCGTAAGCCGCTCGGGCGCCTTGGCCGGAAAGAACGACCCGCCGCCCTGCAACAGCAATGCGAGCGCGAGCATGAGTTGTTGTGCGTTGGGCGCGAGCTTCGGTCCGATGACCGCACCGAGCGTTGCCGCGAGGCCGCTCGCCGCGAGCAAGGCGACCGCGGCCATTAGAATCACCAGTCCCGGCTTCACGTACCGGTCCGACAGGATCGCCGCGAGCCACGCCGTTCGATCGCCGACTTGCGCCAGCGCGGCCGCGACGAGGGCCGCCATCAAGGCGTCCATGAATTATCCCGCAAGACGCACCGAACAGGCGGCAGCGAACGCGTGGCACGCCTGGACGTCCTGCCGCTCGCAGCCGACCGCATCGCGCAGGATCGCCAGCCAGCCATGCACCAGCGCGCCATGCTCGCCACGCGACAGCGCCGAATCGACGAAGTGCGCGACGGTGACCGCGGGATTGAGGCCGTTGCTGTGCGCGATCACGCGGATCGCATCGATTTCGGTGGCGATGTCACAGGGGCGGGAATAGGGCGCTCGGACATCGATCGCGGCGATTCGCGCGGCGAGATCGGCCTTCACCGCGATCATGGCGTCGATTCGTCCTATGTCCGCGGGTACCATCTCGGTGAGTCGTAGCGCCTGCCCCATCATCCCGCTCCTTTTTATCTGACGATATGATGCGCTTGCGGTGGTGAATAGCGGGTTAAATGCGGCGTCGTGGCGGATGCGGGGGCCGTAAAGCTTGACTTCGTTCCTTACGTCCGCCATGCGCCGCCCCTGATGGAGCGGCGGCGTCAGTTCGCCGCTTTCGCATTTTCAAGCCATAGGAATTGGGCTCATGGCCAAGCCGACCACCGTAAAGATCAAGCTGCTCAGCACCGCTGACACCGGCTTTTTCTACGTCACCAAGAAGAATCCCCGTACCAAGACGGAGAAGCTCTCCTTCTCGAAGTACGATCCCGTCGTGCGCAAGCATGTCGAGTTCAAGGAAGCCAAGATCAAGTAATCGGGTTGGCGGTGCGAACCGCCGTCTGATTGCGAAGATCGTGAAAGCCGCGGGTAACTCCTCGGCTTTTGGCGTTTGTGGTCGGAACGTCCGTCATCCCAGCGAAAGCTGGGATCTCCCGCCGCGAGGGTGCGCTCGAAACGGGGAGACCCCAGCTTTCGCTGGGGTGACGATGTGGGGCGCGCGCGCCCGCCCCCCCCGTTCGTCCTGAGTAGCCATCGAGTAGCCGCCGCAGGCGGCGTATCGAGAGGGCGTATCGAAGGACAGGTTGGCGCGGAGAACCCATGCTTCGATACGCGCCCTCGATACGCTCCTGGCGGAGCTACTCGGTCGCTACTCAGCACGAGCGGAAAATTGGACGGTTCGGCTGGTTAGATCAACGCCCCGACCGCATCCATAAACCGCGCCAAACTAATCGGCTTCGACACATACGAATCCGCGCCCGCGGCCCGGATCCGTTCCTCGTCCTCGCGCCCGGCATAGGCCGTCACCGCCATCACCGGGATCGCGCGCAGCTCCTCGTCCGCCTTCAGTTCGAGGATGATCTCGTAGCCAGTGACGTGCGGCATCTGGATGTCCATGATGATCAGGTCGGGTACGAAATCCCGTGCCCGCGCAACGGCTTCGCGGCCGTCGCGCACGGGTTCGACGGCGAACTGGTGCGCGCGCAGCAAATCGCAGAATAGTTTGAGGTTCAGTTCGTTGTCCTCGACAACGAGCACCTTCTTTGTCACCGCCGCACCTTATCCGGAAAGAAGGCACGATAGGCAATGCGCGACCGCGATTCAAACGAAGACGCCGAAGCGCTCGCCCTGCGCGCGCTGGTATGGACGCTGGTCGAGCCCGACCGCGCGATGCGGCTGTTGTCGGTGACCGGTCTCGACCCGAGCGACCTGCGCGCACGCGCGAGCGATCCCGCGGTGCTGTCGGCGGCGCTGGGCTTTCTCGAAAACCACGAGCCGGACCTGATCGCTTGCGCCGAATCGCTCGGCGTAAAGCCCGAGGCGCTAGTTCGCGCGCGCGCCAAACTGGACCAAGGAGAATTCGAAGCATGAGGCCGTTGCTGATCAGCGATTGCGACGAAGTGCTGCTGCACATGGTCAAGCATTTCGGCGTGTGGCTCGACGAGCGCCACGACATCGACTTCGCCATCCAGCACGGCGATTTCTCGGCCGCGATGACGCGGCGTGACGGTGGCCCGCCGCCGTCGCGCGAGGACATGTGGGCAATGCTCGGCGAGTTCTTCCCCGCCGAGATGCATCGCCAGACGCTGGTCCCGCATGCGGTCGAGGCGCTCGAGCGGCTGGCGCAGGTCGCGGACATCGTCATCCTCACCAACCTCCAGGACGAATGCCGCCAGCCGCGGATCGAGCAGCTTGCCAAGTTCGGCATCGCCCACCGCGTCGAGTGCAATCAGGGCGGCAAGGGCACGCCGGTGTCGCGACTGGTTGAGGAATATGGGTCGCCTGTAACGGTGTTCGTTGACGATCTTGCGGTGCATCACGAGTCGGTCGCGAAGCACGCCCCGGGGGTGCACCGGTTGCACATGGTCT
Source organism: Sphingomonas sorbitolis (assembly GCF_036663875.1). Classification (NCBI taxonomy): domain Bacteria; kingdom Pseudomonadati; phylum Pseudomonadota; class Alphaproteobacteria; order Sphingomonadales; family Sphingomonadaceae; genus Sphingomonas; species Sphingomonas sorbitolis. Next base: position 37,975 of record NZ_JAXOJS010000005.1, on the reverse strand, counting down.
CGGAGCCGACGTTGGCGGTGAATGTGCCGAAAGCGCCCGAGGCACACGCGCGCATCGACGACTGGCGTGAGGCGGCGGACTGGATTGCCGCGCGGTTCGAAGCGGGTGTGCCGGCGAACGCCTGATTCCCTCGATCCTCCCCTGCAAGGGGAGGTGGCGCGAAGCGACGGAGGGGTGACGCCCTATCGAGAGCGGGTCACCCCTCCGTCAGCGCTAAGCGCTGCCACCTCCCCTTGCAGGGGTTGGGCGTGCCCGCCCACTTGACCCATCCCCTACCGCTGTGGTGATACCTCCGCCATGACCGATCGTATCGACCGCAAGCTCGAAGAGCTGGGCCTCACCCTTCCGCAGGCTGCCGCGCCCGTCGCCGCCTATGTCCCGACCGTGCTGGCGAACGGCATGCTCCACATCTCGGGCCAGTTGCCGTTCAAGGACGGCGCGCTGGTAAAGGGCCGCGTCGGCGACGACGTATCGCTCGAAGACGCGCAGGAGGCAGCCAAGCTCTGCGGGCTCATGCTCGTCGCGCAGATGAAGGCGGCGCTCGGCACGCTCGGCCGCGTCGAGCGAATCGTGAAGCTCGGCGTGTTCGTCAACTCGACCGGCGACTTCACCGATCAGGCGAAGGTCGCCAACGGCGCCTCCGAACTGATGGTCGACCTGTTCGGCGATAGCGGTAAGCACGCCCGCTCGGCCGTCGGCGTTGCCGTCCTCCCGCTCGGTGCTGCTGTCGAGATCGACGCGATCGTGCAGGTTTCCGCCTGACCGTCTTGGAGGCGCGCCCTTGCGTCTCTACCTAAGGCGGCAATGAACGCCGTCACAGCCCGCATCGCCCAAGGCGTCACCTCGATCGCGGCAGAGGAGTGGGACGCGTGTTCCGGCACTGCCAACCCGTTCGTCGGCCACGCCTTCCTCTCCGCGCTCGAAGCGTCGAAAAGTGTCGGTGGCCGCTCCGGCTGGCAGGCGCTGCCGGTGGTGGTCGACGGTCCCGACGGCAAGCCCGCGGCAATCGCGCCCGCCTACGCAAAGAGCCACAGCCAGGGCGAATACGTCTTCGACCAGGGCTGGGCGGATGCATGGGAGCGGGCAGGGGGGCAATATTACCCCAAGCTCCAGATTGCGGCGCCGTTCAGCCCGGTGCCCGGCCCGCGCTTGCTCCTCCGCGACCGTGACCAAGCCCCCGCGCTGATCGCCGCGCTAGAGGCGGTGACCGACCAGAGCGGGCTGTCCTCCGCCCACGCCACCTTCATCGATCCCGACGAAGTTGCGCTGTTCGAGTCTGCCGGCTGGCTAATCCGGCAAGGCACGCAGTTCCACTGGAAGAACGACGGCTATGCGAGCTTCGACGATTTCCTCGCCGTGCTCGCCAGTCGCAAGCGCAAGGCGATCCGCAAGGAGCGCGCCGCCGCGGTCGAAGGCCTGACGATCCGCCACCTCACCGGCGCCGAGATCACGCCCGCGCACTGGGACGCGTTCTGGGTGTTCTATCAGGACACCGGCGCCCGCAAATGGGGCCAGCCCTATCTGACGCGCGCGTTCTTCGACCAGATCGGCAAGACGATGGGCGACCAGATTCTGCTGATCCTTGCCGAGCGCGACGGCATCCCCATCGCCGGCGCACTCAACCTGATCGGGGAGGACACGCTTTACGGCCGCTATTGGGGCGCGACCAAGGAGGTGCCGTTCCTCCATTTCGAGGTCTGCTATTACCAGGCGATCGACGCCGCCATCGCGCGCGGCCTGCAGACCGTCGAGGCCGGCGCGCAGGGCGAACACAAGCTCGCGCGCGGCTATGCGCCCGTCGCGACCTATTCCGCGCACTACATCCCCGACCCGAGCTTCCGCCGCGCGATCGCCGACTATCTCGTCCGCGAACGCGAAGCCGTCGCCGAGCAGCAGGAGTATCTCGGCGAGCTTACTCCGTTCCGGCGGGGCGAACCGCAGGCTTGTTGACGCGGTACAACAGGCTGGTCCCATCGCGGCGGATCAGCGTCAGGTCGCGGACCAGCGCCGGATCGAACTTCTGCGGGTGGATCAGCCACATATAATCGAACGCATCGCGCGGGAATTTCGCCAGCGCCATCGAGATCGGCCGCCAGAACTGGCCGCGGCATTTGACGTCGCTCACGACCTCCGACGGATCATGCGCAAAGCCCTTCGCCGCCGCATAGTTGGTCGTTAGCAACTGCGCGCCCGCCATCGACCACTGATCGTTGGTAAAGGCGAGACGCCGCTCCAGCAGCAACGCGGGTACATGCTCGAGCCGCGAATACGCCCAGTCGTCGCGACACCGCCGCCCGACGAACGACACCACGCGAGACCGCTCGGGCACCGTATCGATCGCCGCGATCGCCTGGTCGTAGCTGCGGTCGTACATCAGGTAGCTGACCGTCGTCCCCGCCAGCCGCACGCCGAAGAACGCAAACCCCAGCACCGCAAGCACCGCCGCCCCACGCAACGACAGCCCATGCCGTGGTCGCAGCGCGATCACCGCGATCGCCAGCACGAACGGCGCGAGCCGCATGTCCGCATAGGCCGACCCGAACACGATCCGCGGCAACAGCACGTACACCGCCGCCAGGAACAGCGCCGACAGCCCCAGGTTGCGCGAATATTCGATCGTCTGGTCGCGCACGCCGCGGAACAGGATCACGAACAGCACCGTCACCGACGCGATGTCGAACGCCATCCACCGATCGCGCAGGACCATCGTGATCCAGTTCATTTTCCAGCGCCAGTTGAACCAGTCCTGCGTCTTGCCGCCGACATGATCGCCCGACCGCCACACCACCATCATCACCATCGGCAATGCGAGCGGCAGGCAGTTCAGTCCCGCCTGGACGAACGCCCTGAACCAGCCATGCGCCCAGCTTTTGGGATCGCTGTCGCGGCGGATGTCATGCTGGCGGATCAGCTCGGCGGAGAAGGCAAGCACGCCCAGCACGCCCCAGCCGAATGTATGACACAGCCACAACAGGCACGAGACGGGGATGAAGATCGCGGTCCGCAGCGTGGTTCGCCCGAGCCGCCCCATCCGCAGCCACAGCGCGAACAGGTTGAGCGCGAGTGCCATCGCGAGCGCGAAATTCACGAATCCGAACTGGAACGGGTAGCTGTAGGCGAGCGGCAACGCGAACAACGCGGTCGCCGGGATACGCCCATGCACCTCGCGCGCGATCCACAGCAGCCCCGTCACAGTGAGCGCCGGGATCGTCATCACGATCAGCTTCACCGCCAGCTGCAACCCGAAGATCGGCGCGAGCGGCTCGATCAGCAGGTCGATGCCGAGGTTGCCGATCATCTGCCAATGGAAGTTATACCACTGAGAAAGCCAGGGATTGTCGCCGATCGCGAGCTGGACGCGGTAGCGCCCCATATGGCCGGGCAGATCGACCAGCGGCGGGATTTCCGGCCACAGCAACGGTATCATCGACGCCAGCGCCACCGCGACGACAAAGCCGCGCGTCTGCCACCAATGCGGCGTTTCCCCCTGAGTAATCATATCGTCCGACCCTAGGGGCGGACGGGCGCTCCAGACAAGGGTGCGCGCGACGAGTTGTTCACGCGCCATGCAAGAACCGGCGATCCGGCGATCGGGACGGGAGTCAGCCACGCGAACCGCTCGCCGCGTTCAAGACGGGCCCAAAGGCCATTTGGGGCGAAGTGCTTATATATTTCGGTTTCGTCGAGTGCTGGACACCCAACGACATATTGCGCCCCGCTCGCGATGATCATCGCTTCGGCTGCCTTGGGGCTTCCCGTGAAGGTGGCGATGACCCGGTGCATAGCAGCCACGTTGCGATGATAACCTGAGCCGATGCCACGGTGATTCGTGGTAGCGATCAGGTCGGGCGTAAGATCAAGGGGCGCAAAGATCACGCTGGGCGGCAGTATCGCTATACCGCGTACATCGGAGAATTTCGTGCAGGCAACGCGGTCGGTCAGTTGTGCTACAGCGCCGCCCGGCAATGCGTTTGAGCGCGATACCGAATAAACGGTGCCGGCTACGATGCCCGGCGAAACGACGATCAAAGCCAACATCGTCGCTAATATACGGGGCAAGACAGGCACGATGCGCCGTGCCCGTTCGAGCATGGCCAATAAAATCCACGCCCCACCCGGCAAGGCCAATGCATTAGCGGTGCCTGCGGCTCGTTGAACCATGAGGGAGACTGCGAATGCGCCCAGCAATATCGCCAATAACATAGCCCAACTCTCTCGCCCCGCACCGGACGTTCGACGAAGTGCAAGCGCGGTTCCAATGAGACCAACGACAGGGGACGCTATCGTAATGATTGCCGGCACCAGCATCTGGTCCCAGATCGGAAGGCCTTCGGAAACTTTGAGATACCACAGATTATAAACAAGCGGATCGAGGCTTGCGAATGGCCCACGAAGGCATTCCGGCGTCATCAAGGCGAGCGTCGCCACGCAGGCGCCGGCGCCAGCAGCCAGTGCTCCAAGCCGAGCCGCTAGCGATCGAGCCCCAAATAGCGTCGCTACCGACAGCCCCACTGCCGCAACGCCGAGCACTGCCAACCAGCCTGGAGACACCGCGTCGCAAACGGCGGTGAAAGCCCCCGGCCCCCGCGTAGCGATGTGCAACATCAAAGCCGCTACGAAGAACGTAATTGCAAGGCCGATCAAGGCAGCGCGCCGCGATGGGTCCCACGCCCAGGCCAGCGCCCCAACTGCGGTTATGGTGACGGCGACCGGCAACCCTTCCAGCGAAATCGTCACAAGAGTCGCCAACGCCAGTCCGGCAAGGATACCGTTTCGCAGGTTGGCACGTCCGAGAAGCGCCATGGTCGCAGCCATCGCGAGCACAATCTGCCAACCATGGTGGTCGATCCGCAGCGGGCGAATCTGATATAGAATCGGGACCGACAGCGGCGCCAGCAGCAGCGCAAGCTTGGCGCGTTCGACATCGCTCACCTGCCGCGTCAGCGCAGCGGCCAATGCCATCAGCGCGAGCAGCGTCATCAGCGGCACGATCGTCATCGCAATCCGGTTCGCGGTATCGATCGAGAAGAACGGATCCAGCACCAGCATCGCCGCGGCGATCGGCAGGTCTACCAGTCGGGACCAGTGCATCGCGAAGTCGCCGCCGTTCAGCCTGTGCTGGGCGACGTCCCACCAACTCTGCCCGCCAAGCCAGTCGCGCACTTCGAGCAACCGCATCGCATCGTCGGGGTCGGGGAAGCGCAACGTCGCGATCGCGCCGGAATAGGCGAGGCAGAGCACGATCGCCGCGAGTGCCCAACCGCCCAGGACGGTTGGCCAGAGGCGGGTGTCGAGCTTCGGTGTGGCAGAGGGGAAGGGGGCGTCAATCATGCCGTGTTCGTTCCAGCGATCAGCCCTATTTACACCACTTTGACGAAGGCCGGGGCCCAGTTGAGGGACGTCGCAAACGGAGGGCATCGCGCTGTTACTACAACCTTTCCAACTGGACCGCGGCCTTTGCCGGGGTGGTGCTCACGAATGACGTAGACGCAGGCCCATCATGCAGCCTTGAGCCGCTCCGGTACCCCACGCACACTCGACAAAGCCGCGGCGATCCCCGCCTGCTCGCCCTCGTTCCCCGCCTCGTGATACTCCGCATCCTCGTTGACGCTCCAGATGTCATGCACCCGCTTGCCGGCCTGAATATTCCGCACCGTCAGCATCGCGGTCATCATCGCGTGATCCTGGTTGTTGTAGCGGTGCATCCCGTTGCGCCCGACGCAGTGCAAGGTCGGATGCCGCGCCTCGATCTCCTCGCGCAACGCATCGACATTGTCGCGGTACTCCTCGTCGTACACGGGGTACGCCTTCTCCTGCCGCACCACCGCGCCGCCGGTCACATGCGCCGGGTCGCACAGCCCGAGGATCGCCATCTCCTTCGTCGCCAGCGCGATCAGGTCGGCATCGCTCGACGCCCACAGCCCGTCGCCCTCGAAGCAGAAATATTCGAGGCCGACACAGGCGATGTCCGGATCGGGCACCATCTCGGGCGACCAGCTGCGGAAGTTCTGGACGCGGCCGACCTTCACCTTCGAATCGTGGATGTAGATCCAGTTATCGGGGAACAGGTCGGGCGACTTGATCATCAGCGCCACCGTCAGGAAATCGCGGTACCTGAGCGCGCTCGCTTGCGGCAACGTCGTCGGCAACGGGTGCAGGCGCCCCGCCAGCTCGCGCATCGGCGCGCTGCTGATCACGTGCCCCGCATCGATCGTGACGGTCGCGCCGTCGCGATCGGTCGCGGTAACTCGCCAGCGACCGGTCGAATCTTCGGCAAGCTGTTTGAGCGCATGCCCCATCAGGATCGTATTGCCGTGGCCGAGCACCTTGTCGCGCGCCGCATCCCACATCATCCCCGGCCCGAGCCGCGGATAGCGGAAGCTCTCCAGCAGCGTCTTGGTCTGCATACCGTCGTTTGGCTTCTTGTTGAGCCCGAGCGAGCGCTTCAGCCCATCGATCACCGCCCCGCCGAGGCTCAGTCCCTTGATGCGCTGGGCGGCCCAATCCGCCGACATCGTGTCGCACGGCATGCCCCAGACCTTCTCGGTATAGGTCTTGAAGAAGATCGAATACAGCTTGTGGCCGAACTGGTTGACGACCCAATCCTCGAAGCTGCGCACGTTGGGATTGGGACGCAACTTGGCCTTGGCATAGCTCACCATGCACAGCGTGGAGCGCCAGATCCCCAAATTGCCGAGCGCCTCGAATGCGCGCAGCGGGTAGCTGTAGAATTTGCCCTCGTAATAGATCCGGCTCATCCGCGGCCGCTCGATGAAGTCGTCGGGCAGAATCTCGTTCCAGAGATCGACCACCGGCTGCGACTTCGAGAAGAACCGGTGCCCGCCGATATCGAATCGGAAGCCCTGATGCTCGACGGTCCGGCTGATCCCGCCGACGTACACCGGATCCTTCTCGATCACGGTGACGGAATAGCCAGCCTTGCCAAGCAGATAGGCCGCGGTGAGGCCAGCGGGGCCGGCGCCAATGATCGCAACGTCGACAGGTGTGTTCGGCATCCAGGCATTCCCCACAAGATGCTCGATCTATGGGGGAAGATGCCTAAGGCGTGGTTAACGGGGCGGGGCGTTGAGGGATTGAGCGGAAGTGCTCACGCCAAGTGCACCTCCCCGGGGGAGGCCGGGGTCCAGATGGAAAGGTCTCGGTAACGGCGCGCCGACCTTCGTTAGCGGCGTCCCCCAACTGGGCCCCGGCCTTCGCCGGAGAGGTATAATCGTGGCAGGGGCTTACCGGTCGCGCTTGGCAAGCAACCGCAGACGCAGCGCGTTCAGCTTGATGAAGCCCTCCGCGTCGCGCTGGTCGTAGGCGCCCTGGTCGTCCTCGAACGTGACGACCTTCTCCGAATACAGCGAGTTCGGCGATTTCCGGCCGACCACGTACACGCCGCCCTTGTACAGCTTCAGGCGAACCGTGCCCGACACCTTCTCCTGGCTGTGGTCTATCGCCGCCTGCAGCATTTCGCGCTCGGGGCTGAACCAGAAGCCGTTGTAGAGCAGCTCGGCATAGCGTGGCGCCAGCTCGTCCTTCAGGTGCGCGGCGCCGCGATCGAGCGTCAGCTGCTCGATACCGCGGTGGGCGAGCTGATAGATCGTGCCACCGGGCGTTTCGTACATGCCGCGGCTCTTCATGCCGACGAAGCGGTTCTCGACGAGGTCGAGGCGGCCGATGCCGTGACGGCGGCCATAGTCGTTGAGCGTCGACAGCAACGTTGCCGGGCTCATCCCCTCGCCGTTGATCGCGACGCCGTCGCCGCGCTCGAAATCGATCGTGATGTATTCCGGCGCGTCGGGCGCGTCCTCGGGGTTCACCGTGCGCGAATAGACGTAGTCGGGGACCTCGTCCCACGGGTTCTCGAGGACCTTACCCTCCGACGAGGTGTGCAGCATGTTGGCATCGGTCGAGAAGGGCGACTCGCCGCGCTTGTCCTTGCTGACCGGGATCTGATGCTGCTCGGCGAACTCGATCAGCTTGGTGCGGCTGGTGAGATCCCATTCGCGCCATGGTGCGATGACCTTGATGTCGGGCGACAGGGCGTAATAGCCGAGCTCGAAGCGGACCTGGTCGTTGCCCTTGCCGGTCGCGCCGTGGCTGACCGCGTCCGCGCCGACCATCTTGGCGATCTCGATCTGGCGCTTGGCGATCAGCGGCCGCGCGATCGACGTGCCGAGCAGGTACAGCCCCTCGTACAGTGCGTTCGACCGCATCATCGGGAAGACGTAATCGCGGACGAACTCCTCGCGCAGGTCGTCGACGAAGATATGCTCGGGCTTGACCCCCATCATCTCGGCCTTGGCGCGCGCCGGCTCGAGTTCCTCGCCTTGGCCGAGATCGGCGGTGAAGGTCACGACTTCGCAGTTATACGTCTGCTGGAGCCACTTCAGGATCACGCTCGTGTCCAGGCCACCGGAATAGGCGAGCACGACGCGGTTGATCTGATCGGTCACGGGCAGGGTCCTTCGGGCAATATCCAATGCGGCGCCCCTATGCGTTGAGTGGCCCTCATGCAACCGCGCGCATTCATGGCGCGTACAACCAAACCGGTCTATTCGCGCCTCGCATCCTCTGGAGTTTAACCACCGTGCTACGCCAAAGCCTCACCCTCTTCGTCCTCGCTGGCCTTGCGACGCCAGCGCTCGCGCAGGAAACCCGCGCGTCCGCCTCGGCCAAGTTCAAGACCGAGTTCGCTGCGTCGGACACGAACAAGGACGGCGTCCTCACGCGCGCGGAAGTGCAGGCGCGGATCGGCAACATGAAGGTCGGCGGACAGGGGCGTCCGGATCCGGTCCACGCCAAGCGTCTCGCCGACCTGTGGTTCACCAGCGCGGACAAGAACAAGGACGGCAAGGTCACGCAGGCCGAAGCGCAGGCGCTGCTCGCGGCGACGTTCGCGAAGTACGATGCCAACAAGGACGGCAAGATCGGCGGCGACGAGCGCGCTGCCGCGAAGGCCGACGTGCAGGGGCCGCGCTGACGCCCACCCGATGGTCGCCAGAATTCCGTTCGTCCTGAGTAGGGGCTGAGCGAAGCCGAAGACCCGTATCGAAGGACATTGCCCCAGGCGAATCCTTCGATACGCCGCTTCGACAAGATCAGCAGCTACTCAGGACGAACGGACTTAGTCCCGCAACGCCCGCTCGCCCTCGATCATATAATCGCGCGTGAGCGGCAGCGTCATCCGGCTCTTCGACAGCTGGATCTGGTAATTGACCATCCCCCCGGTCCGAAACGCCGCCGCAGCGCCCGCCAGGTAGAACGTCCACATCCGATAGAACCGCTCGTCGTACAGCGCGACGATCGAGTCCTTCGCGGCCACCGTCCGATCGTACCATTGGTCGATCGTCAGCGCGTAATGGACGCGCAGCACCTCGATATCGGTCGGGAACATCCGCAGCCCCTCATACCCCTTCACGATCTCCGACAGCGCCGGATTATACCCGCCCGGGAAAATGTACTTGGTCGTAAAGGTGTCGGTGACGCCCGGCCCACCCATCCGGCCGATCGTGTGGAGCAGCATCACGCCGTCGTCGGTCAGCAGGTCGCGGCACTTGCGGAAGAACGCCTTGTAGTGCGCCGGGCCGACATGCTCGAACATCCCGACCGAGACGATCCGGTCGAAACTCCCGGTCAGCGCGCGATAATCGATCAGTTCGAACTTCACCTTGTCGGCAACGCCAGCCTCTTCGGCCCGCCGCCGCGCGACCTTCAGCTGCTCCTCGCTCAGCGTCACGCCGAGCACTTCCGCCCCTGTCTTCGCGTGCAGGTACAGCGCCATCCCGCCCCAGCCACAGCCGATGTCGAGCACGCGCATCCCCGGCTGGATCGCCAGCTTGGCGGCGATGTGCGCCTTCTTGTCGGACTGCGCCTGCTCCAGGCTGTTGCTGGCATCGGTGAAGTACGCGCAAGAATATTGCCGGTCCGCATCGAGGAACAGGTCGTACAGCCGGTCGGACAGATCGTAGTGATGCGCGACGTTCTTCTTCGACCGGCGCGCCATGTTCACGCGGTCGACACGGTGCACCACCTTGTCGAGCAGTTTGATCGGCAGCGAGGGATTGAGCCCACCACCACGCTCCCACGGGCTGTTGCCCTTGAGCAGATTGACCAGATCGCGGATGTCGCCGCGGTCGATCACCAGCCGCCCGTTCATGAACGCCTCGGCTGCACCCAGCGCCGGGTGGCGGATGATCGCCCCCGCGATACCAGGCTCGGTCAGTCGGATCGTGACGGGATTGTACGCGGGATCGGGCTTGCCGAAATGCTTCGTGGTGCCGTTGGCATGGATGAGCGTGAGTTCGCCGGTTTTAACCTGCCGGGCCAGGAAACGATCGAAAAGAGCCATGCTGGGTTAGCTAATGACTGGTACGGAAATGCGCCACCCCTCGGCGCGCTTCAAATCCCCGCGTACCAGTCATAATCTACGTTATCTTCCCAATAGCCCCCTTGGCCCTTGCCGATCCCCGCGAGGCTGGCGACCGCGTCGATCGCCATGACGTATTTCGCATGCTTGTAGCCGAGCTGCCGTTCGACGCGCAGCCGGACGGGGGCGCCATGCGCGACGTCGAGCACCTGATCGTTCAGCGCCCAGGCGAGGATCGTCTGCGGATGGAACGCGTCGACCAGATCGATCGACTCGTAATAGTTCGCGCCGCGGTAGAGGTCGGCGCAGGTGAAGACGATATAGCGGGCGGTGTCGCGGATCTTCGCGGCGGTCAGCAACGCGCCGAGCTTCGGCCCCTGCCATTTGCCGATTGCGCTCCAGCCCTCGACGCAATCGTGCCGCGTGATCTGCGCACGCGACGGCATCTGGCGGAGTTGCGGGAGCGACACCGACAACGGGTTATCGACCAGCCCGCCGACCTTCAGCCGGTAATCCGCGAAGTTGTTGACGACCATCTCGGTATAGTCGGCCGTCCCCGGATTGCTCGTGCCGTTCGAGCGGAAGATCGGCGACATCTGCGCGGGGCTGAACTCGGGCGCCAGCGCGTTGCGGTTGGTCAGCGCACGCTGCAGCCCGCGGTTCATGTCCTCGCCCATGAACAGGATCTTCCGCGCCTCGGGGTTCGCTGCGATCTTGTCGCAGCCCGTCAGGAGAACGCCCGCGCCGACCGCGGCACCCGTGACGAGCGCACGGCGGGTAATGATCGTGCTCATGCGACGTCCTCCGACGGGTGGGCGGGAACGTGCCCCGGAACCTTCCAACGCCCGGTAATCATCGACCGCACCTCGTTCCACGTCCCTGCGAGGATCACCAGCGCCAGATGCGCAATGATGAACAGCACCAGCCCGGTGGCGGCGATGAAGTGGATCGAGCGCGCCGACTGCCGCCCGCCGAATACCTCGAGCAGCCAAGGCCACGCCGCATCCATCCCTGGCGACATCGTCAGCCCGGTCAGGATCATCACCGGGATCAGCACGAAGATCGTCGCCACGTACGACAGCTTCTGGAGGATGTTGTACGCGCCCGGCCGCTTCGGATCGTGGAAGCGGAACGCGAGATGCTCCTTCACGTCATGCACGACCTCGCGTGGCGACAACTCGGCGGCCCGCACGCGCAGGTCGCGCTGGAAATGCTTGTTGATCAGGCTGACGATCATGAACCCGAGCAGCGCGAAGGCGAGCACCAGCGCGAACAGCAAATGCCACCGCCGCGAGATCGCCAGATTGTAGCTCATCGGGATCGTCAGCAGGTTGAGCAGCGACACCAGCCAGCTCGGCCACTGGTCGAGCGTCGTCCACGCCGTATCGAAGTTCGCGCCGTACCGGCCCCAGTACAGCCGCGGATGCGCCTTGAGGATGCCGATCCCGCTGCCGATCATGATGAACATCGTCACCACCGTCACCCAGTGCCAGATGCGCGTCGCCAGTTTGTGGCGCTTGATAATCGGGATGGGTAGGGGATCGTTCATGCTCGACCTTCGCTCTAGGCAGTCGAAACGTTGCATAGCAGGGATAAGCGTATGACCGAATGGCATTCTTACGAGCCCGCGAACGGCCATCGCCTGCCGCACGATCCGCTGAACGCGATCGTCGCGCCGCGGCCGATCGGCTGGGTCAGCACGCTGTCCGCCGACGGCGTGCCGAATCTCGCGCCGTACAGTTTCTTCAACCTGTTCAACTACAGCCCGCCGCTGATCGGCTTCTCGTCGATGGGCTGGAAGGACAGTGTCGCCAACATCGAGGCGACTGGCGAGTTCGTCTGGAACCTGGTATCGCGCGATCTGAGCGAGGCGATGAACACGACCGCCGCGAACGTCGCCGCCGACGTCGACGAATTCGCGCTGGCCAAGCTCGATATGGCCGCCTCGACCAAGGTAAAGCCGGCACGGGTCGCCGCCAGCCGCGCGCAATTCGAGTGCAAGCTGACGCAGCTTATCCGGCTGGAAACGAAGGAAGGCCGCGAGCTCGACCAGTGGCTGGTGCTCGGCGAGGCGGTCGCGATCCACATCGACTCGGCCATGCTGGAGGACGGTGTCTACCAGACGGCGCGCGCGCAACCGATCCTGCGCGGCGGCGGCCCCGCGGATTATTTCGAGATCACCGAGGACGCACTGTTCCAGATGCGCCGGCCGGGCTGAACCCCAAGTCCGTCATCACCCCAAAGTCCGTCATCCCGGCGAAAGCTGGGATATCCCGGTAACGGAGCGCGCCCTTGCCGCACGAGACCCCAGCTTTCGCTGGAGTGACGGCTTCTTTAGCAAATGTGTAACGGCAACCAAGCGTGTTCACGCGCGAAGGCGGGTGCCCAGACTGGGTCCCCGCCTTCGCGGGAAACATCGTGGTTCAGGCGTATGCTCTGTAAAAAAACACCACCGTCGTCGTCGCCGTCACCAGCAGCGTCCACCCGCGGATCACCCCATCCGGCAGCTTCCGCCCGAACCGTGCGCCGAAATACCCGCCGACCACGCCGCCCGCCATCATCGGCAGGCACAATGTCCACGCCACCATGCCGGTCGCCGCGAACACGATCGTCGCGGCGGCATTCGCGGTCGCCAGCATCAGCGTGCGCGGCGCGGCGAGCTTGGCGGGCGAGGCGCCGGCCAACAATCCCCATGCCGCCGTCAGCATCATCCCGACGCCGCCCCCGAAATAGCCGCCATAGATCCCCAGCAACGTCTGCGCGGCGATCAGCGAGCGCGACCCGATCGCGACGCGGGCGTGCAGCCAGGTCGACGCAGGCTTGCCGAACGCGATCGCGAGCGTCGCCATCAGCAGCAGCCACGGCACGATCACATCGAATGCGGTCGCCGGGGTGAAGAACAACAGCAGGCTGCCGACCAGCCCGCCGACGAACGTGATCCCCGCCAGCGTCCGGATACCGACGCCGCCGACCGGCCCGAGATCCGCCCGATAGGCCCACGCGCTCGCCATCGCCGCCGGCTGGACCGCGACGTTGCTGGTCGCGTTGGCGATCGGCGAGGGCAGGCCGAGCGCGATCAGCGACGGCATCGTCGCGAAGCTGCCGCCGCCCGCCAGCGCGTTCATTGCGCCGCCCAGCATCCCCGCCCCCGCCGCCAATCCCAGCGAACCGAGATCAGACAAAGGCGGAATCAGCCTCGGCAGCGGCCTCGCGATCGATCTGCGCGCGGCTCTTCTTCTCCGACGCGGTCTTCAACTGTCCGCACGCTGCGTCGATGTCGCGCCCACGTGGCGTCCGCACCGGTGCCGAAATCCCCGCGCCGAACACGATGCTGGAGAACGACTTGATCCGCTCGGGCGTCGAGCACTCGTATTGCGCACCCGGCCACGGATTGAACGGAATGAGGTTCACCTTCGCCGGCAGCTCGTATTTCCGCAGCAGCCGCACGAGTTCGCGCGCGTCGTCGTCGGAGTCGTTCTTGTCCTTCAGCATCACATATTCGAACGTGATGCGCCGCGCGTTGTTCGTGCCCGGATAGTCCGCGCACGCCTGCAACAATTCCTCGATGCCGTACTTCCGGTTGAGCGGCACGATCTCGTCGCGCACTTCCTTGGTCACCGCGTGCAGCGACACCGCCAGATTCACGCCGATCTCGGCCCCCGCACGTGCCATCATCGGCACGACGCCCGACGTCGACAGCGTGATCCGTCGACGGCTGAGCGCGAGCCCCGCGCCGTCCATCACCAGCTTCAGCGCATCGCGGACGTTCTCGAAATTATACAGCGGCTCGCCCATTCCCATCATCACGATGTTGGTGAGCATGCGGCCCTCAGGCTGGCTCGGCCATTCGCCCAACGTATCGCGCGCGAGCATCACCTGACCGACGATCTCGGCCGGCGTCAAATTGCGCACCAGCCGCATCGTGCCGGTGTGGCAGAAGGTGCAGTTCAGCGTGCAGCCGACCTGGCTCGACACGCACAACGTGCCGCGATCCGCGTCGGGGATGAACACCATCTCGTAATCCTGCGCGTCGTCCGAGCGCAGCAGCCACTTCCGCGTCCCGTCGGTCGACACTTGAGCCTCGACCACGTTGGGCCGGCTGATCACGAAGCGCTGCTCCAGCCACGGGTGCATCGTCTTCGAGATATCGGTCATCGCCGAGAACTCGGTCGCGCCGCGATTGTAGATCCAGTGCCACAGCTGTTTCGCGCGCAGCTTGGCCTGCTTCTCCTCGAGCTGCGACGTCTCCAGCGCCATCCGCAGATCGGCGAGCGACAGCCCGAGCAGGTCGATCCGCCCATCGCTACGCGGCACGAAGCTGCGGGGAACGGGCACGGGATCAATGTGCCCAGGGATGGGCATGAGGTTCGCGGCGGTCTGCATGCGCGAGCCCGTAGCCGAATTTTCGTGATTTTTCTACTGGCTGCGGGATGGGGGCGGAGTCGGCGCAGTCAGGCCGAACGTCACCCAAAATAACCACCACCCCGGCGAAGGCCGGGGCCCAATAGGAAAGGTCGTCGCAACGGAGAACTGAGCGTCGTTACACCCGTCCCCCAATTGGGCCCCGGCCTTCGCCGGGGTGGTGGTACTGAGTGAGGGCGAACGCCTACAGTTCACCCCCCGCTACATGCCAGCACAGCCGCATCGATCGCTGTCGCCGCCCCGGACAGCGCATACACATCCGCAAACGGCTGCCCCCCGACGCCGACCGCCTCGACACTCATGCTCCGTCCCGACCGCATCGCCGCCACGATCGCCCGATCGCTCGGCGCATCGCTCGCCCACGCATCCAGCCCGTTCGCCACCAGCGCGAATCGACGCTCGCCAACCGTCAGCGTCACCCCCGCCGACCGATCTCGCTCCCGACTGAGCCGCACATACAAAGACGCGCGCAAACCCCGCTTCGGCCACGTTGCCACGCTCGCAAACCCGGACGAGCGCCCCCCCGCCATCACCGGCCGAGCAATCGCGTAACACCGCGGGGGCGAGGCATCGCGAAACGCCCCCCAGCCCTTGTAGACGCCGATCGTGTCGCGCGCCGATGCCGGGACCGCGGTCGCGAGGATCAGCAGAGCCGCCAATCTCACGCTGGAGCGAATCCCGTACCAAGATGCGGCACTGTCGCGCGTCCGTTCTCTACCAGCGTGACCGACCCCTGCGGCAACCCCTTCGCAATCGGCGCACCGAGCAACGGATCGACCGCCGCACCTGTCATCACGCCCAGCATCACCCGACTCGAGATCCCGTGCATGATCACCAGCCGGTCGCCCGACTCCTCCGCGGTATCTGCCAGCCACCCGCCAACCCGCGCAGCAATCTCCGCATACGTCTCGCCGTCCGGCGCAGGCTTCAGCGTGCCCCCCGGCAGCATCACCGGCCCGACCTCATCGACGACGTCCGCGTAATAGCGGCCGCCCCACGACCCCATGTCGATCTCGACCAACCGGGCATCGGTCCGCGCGTCGTGCCAATCCAGCTCCAGATGCTCGCAGATCACCGCCAGCGTCTGCAAGGCCCGCCCGGTCGGCGACGCCCACAACGCCAGCTTCGGCTTCACCCCCAGCACCCCACGCAAAGCCCGCCCAAGCTCGTCCGCCTGCGCGAACCCAGCCCGAGTCAACGGCGTATGCGCGGCATTCCCCTGCAACCGATGCGCCGCGTTGAACACGGTTTCGCCGTGCCGCGCGACGAAATCGCGTCCCTTGCGAAGGGCCGGACTATCGCTTGATCGGGCGTCCGTTTCACCCTGCCGTTGGCTTGGAATCATGGCCCGCGTTTCAACCCCCTGTGGCGCAAAAGCAACGGATTTCCGCGTTTATCTGGGGTTCATGCAACGCCTCGCCTACTGGTCCATTGGAGCGGTCCGCCCCGCGTAATGGGGTGCCAGTTCAGTAAGGAGTAACCCCAATGCGTACGCTTATCGCCGTCTCGCTGCTCGCCACCACCGCAGTCGCGGCACCCGCCCTCGCGCAGACCAACCCGACCTTCACCGGCCCCCGCGTCGAGGCCACGCTCGGCTACGACCACACCGGCGCCGGCAGCAGCGTGTCCAACAACAACGGGCGCGACGACCAGAAGATCGACGGCCTGCTGTACGGCGGCGGCATCGGCTACGACATCGCGACGTCGGACAACATCGTGCTCGGCGCCGAAGCCGAACTGACCGGCTCGACCGCGAAGAGCGACCGCAACGATTACACCAGCGACTTCGGCTATGGCCGCGTCAAGCAGGGCCGCGACATCTATGTCGGCGCGCGCGCAGGCTACATCGTCGCACCGACGACGATGCTGTACGTCAAGGGCGGCTACACCAACTCGAAGCTGAGCGTGCTCGCCGGCAGCACCAGCCAGACCACCGACACCAACTTCAAGCTCAGCGGCTGGCGCGTCGGTGCGGGCGCCGAGCATGCGATGGGCCCCAACAGCTACGCCAAGCTCGAATATCGCTATTCGAACTATGAGCGCGGCGACATCGACTACGCGACCGGTGGCACCAGCGGGCGTTTCGACGTCGACACGGATCGTCATCAGGTGGTCGCCAGCTACGGCTTCCGTTTCTGATCGGAACGGCGCGCGGGTTTTAACGCGACGTTTACCGTGATCAAAGAAGGGTCGGGGCGCTTGCTCCGACCCTTTGTTGTTGGGTAAGCCATTAGCGGATTGCCCCCAGCCCCGAGTCCGGCTGTGGAGGCCGGGGGAATTTTGATGAAGGCGACGATCGAACGCGCAACGCTCCTCAAGGGGCTGAGCCATGTCCAGTCCGTGGTGGAGCGGCGCAACACCATCCCC
Source organism: Sphingomonas sorbitolis (assembly GCF_036663875.1). Classification (NCBI taxonomy): domain Bacteria; kingdom Pseudomonadati; phylum Pseudomonadota; class Alphaproteobacteria; order Sphingomonadales; family Sphingomonadaceae; genus Sphingomonas; species Sphingomonas sorbitolis. The sequence goes on along the minus strand of NZ_JAXOJS010000005.1, from coordinate 20,811 downwards.
ATCCTGTCGAACGTGCTGATCGAGGCGACCGCCGAGGGCACGCTCAAGCTAATGGCGACCGATCTTGATCTCCAGATCAACGAATCGATCGCAGCAGCCGTCGACCAGCCCGGCGCGACCACCGTGTCCGCGCACACGCTGTTCGACATCGCGCGCAAGCTGCCGGAAGGCTCGCAGGTCCAGCTCGCCGCGTCGGAAGGCCGGATGAGCATCGTCGCAGGCCGCGCCCGCTTCTCGCTCGGCACGCTGCCGCGCGACGATTTCCCGGTGATCGCCGAGGGCGAACTGCCGACCCAGTTCGAACTGCCCGCCGAGACGCTCAAGCAGATCATCGACAAGACTCGCTTCGCGATCTCGACCGAAGAGACGCGCTATTATCTCAACGGCATCTTCCTCCATGTCGCGGACGGCGACAGCTCGAACCCGGTGCTGAAGGCCGCCGCGACCGACGGCCACCGTCTCGCGCGCGTCACGCTGCCGCGTCCCGAGGGTGCCGAATCGATGCCCGACGTGATCGTGCCGCGCAAATGCATCGGTGAGTTGCGCAAGCTGCTCGACGAGGTCGACGGTTCGGTGGGTGTGTCGCTGTCGCCGACCAAGATCCGCTTCGACCTCGGTCAGGCGATCCTGACGTCGAAGCTGATCGACGGCACGTTCCCGGATTACAGCCGCGTGATCCCGACCGGCAACGACAAGATCCTCAAGATCGACCCGAAGAGCTTCATGGAAGGCGTCGACCGCGTCTCCACGATCGCGACGGAGAAGACGCGGGCGGTGAAGATGGCGCTGGACCGCGACAAGATCACGCTGTCGGTCACCTCGCCCGAGAACGGCACCGCAGCGGAGGAAGTCCCCGGCGAGTACGTCGCGCTCCCGTTCGAGATCGGCTTCAACAGCCGCTACCTGATGGACATTCTCGCGCAGATCGATGGCGACATGGTCGAGGTCCACCTCGCCGACGCCGCCGCCCCGACGCTGATCCGCGAGAACGACAAGTCGCCGGCGCTGTACGTGCTGATGCCGATGCGCGTGTGATTCGGTCTGCCTGTCGCGCCGTGGTATAGCGGCGCGACAGGCAGGAGCGGGATCATGGACTCGATCAATATCGCCGACCTCAAGGACGAGCTGGACACGTTGATCGACCGGCTCGAAGCCGGCGAGGCGGTGCAGATCATGCGTGATGGCCAGTACTTCGCCTGCGTCACGCCCGCGGCGCCGCCTCTGCCGCCCCGCCAGCCCATCGATTTCGACGCGCTGAGGGCGTTGCGCGCGACAACGGTCAATCACGCCGGGGGCGTCAATGGCAGCATGACGGTCGAGGAAATGCGCCGTCATGATCTATTGTGACACGTCGCTGCTTGTCGCCCTCCTGGTCCGAGAAACGCACAGCATCGTCGCGGATTTTTGGATGCGCGAACAATCGGCGGGTGCGCTATTCGCCAGCGCATGGGTCGGCACCGAGCTAGCCGGCGCGCTCGCGCTGAAGCGTCGGCTTGGTGAGCTTGACGACGTCACGCATGCAAAAGTCACACGGGCTGCGGCGGTGCTGCTTACGTCGCTATCGTCGATACCGGTCGAAACTCGCCATTTTGTCGACGCGCAGCGACTCGTCTCATCGCCACCAAAGGGCCTACGATCAGGTGATGCGCTGCATCTGGCGATCGTGGTCGACCGAGCGCTGGGCCTCGCGACGTTAGACAAGCAATTGGCCGGCGCGGCGCGCCACAATGGTGTGGAGGTTGTTGCTCTACTGCCGGCTTGACCGCAAGGATTGGCTCCAATACTAACAGCAATGTCAGTAAGGAGTCGACTCGATGGCGAAGCTTCCTCCGTTTCCCGGTACGACCGGTCGTCGCGATTGGCGCACCGCGTTCGATGCGATCAGGAAACTGCTCGCGAACGGCGACGACACGACCCAGGTGTTCCGGATCATGCGCGCGCTGAACGTCGGCAATGCGCCGATGAATTACGCGCGGCTGATCGCCACCGCGGCGGGCGGGCGCATCGCCTATGACCGGGTCGAACTCGCACAGCGTTTCTCCGACCCCGCGTTCGTCGCGAGCTTCGCGCCGGGCACGGTCGGCGCGGCGTATCGCACTTTCCTCGAGACGACGGGCTATTCCGCGGACGGGCTGGTCGAGGTGTCGCGGCTCGAGCCGTCCGAGGACGATCTGGCACATCCCTATGCGTGGTTCGGCCGGCGGGTGCGCGACACGCACGACATCTGGCACGTGCTGACCGGCTACAAGGCGGACGAAAGCATGGGCGAGGCGGCACTCGTCGCGTTCAGCTACGCGCAGGTCGGCGGGCTCGGCTGGGCGCTGATCGGCTCCGCGGCTGCGCTGAAGAGCATCCGCGTCACGGGCAGCAAGCTGTTCGCGAAGGCGGTCTGGGAAGGCTATCGCAACGGACGCAAAGCGAAGTGGATTTCGGGCGAGGACTATCTGCACCTCCTCCACGAACCGCTCGACGCGGCGCGCGCGCGGCTCGGGATCGTCACGCCGGTCGCCTATCTGCGGGCACAGCGCGAACTCGGCCCCGAACTCGCCTCGTATCTCAGCATGCAGAAGGCGAAGCTCGAACCGGCGATCGTCCCCGAGCGGATCGCCGCCTGAGGCAAAGGCTGACGGCGCGCGAAAATTGCCGCTAAGGGCGGTGCGATGCTGTCGCGCCTGGTCCTTACCGATTTTCGTAATCATGCCGATCTGACGCTCCAGCCGGGGCCGGGGTTCGTGATGTTGACCGGCGAGAATGGCGCAGGGAAGACGAATATCCTCGAAGCTGTGTCGCTGCTCGCACCCGGCCGCGGACTTCGCCGCGCTGCACTGGGCGAGATGGCGCGGCAGGGCGGGGCGGGAGGCTTCGGTGTCGCGGCGACACTTTCTCCCGAGCACGCAACAGAATTCCCCTCCCGCTCGCGGGAGGGGTTAGGGGAGGGCGCGACGTACGTACTGGCGTCCGGTGTCGAGGAGAACGCGCCCCTCCCCCGCCCCCTCCCGCCAGCGGGAGGGGAGTCAGAGCCGGAAGGGGGAATACACGCGCACGCCGAAGTCGACGTCGCAACCGGCACGCTAGCCTCGGCCCCGGAACGCCGCATCGTCCGCATCCAGGGCGCCACCACCACCGCGAACGCGCTCGCCGAGTGGCTCACGATCCTGTGGCTCACCCCGGCGATGGACCGCCTGTTCGTCGCCCCCGCCGGCGAACGCCGCGGCTTCCTCGACCGCCTCACGCTGGCGCTCGCCCCGAGCCACGCGCATCACGCCGCCCGCTATGACGCGGCGATGCGCGCGCGAAACCGCCTGCTCGCCGACGAAGGCCGGCCCGATAGCGACTGGCTCTCCGCGCTCGAGGCGCAAATGGCCGAGCACGGCGCCGCGGTCGATGCCGCGCGGCGCGAGACAGTGACGTTGCTCGGAACACGGCTTGCGGAACAAGGCGACAGCCCATTTCCCCGCGCCGGCCTGACACTCGAAGGCTGGGCCGGCGACACCACGCGCCTGCAATCCGACCTTGCCCAGGGCCGTGCGCGCGATGCCGCTGCCGGGCGCACGCTCAGCGGACCCCACCGCGTCGACCTGATCGTCACCCATCTCGACAAGGCGCGAGCCGCCTCGCTCGCCTCGACCGGCGAACAGAAGGCGCTCCTGCTCGGCATCGTCCTCGCCCACGCCGACCTCGTCGCGGAACGCACCGGCCAGCCCCCCGTCCTGCTCCTCGACGAGGTCGCCGCGCACCTCGATCCAGCACGCCGCGCCGCGCTGTTTAATCGCCTCGCAGGCCGCGGGCAGGTGTGGATGACCGGCACCGAAGACGCGCTGTTCGACGCGATCGGCGCCCAGGCAACGCGGATCGCGGTCGGGCGTTAGGCTGAACGCGCGCTGTCGAGCAGGCTCACCGCGCGTTCAAGCGGGCGCGGGCAAAGCTCGGTCCATCCAAGACACGGAGAGATCATGATGACCCGGAATTTCACGCGCGCAGCCCTTGGCGTCCTGATGGTCGCAGCGACCACCGCCCCCGTTTTCGCGCAAGCGCGAGACGACGGACGTCCCGAGGGGCGTTACGACATGAGCCGCGCCCCCTGGTTGCGCCCCGGCTACCGCCTCGAAGGCGCCGGCGTTCCGGTGCTTTACCCCGAACTGCGCAATACGCGGCGCGGCATCGCATTCGTGATGCCGAACTTCGACGCGAACGGCGATGGCCGGATTAGCCCGCGGGAAGCCGACGACGCCAACCGCGAATTCGCGCGCATTGCAGGCCCCCGCCGCGACCGGTTCGACTGGGAAGCATACGGCCGTGACCCGGGCGGCTATCGCGGCGACCGCGGTGGTACGACGATTGTCGAGACCACCACGACGTGGGATCGCGGCGCGATGCGCAACTACGGCTTCCGCCAGACCCCGCGCGGCGCGACGCTGACGCTGCAGGAGGACGTACTGTTCCGCACGGATAGCGATGTGCTGCGTCCCGGCGCGATCGAGAAGATGCGTCCGCTCGCGCGCTATCTGCGCGGTAACCCCGGCGTGCGCGTGTCGATCGATGGGTTTACGGACTCGCGTGGTACCGACGCGCACAACCAGGACCTGTCTGAGCGGCGCGCGGCGAGCGTCCGCCAGGCGTTCGACGACATGGACGTCGTACGTGCACGGTTCAACGTGGTCGGCCACGGCGAGCGCGATCCGGTCGCCACGAATGCAACGCCCGCCGGCATGCGTCTCAACCGCCGCGTCGAAGTCACCCTTCTCGGCCAGCGCGCCGACCGTTTCTGAGGACCGTCTCCCTCGCCCCTCCGGGGAGAGGGAAGGGGCCCGCGGCCCTTGCCGTGGGAAGGGAGAGGGGAGTGAGGCTCGCGACGCTGATCCCAACTCCCCCTCACCCTCCCGTCGCCTCCGGCTCCTCCCTCCCTCTCCCCAAGGGGAGAGGGACATGCTTGCACCACCCCGGCGAAGGCCGGGGCCCAATTGGGGGACATTGATGACGAAGCGCAGTTCGTCGTTACTGCGACCTTTCCAATTGGACCCCGGCCTTCGCCGGGGCGGTGCTACCTTCGCCTGGGCGGTGCTAGGGCGAGCGCGCTGTCCTACACAGCCAGACGCTGTCACCATCCCCGCATGGCGCTCCCAACCTCCGCGAAACCGGCACGCCCGACATCCGAAGTGCACACCCGCGCCAAAACGCTCCCAGCGTCTGCACTTCCTATACTTCACTCGCCGACGCCCAGCCCCTACAGGCCATTTCGCTTCCGTTTCGGCCCCCGGATGCCTATATACTTGTCATGGCATCCAACCCTGAATCCAATAATCCCAACCTCCCGAACATGGGCGACTACGGCGCCGACTCGATCAAGGTCCTCAAGGGCCTCGACGCGGTGCGCAAGCGCCCCGGCATGTACATCGGCGATACCGACGACGGCTCGGGCCTCCACCACATGGTGTTCGAGGTCAGCGACAACGCGATCGACGAGGCGCTCGCCGGGCATTGCGACCGGATCGACATCGTCCTCAACGCTGACGGCTCGGTCAGCGTCACCGACAATGGCCGCGGCATCCCGACCGGCATCCATACCGAGGAAGGCGTGTCCGCAGCCGAGGTCATCATGACCCAGCTCCACGCCGGCGGTAAGTTCGAGAACACCAACGACGAGAACGCGTACAAGGTCTCGGGCGGCCTGCACGGCGTCGGCGTCTCGGTCGTCAACGCGCTCAGCGAATGGCTCGACCTGACGATCTGGCGCAACGGCGAGGAGCATTACATGCGCTTCGCGTTCGGCGACGCAGTCGCGCCATTGAAGGTCGTCGGACCCGCAACGGAGGGTCAAAAAGGTACTCGCGTCACCTTCTTCCCGTCGCCCGCCACCTTCAAGATCACCGATTTCGACTTCGACAAGCTCGAACATCGCTACCGTGAGCTCGCGTTCCTCAACTCGGGCGTGCGCCTGTTCCTCAGCGACGCGCGGCACGAGGAGATGAAGACCGTCGAGCTCTATTACGAAGGCGGGATCGCCGCGTTCGTGAAGTATCTCGATCGCGCCAAGGTGCCGTTGATGCCCGAGCCCGTCGCGATCAGCGGCACGCGCGACGACGTCACGATGGACGTCGCGCTCCAGTGGAACGACTCGTATTACGAGAACGTCCTCGCCTTCACGAACAACATCCCGCAGCGCGACGGCGGCACGCACATGGCCGCGTTCCGCGCTGCGCTGACTCGCACGCTCAACAACTACGCCGAGAAATCGGGGCTGTTGAAGAAGGAAAAGGTCCAGCTCACCGGCGAGGACATGCGCGAAGGCCTGACCGCGATCGTCTCGGTCAAGCTGCCCGATCCGAAGTTCAGCAGCCAGACCAAGGACAAGCTCGTCTCGTCCGAAGTCCGCCAGCCCTTGGAAAGCCTCATGGCCGACAAGATGGCCGAGTGGCTCGAGGAAAACCCTGCGCACGGGAAAGCGATCGTCGCCAAGATCATCGACGCCGCCGCCGCCCGCGAAGCCGCCAAGCGCGCCCGCGAACTGACGCGCCGCAAGGGCGTGATGGACATCGCCTCGCTCCCCGGCAAGCTCGCCGACTGCCAGGAGCGCGATCCCGCCAAGTCCGAACTCTTCCTGGTCGAGGGTGACTCCGCCGGCGGCTCGGCAAAGCAGGGCCGCGACCGCCATTTCCAGGCGATCCTCCCGCTCCGCGGCAAGATCCTCAACACCGAGCGCGCACGCGAGGACCGCATGCTGTCGAGCCGCGAGATCGGCACGCTCATCACCGCGATGGGCACCGGCATCCGCGACGACTTCAACGCGGACAAGCTGCGCTACCACAAGATCGTCATCATGACCGACGCAGACGTCGACGGCGCGCACATCCGCACGCTGCTGCTGACGCTCTTCTACCGTCACATGCCCAAGATCATCGAGGGCGGCTATCTCTACATCGCCCAGCCGCCGCTCTACAAAGCGACTAAGGGCCGGTCCGAGGTGTACCTCAAGGACGACGCGGCGCTCGACGAATATCTCGTCGATGCAGGCGTCAATACGATGGTGCTCGACGGCCCCGGCGGCGGTCGTTCGGGTCGCGACCTGAAGGATCTGGTCGATCACGCGCGCCGGATGCGGACGCTGATGCGCTACGTTCCCAAGCGCTACGACGCCGGGATGATCGAGGCACTCGCGCTCGGCGGTGTGTTCGATCCGGAGGCGTCGGTCGAGGACCGCACCTCGCGTCTAGAGATCGTTACGCGGCGTCTCGAACTCGACGACGGCGATGCACGCTGGACCGCCGTACTGACCGAAGACGGCGGCATCCATTTCCAACGCGCATGGCGCGGCGTCACCGACCACCACATCATCGAGGCCAGCTTCCTGGTGTCGGCCGAAGCGCGCAAGCTTCACGCGCTGTCGGGCGAGCATGCCGAGAGCTACGCCCACACCTCGAACCTCGTTCCCGCCAGCAAGGCCTCGCAGGTTGAAGAGCCCGAGGCTGAGGAAGGTACCGAGGCCGGTACCGGCGTGATCGGCTCGGTCACCGCGGTTGCCGCACGCGGCTCGACGCAGGTCTCACGCCCGAGCCACCTGCTCGACGCGATCCTCACGGCAGGGCGCAAGGGTCTCGCGATCCAGCGCTACAAGGGGCTTGGCGAGATGAACGCCGAGCAGCTCTGGGAAACCACGCTCGATCCGTCGGTCCGCTCGATGCTCCGCGTCACCGCGCTCAACGCCGAGAGCGCGAACGAGATCTTCACGCAGCTGATGGGCGAAGTCGTCGAACCGCGCCGCGAGTTCATTCAGGACAACGCGCTCAACGTCGCCAACCTCGACGTTTAAGGACGGAACATCGAACGTCCAACCGCGCTTAACGGCCATCTATCTAGGAGCGTAGAACATGGCCGAAGACCGGTTGGACATCGATATGAAGACCCTTGAGGACAATAGCGACCTGCGCCAGGTCGAGTTCGAGGGCGAAGTCAGCGAGGAACGCTATCAGTTCGCGGTGCAATATGATGTGCTCGAAGCGCTGAGCACGGTGGCGCCGGAGGGTGATGCGGTGGCGATCTTCAAACAGCATCTTGACGAGATCGCCGACCTCGGCGTCGTCGCGCTGGCCCGCGATCCCGACCAGGAGATCGTCGTGATCAGCGAGAATGATCTCGACTGACGACGGCGTTTGACGTGGCGGTCGTCGCGCTCGCCTTGCGGACGTGGCGGCCCCGCCAGAAGCGGATCGCGGTGATCACCACTGCCGCGACCGCGACCAGGATCGCCACGCCGACCAGCTTCTGCTTCGGCATGACCTTGTCAACCAGCTCGATCAGCCCGTCGCCGAACACGTAGCCGATCCCGGTAAACAGCATGCCCCAGACCAGCGCCGAGATCGCGTTGAGCACCACGAAGGTGCGCGCGGGGATATGCGAGGTACCGATCGCGATCGGGCTGATCGTGCGCAGGCCGTAGAGGAAGCGGAAGCCGAGGATGAACACCGTCGGATGTCGATCGAGCGTGTCGAGCGCCTTGGCGAAGGCGGGCTTTTCGGCGATCCGGCGGACCCGCTTGGTATCGCGATAACGGCGGCCTGCGAAGAAGAAGAGCTGGTCCGCAAAGAACGATCCGGTCACCGCGGCGGCGGCGCTGCCGACCAGCGATACCAGATGCTGGTGCGCGAGCAGCCCGCCGGTGACGACGCTGGTTTCACCCTCGAACGCTGCGCCGAGGAAGATCGCGGCAAGGCCGTACTGCGAAATGAAGCTTTCGATCGACATTCGCCGCCCTTGCCGGACCGCACGGGGTTTGGCCAGCCGTGCTTATCGGCCCAGATAATGCATCTTGCCGATCGGCACGCCGCGCATCCGTAAAAGCGCGTAGGCCGTTGTAATGTGGAAATAGAAGTTGGGCAGGACGAAGGCGAGCACGTAGCTTTTGCCGGTGAAGTCGATGCTGCCACCCGGCGTGACGAGTGTGACCGGGGCGTCCTCCTTGCCGTCGATCGCTGCGCGGGGAACGGTGTCGAGAAACGCGAGCGTCGCGACGATCCGCTGCTGGAGCGCGGCGAAGTTGGCTTCGTCATCCGCCATGCCGAGATTGGGAATGTCGCCGATCCGCACCATCGCGCCTTTGGCGGTGTCGCTCGCGCGCTGCACCTGCGCGGTCAGCGGCGTCATGTCGGCGGTCAGCCGGGTGTCGAGCATGTCCGCCTCCGCGATGCCGTTGTCACGCGCGAACGTCTCGCCGACGGTCAGGATCGTCGACAGGCTGGCAAAACCGCGGCGGAAGGCGGGGACGGTGAGGTCGTAGAGGCTGGTCATTCGAGAAGGCTAGGCGCGCTCTGCAGGCGGGTCGAGCAGGAACGTCGCCAGTGCGCTCCAGGCGGGGTGCTTGGCCGCAATGCCGACGGTGTGGAGGGGACTGCTCGATGGGAGCGCGACGATCTCGGGGCCAGCGACGTCGCGGCCAAGGAGCTTCATGCCTTGCTTGAGCGCGGTGCCGCCGTTGAACGCGATCGCGCGGAGATGCGGCAGGGTGGCGATCAGCGCGGGGAGGTCGTTGCCTTCGATATCGACGATCGCCGCATCGGTGCTGCCTGCGCGGCGGGCCGAACCGATGACGTCCCACAGCGCGACGCGGGCCTCGCGTAACGCGTCGAGCCGGTCGTCATAGTCCAGCACGGCGAGGTCGCGACCGACGACGGGCGACATCAGCTGCCAGAACTGGTTCTGCGGATGTGCGTAATAGCGCTGCGCCGCAAGCGAGCGATCCCCTGGCAGGCTGCCGAGGACGAGCAGGCGCGCATCGGGCGCGGCGATCGGGGGGAAGGAGTGCTTGAGGGGCATGGGGTGTCTTTAGTGAAGATAGCTTTCCGTTCGACAACCCCCATCCGTCATCCTGACGAAAGTCAGGACTCAGAGCCGCGAAAGTCACCGTTCGTAACCCTGGGTCCTGACTTTCGTCAGGATGACGAGGCGAGGCGCTGCGGATCGCTATCGCATCTGTCCATCTCGTCTTTGATCCCGCAGGCAAATCGATCCGTCACCAAACCCCGGTGATTGCGCCTAATCCCGCAAGCGTCCTATCACACGCGCATGAAGATCATGCTCTCCGCCAGCCTCGCCGTGCTCGCCTTTGCGAGTGCCCCCGCCGCCGCCCGGCAACTCACCATCGACGACGTGACGATGCTCAGCCGCGTCGGCGCGCCGACCGCGTCGCAGGACGGGCATTGGCTCGTCTGGGCGCAGCGCGAGACCGATCTCGCGGCGGACAAGGGGCGCTACGACCTCTGGCGTCTCGATCTGAGCACGCAGGGCGCGACGCCGGTAAAGCTGCTCGCCGATCCGCAGGTCAACGAGAACGACCCGCAGATCGTCGGCAACACGGTGTATTTCACCTCGGACAAGGGCGGCGAAGATGCGGTCTGGTCGGTGCCCGTAACGGGCGGCACACCGCGCAAGCTGACCAGCTTCAAAGGCGGGTTCAGCGGCTTTAAGGTCGCGCCGACCGGCGATAAGCTGCTCGTCTGGGCGGATCGCAAGCCAGGCGCGCCGAGCTTGGAGCCGGCGATGGTGAAGAAGGATCCGAACGCGGGCGCCGGTCGCACCTATGACCAGCTGTTTGTACGGCATTGGGATACGTGGGCGGATGGCACACGATCGCAGCTGTTCGTCTTGCCGCTGACCGCCGCGGGCGCACCCGGCAACGGCGTCGCGATCGTCGGCGCGCTGGTCGGCGATACGCCCTCGAAGCCCAACGGCGGCGGCGAGGAAATCTCGTGGAGCCCCGACGGCCGCACAGTCTATTTCGCGATGCGCGAAGCGGGCCGGATCGAAGCGCTATCGACCAATCTCGACATCTTCTCAGTGCTGGCGGACGGCTCTGCGGCGCCGGTCAACCTGACCGCGGCGAACAAGGCGACCGACAACCTGCCGACGGTATCGCCCGATGGCCGCACGCTCGCGTTTTTCGCGATGCGGCGGCCGGGGTTCGAGGCGGATCGCCAGGTACTGACGCTGCGCGATATTGCCAGCGGCAAGACGGTGTCGCTGACCGAGCGCTGGGACCGCTCGGTCGGTTCGATCGCGTGGGCGCCCGATTCGAAGTCGCTCTACGTGACGGCGGACGACACGCAGGAGACGCCGCTGTTTCGCGTCGATGCGACCACCGGTGCGGTCACGCGGCTGACTCAGGAGGGTCATGTCAGCGCGGTCGCGATTACCCCGCGCGGTCCCGTGGTAGCGATCGACAGCCTCACCGCACCCGCCGATTTCTACCGCGTCGCAGGCGCCGGTGCGCCGCAGCGTCTGACCCAGGTCAACGCGACGAAGCTTGCCGGGATCGACATGCCGACCGTCACGCGGTTCAACTTCAAGGGCGCGAACGCGGACACCGTCTGGGGCTATGCGGTGAAGCCGTACGGTTCCGCGAGGAAAGTGCCGATCGCGTACATGGTCCATGGCGGCCCGCAGGGATCGAGTAACAACAGCTGGTCGTATCGCTGGAACCCCGCGGTGTTCGCCGGCGCAGGCTACGGCCTGGTCGCGGTCGATTTCCATGGGTCGACCGGCTACGGCCAGGGCTTCACCGATGCGATCAGCAACAACTGGGGCGGCTGGCCGCTCGAGGATCTGCAAAAGGGTCTGAAGGCCGCGACCGACAAGTTCGCGTGGCTCGATGCCGACAACGCGTGTGCGCTCGGCGCGTCGTACGGCGGCTACATGATGAACTGGATCGAGGGGCAGTGGCCCGATCGCTTCAAGTGCATCGTCCAGCATGACGGCGTGTTCGACGCGCGCGCGATGGCATATGAAACCGAGGAGCTCTGGTTCGACGAATGGGAGCATGGCGGGAAGGCTTATTACGAGGACCCGCAGGCGTTCGAGAAATGGAACCCGGTCAATTACGTCGCCAAGTGGAAGACGCCGATGCTGGTGATCACCGGCGAGAAGGATTTCCGCATTCCGTACACGCAGGGGCTGGCGACGTTCACCGCGCTCCAGCGGCGCGGGATTCCGTCGCGGCTGCTGGTCAATCCGGGCGAGAACCACTGGGTGCTGAAGCCGAAGAACTCGCGGCAATGGTATGGCGAGGTGCTCGGCTGGATGGATAAGTGGACGGCGAAATAATTTCGCCATGTCGTCATGCCGGAGCCCTTCCGGCATGACGACACGAGCTCACCTCAGCCACCGCTCCCCAGCACGTTGATCGTGAACGCCAGCACGCCGATGTTGAACACGAACGCCGCCATGCACTGGCCGAGCGCGGCTTTGCGCACCCGCCGCGAGGTGATCTGCACGTCGGAGGTCTGGAACGTCATCCCCAGCGTGAACGCGAAATAGGCGAAGTCCCAGTAATCGGGCTCGTCGCAACTCGGGAAATCGAGGCCCTTGGCGTCCTTCCCATCCGGATCGTCGACATAATAAAGATGCGCGTAGTGCAGCGTGTAGATCATGTTCGAGAACAGCCACGCGAGCGCCAGCGTCGCGATCGTCAGCGCGATCCCGACCGCGTCGTTCTTGCCCTGCAATTCCTTGGCGACCGCGACCAGGATGACGAGCATGATCATACCGCTGAACCCGAGCAGCACCGCGCGATTGGCGTCGTTCTCTTCCGCCGCGCGGCGCATCCGTGCCGCGGTGGCGTTGCGGAATAGCGTCGAAACCGCGATCAGGAACACGACCGCAGCGACGTCGAACGCCGCCATCGTCCCCCGGCCCAACCCGATACGTGGGATCAGCGCGGCGAGCCCGATCGCGAAGACCAGCACGAACAGGATGAAGCGCGGCGGGGCAACGCGTTGGCCTAGGCCCCAATATCTGGCTTTGCTGGTCATGCCACAGCGCTAGCGCTTCGCGGGCACGTCGCCTAGATACGCGCGCATCATGGCCAAGACAGAAACCCCGCGCCGCATCCGTGGCACCCAGGACATTTTCGGCGACGAGCAGCGCCGGTTCGCGCACGTCCTCGCCACGTTCGAGCGCGTGCGGGCGCTGTATTGCTTCCAGCGCGTCGATATTCCAGTGTTCGAGTCGACGGCGGTGTTCGCGCGCTCGCTCGGCGAGACGACCGACGTCGTGTCGAAGGAGATGTACACGTTCGAGGATCGCGGCGGGGATTCGCTGACGCTCCGCCCCGAGTTCACCGCAGGCATCGCGCGCGCCTACCTTACCGAGGGCTGGCAGCAGTTCGCGCCGCTGAAGCTCACCACCAGCGGGCCGGTGTTCCGCTACGAGCGCCCGCAAAAGGGGCGCTTCCGCCAGTTCCACCAGATCGACGCCGAGGTGATAGGGGCGGCCGAACCGGCAGCCGACGTCGAACTGCTCGTGCTCGCGGATCAGTTGCTGCGTGAACTCGGCATTTCCGAGGGCGTGACGTTGCAGCTCAACACGCTGGGCGACGCGGCGACGCGCGACGCATGGCGCGAGGCGCTGGTGGCGCATTTCGAGGCGCATCGCGGCGAACTGTCCGAGGACAGCCTGACCCGGCTCGAGAAGAACCCGATGCGAATCCTCGACTCGAAGGACCCACGCGACCGCCCGATCGCCGACAGCGCGCCGGATATCGACGCATATCTGACGCCCGAGGCACGCGCGTTCTTCGAGGCGGTGACAGCCGGGCTCGACGCGGCGGGTGTCGCGTGGGAGCGCAACGCGCGCCTCGTCCGCGGCCTCGATTATTATCGCCACACCGCGTTCGAGTTCGTGACCGACCGGTTGGGCTCGCAGGGAACTGTGCTCGCGGGCGGCCGGTACGACGGGTTGATCGGCTCGCTCGGCGGGCCGGAGACGGCGGGCGTGGGTTGGGCTGCTGGTGTCGAGCGGCTGGCTATGCTGTTGGAGGAGCCGGCGGCGGCAACGATCGATGCGGTCGTTGTGCCGATGGGTGCCGAAGCCGAAACCCGCGCGACCGGTATCGTTGCCGATCTGCGGCGTGCAGGCGTGGCGGTCGAGATGGCGTATAAGGGTAAGATGAAGGCGCGGATGGCGAAGGCGGATGCGCTCGGTGCACGGTTTGCGATCATTATCGGCGACGACGAACTCGCCAAGGGTGTTGCTGCGGTGAAGACCCTTGGCGCGGGCACGCAAGCCGAAGTCGCGTTCGCAAATCTGGCGGAGGCGCTGCGTTGAACGTCGCGCCGTCTGCCGGCTCCCTCCACACCCGTCATCCCAGCGAAAGCTGGGATATCCCGGTGGGCGGACGCAGCACCCGCCCCAGTGAGATCCCAGCTTTCGCTGGGATGACGGATAAGGGGGCGGGAGAATGACCCAGATCTCCCCCGACCGCATCCGCGCGATCGAGGCGCGGCGTGACGAGCTGCAGGCGCTGATGTCGACCGGTGACCTCTCCTCGGACCGCTTCGTCGCGGTGTCGAAGGAATATGCCGAGCTCGAACCCGTCGCGCAGGCCGCCACCGAGGTGCGCCGGTTGCGCCAGGAGGCCGAAAGCCTCGCGTTCATGGCCGAGGATGCCGACGACGAACTGCGCGCGATGGCGTCGGACGAGCTGCACGAGAACCGCACGTTGCTCGAGACCGCGGACCGCAAACTCGCGCTCGCGCTGTTGCCGCGCGACTCCGCCGACGAGCGCTCGGCGATGCTCGAAGTCCGCGCCGGCACCGGTGGCGACGAGGCGGCGCTGTTCGCGGGCGACCTGTTCCGGATGTACCAGCGCTATGCCGAATCGCAGGGCTGGCGGGTCGAGATGATCTCCGGATCGTCGTCGGACGCGGGCGGGTTCAAGGAAGTCGTCGCCAGCGTCACCGGGCAGGGCGTCTTCGCGAAACTCAAGTTCGAAAGCGGCGTCCACCGCGTCCAGCGCGTTCCGACGACCGAGGCCGGCGGCCGGATCCACACCTCGGCGGCGACCGTCGCGGTGCTGCCCGAAGCGGAGGAGGTCGACGTCAAGATCGACGACAAAGACCTGCGGATCGACGTCTATCGCTCGTCGGGCCCCGGCGGTCAGTCGGTCAACACCACCGACAGCGCGGTGCGGATCGTCCACATCCCGACCGGGCTGACGGTGATCCAGCAGGACGAGAAGTCGCAGCACAAGAACAAGGCCAAGGCTTTGCGCGTGCTGCGGACACGCCTCTACGAGGCCGAGCGCGACCGGTTGCATGCCGAGCGGGCAGGCGCGCGGAAATCGATGGTCGGCTCGGGCGATCGTTCGGAGCGAATCCGGACGTATAATTTTCCGCAGGGCCGCGTGACCGATCACCGCATCAACCTGACGCTGCACCGCCTACCGGAGATCGTCGCGGGCGAAATGGACGAACTGATCGGCGCGCTGGTCGCGCAGGACGAAGCGGACCGCCTGGCGCAGCTAGATGGCTGAGCGTCCCTACTTCCCCCCCTCCCGCAAGCGGGAGGGGGCCGGGGGGTGGGCTCGCGACTGGTTCCAAACGTGCGTTGCGTTCGGGTCTTTCGATCCATCGCAGCCGGTTCGTACGCGGTGAGCGCGTGCCCACCCCCCAACCCCCTCCCGCAAGCGGGCGGGGGGGTAAGTTTGGCCATCACCTCTGCCGCTGCGCGGTTCGCGTTCTCCGCCACCCCACGCCTCGACGCAGAACTCCTGATGGCGCACGCGCTCGGCGTCGAGCGCAACGCGATCCTCCTCGACCCGACGCGCTACACCGTCCCCGACACCTTCCCCGCGCTAGTCGAACGCCGGCTCAACCACGAGCCGATCGCCTACATCACCGGCACCCGCGGCTTCTGGTCGATCGACCTCGCCGTCGGCCCCGGCGCACTCGTCCCCCGCGCCGACAGCGAAACCCTCCTGATCGCCGCCCAAGCGCACTTCGCCGGGCGCCCCCCCGCAACGATACTCGACCTCGGCACCGGCCCCGGCACGCTACTCCTCGCCGCGCTCGACGAATGGCCGGCGCAAGGCCTCGGCGTAGACTATTCCCCCCAAGCGCTCGCCTACGCCCGCGCCAACGCCGCAACCCTCGGCATGGCCGACCGCACCCACTTCATCCGCGGCAGCTGGGCCAGCGCGATCGTCGGCCAGTTCGACCTGATCCTCGCCAACCCGCCCTACATCGCCACCGACGAACGCCTCCCAGCCGAAGTCCATAACCACGAACCCCACGCCGCGCTCTTCGCCGGCGCAGACGGGCTAGACGACTACCGGATCCTCGCCGAACAACTCCCCGCCTTGATCGCCCCCGGCGGCGCGGCGGTGATCGAGATCGGTTCGACGCAGGCCGCCCCCGTCACCGCGCTGCTCGAAGCGCAGGGCCTGCACGTCGCGCTCCACCACGACTATGGCGGCAACGCGCGTGCGTTAGTCGCAACCTACGCCCCCGCGACTTGAACAATATGGCGCTAAACCTCACATTTCGCTTGTAGTAGGTCCCTTGCGGCCGCTATCACGCGGGCAGGGGCACGCACTCTCGACGATTGGTCGGTTTAGAGCGATGACCCGCATCCTTCGCTTTGAGGTCGCTGCAGTCCGGCGGCCCTGGCAAGTTCGACGCACCGATCTCGTCTAGATCGTCGGTGCGCGACGGGGGTTTGCACCGCATTTCGGAGCACGACCAGATTTTGGTTCGACGACTGAGGACACAAGCTTGATCAACAACCGGCAAGCCGGCCGCCGTCGCGGTCGTGGCAACAATAATAATGGCGGCGGCGGTAGTGGTGGCGGTCAACGCCAGGGTGGCGGCGGTGGCCAGGGTGGTCGCGATACCGGCAACCGCATCGACAGCCGCGCGCGCGGCAACGCGAGCCAGCTGTACGAGAAGTACAAGAACCTCGCGCGCGACGCGCAGCAGCAGGGCGACCGCGTCAACATCGAATATTACCTCCAGTTCGCGGACCATTATTTCCGCGTCCTGAGCGAAACCCGCGCCCGCTTCGAAGAGAGCCAGCCGCAGGCGCAGCAGCAGCCGCGCCGCCAGCAGCCGTTCGATCTCGACGGCGACGACGATTATGGCGACGAGGGCGAACCGATCCGCTCCGGCGAGCAGCAGGGGCAGGCTTCGGCTGAGCAGCAGAATGGCGGCCAGAACGGCCAGTACCAGAACGCGCCCCGCCAGAATCGCGACACGCAGACCCGCGAAGATCGTCCGCAGCGCGACGACCGGCCCCAGCGCGAAGAGCGCCCGCGGTACGAGAACGCCCGTTATGAGGGCCAGCGTAACGAAGGTCAGCGTAACGAAGGTCAGCGTAACGAGGGTCAGCGTAACGAGGGTCAGCGTAACGAGGGCCAGTCGCGCAACGAAGGTCAGCGCGAAGACCGCGTTCGTGGCGAAGGCCAGCGCAACCAGCGCAACGCTCCCCGCGATACGCAGCAGCGCGACGAGCGTAGCGGCGAAGAGCAGGGTCAGGCGCGCGAGGCCCAGGCCCGTGAGAACCAGGCCCGTGAGAACCAATCGCGCGAGACCCAGCCCCGCGACGAGCAGGTCCGCGAGCCCCGCTCGGACTACCGCGATGCGCCGCAGCGTGAGACGATCCGTCGCACGCCGCGCACCAGCGTCCAGGTCGCCAACGCCAACCAGGATTCGGAAGCCGACGCGGTCCGTTCGGTAACCGAAGCCTCGGAGCAGGTTGCCCAGCCGATCGAAGCCGTCGAGACGACGACGCCTGTCGCCGCGGCCACCGAGGAGCAGCCCCGCCGTCGCGGTCGTCCGCGCCGCGATCGCAGCCTCGACGCACCCGTTGCGACCGAAGATGCAGCACCGACCGCATTCGATGCGGACCGCCTGCCGCCATCGCTCGGCATCTCGGCCATAACGCCCGCGCCGGCGCCAACGCCGGCGGCCGAAGCGACCGTTACCGATGCGGCGCCGGAAGAAAAGCCCCGCCGTCGCCGCGTTCGTGCGGTACCGGATGAGGTCGCAGGCTGAAGCCGTCATCCCGGACTGGTCCGGGGTATAGCTGAGACCTGATAAGGCCGGTGCCGCGTCACGCGACACCGGCCTTTGTCATGTTCGACGTCTGATCGACGTCATGATCGGCGTCCGCTCAATCGATCCGCGCGACATCCTCGTCATGCCCGCTTCCCGAACTCAGGAACGCGAGCCCCATCAGCAGCCCGGCCATCATCACCGATCCGCCGACCCCGCCGATCACCGCGAGCATCGTCACCAGATGCAGCGGCCCCTGCAGGTGCGCCATCGCCGCAATCACCGCCGCGACGCAGATCGCCGCCGCCAGCACCATCCACGCCATGATCGCGCGAAACCGCGCCCATGCGAACGCCGCATAATGCGGGTCGTCCAACCCGGCCGGTGGTTCAGGCAGTCGATCGGTCATCGCTTCACATTGCCGCGCAAACATGGTTTCCTCAAGTCAGGCGCACCAGGCGCATATGAGGAGAGGCGAAGATGACGATCGCGGCGATCCTGAAGGACCGAAAGGGCGGCATAGAGTCGCTACACCCGGACTCGACTGTGGCGGAGGCGGTGGCGCTGCTCGCAGAGAAGCGGATCGGCGCGGCACCGGTGCTCGATGGCGACCGGGTGGTCGGCATATTCTCCGAACGCGATGTCATCCACTGCCTGCAATCGGACGGGGCCGCGGCGCTGGACCGGCGGATCGCCGATGTGATGACTACCGCGGTGAAGTCGGTCGGGCCGAACGAGTCCGCGATCGGCGCGCTGTCGCTGATGACTCAGCGCCGCATCCGCCATCTGCCGGTGATCGACGGCGACACGCTGGTCGGCTTCGTCTCGATCGGCGACTTGGTCAAATACCGCATCGACCGGATCGAAGCCGATGCCGCAGCGATGCGCGAATACATTCAGTCCGCCTAGATCAGGGGGCTAAACTAGGCGGCGACAGGTTGCTTTCGCACCACGGCGATCAGTTCGCGCACCGTCGCCCGCGCAAAGATCAGCATCGACGCCGCATAGACCGCTGCGCCGATAGCTACGAGAACCACCAGCCGCCAATGCGCGTCGAGCGGCGGCAGGCCGCGATCCACCAGGCCGACGATCAGCGCCATCGCGATCGCCGCCAGCGCCGGTGATGCGACCGCCCGCGCCACGTCTCGCGCGCGCACCCCGATTACCGGCAGCGTCCGCCATGCGCTGATCGCCAGGTAGAGCGGATACGCGGTGATCCACGCGATGCCCATGCCGGTAGGGCCCCATTGCACGCCGACCAGAAACGCCGTGGTCAGGATCATTGCACCGACCGCGCCGTTCTGGACGCCGATTCCCGGACGGCCGCGCGCGTCCGATGCTGGCGTGAACAACACCTGCAACGTCATGAACGGCATCGCCAGCGCGAGCAGGTGGACGATGGGCGCCGTCTCGCGCCATTTGTCGCCCAGCACAGTCAGCACCAGCGGCTCGGCGGTGGCGGCCAGCCCCATGTAGAATGGCATCGCGACGATCATCACCATCCGCACCCCCTTCACGAACGCGCGCCCGATCGCGGCGGGATCGGCTTGCATCCGCGCATAGGCGGAGAAGGCGACCTCGTTCAGCGGCGGCACGAATTTCGAGACGAAGATCTGCGTGAGGAACAGGCTGGTCGTATAGATGCCGAGCATGTGCGGCGAAAAGCTGCGCCCGGCGATGAACACGTCGGTCTGGCTCTGCAGGAACCAGAACAGCTGCCCCGCGGCCATCACCCCGCCATAACGCGCGATCGTCCCGGCGCCGCGAAAGTCAAAGCTCGGCCAGACCAGCGACCGCGCGCTCCACGTCATCATCGCGCCGCGCACGCTAAACAGCACGATCGGCGCCAGCACCAAAGTCCATACCCCGAGACCATAGAGCGCACCGCCGAGCGCCGCACTGGCCGAGGCGATCGACGCGGTGATGTTAGCCTTGGCCTGGTGACGGAAATCCATCGCCCGCGAGAGCAGCGCATACGGGAGCGCGATGAAGGGGGTCGTCAGATAGAGCAGCGCTTGGACGCGGAGCATGTCGCCGACGATCGGCTGGCGATAATAGGCGGAGGCGAGTGGTGCGAGTGAGAGCTGCGCGACGGCAAGCCCGACGTTCAAAACGATCAGCATCCCGAACAGCTGCCGGACTTCGCGCTCGCTGATCTCCTTTTGCTGGATCAGCCCGCTCGCCAAGCCATAGCCGTTGAGCATCGCCATGAAGGTGAGAACCACCTGACACATCGCGAACAGGCCGTAATCGGCAGGCGCCAAGATGCGGATAACTAGGAAGGTCGCGCACCACTGAACCATCTGCGCGACGATTTGGCTGCCCGATCGCCATATGAGCGCGCTGCGGACCTGCCCGGCGAGCGAGGTCGGTCCGGAGAGCGCGCCCGGCGCGTCCGAGGACCCAGGCGCCGACAGGGTCTCGGGCACGTTCGCCGGCGGGGGGGCAGGGATCGCGGTATCCATCGTATCGGGCATGTAGCGATATGGGCCTTCACAAGCGCTTAAGGCGAGGCCCTAAAGACGGATGGTGCGTGCCACAGGACGCGGGGGCGTCCTTTGGCGATCTCCGGCGGCGGAATGAAGTGCAGTTACAAGCGCTTCGTCAGCACCGGCCGGGGGGTGTGGGGCGTCATAAACGCGCCAACTCAAGAAAATTGCCACAAATGTGAAAGATTGTGTTTGACGCGAATCGGAACCCCGCTTAGAGGGGTGTCACCGCAGCGAACGACCACACGGTCTGGACGCCGCGGTCGCAAAAAACCAGATGCTGCAAGCTTTCTCGGAAGGGAGGGTTATGCGAGTGTCGGTATTTTTGTCGGCTCTTTGACATTGTAGGTTAAGATGAAGGGACATGTGGGCGGCGGCTTGCGGTTTCCGGGGTCCTCAAGGCTCCGGAGTATCGTTTAAAGCTAAGTCGTTCTCATATGTCCTTCACATATTCCATATGTAATGGACACTCTGTCTGGCTTTGGTCGGGTAGGGTGTCTGAATGA